>NZ_CP125640.1:1307500-2615000 GCF_030053155.1 Rhizobium sp. BT03
TTCAGATTCGCCAAAGGAGCCAATCACTTTGAAGCTGCGGAAAACCCTGTGTCTCTGTATCGGCGTCGCAGTGGCGGGTTATCTTGGATGGGTGCAGTTCGGCGCTTATCAGCAACGGCAGCATGCCAAGGATCTTGCTGCGATTGACAGGGAGCGCCGGGTGGCGCTCCTCGAAGCGGACGGCTGCCAGGCAAGGGTGGACCTGCTTCTCACGATGACCGACCGTCTGCTCAAGGCCGGAGGGATGCGGGTCCCGTTCGACATCGGGCGGGATATAGATCTTTGCCTGGCGCGCGGCATCATGTCGGCATCCGGGCGAGCGGAAATGGAAAGAACCAAACTGATCCGCCTGTTTCCCATCAATGATTAAGCCCCTCTGAAAATATGGCTTTGTTGCGGCAACGGCCTTAATGGCACCGCAATTTCATTGTAAGAGAAGGGCTCGCTGATTTGGCCGATGCGGCATCTGCGGTGACCGGAATCCGGCCCGCCATTTTCCCGATCGCGAACACATGGTGACGTCCCGCCTCAACGTCGGGTTTGGCTTTTGGTGACCTCTGAGGTCATCCGCCTCCAGACTTCGATGCGGTTTCAGCAGGCATCATTTCATTCAATTCCTGCGGCCCGGCGTTGTCGGGTCGTCCTCACGACGATCCCGCGATCTCCGGTCGCGGTCGACAAGCGGGCGAACACCGCGCAGGCTACGGCTTTTCAGTTTTCGATCAAACGGGAGATTTATTCATGGCAAAAGGACAGGTTAGAAGCAATCGTGAGGTCCGGAAGCCGAAGAAGGACAAGCAGGCGGCGAAGGTGGAAAGCACGTTCGCCAACCAGATGAAGACGGCGACCACGACCGCCCCGCATGGCAGTGCTCCAAAGAAATAAAAGATCTTATCGAGCCCCCGCCTCTTCGCAGAGATAGCGCAATTCACGATCGATTTGCGCATAAGAATCATGTGTCAACTGAAGTGATTGCGCGTCCGGTCGGCCGCGCTACGCTCCTGCGTGACATTATCACCCATTGACATGTTTCCACAAAAACAGGAAGTGCTGCAGCCATGGTCTCTCTTCACACAATGTACCGTTTCGACTATCCGCTCTTTCTCATTCGCTCGGCTGTAGTGATCGCACTCGGCCTTTCGAGTATCGCGGCCTTTCATGGCGCTATTCTGTGATCGAATCCGCGCGCCGCAACGAGATTAAGGAAATCCAAGTGGTCCCTTTGGGCGAACCCGCCGCAAACTCGGAGTCTTCCGGGGGGCACAACGCGCTTTTCGCTGAGAAGCGCTGGTTGAAGATTCTTGCCGGATACCGTCAGCCGAGAGCCGGCCGAAGCGCTTTTGAGCTTGCCGTCACGGTCGTCCCGTTCGCTCTGTTCTGGGCTGCCGCATGGGCCGCGGTTCATTACAGCTTCTGGCCTGGCCTCATCCTCGTCGTTCCCGCCGCCGCTTTCCTGTTACGGCTGTTCATGATCCAACACGATTGCGGCCATGGCTCGTTTTTCGCACGCCGCGGCGTCGACGACTGGGTTGGGCGAACGATCGGCATCCTGACGCTGACGCCATACGACTATTGGCGCCGGGCACACGCGGAGCACCACGCCTCGGCAGGGAACCTGGACGAACGCGGCGTCGGCGACATCGAGACGCTGACGATCGCCGAATATAATGCGCTGTCGCGCTGGGGCCGGCTCGGCTACCGGCTCTACCGGCACCCGGCCGTGATGTTCGGGATCGGGCCGGCATGGCTGTTCATCATCAAGCAGCGCCTGCCTTTCGGCATGATGCGCTCCGGCGCCCTGCCCTGGATCTCCACCATGGCGACCAACCTTGCCATTGCGCTGGCCGCCGCTCTGCTAATCTGGGCGGTCGGGATCATCCCCTTCCTGCTGGTGCATCTGCCGATCGTGCTGCTTGCGGGTGCCGCCGGCGTCTGGCTGTTCTACGTCCAGCACCAGTTCGAGGAGACACATTGGTCGAAGGAGCCGGACTGGCAGTTCCAGCATGCAGCCCTTCACGGCGCTTCGCATTACGACCTGCCGCCGGTGCTGCGCTGGATCACCGGCAATATCGGCATCCACCACGTGCATCACCTGTCGAGCCGGGTGCCCTATTACCGGCTGCCGGAGGTGCTGCGGGACCATCCCGAGCTTGCCGATATCGGCCGCATCACACTCATGGACAGCCTGCGCTGCGTCAAACTGGTGCTGTGGGACGAGCAGACAAAGCGGCTGGTGTCGTTTCGCGAGGCGGCGGCCCGGTAACAGGCAGCCTCAGCGGTAGCCCGTCACATCTGCCGGTTTGCCGGGCTCCTGCACCTCCACCATGTAGCGCCAGCAATCCGGCCGCGAGCCGTCGATGTCGTCGAAGCCATAGAGCCTAGCCAGTCCGCCGCTCGACAGCGACTGACCGTTCCAGCGGGCGCGGTCGGGATCGGCGGCAATCGCCGCCACGGCGCGGCCGACGAAGCGCGGCGTTTCGGAAATGGCGAAATGCGGCTGCACCTTGGTCGCCTCGCGCCAGTTCTTCTCACTGACACCATAAGCATCCAGCATCATTTCGGAGCGCAGCCAGCCGGGCGTGATCGAAACGGCAGTGGCGCCGTGTTTTGCCAGATCCTGCGCATGCGCCCAGGCCATGCGGGTGACACCCGTCTTGACGAGGTCGTAGAAGGGCGACAGCCGGTAATGCGTGGCATTGTAGTTGGCCGTACCATCGGTCACCTCGATCAGCAGCCCACCCGGCCGCTCGATCATCAGCGGCAGCGCGTAATGGGCGGTGATCAGATGCGTGTCGATGCCGAGCCGCAGCAGGCGCAGGCCTTTATTCAGCGAATGCTCCCAGACAGCCTTGTCCCATTCGAACAGTTTTTCGCCGCCCCAGATGTCGTTGACGAGAATATCGAGCCGGCCCGCCTCCGCCCGGATGCGGGCGACCAGCGCCTCGACCTCAGCCTCGACGAGATGATCTACCCGCACGGCGATCCCCTTCCCGCCCGCAGCCGTTACCAGCTCGGCCGTCTCCTCGATCGTCTCCGGCCTGGCATATTCGGATTGCTGTGTGCGCGTCGTGCGCCCGGTCACATAGACGGTGGCGCCGGCAGCGCCGAGTTCCACCGCAATGCCGCGGCCGGCGCCGCGCGTGGCGCCCGCCACCAAAGCCACCTTCTCCCGCAAGTCCGCTGTCATCTCTCCATCCTCCACGCTAAAACTGGAAAACACCCTTGTATATAAACGAACGTTCGTTCATAAATAAGGCAGATGCAAGAGGAATTACATGCCGCGCCGCCGCACGCTTTCCGATGAACAGCTTCTCGCCATGGTGCTTGCGCTGATCCATGCCGAAGGGCCGGATGCGGCGACCTTTGCGGCGGTGGCCAAAGCCAGCGGTCTTTCCGGCTCGACGCTGGTGCAGCGCTTTACCACGAAGGCAGCGATGCTGCGCGCAGCCCTGCTTTATGCCTGGGACAGGCTGGACGCGGAAACGGCAAGGCTTGCCGGCAGCGTTGAAAAAACGCCGGACGGCGCCGTGGCGCTGCTCGTCGGCCTGTCGCAGGATTACGGCGACAATGCCGCCGCCTATGGCGAGGGACTGCTGGTGCTGCGCGAAGACTTCCGCGATCCGGTGCTGCGCGCCCGCGGGGCAGCCTGGGGCGAAGCGCTGACGGCGGCAATCGCGCGCTGTTTCGGATCGGCGCGCGCGCCGGAGACCATCGCCCGGCTGATGCTGTCGCAATGGCAGGGCTCGCTCACCTGGTGGGGCTTTGGCGCAGAAGGGCCGGTGGCGGCCTACGTGGAAGCGGAGTTGCGGCGTTTCCTCGCCGCGGTCCCCGTCCATTCGGCTTAAGAAGCCGTGAAGATCATCGCCTTGATAAAATAGAGCAAGGCGGCGGTCGCGACGATCGTCGCCGATGTCAGCAGCAGCCCGATCAAGGTGACGAGACCATCCCGCTCCATCAGGGCGACGGCGAGCACGACCAGCGAGAACACCGGCAGAATATTGCCGAAGGGGATCGGCAGCGCGATCACCACGGCGAGCAGGAAGACAGGAATGCCAAGAAGCGCCTGCACTGTCGGGCCGGTGAGGGCCTGCATCCGGCCCACGCGCACGAGCTTTTCCACCCGGGCGATCATCGGGACCGCGTGACCGACGATAAGATCAAGCGCCGCGGGCGAAACCCGGCGATCCTTGACGATGGCGGGCAACCAGACCTTCCGGCCACCCGCGACGATCTGGAGGGCGACCAGCGCGAGTGCGGTGCCGAAAACCATTCCGAACGGCCCGGGGATTGGGGTCAGCGCCGGGATTGCCAGGAACAGAATGGTGAAGGCGATGCTGGTCTGGCCCATCGCCTCCAGAGCCTCGCCGATGGAGAGGCCGCCTTTCACCCGGGCGATTTCCAGCATCTCCCGAAGCCGCGCAGTGGCCACACCGCGCGGCGCTCGTCTATTTCCGTCTTGATCGGTCACACGGTCCATTCTCAGCTGGCTGCCGTCACGCACCCTCGCCGTCTCCCTTCAGGGCACTGGCGAGGGCTGCGCATTGCGGGTCGCTGCCGTCGAGAAGTTCTGCCGGCGCAGTATGGCCGATCGCTATGCTGACGACTGTGGCCGTCGCCCAGCCGTAATCGCCGGTGGCGCGCTCGATGAGCCGCGGTCCCTGGGATGTCAGGCAGGCCTGGGACTGGCGGACGATCTCCACGGGAAGCCGGGCGCGCTCAGCCTGTTCCTGTATCTCCGCCTGCAGCGGACCGACGACGAGGATGGCAAAAATCCAGCCGATGAAATCCGAAATCATATCTGTTTCCTTCCTTTGTTAACGTATTCCCTCGCAGAGCCCGCTCAGGCGGGCTGCTGGGGATCGCGCGTTTTGAGGAGGCTCCAGACCACGCCGGCGGCGATGATCGCGAAAGTGATGCTCAGCGAGAGCGCGGCCGGGAATTTTTCCAAGCCCAGCAGATCGGCGAGGAAGATCTTCGAGCCGATGAAGATCAGCACGATGGCAAGCGCGGGCTTCAGATAGCGGAAGCGATGAATCATCGCCGCCAGCGCGAAATAGAGGGCACGAAGGCCGAGGATCGCGAAGATGTTCGAGGTATAGACGAGGAACGGATCGGTGGTGATCGCGAAGATCGCGGGGACCGAATCCACGGCGAAGATGACGTCGGCCACTTCGACCATCACGAGCGCCATGAAGAGCGGCGTGATGAACCAGGTCATCGCTCCCGTCCTGGGGTTTGCCTTTCTGACGAAGAACCGTTCGCCGTGATGTTCCTCGGTGACGTTGAAACGGCTGCGCATGAAGCGGACGAGGACGTTCTTCGAGACATCGGGCTCGGCCTCCTTGACGAACAGCATCTTGATGCCGGTGACGATCAGGAACGCGGCGAAGATATAAAGAAGCCAGGCGAATTCGGCGACCAGCGTGGCGCCGACGCCGATCATGATGGCGCGCAGCAGGATGACGCCGAGAATGCCCCAGAAGAGCACCCGGTGCTGGTAGATGCGCGGCACGGCGAAGAAGGAGAAGATCAGGGCGATGACGAAGACGTTGTCGAGGGCCAGCGTCTTTTCGACGACGAAGCCCGTCAGATAGGCAAGGCCGGCCTCGGAGCCGAGATACCACCATACCCAACCGCCGAAGGCGAGACCGAGCGCGATATAGAGGGCGGAAAGTCTGACGCTTTCGCTGACGCCGATTTCCTTGTTCTGCTTATGAAGAATACCGAGGTCGAACGACAGAATGGCGATGACGAGGGCGAAAAAGCTCGACCACATCCAGAGCGGCGTTCCCAGCCACTCGACGAACAAAAAAGAGCGATTCAAGGATAGTCCCCTGTCGGCACTGGTTGTCGGAGAAGAGGTCCGACATCGCAAGAGTGCCGAAGCTCTCGCCAGAGGGGCCCGGACCAGCGGGTTGAGCCGCAAGTGGGGTCTCACTTCTCAACAATCAAGCAGCGGCCGGCGCCAATTTTATATTTTGCGCCGAAGATAAGGCGGCCGTGCAAATGGGGGCGCCCGCCGCCTCAGGCTTCTTCCTCGTCCTTTTCTTCGCCGACGGTCAGCGGCCAGTCGACGACGTAATCCTCGAGATCGTCGATATCGATTTCGTTTTCGTTGATCGTGCGGCCGCGCGCGGAAATGCCGGCGGCATGAACGGTCTCGGGATCATCGGAGACGAGCGGGTGCCACCAGTAGAGATCGCGGCCCTCATTGACCAGCCGGTAGCCGCAGGTGGGCGGCAGCCAGGCGATATCGGGCACGTTCTCCTTGGTCAGCTGCACGCAATCCGGCACGAAATCCCAGCGGTTCTCGTAGCTGGAGCAGCGACAGCTTTCGCCGTCGAGCAGTTTGCAGCGGACCGAGGTGAAATAGATATCGCCGCTATCCCATTCCTCGATCTTGTTGAGGCAACAGAGACCGCAGCCGTCGCAGAGGCTTTCCCACTCGGCGACGGACATTTCGGCCAGCGTCTTGCTCTTCCAGAAGGGCAGATCGTTCATCGTTCGTTTCTTGCAACAGCGGCCCGCAAATTCGCGTGACCCTCATGCATCTCTCTTGTTATCAGCCGCAAAATCAATCAATTCTTCAGTATGCTCCTGGTACCGGAGAACTGTCTCCCGGTATCGGCGAGCTTTGCGGCCATATGCGGGCCTCGCGCTTTCGTCGCCTTCCGGCGGCAGGATATGACCGAAGTGCGATCAAGCGGGAATACAGGACGTGCAGGACCCGGACAACCCAGAAAGCGGCTCGGCAAACGAGCCGGGAAAAGCGGCGAATGGCACGGCGGGCAAACGTCCGGCGAAGAGCCGTCATATTCTGCTGCGCATCGATTCGTGGATCGATTCGACCGTCTGGAACGCCGGCTTCCGCGCCGCTGAAATCTGGGAAGACATCACCATCTTCTTCCGCCGCTTCCGCGTGCGCGGCTGGAAGCGCATGGTCTTCGAATTGGCCGGCGAAGGGCTGACGCTCGGAGCGGCCGGCTCGGTGCTGATGCTGGTGCTTGCCCAGCCGGCCTTCGAGGCGACCAAGGAGGACTGGCGCAACCGCGGCGATTTCGCCGTCACCTTCACCGACCGCTACGGCAACGTCATCGGCCATCGCGGCGTCATCCACCAGAACTCCGTGCCGATCGACGAGCTGCCGGATTCGCTGATCAAATCGGTGCTCGCCACCGAAGACCGGCGCTTCTTCGACCATTTCGGCATCGACGTGATCGGCCTGTTCCGCGCCATGGTCACCAACGCCCAGGCCGGCGAAGTCGTGCAGGGCGGCTCGACGCTGACCCAGCAGCTCGCCAAGAACCTGTTCCTGTCCAACGAGCGCTCCATCGACCGCAAGGTCACCGAGGCGTTTCTGGCGCTATGGCTCGAGGCCAACCTTTCCAAGAAGGAAATCCTCTCCACCTATCTCGACCGCGCCTATATGGGCGGCGGCACGTTTGGCGCAGCCGCGGCGGCGCAGTTCTATTTCGGCAAGAACATCACCGACGTGAACCTGGCAGAATCCGCCATGCTCGCCGGCCTGTTCAAGGCGCCGGCGAAATATGCGCCACATGTCAACCTGCCGGCGGCGCGTGCGCGCGCCAACGAGGTGCTGACCAATCTCGTGCAGAGCGGGCTGATGACCGAGGGACAAGTGATCGCCGCCCGGCGCAATCCGGCAACCGTCGTCGATCGCAACGAGGTGGAATCGCCCGACTTCTTCCTCGATTGGGCTTTCGACGAGGTGCAGCGGCTGTCGCCGCGTTTCCACCAGCATTCGCTTATCGTGCGCACGACGATCGACATGGGCATCCAGCAGGCGGCCGAGGAATCGGTCGAAACATCTCTGCGCGAATATGGCGAGGCCTATCACGCCAAGCAGGGCGCCATGGTGATGATCGAGAACGGCGGCGCTGTGCGCGCCATGGTCGGCGGCCGCGATTACGGCGAGAGCCAGTTCAACCGCGCCACCAGGGCGCTGCGCCAGCCGGGCTCTTCCTTCAAGGTCTATACCTATGCCTTGGCGATGGAGAGCGGGATGACGCCGCAGACGACGATCGTCGACGCGCCGATCTCCTGGGGCAACTGGAGCCCGCACAATTACGCCAACCGTTATGTCGGCCGCATCACGCTCGAGACCGCCATCGCCCAGTCGATCAACACCGTGCCGGTGCGACTTGCCAAGGAGAAGCTCGGCATCCAGCCGATCCGGGCGATGGCGAAAAACCTCGGTGTCGAAACGCCGATCCGCGACGACGTCACCATCCCGATCGGCACCTCCGAGGTGACCGTGCTCGACCAGGCGACGGCCTATGCCACCTTCCCGGCCGGCGGCTACCAATCGCGCCGTCACGGCATCACCCAGATCCTCGATTACGAAGGCGATGTGCTCTACGATTTCGACCGCGACGAGCCGGCGCCAAAACGTGTGCTGTCCGAACAGGCCGACGCCTATATGAACCAAATGCTGTCGCGCGTGCCCTATGTCGGCACGGCGCGCAAGGCGGCACTCGACAACGGCGTCGTGACAGCGGGCAAGACCGGCACGACCCAGGCCTATCGCGACGCCTGGTTCGTCGGTTTCACCGGCAACTACACCTGCGCCGTCTGGTTCGGCAATGACGACTATACCTCGACCAACGAGATGACCGGCGGCTCGCTGCCGGCGATGACCTTCAAGCGTGCCATGGACTACGCCCATCAGGGTGTGACGCTGCGCGCCATCCCCGGCATCGAAAATCCCCTGCCCTCGGAAAAGGATCTCGCCAAGACCGTCGCCGCCAAGCCGCAGGACGGATTGCCGCAGCTCATCCGGCCGCGCATGCTCTCGGTGCAATCGACGAATATCCTCAAAGCCCTCGGCGCAAAGCTGAAAAATGCTGCCCCGCTGGCGCCGGCGAAGGTGGCGAGTGCGGAATAGATCCTGAGCGAATGCGTCGAACGATGCCGGGAGATCGGCGAGAGTGAGTGGCCCCTCATCCGGCTTGCCCCCTTCTCCCCGCACGCGGGGAGAAGGGGGCAAGCCGTGACCTCTCGGTCTCTCGCTAACGTCTCGTGGGGCACGTCCCCTCTCCCGTCAGAACGGGGAGAGGGTTAGGGTGAGGGGCAGACATCGGCGTTAACCGGACAGATCAACGTCCATGTCGTCGCACGGCATTCCACCCCGCCAGAATCAGTGGTAACCCTTCATCTGATATGGTTTCCAAGGTCTTGACGTGTTTCGATTCCCCCTCTTCATCCTGATCACGCTGATCGTCGCCTTCGGCGGCGGGATCATGATTTCGCTGTATGCGCTGGATGCGACGCAGGGTTTCGGGGCGATCAAGCTCGGCGCCTGGGAGGCCTTTCCGGCGCTGCAGACGGTCGATGCCGATCCTTACGCCAAGTCGCACCGGGCGCGCGCCGGCAAGCTGCTTTACGGCAGCGCCGAGGGGCTGACCTTCACGGCAAGCGTCGACGATGACGGCACGCGGCTGAATGCCGGCTGCCGCTACCGCATCAGCGGGCAAACGCCGCCTGCCCGGCTCTGGACCCTCTTTACCGCGGATAATGGCGGCAACCCGGCGGCGGTAAAGGCTGGGCATCCCGCAGCGCTCAATTCCTGGACGGTGCTGCGCCAACCGGACAGCAGCTTCTCGATTGAAATCTCGGCCGCGGCGCAGCCGGGCAACTGGCTGGCCTTGCCGGAGGCCGGCACCTTCCGGCTGGTGCTGACGCTGTTCGACACGCCAACTGCCGGCAGCTCCGGAGTGATCGACCTCGCCATGCCGAAGCTCACCAAGACCGGATGCGGCAATGCTTAGGATCTTCTTCGCCATCCTGACCGGGCTTTTCGGCGCAGCGCTGCTGCACCTCGTCATCATCCTGTCGCTGCCACATTTCACCGGCAAGGATGCGGCGACCCGCGTCGAGGCGGAGGGCGACCTCAACAATTTCACCCTGCTCGGCGGCGAGTATGACGAGGCGGGCCTTGCCAATGGCGACCCCTTCGTGCGCACCGCCGTCTGCTCCTTCGACGTCGAGGATGCGCCGGTGCATTTCACCGCCAGGGGCAATGTGCCCTTCTGGTCGATCGCGATCTATGACAGCGCCTCCAACGAGGTCTTCAGCATGAACGACAGAACCTCGGTCGGCGGCGCGCTCGACGTCGTGGCGGGCGGGCCGATCCAGCTGACCGACCTGCGCAAGAACCTGCCGCAGGAATTGCAGCAGGCGATCCTGGTGGAGATGGCGCGGCCGGACGGCTATGCCGTGCTGCGGACGCTGGCGCCGCAGGCAAGTTTCGATGACGCGGCGCGAAACTTCCTGACGGAATCCGGCTGCGAGCAATTCAGCGCCCGCTGAAGTTGAACGGACGTTACTTCTTGTTGACGCGCGGCGCAGGCGCCGGGCCATGTCTAGGGCTCTCTGCCAGCCGCTCGTAGCGGACGCCGGTGAACCACAGGATCTTGGCTTCGCGGGGCTCTTTGTCCGGACGGCGCGGCGCCCGCGGCTGCCGATCCGCCAATGCGACTACTATTGCCATTCTCGTCTCCATGCACTGCCCGAGACGGATGAACTTACGATGGATTTCACCCTGCCCGCCAATGTGCGAGCCGGCGCGTCCTGCGGTGGCGGAGTGACCGGACCGAGGGCATTCGCGCCTTTCCCACGGCACCTGATTGAAATACCGTGACCAGGAGTTTCAACGATCCAAACACTCAAATCGCGTCGTTCCCATCCGAATTGAGACAGATGACAGTTAACAGTTTACTAATATTCGGCAAAAGCCAAACACAGTTCACGTCACTTCCTCTGTAACGCGCAAAGAGTTGATTTGGTTTCACGCCGCCCGCGCAAAGCCACGACTGAACATCGATGTATAAATTTAGAAACAATTCATAGGGTTGGCATGAATGCTGCAAGCCTACTCACGGGCAAAGCGGCGATGTTGCAAAAATGCTTCATGAAAATATTTAATTGCGACCACCTCGGATGCGCGTATGGTTGCTCCAGTCGATCACAGATTTCCGGCCCCGGTCGATCGCGGATCTTCACGCTTTTGCCGGAATGCGGAGGCTAGCGATGTCTTTGCTGGTGAATTCATCTTTCTCGCCTGACGATCTCGACGTGCTGCGCGGTGCGCTCGATGCCTGGTGCGCGGAACGGCGCGTCGACATCAAAAGCGTCGAGGCGCAGTATGCGGCATCCGCAGCACTCGACCTCTATCAGGCCGGTCACGACAGTCGCGAAAAGCTGCTGGACGCGCTGCGCGATCGCAAGGCTGCCTGACCCTTTCCCCATCGCGCCAGCAATGTGCAATCGTTGCAGGGGTCTCTTCAAACCAGACTTTTCATCTTGCCGGCCAATCACATGGCGACACGCTCAACGTGTATATTTCTGTTACATTTTAATAAAATCTTCAGCATGCGTTAACCCTGTCGGTGTAGGATTTGTTCATAACCCATGTGGCCCGGCATGCGTTCCGCCAGCGCATATCGGCCCGTGGTTCCCCTTGGTTCGGCGTTTTCGGGGTGTTCTTGTGCGTGACCGGTTTCGAGACCTAGAGGGCCCATTGGCCGTCAGGAAAAAGGACGTGGTATTGATGGCGACCGTCAGCAGTTTCGAGAACCTGTCTCATCCGACACGGTCCGAGCTGCGCCAATTTGCCGAGCTTTTCATGCCGCTTTTCCAGGCTTCCTCCGACGAGGCCAAGCGCCAGGCGGTCGCGGCACTCTCCCAATGCGAAAACATGCCGGCGGCCGTGGCGCTGTTCATCGGCAACCAGCCGATCGAGATCGCCGCGCCTTTTCTTGCCGCCTCCAAGGCAATCGCCGACGATACGCTGATCACCATCGCGCGCATGCAGGGTGCAGCGCATGTCAAGGCGATCGTCAGCCGGAATTCTCTCTCCCCGAAGGTCATCGATGCGCTGGTGGCGCTGCGCCAGAGCCAGCCGCGCTCGACAGCCGCATCGGCGCCGATCACGGAATCACCGACGGTACCGCTTTCGCCGGCGCCGGCGCCTGCAGAAACCAACGAGGCGGATGCGCTGCAGGAACAGCGCGTTGCCAATGAAGAGGCGCTGCGCGAGCGTATTCTCAGTCTTGCCGGTCATCTCGGCCGGGCCGACGAGGACAGGCTCGGCCTGCGCACGCTCACCGACATTCAGGAGGCGCTGCTGGTGCGCTTCGCCCGCTCGCGCGAGGCGATGCATTTCGCAACCGCGCTTGCCGATGCGCTGTCGGCCAGCCGCTGGCTTGCCGAGCGCATCATGCTCGATCTTTCCGGCCAGCAGCTGGCGACGACGCTGACGAGCCTCGGCATGGGCTTTCTCGACGCCGTCTTCGTGCTGGAAAGGCTCTACCCGCATCTTGCCGAACAGCAGCACAATGTCACGCGCGGCTGGATGGTGCTCGATGCGCTCGACCCGGAAGAATGCCACGAACGGGTAGAAGCCTGGCGCCGCGCCGATCGCTACACCTACAAGCCCGAGGCGGCCAATGCGCCCGCGCTACAGGAAACACCGAACCACCGCTTCGTCAATCAGGCGCCGGCGCAGCGCGACATGCGCATCCTGGGGCGCCGGTCCCGCTGAGATCAGGAGCGCCGTCGGCCCTCAGCCATCCCGCGCAAGCGGGATCATGTCTCCCAGTTCCTCCGCCTCGAGCTCGACGATCCAGAGATCGGGGTCGAAGCGGCGTTCACGCTCCAGCATGGCGCGCACCGTCTCCGGCTCGCTGCGCAACAGGCGGATTTCGAACAGACGGCCGCCCGCCTCACCCTCGCCGAAGGCGGTCTGCGGCGCTGGCGCATAAAGGGTTTCCAGGCCGTCGCGAAAATGCTGGCGGATGAAGATCGCGCCCGCCTCCTCCGCCCCCTTCTTCTCGACGGCGGCAAAGTCGCCGCTGGCAAAAACGCGGCGCAGCAGGGAGGAAACGAAGATGTCGGCGCGTAATCTCATCGGCGCGGTATAGACCGGCGCGCCGGCATCGGCAATCCGCAGTTAAATGATGACGATGCGTCAGACCTTGACCGCCAGCCGCAATCCGCCCCAATGGCGGCCCATCACGGTGATCGGCGCGGAAATATCCTTCATCATCACGAAATTGCCGCCGCCCATGTCGCGCCGATAGGTCTGGACGAGGAAAGGCGCGGTGCTGCGGCCGGCGGCAAGGCCGACACGATCGGCGAAGATGCGGCGATTGCGACAATTGGCAGTGTTCCAGACAGCGTCGCCCGGCCGCTGCGGCTGCGAGAATTTCCGGTTATGGGTTGGCAAGTAGCCGTTTTCGTCAACCGCCGCGCAGAAGGCGACGCGCTCGTCGAGGGCAACGACGGGTTCCAGGATCGAAGGCAGCAGCCGGTCGGTGAGCTCGGTGAAGGCGGCCATCATCTGCGCCGGGTCGGTACCCGGTATCGGCCGGTAGCGTCGGTCGAAGAGGGCGTCGAGGCCGATCTGACCCTCGGCGATGGCCCGTTCGAATGCGCCAGAAATCTGCCTTGCCACCGACTGCGCCTCCTCGATCCAGCGGCTGTCGGCGGTCTTCACACCGGCGCTCGCCGTCAGCTGGACCAGGGTTTCGGAAAGACCGACGACGCTGTCGACCCGTTTTGCCGCCTGCTGCAGCCTGATATTCGAACCGGCGACCTCGCCCGACATCTCGCTGAGCTTTTCGACGAAACCAGCGCATTGCTGGTCGACGGCCTCGGTGGTGTTGGCCATGACGGTTGAACTGTCGAGGATGCGGGTGATGACATGTTCCATGCTTTCGAAGGCGCCGCGCATCGCCTCCGACTTGTCGCGGACACCGGCGGCACTCTCACGCGCATCGCCGCCGACCACCGACAGCCGGTCGATCTTCACCCGCAATTCGTCCAGCGTGTCCTGGATCGAGCCGGTCGCCTTCGAGGTCTGCAGCGAAAGCGCCCGGACCTCGGCGGCGACGACGGCAAAACCCTTGCCCGCATCGCCGGCGCGCGCTGCCTCGATTGCGGCATTCAGCGCCAGAAGGTTGGTCTGGCGGGCAATGGTGCTGATCTCGTCGGCGATCTTGTCGACGTCGGCCAGCGACTTCGAAAAGCCGGCGATTTCGGCACCGATGACGTTGGAAGACTGAACCATGTGGCCGATCTCGGCGACGGAGCCGGACAGGCGGTCGGCCGATTCCTTCAGCATCTGGCGCGCTTCAGCCGCGGTGCGGTCGGTCTCCCGCAGCGACAGGGCGACCGAACGGTTGGTTTCGGCAATCGAAAGCGCGGTGCCGGTGACATGATCGAAGGCGGAGGCATGGCGGGCCGACATCGCCGCCATGTCCTGAATGGCGCCGGCAATATCGACGAGATCGATGCCGAGTGTCGAAGCCTCCTCGGCAAGGCGCTGCAGGATGTGGCGCAAGGCGGTGCGATCCGGGCCTTCCGCTTCGACAGCCGGTTCTCCGGCCAGATCGTCTATCGCCTTCAGCGCATGCATGACCGACGTTCCCCCGCCTCAATCGGCAAAGCTTCGATCAACATGGTTAATAAGTTGCAAACGGCGCCACCGCCTTAGACTTAGGTTGTAGTCAAAGAGGCTTGGGCTGCATGCTGCGCGATATGTCTCAGATCGCGCCGATTTCCTTGAGCTTTTTCAGCACCGCCTGGGTCGGCTCGCCGTTTTCGGGCAGGTTGTAGTGCTTCTGGAAATGGCGGATGGCCGCGCGGGTCTGCTCGCCGGCGACGCCGTCGACGCCGACATTGGCATAGGCCATGTTGGAAAGGCCCTTCTGAATCTTCAGCACCAGGTCGACATTGGTGATTTCGCTCGAGGGAACCTGCTTTGCGGCCGAAGGGGCGGTTTTGACCGACTTTTCGGCGCTGCGGATCGCCTCGGCCACCGGGTCTTCCGCCGCCGCCTTCGAGCTCACATCCTCGGGCGGCTTTTCCATGGGCACGGTCGAAGGGCCCGATGCATCCGTCTGCAGCGCCGCCAGCACCTCCGGCGTCGGATCGCCGGTCTGGGCCATGCCGACCGTTTCCTCGAAGAAGAGGATGGCCGCACTGGTGCGTGGGCCGATGATGCCGTCAGGTATGCCGTTATAAAGGCCGCGGCGCACCAATTGCTGCTGGATGTCCATGACGAGCTGGCTCGGCTGCTGACCGGGCGCGGCAGGCGCCGGCGTCGCGTTGGTGGTGGTCGCGGCATCCTCCGGCCGCTCGATGCGGAAGGTGGTGACGTCGCCCTGCTGCTCCTCGGCCGGGCGGCGGGCGCCGAGCACATTGGGAGACTGCGGATCGCGGGTGCGAAAAATCGGGTGCGGATGCAGGCCGGGCTGATACCAGAGCGCGTTGGCGGCGACGAAGGAGAAGATGACGACGAAGGTGATGGTGCCGCCGGCAACCGACGGATTGCGGCCGATGACGCCGCCGAGCACCGATGCGCCCTGCAAACTCAGGCCGCCGAGCGCCGCTGCACCCGACATCAGGAGGCCCGGCTGCTGCCGTCCCCTTTTTCCCTTAGGCGATTTTCGCTTGCGCGCGGCCATCGAAACGCCCCTCCCCCAATTCTGCACCTGCATTGACCGCGCCCTTCAGCCGCGGCGGGAACTCGACAGTCGCACCATGACCGGCGTCTTCGGCGCACACGGCGCCCGAGCCGTCCACCGCGATCTCGATGGTGATGATCGTGCCTTCGCCGGGCTGGCTGGCGATGGCGAAATGCCCGCCATGCAGCGCCACCAGCCCCTTGACCAGGGAAAGACCAAGGCCGGTGCCTTCGAAGCGGCGGGTATAATCGTTCTGGATCTGGACGAAGGGCTGGCCGAGCAGGGCCAGCTTGTCGGCCGCAATACCGATGCCGGTATCGCTGACCGTCAGCTTGAGGATGCCGTCGCGCGCCGCCGCATCGACCGAGACGACACCGCCGGCTTCGGTGAACTTGATGGCATTGCCGACGAGATTGATGAGGATCTGCTGGATGGCGCGCTGATCGGCGACGATCTCGCCGAGGCCGCGCTGGATCCGACTCGTCAGCGTCAGGCCCTTGGTCTTGGCCTGCAATGCCAGCATCGATTCGCAGGACTTGACCGAGCTTGATATATCGAAGGCTTCGAGGATCAGCTCGTAACGGCCGGCTTCGATCTTGCTCATGTCGAGCATGGTGTTGACGACGGACAAGAGATGCGCGCCGGTTTCGCGCACGAGGCCGACATATTCGCGCTGGCGGTCGTTTTCGAACTTGCCGAAATATTCACCGATCAGGATATCGGAAAAACCGAGAATGGCGTTCAGCGGCGTGCGCAGCTCGTGGCTGACGGCGGCGAGGAAGCGCGACTTGGCGTCGTTTGCCGATTCGGCATCGGCGACGCGGTTCTGGGCTTCGGCCCGCAGCTGCTGTTCGACGGAGACATCGCGCAGCTGGGCAATGACGGCGGCAAGCTCGCCGTCGGCGTCGCGCCGGGCCGTCATGTCCATTCTGAGATAAGCGAACTGGCGCTGATCGCGCGCGACCGAGGGGCGGTCGATGCGCAGATCGACACATTCGGTATCCTCGCCCCGGCGCAGGCTATCGAGCGCCTGCAGGAAAAGGATGCGGTCGGAGACATGCACCTGCTCCAGGAAACCCCTGCCCTTGGGATCGCGCATCCAGGCGAGAAAATCGCGACGGTCGCGGCCGCCGATCGTGGCCACACTGCCATGCGGGTCGAGGAAGAAGACCAGGCCGGGGGTGGCGGCAAGGAAGAAGTCCTCGGCCGACTGCGTGGCGATCCCGGCCGACGACCCCTGACGGGCAAGCGCAATGCTGCCGACGGCGGAAAAGAGGAAGGCGGCGCAGACCATGGCGACCCCCGCCGGCAAGGCGACGGCCGGGCCGGTGACCGCCGAAAGGCCGATGGGCGCAGCAATAAGAGCAGCCGACGAGAACAGCACGAGGCGGCGCAGGATCGCGAGCTCACGCTGGCGCACGGCTTCGCCGCCGCCCGTCCGGGAGAGCCAGCTTGTCGCCGCCCGGTCTACGAGAGCCGTCACCCAGCCGCCAATGTTACTCAATACTCGCACGCAATACCCGCCCAAAAAGGCTGTCTGTCGATCCGGACAATAGGCCCCGGCGGCTTAAAGAAAGGATAAGGCAAAAGCGCTGTTCACCGCCGGAAAGGGCCGAAAATCCCGTTTTGAAGCATCCGGAAGGCTCTTTGCCTTTTGTGGTTAATAGCGGGTAAGCGACGGATATTCCTCATATTTCAGCATTGCGTTAACTCATGTGGCAAGGCGAGCCGGCAAAAGCCCTGCAATTGCAAGCAGGTGCTGCCCTGATGCTTAACGGCGATCGCTCGCATTCGACTAAAATGCCCGTCAAATACCGGTCGCTAAAATTTGAACTAAATTTGCCGCAAATGCGCGTGAGTTTCGAAAAGCGGCATTCGCAACTTGGCGGTAGGGTGAAAACACACCGGACAACCGGCCTGATTCGGCGACAAGAACCGGACGGGAAAACAGGATGGGCAACGACAATGTGGTTTCTGATCAAAGGATCCTTCTGGTTTGGCCTTGTGCTCGTGCTTCTTTCCGTCTTCAGCACGGAGAGTTCCGACAAGCTCGCCGGCGGCCCGCAATTGCAGCTTTCCGACGCGTTTACGGCGGTAAGCGGCGCCTATGACTATCTCACCGGCATGTGCTCGGAAAAACCCGAGGTCTGCGCCAAGGGCGCCGAAACCGTCACCGCACTCGGCTACCGGGCCCGCGAAGGCGCCCGCGTCGCCTATGAACTGCTCGACAGCCAGTTCAAGGACGAGGCTCCGGTGACTGCAAGGCATGCCGAACCGCAGACGCCGGTGGCTCTCGCCATGCCTTCGCTGGCAGCGCCCGCCATCCAGGAAAAGATGCGCGAAGCAAAGGCCGCGCTGAACCAGCCGATGCCTTACCGCCCGCCGGTCGAGGATGACGCCTCCGCTGAGGCTGTTGTCACCGGCGCAATCCCGCTGCCGACGCCGAAGCCGGCAATCTGAATTTTCGACCTTGCATCGGTGCTCCGCATGACGCGGAAATGCCCCATGCCTGACGTGCCTGCCCTGTTTAATTCAGCATGTTGCTGCGCCGTGAGGATGCCCATCCCTCACGGCGTTTCTTTTCATATATGCCATCAGCAAGCGTGCCGCGGTTTAGAGATCACGACACGCATGAAAACAAAGAATTGAAGCGAGTCGCATGAATCCTGTTCGACGCGGCGCGCTTTAACGGTTCAAATCCGCCGGTCTTTCACCTATATGCAGTTTAGAGCTTTTCCTCGCGCATTCCGGACGCAAAACCGCTGTGCACTTTTGCTGGAAGTGCTTTAATAGTGAAAGGCTTTCTCATGGCATCCCTCGACCAGATCATCGACGACTTCGCTTTCCTGGACGATTGGGAAGACCGCTACCGCTATGTCATCGAACTCGGCAAGGCGCTGCCTGAACTCGCCGAGGAGAAGCGCACCACCGAAAACAAGGTGATGGGCTGCGCCAGCCAGGTCTGGCTGGTGACGCATACCACAGGCGATCCCGACAATCCGGTGATGAGCTTCGAGGGTGATTCCGACGCCCATATCGTGCGCGGCCTCGTCGCCATCGTGCTTGCCACCTATTCCGGCAAGGTGGCGTCCGAGATTGCCGGGCTCGATGCCTTCGAGATCTTCTCGAAGATCGGCCTGGTGGAGAACCTCTCATCGCAGCGTTCGAACGGACTGCGATCGATGGTCAACAGGATTCGCGAAGAAGCAAAGCTTCGCGCCGCGGCCTGAACGCACAGTTCCGGGCGACATGTCTTGGTGTTTGAGGGGCTTTGAGAGATCCGGAGCGCAGCGATTCGGCAAGCGCTTCCGTCATCGAATCAGTATATTAACACTTGCTCATAGTATAGGAATACATTCTACGCCTGCCGGTAAAGCATAGAGCAGAGGCCCTACCGCAAGCGCAGACAGAAAAGCCGGGCACGAGACCCGGCTTTTGTCGTTGGTGGCTTTCGAAAAAGCTCAGCCGCGGCCGCGCTTGCGGCGCTGACCCAGGCCCATTTCCTTTGCCAGGCGCGAACGCGCTTCGGCATAGGCGGGCGCTACCATCGGGTAGTCGGTCGGAAGGTCCCACTTCTCGCGGTATTCTTCCGGCGAGAGGCTGTGATGCGTCATCAGGTGACGCTTGAGGGACTTGAAGTTGCCGCCGCATTCCAGACACGTGATCTGCTCGTCCTGTACGGACTTGCGGACAGAGACTGCAGGCTTCTGTTTTTCGACGATGGCCGCAGCAGGCTGCGGTACGGACGTGTTGCTGAGTGCCGAATGCACGTCGGAAATCAGATTTGCCAGGTCGCTGACCGGGACAACATGGTTGCTGACATAAGCCGCGACGATGTCGGCTGTCAGTTCCACAAGCAGCTCCGGCGCATTGCCGGTCGCCATTTCCGTCATATTTTTTCTCCTGTTAGCATGCTCAAACGGCCTTTGACTGTTACGCCAAAGACCCGCCTCGTAGAAGCGAACAGCAAAAGCACGGGAAGCGACCTTCTGTTTCGAAAAACGCGAAATCCACCCCTAGATTCCGAAGAGCGAGACCTGTTCTTATACTGCCTGACTGCAAACCACTACGTCATGCCCCAGGCGATGGCCTCAGTTTAGACATGAAAAATCAAAACTGAGGGACTTGGAAGCAGTACGATTGTAATTCACAATCAGAACTCTACTTGCATTTTCAAATACCATCGTTTGGTCGAAAGGCCAATTATTATTTGTCGTTTTTCTTGAGAAAAAATGACAGATGAAGAATTAAGGCGCTTACGGGCAAGCTTTACTCACAGCTTCCTGTGCATAAGTTTTGCATAAATCTGGTAAAGCGGCGAAACAGCACGGGGCTCAGCGCTCGCGCATATCGTCGCGGACCGAGACGGCACCGAGCGCATATCCCGAAAGGTGGGCGGCTCTGGCCAGCAGATGGGCAGAGACCGGCGCCGTCAGCAACAGGAAGACAAAGCCGGCAATGGCGCGGGCGAGAATCGCCAGGTCCTGCGAATAGAGGCCGGCGGCAAGAAGCAGCAGGCCGGAACCGACCGTCCCCACCTTCGAGGCCGCGTGCATGCGCGTATAGAGATCGGGCAGCCTCAGCAGGCCGATCGCCGCCGAAAGAGCAAAGAGCGCACCTGATATCAGCAGCAGGGCGGCGACGGCAGCCAGGATATAATCCATCATCGCTTGGCCCCTCCCGCATGACGTCTTTTGGCGCCGGCCTTCGGCGGAGATGCGGAGGCCGGCGATTTGCTGTTGCCGCGCGACAGCACGAATCGGGCGAAGGCGACAGTCGCCAGGAAGCCGACGAGGCCGAGCGAGATGGCGATATCGATATAGAGCGAAAAGCCGGTCTTGACGGCGATAACGGCGATTAAGCCGATGGCGATGCCGGTCAGCATATCGAGGGCGAGGATACGATCCGGCAGTGTCGGGCCGGAAACGACGCGCCAGACCGTGAGAATCAGCGCCAGGGCGAGAATGACGAGAGCGGCCGAGGATGCGGCCGCGACGATGGCGGCAGGGGTAATCACCGGAAAGCCTCCATGATCTTGCGTTCGAAACCATTGGCGATATCGCGCTTGGCTGTCTCGGGATCGGAGCAATCGAGCGCGTGGACATAAAGCGTGCGGCGATCCGTGGAGACATCGACCGAAAGCGTGCCGGGTGTCAGGGTGATGAGGTTTGCGAGCAAAGTGATCTCGAAATCGCTCGTCACCGTCAGCGGGAAGGCGAAGATGCCGGGCTTCAGCTTCATATCGGGCGAGAGGACGGTGAGCGTGACCTTCCAGGCCGACAGCGACAGTTCCTTCAGGAACAAAGTGGCGAGCGACAGCACCAGGCCGGCGCGGCGCAGATAGCCCTTGCCGCCGAAGGGTTCGCGGATGACGGTGAGCGAAAGGGCGCCAAGCAGAAAACCGAAGACGAGATTGTGCAGCGAGGCGCTGCCGGTGACCGCGACCCAGGCGATGGCGAGCAGCAGATTGAAGAGGAAGGCGATCACCTGATGCCTCCGGGGAAGACCGAATGGAGATAGGCCTGCGGATCGGCAAGGCCGGCGGCGGCCGATTGCGACAGCGCCAGCAGCCATTCCGGCAGGATGCCGAAGCCGACGACCAGCGCCGTCAGCGCGGCAAGCGGCAGGCCGGTGCGCCAGAGGGCCGCCGACGGCATCGCGGCTGTCGGCGCCGGCCGCCAATAGGCGAGCAGAAAGAGCCGGCCGAAGGCGATCGTCGTCAGAAAACCGCCGACGAGGATGACCGCCGCCAGCCACCAGGCGCCGCTATCGAGCGAGGCCTTGACCAGAATGACTTTCGGCCAGAAGCCGGAAAAAGGCGGCAGGCCGCAGGCGGCAAGGAAGAGCATGAGGGAGAGCGCAGTGAAGGCGCCGCTTTGCCGATAGAGGCCGCCGAGGCCCGACAATAAGAAGCCGCCGCCGCGCCGGGCGATCTCGCCGGCGGCGAGATATAGCGCCGTCATCAGCACCATGGAATGAACGGCATAGAAGACTGCGCCGCTGATGCCGCCGCCGGGGCCGCCGATTGCAACGCCGGCCAGCATATTGCCGATGCCCGATATGACGACATAGCCGAACAGCCTGCGGATATCGTTTTCGGCAAGTGCGCCGAGCGCGCCGACGAGGATGGTCGCGCCGGCGGCAAGCGCGATCAGCAGGCTCAATTCCTGGCGCTCCACCGGCAGCAGCATGACCACCACCCGGATCAGCGCGTAAATGCCGACCTTGGTGAGCAGGCCGGCAAACAGCGCCGAGACCACGATGCGCGGCGTATGGTAGGCGGCGGGCAGCCAGAAATTGACCGGGAAGGCTGCCGCCTTCATGGCGAAGGCGAGCAGGAAGAGGCTTGCCAAGGTCATCAGCGGCGCCGTGGCCCGCAGATCCCTCGCCCTTGCCGCGATGTCGGCCATGTTGAGCGTGCCGAAGGCGGCATAGAGGATGCCGACGCCGATCAGGAACAGCGTCGTGGCGATGAGATTCAGCACCGCATATTTGAGTGCGCCGTCGATCTGCTGACGTTCGGAGCCGAGGATGATCAGCCCGAAGGAGGAGATCAGCAGCACCTCGAACCAGACATAGAGATTGAAGACATCGCCTGTGAGAAAGGCGCCCGTCGCGCCGGCCATCAGCAGCATGAGCAGCGGAAAGAAACCGTATCGCCGGCCACTTTCGCCGATATCGGCCAGCGCATAAATGCCGGCGGCGAGCGCAACAAGGGCTGAAGTGAAGGCCATCAGCGCCCCGAAGAGGTCGACGGTGAAGGCGATGCCGAAGGGCGGCAGCCAGCGACCCATGACCATGGTGAGCGGCCCTTCGGCGGCGACCTTGGCAAGCAGCGCCGCATCGATCAGCGCCAGCATCACAAGGCCTGCGATGGCGAACCAGGCCTGCAGGCGGAGATGAGCGCGCAGCATCAACAGGACGGCGCCGAGCATGATGCAGTGAGCGACCGGCAGGATGGCCAGCCAATGGCCGATCGGCACCGGGGCGGTGATCAGGGCGGCGGAGAGATCGATGGTAGTTGGGGCGGCCATCAGGTGCGGCCTTCGGGAACGCGGGCGGCGTGCCGTGGGATACCCCCCTCTGCCCTGCCGGGCATCTCCCCCACAAGGGGGGAGATCGGCAAGACGCGCCGGCTTTCCGACATATCAATTGCTCCCCAAGCCGCTTCACCCGTCTCAGCCATCTGACCAGGGCGAGACTTCGCCTTCAGCCGATCTCCCCCCTTGTGGGGGAGATGCCCGGCAGGGCAGAGGGGGGTAGCCACCAGCGCCGGCATCAGCATCAATACCCCAATGGCGGCAGCGGCCGGTCGTCGGGTTCGGCGGCACGCATTTTGCTGGTGTCGTCGGTGCCGAGGTCCTGATAGGCGCGGTAGGTCAGCACCAGCAGGAAGGCGAGGAAAGAGAAGGAGATGACGATCGCCGTCAGGATGAGGGCCTGCGGCAGCGGGTTGGCGGTGCCGGCGGGCAAAGCGTCGAGACCGGCCGGGATGATCGGCGGCACCTCGCGCGTCAGCCGGCCTGATGTAAAGAGCAGCAGGTTGACGGCATTGCCGAGGATGGCGATGCCGAGCATGATGCGAATGGTGAATTTCGACAGCATCAGATAGATGGCGGCGGCGAAGAACAGGCCGACGAGGATCGCCAGAAGCGGCTCCATCACTCCACCTCCTTTTCTTCCAATGCCACTTCCTTTTCTTCCAACGTCAGGGCGATCGAGGCAATGGCGCCGAGCACGACGAGATAGACGCCGAGATCGAAGAGCATGACGCTCGACAGCGGCACTTCGAGACCGAAGAGGTTCGGATAGACCCAGAGGCCGGTCATGAAGGGAACGGCAAAGAGGATGGAGAGAAGACCTGATAGCGTCGACAGCAGCAGGCCGAAGCCGGCGATCGACAGCGGATGGAAAAACAGCGCGCGGCGAACGGCGGCAACGCCGAGGGCGATGCCGTAGATTGCCAGTCCCGAGGCGGCGATCAGCCCGCCGATGAAGCCGCCGCCCGGCTCGTTATGGCCGCGCAGCAGCACGAAAACGGAAAAAAGCAGCATCAGCGCGGTGAGGAGCGGGGCGACGGTGCGGAAGATCAGGGTATTCATCAGCCCTCTGTCTCCACTGCGGGATCATTGGCCGCAAGCCGGCGCTCGCTGCCGGCGCGGATGCGGATCAGGGCCAGGATGGCAAGGCCGGTGACCGCGACGACGGCAATTTCGCCGAGCGTGTCGGTGCCGCGAAAATCGACGATGATGACGTTGACGACGTTGGCGCCGTGGGCAATCGACTTGGAATAGGCGTTGAAGAACACCGTCAGCGCATCATTGAACGGCGCTTGCGTCGCCCGGATCAGCAGAAGCGTGAAGCCGAGGCCGCAGGCAAGCGCAAGCGCGCCGTCGAACAGCCTGCGGCCGAGCGGGCGCCCATCGGCGGGCGAAAGCCGGAGCCGGGTCATCACAAGGGCGAGGATAACCACTGACAGGGTTTCGACCATGAACTGGGTGAAGGCGAGATCCGGGGCGCCGAACAGCAGGAAGATGATGGCGACGGCAAAACCCTGGATGCCGAGCGAGACGATCGCCGTCAGCCGGTCGCGGGCGACGAGCACGGCGGCAAGGCCGACGGCGGCGATCGACAGGACCGCCCATTCATGGAGCCTGACATCGGACGGCCAGGCGGGAAGATGCGGCAGCTCGCCATAGACGATCGCGGGAATGATGAGGATGGCGGCGACCGAGAGGAAGGTGCAGGAGATATAGATCTGCAGCCGCCCCGGCTGGAGGACACGCATGAGGTGGCCGGCGAAACGCACAAGGCCCGAGATGGCAAGGTCGAAACCGTGATCCGGCCCGCGCCCGGCCGCGCGCAGGAAGACCGCCATCGCCGCGCGGACGCGGGCGAACTGCCAATAGACGCCGATGCCGAGCAGCACCGTCAAGGCGGAAAGCGCCAAGGGCACGCCTGGATGCAGCGCCAGCGAAATGTCGATTTCAGCAGGGGTCTGGCGGATGGCGGCTGAGATCGGCGACGACAGGACCGTGTGGGTGAAGGTCGAAAAGATTGCGGCAAGCAGGCCGAGGGCGGCGAGGACGGCCGGGCCGAGCCAGAGCAGCACAGGGGCTTCATGCGGATGTTTCTCCGTCTCCACCGGCCGGCCGAGAAAGGGCTTCAGCGCCACCGCGAAAGCGACGGCGAACATCAGCGCATTGCCGAAGACGGTAATGGCGGTGAAGGTAAGCGCACGAATATCGCCGCCGGTGAGCGCCGTATAGATCTCCTCCTTGGCGAGGAAGCCGAAGAAGGGCGGCAGGCCGGCCATAGAGAAAGCCGCCGCAAGGGCGACGACCCATGTCAGCGGCATCACCCGCCCCAGGCCGCCGAGGCGGGTGATGTCGCGCGTGCTGGTTTCGTGATCGATGATGCCTGCGACCATGAAGAGCGCACCCTTGAAGAGGCAATGCGCCACCAGATAGAGGGAGGCCGCCGCCACCGCATGTTCCGAGCCGAAGCCGATCAGCATGACGAACAGGCCGAGCGAGGAGACGGTGGTATAGGCGAGCTTGAGCTTCAGGTCGGTCTGGCGAATGGCAAGAGCGGCGCCGACCACCAGCGTCAGCCCGCCGAAGAAGGGCAGCAGGATTTCCCAGGCGGATGTTGCCCCCATGACCGGATTGAGCCGCATCAGCAGATAGACGCCGGCCTTCACCATGGTGGCCGAATGCAGGTAGGCCGACACCGGCGTCGGCGCCTCCATGGCGTTCGGCAGCCAGAAATGAAAGGGGAACTGCGCCGACTTGGTGAAGGCGCCGGCAAGAACCAGAATAAGGGCAGCGAGATAGAACGGGCTTTCGCGCACGACATCGCCAAATCCCATAAGCTGCGACAGCTGCGTGACGCCCGAGACGCTCCAGAGGATGAGCAGGCCGGCCAGCAGGCAGAGCCCTCCCCCGCCGGTCACGACAAGCGCCTGCAGGGCGGCGCGGCGAGCCGCCTCACGCTCATGGTCGAAGCCGATCAGCAGGAAGGAGGTGATCGACGTCAGTTCCCAGAAGACGAAGAGCATCAGGAAACTGTCGGAAACGACGACGCCGAGCATGGCGCCCATGAAGAGGAAGATGAAGGAGAAGAAGCGGCCCTGATCCTTGTGTCCCTTGAGATAGCCGCCGGCAAAAAGCACGATCAGCGTGCCGATGCCGGTGATCAGCAGCGCGAAAGCCAGCGACAGGCCGTCGAGGAACCAGGAGAAGGAGAGATTGTAGCTCGGGACCCAGGCATAACCGCCGGTGACGACCTTGCCGCCGGCGACAACAGGCACGAAGCGCAGGAAATGCAGGAAGGCGAGCAAGGGGGCGATCGCCAGGAGCCAGGCACCGTTGGCGCCGAAGATGCGGATCATGAAGGGAGCGGCGAGAGCGCCGGCAAGCGGCAGACACAGGGCCAGAAATGTCAGAGCCGTGACATCGGCCATGTCTCCTCCCCAACCACAACAAACGAAGCGCCAGCGAAAACCGGCCTGTCTTCTGACTTAGGCGAAACGGGAGGGCGTCTCAAGCGATTTCGGCGGCAAGAGATGTTCGGCGCGATCAGGCGGCCGATCGGGAAAGACGCGTGAGCAGCCGGACGACGCCGCCGTGCAGGATAAAGACCAGAAGCGTCAGCGGCCACAGCAGGCAGGCGAAAAGCCCGGCCACACGATGGAACGTCAAGCCGTCATGATTGGCCCAGCCTTCCAACAGCGTGACCGCCATGGCGGCTGCGGCTACGAGGCCGTAGAGCAGGACGATTGCTGCTTCAAACACCAGTGATTCCCCAATACACGTAACATTAACCCTAACAGAAAACCCCTCACGGATGTAAGAGCAAGCGTCCTCCCCAAAAAGCGGTACATGGCGAATGGGGCAGGACGGTGCCCAAGTCTTGATGAAGTGTCGACGGCGCACCACATTTTCTGGCAAAATGGAACCGCCCCTCGGCGAAAGGAGCATGGCATGTCCGAAACTGCAACCACCGCCAAGATCCACAAGACCGATGCGGAATGGAAAGAGCAGCTCACCCCCGAGCAATACCGCATCACCCGCCAGCACGGCACCGAGCGCGCCTTCACCGGCCCCTATTGGGATTCCTTCGAGACAGGGCTTTACCGCTGCGTCGGCTGCAACGCCCCGCTCTTCCGCTCCGACACGAAGTTCGATGCCGGCTGCGGCTGGCCGAGCTATTTCGAAGCCGTCTCGCCGGATGCGGTGACCGAGCATCGCGACACGGCCTTCGGCATGGTGCGCACCGAAATCCGCTGCGGCAGCTGCGAAGCCCATCTCGGCCACGTCTTCCCCGACGGCCCGCCGCCAACCGGCCTGCGCTACTGCATCAACGGCCATTCCATGGTGTTCGAGGCGGGGGAATAGGCGTTCGGCGTAGGAGGCGGCTCATCCCGATGCGTTGGCCGCTGATGGACGGGCAATGGGCAGGAGAAGGCCGATGGCGCGAGATATTCTCAGTACCGACCGGCTGACGCTGCGGGAGATCACGACTGCCGATCTACCGCTTCTCCACCGCATTTTCGGCGATGCAGAATGCATGCGTTATTATCCGGGCATCAAGAGCGTCGACGAAACCGCAAGCTGGTTTCAGCGCCTCGCCTTCGACAGTTATGCCAATCATGGTTTCGGCCTCTGGGCGGTGACGGACCGGCAGAGCGGGACGCTGCTCGGCGATTGCGGAATCACGCTGCAGGAAACATCCGCGGGGCTGGAACCCGAAATCGGCTACCATTTGCTGCGCGATCAATGGGGCAAGGGATATGCCGGCGAGGCTGCCGCTGCCTGCCGGGACCACGCGCTCGATTCTCTTGGCCTGTCGCGAATCGTCTCCATCGTCAGGCCCGACAATACGCGCTCTCAACGCGTCGCGGAGCGAGTGCATCGGCGGCGGGAAACATTCTTCAAAGCCGCTGGCTCAGATGGAGGCAAGGTGGAGTTCCGCCTTTATATAACGGACAAAGCATAGGGCAATTCAAACGAGGAGGTCGGCGAGACCAGCCCCTCATCCGGCTGCCGCCACCTTCTCCCCGCACGCGGGGCGAAGGGGATATGCCGTGACCCTCTCCGTCCCCCCGCAGCTCTCGCGGGGCACGTCCCCTCGCCCCGTTTTTACGGGAGAGGGTTAGGGTGAGGGGCAGCTTTCGGCGCTAAACCGCGTCTGCAGCGCGACGATCCGGCTGGCGAACCCCGCCCGACTACTCATGCTCGGCAGGGCATGGCCAGGTCGTCGGCGCCGACAGGCCGGCGGGGAGCTTGGTCGAGGTGTCGCCGCAAGCGAGGTCGATCTGGGCCTGCTCGAGGCCGGCGGCTGCCGACAGGTCGAGGCCTTCGATGCGGGTCAGGAACATGAAGGCGCGCTCGAACATCACCGGGCCTTCGAAAACAGCGTTGGAGAGATCGGCGCGGGAGAGATTGGCGAAAGAGAATTTCGCCCCCGTCAACACCGCCTTGTCGAAATCGGCGCGGCCGAGTTCGGCCTTTTCGAAGCTGGCGCCGGCGAGCCGGGCGCTGGCGAAATTGGCGCGCTGCAGCTCGGCGCCGGCAAAGGACGCCCCTTCGGCGGCAATGCTGGCGAAGCTGGCGCGATAGGCCTCGATCTTGGCGAAGTTGGCGCCTTCGGCGTGGGCGCCCTCGAGCGAGGCGCGCACCAAAGTCGCCTTTTCGAGATTGGCGGATTTGACGTTGGCGCCGGCGAGATCGGTCAGGGAAAAATCGGTGCCGAAGAGGTTGGCGCCTTCGAGATCACTGCCCTGCAGCATCAGGTTCTTCTTGGTGCATTCCTGCCAGTCGAGCTTCGGCGAGGCCAGGCTGCCGCAATCGGCGGCCCGGGCGGCGGCCGGCGGAAATGCCAGAAGGACGAGGGCAAGGAGACCGAGCGACGATCCGTGCATTGCCATTGAACTGTTCACCTCCATACCATTCTGAAGCCAGCCGCGAAGCAGGCTGCCTCCACTTTCTTACACAGCCCAGACTACAATAAAAAGATGGCGAGCGCCGTTCACAATGGCTTGCCGAGGGGGCTTGGGGTGCCGGATCAGGCCGGAGGCAGGCGAAGCTCCATGCAGGTGAGGTCCAGCCAGCGGCCGAACTTGGTGCCGACCTCGGAAAATCTGCCGGCGATGCGGAAACCGAGCTTTTCATGCAGCCGGATCGAGGCCGCGTTCTCCGCCTCGATGCCGGCGATCATCACATGGATATTGCCGGCCGCCGCACGGAGGATCAACTCCCGCATCAGCCGCTCGCCGATGCCGGCGCCGCGGCAATCCTTGTCGACATAGACGGAATGCTCGACCGTGTGACGATAGCCGTCGAATGCCCGCCAGTCGCCATAGGAGGCGTAGCCTGCGACCTTGCCCGACAGCTCGGCGACGACGACGGGAAAGCCGCGCGACTTGCGCGCCTTCATCCATTCCCGCCGGTTTTCGAGATCGACCAGCGTGTCGTTCCAGATCGCCGTCGTGTGCTCGACGGCGTGATTGTAGATATCGCGGATGGCGGAAAGATCGGCTTCGGTAGCGTCGCGGAGGAGGACGGCGTCTGTCATGATGGCCCGGTTCGGATTGATTGCCGGGATGGCATACGCCCCGCACCCGAAGATGTAAACGGCGGATGCGGCAGGCCGGCGGTTTCGGGAACAGCCCTCGTCAGACGCCCGGCGCCGACAGACTGAAGCAGGTGAAGACCGCCGAATAATGCACGGCCGCGGCGGTGACGACGAAAGCGTGCCAGATGGCGTTCTGGAAACGCAGCTTCTCCCAGACATGGAAGATGACGCCGAGCGAATAGATGACCCCGCCGATGACGATCAGCAGCATCGAGGCGGTGGGAATGCGCGCGGCCACAGGTCCGGCCACCAATATGCCGCTCCAACCCATGGCGAGATAGAGCAGGATGGCAAGACGGTCGTAACGGCCCGGAAAGACGCATTTCAGCACGATGCCGGCGGCGGCGAACAGCCAGATCGCCACCAGCATGAACAGGAGCAGCGGATCGTCGGCGCCGCGTTCGAGGAAGGGCGTATAGGTGGCGGCGATCAACAGGAAGATCGCCGAATGATCGAAGCGGCGCAGGTACCATTTGGTGCGCGAGACCGGCCAGGCATTGTAGGAAAAGGAAATGCCAAGCGTTAGCACCAGCCCGACGCCATAGATCCAGGCGGCGGCGAGCGCGCCATTGGAACTCCAGAGCGTGGCATAGAAGATCAGCACGGTGGCCCCGATCAGCGCCAGCACGAGACCGACGCCATGGACGATACCGTCGGCGATCAGTTCGTATTTGTCGTAAGCCCAGCGAATGCCGTTGAACTCGGCCATGCACGCCAATCCGTTTCAGACCCCGATAGCAATCGTCGCATCGAACGAACGGGCGCGCAACCGCGGCAAAGCGCACGCGCGGTAAATCTTCGTGACAGGCTGTTTGGCGGCGAGACGGCTCGCACAAATCAAACCTTTTGCCGGTCGACCAGCACCGAGCATTTGGCGTGGCGCACGACCCGGTCGGCGGTGGCGCCGATGAAGTAGTTGGAAAAATCCGGAACATGCGAAGCGACGATGATGAGGTCGGCACCGTGACTTTCTGCGGTCGAGATGATTGCTTTGGCCGGCGGGCCGTTGCGGATCTCGACGGTTGCCGCAATACCGGTTGAGGCAATCAGCGCGTTCAGCTTGTCGCGGCTGTCCTGCATGGCGTCCTCGACCATATTGGCCGGCAGTTCGATCGCAACATAGGTCGGCACATCCTCGATGACGTTGAGCGCGACGATTTCGCCGCCGTCGTCGAGCAAGGACGCGGCCTTGCGAAGGATCTTCTCTCCCTTTTCGATGCCGCCGAGCGCGACCGCGACGATGATCTTCCTGTACATGGCTCCCTCCATGGCTGAGATGTATAAGTATCCCCTAAAGAAGATATGGGCACTTTGACCGCGATCAAGTGGGCGCAAGTCATCGTCAACGCCTGCTCAACAGTTCTTCCTCAAAAACGGGACTTCTGTGAACAATCGCAATCGGCCATATAGGCATCAAGTACGGCAGGCCAGAGGAGACAGTGGCGAATGAACCGGCGAAACTTCCTCGGCCTTGCTGCGGGCGGCACATTTGCCGCCACCGCCGGCGCACCCTCCATTCTACAGGCCAGATCAGGGACAGGAGAACAATCCATGACGACCGAAACTTCCTATGCGCTGACGCGGCCGGCCTATATCGACCAATCGCATCTCGTCGTGAAAGACCTCGATCTCGTTTCCGGCTTCTATCAATCGATGCTCGGCCTGAAGGTCATCGAGAAGACGGCGAGCGGGCAAGTGCTGGGTGTCGGCGGTCTGCCGCTGCTGACGCTGACGACCGCCAGAGATGCCGCCATCGCGCCGCGCAATGCCGCCGGCCTTTTCCACACCGCCTTCCTGATGCCGGACCGGGGCGAACTCGCACGCTGGCTGCGCCACGCGGCGCACAACAATGTCGTGCTCGACGGCGCCTCGGACCATCTCGTCAGCGAGGCGATCTATCTGTCCGACCCGGAGGGCAACGGCATCGAAATCTATGCCGACCGGCCACATGAACAATGGAAGTTCCAGCAGGACGGCATGGTGGAGATGGCGACGCTGCGCCTCGACCTGCAGGCGCTCTATGACAGCGCACCCGACGAGCGCTGGGGCGGCATGGCTGATGGAACGGCGATCGGCCACCTGCATCTGCAGGTCGGTGATATTCCACAAGCTGACGCCTTTTACCGCGACGTGCTCGGCCTCAAGCTGATGGCGAGCCGTCCCGGCGCAAGTTTCTTTGCGACCGGCGGCTACCATCATCATATCGCCGCCAATATCTGGAACAGCCGGGGGGCCACTGCACGCGCCGACAATATGACCGGGCTTTCGGACTACAAGCTCCGGTTCAACGACAAGGCGACGCTGGATGCGGCGATCTCCAAGCTCGATACGCTGGAGATCAGGAGCGAGACGCGCGATGGCGGCACCTTCCTCAGGGACCCCTGGGGGATCGGCCTGACGCTTTCGGCGTAATTTCCGTGCCATGACAGTCGTTCACGCGGGATAATGCCATCCGCGTGAAGACACGCGGCAAGCGCCCTGGCGGCCCCCACGGAACCGGAACCGCGTCGGCGCGTTTCCGTGACGAAGCAATGGGGCTTCGGGGAACCTCACCGCATGGGCATCGCCAATGGCATCCGCAAACAGGCCAAGAAGATCGCGATTGGCGAACGCCGTACCAGCGCCTGGGCGCAGACGCTGAGGGAGGCAGCCGAAGAGCTGCCGCCGGCACCGCTGCACCGGCTGGAGAAGGACGGGCTGGATATCAGCATGGCCTGGGCGATCATCGGCATCTTCGCCATTCTGGGGCTTGCCGCCGTCTACCTGATGTCGCTGATCCTGATCCCGATCACACTTGCCGTCGTCGTCGGCATGATCCTCGGCATGGCGGCGGAAAAACTCAGCCGGATGGGCGTGCCGCGGCTTGCCAACGCCGTCATGCTGTCGAGCAGCGTGGCTCTGGTGATCTTCCTGCTGATCAACTCACTCGCCGGCCCGCTGATGACGCTTGCCAATGAGGGGCCGGCTTTTGCCGAGCGAACCATCAACCGCGTCATGCCCTATCTCGAGCGCATCGAATGGCTGCATATCACGCCTGCGACCTTCGAAAGCGGGCCGATGTCGATCGGTGCGCTGCTCGAAAACACCGGCAACGTGCTGCATGTGGTGACGACAAGCCTGACGCCGGCGCTGGTGCAGGGGCTGATCTTCTTTGCGGCGCTGCTGCTCTTCCTCGCCAGCCGGGTCAACCTGCGCAAGACGATCATCATGACCTTCCGCACCCGCACGCAGCGCCTGGCGGCCATCCGCGTCATCAATGCCGTCGAGCAGGTGCTCGGCTTTTATTTCGCCACAGCCTCGCTGATCTATGTCGGCCTCGGTGTCGTCATGACCGTCATCGCCTATGCCGGCGGGCTGGCGGCGCCCGTGCTGTGGGGTTTCTTCGCCTTCCTGTCGAGCTTCATTCCCTATCTCGGCATCACGCTGATGACGCTTGGCGTCGCGGTCGCCGGCATTCTCACGCATGATGACCTCGTCATCGGCCTGATGCCGGCCGCGGCCTTCTTCACCGTGCATCTGGTCATGGAAAACCTGATCTTCCCGGCGGTGATGGGACGGCGGCTGGAAATCAATCCCTTTATCGTCTTCCTCGCCATCCTGTTCTGGACCTGGATGTGGGGCGCCGTCGGCGCCATGCTGGCCCTGCCGCTGTCGCTGATCGTCATCACGATCATCGAGGAATTGCTGATCGAGGAAAAGCCGCAGCCGCAATTGCCGAAATGATCAACCGGGGAGACGTTCGTGGCATCCGATCTCGATCTTAACGAATCCGATCACGACCAGATGGTCAGCGGCCGCTCTCTCTGGGGGGAAAGCGGCGTTCGGCCGAAATGGCAGCCGATCGAGCGGAGTTTTTCCGCCGACGTCGCTGTGATCGGCGGCGGCATCACCGGTGCACTGGTCGGCGAACATCTGACGGCGCGCGGTTTTTCCGTCGTTATCATCGACCGGGAGCAACCCGGTTTCGGCAGTACCGCGGCGAGCACGGCGATGCTGCAATGGGAAATCGACAGCACGCTCACCGAGCTTGAAGACTATTACGGCTTCGAGCGCGCCGCCGGCATCTACCGCCGCAGCGGCGCGGCGGTCGCCGGCCTTTCCAAGCTGATCGCCGCACACGGGATTGCCTGCGGCTTCCGGCCGCGCAACACGCTCTATCTCGCCGCCAACCAGGAAGGCGCGCGCGATCTGCTGGAGGAGCGCCAGCTGCGCCGCCGGGCCGGTCTGCCTGGCGTCTACCTCGAACATCCCGACCTCTTCACCCAATTCGAGTTGGATCGGGACGGCGCGATCTATTCGCCGGGTTCGGCGGAGGCCGATCCGCTGCTTCTGACCTGGGCATTGCTCGAAATCTCCGTCCGCCGCGGCGCGCGGCTGGTCAACGCTTCCGTCACGGCTCTGCACAGCGAAGGCGATCACGTCACGGCGGAGACGGATGCAGGCCATGTCATCGAGGCGCGGCATGCCGTGCTTGCGACCGGCTATTCCATGCCGGGCATCGACATGCCGAAGCTGCATCGCACCAGTTCGAGCTGGGCGCTCGCCACCGTACCCCAGGACCCGGCAAATTTCTGGCGTGAGAGGGCGCTGATCTGGGAGGACAGCCACCCCTACCTCTACATGCGCACGACCGAGGACAACCGCATCGTCGCCGGCGGCGAGGATGACGGCACGGCCGATCCCGGGGCCCGCGACCGCAAGCTGCCGGCAAAGATCATGGCAATTCGCGAGAAGATGAAGCGGCTATGGCCGAAAGCCGACACGCGGGTGGAACACGCCTGGTGCGGAACCTTCGGCGAAACCGCCGACGGCCTGCCGCTGATCGGCCCCGTGCCCGGCATGCCGCATGTGCTGGCCGCCTACGGCTACGGCGGCAACGGCATCACCTTCTCCTATCTCGCCGCCCAGATGATCGGCGCGATGCTGGCCGGCATGCATCGCGACTGGTTCGAGGATTTCGCGCTGGATCGGGATGGGCCGGGGCTGAGGCGTTTTGGGGAGGATAGGTTGGGGAGTGGGGATGAGTTGCGATAGAGGCCTTGTATTGGCTGTTGTGCCGTGGCAACCCTTACAGAATTTACTCCGTCGTCCGATCGTCGCCCATATCCTCGACGTCCTCCAGACGAACGAATTCCGTGCCCTTCGCTTTCAAATCGACCAGCGCCTTGGCCACCCCCTCGCCCGCCGCATGGGTCGGCTGGTTGATGTGGGAGATGACGACATCGCCGTCCTTGGCCGAGGCGATGCGCTTTTCGGTGATCACGGCGCCGAGCAGCGAGCCGCCGTCGCCGTTCACCGAATAACCGGCAATGCGATAGCCCATGGCGCGGATCTCGCCGATGGCGGAAAGATCGTATTTGGCGGTCGAGCCGCGGAACCAGTGGGGTGCCGGAATGCCGGCCGCGGTCATTGCCGCGGCACCACCTTCGACTTCCTGCTTCACCGCCTGCGGCGAGCCAGCCGAGGCGATACCATAGATCAGCGTCGGCGTGTCGACGGCCGGGATATGGTTCTCCCCGTGATTTTCCAGTTCGAACAGATCGGGGTTCTGCAGGAAGACGGCAAGGGCGGCGGGGTTATGCTTCAGCCAGCGGGCGGTGACGAAGATCGTCGCCGGGATGCGTTCGCGCACCAGGGTCGACAGGATGCGCTCGTCCGCCTGGCCCATGCAGGCATCGAAGGTGAGCGCAATGCGGGCATGGCCTGGCATGTTGGAGCGGGCGATATGCAGATGCGGCTCGACGAGCTTCACCGCCGGGCTCTTCATGACCGGAGCGGCGACGGCCGGCAGCGGCGGCGTTTCGGCCGCGCATAGCGTGGACAGGCCCGCCAGAAGAAACGCCGAAGCAAGCAAGATGCGGTTCATGAATGGACTTCTACGATTTCGATCGGTCAAGTTTAGCGACTGCATTCGTCCAAAACCATGTGGCCGGTCAGCGCAGTCAATGGGACAGCCGATCAATCGTAGAGATAATATTTGTCCCACTTCTCGCGCGGCACCTTGTCGCCGATCTGGTAATTGAGCTCGCGCACGTTGATATGCTGCGGGCCGGTGATGCAATTGTAGGAGAGATGGTACCAGTCGCCCTTGCTGCGGAAGACCGCGCCCGGCGCCTGCAGCGAATTGTCGCCGGGGATCGGGTCCTTGAAGGTATAGGCGATTACCTTGTCCGGCTTGAAGCCGGTGCTGTCCTGGTTAATGCGGCTCATCGCCTCGGTGTCGCAGCTCTGCTCCAGACGGGTCGAGGGATCGAGTTTTTCCAGCTGCTTCTTGATGGCCGGATCGACGGCAAAGGCGGGGGCGGCAAGGCCGATGAGGGATACGAACAGGAGCAGACGTTTCGGCATTGCTGAGAAAATCCCTTGCTGTTGTCCATTCTTCACCCTGCCCCGGGCAGCTTGCCGGGGGCTTGGCACGTGTAATTTTCGCTCTGCGATAGCGGACATTCTTAAATATTGTGGTGACATCAAGGCAGGGCGAGCCGAGCCGCCTCCTTGCCTGTGGAAGGTCGCCCGCACTCTTGGCGCAGCCTTGCCGCTTGATCCGGCGGCGGCGCGCCTCTATCTCTTGCCAACCCGATATCCCGATCCGGAGCCATTCCTTGTCCGTTTTCAAGAGCCTGCCGACACCGCCCGCCGCCCCGAAGAAGCCCGTCTCCGATACGCGCCACGGCATTACCCGCACGGACGATTATGCCTGGCTGCGCGCCGACAACTGGCAGGCGATGTTCAAGGATCCCTCGATCCTCGATCCCGAGATCCGCCGGCATCTCGAAGCCGAAAACGCCTATATGAACGCGGCGATGGAAGACACCAAGCCGCTGCAGAAGGTGCTGTTTTCCGAAATGCGCGGCCGCATCAAGGAAGACGACAGCTCGGTGCCGATGAAGGACGGCGCCTATGCCTACGGCACCTTTTACGTCACCGGCGGCGAACAGCCGCGCTATTTCCGCATCGCCCGCGACGGCGACGTCGCCGACGAGACGATTCGCACGGTGCTGCTCGACGGCGACAAGGAAGCATCGGGCAAGGCCTATTTCCGTCTCGCCGGCCTCGACCATACGAGCGACCACAGCCGCGGCATCTGGGGCTATGACGACAAGGGCTCGGAGTTCTTCACGCTGAAGGTGCGAGACCTCTCGAGCGGGCAGGATCTCGACGACGTGATCGAGAATACCGGCGGCGGCGGCGTCTGGGCGCCCGACGGCAAGAGCTTCTTCTATTCGGCGCTCGACGAGAACCACCGGCCTTCGAAGGTGTTCCACCATATCCTCGGCCAGCCGCAATCGGCAGACCGGCTGGTCTATGAGGAAGCCGATGCCGGTTTCTTCATGGGCGTCGGCGGCTCGCTGCTCGACGATGTCATCTATATCGACATTCACGACCATGAAACCAGCGAATATCGGCTGCTGTCGACCAAGGACCTCACCGCCGAGCCGAAGCTGGTGGCGGCGCGCGAGGAAGGCATCGAATATTCGCTGACCGAGGGCGGCAACATCTTCTACATTCTCACCAATGACGGCGGCGCCAAGGATTTCAAGATCATGGAAGCGCCGGTGGACAATCCGGGCAAGGAAAACTGGCGCGAAGTCGTTGCCCATAAGCCCGGCACATTGATCATCAGCCACATGGCCTATGCCCGCCATCTCCTGTGGCTGGAGCGCAAGGACGGGTTGCCGCAGATCATGATCCGCGATCGGGCGAGCGGCGAGGAACATGCGATCGCCTTCGCCGAGGAAGCCTATTCGCTGGGGCTTTCGGGTGCCGCCGAATACGACACGGATGTCATCCGCTTCTCCTACTCCTCGATGACGACACCGTCGCAGCTCTACGACTACAACATGGTGACGCGCGAGCGCACGCTCTTGAAGACGCAGGAGGTGCCGTCGGGCCATAATCCCGACGACTATGTCACCCGCCGCGTCTTCGCCCCGGCATGGGACGGCGAAAAGGTGCCGGTCACCCTGCTCTATCGCAAGGACACGCCGCTCGACGGCACCGCCCCCTGTCTGCTCTACGGCTACGGCGCCTACGGCATCACCATTCCGGCCGGCTTCAACACCAATTGCCTGTCGCTCGCCGACCGCGGCTTCGTCTATGCCATCGCCCATATCCGCGGCGGCAAGGACAAGGGCTTTGCCTGGTACGAAGACGGCAAGATGGAGAAGAAGACGAATACGTTCAAGGACTTCGTCGCCGCGGCCGACTATCTGAATCAACAGAAGTTCACCTCCTACGCGAAGATCATCGCCGAGGGCGGCTCGGCCGGCGGCATGCTGATGGGCGCGGTCGCCAATATGGCGCCGGAGAAATTTTCCGGCATCATCGCCGCCGTTCCCTTCGTCGACGTGCTCAACACCATGCTCGACGACACGCTGCCGCTCACCCCGCCGGAATGGCCGGAATGGGGCAACCCGATCGACAGCCGCGAAGAATACGAGCAGATCGCCGCCTATTCGCCCTACGACAATGTCGGCGCCAAATCCTACCCGCCGATCCTGGCGCTCGGCGGCCTGACCGACCCGCGCGTCACCTATTGGGAGCCAGCCAAGTGGGTGGCAAAGCTGCGTGAGGAGACGACCGGTGAAGCGCCGATCCTGCTCAAGACGAATATGGACGCCGGCCACGGCGGCGCATCGGGCCGCTTCCAGCGGCTGGAAGAGATTGCCTTCGAGTATGCGTTTGCGATCAAGGTGGCTGGGAAGATGTGAAGGGTTAATAGAGGGGAATAGCGTAAGGCGTGCCGTGGTCGCCCCCTCTGCCCTGCCGGGCCCGGGGCGAGCCACGGGCCCGGCAGGGCAGAGGGGGGCCGGCACGGCACGGCAGTTGAGGGAGAAGGAAATGCCAATTTACATCGCCCTGCTCCGCGCCGTGAACGTCGGCGGCACCGGGTCGCTCCCGATGGCCGAGCTCAAGACGATCTGCGAAGATCTCGGCTTCACGGATGTGAAAACCTACATCCAGAGCGGCAATGTGCTGTTCCGCTCGGATGCATCCGAAACGGCGGTGGAGGAAAAGCTCGACGCGGCGCTCGGCAAGACGATGAGCAAGCGCCCGGGCGTTATGGTGCGCAGCCGCAAGGAACTCGACGCCATTGCTGCCGACGCGCCCTTCCCCGATGCCAAGCCGAACTTCCTGCTCGTCTATTTCCTGCCGGAAAAGCCGCCCGGCGATGCGCTTGATACAATGGTGGCGCCCGATGGCGAGGGGGCGAAGCTCGCGGGCCGCGAAATCTATGTGCATTATCCCAAGGGGTCCGGCCGCTCGAAGCTGAAGCTGCCGGCGCTGAAGCCGGGGACCTCTCGCAATCTCAACACCGTGCGCAAACTCGCGGAGATGGCGGCGGCGATGGAGGACGACAACTAAGACATGGCGCGGCGGGAATAGGCGACATGCGCCAACCAAAGACCAAAAGCGCGGCACACGAATCCGAAAGATTCGCGTGCCGCGCTTTTAGGCCCTCGGTATTTCCGCAACCGGCAGAAAGAGCATCTTCACGAAGGTGCGGAGCATCAGCACCTGTTCGGCCAGCGTGTTCGGCTCCTTCAGCGTCTTCGACAGGACGATGCCGCCTTCCAGGACGGAAGACACCATGTCGGCGAGCTGGTCGACATCGACGGGTTCGCGCGGCGGATAGACGGCCATAATGTCGCGCAGCATGCGGCCGAAACGGCGCCGCCAGGCAAGCACCGCATTGCGGTTGGTTTCCTGTATCTCCCGGTCAAACAGCCGCTCGTAATAGCAGACGGTCGCGACGAGGCAGCCGGGATGGCCATTCGGCAGGTCGGAAAGCAGTTCGGACAGCAGCTTCAGGCCGAGCAGGAAGGATTGCAGCGGATCGTCTACGAGCTCACGCGCGCGGCTGAAGATTTCGTCGTAGATGCGCTCGTCATTTTCGATGTATCGGTTGAGCAGCGCCTTGGCGAGCTCGTTCTTGTCCCTGAAATGATAGAAGAAGCCGCTCTTGGTGATGCCGGTCTCGGCAATCAGTTCCTCGATGGAAGTGCCGCCGAAACCTTTTTGCAGGACGGCCGCCTCGGCTACGTCGAGGATGCGGGTCCTGGTTTCCTCACCCTTTCGCATATTCCCTCCTGTACCGGCGGTACAGTTTTCAGCGCCCTACGCTCAGGTCCGCCTCCGCCTCCGGAAGCACGGGTTGAAGCAAGCGATTGATATCAATCGGCAAAAACCAAAACCACCGGCAGTATACCGCAAGTCTCCTAGTTTGGCAGCCGATTACGCGCCAGAACATTACTCATGGACGGCAGCCATTTCGGGTGCTGCGAGGGAGAGGCTTCAACAATGGCAAAGTACAGAAATGGCTTGCCGCAGCTCAATGGCGGCACCTTCATTACCGATGGCGGCATGGAAACGACGATGATCTTCCAGGAAGGTATCGAGCTTCCGCATTTCGCCGCCTTCATATTGCTGGCTTCCGAAGACGGGCGCCAGCGCTTGCGGAATTACTATCGCCGTTATCTCGATATCGCACGGCGGCACGGCACCGGCTTCGTGCTCGACACCGCGACATGGCGGGCCAATCCGGACTGGAGGCAGAAGCTCGGCTATACCAGCGAAGCCCTGAAGGCGGCAAACGAGGAAGCCGTCGACCTGCTCGTGGGCTTGCGTAGCGCCTATGAGCGGCCCGAGCAGCCGATCGTCATCAGCGGCGCGATCGGGCCGCGCGGCGACGGCTACAAGGCGGGCATCATGGATGCCGCCGAAGCGGAAGATTACCACGCCTTCCAAATCGGGACTTTCGCCGGCACGGAGGCGGACATCGTGACCGCCTTCACTCTCACCAATATCGATGAGGCGATCGGCGTGGCGCGGGCGGCAAAATCGCTCGGCATACCCTCGGCCATCTCCTTCACTCTGGAGACGGACGGCAGGCTGGTGACGGGCAGAAGCATTCAGGACGCCATCGAGACGACGGATGCGGCGACCGGCGGGGCACCGGCCTATTACATGATCAACTGCGCCCACCCGACGCATTTCGAAGCCGCGCTCGATCTTCGAAGCACCTGGTTGAAGCGCATTTCCGGGATCCGCGCCAATGCTTCGACCATGAGCCACGAGCAGCTGGACAATAGCGAAACGCTGGATGCCGGCGATCCCGCGGATCTCGGCCGCCGCTACCGCAAGCTCATCGACCGCATGCCCGGGCTGTGCGTGCTTGGCGGTTGCTGCGGCACCGACCACCGCCATGTCGCAGCGATCTGCGAGGCATGCCTGCCGCAGACGGCGTGACACGGGAAGGAAGGACAGGACGATGACGATCCAGGGACGGCGGGAGCCGGTCGGCTTCTGAGGAGAGGAAGGTGGCGTCAGCTTCCGGCGGCCCCTGTCGTCCGTTTCGCCTTGTAGCCGCTGATCTCCTCGCCGGCGGTCTTGGAGAAGCGCAGGTTCCAGATGGTGGCGGTGATCGAGATGAGCGTGACGACGATGAAGGCTATGGAGAAATCGCCAAGCGACGGCGTTTCGACATTGTTGAAAGCCATCGAGCCGTGCAGCGCCAAGGCGCCGATGCAGATGCCGAGCGACAGCATGAGCTGCTGGAAGGTGGTGTAGAAGCTGGTGGCCGAGCTCATCCGTTCTTTGTCGATCTCGTCATAGGCGATGGTGTTATAGGCGGTGAACTGGAAGGACAGGAAGAAGGCGCTGAGCACCAGGACGATGAAGATCAGCGGCATCGGCCAGTCCGGCCGGAAGGCGGCGCAGAGACCATAACCGACGGTGCCGAAGATGCCGTTGAGGACGAGGCTGCGGCGGAAGCCCAGCCGGCTGAAGACGAACTTCGCCATCGGCTTCATGGCGAGCGCGCCAAGTGCCGTGGCGATGACGATCTGGCCGGCCGCAGCCGCCGACAGGCCGAAGCCGATCTGGAAAAGCAGCGGCAGCAGGAAGGGCTGCGCGCCCTGGGTGATACGCGTCAGCGAACCTGCTATGACCGAGGTGCCGAAGCTCGGCACCTTCATTAGCGAGAAATCCATGATCGGCGACGGATGCCGACGGGCATGCCTGAGATAGCCGATGCCGAAGATGAGGCCGAGGGCGATCAGGAAGATCGAGAAGGCGCCCTCGCCTTCGTGGCTCGACATTTCGAAGCCGAAAAGCAGCGAGCCGAGCGAAATGCCGGAGAGGACGAAACCGATCGTATCGAACGGACCGCTCGCCTTGCCCTTGACCTCATCGATATAGATCGAGACGAAGATCATGCCGATGATGCCGATCGGCACGTTGATGTAGAAGATCCAGCGCCAGTCGAGATAGGTGACGAAGAAGCCGCCGAGCGGCGGGCCGACGATCGGGCCGATCAGCGCCGGCACCAGCAGCCAGGACATGGCGCTGACCATATCCTTGCGGGCGACGCTGCGCATCAGCACCAGGCGGCCGACCGGCATCATCATCGCGCCGCCCAGGCCCTGCAGCAGCCGCGCCAGCACCAGGAAGGACAGGGTCGGCGCCAACGCACAGAGAATGGAGCCGATCACGAAGACGGCGATCGCCGCGCGGAAGACGGTGCGGGAACCGAAACTGTCGGCCATCCGGCCGCTCGCCGGAATGAAGATCGCCAGGCTGAGGAGATAGGAGGTGAGCGCAATCGACATGGCCGGCGCGCTGACGGCGAAATCGCGCGCCATGGTCGGCAGCGCGGTCGCGAGCACCGTCGCGTCGATGTTTTCCATCAGCATCGCGCTTGCGACGATCATCGCGATCACCCGGAAATTGGGCGCGGCGCGCCGAACGATCGGCGCCTGGTAAATCTGATCCGACATCGTCCGGGATCACTCACGGTGGCGCGGCGGAGCACACGAGGCTGCAGGGCCGCGGGGGATGACATGGCGTAATGCCAAGGGGAGATGATTTGGTATACGCCTGCGATCATGGCGGCGCTATGTCCTTTATGGCAAAGCAGCTTTGACGAGAGGGAAAAGCCAATCACGATTGCTTGCATCGGCCTCATGCTTCGTGAAGAGCTTGCGCCGCAGGCCGCCCGGCCCTACCTATCAATCATGACCTCCGCTCTTGAGAAAAACCGGCCCAGCGCGGCCTTTGCCTTCGACAACAGCTATGCCGGCCTGCCGCAGCGCTTCTTCGCGGCGCAGATGCCGACTGAAGTGGCGGAGCCCTGGCTGATCAAGCTCAACGAGCCGCTGGCCGCCGAACTCGGGCTCGATGTCGAGGCGCTGCGGCGCGACGGCGCGGCGATCTTTTCCGGCAACCTCGTGCCCGAAGGCGCGCAACCGCTGGCGATGGCCTATGCCGGCCATCAGTTCGGCGGCTTCTCGCCGCAGCTCGGCGACGGGCGGGCAATCCTGCTCGGCGAGGTGATCGACCGCAGCGGCAGGCGCTTCGATATCCAGCTGAAGGGCGCCGGGCCGACCCCGTTTTCCCGCCGCGGCGACGGGCGGGCGGCAATCGGGCCGGTGCTGCGCGAATATATCGTCAGCGAGGCGATGTTTGCCCTCGGCATTCCCGCCACGCGGGCGCTGGCGGCGGTGACGACGGGCGAGCCGGTCTATCGCGAAGAAGTGCTGCCGGGTGCAGTCTTCACCCGGGTCGCGGCAAGCCATATCCGGGTCGGCACCTTCCAGTATTTTGCGGCGCGGGGCGATACCGAAGGCGTGCGGGCGCTCGCCGATTATGTGATCGACCGGCACTATCCAGCGCTGAAAGACGCTGACAATCCCTACCTTTCGCTGTTCGAGGCAGTCTCCGAGCGCCAGGCGGCGCTGATTGCCCGCTGGCTGCATGTCGGCTTCATCCATGGGGTGATGAACACCGACAATATGACCGTTTCCGGCGAGACGATCGATTTCGGCCCCTGCGCCTTCATGGATGCCTATGATCCGGCGACCGTCTTCTCCTCGATCGACCAGCATGGCCGTTATGCCTATGCCAACCAGCCCGGCATCGGCCAATGGAACCTCGCAAGGCTCGGCGAAACGCTGCTGCCGCTGATCGACGAAGAGCCGGACGGCGCGGTCGACAAGGCGAATGGCGTGATCCGCGCCTATGGCGAACGCTTCCAGGCGCGTTGGCTGGCCGGCATGCTGGGAAAGATCGGCCTTGCCGGCAAAGAAGACGGCGATCTCGAACTGGTGCAGGCGCTGCTGACGCTGATGCAGGCGCAGGGCGCCGATTTCACCCTGACCTTCCGTCGGTTGTCGGATCTTGCAGGCGATGCTGCCGCAGAACCCGCCTTTGCGGCAAGCTTCCGGGAACCGGAAGCCTGCGAGCCCTGGCTTGCGCAATGGCGCGAGAGACTGTCGCGCGATCCGCAGACGGCGACTGAGCGCGCCGCCGCCATGCGCCGCGTCAATCCGGCCTTCATTCCGCGCAATCACCGCATCGAACAGGCGATCGAGGCGGCGGTCGAGAACGGCGATTTCTCGCTGTTCGAAGCGCTGCTGACCGTGCTTGCAAAACCCTATGAGGACCAGCCCGGCTTTGCCGCCTATAGGGAGCCGCCGAAGCCGAGCGAACGGGTGCTCGCGACCTTCTGCGGCACGTGAGCGAGCTGAATACAACCGTACCGTGACACAGCCTGCGGCAAATGCGGCCGTTGAAAGGCATCTCCCTCGCGCTATCTGGCTGAGCGGCGGCGATTTTCCGCCGTCCCTTCACCCGGCTAAATCAAGCGGGAGACAGCCTTATGGCGATCGTCGTCACCTCCATCCTCTTCATCATCATCGGGCTTACGCTCGGCGGCGGCGGGCTCTGGCTCGTCACGCTCGGCGGCAGCGTCTTTTATCTGTTCGCCGGGCTGATGTTCCTGATCACCGCCGGATTGCTTCTGATGCGCAAGGCGGTGGCGCTCTGGGTCTATGCGGTGCTCGTCGTCGCGGCACTCGCCTGGGCGGTGTGGGAGGTCGGCTTCGACTGGTGGCAGCTTGGGCCCCGCGGCGGCATGATTATCCTGCTCGGGCTCTGGCTGCTGACGCCCTGGATCCGCCGGCCGCTCGGCTTTCGCAGCCCGACCGGCATCACCTACGGCGCCAATCCCTGGCCGCTCGCCGTGCCGGTTCTTCTCGCCATCCTCGTCGCCCTCTATTCGATGACCACGGATCCGCACGATCTTGCCGGCGATCTGCCGAAGGATGCCGTTGCCGCCAACCCCGCTTTCGGCGGCAATGTGCCGGATGGCGAATGGCATCAATATGGCCGCACGCCCTTCGGCCAGCGTTATTCGCCGCTCGACCAGATCACCGCTCAGAATGTCTCCACCCTCAAGGAAGCCTGGCGATACCAGACCGGCGACGTCAAGCGGCCGGAGGATATCAGCGAGACCACCTATCAGGTGACGCCGCTCAAGGTGAAGGACACGCTCTATCTCTGCACCCCGCACAATTGGGCGATCGCCCTCGACGCCAAGACCGGCAAGGAGAAATGGAAATACGACGCCAACTCCGGCATGAACCCGGACCGGCAGCACCAGACCTGCCGCGGCGTCACCTATTATGCCGATCCCGATATCGCCGCCGGCCAGCCCTGCGCCGAGCGCGTCTACCTGCCGACCTCGGATGCCCGGCTGATCGCGCTCGATGCGGCGGACGGCAAGGTCTGCACCGGCTTTGCCGATCAGGGCGTGCTGCATCTGGAAGCCGGCATGCGCTACAATCCGGCCGGTTATTATTATTCCACCTCGCCGCCGGTCGCGGTGGCGGGCAAGATCATCGTCGGCGGGGCGGTGAACGACAATTATTCCACCGAGGAGCAATCCGGCGTCATCCGCGCCTTCGACATCAGGACCGGCGCGCTGATCTGGAACTGGGATTCCGGCGATCCCGATGTGACGACGCCGCTTGCCGCCGGCCAGACCTATACGACCAATTCGCCGAACAGCTGGTCGGTCTTCAGCGTCGATGAGGGCCTCGGCATGGTCTACATCCCGCTCGGCAACCAGGTGCCCGACCAGCTCGGCATCGGCCGCAGCGACAATGTCGAGAAATTCTCCTCCTCGATCGTCGCCCTCGACATCGCCACCGGCCAGCTGCGCTGGGTGCGCCAGACCGTGCATCACGATCTCTGGGACATGGACGTGCCGGCCCAGCCGGCGCTGATCGACCTGACGAAGCCGGATGGCACGGTGGTTCCCGCCCTCGTCGGTCCGACCAAACAGGGCGACCTCTATGTGCTCGACCGGCGCAGCGGCGAGCCGATCATCCCGGTCAAGGAGATCCCGGCACCCGGCGGCGCGATTTCGGGCGATCATACCTCGCCGACGCAGCCGATCTCCGACCTCACCTTCTCGCCCGAGCCGCTCAAGGAAAAGGACATGTGGGGCGTGTCGCTGTTCGACCAGCTCGCCTGCCGCATCGATTTCCACCGCTACCGCTATGAGGGCCGCTATACGCCGCCATCGCTTGAAGGCACGATCGTCTATCCCGGCAATTTCGGCACCTTCAACTGGGGCAGCGTCGCGGTCGATCCCGAGCGGCAGATCATGTTCGGCATGCCGACCTATCTCGCCTTCACCTCGCGCCTGGTGCCGGCCGCCGACATTCCGCCGCGCGGCCAGGACGAGAAGGGCAGCGAACAGGGGCTGAACCGCAATGACGGCGCGCCCTATGGCGTCTTCATGGGGCCGTTCCTCGGGCTCTTGAAAATTCCCTGCCAGGCGCCGCCATGGGGCTATGTCGCCGGCGTCGATCTGCGCACCGGCAAGATCGCCTATATGCACAAGAACGGCACCGTGCACGACATGACGCCGCTGCCCCTGCCCTTCAAGGTCGGCGTGCCCGGCATCGGCGGACCGATGCTGACCAAGGGCGGCGTCGCCTTCCTCGGCGCCGCGGTCGACAACTATCTGCGCGCCTACGACGTGACGAACGGGCAAGAACTCTGGCAGGCCCGACTTCCCGCCGGCGGCCAGGCGACGCCGATGACCTACACGACAAGCGACAACAAACAATATGTCGTCATGGTCGCCGGCGGCCACGGCTCCGTGGGGACGAAACCGGGCGACTATGTGATTGCTTATACGCTGCCGTGATGGGGAGGCGGTCGCCTTTGTCAGTGCGAACGCCAACGCAGTGCTTGCGGCCTGGGTCCTCGGGTCAAGCCCGAGGACGACGAAGGGGTGGGGAGCCTATGTGGCATGGACCGTAAGTACTTGGTGTCTTGTAGGAATCGCGGCTATTATTTTACGCTATCCCACGCAAAACCGCCCGCGCATTTTACTGGAATTCCTCCAGACATCTCGCCTCTTGCCGGCCGCTCCCCCCATTCTCCGTCATACTCGGGCTTGACCCGAGTATCCATGCCGCACGCGCCTCGCTCGATTTGTTTGGCAGCGGTCGCGTTTAGTGCGAACGCCAACGAGTGCTTGCGGCCGTGGGTCCTCGGGTCAAGCCCGAGGACGACGGAGGGTGGGGGAACCTATGTGGCAAGAGGCGGGACCGCCTGGGGCAATTGCTGATCCGCACGCACCGGACAGCCGTCGTACCCCCCAACTCAAACCATCTCGACAATCATCCGCCCAACCTCGGCAAAGACCGGGTTGAGCTCCTTCACCGGCGCGGTCGCCTCGGCGATGTAGACGGCGGCGACGATCGGGCTGCGGTCGGGGGGCCAGATGACGGCGATGTCGCCGAGGGAGCCGTTCTGGCCGGTGCCGGTCTTGTCGCCGACTTTCCACTCCGCCGGCAGGCCGGCCCGCAGCCGCTCGCCGCCGGTCGTGCTTGCCACCAGCCAGGCGATCAGCCGGTCCGAGGAGGCTTCCGTGAGGATCGAGCCGAGCGTCAGGTTGCCGAGCGTGTCGAGCATCGCATCCGGTGTGGTCGTGTCGCGCGGGTCGTCCTTCCGGCCTTCGTTCAGCGTCGGCTCGGTGCGATCGAGACGGGTCGTGCCGTCGCCGATCGAGCGCAGCCAGTCGGTCAGCCCCGCCGGACCGCCAAAACTTTCGAGCAGCAGGTTGCCGGCGGTATTGTCGCTGACGGTCACTGCCGCCTCGCAGAGTTCTGTGATGGTCATGCCGTCGGCGCCGGCGTGTTTTTCGCTGAGCGGCGAATAGTCGACGAGCTTGTCCCTGCCGTAGGTCACCCGCCGGTCGAGGCTCTCCTCACCCTTGTCGGCGCGGGCAAGCGCGAAGCCGGCAGCCAGCGCCTTGAAGGTGCTGCACATCGGAAAGGCCTCGCTGCCGCGATAGCCGAAGGAGATGCTCGTCTGGGTATCGAGCACCGAGACGCCGAGGCGACCGCCGGTGCGTTTTTCCAGCGCCACAAGGCGCTTCTCGATATCGTCGTCGCCCTCCCCGGCCTTCTCCTCGGCACGGACGGGAAGCGTGAGCGCAGGCAGGCCCAAGGTAGACAGACAAAGCGCCGAGCCTATCAGCATGCGGCGGGTAAGATTGAGATGCATGATTCCTCCGGAGGTGAGGAGGATAGGGCTAAAGAGCGATTACGGCGGCATCTCGTCCCCGCGGCAACTCTGTTGTCCGCCGAGCGGCCTGTCGCGCCGCGGCGATTACGCGGCGCGCGTGACCTCGACCGTCACATGCGACAATTCCGTCAGCGCCGACAGCCGGCCCTTGTAGAAGGCCGGTTCGCGTGGGCTCGGGGTGACGACGGCGACGATGGCGGCGTGGTGGCCGGGGCCGACCTGCCAGACATGCAGATCGGTGATCCGGTCGTCGTCGGTCTCGATCGCCTCGCGGATCTCGGCGGGCAGCGTCTCGCCCTGGGGCACGACGTCGAGTAGCACGCCGCCCGAGGATTTCATCAGGCTCCAGGACCAGTTGGCGATAACCAGGCCGCCGACGATGCCCATGATCGGATCGAGCCAGAGCCAGCCATAGAGGCTGCCGAGCGTCAGCGCCGCGATGGCGAGAACGGAGGTCATGGCATCGGCGATGACATGCAGATAGGCGGCGCGGATATTGTTGTCGCCGGGCTTTGCATGATGGTCTTGGGGGTGATGGTCTTGGGAGTGATGATCATGGGCGTGGGCACCATGACCGTGATGGGCATGGTCGCCGTGATGGTGCGCGTGGTGACCATGCGCGTGGTGGCCGTGGTGATGTGCGTGGCCGCCGCCAAGCAGCCAGGCGCTGGCGAGATTGACGGCAAGGCCGATCACCGCGACGGCGATCGCCTGGGCAAAGCCGATCGGCACCGGATTTGACAGGCGCAGCCAGCTTTCCCAGGCCATCAGCAAGGCGATCAGGGCAAGAATGATGGCGCTGGCGAAACCGGCGAGATCGCCGAGCTTGCCGGTGCCGAAGGTGAAACGCGGGTTGCGCGCCTGCCTCCGGGCGAAGAGATAGGCAAGCGCCGAAATCAACAGCGCGCTGGCATGGGTCGACATGTGCCAGCCATCGGCGACCAGCGCCATCGAGCCGTAGGCGGTCCCGGCGGCGATTTCCGCCACCATCATCACCGCCGTGAGAGCGATCACCAGCCAGATGCGCCGCTCGTTCACCGCATGATCGGCGCCGAGGAAGATATGATCATGCTCCAGGGCGTTCGTTCCAGCCTTCTCGATCCCGGTACTCATTACAGGCTCCTTCGTCACGGCACTCAGCGGATATAGGTTCTCAGCACTTCCGATATTTCCTCGACCGCCTCTGCTCTCGCGGCATCGTCATCGGCATTCAGCACATGTTCGCGCAGATGATCGTCCAGCACCTCGCCGGTCAGCCCGGTCAGGGCGCCGCGGACGGAGGCGAGCAGCTGCAGGATTTCGCCGCACGGGCGCTCGGCATCGAGCGCCCTTTCGACGGCTTCCATCTGGCCCTTCAACCGGCTGACGCGGGCGATGAGTTTCTTTTTCTGCAGGGTGGTGTGGGACATGGGCTCCTATGTAGCATAGGGGGGTATACTATCAAGGGGGAAAATCGGCCATTGACAAAGACCGCGTTTCCGACGATTGATGCGGCATGATCAAAAACGCGCACCAGAGCCGCTCGTATTTTTGGCTGTACCTGTAAAGGGCGGCTGGACAGATCATATTGTCAACAAGCCGCCGTCAGGCGGCTTTGTTGTATCGGCAGCGTCCTGACGGCAGACTATCAAAGGACGCGAAGACCATGACCGAAATCGAAGACAGCGAAATTTCATTGATGCGCCCGTCGGTGGTGACGATCCGTACCGCCAAGCCGCGCGACCTGCCCGAACTCAACGAGATGATCGCCCTGCTGGCCGCCCATCACGGCGATTCGGCCGGGACGACGCCCGAACAATTGGAGCGCGATCTGTTCGGCCCCCTGCCCTGGATCCATGCGCTGGTCGCCGAAACCGGCGAAGGGCTGATCGGCTACGCCATTCTCGTGCCGCTCTACAGGGCACAGGAGGGCAAGCGCGGCATGGACCTGCACCATCTCTTCGTGCGCGACGGCCATCGCGGCCACGGCACCGGCCAGCTGCTCGTCGACCGCGCCCGCGAAACCGCGCGCAATGCCGGCTGCGGCTACCTCTCCGTCAGCGCCGCCACCGGAAACGTGCTGGCGCATCGCTTCTACGAACAGCTGGATTTCACCCCGCGGCCGGTCACCGGCATGCGGTATATGCAGTCGATCGCGTGAGGCAGATCTGTCCTACCGTCCCGGTACCGCCTTCAAATAGGCGGCGATCGCCTCGCGATCGGCGGCCGGCAGATGGGCGATGTTCTGCTGCACATCGACCATCGAGCCGCCGACGCTGTCGAAATCGGGGGTGAAGCCGGTTTCGAGGTAGCTGGCGATATCGGTCTCGCTCCAGCCGCCGATGCTTTTCGACGCCGGGGTGATATCGGGTATGCTGCCCTTGCCTTCCGGATTGGGCGCGCCGGCGAGCCACTGACCGGCCTCAAAGCCGCCGAGCGCATCGCGCGGCGTGTGACATTCGCCGCAATGACCGGGGCCTTCGACGAGATACTGCCCGCGCTTGATCTTGTCGTCACTCTTGGAAAGAGCGACGCGCGGCTGGTCGTTGAAATAGAGGAATTTCCAGCCGCCGAGCGCCAGCCGGATGTTATAGGGGAACGGCAGCTCGTGCGGGGGCGCGACGTTGGCGCTCTTCGGCAGGGTCTTCAGGAATGCGAAGAGATCGTTGACGTCCTTGTCGCTCATGCGGGAATAGGAACTATAGGGAAAAGACGGGTAGAGATGCTGTCCATCAGGCCCGACGCCGCGCTTCATCGCGTTACCGAACTCGGCGAGCGTCCAGGCGCCGATGCCGGCCTTTTCATCGGGCGAGATGTTCGGCACGTGGAAGGTGCCGAAAGGGCTCTTCAGCGCTAGGCCGCCCGACAGCGTCAGCTTGGCATCGCCTTCGGAACCGGGGGCGGAATGACAGCTGACACAGCCGCCGGCCCAGAACACCATCTGGCCGTTTGCCGGATCCGGCGCGCCGAGACCGGCCCAATGGCTTTCCGGCAGCGGATCGGGTGCGGTGACGAGATAGAAGGCACCACCGCCCAGCATGGCGACGCCGATCAGACAGAGCAGTAACCGGATGAACCTGCGGATCATACTCCGCCTCCCCTTTGCCGAGATTTCCTCGGGCGGATAATAAGTCGACCCGCGCCAGCGGCAAGGCCGGCGCGGATCGCGTATCAAGATCCGGATGAAGATGGCCTATCGCTCACTCCTTGATGCGATAGGCCTTGTGACAGCCGCCGCAGCTGGCGCCGAGCGTGTTGACCGTGGCGCCGACAGCCGCGGCATCGGCCGGAAGCTGGGCGAGCGCGGTTTCGGCATCGCCGGAGAGCTTGGCGGCGCGCGCCTTGAAGTCGTCCATGTTTTCCCAGATCTTCGGGCTCGCTTCCGCATCGCCCGTTTCCGTGCCCGGCTTGAACTGATCGGGGAACACCTTGGCCGTTGCGGCAATCGTCGTCAGCGCCGTCTTCACCGCTTCGGCATCATAGGGCTTGGTGCCCTTGGCGATGGCTCCCAAGGCGCCGGCCGCGCCGCCGATCTGCTTCATCAGGGCAATGCGCGAATCATGCGTACCATCGGCGGCGGTCACCGAACCGAAGGCTATGCCGGCCATCGCTGCGGCGGCAGCTACTGCTTTCCAATTCATATTTCCTCTCCAATTTTCTGAAGGCCAAGGCGGCCGACGGCCAATCTGCACCGGGAGCATGACAAAATCCATGCCCTCCGGGCAGTCACGTTTTGCCGGATCATCATAAAAACAATGTGATAGACCTTGGCAATTCAGGCGCTTTTCCACCCCTGCCAGAGGCTGAAGGCGGAAACCGCAACCAGCAGCAGCCCGGCGCAGCGACCGACGAAGGCCGTGGCATCGGGATTGGCGACGAGAAGATCGCGGCTGCGGCCGGCGGTCATCGCCAGCGTGCCGTAAATGGCGAACTGGGTGGCCACCGTCATGGCGCCCATGATCAGGCCCTGCCTCCAGACCGGGCCAAATTCCGGCCTCAGGAACTGCGGATAGACGGCGAACATGAAGATATAGGCCTTCGGATTGACGAGGCAGGTGACCGCACCCTGGCGGAAGGCGCGCCAACCGGAGCGCGCCGTTCCGGGCCCGACCGCCTCGACGGTGATCGAACTGCGCATCAGCGAAATGCCGATCCAGATCATATAGGCGACGCCGGCAAAGAGCAGCACGTTGAAAAGCTGCGGCAGCATGGTGACGAGCAGACCGACACCGGCCGCCCCATAGGCCGAATGCACGGCGCCGCCCGCCATGATGCCGCCTGTCGCCGCCAGCCCACGCCTGACGCCGCCGGTCAGCGCATTGGCGAGCACGAAGAGCATATCCATGCCCGGCACGATGATGATGCCGAAAAGAAGGGTGAAGAAAAGCCAGAGGTTTTCGTGGTAGTTCATGTCAGTTACCGCCTTGTCGGTCCATGGGCCGTTTTGAAAGACCCTGATTGATTTCAATCCGATAGGCGGCTCTATACGCAAACCCAACTGACAGTGTATTGTCAGGAGCGTGAGGGATGGGAGAGGCAAAATGCGCAAGGCCTCACGGCTGTTCGAGATCATTCAGATCCTGCGGCTGGCCAGAAAACCGATGACGGCGGCTGCGATGGCCGAGACGCTCGAAGTGACGGTGCGCTCGATCTATCGCGATATCGCCGCGCTACAGGCGATGCGGGTGCCGATCGAGGGCGGGCGCGGCATCGGCTATATCATGCGGCCGGGTTTCGACCTGCCGCCGCTGATGTTCTCGATCGAGGAGATGGAGGCGATCGTGCTGTCGCTGGCGCTGCTCGAACGCACCGCCGACGAAGAGCTGAAGCAGGCGGCGCGCCGGGTCAACCGGAAGATATCAGGCGCCGTGCCGGCGCCGCTGCGCCAGGCGATGGACAGCAAGGCACTCTATGCCTGGGGCTCGATCGCACAGCCGGCAGGCCTCGACCTTGCGATCGTGCGCCGGGCGATCCGCGACGAATGCAAGCTGATGCTCGGCTACCGCGACGAACTCGGCCGCGCGAGCGAGCGAACGATCCAGCCGATCGCGCTGATCTACTATTCGCAGACCGCCAATATCGTCGCCTGGTGCGAACTGCGCCAGGCGATCCGTAATTTCCGCAGCGATCGTGTGGAGCATTGCGCGGCGCGTGACGAGTTCTTCAAGGGTGATGGCGACAGGCTGCGGGAATTGTGGACGAGCGGGTGGACGGAGAAGGCTGTGCCGGGGTGACAGGTGGGCGTTTATGCGAACAGGTTGGCAGCGTTTGAGGCACGAGCGGGAGATCAGCGCCATGCGGCCCCCGGGGAAGCGCTTCGTACCTGGCACATCTTCGACGTCGCCAAAGGACCGCCGACATCTGCCCCCTCCTCCGTCATCCTCGGGCTTGACCTGGCTTGACCCGAGTATCCACGCCGACCTCCATCAGCAGCGGGCATGGATCCTCGGCTCAAGGCTGCTCAAGGCCGAGGATGACGGAGGGTGGGGTTGCGTTCCGCCAAACTCACCGTCGGCGGGTTGGGCGCTTCTTCGGGGAGGCCCCCGCAATCTCAGTCAATTTCTGTCATAGAGTCGGCAAAGGCCGAGCATGACATAAGCAGCATCTGGCTGACCTTTATCGACAGTCCATCCCAGCCTAATAAACCAGCGTCCGGCTCTCCTCGCGGCCGAAGCCGCGGATTTCGATTCGGTCGGGATGGACCTCGACGATGGCGAAGGCGTTTTCAGCCTCGGTGTCGACCACGCCCTTGAAATTGACGAAGTGGCAGGCGCCGACCTTGCCGTAATTTCCGGCGTGGTTATGGCCGTTCAAATAGGCGACGACGTTGTCGTGCGCGGCGAGCAGCGCGACAATGTGGTCGCAGTCCCACATATCGTGCTCGCCGGCGGGATAGACCGGATAGTGGTTCATGACGATCACCTTCTCGCCGGCCGCAGCAGCGCTTGCGATCTCATCGCCGAGCCAGGCGAACTGCTCGTCGCTCAGCGCGCCGTTCCAGCGATGGGCATTCCGGGCACCCCTCGCCTGCAGTTCCGCCAGCATCTGTGCCGCCAGGGCGCGGTGCGGATGTCCTTCGGGCGGCGCGAAGGTGCTGACCTCGTTGCCGTCGAGCACGATGAAGCGCCAGCCGTGGCGGCGGAAGCTGTAATAGGGCGACGGCATGCCGAGGCGCGCGGCGACTTCGGAGAGATGCCCCGCGGAGACCGAGAAATCGTGATTGCCGAGCAGGAAGAGCGCCTCGTGCCGGAGCTTCCCATAGACCGGCAGGATATCGTCGAAGCTCTTGAAGCTGCGGTCGATGACATCGCCGAGCGTCATGACGAAGCTCAATTCCTCGCCGTTGAAGACCTCAATCGCCTCGGCGAGTTTGGCGAGGCTGTTAGCGTAGTAGCGGTCCATGGCCGCATGCGGCGGGATTGCCGCATATTGCGGGTCGGCGATGATGCCGAAGCGGAAGCGGGAAGAAGGGGCTGAAGACATGGGGCCTGATTAGGAGTGACCGGTGACAGGAATGTGACGGTGTCCTAAACCATGATCGAACGGCGTCAACTGCCGAGATCCCCGAGCTTTGATTGCAGATCCGACCTGTTCATTTTACCTGGAGCGCATTGATCAAAACGGCAAGAACGTCGTGTAGATCTGGCGCGACATAGGCGCATAGGTTTTGGGTATCCGGCGTTGGCTGAACGAGGTCGGGCACCATTATGGTCATCAGACCGGCACGAGATGCCGAAAGCACACCGTTGCGAGAATCCTCGAGTGCAACAGAACGGCTGGGGTTCACCCCTAACCGGCTTGCGGCTTTCAGGTATGGCTCCGGATGAGGTTTGCCCGCGCTATAGTCTCCGCGGGCGATGATGTGCGCAAAGCGATCCTTCAGATTCACCGCCAGCAGATGGCTAAGCACCGTGTCATGGTCCGAGGAGGTGACGATGGCCCACGGAAGTTGAATTTCTTCCAGCCAGTCCAATATTTCAATGACCCCTGGCTTGAGGCGCAGCTCTGTTGCAACCATCGTCCGGAACCGATCCGAGGCTTGATTCCACACGTCCTCGATGGGAAACTCTCCGCCAAGATGCAGGCCCAAAAGCGCTCTGGCCGACATGCCGGGTAATCCAATCGTTTCCAGATAGACGGACACCGGGATATCAAACCCGTTTTCCTCAGCGGCCTTGATAACGGCGTCCCGATACAAAGCCTCGGTATCGAAAATTAAGCCGTCCATGTCGAACAGGACCGCTTCGGGCTTGAAGGGAAGCTGCTTCATCATCGATCTTTGGGCGCTCAAAATTTCAAGATTTCGCGACTGGCGCATAAAACGAAACACCCGGCGTTTGTGGCGCCGGGTGCTGAACTTAAAGAGGCTGAGACATCGCCGCCCATGGCGGCTGGTCCGGGCCCGCTTACTTCGTGGCTTCTTCGTAGCGCTCCAGGACGTAATCCCAGTTGATCAGGCTATCGACGAAGGCCTCGAGGTATTTCGGGCGGGCGTTGCGATAGTCGATGTAATAGGAGTGTTCCCAGACGTCGACGCCGAGGATCGGGGTGGCGCCGTGGACGAGCGGGTTTTCGCCGTTCGGGGTCTTGGAGATTTCGAGCTTGCCGTTCTTGACGGAAACCCAGGCCCAGCCAGAGCCGAACTGGGTGGCGCCGGCATTGGCGAAATCGGCCTTGAACTTGTCGTAGCCGCCGAGATCGGAGGCGAAGGCTGCTTCCAGCTTGCCCGGCAGCTTGTTGCCGCCGCCGCCCTTCTTCATCCACTTCCAGAAATGGATGTGGTTGTAGTGCTGCGCGGCATTGTTGAAGAGGCCAGCATTGGTGCCGAAGGACTTCTTCACGACGTCTTCGAGCGACAGATCCGAAAGGCCGGCTTCGGCGGCGAGCTTGTTGCCGTTGTCGACATAGGCCTTGTGGTGCTTATCGTGGTGAAACTCCAGCGTTTCCTTCGACATGAAGGGAGCAAGTGCTTCGTAATCATAGGGAAGTTCAGGCAATTCGAAAGCCATGTCAGATCTCCTCTTGGCAATAGATTGCGTCATCGGCAGGTGAGGCGGAACATAGGAGGGGAAGGGAGGAGAGGCAACCGGCGAAATGTCAAAAAACGATCCGTCGGAGGAAAATTTGCCTCAGTTACCGGGCTGGAATCGGGCGGGAAAATCACCCGGGATGCCCGCCCCGAAAACCGCTTCCCGGCGACACACCGCAACGGAGATCAATATGAACAGGAATATAATCCCGCTTCTGACCACTGCCGCGCTTATTAGTCTCGCGGGCGCAGCACATGCCTCTTCGGACGACGCCTGGAAACAGCTGGCAGCCGACGTCGAGGCCAAGTGCAAGAAGGCCGCTGTCGCGATCGACAAACCTGCCGCCAGCGTCGATCCCTTCGGCACCAGCCATTTCGGACTGGCTTTGGTGACGGGAAAGCCGAAGGGCGCCAACGGCCTGGTCGCGCAGATCTGCGTGTACGACAAGCAGACGAAAACCGTCGAGATCGGCAGCGAGCTCGACGCCAAAAAGCTTGGCCTCGCACCGGCAAGATAGGCTGCGTCGGCACTCTCCGCTTTGCGAGTATGTGCCTTCAGTCACATTTCCAACGGAACCGGACGCCACCCTCAGGAGTTGAGGACGGGGTTCAGGAGGGTGCGGGATGACAGAGCTTCGCGGCAGGGCGGAAGATCAGCAGAAAATCTATCGGCGCTGGGCGCCGGTCTATGACCGCGTCTATCGCGGCATTCTGCGTGACGGCCATCGCAAGCTGGCCGCACTCGCCGCTGCGGCCGGCACCGATATTCTGGAAGTCGGCGTCGGCACCGGCCTGACGCTCGGCCACTATCCCAGCCGCTGCCGGGTGACCGGCATCGACATCTCCGAACACATGATCGCGCGGGCGCGCGAAAAGGTGCGCCGCGACAAGCTGCAGCATATCAAGGCGCTTGAGGTGATGGATGCGCATGCGCTGAGCTTTGCCGACCGGTCTTTCGATGCGGTTTGCCTGCCCTTCGTCATCACGCTCATCCCCGAGCCCGAGCGGGCGCTCGATGAATGCGCCCGGGTGCTGCGGCCGGGCGGCGAGATCATCCTCGCCAGCAAGCTTGGCGACGGCGCCGGCCTGCAGGGCGCAATCGAGGCGGCGGTGGCGCCGCTCGTGCGTCACATCGGCTGGTCCTCCGCCTTCCGCATCCACCGCATCATTGCCTGGGCCGAGCGTCGCGGCGATTTTTCCGCTGCCGAGATTCTGCCGGTCTTTCCGAACGGCTTCTTCAAGATCGTCCGGCTGAAGCAGCGCGGACTTTCCGCCTGACATCAGAATTTTTCCCGCATCGCGGATTCTGATGCTACCGTTCGTCTGAGGGGACCGTATGACATCGGACATCTTCTTTTTCATCGTGGTGGGCTTCTGTGCGCAGATCGTCGATGGCGCACTCGGCATGGCCTTCGGCGTGCTGTCGACGACGAGCCTTCTCGCCTTCGGCGTGCCGGCGGCCAATGCCAGCGCCATGACGCATGTGACGGAGATGTTCACGACCGCCGCATCGGGGATCTCGCATGCCTATCATCGCAATGTCGACTGGCGGCTGGTGGCGCGGCTCGCACCGGCCGGCATGATCGGCGGGGCGATCGGCGCCTATCTGCTGGCCAATATCGACGGCAAGGTGATCGCGCCCTTCGTGTCGGCCTATCTGATCGCCATCGGCTTGTTGATTCTCTACAAGGCCTTTCGGCCGCCAGGCAAGCGCGAGGTGCGTGACTGGGCCGTGCCGCCCGTCGGCTTTTGCGGCGGCATTCTCGATGCGATCGGCGGCGGCGGATGGGGACCTGTCGTCACCAGCACGCTGGTCGGGCGCGGCCACGATCTGAAACGGGTGATCGGCTCGACCAATTTCACCGAATTCGCGGTGACGCTGACGATTTCGCTGACCTTCATCCTGACGCTCGGCTGGTCGGAGCTCAATTCGGCGATCGGCCTGATCATCGGCGGCGTCATCGCCGCCCCTTTCGGCGCCATCCTGGTCAAGCGGCTGCCGGTGCGGGCGCTGATGGTGGCTGTCTCGATGGTCATCATCGCGACATCGGCGATACGGCTCTTCTAAGCAGCACCGCCCGGACTACAGATTGCGGCCGAAATAAACCTCTACGGAGGCGATCTTCTCATCCCGGAAGCGCAGGCTCTCCATGTTGGCGAAACTGCCGCCCTCCAATTTTTCGGCGCGGTAACGCACGGCTGCCTCGTCGCCATCGACTGCCAGGAATTCGATATGGATGGCGCGGAAGACCGGCTCCTTCGGCCAGCAGCGCTCGAAATAGGCCGCCCGGTCGATATGGTCGTCACGCGGACTGGAGAAGGTGAAATCCTCCGTCAGCATGGCGCCGACTTTATCCTTGCGGTCAGCCAGATAGGCGGCGTAGAGATCGCGGACGGTCTGCTGCCTCGTGCGCATATCGTTCATGTCGTTCATAGCAATATCCTCCGATTAACCGATTGCATCACGCAATCAGTTTAGCCCATTTACCTCAAATGATCCAGTTTCGGCGCAATTGCGCCTCGTGATCGACGCCGAGGCAAGGAATGACCGATACGCAATTGGACGCGGCGAGCGTCAAGGCAGGCTCGATCCACTGGAAGCGCAACCTCGCCGTCTCGCTGATCGGCTCCTTCACCACCATCGTGGCGATGACGCTGCTGCTGCCTTTCCTGCCGCTCTATGTCGAGGAGCTCGGGGTGGCCGACCATGCGGCGATCGTGCAATGGTCGGGCATCGCCTATGGCGCCACCTTCCTGGCCGCCGCCCTCGTGGCGCCGCTCTGGGGGCGGCTCGGCGACATTTACGGCCGCAAGCTGATGCTGGTGCGCGCCAGCCTCGGCATGACGCTGGCGATCTCGCTGATGGGCATGGCTGGCAATGTCTGGCAGCTGGTGGCGCTGCGCCTCTTCGTCGGGCTTGCCGGCGGTTATTCCTCCGGCTCGATGGTGCTGGTGGCGACGCAGACGCCGAAGGAGCGCTCGGCCTGGGCGCTCGGCGTGCTTTCTTGCGGCATCATGGCCGGCAATCTTGTCGGGCCGCTGGTCGGCGGGGTGCTGCCGCCTGTTATCGGCATCCGCGGCACGTTTCTCGCTGCCGGGGCGATGATCTTCCTCGCCTTTCTCGCCACCGCCCTGCTGATCAAGGAGGAGAAGTCGCCAGCCCGCAAACAGGCGGCCAAGGCAAGCGGCGGCTGGAAATCCATTCCCGATAAACGGCCCGTCGTCGCCATGCTGGCGACGGGCATGCTGTTGATGTTCGCCAATATGTCGATCGAGCCGATCATCACCGTCTATGTCGCGCAGATCGTGCCGGTCGCAACGCAAGTGACGAAGATCTCGGGGCTCGTCATGTCGGCCGCCGCGCTCGGCAGCATTCTTTCCGCCTCATGGCTCGGCAGGCTCGCCGACAGGATCGGCCACTGGCCGGTCATATCCGGCGCGCTCGCCCTCGCCGGGCTGCTTTTGATCCCGCAGGCCTTTGTCACCAGTTCCTGGCAGCTGATCATCCTGCGCTTCCTGATGGGGGCCGCCCTCGGCGGGCTCCTGCCCTGCATTACCGCCGTCATCCGCCACAGCGTGCCGGACAGCGCGGCCGGCGGCATTCTCGGCCTGTCCGTCTCCTCGCAATATATCGGCCAGGTGGCCGGCCCTATTCTCGGCGGCTTCGTCGGCGGCCATATCGGCATGCGGGCGGTTTTCCTCGGCACCTCGGTGCTGCTTCTTACCGGCGCCGCCTATGCCTGGATGGTGCGGCCCAGGACGACTGAGGCCGGATCGGGATCAACTGCGCGCGCTGCCGCAGATCAGCTCGACGCCTGAGCGGGCGATCGCCTCCAGCGTCTCGCGGCTGTCGCCGGCGCGGGCGCGCACGGCGAGCGAATGCATGACGGCGGAAGCGAGCCTTGCCAGCGTCTGCGGATCGGCGCTCTCGGGAAGCTCGCCGCGTTCGACGGCGAGGCGCATGCGCTTTTCGATCTCGCCGTCGAAATCGCTGAGGCTGCGGCCGAGCACCTCGCGGACCCGCTCGCGCTCGACCGCCTCGACGGTCGCCGTGCCGATCAGCAGACAGCCGCGGGCAGCGGTTGCACCATGCAGATAGACCGCCAATGCGCCGGCATAGACGCGGGCGAGATTGTCACGCAGTGGCAGCGACGGATCGAGCGCTTCGGCGAGCGCATCCATGCCGTCCTGCCGATAACCTTCCAGCGTATCGAGATAGAGATCCTCCTTGTCGCCGAAGGCGCCGTAGAGGCTCGGGCGGTTGAGGTTGGTCGCAGCACTCAGATTATCGAGCGAGGCGGCGGCAAAGCCCCGGTCCCAGAAGACGTCCCGCGCCTTGCCAAGTGCGGCCTTGGCGTCGAAGCCCCTCGGGCGGCCGCGCTTCTTCTCATCCTTCATATTCTGTACCGTTTCGCATTAAATTCTTGACGAAGCCCATTTTATGCGAAACAGTACAGATGTTCAATGATATCGAACAGGCGGCGTCGACTGCCTGCATGAGAGAGGAAATTGCCATGAAACTCTATATGAACGCCGCGGCCTGCTCGCTTTCACCGCATATCGTCTGCCGGGAGCTGGGGCTCGATATCGAGCTCGTCGAGGTCAACAGGGAAAACCACCGGACGAGCGACGGCAAGGACTATCTCGCCATCAACGGCAACGGCTATGTGCCGGCGCTGATGCTCGACGACGGCAAGGTGCTGACCGAGGGACCGGCGATCGCGCAGTTCCTCGCCGACAGCGTGCCGCAAGGTGCGGCGATGCTGCCCGAGGTCGGCAATATCAGCCGCAACGAGGTGCAATCCTATCTGAATTTCATCTCCGCCGAACTGCACAAGCCGATGGTGCTGCTGTTCGAGCCGGCTTATGCCAGCGTGCATGCGCAGATCCGCGCCCAGGTCGCAAAGCGGCTTGCCTGGCTGAGCGGCCGTTTTGCCGGACCCTATCTGACCGGCGAGGCCTTCACCGTGGCGGACGCCTATCTCTTCGTCTGCCTGAACTGGACGCCCTGGACCCAGATCAATCTCAAGCAATGGCCGGCGCTGCACGCTTTCATGGCCCGTGTGGCGGCCCGCCCGAAGGTGCGCGAAGCGCTGCGGGCCGAAGATCTCCAGGCCTTCGACGTCGACGGCGTCTATTTCGCGCCGAATGTCTATCTCGCCTCGTCGGACTGGACGGGTTCGCCGGTACAGCCCTGAGCGCGCCCCTCAGAGCGCGTTGACGGCCACCGGCAGAGCGCGCTTATGGGCGGTCGCCCGATAGGCGGCGAGGATGCGGCGGCGGGCGATCTCGCCGACCGGCCTGCCTTCGAGGAAATCGTCGATCTCGTCATAACTGACGCCATAGGCCTCCTCGTCAGGGCGCAGCGGCCGCTGGTCTTCGAGATCGGCGGTCGGGACCTTGAAGATCAGCTCATCAGGCGCACCGAGCCGCTTTGCCAGCAGGCGCACGCGGCGCTTGTTGAGGCCGGCGAGCGGCAGGATATCGGCGGCGCCATCGCCGAATTTGGTGAAGAAGCCCATGACCGCCTCGGCGGCATGATCGGTGCCGATGACGAGGCCGCCGAGCGCGCCGGCAAGGGCGAACTGGGCGATCATGCGCTGGCGCGCCTTGATGTTGCCGAGGATGAAATCCTGCCGGCCGGCATCGGCAAAGGCAAGGCCGCCATCTTGAGCGGCGGCCAGCATCGCATCCGCCGCCGCCTTGATGTTGACCACCATCGAGCGGTCGGGACCGATCGTTGCAAGCGCCCTATCCGCATCGGCCTCGTCCGCCTGGACACCATAGGGAAGGCGTACGGCGATAAATTCGGCCGCATGGCCGCTGTCACGCAGCTCGCGCACGGCCTTCTGAGCCAGCAAAGCCGCCGTCAGCGAATCGACGCCGCCGCTGATGCCGAGGACGTAGCCGCGCATGCCCGAGCCGACGAGATAATCCTTGAGGAAAGCAGTTCGCCGTTCGATCTCCCGCTCGGGATCGATCTCGGCGGCGACACCCAGTTCGCGAATGATCTCGCCTTGTTCGTCGAACAGCACAGTCATAAGCTCCTCCTCCCGGCTTACGGAATTCCGGCGCCACTATGGCGAAAAGATGGGGGAAGACGAAGCCGTTTCGGGCAGACCTGCCATGCATTTTATGCAAGTGGGGGTTTGGTATCTCGGCGGGTGCAGCACCCCTCTGCCCTGCCGGGCCCGGGCGAGCCGCGGGCCCGGCAGGGCAGAGGGGGTGGGCGCTTACACCTACCGCATGATCGTAAACAGCTCCGCCGGATCGGCAAACCCCTTCAGCCCATGCGGCCCGACCGACACCACATCCCCTGCCCCGGCTTTCTCGCGGAACGGCGCAGACATCAGCAAGACCGCGCCCAATTCACTGCAGGCGGTCTGGATGCGGCTGACCAGATTGACGTCGCGGCCGATCAGGGTGAAGTCGAGACGCCGGCCGGAGCCGATATTGCCGTAGCTGACCTCGCCGTAGTGCAGGGCGATGCCGGCCTTCACGCCGATGCCGTCGTACTGGAAGCGGTCGATCTCATCGAGGATGGCGCGGGCCGATGCCAGGGCTGCGCCGCAGGCATGGGCCGCAGCGTAGCCGGGAAAGAAGGCAAGCACGGCGTCGCCCATGAATTTCAGCACTTCGCCGCCTTCCCGGGTAATGGCCGGGACGACCCGGTCGAAATAGGCGTTGAGCAGCCCAAGCACGGTGCTGCCGGGGAGTTTATTCGACAGCTCGGTGAAGCCGCGCAGATCGCAGAGCAGCAGGGCGGCCTCCATCGATTCGATTTCGCCCTGGCGGATGCGGCCGGCCAGAATCCGGCTTGCGGTCAGCGGGCCGACATAGGTATCGAGCAGGCTGAGCTCGACCTGACGAAGAATACGCAGCTCGCTGGTGTTGCGCAGCGCCGGCAGAATGCGCTCGATCACCTGACGTTCGGAGGCTGTGAAGCCGACCGGCCGCCTCGTGGCGAAGACGGCGGCGCCGACCGGCCCGTCGATGTTGCAGAGCGGCGCGATGACAAGCTGCATCAGCCCGCGATCGGCGAAGACGTCGATATGCTGCCAGCGGCCGTGCACGCTTTCGCCAGGGCCGACGACCAGCGGTTCCCGGGTTTCCATGACCTTGCGCAGCGGCGTGTTTGCTATCGCGGCCCGCGCGCCATGTTCGCGGTCGTGGATCTCGACCGGTTCGCCCGGCGCCCAGGCAATGGTGCGGCCGACGAGCTCGGGATGCAGCGTCATCAGATGCAGGGTCAGCCGATCGACCGGCAGACCGAGCGCCTGAAGCCGGCGGCCGAGGCCGGAGACGAGGCCTGCTTCGTCGAGCGCATGGCATTCGTCGCCGGAGAGCCATTCGATGATGGCAAGCAGCGCGCGGGTGCCGACGGCATCGGTCTGCCGTTCGGCGGTTGGAGCATAGATCGCGGTTGTCATGGCTTCTTCTCCTTGAGCCAGGCGGCGCTAGTGGGCGCCGCCGCCCGCGAGTTGACCGGGTTTCTTCAGAAGCAGGATCGCAAGCAGAGCGACGACGAGGGCGACGCCGAGCAGGAAGAACGCGTCGCTGAAGGCCATGATATTGGCCTGCCGGCGTATTTTGAGAGCGATGGCGACGACGGCCTTGTGGCCGGCGAGCGCCTGATCGCTGACGCCGTGGTTCATGAAATAGGCCGTCAGCTTCGCGACACGATCGCGGGTGGCCTCCTCGAAGACGGAGACCGAATTGGTCAGGATGTTCGAGTGGAACTGTTCGCGCTTCGACAGGAAAGTCTGCAGTGAGGCAATGCCGACCGCGCCGCCGAGATTGCGCATCATGTTGAAGAGTGATGACGCCGAGCCGGCATTTTCCGGCTCGATGCCTGATGTGGCGATCGCCGAAAGGGGCGTGAAGACGAGCGCCTGGCCAATGGCCCGCACGATATTCGGCCAGAACAGCTGGTCGCTGGCATAATCGCCGGTCATATGCACGTTCATGAAGTTCGAGACGGCAAACAGGGCAAAGCCGACGACGATGAGCAGGCGGACGTCGAAACGCTTCATCAGGCGCGGCACCAGCGGGATCAGCAGTAGCTGCGGGATGCCTGTCCATGCGAGCACCATGCCGATCTGCTCGGAATTATAGCCCTGGATACGGGCGAGATAGATCGGCAGCACGAAGACCGAACCATAAAGCGCGATGCCGAGCAGGAAATTGGCGACGATGCCGAAGCCGAAATTGCGGCGCAGCAGCAGACGCAGGTTCAGCAGCGGCTGGGCCGTCTTCAGCTCGATGACCAAGAACAGCGTCAGCGAGACGGCTGATATAACCGACAGGCGCAGGATGAAGTCGGAGCCGAACCAGTCTTCCTTGTTGCCCTCTTCCAGCACGGTCTGCAGGGCGGCCAGACCGATCGCCATGGTGACGATACCGGGCCAGTCGCCCTTGGAAAGCAGCTTCAGGTTCATCGGCGCCCGGTCGAGCGAGGCAAAGAGCAGGCCGATCATCAGCACGCCGGGCACCAGATTGACATAGAAAATATATTCCCAGCCCCAGTTCTCGGTGAGATATCCGCCGATGGTCGGGCCGATGGCCGGTGCGAAGGTGGCCGAAAGGGCAAAAAGCGCCAGGCCGATCGGCTGCTTCGCCTTGGGCAGCAGGGTGATGATGATGGTGAAGGCCATCGGGATCAGCACCCCGCCGGAAAAACCCTGAATAGCGCGCAGGACGATCATCTGCTGCAGATTGGCCGCAAAGGCGCAGGCGACGGAGAAGATCAGGAAGAGGATGGCGTTGACGAGCAGGTAATTGCGCAGCGAGAAGACCCGGGTCAGCCAGCCGCTCAAGGGGATGACGACGATCTCGGCGATCAGATAGGAGGTCGAGATCCAGCCGCCGTCATCCGTGCCGGCGCCGATAGCGCCCTGGATATCGGCAAGCGAGGCGTTGACGATCTGGATGTTGAGGACCGCCATGAAGGCGCCGAGCGTCGAGCCGACGACGGCCATCCACATGCGGACCGGGCTGATGGCGGCGGATTGGGCGGGCGCCGCCGCGGCGGGGCGCGTGAGCGAATTGCTGTTTGCGGCGATCTGAAGGGTGGCCATGGCTGATCTCTTTCCGGTTCTCACGGAAAACCTTCTCATGACGGGGGTTCGGGTGATCATTCCGGAATGATCGTGATCATTTGGGAATGATGGTGATCATTCGGGAAAAGGCGGAAGAATTATCCGGCGTGGCGGGATAATCCCTCCTCGGCCGCAGAGGTCTGCGCAGCCTTGGTATCGATTTCGGGTTCGACCGACATGCCGGAGCGCAACAGGCCGCTCAGCGCCTCGTCGTCGATGACGATCTTGACCGGGATGCGCTGGACGATCTTGGTGAAGTTGCCGGTGGCGTTGTCAGGCGGCAGCAGCGAGAATTCCAGGCCGCTCGCCGGCGAAACACTGTCGACATGGCCTCTGATCGCCATGTCGGGAAAGCTGTCGACCTTGATCTCGACCGGCTGGCCGGGGCGGACATGGGTCAGTTGCGTCTCCTTGAAATTGGCGACGACATAGACGGCATGCAGCGGCACGACGGCCATCAGCTGCGTGCCCGAGGTGACATATTGGCCGACGCGGATCGAACGGGCGCCGACCGTGCCGTCAACGGCGGCGACGATATCAGTATAGGACAGGTTGAGTTCGGCCTGATGCGCGGCTGCGGCCGCCCGGTCGCGCTCGGCAGCAGCCTGCTGACGCTGGCTGTTGAGCACCGGCACCTTGTTCTCGGCCGCAACGAGAGCCGCCCGGTCGCGCTCGACGGCGGCGGCAGCCTGGTCGCGGGCCGACTGGCTCTGTTCGGCGCGCGATTGCGTGCCGGCGCCGCTGCTGATCAGCCGGGCCGAGCGGGCGGCATCGGAAACGGCAAAATCCAGCGACGCCTGCGATGCATCGATCGTCGCCTTGGCCTGGCCGATGACCGACTGCTGCAGGGCGATCTGGGCGTCGATATTGGCGATCGCAGCATCGGCCGCCTTCACGGCGGCCCTCGCCTGCGACAGCGCGGCCTGGAAGTCGCGGTCGTCGATGCGGGCGAGAACCTGGCCTGATTTGACCGGGTCGTTGTCGTTGACCAGCACCTGCCTGATATAGCCGGCGACCTTCGGGGCAACGGTGGTGTAATCGGCCTTCACATAGGCATCGTCAGTGGATTCGATGAAGCGGCCGACCGTCCAATAGCGGTAGCCGAAATCGCCTGATAGGGCGACGCCGGCAAGCAGTGCCGCGGCGATGACCACGCGCTTGACGATCCTGCGGCCGGTCCTCGCCGGCGCTTGCGCAACCGGGGCTTCGGCGAGCGGCACAGGAGGCGCCTCGGCGGCCGGCGCCCTGGCGGCTTCTTCAGCCACGATCAACTCGGCCTCTTTGGCGCTTTCGAAAACATCCTTGCGCGGTAACTCAACCATCATGTTTCTCCTTCAATGCCGGCCCCGTTGAGAGGCCTGTTCGATTGAAGGGACAATGCACCCTGCCGTTCATTGTGATAATCTGCTTAAATCGGGAAGGATCATCAACTCTCAGCGGATAATCCGAGGGCAATATGGATCGGCTGACAAGCCTCACAGTCTTTGGCCGCGTGGTGGAATGCGGCGGTTTTTCCGCCGCCGCGCGCCGGCTCAACATGTCGGTCACCATGGTCGGCAATCACGTGCAATCGCTGGAGGATCGGCTCGGCGTCAGGCTCCTCAACCGCACGACGCGCAAGGTCAGCCTGACGGAAACCGGCAAATATTACTACGAACGCTCCTCGCAGATCCTTGCAGAACTCGACGAGGCCGACCGGACGGCGGGCGCACTCAGCACCACGCCGCGCGGCACGCTGAAGGTCTATACCAGCAGCGCCATCGTGCGCTTCCTGCTGCCCGTCGTCAGCGAATATATGGAGCTTTATCCGTCGATCGCGCTCGATTTCAGCATCGGCGAGCGGATGGTCGACATGATCGAGGACGGCTACGATCTGGTGATCCGCACCGTGCCGCCACCGGATTCATCGCTCGTCGCGCGCAAGCTGACGCCCTGGCGTCATGTGCTCGTCTGCTCGCCGGTCTATTTCGAAAGCCATCCGATGCCGCAAAAACCGGCCGAGGTCGCCGATCACAATTGCCTGCAATATGCCTATTACCCCTATGGCGAGGAATGGCGCTTCGAGGATGGCGAAGGCCGGCAGGAAAGTGTCAAGATCGGCGGTAACGCCGTCTCCAACAGCGCCGAGATGCTGCGTTTCCTGACGCTGAACGGAAAAGGCATCTTCCTGGCGCCGAGCTTCGTGGTCTTCGACGACATCGCCGAAGGACGGCTGGTGAAGATCATGCCGGACTACCGCCCGGTCGAATTCAGCATCAACGCCGTCTATCCCAACCGTAGCCATCTGGCGACCAAGGTAAGGCTGTTCATCGACTTGCTTGCGGAGAGATTTGCGGAGCATCGGAAGTGGATGACGTGAGGGGCAATTCAACACAGCAGAGCTCGGCAGCAATGCCGATCGGACATCAAAATGCCTCGACTTCGCTGGACATCATTCGACGTTAAAAAACAACGAGGTGACTGTGTCGGTTGAGCACATAGACATTTGGAATGTTCGGCGAATGGTCATCGCCGCTTTTCTTGGCACCGCATATGCCGCCTACGATCGCGCCTTGGATTTTTGGCCGCTTGGTTTTGCCGATGGGCTACGAGGTGTCTTTGATCTGTTGGGAGGTCTGCTGCTCGCTCTTTTGATCGTGGGCATACTGCTCGTTTGGTTTGTCAGCGCCATTGCTGCCCAATATAGTCGTCGTTTCCGTGGGATGGCGAGTAGCTTCATCGCCATCATCATTGTTCCGGTTTGCTTTGGAACGATCGTCACCGTGCCACTCTTCGATCCTTGGCTGTGGTACGCCATTTTCAATAAATCGAGTTTCGAAGCCGCTGCCACGAGCGGTTCTTCACAGAACAGTCCAAAGTTTGCCATCATCGATGCGCGCGACGTTTCGACGGGAATCGCCGGCGTGGGTCTCAATCATTTCGTCGCTCTCATTTACAGCGAAGGCGATCCACACAAACATGTTTATAGCGACAGCGATGAAGATAAACTGGCATCCAATTCGGTGCTGACGCACCTCTACGGCAATTTCTACAGGCGAGATGAGTACCGGTGACGCCCCATCGGTTTGAAGTTGTCATTGGTGGCTTTGCAGATGGCTCCAAGGGGAACGACCGCGCCAGCCCTGCGCTTGCGCTCCGAGCGTTCGCCACTGCAAATTCACTGGATCGATTGCTCCCGCTGCGCGGGACCATTCCTCACTCTTCGCTCTCGCTTCTGCCGTGGGCCCAGTTCATGTAGAGCTCCAGCGCCTTGCGGGTGACCGGGCCTTCCGGGAGGTTGCGGTCGTCGAGGCGGGTGACGCCGACGACTTTGGAGTAGTTGCCGGTGGTGAAGATTTCGTCGGCGGCGAGGAAATCCTCGACGGAGAGGGTTGCTTCGACGACGTCGAAACCGGCCTTGCGCAACAGGCCGATGACGCGGGCGCGGGTGATGCCGGCGAGGAAGGTGCGGTTGGCGGCCGGAGTCATCACCACGCCGTCGCGCACCAGGAAGACATTCGATGAGGCGGTCTCGACGACGTTGCCGTTGAGATCGCGCACCAAGGCATTGTCGAAGCCGCGGCTGCGGGCCTCGGCGATCATGCGGCCGCTGTTCGGATAGAGCGAGCCGGTCTTCGCCTCGGTCATCGCCGTCTCAGGCGACGGCCGACGATAGGGCGAGACGGTGAGGCTGGTGCCGCCATGGCCGCCCATCGGCGCCTCGAACAGGCAGAGCGCAAAGCGGGTCGATTCAGCATCGACGGAAACGATGCTGCCGGGCGAACCATGTTCGCCCCAATACATCGGCTTGATGTAGATTGCCGTCGCGCCATCGAATTTCGCAACGCCTTCCCAAGCGAGTGCCGCGATCTCCTCGGCCGATTTCACTGGCTTCAACCCCATGGCAAGCGCCGAGCGATTGATGCGCTGGCAATGCAGGTCGAGATCCGGGGCGATGCCGTCGAACCAGCGGGCGCCGTCGAAAACCGTGGAGCCGAGCCACATCGCATGCGAGGTCGGCCCGATCAGCGGCGGATTGCCGGGGAGCCACTCCCCGTCGACATGAGTCCAGGTGGTTGAACGCGGTGATGTATCGACGGCCATGCTGCCCTCCCCTGTAAAGCTCGGAAGCAAAAACCGCCGCAGCGAGCGGGGTCAAGGACAAATCCGGATGGGAAATGCGGAAGCAAGAAAATGCCGGAGGACGGGTCCGGCCCGCAATATTCGTGCGCGACGCCCACGCCTTCAGCGATGGGTGCATCAGCAAAAATGATGGAATGGGATGTTGGAACGGCGGCCTGCCGCGTGCGATCATAAGGAAAAATCGCGGGACAGCAGCAAAGGAAGACGCCGATGAAAGCCATGTATTACGAAGCCTTCGAACAGGCGCCCGAGATCCGCACCCTGCCCGATCCGACGCCTTCCGAGGACGGTGTCGTCATATCGGTCGGCGCCAGCGGGCTTTGCCGCAGCGACTGGCACGGCTGGATGGGACATGATCCCGATATCCGCCTGCCGCATGTGCCGGGACACGAGCTTGCCGGGCAGGTCGTCGCCACCGGCCGCGGCGTGGTGCGTTTCAAGGTCGGCGACCGGGTGACCGTGCCCTTCGTCTCCGGCTGCGGCCATTGCGGGGAGTGCCATTCCGGCAACCAGCAGGTTTGCCCGAACCAGTTTCAGCCGGGCTTCACCCATTGGGGTTCTTTCGCCGAATATGTGGCGATCGATTATGCCGACACCAATCTGGTGCACCTCCCCGACACGATCGACGATGCGACGGCAGCAAGCCTCGGCTGCCGCTTCGCCACCTCGTTCCGCGCGGTTGCCGATCAGGCGCGCACCGGGCCAGGCGAATGGATTGCCGTGCATGGCTGCGGCGGGGTCGGCCTGTCGGCGATCATGATCGCCACGGCGCTCGGCGCCAACGCGATCGGCATCGACATATCGGAGGAGAAACTCGCCTTCGCCAGGGAATGCGGCGCGGTGGCGACGGTCAATGCCTCAAGGGTTGCCGACGTGGCCGAGGCGGTGCGCGAGATCACCAAGGGCGGCGCGCATGTCTCGATCGACGCGCTCGGCCACCCCGCCACCTGCTTCAACTCGATCAAGAATCTGCGCCGCCGCGGCCGGCATGTGCAGGTGGGGCTGATGCTCGGCGAATACGCGACGCCGCAGATCCCGATGGCCCAAGTGATCAGCAACGAACTGGAGATCTACGGCAGCCACGGCATGCAGGCCTGGCGTTACGACGCCATGCTGTCGATGCTGGCAGCCGGCAAGATCGCCCCGCAGAAGCTGATCGGCCGCCGCGTCAGCCTCGAGGAGGCCGTGCCGGCGCTGATGGCACTCGACAAGGCGGAGGCCACGGGGATCAGCGTGATTACGCGGTTTTCGTGAGGGAGTTCTGCCCTCTCGCCTGTGACAAGCGTGAGAGGGAACCAAGGCGCTGCCACGATTCCGCTTCTCCCCAGCGGGGGTCCGAAGGACGGGTCGAGCCACAGGTCTCGACCCGTCCTTCGGACCCCCGCTGGGGAGAAGACGGAGCCAAGCTGTAACGTAGCCAATCCCTCTCGGGCTTCCCGCTTTGGCACGAACGCATGGTAAGGGCAGGCGGAGCGAACAACCAGCCCTTGCCACCGCCTGGCAGGTCTTGCGAAAACGTCCCGCCGCACCGATATCGGGGCCATTGGTTTCCCGACGTGCATATTGCGATGGTTGCCAAAGACGGCGCAAAGGCCTAACGGCTGCGTCCGCAAGAAAAAGCCAACAAGAAGAAGAAAGAGACATGATGTCCAACTCATTTGTGAAAACGCATGCCAGCGACGACGCGAAGCGCTTCTTCGTCCTCGGCGACCGGGTCGAGCGACGGGTTCGTATCCGCGGAAACTGGCTCAGCATTTTCGACGTCACCGTACCATCAGGCAGCCGGACGCCGAAACATTCGCATGCGAGCCCCGAGGTGTTCCGCATCCTTCAGGGGCGGCTAACGATCTGGCGGCTGACCGACAACGGCCCTGAAGAGATCGAGGCCCATGCCGGCGACATCGTCAGCATCCCGCCTTTCGTGGTGCACGGCTATTCCAATCGCGGGACCGCCCCGGCAATCTTTTCCGCGATCGTCGATCGCGACATGGCCGAATTCATCGAAGCGGAAGGCGCGACGGAGCCTCCGAAGGCCAGCCCTTCGGCGGAGACCATCGCCCGCATGACGGCGGCCGCCAATGCCTACGGGATTACCATCCTGGCGGCTTGATGCGCAGATACATGATGCCGGACCGTTTCGAGCGGTTCGGTATCATGCAGAAATGCGAAAAACTCCCCTGAGATTGCCAGCCGAAATGTGGGCCCGCCGTCCTTTTCGAAACTGTCACATCAATGCGGTAGAATGAATTTTGCCCGGTGCCTCTTGCGCCGGCACCGTTTCACCGCCAAAATTGCGACATGCCCGACAGCGACCCGTCCAGTACAAGCTCTGCCCGTTCCAGCCGGGATTTCCCGACCGAGGAAGGTGGCGACCGCTGTAGACGGCGCGATGACCTCCGCCTCGCCTTGGGTATATCCCGAAGGGAGCAGCCTTCTTCCAGATCATTGCGAATGACGGGCCGCCAGAAGCGTGTCGCGATCCTTCATGTCTTTATCGCAAAACCGCAGCACAGTTTTGCGAGACATGCTCCAGATGTTACCGCGATGATGGAACGACGATGGGCGATGCTGATATAGCGCCTCTTCGAACGCCGCGCCGCGTTGCCTCGTCGACGTGGCATTGAAACCTCAACGAATAGGGTCCCTGTGTTTCTGGAAATTGGAATTGTGGCGTTTCTCACCATCCTCAATGGTGTGCTCGCCATGTCTGAGTTGGCTGTCGTGTCTTCTCGGACAGCCCGCCTGAAGGTTCTCTCCGACAATGGCAGCAAGGGGGCGGCGCAAGCCATCAAACTTGCCGAAAACCCCGGCCGCTTTCTCTCCACGGTTCAGATCGGCATCACGCTGGTCGGTGTTCTCTCGGGCGCTTTCTCAGGGGCCACGCTCGGGGGCCGCCTGGCGGGCTGGCTGGTGACGCAGGGGATGTCGTCGACGGCCGCGGACGCGGTCGGCGTCGGTTCGGTCGTCGTCGCCATCACCTATCTTTCCCTGATCGTCGGCGAACTTGTTCCCAAGCAGATCGCGCTGCGGGAACCCGAAGCCGTTGCGGCGAAGGTCGCGCCGGCGATGGCGGTGCTTTCCAAAATTGCGCTGCCGCTCGTCTGGCTGCTGAACGCCTCCGGAAATCTTGTGCTGAAGCTGCTGGGCCAAACAGGCAAAGTCGGCGACAACGTCTCCGACGAAGAGATCAAAACCGTTCTCGCCGAAGCGCAGTCGGCCGGCGTGATCGAAAGCGAAGAGTCGGCGATGATATCAGGCGTGATGCGGCTGGCGGACCGCACCGCCCGGGCGCTGATGACGCCCCGGCGCGACGTCGAAATTATCGATATCGACGACAGCCTCGATGAAATCCGCGCGCAGCTGCACCGGACGAAACGGTCCCGGCTGCCCGTTCGCAAGGGCAGTTCGGACGAGGTGATCGGCATCCTGCCGGTCAAGGACTTTTACGACTCGATGTCCGAACACGGCAGTGCCGATATCAAGGCTCTGACGCAGGACGTGCCTGTCGTTTCAGACCTTGCCACCGCCATCAACGTGATTGAAGCCATCCGGAGATCGCCGGTCCACATGGTGCTGGTTTTTGACGAGTACGGCCATTTCGAAGGGATCGTTTCCTCAGGCGACATTCTGGAAGCGATCATGGGCGCTCTCCAGGAGGGGCCGGTCGACGAGCAGGCCATCGCGCGCCGCGACGACGGTTCCTACCTGGTGTCCGGCTGGACGCCGATCGACGAATTTGCCGAGTTCCTGAACCTCAAGCTCGATGACGATCTCGAATATCAGACTGTGGCCGGCCTGGTGCTGGAAGAGCTGAAACATCTGCCGGAGTTGGGCGAGAGTTTCACCAGAGATGGATGGCGCTTCGAAGTCATCGATCTCGACGGCAGGCGTGTGGACAAGATACTTGTGTCTGCGGAGTGACGGTTGCGTCGCCTGCTTCGCCTGAGATCATCGAGCCCCCACGGCCGCAAATCGACAAGATCCGTATCCGCCACAGGGAAGATGTGGCCTGACCTCAGGAGGTACCGCCATGGCATGGTCCGCCAGCCAATATGTGAAATTCGAGGACGAACGCACGCGACCGGCACGCGACCTTCTGGCGCAGGTGCCGCTGCAGAGCATCCGCCGCGCCGTCGATCTCGGTTGCGGGCCGGGCAATTCGACCGAGCTCATCATCGAGCGTTATGGTGCGCAAGGCGTCTCGGGCCTCGACAGCGATCTCAACATGCTGGAGGCAGCCCGCAAGCGGCTTCCGGGCACCGCCTTTGTCGAGGCTGATCTCGGCAGCTGGCAGCCGACCGAGCCCGCCGATCTGCTCTTTGCCAATGCCGTCTTCCAATGGCTGCCCGATCATCTCGACATTTTCGACCGGCTGATGGACGGGCTTTCCCCGGGCGGCGTGCTGGCGGTGCAGATGCCCGACAATCTCGGCGAACCCACGCATCTCCTGATGGAGGAAGCGGCGAATAGCGGCCCCTGGAAGAGCGCCTTCGAGGGAAAGAGCGTGCGCCGCAAGGGCTTGCCTGCGCCGTCCGCCTATTATTCCAGGCTGATCGCCAAGGCCGCGCGCGTCGATATCTGGCACACCATCTACAATCACCCGATGGCGGATGCGGCAGCGATCGTCGAATGGGTGAAGGGAACCGGGCTGATGCCCTATCTCACCCGGGCCGGCGAGGAATATCGCGAGGCCTTTCTGGCGGATTATCTCGCGCGGGTGGAAAAGGCTTATCCGAAGATGTCGGACGGGCGGGTGCTGCTGCGGTTTCCCAGGATTTTCATGGTGGCGGTGAAGGGGTAAGCGGCTGCCTCCGACATGCTCGGCTTGTGCAATGGCTGCCCCTCACCCTAACCCTCTCCCCGTTTTGACGGGGAGAGGGGACGTGCCAAACGCAGCATCGAGATTTGGGCAAGCGGGTGCAACATGTCCCCTTCGCCCCGCAAGCGGGGAGAAGGTGCCGGCAGGCGGATGAGGGGCAGGCCCCGCATGCTGTCAAATGCCTGTTATCCCTCGCTCTCATATGTTGCGGCGAAACCGGCGCGCATTATAGTCGGCCGGAAAAGTATCGGAGATGACACATATGGACGCTACCCCTACCCCGCCGGTCACCCTCGTCATCTTCGGCGCCACCGGCGACCTGACGCGCCGGCTGCTGGTGCCGGCGATCATCAACCTGACGCGCGGCCGTCTTGTCGGTGAAGATCTCCACATTCTCGGCATCGGCATCGAGCCGGGCGACGACGAATTTTTGCGCGGACGGCTCGACGAATTCCTAAAGCATCTAAGCGGCGCGGAACAGACGCAAAAGGACGAAGCCTGGGAGAGCCTGCGCCGGCGCATTTCCTATATGGCGGGGGATTTCACCAAGGACGATATTTTCCTCGAGATCGGCAGGCGGCTGGGGCCGGATGCCAATGCCGCCTTCTATCTCGCGGTGCCGCCGTCCTTCTTCGGCTCGATCGTCGAGAAACTCGCCGCGCATGGGCTGACCGATGAAAAGGACGGCACATTCCGCCGCGTCGCCATCGAAAAACCGTTCGGCACCGATCTCGCCTCGGCGCGGGCACTCAACACGCAGATTCTCGCCCAGATCGGCGAAAGCCAAGTCTACCGGCTCGATCATTTCCTCGGCAAGGAGACGGTGCAGAACCTGATGACGGCGCGTTTTGCCAATATGATCATCGAGTCGCTGTGGAACAGCCGCTATATCGACCATGTGCAGATCACTGCCGCCGAGATCGTCGATGTCGGCAGCCGCGGCAAATTCTACGATGCGACAGGCGCGCTACGCGACATGGTGCCGAACCATCTCTTCCAGCTGCTGGCGATGATTGCCATGGAGCCGCCGAACAGTTTCGACGCCGAGGCGATCCGCAACGAGAAGAGCAAGGTGCTGAAGGCGCTGCGTATCTATACGCCCGAGGAGGCGAAGACGCATGGCGTGCGCGGCGCCTATGGCGCAGGCCCGCTCAACGGTGCCGAGCTTCCGGCCTATCGCGACAGCAAGGACGTTTCGCCCGACAGCCGGACGGAAACCTATGTGGCGCTGAAGCTCTACGCCGATACCTGGCGCTGGGCGGGCGTGCCCTTCTACCTGAGGACCGGCAAGGCGCTGACGGCGCGCGACACCGAGATCGTCATCACCTTCCAGCCGGTGCCCTTCGCGCAGTTCCGCGAGACCGAGGTCAACCGCCGCCTGCCGCCGAACCGGCTGGTGATCCAGGTGCAGCCGGACGAGGGCATGAGCATGGAAATCTCGATCAAGTCGCCGGGGCTTTCGGTCGATACCACGCCGGTTTCACTCGATTTCCGCTATGCCGACAAATTCGATATCGGCAAGACCACCGGTTATGAATCGCTGCTCTACGATCTCTTCATCGGCGACCAGACGCTGTTCCAGCGCGCCGACGGCATCGAGGCCGGCTGGGCGGCGGTGCAGCCCTTCCTGGATGTCTGGGCGAAGGACCCGAGCACGCCCGACGCTTACACCCCGGGCAGCATGGGACCAGCCTGCGCCGATCGCCTCATCGAGCGCGACGGGCGGCAATGGCATGAACTTGGCGTCCTGCTGCATCGCAACGGCAAGGACGGCAAATAGAACGCTCCAGTATTATCGATCGCGGCAGGCCGCGCTGACGGAGGCGCCGCTATTGCCGCCTTCGGGGGCAAGCGCGCCACGGGCCTTGCGCGGCGGGCAGCGCGCCCAATCGACCCGTCCGCTCGGGGCGCCGTTGTCGACGCTGCCGGTTTCGATCGAGTCGAGGGGAATGACCAGCCCGCTTTGGGTTTCGACGCCTGGTGCTGTGCCAAGCGGCGGCGTGCCGTCGATCCGGCCGCTGGCATCCATGCCCATATTCGACTGGGCAAGAACCGGGGCGGAGAGGCTGAGGAGAGCGATCGTCGCTGCTGCAATAAACCTGCGCATGATGCTATTCCTTCTGATTTCAGCGATGCGATGATAACAGCAATCCGGCATTGCTTGTTCCCTATGGCGGGGGAACCGGCGATCAAAGTTTGGCGAGCAGAAAATCAGCTTCGCGAAAACGCCTTCTCGGGCTCAATCGCGCCAGCGTGACAGCACCTTTTCCAGCCCTGTCGGATAGAGATCGATGTCGGCATCGCGCACCATGTCACGGCCGAACCAGCGTGCCGTCGTCCCCGTCTCGTCGAGTTCGGAATAGCGGATTTCATCGCGCTCATAGAGCGATGCATCGGCCAGTTCGATATCGGCGGCAAAGATATATTCATGACCGGTTGCGCCATGATGTTCGAAGATGTTTTCGAGGAGATGCCAGGGGCCGACGATGCGGATCGCCGTCTCGAGCTCCTCCCGGAATTCGCGCTGCAGGGCCTCTTCGCGCGTCTCGCCGAATTCGATCGAGCCGCCGAGCGGGCGAATGCCCTTGATGCGGCCGCCGTCATCCTCCACTTCCGCGGCGAGCAGCCGGTCTTGCCTCCATACAAGGCATCACCTTCACCCTGATCTGCTGCGGTGGGCGCCAGACAGTCATGCGGCTCTCCTTCTATTCGCCGGAAATCCCTACTTAACCGACAAAGGTTGCAAGGCAAGGGCGACCGGGAATTATCACGCGCGTATTCTTAGGCTAAGATTGATATCTATTGTCACAACGGAACGACTACCCCATACTGATGATAACGAAAGGAAAGCCATGCCCAACGTTGCGCTTGGAAGCCACTACGAGGAGTTTGTCAGGAAGCAGCTGGAATCCGGCCGCTACAACAACGCCAGCGAGGTCGTCCGTGCAGGCCTACGGCTGTTGGAGGATCATGAGGCGGCCCGCGAGCGCTGGCTCAATGAGGAGATCCCGGCGCGCTACGACGAGCTGATGAACAAGCCGAGCCTTGGCATCCCGGCCGAGACGGTGCGCTCTCGCTTTGAAACCAAAAGTCGGAATGATGCGGCGAAAGCCAAGTAGGGATGCCCTATCGCATTATTTACCATCCCAAGGCAGAAGCAGAACTAGACAAGCTCTATGACAATATCGCCGTTGAGGCCGGAACTTCTATCGCTGGCGACTTCGTTGACGCGGTGATCACCTTCATCGAAGCTCTGGCGACGTTTCCGGAACGGGGCACGGTGCGGGAAGGCCGGATCCCCGGCTTGCGGATTATCGGCTATCGGCGCAGTGTCAGTGTAGCGTTCTCGGTTAGTGGCGATAACGTCATCATACTGGGTGTGTTTGCGCGGGGACGTAATATTACCGACGAGATTCTGGAAGAGCGACAACGGTGAACCTCCGCGGCAAGGCCGCGAAGGCTTATTTTGGCGGTTGTCGCTCAGACGAACTGGCTGAGCCCCGGAACCGAAGCGACGACTTCGTCGACGACCTCTTCGCCGGCATATTGCTTGGCGATGGCGATGGTTTCCCTGGCGAGCGAGGTGATCTCGCCCATGCCGAGGCCTTCGCCCATCAGCTGCTCGCCGAGGCCCATGATGCCGCCGCCGCCGAGCGAGCTCATCAGCCCGCCGAGCAGACCGCCGCCGCCGGCGCTCTCGCCGTTGAACTGGGCGACGAGATCGGCGCCGCCGGGGATCGCTTCGATCATCCGTGCAACCGGGCCGTCGGCCGCCTCGCGCTGCAGGAAGCCGAGCATCATGCCGAGCGCCTTTTCGGCCAAATCAGGCGCAATACCCACACGATCGGCAATCTGGGTCACAATTTCATTCATCGTCAGCCTCCTGTTATTTTGACGTTAACGTCAACGTTAATCGAGATTCCAGTGCAACTCAAGTCCATGCCGCCCGATGGGCACTGCGTGGGGTTTTGCTTTCGATGCAAACAGTTGTCGGCATCCGCATGCCTGCTTATAACAGGGAAACGATGGTTCGATGAAGGCGTTGAAAGCCAAGCCTTCTCGACAAATGGCGGCAAAGCCCGAAGGGAGCATTGGGGATGATCGAGGATGGCAAGATTTTCATCGGCGCAAGCCGCAATCCCGATGACAGCATCAACAAGCCGGAATATCTCGACCTGAAATTCGGCAACCGCCACGGCCTCGTCACCGGCGCCACCGGCACCGGCAAGACGGTGACGCTGCAGGTGCTGGCCGAAGGTTTTTCGCGGGCCGGCGTTCCGGTGTTTGCGGCCGATATCAAGGGCGATCTTTCCGGCATCGCCGCCAGGGGCGAGGCCAAGGATTTTCTCACCAAGCGGGCCGAGCAGATCGGTTTCACCGACTATGAATTCGACCAGTTCCCGGTGATTTTCTGGGACCTGTTCGGCGAAAAGGGCCATCGGGTGCGCACCACCGTTGCCGAGATCGGGCCGCTGCTGCTTGCCCGGCTGATGGACGCTTCCGAACCGCAGGAAGGCGTCATCAACATCGCCTTCAAACTCGCCGACCAGGCCGGGCTGCCGCTGCTCGACCTCAAGGATTTCACCTCGCTGCTCAACTATATGGGCGAGAATGCCACCGAGCTTTCCAACCAGTACGGGCTGATCTCCAAGGCCTCGGTCGGCTCGATCCAGCGGGCGCTGCTCGTTCTCGAACAGCAGGGTGCGGAGCATTTCTTCGGCGAACCGGCGCTGAAGATCTCCGACATCATGCGCACCAGCAACAATGGCTACGGCCAGATCTCCGTGCTTGCCGCCGACAAGCTGATGATGAACCCGCGCCTTTACGCCACCTTCCTGCTCTGGCTGCTGTCGGAGCTGTTCGAGGAATTGCCTGAAGTGGGCGACCCTGACAAGCCGAAGCTGGTCTTCTTCTTCGACGAAGCCCATCTGCTCTTCAACGATGCGCCGAAGGTGCTGGTCGAACGCGTCGAGCAGGTGGTGCGGCTGATCCGCTCCAAGGGTGTCGGCGTCTATTTCGTGACGCAGAACCCACTCGACGTACCGGAAACGGTACTCGCTCAGCTCGGCAACCGGGCGCAGCACGCGCTTCGCGCCTATTCGCCGCGCGAGCAGAAGGCGGTGAAGACGGCGGCCGAGACCTTCCGCCCCAACCCGGCCTTCGATTGTGCCACCGTCATCACCAATCTCGGCACCGGTGAGGCGCTGGTCTCGACGCTGGAGGTCAAGGGCGCGCCCTCGATCGTCGAGCGCACGCTGATCCGCCCGCCCTCCGGCCGCGTCGGCCCGGTGACGGATGCCGAGCGCCAGCAGATCATGGACAGGAGCCCGGTTCTCGGCGTCTATGACGAGGACATCGACCGCGAATCCGCCTTCGAGCTGCTGGCGGCGCGCGCCAAGAAGGCGGCCGATGCCGAAGCCGCCAAGCGGGCGCAGGAGGAAGCGGCCGAGCAGCCGGGCAGCACCTCCGGCTGGAACCTGCCGGGCTTCGGCGGCAGCAATGACGACAACCAGCAGAGCCGCGGCCAGTCGCGCGGCAGGACCTCCGGCTACCAGCGCGAAACGGTGGTGGAAGCAGCGATGAAAAGCGTGGCGCGCACGGTGGCCACCCAGGTCGGCCGGGCGCTGGTGCGCGGGATATTGGGGAGCTTGAAGCGGTAGTTATTTCGCAGGCGGCGCGCTGTAAGCCCCTCATCCGCCTGCCGGCACCTTCTCCCCGCAAACGGGGCGAAGGAGGCTTGCCGCGACCTCTCCGTTTCTCACCAGCGTCTCGCAGGGCACGTCCCCTCGCCCCGTTTGCGGGGGTCCGAAGGATGGGTCGAGACGAGTGGCTCGACCCCGGCAGGGTTAGGGTGGCGGGTGGCTTTCTGGAAGAAAGCGTGATCGTTCCCGCCTTGAACCACAAGCCTCGCTTCCCTAAATTATCCGCCATCGACCATTTCAACAGGATGTGTGCCGCAATGGATTTCAACCCGATCGCAATGCCAGTTCGCCTTGCCAACGGGGAAATCCACATCCATGCCTGCATCCATCACTCTCTCGCAAATTTCATGGGCCACGCCTGACGGGCGGCCGCTTTTTTCCGATCTCGACCTGAGTTTCGGGGCAGAGCGTATCGGCCTGGTCGGGCGCAACGGCGTCGGCAAGACGACGCTGCTGAAGCTTATCTCCGGCGGCATCCGGCCGCAGTCGGGGACGCTGTCCGTCAGCGGCAGCCTTGGCATCCTGCGCCAGAGCGTGCAGGTGGCACCCCATGAAACCGTCGCCGATCTGTTCGGCGCGACCGATGCGCTCGCCGTCCTCCATCGGGCCGAAACCGGCACGGCAACGGCCGACGAACTTTTATCCGCGGACTGGACGCTGGAGGCGCGCATGGCCGCTGCACTTGGCCGCACGAGGCTCGACGCCGAGCCGCAGACGCCGCTTGCCGCGCTCTCCGGCGGGCAGCGGACCCGGGCCGGGCTTGCCGCGCTGGTTTTCACCGAACCGGATTTTCTGCTGCTCGACGAACCGACGAACAATCTCGACCGCGACGGCCGCGAGGCGGTGATCGGGCTGATATCGGGTTGGCGGGCCGGCGCGATCATCGTCAGCCATGACCGGGAATTGCTCGAAAGCATGGATGCGATCGTCGAACTGACCTCGCTCGGCGCCACCCGCTATGGCGGCAACTGGAGCCATTACCGCGAGCGCAAGGCGCTGGAGCTTGCCGCAGCCCAACACGATCTCGCCGATGCCGAAAAGCGCATTTCCGAGGTGGCGCGCAAGACGCAGGCGACGGTGGAACGTCAGGCACGGCGGGACAGCGCCGGGCGGAAAATGGCGGCCAAGGGCGGCATCCCGCGCATCCTGCTCGGCGGCATGAAGGAGCGGAGCGAAACCACCGGCGGCGACAATGCCCGGTTGGCCGAACGACGGCGCACCCAGGCGCTGGAGGAGGCAAAAGCGGCACGCGAAAAGATCGAGATCCTCCAGCCCCTGTCGGTCAACCTGCCGTCGACCGGGCTTTCGGCCAGCAAGATCGTGCTGAAAATGGAGGCCGTAACAGCGGGCTATCGGCCGGGAGATGCCGTCATCCGAGATCTCTCCTTCGCCGTGACGGGGCCGGAACGGATCGCCCTCACCGGCCGCAACGGTTCGGGCAAGACGACGCTGCTGGCGCTTGTAACCGGCGCGTTGAAACCCTGGGCCGGCACGATCGCCGTGATGACCGGCTTTGCAATACTCGACCAGAAGGTCAGCCTCCTCGATCCGTCGGCCTCGATCCGCGATAATTTTCGCCGGATCAATCCGCTTTCCGATGAAAACACCTGCCGCGCCGCGCTTGCCCGCTTCATGTTCCGGGCCGATGCTGCGCTGCAGACCGTCTCGACGTTGAGCGGCGGACAATTGCTGCGCGCCGGCCTTGCCTGCACCCTCGGCTCCGCGCCGCCGCCGCTGCTCATTCTCGACGAGCCGACCAACCATCTCGACATAGACTCGATATCGGCAGTCGAGGCGGGTCTCAGCGCCTATGACGGAGCGCTCATCGTCGTCAGCCACGACGAGACGTTTCTCGAAAATATCGGCATCAGGCGGCGGCTGGAATTGCCGGGCGATGCGGGTGGGTGATTTCAGGAGAGCAGCAGCGCCCTCCACCACCGGCACCTACCATTCCCTAACTGCCTATAAGAGCGCGGCCTCCCCCAACCGAAGCCCGAGAGGGCGTGGCCTCGAAGCACGCCGCAACATTGCTTCCTGCATCCCTCTGACGCCGCCTCCCTCGCCTCATTTTTCCGGCAACGGTATTTCCATCCTGCAACCCTTTCGAGAAAGGCCCCGGTGTATTTGCCTTTCGGCCTGCCATTAAGTCTTCGCTCAATCTCGATTGCTCCACTAGCCCGTTTCGTCGTGAAAAGGCTTGAGGTCGCTAGTTCGAAAGCGATGCCATACTTGCAAGATATAACGCATTCAACCTATTGATAACCACCGCGGCAGCTTGGAGGAGAAGGGCATGACTATGGAAGAGGCGATCGGGCATCGTGCAGCCCAAAAGTGGAGCCTCTGGAGAAGCGCCAATATTGGCATTAGCGTTAGCGCTGCCATCTTGTTGCTTCAGGTCGCGAACGGTCGAGGCTTTGAACTAGCAAACTACGCCCACACTCGGAGTGCGGAAACGATTAGCGCTTTAGGTGGGCAGGTTCTCGCCGCACCACTATTATTTGTGGTGATTGCAGCCATACGAAACGTTTTCAGAAGGGGTCAAGCTAAGTCGAACGCAAGTGCCATCCGGGGGCAATCACGTTTGCGGCGCTCTTTGTCACAATTTTCGTCGGCCTTCTTGCCTACGGAGAGTTTGTGTTCTCTCGCGACGAAGCAATCGGTGGCGAAGCTCGAAAATCATTCATAGCCGACACCCAGTTTGCTTGCGTTCGAAAGCAGGCCTCACTCAACCAAGCTATTACCCAGCAGCAAATCCAAACCTATTGCACCTGTTTCACCGAGAAGATGGCCGACATCACGACGTACAAACAATTGGGCACTGAACTGGCTGCCAAAGACCTCGCGGACCTGCAGCAAAAGGTTGGAGAAATAGGCAACCTTTGCCGCCAATGACTTCTGAACGGCGCATCGACTCGATATCAGCGGTCGAGGCCGGGCTGCGTGCTTATGACGAGGCGCTCATCGTCGTCAGCCATGACGAGACGTTTCTCGAGAGCATCGGGATAGAGGGGCGGCTGGAATTGGCTGGCGGTGTGCGGCGGGTTGATTGATGGATGCTCCTTGCATCCATCAACCACCAACGCACCTGCCTCGCCCTTCGAGGCCCCTGCCGGGCACCTCAGGACGAGGCTCTCGTGGGCTCCGCGGTTCCCTTGCCTCATTTTGCCGGCAATGGTATTTCACTCCTGCAACCCTTTCGAGAAAGGAGGATCACGCTATGCAAACTTACTTCCGGCATCATCGCCAGCGTGGTCCCGTCGACGCCCTGCAAATGCGTTTGCAGGGCTGACCAGAGACCGTTCCCGACATCTCTTCCTGGTCTGCCCTTCGTGGCCAATGCGGCGCCGTAACCCATGGTTGGCTCCCGCATTCCTGTAACTTCCCGGGCCCGATAGGCGCAATTCCGTGATGGCTGAACGCCCCGGATCGCCTCCCCGGTCAAGACCAGAGAACGATCATGACCCTCATCAATATCCGCAATCTCGGCGTGACGCTGAGCAATCCGCTGTTTTCGAAACTCAATCTCGTCGTCAATTCAGGCGACCGCATCGGCCTCGTCGCGGCCAACGGACGGGGGAAATCGACTCTGCTTGCCTGCATCACCGGCGCGTTGGAGCCGAGCGAAGGCGAGATCACCAAGGCCCGCGGGCTGACCGTCGGCCATGTCGCGCAGAACGTGCCGGCCGCCCTCTTCGACACGCCGTTTTACGATGCTGTGCTGCAGGCGCTGCCGGCCGATCAGGCCGAAAGCGAAAGCTGGCGGGTCGATGTGGTGCTGGACTCGCTCGAGGTGCCGGAGGTGATGCGTTCCCGGCCGCTGCAGCAGTTGAGCGGCGGATGGCAGCGGCTTGCCATGCTGGCCCGCACGTGGGTGAGCGAACCCGACGTGCTGTTGCTCGACGAGCCGACCAACCATCTCGACCTCGAAAAAATCGCGCAGCTGGAGGGCTGGCTCAATGCGCTGCCGCGCGACGTGCCGGTCATCCTCTCCAGCCATGACCGCGCCTTCCTCGATGCGACGACCAACCGGACGCTGTTCCTGCGGCCGGAGCAATCGCCGGTCTTCGCCCTGCCCTATAGCAGGGCGCGCGCCGCCCTCGACGAGGTCGACGCCTCCGATGCCCGGCGTTACGAGCGCGACATGAAGACAGCCGAGCAATTGCGCAAGCAGGCGGCCAAGCTCAACAATATCGGCGTCAATTCCGGCAGCGACCTGCTCGTCGTCAAGACGAAGCAATTGAAGCAGCGGGCGGAGAAGCTGGAGGATGCGGCAAAACCCGCGCATCTCGAACGCTCGGCCGGCGCCATCCGGCTTTCCAACCGCGGCACCCATGCCAAGGTGCTGGTGACGCTGGAGGATGCGGCGGTGACGACGCCGGATGGCACGCTGCTGTTCAAGACCGGCCGGCAGTTCATCTGCCAGGGCGACCGGATCGTGCTGCTCGGCCTTAACGGCGCGGGCAAATCGCGGCTGGTCTTGATGCTGAAGCAGGCGATCGAAAGACCGGAGACAGCTCGGGATGGTATCAAGGCGACGCCGTCCGTTGTTCTCGGCTATGGCGATCAGGCGCTTGCCGATCTTGCCGATACCGACACGCCGATCGGCACGATCATCCGCCGCTTCGATGTCGGCGATCAGCGGGCACGCGCCCTGCTGGCCGGTGCCGGCATGACGATCGACATGCAGGCAAAGCCGATCGGCCAGCTTTCCGGCGGCCAGAAGGCGCGGCTCGGCATGCTGGTGCTCAGGCTGACCGAGCCGAATTTCTATCTGCTCGACGAGCCGACCAACCATCTCGACATCGAGGGACAGGAAGCGCTGGAGAGCGAGTTGATGGCGCATGAGGCGAGCTGCCTGCTGGTCTCGCACGACCGCAGCTTCGTGCGGGCGGTGGGAAACCGGTTCTGGCTGATCGAGAAGAAGAAGCTGGTGGAGGTGGAGAGCCCGGAAGGGTTCTTCACTTCGGTGGGATCAGAGGGGTGAGGGGTTATAGGGGGCGTGCCGTGACGCCCCTCCTCCGCCATCGGGCTCGCAACAAATCTCAACGTTAAAAGACACTCCGCAATATCGGCATGGCGCATGTTCCTGAGAGCCGGGCGGTGTCGCGACCGCCCTTTTTCGCTCCCAATGAACACGAGGCATTTTCATGCATATCAGATTTATCGCCTGCGCCGCTCTGGCGCTTGCGGCCGCCGTTCCGGCCGTTGCCGCCGACCTCACCTACGAAACGCCGGCTCCCGCCGCCGGGCAGGTATCTTCGGCTTATGATTGGTCGGGCTTCTATCTCGGCGGCCAGGGCGGATATTCCTGGAGCCAGACGAAGATCCTCGGCTCGGATCAGAATAGCGACGGCGGCACGGCAGGCCTCTATGCCGGCTATAATTTCCAATCCGGAAATATCGTCTACGGCATCGAGAACGACTTCAATTACAACTTCGAGAAAAAGGGCGATGCGAACCTCGAATGGGATGCATCCGGCCGCGCGCGGGTCGGTTACGCCCTGGATCGAACCCTGTTCTTCGCAACGGCGGGTGTGGCGGCCGGCGGCGGCAAGGTCGACATTCCCGCCGCCGGGAAGAAGGATGGCATCCTGATCGGCTGGACGGCCGGCGGCGGCATCGAACACGCCGTCACCAACCATATTCTGGTGCGCGGCGAGTATCGCCATTCCGATTTCGGCAACAAGGACTTCGGCTCGGCCATCGGCGATGTCGGCGCCACGCAGGACAAGGTTCTCTTCGGGACGAGCTATAAGTTCTGAGGGCCGCGCTGCGCCTGCCCCTCACCCTAGCCCTCTCCCCGTAAAAAACGGGGAGAGGGGACGTGCCCTGCGAGGCGTGAGTGAGGGACGGAGAGGTTGCAACATATTCCCTTCTCCCCGCGCGCGGGGAGAAGGTGCCGGCAGGCGGATGAGGGGCTACGGTTGACGTCAACAGCCTACCGCTTCGGCGCCACCAGGCAGAAGAAGGCGCCTTGCGGGTCCGTCGCCTGGATGATCCAGCTGCCGCCGGGGACTTCCATCGGGCCGTTGACGACCTTGCCGCCGCCTGAGGTGAGGCGTTCGATTGCGGCATCAAGCGCCGGCACGATGAAATAATAGCACCAGAAGGGCATCGGCATATTGTCCGGCTTGGTCATCATGCCGCCGATCTGCCGGCCATTGCGGGCGAAGAGGTAGTAGACGCCCATCGGACCCATGTCCATTTCGCTGTCCTTCGTCCAGCCGAACAGCTTGGAATAGAAGGCGACGGCGTCCTTGCCGTTGCCGGCGTAGAGTTCGTGCCAGCCGATATTGCCTGGCGCATCGGGGGCCAGTTCCGGCCAGGTTTTGTCCATCGGCGCCGGCGTCATGATGCAGAGCACTGCGCCATGCGGATCGGCGACGACGGCGAAGCGGCCGATGCCCGGGATGTCGTCCGGCGGACGGCGGACCGATCCGCCATTGGCGGCGAAATCCTTCGCCGACTGGTCGACGTCGTCGACATCGACATAACCCGTCCAGTTCGGCGGGATGCCCTGGCCTTCGAGTTCGGCCGGAAACTCCATCAGGCCGGCAACGCCGATGCCGTTCGCCTCGAAGATCGTATAGGTCGGCATGCCCTCCACTTTCATCTCGGAGGTGGTCCAGCCGACCACCGAGCTGTAGAATTTCGCGGCAGCCGATGTGTCGGGGGTCATCAATTCGCACCAGATGAACTTTCCATGCGTCTCAGACATCGTACTCTCCCTTTAGAGGCGCCCCTTTTTCCGAGGCTCGAGCGCCGTGATTGTCAGATCTTGCGGGCGTAATGCGCTTCCATGAACTGTTTCCAGGCGCCATCCGGCTGCCTGGCGCTGGAGATGAAGGTGCGGTGATCGGCGTCGACAAAGGCGATCTGCTCGCGATAATCGGCAAGACCTTCGCCGTTGAAGTCTGGCCCTGTCGTATAGAGGTCCAAGACGTTGCCGGAGGCGTCGAGCTCGCCCTCATAGACCCACATAAAGTCCATCATGCTGCCGATCCAGCTGCCGACATATTTGCCCTTGGCGGCGTTGTAGCCGAGCGTCAGGATGCTGGTGGCCTGCTTGCCATCCGGCATGCTGCCGGTGCCCTCGGCGACGAACCAGATGCCGTGCAGCGAGCGAACGGTCTCCGTCCAGGGCTCGCCGCCGGACATTTCGGGCGCGGTGACGGTCCAGTCGCCGACCAGTCTTTCAAGAAAGGAATGTTCCTTCAGCACTTCCGCGGTCTTCATCATCCTTCTCCCTTGCGTGATATTGGCCAATGGCTTTGTCGGCGCAATTCCGGGAAGCCGTTTCGCGACTTTCCCGGCAGAACCGCTGCGTAGGTCTGCTGGAATTTGCGCTGGCGAGTTAGGCATGATGCCGGTCGAAAACCGCCCGGGCTTTTCGCCATCATGCTCCGGCTCAGTGACAGCAGGATGGCGCCTTGGGGGCCTCCTCGTATTCGTCATGACGGCGCACGAAATTCATCGTGCTGTCCTCATTGCGGCCCTTCGGGGCGCGGTCGAGGATCATCAGGGTGCCGATCAGTTCCTCCGGCCCGCGGGCATAACTCGAATAGGTATGGAAGACCTCGCCCTTGTCGTTGCGGTAGAAGGCGCTCAGCCCCGGCAGTTCGTCATGGGCCTCGGCCGGCTCGATAGCAGTGAAATTGTAGAGGACCTTGTCTTTGGCAAGGTCCTCTGGGCTGAAAGAGACGTGATAATCGAAATTGAAATCGCTGCCGAAGGACGAGACCCAGGGGAATTTCCAGCCCATGCGGCTTTTGTAGGCGGTGATCTTGTCGAGCGGCGCACGTGAGACGGCGACCCAGGTGACGTCGTGATGGTTGAGATGAGGCAGCGCACCGTCCACATGATCGCACAGGAAGGAGCAGCCGGGGCAGCCGGCATCCCAATCCGGTCCGAGCATGAAATGGTAGATCAGCAGCTGGCTGCGGCCATCGAAAAGATCGGCGAGCGACTTCCTGCCCTCGGGCGTGTCGAAGATGTAATCCTTGTCGACCCTCACCCAGGGCAGCGCCAGGCGGGCGGCATTGACGCTGTCGCGCAGCCGCGTCGCCTCTTTTTCCTTCAAGAGCAGGGCACGGCGGGCCTCAAGCCATTGCTCACGGGACACAACCTCGTTCTGCATGGGATGCGCCCTCCTCCGGCGCCACCGGCGAGCCGGCACATCTCCTTCTCCTTGACTAAATACATTGATATCAATAGAAATGAAGCATGTCAAATTCGGTTGAAATTCCTTTCTCTACAACGCTGCTGGTGCGCGATACCTGCCTCTGCCTGCATGCGCAGCGGGCGGCCCGGGCGCTCGCCCGGCTGTTCGACGACGCACTGCGGCCGGCCGGGCTGACCAATGGGCAGTTTTCGCTGATGATGTCGCTGAACCGGCCGGAACCGCCGCCGATGGGACCGGTCGCCGCGCTGCTTGCCATGGACCAGACGACGCTGACGGCGGCGCTGAAGCCGCTGCAGCGCAAAGGCTGGGTGATGGTGGTGGAAAATCCGGAGGACCGGCGCCGCCGGTTGCTTGTTCTCACGCCCGAAGGCAAGGCGGTGCTCGCAAGGGCGCTGCCGATCTGGAAAGAGACGCATGCGATGCTTGACGGCAGGTTGCCGGATGGCGGTTCGGCGCGGCTACGGCAGGAGTTGCTCGCGGTGTCCTGGATGGCGGTTGAGACGCCGAAATCGGCTGGGTCGCTGCGCCGGCCGCGTCACAACGGACGGGCGATGGGCGAGTAGGGCTGGCCTGCCCCTCATCCGCCTGCCGGCACCTTCGCCACGCTCGCGGGGCGAAGGGGGCAAGCCGCGACCTCTCCGTTCCCCACCAACCTCTCGCAGGGCACGTCCCCTCTCCCCGTTTTTACGGGGAGAGGGTTAGGGTGAGGGGCTGCCATCGCGGATCGACGGCAATCCATACGCCGAGCACTGCGCTCATGTCAGCAGCAAGAAGGCGGCGGCATCCGCCCGAAGCAGGAAGCCGTCGCCCGCATTTTTTACTGGAAGCGCTTTATCAGGCGACCGTGACCGGAACTTCGGTCGAGGTGCGCATGGCGTGGCTATAGGGGCAGACGATGTGGGCTGCGGCGGCGAGCTTTTCGGCGGTTTCGCGGTCGAGGCCGGGGATGTCGACCGTCAGGGCCACTTCGATGCCGAAGCCGGTGCCGTCTTCGCGCGGGCCGATGCCGACCTTGGCGGAGACCGTCGTTTCCTCGGGAATCTTGACCTTCTGCTGGCCTGCGACAAATTTCAGGGCACCGAGGAAGCAGGCGGAGTAGCCGGCGGCGAAGAGCTGCTCGGGATTGGTGCCGGTTGCGCCGTCGCCGCCGAGTTCCTTCGGAACGGTCAGCGTCACGTCCAGAACGCCGTTTTCAGAAACGGCGCGGCCGGCGCGGCCGCCGGTGGCAGAGGCTTTGGTCGTATAGAGAATAGGCATGACGATCTCCTTTGGTTGGCCCTTCGATCGGGTTGATTTTAATTATCGCACAATTAAATTGTACGCAAGTGAATTTTGCAAATTGCATTTCGGCATGTAAAAGAAGACAATCGCAGGCTCAGGGATGTTGGATATGAAAGCGCAAACGGTAAAGACGATGGAGATACCGCAGGAGGAGAAACGGCTGGAAAAGCAGTTGTGCTTCGCGGTCTACGCGACGGCGCATGCCTTCACCCGCGCCTACAAGCCGATCCTCGACAGGGTGGGTCTCACCTATCCGCAATATCTGGTGATGCTGGTGCTGTGGGAACGCGGCGAACTGCCGGTAAAGACGATCGGCGAGCAGCTCGATCTCGATTCCGGCACGCTGTCGCCGCTGTTGAAACGGCTGGAGCAGAGCGGGCTGATCAAGCGCCTGCGTGACCTGCGCGACGAACGCCAGGTGATCGTGTCGCTGACCCCGAAAGGTGAGGCGATGAAAGGGGAGATCGATACGATCATGACGGCGATCGGCCAAGCCGCCGGCTGCACGCTCGAGGAACTGGCAGCGATGCGTGACATGCTGCATCGGCTGCGGGGCAATCTCGGCCGGGCCGCCACGAGCGGCGGCTGACCGCATCCGCCGGGCCAGTCCAAAAACGGGTGTAGGCCTGAGGATCAGGCCCGCTTCACAGCCGCCTTGGCCGGCGACCGGCGTTTCTTGGCAGGCGCCGCTTCAGGTGCTGCCTCGGCCTCCTGCTGCAGACGCAGGGCCTTCAGCTTTTCCGTCTTCTTGTCTCGGGCCGACGCCTCGGCCGCGATGATGGCGCGCGCCGTGTGATCGGTCGCTTCCGCCTTGTCGCGAGACGAAAGCTTGGCGGGATTGAAGAATTCTCCCTTGGTGGCGGTCATGTGCCCCTTTCTCAGGTGATGACGGAGGCTTTAGCCATGGCTAAGAGCCGTGATCCGCGGCCGGGCCGGCTGGCCGCGATGCCGCGGTTGGGCCGCGATGCCGGGATTAGCGGGCGCGGAGAACCTTTTTCGGCGCCGGCAGCAGGCCTTCGCGCTGCAGCTTCTTGCGGGCAAGCTTGCGCTGGCGGCGAATGGCTTCGGCCTTTTCGCGGGCGCGCTTCTCGGACGGCTTTTCGAAAGCGCTGCGCGCCTTCATTTCCCGGAACAGGCCTTCCCGCTGCATCTTCTTCTTGAGCACGCGGAGCGCCTGATCGACGTTGTTATCCCTGACGAGAACCTGCAAAACGATATCCTTCCTGTCGGCGGCCGGGCCGCGCTGTGATGGTAAAAACGGCGGGACTACTTGCCCGTCCGAATGCTCGAAAACTTCAGCCAAGGCTCGGCGCCATCAGACTTGGCCACTGCCTCGGGGGAAGCCCTGGAGGGCGATTCCCCGGTATCGATGTCGGCCTCGGTGATGCGGCGCTCGAAATTCTCCGCGTCGAACCGGACGCGATATTGCACATGCCCGTGGTCGTTGGGCAGAATGCTGGCGATCCGGCACCGCTTATCGGCTTTCGCCGTACGAGTGAGGCCCGATTTCAGCACGATCATATCGCCGATTTGATAGTTTAGTCTGCCCATTTCAGCGTCCCTTGAACTCTTCGGCTGCTCGCCGGTCAATCAGAATAACCGCGGTCAATTCGGACATGCCAGCGATCAAAGCAAAAAGGCCGGGTTGGCACCCGACCTCTTCCAGCCACTCAGCCATTTCTCCGCCAGTCGGTCAGCTCGCTGCCAGTACATCCGTGGTCAGCGCGCCGCCAGCATCTGGACAGCATAGGCGAATGACAAATCATGCGGCCTGAAGGTTGTCGGCTGCATTCTTGCCCGACTTCTTGTCGCGGACGAGATCATAGCGGATCTTCTGGCCTTCAACGAGTTCGCGCATGCCGGCGCGTTCGACCGCTGAAATGTGGACAAAAACATCCGTAGAACCATCATCGGGCTGAATGAAGCCAAAACCCTTGGTGCCATTGAACCATTTGACGACGCCTGAATTCATAACGATCTCCTTTTCAACCGTTGTGTTCGCCTGCGGAAGAATGTCCGACAAGCCGTATCGATGTTGAGAGGATATCTGACGGAGCGCTTCAGCGCGTGGACAAAGGTCGCAAGCAATTCGATACGCACCATGTAGGTTATTTAGCGAATTAAGCAATGGTTTTTTGAAAATAAACCTTTTCCGGCGCCGGAAAGCGGAGGCTTTTAGCCCGCCTGGATCAGGCAAGATCGGGCGACCGGACCGCGGCCGCCCGGATTGATATCACTGCCAGACGACGATCGGCGCCTTGGTCGGAACGCGGTCGTAGAGATCGATGATATCCTGGTTCATCAGCCTGACGCAGCCCGAGGAGACGGCCTTGCCGATCGAGCGCCAGTCGGGATTGCCGTGCAGGCGGTAGAGCGTATCTTCGCCGTTCGAGAAGATATAGAGCGCGCGGGCACCGAGCGGGTTCTTCAGGCCCGGCTCCATGCCGCCGTTGTCGATCGAATATTTGACGAGTTCCGGCTGGCGGGCGACCATCTCGTTCGGCGGCTTCCAGCGCGGCCATTTCTGACGCCACTGAATGACGCCCGAACCCTGCCAGGCGAAACCCTCGCGGCCGATGCCGACGCCGTAGCGCATCGCCATGCCGTCGCCCTGGACGAGATAGAGGAAACGCGACGGCGTATCGACGACGATCGTGCCGGGCGGCTGACCGGTGGGATCGAGGACGCGCTGGCGATAATAGCGCGGGTCGATCTGCTCGTAGGGAACGGCCGGGATGAGAAAGCCGCCGTCTTCGACGGGGCCATACATGACGGCAAGCTCGGCCCCGCTCGGCACACTCGACGCTCCGGGGGACTGGAACAGGCGCATCGGCGAACGGTACGTGATCATCGTATCGCCCGATGTGACCGTATTGGCCGAAGAGGCGCAGCCGGTGAGCGCGGAGGCTGCGGTCAATGCCGAAAAGGAAAGAAAGCTGCGGCGGGAAAGATGTCTATCGAAGCTCATGACGCGGGACTGATTTCCTCTGATGCGGGAGCCGGACGAGACCGCGCGTGAGCGGCGATTCGTCCGATGCCGAGAACAACATCAGAAGATCTATCGGCTTGCGCCAAATAAACCATAGCTTCACGCAGACGTGTCCGGCCTTGAGCGGACGATATCAGCAGCGCTGTTGCAGCGCTACATCACAACGATCTCCGCCTTGGCGGGAAGGCGGTCATAGAGATCGACGACGTCCTGGTTCAGCATGCGCACGCAGCCCGACGAGGTGGCCTTGCCGATCGACTGCCAGTCCGGCGTGCCGTGGATGCGATAGAGCGTATCCTGCCCGTCCTTGAAGATATACATGGCGCGGGCGCCGAGCGGGTTCTGGAGCCCCGGATTCATACCGCCGTTTTCGGCCGAAAAAGCGCGGACATCGGGCTGGCGCGAGACCATTTCGACCGGCGGCGTCCAGCGCGGCCATTTCTGCTTCCACTGGATGACGCCGCGGCCGGACCAGGCGTAACCCTCGCGGCCGAGGCCGACGCCGTAGCGCATCGCCTTGCCGTTAGCCTCGACGAAATAGAGGAAATGCGCCTTGGTATCGACGATGACCGTGCCGGGGCGCTCGGTCGTCTGGTAATCGACTTCCTGGCGCAGGAACTGCGGCTGCACCCGGCTGACCGGGATCGCCGGCAGGGTGAAATCCTCGTCGCGCAGCGCGCCATACATCGCCATGTGCACGGGATTGCTGACCGGCAGGCCGTAGGTCTGATGGAACTGGGTCTTGTAGAGCTCGCGCGTCTGCGGCACCGGCTGGTCGGGTATCGGCCGCACCCGGCGCGGATCGACGCCCGGCGGCTGATAGAAGACCGGCGAGGTTTCCTGGACGAAGCGGGCGGGCGAATCGGCGGCGACGTCGGGAATGAGGATGTTGCAGCCGCTCAGCGACACGGCTGCGATGACGAGCCCGGCAATCGGGAAAACCCGGTGCAGAAAATTCATGGAACCACCCTTATCAACGATCGGCGAGACAGCGATATCTGGCGCGACGATGGCATCCGCGGCTGGCGCGAGGCTGGCGTTGGGGTGAGAAATCAGGAAACGAGCAGGACGCCGTTTCTATAAGCGGCGACACCTCAAGGCCAGCCCCACTGCCCAGCCAGGCTTCCAACGGTGGAAAACGCGGCAAACAGGAGCATCAACGGAAAAATCCGCTTTGCATACCAGCCGTGTTCGGCCGGAGTCATTTTCATCAAGTCGCGACGACTCGCGATGGCCGGAAGCATTAGCCAGAGCACAACGAAAAGGGTCGCGGCTGCTGCGCCGAAGAATATGTTGCCAATCATGATTAGAGATTACAACTTCCGCGAAATTCATCAATGCGGCAATGGACTTTAAGACGCCAGCCGAAACTCAGGCCGCCACTCCGTGAAAGAATCGAATGCTCTGTTCGATCTCGGCCGGCAGCGCCGAGGTATGATTGCCGGCGACGGTTTCGGTCTCGATATGGATGCCGGCGGCGCGGGCGCGGCGGGCGAGCAGATCGGCCCGGTCGTTGAAATGGGCCTCTTCCGTGCCGTGGACGACCCGAACCGGGCACTTGAAGCTGTGGGCGTAGCAGAGCGCCGAGCGCACCTCGAACTCATGCGTATTGCTGTCGTCGAAGCGGATATCCTGGGGATAGCGGTTGAAGAAGCGGAAGGCATTGGGATTGCCCGAGATCGGCGCGGCGGCGCGGAATTTATGCGTGCTCATCGCCGTCAGCATGGTCAGCGTGCCGCCGATGCTGTGGCCGGCGATGAACAGGCGCCCGGGATCGACGCCCGGCAGATGCGCCATGCGCTCGGCGGCGGCGAGAACGTCGTCGACCTCATCGTAGAAGCCGGAGAAATTGCCCATCTGGCCGTTTTCCCCGCGCAGCGACGGCATCATCACGACATAGCCGGCATCCATATAGGGCTTCATCAGTTGCCAGTGGCCGATGCCCATGGCATTGCCGCCGTGCAGAAAGAGCACGGCCGGCTTGGCGGCGCGCTCGCGCTTGTACTTCGAGACCCAGGCGGCGAGTTCCAGCTCGCCGTAGCCGGAGCGGTAGAAGATCTTGTCGGCGTCGGCAGGCGCCGTCAGCGGCTCGTATTTGTCTGGCGCCGGCCCCTTCTGCAACAGCTTCGTGCGGAAATGGCTGCGGACCTTGGCGTAATCATGCTTGGCAAGGCGCGGTTCATCAGGGACATCGAAAGCGGCCGCCATTTGCGGCAGGACGAGTGCGCCGGCAAGGCCCGCCAGCACGGCACGGCGTTGGCGGAAAAAGGAATTTCGTTCATGCGAGCTCATAACGCAGCACCCAAATCATTTTCCCGGCACACAAGATTTGCACCGGAAGATCGTTGCCGCCAATACACATCCTGTTGAAATTTCGGGACTGCGTCATTGTTGCGCAGGAGGGATCGGAGATTATTCCGGCTTGGCATCGATCATGGCGATCAGCGTGCGCAGCCGGTCGGCCTCGTAAGGCGGTTTATCCGGACGAAGGCGGGCGATGCGGGGAAAGCGCATGGCGACACCCGATTTGTGCCGCGTCGAGCGATTAATGCCTTCGAAGGCAACCTCGACGACAAAGCCGAAATCCTTGTCGGCGCGCACGGCGCGCACCGGCCCGAAGCGCTCGGTGGTGTTGTTGCGCACGAATTTGTCGAGCACTTCGAGCTCGGCATCAGTGAAGCCGAAATAGGCCTTGCCGACCGGCACCAGCTGCTCGCCATCCTCATCGTCGGCCCAGACGCCGAAGGTGAAATCGGAATAGTAGCTGGAGCGTTTGCCGTGGCCGCGCTGGGCATACATCAGCACCGCATCGACATTATAGGGATTGCGCTTCCACTTGAACCAGGGACCCTTCATCCGGCCGGCCTGGTAGATACTGTCGCGGCGTTTGATCATCACCCCTTCGATGACCGGATCGGGCGGGGCGGCACGCAGACGGTCGAGCTCGTCCCAGGAGGAGAAAGGCACGAGTGGCGAGAGGTCGAACCGGTCGTGGGGGGCGCGATCGATGATCTCGGTCAGACGGTCGCGGCGGTCGGCATAGCTCCGGCCGCGAACATCCTCGTCATCGTCGAAGAGCAGGTCATAAGTGCGGATGAAGGCCGGGTAATCGGCCAGCATCTTTGCCGTCACCGTCTTGCGGTTCAGGCGCTGCTGCAGGTCGGAGAAGGTGCGGGTCGGGCTGTTGGAGCGGGCGGTGCCGCCGACCAGCAGCTCGCCGTCGACGACGCCGGAAAAACTGATGGCGTCGAGAATATCGGGAAAGGCGCCTGAAATATCGTCGCCAGAGCGCGAATAGATCTTGCGCCGGTCGCCGGAACGGGAGAGCTGGACACGGATGCCGTCCCATTTCCATTCGGCGGCGTAATCGGCCGGATCGAGGCCGGTGAGATCCCCCTCCTCCACCGCATTGGCGAGCATGACCGAATGGAAGATCGCCGGTGTCGCCAGCACCGGCTTTTCGCCGCCCGCCGCCAGCCATTCGAACAGCGTCTCATAAGGCGGCTGCAGGCCGTGCCAGAGCGTTTCGATCTCGGTGACGTCCTTGCCGCCGAGATCGGCCAGCGCCTGTTTGGCCAGACGGGCGGAAACACCGATGCGCATGGCGCCGGTCGCCAGCTTGATGAAGGCGAACCGGCCTGAGGAATCCAGCCGGTCGAGCAGGTCGCGGACGAAGCTGCGCACTTCGGTGCGGCCGAGCGCATTCATGCCGGAAACGACCTCGCCGAGGCGCGGCTGGGAAAGTGCGGAGCGGTCAATATCGCGCTCATTGTCCCAGACGAGCGAGATGGTTTCGGCGAGATCGCCGACATAGTCGTAGGAATAGCGGAACAACACCTCATCCATGCGCTCCAGCACCAGTTCGCGCAGCATGGCGGGCTTGACATTGCGCACCTCCAGCGTGCCGGCAATGGCGGCAAGGCCGTAACCGCGGTCGGGATCGGGCGTATCGCGGAAATAGTCGGTGAGCAGCTTCAGCTTGCCGTTGCGGCTGGGGGTCAGGACGAGGCGGTCGAGCAGGTCGGCGAAGGCTTTCATGTCGGCCGCCTCATTCCGGGGAAAGACCCCTCCCCAACCCCTCCCCACAGGTGGGAGGGGCTAACTCGTGGCACCGGCCTTCCCTCTTTCGACGTCAGCGTACTCGGCGGTGATTTTGTCGCGAGACGATGCGGCAGGTTAAGCCCCTCCCCCTTGTGGGGAGGGGTTGGGGAGGGGTTTTCACGCAGCACGCAGCTCATCTCAATCCGCCTCATCCTCATAACCCACCAGATGCAGCGGTTTGGCCTTGATGCCCTGCAGCTGGCACCAGCGCACCAGGGCCTCCTCGCGGCCGTGGGTCACCCAGACTTCGGCCGGGTGCAGCCCTCGGATGGTTTCGGTCAGTTCCGGCCAGTCGCAATGATCGGAGATGACGAGCGGCAGTTCGACGCCGTGCTGTTTGGCGCGCTGGCGCACCATCATCCAGCCGGAGGCGAAGGCCGGCAGCGGTTCGTTGAAGCGCCGCGCCCAGCGGTCGGCGAAGGCCGAGGACGGGCCGATGACGACCGCACCCTTGAACGCGGATTTGTCGCGGCTCTCGATCGTCGCCGGCAGCAGCTCGCCAAGTTCGATGCCCTCGCCGACATAATAGTCGCAGAGCCTTTCCATGGCCCCGTGAATATAGATCGGCTCGCTGTAACCGGCATCGCGCAGCAGCCTGATGACGCGCTGGGCCTTTCCCAGCGCATAGGCGCCGACGAGATGGGTGCGCTCGGGAAATTGGCGGAGCGAGGCCAGCAGCTTGCCGGTCTCATCCATCGGATCGGGATGATGGAAGACCGGCAGGCCGAAGGTTGCCTCTGTGATGAAGACATCGCAGGGAACCGGCACATAGGCGGCGCAGGTCGGGTCGGGGCGGCGCTTGTAATCGCCGGAGACGACGATGCGGGTGCCGTTCTTCTCGATGGCGATCTGGGCCGAACCGAGCACATGGCCGGCTGGATGAAAGCTGACCTTGACGCCGTTGACCACGAGTTCCTCGCCGAAGGCGGCAGCCTGCTCGCTGGCACAAAAGCCCTCGCCGTAACGCAGGCGCATGATATCGAGCGTCTGGCGGGTGGCGAGAACGTTCACATGGCCCGGCCGGGCGTGATCGGAATGGCCGTGGGTGACGAGCGCCCGCTCCACCGGCCGCACAGGATCGACATAGAATCCGCCTTCGGGGCAATAAAGTCCTTCCGGGGCGGGATAGAGCAGCGCATCAGGTCTCATGCAGCAAGAGATAGCGGCAAATGGGCGCGAGGCCAGAGGGAGCGATTCAAGATGGGAGCCCGTCGAGGAAGGATAGCACTGCGACGTTGAACTCGGCCGGCCGCTGCAGCGGCGCAAAATGGCTGACGCCCTTGAGAGTGATCATCTGCGCGTCCGGAATGCTGCGGGCGAGATATTCGGCATGTTCCGGTTTGATGAACTCGTCATGTTCGCCGAGCACGATCGCAACCGGCACGCCGATGCGGCCCAGGTCTTCGGCCCGATAATTCGGCTCCGTCCGCATCACCAGGCTCACCGCCTCGACGAAGCCATTGAAATCGTCCGGCGTGGCGGACAAGGCCGCATAATCCTTGGCGTGACGGCTGAAGCATCGGTCGATGACCGGGGTCGCAACGAATTCCAGCGTGCCGCTCGGATCCATGTTGCAGGCGAAGAAGAAGACGCCCGCGACACGCGACGGCGCCGTCGCAGCGAGGATCAGCGCGATGCAGGCGCCGTCGCTCCAGCCGACAAAGGCCGCTTTCTCAAGAGCGAGTTCGTCCATGACCGCAAGCACGTCTGATGCCATCAGCTCATAACTATAGGGACGGGCATCGCGGCTGCTGCGGCCATGGCCGCGGCTGTCGATCAGCACGACGCGACGGCCGCTTTGGAGCAGCGCCGGGACCTGATAGCCCCAGTTGCCGCTGTGGCCGAGGCCGCCATGCAGCAGGATGACGGCAGGCCCGGCGCCGTAGCTCGCATACCAGATGCGGGCGCCGGCACGTCCGACATGGCCCTCGACAGATGCCGGCGGCAAGGGCGCGGCGCCATGGGCTTCGAAACGGATGAGTTCGTCGTCCTGCTGTTCCATTGTTATGCCAATCCTCTCCTGAGATAACCGCGCATAGAAAAGCCGGAAAACAGCCCAAGAACAACCAGAATCGCTTTCTAGCTGTTGTCTTCTTCGATGCAATCAGAGGGAGCAATATGGGCAGGAAGCTTTTCTATGGCGCGGCGGCGATCGCGTTCGCCGCGGCCGGCATCTATCTCAACAATACCAGCCTGCTTGCCGCGCATCGGCCGGGAAAGCCGGTGCTGCTCGCCCATCGCGGCATCGCCCAGCGGTTCGACGAGACCGATCTCAAGAACGACACCTGCACGGCGAGCCGCATGCTGCCGCCGAAACATGATTATCTCGAAAATACCATCGGCTCGATGCAGGCGGGTTTTGCCGCCGGCGCCGATATCGTCGAGATTGATGTACACCCGACGACGGACGGGCAATTCGCCGTCTTCCACGACTGGACGCTCGACTGCCGTACCGACGGCCACGGCGTCACGCGCGAGCATTCGATGGCGGAGATGCGGAAGCTCGACATCGGCTACGGCTATACCGCCGATGGCGGCAAGACCTTTCCCTTTCGCGGCCGCGGCATCGGCATGATGCCGACGCTGGCGCAAGTGCTTTCGACCTTTCCGGATCGGCGCTTCCTGATCAACGTCAAGAGCAACGACCCCTCCGAGGGCGAAAAGCTCGCCGCCTTGCTCAATGGGCTTTCGGCCGCGCGGCGGGCTGACATCATCGTCTATGGCGGCGACGAGCCGATCGATGTCCTGCGCCGGCTGGTGCCCGATATCAAGACCGCCTCGCGCAAAAGCCTGAAGAGCTGCCTTTTCGGCTACATCGGCTATGGCTGGACCGGCGTGCTGCCGGATGCCTGCAAACACGCGATGATGCTGGTGCCGATCAATATCGCGCCATGGCTCTGGGGCTGGCCGGATCGTTTCCTCAACCGGATGCAGGATGCCGGAACTGAGGTCTTCGTGCTCGGCCCCTATCGCGGCAGCGATTTTTCCACCGGCATCGACGACCCGGCGCTACTGGCGCGGCTGCCGCCAAATTTTGCAGCGGGCATTTGGACGAACGAGATCGAGGCGATCGGCAAGCTGGAAAAATAAACGTCAGAGGTCGCGCGCCCGCAGCAATGGGGGGATTTCCTCCGGGGAGACGGGCTTGGAGAAACGGTAGCCCTGCGCCTCCTCGCAGCGCGCGTGACGCAGGAAATCCATCTGGGCGTCGGTTTCCACACCTTCGGCGAGAACCGAAAGCTTCAGTGTCTGCGCCAGCGAAATCACCGCCGAGGCGATGGCGACGGCGGTTTTGTCGCCCGGCAGAGCCTCGACCAGTGAACGGTCCATCTTCAGCCGGTCGAAGGGGAAGGTCTTCAGCGCCGCGAGACTGGAATAGCCGGAGCCGAAATCGTCGATCGACAGGCGCACACCGAGCGCCCGCAGCGATTCCATCATGGCGAGCGCCCGCTCGACATCCTGCATCACCACGCTTTCGGTGACTTCCAGCTCCAGCCAGCGCGACTGCAGGCGATGACGCTCCAGCGCCTCGGCGACATGACTTGCGAAATCCGGATCGGCGAACTGCTTGGCCGAGACGTTGACGGCGATGGTCAGCGGCGCCAAGCCCATATCCTGCCAGTGGCGCGCCTGGCGGCAGGCCTCGTTCAGCACCCAGAGACCGAGGGGAACGATCAGGCCGGTCTCTTCGGCGAGCGGGATGAAATTGACCGGCGGCACCCTGCCCTTGGCCGGATGGTTCCAGCGCACCAGCGCCTCGATGCCGGTGATGCGGCCGGTGGCGACATCGACCTGCGGCTGATATTGCAGGAACAGCTGGTCGCCGGTGATCGCCTGGTGCAGCTCCTCCTGCTCGCCGAGCGGCATGCCCACAGGCGCGCCGCCGCCATCGTGATGCTGCAAGGTGTTGCGGCCGAGTTCCTTGGCGCGGTACATGGCGCGGTCGGCATTGGCGAGAAGCTCTTCCGAGGTTGCGCCATCGAAGGGGAAGGCGGCGACACCGATGCTCGAAGTGACGGTGATCTCGCCGCCGTCGCCGGGGATCGGCCGGTTGATCGCCTTCTGCAGCTCACGCAGGCGGCGTGTGATGCCGGCGTCGTGGCTCGACTGGTGAACGAGCACCACGAGGAATTCGTCGCCGCCGAGACGCACCACCATATCCGAAGCCCGGACGCTGTTGGCCATGCGGGCGGCGGTTTCCTTCAGCACCTCGTCGCCGGCGGCGTGGCCGCGGCCGTCGTTGATGTCCTTGAAATTATCGAGATCGATATAGGCGACTGTGACCTTGCGGGTGTTGCGCCGGGCCTGATCGAGGATATTGGCCAGCCGCTCCTTGAGGAAAGCGCGGTTCGGCAGGCCGGTGAGATCGTCGTGATGGGCCATGAAATGGATGCGGTCGTCGACACGCTTGCGCTCGATCGCAATGCCGGCGATGTGCGTGGCGAGCGCCACCAGCTGCGTCTCTTGCTCCGTCGGACGGCGGACTTCCCTGGAATAGAGGGCGAAGGTACCGAGCACATTGTTCTGCGAGGTGGCGATCGGCGTCGACCAGCAGGAGCGGAAGCCGAAGGGCGCGACCAGTGCGCGAAAATCCTCCCAGAGCGGGTCGCTCATCACGTCCTCGACGATCACGGTCTGGCCGCGCCAGGCGGCGGTGCCGCAGGAGCCGACCTTGGGACCGATGGTGACGCCGTCGATCAGGCGGCTGTAGCCGCCGGGCAGATTGGGGGCGGCGCCGTGATAGAGCCTGGTGCCCTCGCCGTTCAGCAGCAGCACCGACCCGTCGATGCCGGTCAGCTGCGCCTCGATCATCAGCACCAGCGCCTCGAGGATCATCGGCAGCGGCTCGTTGCGGGCGATCATTTCGAGCAGGTTCGCCTGCTCGCGATGGAGATCCTCCTGGCGCTTGCGTTCGGTGATATCACGGGAAACGCCGATCAGGCCGACGACCTCGCCGCGGTCGTTGCGCAGCGGTATCTTCGAGGTCAGCCGGCATATCGGCCTTTTGCCGCCGGGCAGGACGTAGCTTTCCTCCATGTCGATGCGGGCTTGCCCCGTCGCCATGATCTGCTGCTCGATATCGAAATGGCGCCGCGCCGTCTCGAAATCGAACAGGTCGAAATCGCGCTTGCCGGTAATCAGATCGGCGCTCTCCAGGCCGAGGCTGCTGGCGGTGACGGCGTTGGCGAAGACGAAGCGGCTGTCGCGATCCTTGACATAGAGGAAATCCGGAAGCTCGTGGACGATCGCCTTCAGGCGCAGGTTCTCGATGCCGTCGGAGAGGTGATGGGCGGTCGAGGCCATCATCGCCTCCGTCGCGGCGACAATGCGCCGCGTTTCGGCCGACAGAGCATCGGTCGATTCCCATCGCCTGGCACTCGGTTCCTGCATGCCGCCATTCTCCCCGTCGGGCCGAAGGCCCACATCCCGCATTATCGCCCCGCAAATTTCCCTCCAAAGTAGTCCTCATTCCCTTCGGCTTGCTTAAATGAAAGGGTGAACAAGAGGACAAAATCGGCGGCGATATCCTGCCCTTATCAGGGGCCACAACCGCAATTTCGCCCGCCCGTCCCAAAAGGAGACAGGCCCGTCTGGCATGTTTCCTGCTATAGGCGCCGTATGACTGGAGAATCCGGAATGCCTTCACGCCGCGACATGCTGTTCTTTCTCGCCGCCGCGGCGGTTGCGGGAGGTACGGCGCCGCGCGCATCGGCCGCGACGCTTGCGGCGGCCGGACAGCCCGATCTGCGCGGCGCGATCGACGCGGCGGAATATCGCGCCATTCCCGAAAGCGGCGACCGCAAGACCCGCAACCTGCAGCAGATGATCGAACAGGCGGCGGCCGAGAACGTGCCGGTCTTCCTGCCGCCCGGCACCTATCGGATTTCCAACCTCAACCTGCCCGACAATACGCGCCTCACCGGCGTACCGGGCGCCTCGCGGCTCGTCTATACCGGCGAAGGCCACCTGTTGGCGGCGGCAAATGTGCGGCGCATCGAACTTTCCAACCTCGTCATCGACGGCGGCAACCGCTGGCTCGGCGACTATGCCGGCGGTCTCGTCCAATTTACCGGCGTCGACGAGGTGCTGATCGACAATTGCGAGATCGGCAGCAGCCGCAAACACGGGCTGCAGCTGGAACGCTGCGGCGGGCGGATCGAGCGCAGCCGTATTTCGGGCGCGGCCCAGGCGGGGCTCTATGCGGTCGATTCCGCCAATCTTTCGATCACCGGAAATACGATCGCCGATTGCGGCAATGGCGGCATCCTGGTGCACCGCTGGAACAAGGCGGAGGATGGCACGGTTGTATCCGGCAACCGCATCTCCAACATCCGCGCCAATGACGGCGGCACCGGCCAGAACGGCAACGGCATCAACATCTTCCGCGCCGACGGCGTGATGGTGACGAATAACCACATTTCCGACTGCGCCTTTACGGCGATCCGCGCCAATTCGGCCTCGGATATCCAGATCAGCAGCAACCAGTGCCGGCGATCCGGCGAGACTGCGATCTATGTCGAATTCGCCTTCGAGGGTGCGGTCGTTTCCGCCAATATGATCGACGGGGCGGCGAACGGCATCTCGATTGCCAATTTCGATGAGGGCGGCAGGCTGGCGAGCGTCACCGGCAATGTCGTGCGCAACCTGACGCTGAAGGGCCCCTATCAGCACGAAGTCGGCTTCGGCATCGGCATTGCGGCAGAGGCCGATACGCTGATCTCAGGCAATGTGATCGAGGGCGCGCCGCGCTGGGGCCTGCAGATCGGCTGGGGTCCTTATCTGCGCAATGTCGTCGTCAGCGGCAATGTGGTGCGCAAGACGCCGGTGGGGTGCGCCGTCTCGGTCGCCGATGGCGCCGGCACCGCCATCATCACCGACAACGTCTTTCAGGAAACCACGGAAGGCGCGGTCCTCGGCTTCCAATGGGAGAAGAAAGTGTCCGCCGAGATGGCCGGCGGCGGCGCGTCCTACAAGCAGCTGACGGTCGAGCGAAACCGCGTTTCGTGACGAGAGCTTTGCTTCCCCGACTCATGGAAGTCCTTTATCTCTTTGTTTTCACATAATGCCCGTGAAAGCCGCTGCCCGGTTCGCGCAATGAAGGCATTTAGGAGTCGCGTTGAACAAGCGATATGCAGACTAAATTTTACCCTGAGAGGGTAATCTAGTCATGGAGAAGCGGAAAGCCCATTACAGCCTTGTTGCGGTCATCGCCATCGTCAGGGAGCGAAAGGCGGCGGCCTTCACCAAAAGCGCCATCGATGGCGGGAGATCAATGGGACTGACCACTTCGGAGATGATCGACGTCGTCTCCGCGCTGAGGAGTAGCCACCTTTATAAGTGATGACAACGTATAGCGACAATACGATCTGGCAGGATGTCTATCACGCCGATACGCCGGCCGGGAAGGCTTATGTCAAAGTCACGCTGAGGGAAGACGGTGCACCCGTCATCCAGTTCACGGAGTTGTAACAATGGCCAGGATTTGTGTTTGCTGTGACGCAAAGTCCGAAATGACACCATTCTTCAACGAAACTCACCACGTTACGTTTCGCAATCTGAAAGCTGATGTCGAAGGTTTATCCGGTTTTCGCTGCGGCGCATGCGGCGAGATCGAGTATGACCAGATCAGTGCCGAGCGTTATGCCCGGGCTAGTGATGCGCTCATCCTGCAGGATCGGCGAGCCGTCGGCGAGGATCTGCGTCGAATTCGCAAGAAACTGCGCCTCAATCAGACTGAAGCCTCTGCACTGACCGGTGGGGGGCACAATGCCTTCTCTCGCTATGAGACGGGAAAAGTCAGTCCGTCACCTGCCGTCGTCAATCTTTTCCGTCTGCTCGAGCGGCATCCCGACGACATAGAGGAATTGCGACGCGCGTAACTTGCTGGATCGATCTTCGCTGACGCGATGCTGGGAAGTGCCGAGGAACATCAAAAGCATTCATCGTCCCATCAGCGCGACGGACTTTTCCAGAGTCAATCACCCATCTACGGTCTCGCGGACAATATCCAGGGGAGATCATCATGCTGACAATCTACGGGGTTTATCGATCGAGGGCGTCACGCGTCTACTGGATTGCGGAGGAGCTGGGGCTCGAATTCCGCTCGGTGCCGGTGCTGCAGGCCAGGCGGCTGGCGGAGCCCCTATCCGAGGGAGCGCCGCTCAACACGCACTCGCCCGATTTCGCCGCCGTCAACCCGATGGCGCAGATCCCCAGCATCAGGGACGGCGAACTCGTCATGCACGAGTCGCTGGCGATCAATCTCTACCTCGCGCGCAAACATGGCGGGCCGCTTGCCGGACAAACCGTCGAAGAAGACGGATTGCTGACGATGTGGACCATCTGGGCCGCCTCGCAGGTCGAGCCGCATTCGGTCAGGATCGTGCTGACCTATGATAACGGCCTCGAAAACAGCGAAGAGGGCAAGCAGACGATCGCCGCCGCTTGCCAGGCGCTGCGCCGGCCGCTGGCCGCTCTCGAAGGCCAGCTTGCCGGCCGGCAGTGGATCGTCGGCGACCGCTTCACCGTCGCCGACCTCAACATTGCCGAAGTGCTGCGCTACGCCCAGAGCGAGGAGGCGCTGTTCGATGCGCATCCCAACGTCAAGGCCTGGATCGGACGCTGCCAGTCGCGCGCCGCCTACAAGAAAATGCAGGAGACGCGCGGCAAAGAGCCGATCGAGGTCTGAGAGCAACTCCAGCAAAAGTGCGCAGTGTGTTTACGTCCGGAATTGCGCAGAACAGAAGATAGAAGCCTTTCCGTGACTCGGAGAAGGACCGAAAGGCTCTATATTGCCACGCGTCTTTTCAGACGCGCAGGGACGCCGTCACATTTTGAATTGCTGTAAAGATTTGGCTACCGCCTATTCTTGATCGTCTTGCATTCTCTGTTAAGTAGCTTATTGGAAATACAAAACTCAAGATGGAACTAAAATGCAGAACCAGACCGAGATCAGCAAATTTGCAGCATCCAGCCCCAAGAGCGGAGCGCCTTCAAACTATGCTATTTTGCTCTTCGGTATGTTAATGTTCCCCATTATCTTCCTCGTGTTTTTTGAGGCACGGAAACGCAGAACAACTGCCCAAGAATGGGAGAAATCACATTATGAACTCCAATATCGGAGCTCCAAGGTTTTCTTGCTTGGCATATTAGCGACGATCCTTGCGGCATTCGCAATCTTTTTGACTGGTGGCAATCAACGCCAAGCTGAACATACAATGATGCTGATCGGGCTGGCTGCAAAACTTAATTACCTTTTGGTCGGTTGGGTCGCGGTGCGCAGTATTCGCGGTCTGTTTCTGGCAGGAGGCCAGCGAGCAATCGGGAACCCCAAAAGCTACTGGATGTGGCCGTCTGCTGCAGTGCCAGCACCAATTTAGATAGGCGCTTTGTCAACCTGGCCGAGATCTGAGTTATCGGAACAGCGCGAGCGTGCCGGCCATTTCCTCGCGGATCCAGGCCTTGAAATCCTTGACCTTCTTCGGCTCGCGCGTGCCTTCGGCGGTGACGAAATAATGGCCGAAGCCGGTGCGCGCGCGAATGCCGAAGGGCGCGACCAGCCGGCCTTCGGCAAGCGCGAAGGCGGCAAGGGTCTGCCAGGCGAGCATGACGCCCTGCCCGGCAATCGCCGCATCGAGGCAAAGCGAGGCATCGTTGAAAACGTGGCGCGTCACAGGTGTCGCGCCTGACAGGCCCGCCTCGCGCATCCAGACCTCCCAGGAGAACATGGCGCGGCCATCGATGATGGCAGGCAGCGTCAGGATGTCGGCAGGCTCTTTCAATTTCGCCGCCATCTCGGGCGAGCAGACCGGAAAGACCTCCTGCTGCAACAGCAGTTCGGCCTTCACGTCAGCCCATTTGCCGGTGCCGACGCGGATGCCGATATCGACGTCGCAGAGTGCGGGATTGACGAGATTGGTCGTCGCATCAAGCCGCAGCTTGATCTCGGGGTGGCGCTCGGCGAAACGGTCGAGCCGGCAGACGAGCCAGCGGGCGGCAAAAACCGGCGCCACCGAGATGGTCAGGATCGTATCGTCCTTGCGCCCTGCGATCGACACGGCGGCCGAAAGGCGGGCAAAACCCTCATCGAGCGCCAGAAGCACCGGCCGGCTTGCTTCGGTCGGGATCATTCCGCGGGCGGTGCGTTCGAAGATCACAAGGCCAAGCTGCGCCTCGGCCTTGATCACCTGCTGACTGACGGCGCCGACCGAGACACCAAGTTCGTCGGCGGCGGCCTGCAGCGAGCCGAGGCGACCGACGGCGTCGAGCGCCCTCAGGCCGTTGAGATGGACGGAATTCAGGTTCTTCATATAGTTTTTCTATAGCAGAGCCGCCGTAATCTCAATTGAAAATCCGGCTGTCCGCGCCGACATTGGAAGCATAGGCAATCCCGCTCGAAGACTGATCGTCCGGGGGCCGGGATAACGCATCAGACGCCGGCGGCCGTGCGGTCACCATCCCGCACCGCCGGAGAACGCGAGGCATGCCATGTCGCTCATAAAGTTTTTCTTGAAGCCCATGCTTGATATGAACAGCGTAGAATGTGCGGACGCCGTCTGGAAGAACGATCCGCTGCGGCATCCCGAGGTCGAGCGCATGTCGCTGCGCGAAATCGCCGATCTGCCGCTTGGAACGGAGATCGGCTCCGACGCGAAGGCCAGACCGCCGCTGGCGAAATGCGCATAAAACTGCCAGCTCCGCCTCATTCACATTCCTTTTTATTGGCATATAATTCATATTCCTGCGGCCCCGAATTTCGGACAGCCAGTGGCAGAGGTTGCCTGGCGGGCTATGGAAACGCCGGGCGATGTCGCTTAGATGGGATGACGCAGTCAGAATAGAGCGAAAGCGGTTCGGCGAATGGCAAGGAACAGTCTGGTCCCTCAGATCAGCAGAAACATCATCGATTACCTCAGGGCCAACCGCATGCAGCAGGGCCAGCATCTGCCGCTTCAGATATTGGCCGATACATTCCGGGTATCGAGGGCTCCCGTTATGAGCGCGCTCCAAAGCCTGGAGGGACAGGGGATCGTGCGCGCGGAGCCGAACCGCGGTTATTTTCTCGCTGTTGACGCGGAGAGCATCGATTCCGGCACGGCGGAGGAGAGGAAGGACGCGGCCGGCGACGAGGATATCTATTTCAGGATGGCCGAGGACCGTCTCTCCGGCAAGCTCGATGAGCGGGTCAGCGAAGCGGAGCTGATGCGTTTCTACGATGTTCCGAGAAGCCGGCTGCTGAAGGTGCTGCACCGCATTGCCGACGAAGGCTGGATCGAGCGCCTGCCGGGAAACGGCTGGGCCTTCCGGGAAACGCTGACATCGAGAAAAGGCTATGAGGACGGCTACGCCTTCCGTGCGGTGATCGAACAGCAGGCCATGCTGCTGCCGAGCTTCGAGCCCGATCCGGAGGGCTTCAAGCGCGCGCGGGAAATCCAGACGGAACTTGCCAATGGCGGCTATGAAAGCTGGTCGCGCGCCGAGATCTTCAAGGCGAACAACGAATTTCACGAGATGCTGGTGGCCTGCTCCCGCAACGAGTTTTTCCTCGACTCGATCAAGCGCATCAACAGGCTTCGCCGCCTGATCGAATACCACATCACGATCGACAGAAGCCGTCTGCCGCGGCAGGCGGCCGAGCATCTTCAGATCCTGGATCTGATCGAGGATGGGCGACGCAACGAGGCGGCCGCCTTTCTCTACACCCACATCATGGGCGCCGGCAGGATCAAGTCGCCAAAGGTCTGATCATCGCAATTCCTTGACGAGGATGCAGACCGGGCTGCCGACGGAAAGCGTGGCCCTCTTCGCAACCAGGCTGCCCGAGGCAGCGTCAATGTCGAATGCCGTGATCGTATCGGAATCCTCATTGGCAGCGAGCAGCACCCCGTCTTCGAGCAAGGTGAAAAACCGCGGCGTTCTTCCGGCCGTCGGCCAGCTTCCGATGCGTTTCAACGCGCCGGCATCGTCGATGGCGAAGGCGGCAATCGTGTCGCTGCCGCGGTTCGAGGCATAGACGAAGCGGCCGTCCGGGCTGACGGCGATTTCCGCCGCGCGGCTGTTGCCGGTGAAGCTTTCGTCGAGCGCCGAGACGATCTGGAACGGTGTCAGCCTCCCCGAGCGGGCATCGAAGCGATAGGCGGCGACGGTCGAATCCAGCTCGTTGACGACATAGGCGAGATCGCCGGCCGGATGAAAGGCCACATGCCGCGGCCCGGCGCCTTCGCGCGCGGGACAGGTGCTCACCGCCTTCAGCGCGCCCGCATCGATTTCATAGACGAGGATCTGATCGATGCCCTTGTCCGGCACGACGATCCACCGGCCGCTCGGATCGAACTCGACCTGATGCGGCTTGGGAAAGGGCTGCTCGGCGCGGTGCGGCCCGACCTCGCCGACGATCCCGGCGAGATCGCAGAGCGCACCGATCGTTCCGTCTTCGTTTCGAGGCATTAGCGCAAGCGACGAGGTGACGTGATTTGCAACGACCAGAAAGCGGTTCGCCGGATCGAAGGAGAGATGGACGGGATTGCGCCCGCCCGTCGACTGTTCATTGAGCAAAACCAGCTCTCCCGATGCCCGGTCGACGGCAAAGGCGCTGACCCGGTCGGCGTCTCCATGAACGGTGTAGAGGAAGCAGCCGCTCCTGTCGAAAGCGAGGAAGGACGGATTCTCCATCTCGAGGAGCTGAACATGCGTCCATTCGGCAACCGGCCCGAGACGATAGACGTTCAGACCGTTGCCGCGCGCATTGCGCGTGCGGGTCGTTCGCGCGCCGACATAGGCGACCAATCCGGAACGAAGTTTCATCTGCTCTCCTCCATGTCAGATCCATTACCGCGGCGACGTGTAATTGGCAATTGCATTTTATAATCATATTATGTAAAAAGACCCTGGCCGATGGGAGGCTTTGCGAAATCGATCAGGGAGGTACCAGTCATGCTGGCCGAGACAAATTCTATTGAGAAGACGACGATGCGGAAGGTCTTCTGGCGGATCGTCCCCTACACGTTCCTGCTTTACGTCATCTCGTATCTCGACCGGGCGAACCTCGGTTACGCCGCTCTGCAGATGAACAAGGATCTGGCGCTTTCCGCCGAGGCCTTCGGCTTTGCCGGCGGCATCTTCTTCATCGGCTACTTCCTGTTCGAAGTGCCGAGCAACGTCGCCCTGCAGAAATACGGCTCGCGGATCTGGATCTCACGCATCCTTCTGACCTGGGGTGCGGTGGCCGTGCTGACCGGCTTTGCCCAGACTGCGATGCAGCTCTATGTGCTGCGCTTCCTTCTCGGCGTCGCGGAAGCGGGATTCTTTCCAGGCATCATCATCTATCTGACTTACTGGTTCCGCTCGAAGGAACAGGCGACGACGGTTGCCTTCTTCACCGCCGCCATTCCGGTGTCCTATCTGCTCGGCGCGCCGCTCAGCACCTGGATCATGGACAATGTCAGCGGCTTCGGCCTGACGGGCTGGCGTTGGATGCTGATCATCGAAGGCGTGCCGGCGATCGCCGCCGGCGTGTTCAATTATTTCTACATGACCGACCGGCCGGAAAAGGCGAAGTGGCTGACGACGGAGCAGCGCGACTGGCTGGTCGCAGAGCTTGCCGCCGACCACGCCAAGCGCCCGCATGTGGAGCATCTTGGCCTGTGGCAGGCGATCTCCAATCCGAAGGTCTTGTTCCTGTCGGCCATCTATTTCATCTACCAGGTCGGCAATCTCGGCATCGGCCTGTGGATGCCGCAGATCATCCAGAGTTTCGGCCAATCCCTCACCCACTTCCAGATCGGCCTCGTCGCGATGATCCCCTATGCGATCGCGACGGTGGCGATGATCGTCTGGTCGAAGCGTTCGGACAGAACAGGCGAGCGGCAGAAACACAGCGCAGTTCCGCTGCTGATCGGCGGGCTGGCTCTCGCCGCCACCGGCCTGACGCATAATCCTTACGTCGCCGTGGCACTGATCTCGGTGGCGCTTGCAGGCATCTACGCCTTCAAATCGCCGTTCTGGTCGCTGCCGGGCCTCTTCCTCACACGCTCGACGGCGGCAGTGTCGATCGCCGCGATCAATTCCATCGGCAATCTGGGCGGCTTCGTCGGCCCCTATGCCATGGGCGCGGCGAAGACATGGACGGGAAGCGCGCTCGGAGGGCTGCTCTTCCTCGCGGTGCTGCTCGTGATCTCGTTCCTGATGACGTGGTTCATGCGGCTGCCGAACGCAGAAGCCGACACCAGCCCGACGGGGCAGTTCCACGCCGGCCAGTTCACGACGCGCAAGGTTTGAGGCGGATAAACAGCATGTCTTCGAAGCTCGAAATCAACGGCGTCCGCTACGACTTCATCGATCTGCCGGCAGAGGTCGGAGCCGATCTCGCACGTATGCCCTATATCCACCGGATCCTGCTGGAGAATGTTCTGAGGACCGGCGGCGAGGATGCGGAGCGGTCGAAGGCGGCCATCGTCGACTGGCTTGCATCAGGACAAAGCGAGGTGGAGATTCCGTTCCTGCCGAACCGCGTCCTCATGCACGACACGACCTGCGGCCCGGCCCTGGTCGATATCGCCGGCTTGCGGTCCGCCCTTGCGGAGGCGGGCGGCGATCCGGCGCTTCTGAACCCTGTCGTGCCGGTCGACGTCTCCACCGATCATTCCGTTGCGGTCGATGCGTTCGCAACCTCGGCGGCGATGGAACGCAACATGACGCGGGAATACCAGCGCAATGGCGAGCGCTACAGCTTCATGAAATGGGCGACCAACACGCTTGCCGGCTTCCGGGTCCACCCACCCGGAACCGGCATCATGCACACGCTCAACCTGGAGCGGCTCGCCACCACCGCGACCGCGCTGCAAAGCGACGGCCGCCTCTGGGCCGTGCCGGACACGCTGATCGGCACGGACAGCCATACGCCGATGATCAACGGCATCGGCGTGCTGGCCTGGGGCGTGGGCGGGCTCGAAGCCGAGAGCGTGTTTTTCGGCATGCCGGTGACGCTGCGGGTTCCCGAAGTCGTCGGCGTCCGGCTGACGGGAGCGCTGCAGGACGGCGTGCTGGCGACGGATCTGGCGCTGGTCGTGACGCATCTGCTGCGGCAGGTCGACCTGCAGGATAAATTCGTGGAATTTTGCGGGCCGGGGGTCTCAAACTTGACGGCCGGCGACCGCGCGGTCGTTGCCAACATGACGCCGGAATTCGGCGCCAACAGCGGCTATTTCCCGATCGACCGGGCGTCCATCGACTATCTCCAGCGCACCGGACGCAGCCGCGAGCATGCGCAATTCGTCGAAAGCTATGCCAAGCGCGTGGGCATCTGGTTCGATCCTGCCGCCCATCCGCGCTACACCTCGGTGATCGAACTCGATCTTTCCACCGTCGAGCCGAGCCTGGCCGGACCGCGCCGTCCGCAGGATCGCATTGCGGTCAGCGGCACGAAGGCGGCGATCGGCGGCATGAAGAAGGCCGGCGGGGCGGCGCGCGCGGAAAACGAGCCGAACGACGGCGCCGTCGCCATCGCGGCGATCACCAGTTGCACGAACACCTCCGAGCCGCGGCTGCTCGTCGCCGCCGGGCTTCTCGCCCGCAAGGCGGCAGCCCTCGGGCTTCGGCCGCCGCATTGGGTCAAGACGTCGCTGGCACCCGGTTCGCCGACGGCGGAACGATACCTTCGCCGCGCCGGCCTGCTCGGCGACCTCGAAGCCGTCGGCTTCGGCATCGTCGGCTACGGCTGCACCACCTGCATCGGCAATTCGGGGCCGCTGACCGAACCGGTCGTTTCCGCCATGGCGGAGCGCGGGATCCTTCCCGTCGCGGTCCTGTCGGGAAACCGCAACTTTCCCGGCCGGGTGCACCCGCAGCTGGAGGCGGGCTTCCTCGCCTCGCCGCCGATGGTCGTCGCCTTCGCGCTGGCCGGCACGGTCGAGATCGACATCATGACGGACGCCATCGGCACCTCGAAACTTGGTGTGCCGGTCACGCTCTCGGATCTCTGGCCGGCCGCGGCCGAGATCGACGAATTGCTCGCGGCTGCCTCGAAGGTCGAGGATTTCGCGCCCGCCTATGACGCCGCCGAGGCGAGCCGCGCCTGGAAAGAGCTCGCCGCTCCGACGACGACGCTTTTCCCATGGGACGAAAGCTCGACCTATATCCGCAGGCCGCCCTTTGCCGGCTTCGGCCAGGGATCGCAGCTCGGCACCTATGAGGCCCACCCCCTCCTCGTGCTCGGCGACGACATCACCACCGACCACATCTCGCCGGCAGGCGCGATCCCCGCCGCCGGCGATGCCGGCCGCTATCTGATCGAGCGCGGCGAAAACCCGACCGACCTCAACGTCTTCTCGTCGCGGCGCGGCAACTGGGAGGCGATGATCCGCGGCCTCTTCACCAACAAGACGGTCCGCAACCGCATCGCCGCCGACATCCCGCCCGGTTCCGCCATCCATGTCCCGACGGGCAGGATCCTGCCGCTTTGGGACGCCGCGCAGGCCTATAAGGCCGAAGGCAAGTCGGTCGTCGTCATCGCCGGCGAGCGCTACGGCATGGGTTCGTCCCGCGATTGGGCGGCCAAGGGCGTGGCACTGCTCGGCGTACGCGCGGTGCTCGCTTCAAGCTTCGAGCGCATCCATCGCTGGAACCTGATCGGCATGGGCGTCCTGCCCGTGAGGCTGCCCGCCCACGTCACGCCCGAGCGGCTGGCGCTGCGCGCCGGCGATCTCGTCATCGTTCATGCCGAGGAGACGACCATCCGACCGCGCAGCCCGGTCGCGGTCGAGGTGCGGCGCGCCGATGGAAGCCTCTCCATGTTCACCGCAACGGCGGCGATCGAGACCAATGCGGAAGTCGAAATTCTGCGCGCCGGCGGCGTTCTGCCGCTGATCCTGCGGCGGCTCCTCCTGAGATCGCAGCATTCGGCGCGGCCGACCGCTTGATGAAACAAAGCCTGCGGCATCAGGCTCGATGCGGCAGGCTTTAAAGAACGGATGTCTGCCAGCAGATCACCAGACCGTCTTCGGGATCGATGCGTTCGCCGGTGCGGATAAATCCGTTGCGCTCGAGGACACGCTGCGAGGCGATGTTTTCCACACCGGTATCGGCCGAAACGAGCGCCACGCGCGGGTCCTTCCGCGCCCATTCGAGCAATTCTCCGATCGCGCGGGTGACGTATCCACGCCGCTCGCGGCTCGGCGCCACGCCATAGCCGATATGGATTGCGCCGTTCTCTGGCGCACGGATGATGGAGCACAGTCCAACGATTTCGTCCTCCTCGACCATCATCCAGGCGGACGGCGCAAACGCCGCGCCGACCTCGGCTGCAATCCTCGCCAGCATCTCCAGAACCTCAGGCGGGGCGATGGCGCTATCGGGAACCAGCCGCAGATTTTGCGGGGCGAAGCCTTTCAGCAAGGTGGCGAAATCATCGGCGGTCAGTTCGACGATCATGTTTTTCTCGCGGTTCGGGACGTGCGTCGGCTTTGGCAGGCGAGCGTGTTTGCGGGCGGTCGTAGAAAAACCGCACTTGGCACTTGCATTCGCGCGACGTCACGTCAACCCGGCGTCGCGAACCTACCCATTTGAGCAAAGAGATTTTCAATGTCAGCAATTCGAAAGAGCCTATTCGCACTCATCGCAATTTTAACGGTCGCGGTTGTCGTCGGTGCCGGCTGGCTCTGGCAGGTCGCGGGTGCTTACGGTTTCAACACTGTCTTGCGGCGCGGCGGGACCTATTGGACCACTATGAAACCTGACGACGAGCGCCTTTCCACCTCCATGCGATTGGCGTTGAGCCCCGTGATCCCGGCGGTTCAGCCGGGGCCGCTGACCTGGCAAGAGCCGGAGACGGGCTTCGAGGTGGCGGAACTGCCGGTTCTTGCCGATGGCCGCGAAGTCGATCGCATTTTTCTCAGCAGAATTGACCCGGCCCGCTTTCGATTCGTCACCCGCAATGCCTCTGCCGGCGATACCGGCATCGACGAATGGGAAAAGGCTTTGCCGAACGCCGTGCTCATCGTGAACGGCAGCTATTTCGACAAACATGGCCTGCCCGATACACCTTTCATCAGCGAAGGCGTTGCGATGGGCCCCCAGCAATATGACGCGAGGGCTGGCGCCTTCACTGCCGATCAAGACACTGCCGATATCCACGACCTGACGCATCAAGATTGGCAGACAGCCTTTACCGGCGCGTCGAACGCCATGGTCTCCTATCCGCTCCTGATCGGCGATGACGGGCAGACGCATGTGAATGTGAAAAGCCGCTGGCTCGCCAACCGTACGTTTGTCGCCAAAGACGATTTGGGGCGTGTCGTCATCGGGACGACAAAGGAAGCATTCTTTTCCCTCGACCGGCTGGCAGAGTTTCTCAAGACCTCGCCGCTCAATCTCAAGGTCGCGCTCAATCTTGACGGCGGTCCCGTCGCCTGCCGGAGCGTTCGGCTGAATGGCTATCGGCAAAAATTCTACGCAAGATGGGAGTCTCAGGCGGACGGCAACAACATAAGCCTTCTCCGCTGGCCGATTTCCGAGGCCAACTGGGCCATGCCGATGGTGCTGACGGTCGAGCGGAAGTGAATGGGCCTCATGACATCCGCGGAAACGAAGCCGCGCGGCTTGCCGCGCTGCACATTATCGCAAGCATCGATGTCGGAATCCCGTTTCGCCGGCCGTCTTCAAGCCATGGCATAAATCCCTGGATCGGGCATCGATCCAGGGATAAAATCACATGGAGGAAGCGATGACGATTACCATTACCGCCTTTGAACGCTCGCCCGATCGCGGCCGGGGCCTGGCGCGCGACATGCGCGTTCGCTGGGCGCTCGAGGAAGTGGGTGAGCCTTACGAGGTTCGGCTCGTTTCGTTCAAGGCGATGAAGGAACCCGCGCATCTCACGCTTCATCCTTTCGGGCAGATTCCGACCTATGAAGACGGCGATCTCGCTCTGTTCGAGTCCGGCGCGATCGTGTTCCATATCGCCGAACGCCATGCGGGTCTGCTGCCGGCGGATGCGAATGCCCGGGCGCGCGCGATCGCGTGGATGTTTGCCGCGCTCGACACGGTGGAGCCGCCGATCTTCGAGCGCAGCCTCGCCACGATCCTCGAGCGCGACGAGCCCTGGTACGAGCAGCGCCTGCGGCGCCTCGAAGACAGCATCCGCAAACGGCTGGGCGGCCTTTCCGTTCGCCTCGGCGACGCCGACTGGCTCGATGGTGCGTTCAGCGCCGGCGACTTGCTGATGGTGACGGTGCTGCGCAGGGCGCAAGGATCGGGTCTCTTGGAGGAATATCCGAACCTTGCCGCCTATGTCGCCCGCGGGGAAGCGCGGCCGGCCTACAAACGGGCCTTCGCCGCCCAGCTGGCGGTATTCACCGCCGCATCGGGTGGCTGACAAAGGTCGGGCTTCCGTCCGCAGTTTCATATTTCGGATCAATATGAAGGGAAGGCAATGGCCGGCGACGTCGATGCAATATTTGAGCGCCTCAAGCGGCTGGCTGCGGAAGCAGGCCTGCCCGATGTCGAGGAAAGCACCTCCTATGGCAACCCGGCGCTGAAGGTCGCCGGAAGGAGCTTCGTCGCGGTGAAGGACGCCGAGACGATCGTGATCTCGATAGGTCTGGACGACAAGGATCATCTGCTCGAAATGGCGCCCGATATCTATTTCCAGACTGCGCATTATATCGGCTGGCCGCATCTGCCGGTGCGTGCCTCCGTGATCGGCGACGAGGAATTACGGTTACGGCTCATCGGCGCCTGGCTGTTCCGGGCGCCGAGAAAGCTTGCTGCCGGTTTCGGATATCAGCCCCGATCATAGGCCAGCGCCCGCTGGACAGCGGGGCGCTGCAGCATGCGGGCGTGGTGGTCGCTGACTTTTGCGAAGCGGGCGGGATCGACGCCGTCAGACGGCAGCCAGCCGGTCATGACGAAGAGATAGGGATCGGCGAGCGAATAGGTCTCACCCATCACCCACGGGCCCTCGAACATCGTCTCTTCGATCAGGGTGAAACAATCTGCCATGTTTTGCGGCACCTTCGCCTTCATCGCCTCGATCGCCGCCGGATCGTCGGACCAGCGGGAGCCGCGCGGGCGATGGGCATGGTTCACATGCACGGTCGAGCAGAGATAGCTGCTGAAGGACTGCAGCCGTGCCATTTCGAAGACATCACCGATCGGCGCCAGTTTGGCAGCCGGCGCGCTTTCCGCGATAAAGCCGAGGATCGCCGGCGTTTCCGTCAGCACGCCGCGCTCGGTGACAAGTGCGGGCACTCGGCCCTTCGGGTTGATCTTCAGATAATCCGGCGAGCGCTGTTCGCCATTGGCGAAGCTGAGCTTCCTCGTTTCGAAGGCCAGGCCCGATTCTTCAAGGGCAATAAGGCTTGCGAGCGCGCAGGTTCCCGGCGCGTAGTACAATGTCAGCATGGTTCTCGTCTCCCTTTCGGCCGCTGGTATAGCGCAGGGATGGGTGCGCCGGAACTGGGGAGATGGCGTTTTGTCTCTGCGTGGCGGGGACGAGGAGCAATGATCGGCGTGTCGTGCGGCCGCCCCTCATCCGGCTGCCGCCACCTTCTCCCCGTTCTGACGGGGAGAAGGGGATATGCCGCAACCTCTCCGTCTCTCGCAACCCTCTCGCTAGGCACGTCCCCTCTCCCCGTCAAAACGGGGAGAGGGTTACGGTGAGGGGCATCTTGCTGGCACTCACCCGCTTAACCGCAGCCCGGCACATCCTCCAGCCGGTGCCAGACCGGGATGCCGCGTTCCCTGGCGATGCGCACATCATTGTCCGCCCCCTTGGAATCGCCGGCCAAGCGCAGCACGCCCTCGCAGAGCTGCAGCAGCCGGCCGGCGACCGGATGGAAGATCTCTTCGTAAAGCGCATCGCCAACCGATCTGCCGCCGGCGGCGTGCCAGATCGGCAGAGCCACCCATTCGCCGATCATCGGCACGTGGCCGGCCGCAAACAGCGCGTGCGAGGGCTGTTCCAGCCGCTTCAGGTTGGCGGCCATCTTTTCCGGGTCGTCGCCCGTTCCCGACCTGTAAGGCCCGGCAATCAATATCAACATCATCCACTCCATCGCGTGAGCACTCCCGGCGTCATGCACGGGATCTCGCGAAAATGCACGATATTTCTTGAATGTCGAGTCTATTCGTGCAATATCGGGTCTCTACGTTTAATTTCGTGCAGAGAACCTATGCTGACGTCCCAACGAAAAACCCTCATCCTCGACATATTGCGCCGTGACGGCCAGGTGATCGCCAAGCGCGTCGCCGAGGATTTTTCGCTTTCGGAGGACACGATCCGGCGCGACTTGAGAGAATTGGCGGCGGAGGGGCTGTTGAAACGGGTGCATGGCGGGGCGATGCCGCTGTCTCCCGATCTGCCCGATTTCACCCAGCGCCGCAGCGTCTCGTCCGAGATCAAGGCGCGGCTCGGGGCGGCGGCGGCGGCGATGGTCAGGCCGGGGCAGATGATCTTTCTCGACGGCGGCACGACGACGGCGGAAATCGCCCGGCATCTGCCACGCGACATGCCGCTGACGGTGGCGACCCACAGCCCGACGATCGCCGCCGAGCTGGAGCGCCATCCGACGGCCGAGGTGATCCTGACCGGCGGGCGGCTCTACAAACATTCGATGGTGGCGACGGGTGCCGCGGCGATGGCGGCGATCTCGCAGCTGCGTCCCGACCTGTTCTTCCTCGGCGTCACCGCGGCCCATCCCGTGCACGGGCTTTCCACCGGCGATTTCGAGGAAGCGGCGATCAAGCGGCATATCGCCCGCTGTTCGGCCGAAACCCGTGTGCTGCTGACGGAGGAGAAGTTCGACCTCGTCTCGCCCTGCCCGGTGCTTGCAATTTCCGAGGCGGCGGGACTGATCGTGCCGGCAGAAATGCCTGCAGAACGGCTGAAACCCTATCGTGATCTCAATGTCGCGATCGCCGCAGCATAGTCACTCAGTCAGGGCCGAGGTGACCCTGATATCGCCGACATGGATGCCATTCCAATTGCGCATCGAGGTTGCGGCAAAGGCCGTCAGGGCGGCATACACCTCGCTCTCCGTCTCGAAGAAACGGGCAAGTGTCGCCGCCACCATGGCTTCGGCGGCGCGGGTCGTGCCGTCCTCGCATTTCAGCGCGATGGCGATGCCCTTTTCCGGGATCGCGGCGCAGAAGACACCCTCGGCGCCTGTCTTGACGAAGATGCGGTCGGGGGCGATCTGCATCAGTTTCGTGCAGGCGCGGCCGGAGCCGGCGACATAGAAGGGCTCGGCCATGCAGGCCTCGATCAGCCGGCGGGATGCCTTGGCGCGCAAGGGCTCCAGGCCGGTGCCGGTCGCCATTTTGGCAAAACCGTGGGCAAGGCTCCGGAGCGGCACGGCATAGGTCGGGATCGAGCAGCCGTCGGTGCCGCAGCTCTCGGCGCCAAGCACGGCGCCGGTCAGGCTTTCCATCGCCGCGCGGATTTCGACCTGCAGCGGGTGCCCATAGCCGACATAACCCTTCGGATCGATATCCTGATGGCAGCAGGCGCAGATGAAGCCGGCGTGTTTTCCCGAGCAATTGTTGTGCAGCGCGGTCGGCGCCTCCAGCGCGCGGGCCTGCTGGATCAGGACCTTCTGGCTCATCGACCAATGAGCGCCGCATTCCAGCGCCTCGGCATTCCGACCGGCGCGCGCCAGCATCGAAGCAGCGAGCGCCACATGCTCGTCCTCGCCATTATGCGAGGCGCAGGCGAGCGCCAGCTCCTTGTCGCCGAAACCATAGGCGTCGGCCGCACCGCTTTCGATAAGCGGCAGCGCCTGCATCGCCTTGCAGGCAGAACGCGGGAAAACGGCGGCGTCGATATCGCCGAGCGAGAAAACGAGCTTGCCGTCGCCGTCGACGACCGCCACCGCGCCACGATGGCGGCTTTCGACGAGCAGGCCACGGGTAACTTCAACGGTGACGGGATTGGTCATGGGCTCTCATCCTGATGCTGCGGGATGCATAACGCGTCCGGCGGCTAAAGCCAACGGGGCTTTGCTGCTAGATGGCGGCGCGGATAGCTGGTGATGAGGCGGTCAACGGGATGTTTGGCAGAAACGTCACCCCACACTCCGTCCTCCCAGGCCTTGAGCCGAGGACCCATGCCTGTTGCCGGTAGAGGCCAGCATGGATCCTCGGGTCAAGCCCGAGGAGGACGGAGGGCGGGGTGGACTTCTGGAGCAAGTACCGCGACGGACGGTGGAATGGGAGATTAGTTTCGTCCCCGCCGCGCTCAGACCGGCCTTGAAGTTGGATGCCTTGAGACGATATCCTGCAACCCAGCATTTGAAGGAATTGTTTTGCAATCAGGCCCATCCATTTCAGAGTTCATATTGTGGCTATTTTTCACGGTCGTCTCTCTCAGCCTGGCGTGCTGGTTGGCGCGCCGACCCAAAAGGACAAGCGTTGGAATCATCCTTGGAGCACTTCTGGGGTTGACCTTGATGTCCATCGCCTCAGCTCTGGTCGGTTTCCTGGGAAACGTTCTTCCCTTCGGGCAAATCGACTTCTGGCTCTCCAGTTTGACAGCGCAGATCTGAAGCAAACATTCATCACAGGAATTGACCGAAGCGATCGAAAACTATCGTTTCTCTGATGCGTCCGATGCAGTTAAAAGTGGTGCGTCAGGAACCGCCCATGTCATCCACCTTCTCCTTGATCCTGCGCGACAATAGGATCCGCATTCCTGCGGTGACGCTCGTCGCGCTCGCCTTTACCTATGCCTCGACCGCGCCCTATCAGTCGATCATCGGGATCAACGAACTGGGCTTGAGCAACGGCGCCTATTCGGCGCTGATCTTCTTCTCGGCAATCGTCAACGTCACCACCAGCCTGACGCTCGGCATCTGGTCCGACAGGCTGAAAGAGCGGCGGCCGCTGGTGCTGGGGCTTTCTGTCGCCGGCATGCTCGGCTTCGGGTCGATCGCGATCTTTCACAGCCCCGCCATCTTCATCGTCTCGACGCTGTTGCTGGTGCCGATGAGCAACTCCACCTATTCGCTGCTGTTTGCCAGCCTGCGCGCCCGGACCAACCAGATGGATCGCGGCCAGGCGGCGGGGATCACGGCAACAGTGCGGGCGCTGTTTTCAGGCTCCTGGGCGCTGGCGCCGGGGATGATCGGTCTTTATCTCGTCAATTCGCCGTCGATGACGCCGGCCTACGGGATCGCCGCGCTGGCAAGCTGCACCTGTTTCTGTCTGTATTTCTTCTTCGCGCCCGGAAACGGCACAGCTGGCCCGGCCCCCGATCACGTCGGCTTCCTGGCGTCGCTGAAGCGGATCTTCATGCCCTATGTGCTGGTGCGCGTCATCGTCATGGCGATGCTGTTCGGGCTGCAGCGGCTGAATGCCATGCTCCTGCCGCTGATCATCACCCATGCGGCTGACGGAAGTGTCGTCGATGTCGGCTTCATCGCCGGGCTGACCGCCTTTCTCGAAATGCCGTTCATGGTGATGTGGGGTATGGCGCAGCGACGGTTCCGCACCGCGCATGTGCTCGCCTTCGGCGCGCTGATCTACTGCTGCTATCTGCTGCTGCTCGGCTTTGCCGCCGCACCCTGGCACATCTATGCGCTGCTCCTCCTCAACGCCTGCGGGGCGGCGGCAATCCTCAGCGTGCCGATCACCTATCTGCAGGACCTGATCGCAGACCGGCCGGGGCTCGGAACCTCGCTGATCTCGCTCAACACCTTCATCGGCACCGGCATCGCCGCCGGGCTTTTCGCCTTCGGCACGGCGATCAGCGACTATTCCGGCACCGCCTTCGTCGGCGCGGCCGCGGGTCTGGCGGCGATCGGAGCACTGCTCTATCTCGAAAGCGCCAGGCGCCAGGCGGCGCTTTCAATCGCTCCGCCTCAACGCGGCGTGATGCGATAGGCGCAGCGGCGGGCGCCCAAGAGGATGTGTTCGCTGCGCTCGACGTCGGCGCCGAGGGCGGTGCGGAAGGTTTCGAGTTCGGAGCGGCAGAAGCCGGCGCAGGCGGTGGCAGCCGCGCAGATCGGGCAGTGATTTTCGACCAGCATGAAGGAGCCGTCAGCCTGCTGCCAGTGATCGGCCATATAGCCCTCGCGGGTGCGGATGGCGGCAAGGCCTGCGATACGCGCGGCAAGGTCGCCGGCATTTTCCAGTTCGAGCCGATAGCGCTGCAGCGTCTCGGCCTCGCGGGCGGAGATGACGGTATCGAGGGCTGCGGATCCAAGCTGTTCGGTGAGCGTGACGAGAAGGTTTGCCGTTAATTCGGCATGGCCGTCCGGGAATTGGCGGTTGCCCACGGCGGTCAGGTGCCAGAGCTGACGCGGCCGGCCCCTGCCCGTGGCGCCGACGGTGACCGGCTCCACCAGCCCCTGCTCCGCCAGCTTGGCGAGCTGCTGGCGAGCGGCCTCGCCCGAAATACCGAGCGCATCGCCGATCGCGGCGCCGAGCTGCGGGCCGTCGGTCTTTATCAGGATCAGGATGCGGTTGGCGGGCGACTGGCGCATATTTTTCCAAGAGATATCTTGTTTTAATCCGGACGGCATGTAATTTTCCAATTTATAACTTGGGAAATAATCCTTCGCCAGCAAAAACATCGAGATCGTCCCCATGTCGGATATCGACCAGACCGCAACCATTCCCAGCGCGAACTCACTCCTCCGCCTCTTCCTGCCCGAGCATCTGCCGGCCACATTGATCCTTGCCGGCGGCGTGACGCTCTATGCGGTGGAGACCTACATCATGGCGACGATCGCGCCTTCGATCGTGCGTGATATCGGCGGGCTCGCGCTGTTTTCCTGGGTCACCAGCCTGTTCGTCGCCGCCGCCGTGCTCGGCTCGATCTTCGTCGCCATGCGGCCGCGGGGGATCGGGCTTCGCGCCGTCTATGTGATCGCGGCGCTGGTCTTCGGCGTCGGCAGTCTGATTGCCGCAGCCGCACCGTCGATGCCGGTGGTGCTGGTCGGACGCGCGGTGCAGGGGCTCGGCACCGGGGCGCTGGCAGCGCTTGGTTATGCCTTCATCCGTTTCGTCTATCCCGAGCCGCTATGGACGAAGGCGACGACGCTCTATGCGGCGATCTGGGGTGTGTCGACCGTCATCGGGCCGACGCTTGGCGGCTTCTTTTCCGCCGGCAGCAACTGGCGCTACGCCTTCATCGTGCTGGTGCCGCTCGGCCTGACGATGGCAGTGCTGGCGCCGCGGCTGCTGCCCGAAGTCGAAGACGATCGCGAACAGACGAAAACGCCCATTGCCCAGATCGGGCTGCTGCTCGGCGCCGTGCTGATGGTCAGCAGCGCCGGCACGATCGAGACGACGGCCGCGAAAATCGCTTTGATCGCGGCCTCGGTCGCCGCGGTCGGCGGCATGCTCATCATCGAGGGCCGAAGCCCGAACCGGCTGCTGCCCGCCGGCGCGGTCAGCCTTTCCCGGCCGATTGCACGGGTGTACCTGATAATGCTTGCGATGACCGTCGTGCTCGTCAGCGACGTCTTCATTCCCTATTTCCTGCAGGTGCTGCATGGGGTGACGCCGCTTGTCTCGGGTTACCTAGTGGCGCTCGTCGCCCTCGGCTGGACCTTTTCGGCCTTCCTCAGCGGCTCGCTGACCGGCCGCCGCGCGCAGGCGGCGATCGTTGCAGGTGCGCTCATCGAGGCGGCGGCGACCCTTTCGCTGGCGGTCTTTCTCGCAGGCGACAATCCGCAGGCGCATACGCTCTTCATCGTGCCGGCGGCTACGGCCATGTTCATGATGGGTTTCGGCGTCGGGCTCGGCTGGGCGCATCTCGTCGCCATGGTCCTGACGCTCGTCGCCGACAACGAGCAGGACAAGGCGTCTTCGGCGATCCCGACGATGAGTTCGCTCGGCGGCGCTTTCGGCGCGGCCTTCGCCGGCGTCATCGCCAATGGCGCCGGCCTCGTCGATCCGGGCGGCATATCGGGCGCACTTTCGGCAGCCCACTGGCTCTATTTGCTGATGGCGCTGCCCGGCATTCTTGCCGTCGGCGTGTCACTAACGCTTAGAACAGGATGATTTTAGGCGGGTTGGCCTAAAATCTGAATCCTGTTCTAAATTAAAGAGTTAGAGCATGATGTCGACCGAAAACCGCCCACACTTTTCGGCATCATGCTCTAACCCAGACGCAGCACGATCTTGCCGATGTGGCTGCCATCCTCCATCAGCCGGTGCGCCGCAACGACGTCCTCGAAGGCAAAGACCTTGTGGATGACGGGGGCGATGGTGCCGGCTTCGAGCAGCGGCCAGACCTCGGAGAGCAGATCGTCGCGGATGGCGCGTTTTTCCTCCGCCGTGCGCGGGCGCATGGTGGAGCCGGTGACCGTCAGGCGCTTGACCATGATCGGCGACAGATTGACCTTTTCGGCAACGGCGCCGCCGAGGAAGGCGATGATCGACAGGCAGCCGTCTTTTCCAAGCGAGGCGAGGTTGCGCTCGAAATAGGCCGCACCGATCATGTCGAGGATGATATCGACACCCTGGCCGGTCTCGGCCTTGATCACCTCGGCGAAATCCTCGCTGCGGTAATTGATCGCCCGCTTGGCGCCAAGCCTTTCGCAGGCCTCGCATTTCTCGCTCGAGCCTGCCGTCGCATAGACCTCGGCGCCGAAGGCGCGGGCGAGCTGGATCGCCGTCGTGCCGATGCCGCTGGTGCCGCCATGGATCAGCACCGTCTCGCCTTCGGTCAGCCCGGCCATCTGGAAGAGATTGGCCCAGACGGTGAAGAAGGTTTCCGGCAGGGCCGCGGCCTTGACCGCATCATACCCCTTGGGAAAGGGCAGGATCTGGCCTGATGGCAGCAGGCAATATTCGGCATAGGCGCCGCCATTGGCCAGGCCGCAGACCCTGTCGCCGAGGCCGTAGCCGCTGACGCCAGGGCCAATCGCAACGATTTCGCCGGACAGTTCCAGGCCGAGGATCGGGCTCGCATCCCTGGGCGCGGGATAGCTGCCCTGGCGCTGGGCGACATCGGGACGGTTGACGCCGATCGCCTCGGCGCGCACCAGAACCTGCCCCTCACCCGGCAACGGCAGCGGGCGTCTGCCGATCTTCATCACCTCTGGTGCGCCGAAGGACTTGAGATCGACGAAACGCATTTCCTGCGGCAGTGACATGGCGCGACCCTCCCTGATCGGAACCAGGAAATAAGTCAGCCCCGCGGGCTTGGAAAGGCTTGATGTGGCAAGGGCGTCAATTCGCCTCGCCCAGCAAGTGAAAGACGAGGCCCTCGTCGCTCTCCTTGGCGGCCGACTTGATGACGGCGATCTCGGCACTGACCCGGTTGATATCGTCGATAACCAGGCCTTCCGGCAGTTCGATGACGCCGATCGAGCAGCGCATCAGCGGAAACAGGGTTTCGGCGCCGCTGCGATCATGGCCGAGAATGCGGCCGGCGGCGCGATGTTCGTCGGAATAGAGATCGAGCACGTCGTCGTGGAAATCGCTGATCAACCGATCGAGAATCTCGGTCAGCTCCTCCTTCGTCCAGCCGACGACGCCGATGAAGAAATCGTCGCCGCCGACATGGCCGAGGAAATGGCGCTCGGCGAAGAAATAGCGGCGCATCAGCGCCGCAAACAGCGAGATCGCGTGATCGCCGAGATGGAAGCCGTAGGCATCGTTGAACGGCTTGAAATTGTCGAAATCGCAATAGCAGAAGTGGCGGACCTCATCGCCGTCGCGGCCGGACTGGCGCATGAAATCGCGGATGGCGCGATTGCCCGGCAGGCCGGTCAGCGGGTTCTGGTCCTGGGCGGTTTTCAGCTGCTTCTCGTTGATCACCTTGATCAGCGAGGCGGCGGAGACGACGCCGGCATAACGCATATTGTCGGTGAGGATCAGGCAGTTGCTGCCTTCCATATTGGCAAAGATCGCCATCAGCTGCTCGGCGTCGCTGTCGAGGCCGACGATCGGCGCCATCTCGACGAAATGCGAGATGCTGCGCTCATACATCTTGTTCTTCAGCAGATCGCGGCCGAAGGGCTGATAGATATATTCCTTGAGATGCTGCTCGTGAATGATGCCGCGCGGCTCGCTATTGGCGTTGAGCACGGGAAAGAAGGCCTGGCGCGGGTTGCGGCGGAAAAGCTCGAAGACGCTGTCGATGCTGTCGTTCTCGTAAACCGTCGGCAGGAGTTCGATCTGCTTGCGGATGAGGATCTCGTCGAGCGACTGGCTGCCGCGCTTGGTCTTTCCGACTTCCTGCAGATGCGGGAAGGACGGCGCCAGTTCCGACATGTGCGTCGTCGGCCGGGAGATGAACCAGCCCTGGACGAGGTCGACGCCATATTCGCGGCAGGCGATGAATTCGGCCTCGGTCTCGATGCCTTCGGCAATGACGCGGGTGCCGAGCACATGGGCGATATTGACGATGCTCTTCAGCAAGTGGCGCTTGCGCGGGCTGCGGTCGATCTCGGCGACGAAATGGCGATCGATCTTCAGATAATCGACGGCATGATCGCAAAGCAGCTTCATTTCGCCGTGACCGACGCCGAAATCGTCGATCGCCAGCTTGAAACCGGCCTTGCGCAGCTTCGAAACAAGGGCCGCAAATTCCGGCACGCTGGTATTGTCGAAGCGTTCGGAGAATTCGAAACAGATGGAGGACGGCGGAATATTGGCCTTCCGCAGGTGCTGCAGCAGGTTCTCGACCAGGCGTTCGCCATGCGGGATCAGCCGGACATCGAGATTGAGGAACAGCGTCGAGGTGGAGAAATTCGACAGCGTGGCGAATTTGGCGAGCGCGCGGCTGGCAAGCATCTGCTCGAGCTGCAGCAGCTGACCGGCCTGATGGGCCTCGTCGAGAATGTCGACCGGCGTGTCGTAGCCGATGCGCTCCTGGCCGCGCATCAGGGATTCGTAACCGAACACCGTGCCGGTGCCGGCCTCGACGATCGGCTGGAAAGCGTTCTCGACCACGAGCTTGGCAAGCGTGACGATCTGATCGCTGGCGTAGCGGCGCAGGACGCCGGGCTCGACGGTGGCTGCCAGGGAAGTCCCGCTCTTCATGTGGCTGATCTCCACTGCGACGTGTTCTTTTTCATCCGGAACATGCCGCGGAAGGATCAATGAACCCTTTCGCCAATATGAAAGTTTTGTGAAAGACGCGGGCCATCGCCACGCGTTCCGCGTTTATCCGAATTCCAGAATACAATCAGGCGCTTATTCAAGCCGTACGACGGCGCTGTGCCTCATGATCGGCGAACATGTCGGCAACGCATCTGCCGCCGGATGGAGTGCCCTCGTCGTCGAGGACATCGTCGCGGAATTCGTTGAGCTTGCGGGCGCTATCCCAGAGGCGGAGCGCCTCACGGACGACCTCGCTGCTCGAGGCATAACCGCCATTATCGACGGCGGCGCGGATGCCCGCTGCCTGTTGCGGAGAGATGGAAACGGTGACCATCGGCATGAACTTCCTCCCTTTTTTATTCAGGCAGAACCCTGCCTTTGGGGGACGCATGACCATTTGCGGCGATCGTACACAGGACCACCCGCTTTTGGGGAGCGGTCCATACACCTTAAGTCTAATCCCCTGTCATGTCCTTGTCAAAATAGGCGTATCGAAAAGGCTTCAACTGCGGATGCCGAGGCCGAAGGCGATCATGGTCGAGCCCTGGATGATGAGATCGACGGCCAGGAACAGACCGAGGACCCAGAAGCTGTTGACCGGCCAACCGAGCGCGATGACGAAGCCGGCCAGCGCCGTCATGACGCCGCTGGCCGCGATCCAGCGCCAGCCCTTTAGCGGCCGCATCCGCATCCCGACCCAGAGACGGAAAATGCCGGCCACCAGCAGTGCAATGGCCAGAAAAAACGTCAAGGCCGCCGAGGTGAAGATGGGATTGATGAAGGCGCAAATGCCTGCAAGCACGTAAAGCACGCCGCTCAGAGCCCAGAAGAGCACCTGATCCCAACGGCGCACCTGAAAAGCGTGGACGAGATAGATGACGCCGCCTGCCAGCATGAGCATGCCGACATAAAAGACCGAAGCGACGGTCGCCATCAACAGGTTGCTGAGAGCGATGAGGCCACAGATAAGAAGCAGCACGCCGAGGCCGAGGAACCAGACCCATTTCGACCGAAGCGGGGATCCGGGCATTTCGTTGAAGACGCTGGTCATGGCACACCTCCTGATCAACTTCGAATATGTTGCGCCCGCTTCTCCGGAAAAGATCTGCGCGAAATCAATTCGGCCAATATTTTTGTTGATTGATCAGTCAATCAAAAATATTCTTATCGAAAATGCGTGAGGAGTTGGCGTTTTGCCGAAAGTCGGAATGGAGCCAGTGCGCCGCAAGGCGCTTGTCGATGCGGCGCTGCGAGTGATCGGCGATCACGGCTCGCTGGCTGTCACCATGTCCGATATTGCCCGCCAGGCCGGCGTCTCCCCTGCTCTCGCGCATCATTATTTTGGCAGCAAGGAGCAGTTGCTGATCGAGACGATCCGCTCGCTTCTCAGGCAACTGCGCCGCGATACAGTCGCCGCGCTGAAGGCCGCCCGGACGTCGCGCGAACGGCTTTCGGCCGTCATCCGCGTCAGCTTCCACGCCGACCAGTTCGCGCCGGAGACGATTGCCGCCTGGCTTGCCTTTTACGCCGAAGCGCAGCGTTCGGAGGAGACGCGGCGCTTCCTGGTGATCTATGCCCGCCGGCTGCGCTCCAACCTGCTTGCCGATCTCAAGGCGCTGCTGCCGGCCGACGCCGCAGAACGCATCGCCGAGGGCGCTGCGGCGATGATCGACGGGCTGTACATCAGGCAAAGTCTGAAATCGGCGCCGATCGGTATCGAAGCCTCGATCGCGCTGACGGAGGATTATCTGAACGCGCTTCTGGCCGCTACCTCCCCTTCCAGGCGAGATGGGACAACCACATCGAACACCCAAGGACAAATGACATGAAAGCCCAGCCGAAAGCCTCGCACTTCATCGACGGCGAATATGTCGAGGATAGCGACGGCACCGTTATCGAGAGCCTTTATCCGGCGACCGGCGAAGTGATCGCCCGCCTGCATGCGGCAACGCCTGCGATCGTCGAGAAGGCGATCGCCGCGGCCAAGCGCGCCCAGCCGGAATGGGCGGCGATGAGCCCGATGGCGCGCGGCCGCATCCTCAAACGTGCCGCCGACATCATGCGAGAACGGAACCGGGCGCTGTCGGAACTGGAAACGCTCGATACCGGCAAGCCGATCCAGGAGACGATCGTCGCCGACCCGACCTCGGGCGCCGACGCCTTCGAATTCTTCGGCGGTGTCGCACCGGCCGGCCTCAACGGGTCGCATATCCCGCTCGGCCAGGATTTCGCCTATACCAAGCGGGTGCCGCTCGGCGTCTGCGTCGGCATCGGCGCCTGGAACTATCCGCAGCAGATCGCCTGCTGGAAAGGTGCGCCGGCGCTGATCTCAGGCAACGCCATGGTGTTCAAGCCCTCGGAAAACACCCCGCTCGGCGCCCTGAAGATCGCCGAGATCCTGCACGAGGCGGGTCTGCCGAAGGGGCTCTTCAACGTCATCCAGGGCGACCGCGACACCGGCCCGCTGCTGGTCAACCATCCCGATGTCGCCAAGGTGTCGCTGACCGGATCGGTGCCGACAGGGCGCCGGGTGGCGGCGGCGGCGGCCGGCAGCCTCAAGCATGTGACGATGGAGCTCGGCGGCAAGTCGCCGCTCATCGTCTTCGACGACGCCGATCTCGATTCGGCGGTCGGCGGGGCGATGCTCGGCAATTTCTATTCCACCGGCCAGGTCTGCTCGAACGGCACCCGCGTCTTCGTGCAGAAGGCTGTTAAGACCGAATTCCTGAAGCGGCTGAAGGCGCGCACCGAGGCGATGCTGATCGGCGACCCGATGGATGAGGCGACGCAGATCGGCCCGATGGTTTCCTGGGCGCAGCGCGAGAAAGTGGTCGCCTATATCGAGAAGGGCAAGGCCGAGGGCGCAACGCTCGTTGCCGGTGGCGGCATTCCCAACAATGTCTCCGGCGAAGGCTATTATGTGCAGCCGACCGTGTTTGCCGATGTCACCGACGACATGACCATCGCCCGCGAGGAGATCTTCGGGCCTGTGATGTCGGTGCTCGATTTCGACGATGAGGACGAAGTCATCGCCCGCGCCAATGCCAGCGAATTCGGCCTGTCGGGCGGCGTCTTCACCGCCGACCTCACCCGCGCCCACCGCGTCGTCGATCGGCTGGAGGCCGGCACGCTCTGGATCAACACCTACAACCTCGCACCGGTGGAAATCCCCTTCGGCGGCTCGAAACAATCCGGCTTCGGCCGGGAGAATTCGCTGGCCGCACTGGAGCATTATTCCGAGCTGAAGACGGTTTACGTCGGCATGGGGCCGGTGCAGGCGCCTTATTGAACGGCGCAAGACGCTGCCCCTCACCCTAACCCTCTCCCCGCTCGCGGGGAGAGGGGACGTGGCAAACGGGGCGGTCAAGAATGCCGAAACGGTGCGGCATATCCCTTCTCCCCGCGAGCGGGGAGAAGGTGGCGGCAGCCGGATGAGGGGCAGGCTCGGCGAACAAACAGCCGGCCGAAGGGCAATTCGAGAAAGACAAGACCATGCAAGCAGATTTCGTCATCATCGGCTCGGGCTCGGCAGGGTCCGCCCTCGCTTATCGCCTCTCCGAAGACGGCAAGAATTCCGTCCTGGTCATCGAGGCGGGCGGCAGCGATTTCGGGCCGTTCATCCAGATGCCGGCGGCACTTGCCTGGCCGATGAGCATGAAGCGCTATAATTGGGGTTATCTCTCCGAACCAGAGCCCAACCTCAACAACCGGCGCATCACCGCGCCGCGCGGCAAGGTGATCGGCGGCTCCTCCTCGATCAACGGCATGGTCTATGTGCGCGGCCATGCGGAGGATTTCAACCGTTGGGAGGAGCTCGGCGCCGGCGGCTGGGCCTACGCCGACGTTCTCCCCTATTTCAAGCGGATGGAGCATTCGCATGGCGGCGAGGAGGGCTGGCGCGGCACCGAGGGGCCGCTGCACGTCCAGCGCGGCGGCTTCACCAATCCGCTGTTTCGCGCCTTCGTCGAGGCCGGCAAACAGGCGGGCTTCGAGACGACCGAGGATTATAACGGCAGCAAGCAGGAAGGCTTCGGGTTGATGGAGCAGACCATCTTTTCCGGCCGCCGCTGGTCTGCCGCCAACGCCTATCTGAAACCGGCGCTGAAGCGGAAGAATGTCGAGATCGTCTACGGCTTCGCGCGCAAGGTGGTGATCGAGAACGGCCGGGCGGCCGGTGTCGAGATCGAGCGCGGCGGCAGGATCGAGGTGGTCAAGGCAAATCGCGAGGTGATCGTCTCGGCCTCCTCCTTCAATTCGCCGAAGCTGCTGATGCTGTCGGGCATCGGCCCGGCCGAGCACCTGAAGGAGATGGGCATCGAGGTGAAGGCCGACCGGCCGGGTGTCGGCGCCAACCTGCAGGACCATATGGAATTCTATTTTCAGCAGGTCAGCACCAAGCCGGTGTCGCTCTATTCCTGGCTGCCGTGGTTCTGGCAGGGGGTGGCAGGCGCACAATGGCTGCTTTCCAAGGGCGGGCTCGGCGCCTCCAACCAGTTCGAGGCCTGCGCCTTCCTGCGCTCCGCGCCCGGGCTGAAGCAGCCCGACATCCAGTATCATTTCCTACCGGTGGCAATCAGCTATGACGGCAAGGCGGCGGCCAAAAGCCACGGCTTCCAGGTGCATGTCGGCTACAACCTGTCGAAATCGCGCGGCAGCGTGACGCTGCGTTCGGCCGATCCCAAGGCCGACCCGGTGCTGCGCTTCAACTATATGAGCCATGCCGAGGACTGGGAGAAATTCCGCCACTGCGTGCGCCTCACCCGCGAACTCTTCGGGCAAGCGGCCTTCGACCACTATCGCGGGGCGGAGATCCAGCCCGGAGAGGGCGTGCAGAGCGACGAAGAGATCGACGCCTTCCTGCGCGAGCACCTGGAAAGCGCCTATCACCCCTGCGGCACCTGCAAGATGGGCGCCAAGGACGATCCGATGGCGGTGGTCGATCCCCAGACCCGGGTGATCGGCGTCGACGGCTTGCGTGTCGCCGACAGCTCGATCTTCCCGCACGTCACCTACGGCAACCTCAACGGCCCGTCGATCATGACCGGCGAAAAGGCCGCCGACCACATCCTCGGCAAACAGCCGCTCGCCCGCTCGAACCAGGAACCGTGGGTCAACCCAAGGGCGGCGGTCAGCGATCGGTGATGCTTGAGAGAGCTCTCGTCGCTTGTCGCGGGGATGTTCTGGAATTCAGCACTGTATGTCTATCGTCAAAGCGACAGAAATACCGATGCCGGAATGAGAAACCGCTCGCTCAGCGCGCGCGCCTGTCGAACGTTGATTTGTCGTTTCCTGCTCAAAATCTCAGACACGACGGATTGAGCGCCGACCTCCGGCAATTCGGACTGGCCAAGGCCCCGCTCCGCCATGATATAACGCAGCGCATCGGCTCCGGTCACGGGAGGCATTGGGCGGTTCTGCTCATCATAGGCCTCGACAAGGTCTCCCATGCGCGATGCAAGCAACGCCAAGGGATGATCCTCATCGTCGCCCACTTCCGCCAGAATCTTGTCAAGTAGCTCGACGAGATGATCATACTCGGCCTCATTGGCCGGCATGGCAAGAAGAGGGGCCATATGCGTCCAGTGCTCGCTTACCAGTTTTACAAGTGCGCTCGTCGGCCTAAGCTTCCATGCGCCTCTACCTCATTGCTATAAACTCATTTCGCATTCGATGATATCGTCAAAGAAACCCGATCCACCGCCCGGCCAATACGGCAGCGATCCAGGTTGCCGCCGACAGAATGGCGGCGAGGCGTAGGCCGGGCCGGACGATTCCTGTTGAAACCAGCGTTTTCCAGCCTCGCCCGAGATGCACCGCCAGGAGGTTGAGAAGGCCGAGCCCGATCAGGCAAAGCTTGGCAAGGAAAGCGGGATTGGCGGCATATTCGACGGCCCGGACGCTGAAGAGGCAGAAGCCGGTGAGAACGGCCGCGGCCAGGCCGATGCCGGCGGAGCGGGAGAGGAACGGCGCGACGATCTCCACCGGCACCTTGCGAAAGAAGCCGGCAAGCCTCAGATCGAGCGGCAGAATGGCGCCGACGAGCAGGCCGATCGCCAGGATATGGCCTGTATTGACGAACATGTAGAATGTTGCGGAGCGCCGGAGCGCGACCGCGGGTGCGGTGGCCGACAGCCATTCGAGAATGTCGATCACAGTTCGGCTCGCCCCAGGTCAGTTCGTCCGGATGCGATCCGGATAGATATCGTAGCGCTTCTCGCCGATGGTGATGCGCACGGCCTTCATCCGCTTCTCCTGCCGATCCTGCGAACGGTTTCCGAGCGCCGTCACTTGGTCGCCTGGTTTGGCGACACCCTCGACGAAGCCGGAGCGTTCCGTCTGGCGCGGATTGCCGAGTTCGACATGCCAGACGCCGTCATCGGCGGTCGCGACATCGAGCGTCGGATGCGGTCCGCCCCATGCTATTTTCTCGATGGTGCCGCGCAGCTCGATCTGGTCGGCCTCGGCCCAGGACCAGCCGTGGTGGGCGGCAGCGCTCGTCGCCAGGGCAGCCGACAGACCGACGGCAGCCAGCACATGCTTTGTCGAAAGTGCAAACATGGTTGTTCTCCCTACCCCAATGGACAGGCAGGTGGAGCATCGCGGCGGCGAGAAAAGGCATTTCACCAAATCTTGAAGAAAGAGATGGCCCCTTCCCCGCAAACCGGTTTAGGAAGAGGCCCTGTCCAACATCCGCTTCGGCATGCCAGTGTTGTATCGCAAATCCAGACTTTTTCGCAGATCCCGTGTCCTCTGGGGCTCCCTTGCGCTGTGGCGCCCGCGGCTGATCTTCTGGTGCGGCGCTTTTGCGATCGGCATCATCAGCGTCGGCTTTGCCAGGCTGGCCGACCTCGCCCAGCGCGCCTTTGCCGGCCTGACCGCGTCCGGCGAATGGAGTTTTCTGCTGCCGCTTGCCGTCACGCCGCTCGGTTTCATGCTGTCGGCCTATCTCGCCGCACGGTTTTTCCCGAATGCGCAGGGCAGCGGCATTCCGCAGGCGATCGCCGCGCGGCATCTGCGCGATCCCGAAGACCGCACCCGCCTGCTGTCGCTGCGGCTCGTCTTCGGCAAGATCGTGCTGACGGTGCTCGGCCTCCTCAGCGGCGCATCGATCGGCCGTGAAGGGCCGACCGTGCAGGTCGGCGGATCGATCATGCTGGCCGTCGCCCGTTTCGGCGGCATGGCGCAGGCCCGCGGGCTGATTCTTGCCGGTTCGGCCGCCGGCATCGCCGCCGCCTTCAACACGCCGCTCGCCGGCATCGTCTTCGCCATCGAGGAGATGAGCCGGACCTATGAGTCACGGGCCAACGGCCTGGTTCTGACGGCCGTCATCCTGTCAGGCCTCGCCGCGCTCGGGCTTGCCGGCAGCTACAATTATTTCGGCTCGACATCCGTTGCGCCGGCATCGCTGCGCGACTGGGAACTGGTGCTCGTCTGCGGCATTGGCGGCGGCGCCCTTGGCGCTGCTTTCAGCGGCCTTGCGCTGCATGCCGGCCAGCGTATCCGCCGTTTCGCACAGCCGCAGCCGCTGCGGCGGATGGTCTTGTTGGCGACCGTCTGCGGCCTCGCCGTCGCCGTCATCGGCATCCTGTCCGATGGTGCGACCTTCGGAACCGGTTACGACCAGGCGAAAGGCGCGGTCGAGGGCAATGCCCTGCCCTTGCTCTTCTTCCTCGAAAAGCTTGTCGCAGGCTTCCTGTCGATGATTTCGGGCATTCCGGGCGGCATCTTCGCGCCCTCGCTTGCCGTCGGCGCCGGCTTCGGCAGCACGGTCGGCCAGCTGATGGGCAGCGGCATCGCCCTTGCGGCAATTCTCGGCATGGCCGGATATTTTGCCGGCGTCGTGCAGGCGCCGATGACGGCTTTCGTCATTATTCTGGAAATGACCGGCGATCACCAGGCCGTCATCCCGATCATGGCCGTATCGATGATCGGCTACATCACCTCGCGCCTGCTGTCGCGCGAGCCGCTTTATCACGGACTGTCGCGCGTCTTCATCGCCGCGGCGATCAGAGCCCGGCGCGCCAGGGAAACGGGTGAAAGCTGATCAGGCGAGCAGCCGGGTGACCTCGGCGCCGTGCCTCGGGCCGACGGCATCGGCGATGGTGGTGGAGAACAGCACCTTGCGGGTGGCGTCGGCCACCTTGGCGAAGACGTGGCGGATCTGGCAGTTCTGTTCGCCGTCGCAATCGTCGCACTTTCGGTAGGCGGTGATCGACAGGCAGGGCAGCGGGGCGATCGGGCCGTCGATGATGCGCAGGATTTCGCCGAAGGTGATGGTGTGGGCGGGCTTCAGCAGCAGATAGCCGCCCTGTTTGCCGCGGCGGCTGACGACGATGCCGTGATGTTTCAGGTCGAGCAGGATCTGTTCGAGGAACTTTTTCGGGATCTTCTGCTGGGCGGCGATGTCGGAAATCATCACCGGTTCGTCGGCATCGGCATCCGCCAGAACCGTCAGCGCCCGCAGCGCATATTTCGCCTTTTGCGTAATCATCTCAGACCATCGACACACAGGCGGCGCGAATCTCCGCGCCGCTACGGAAGTACTTTCGCCTCTATGGCACAACCAGCATGAACGGAATTTGAACGCGCCGGAGAAAGCCTTGAGGAGCAAGCGTTTTCGGCCTTGTTTTTCCCTCTCGGCCAAGCTGTCACAATCTACGCCTAAACCGCCCTCTGCGCACCTTTTTCGGCATCACTTCAGATTTCGGATTGACAGGCCGCGTGTAACTCTACTATTTTTATAGACATACCAGCTGTTCGCGGGGATTTTTATCCTCGGGCGGCTGTTTTTTTGCATTGCGGCAGCTTCGGAGAGATATTTGCTCCTCCGGCCGCAGCTTTCGAAATCCCTTTTTCTGTCCGATCCAGGATTGAACTGCGATACTCCCGTCAACAAAGGACAGGATTCTCATGACTGTTATCAATAGGATTGCGGAAGAAGGGCCGATTGCGGAAGCCAAGGCGCTGAACGACAAGCTGGCAGGTCTCGATTTGGCCGGGCGTCTGTCGCTGGTCTCCGGCCTTGGCGGCCGCGTGGTGTTCACCACCTCGCTCGGCATCGAGGACCAGGTGATATCAGCCGAGATCGGCACGCATCGCCTGCCGATCGACGTCGCGACGCTGCAGACCGGCCGGCTGTTTGCCGAGACGCTGTCGCTGATCGAAGAGACGGAAAGCCAGTACGACATCCATATCCAACGCTACGAGCCCGAGAAGGCCGATATCGACGCCTATGCGGCGCAATACGGCCTCAACGGTTTCTACGAAAGCGTCGAAGCCCGGCATGCCTGTTGTGGCGTGCGCAAGCTGAAGCCGCTTGCGCGCGCACTCGAAGGCGCCACCATCTGGATCACCGGCCTGCGCCGCGGCCAATCGGCCAACCGGGCCGAAACGCCCTTCGCCGAATATGACGCCGAACGCCACCTTTTGAAGGTCAATCCGCTCGCCGATTGGGACCTGGAGGCAATCAAGGCCTTCGTGTCCGACAACGGCGTGCCGGTCAATCCGCTGCATGCCCGCGGCTATCCCTCGATCGGCTGCGAGCCCTGCACCCGGGCGATCAAGCCCGGTGAGCCGGAACGCGCCGGCCGCTGGTGGTGGGAGCAGGACGAGACGCGCGAATGCGGCCTGCATGTCGCCGAAGAGGCCGCCGTCATCGCCGCACAATAATCCACTTCACGGCTTACCGGATCAGGGCGCGGCGATCGCCGCAGGCCCCCGGTGAACCAACACCCGAGAATTTGCCTTGCGGGCAGCCGTAAGGATCGACAGTCTGGAGTAAGACATGCCCGATAGCCGTCCGGATACGGAACTCAGCAATCCCCAGAGCGCCAAGGCGCCGCTCGACCCGCATCTGAAGGCGCTGGAAAACGAATCCATCCATATCTTCCGCGAGGTCGCGGCCGAATTCGAGCGTCCCGTCATGCTCTATTCGATCGGCAAGGATTCCTCGGTGCTGCTGCACCTGGCGCGCAAGGCCTTCTATCCCGGCCGCGTGCCCTTCCCGCTCCTGCATGTGAACACCGGCTGGAAGTTCCGCGAGATGATCGCCTTCCGCGACGAGACCGCGAAGAAGTACGATCTCGACCTGATCGAGCACATCAATCCGCGCGGCGCGGCCGAAAACATCACGCCCTTCACCCATGGTTCGGCGGCTTTCACCGACATCATGAAGACCGAGGGCCTGCGCCAGGCACTCGATGCCGGCCAGTTCGACGCCGCTTTCGGCGGCGCGCGGCGCGATGAGGAGGCCAGCCGCGCCAAGGAGCGCATCTATTCCTTCCGTACCCCCGACCACCGCTGGGACCCGCGCAACCAGCGGCCGGAACTCTGGAACGTCTATAACGGCATGATCCGCAAGGGCGAGAGCGTGCGCGCCTTCCCGCTGTCGAACTGGACCGAGGTCGATATCTGGCGCTACATCCAGGCCGAGGACATTCCGCTGGTGCCGCTCTATTACGCCAGGAAGCGGCCTTTCGTGGAGCGCGACGGCATGATGATCCTGGCCGAGGATCCGCGCCTGGAACTTTTGCCCGGCGAAGTGCGCCAGGAAGGCATGATCCGCTTCCGCACCCTCGGCGACTTCCCGCTGACCGGCGCCATCCGCTCACAGGCGACCACGCTGGAAGAGGTGATTGCCGAACTCGAAATCGCAACGGTGTCCGAACGCCAGGGCCGCGCCATCGACCGCGACCAGTCCGGCTCCATGGAAAAGAAGAAGCGTGAAGGATATTTCTGAGATGACCGTAGTCCAAACCGCCGTCTCGGCCGCCACCGCCGTCAGCCTGCCCGCTGCCGAGCCGCAGAAGGCCCAGCGCGACTCGCGCCCGCTGCGCCTGATTACCTGCGGCAGCGTCGATGACGGCAAGTCGACCCTGATCGGCCGCCTGCTCTGGGACACCAAGGCTGTCAAGGAAGACCAGGCCGCCACGCTGCAGCGCGATTCCACCGGCAAGCAGAACGATCTCGGCCTGCCCGACTTCGCATTGTTGCTCGACGGCCTGCAGGCCGAGCGCGAACAGGGCATCACCATCGATGTCGCCTATCGCTATTTCTCGACCGACAAGCGCTCCTTCATCGTCGCCGACACGCCCGGCCACGAGCAATATACCCGCAATATGGCGACGGGTGCCTCGACCGCCGATCTCGCCATCCTGCTGGTCGATGCGCGCTTCGGCATTCTCGAGCAGACGCGCCGTCACGCGACGATCGCTTCGCTGCTCGGGATCAAGCAGTTCGTGCTCGCCGTCAACAAGATCGACCTGACGGGCTATGACCGCGCCGGCTTCGACAAGATCAGCCATGAATTCCGGGAATTTGCCCTGTCGCTCGGCGTCAAGCAGATCACCGCCATTCCGATGTCGGCGCTGAAGGGCGAAAACGTCGTCTATTCCGGCCAGGCCGCCATGCCCTGGTACAGCGGCCCGACGCTGGTGGAGACGCTGGAGCTTGCCACCGTGCGCTCGTCGCAGACGGTCGGCTTCCGCCTTTCGGTGCAGCGCGTGTCGCGCCCGGGCGAAAGCTTCCGCGGCTATCAGGGCACGGTTGCCGGCGGCTCGGTCAAGCCGGGCGACAGCGTCATGATCCTGCCGTCGGGCATGGTCGCCAATGTCTCCAAGATCGTCACCTTCGATCTGGTGCGCAATGCCGCCGTCGCCGGCGACGCGATCACGCTGGTGCTCGACCGCCAGGTCGATGTGGCGCGCGGCGACATGATCGTCTCGATCGACGCCCAGCCGCAGGTCGGCCTCGCCTTCGACGCGCAGATCGTCGCCCTCCAGCCCGAGGGCATCGAACCCGGCAAACGCTACTGGCTGAAGAGCGGTTCGCGCCGCCAGCGCGTCCAGGTGCAGCCGCTCAGCCAGCTGGAGCTGAAAACCGGCACCTGGAACGCCGCCCAGCGGCTCTACATGAACGCGATCGGCAAGGTGCGCCTCGTTTTCGACGAAGCGGCAATCTTCGATCCCTATGAGCAGAACCGCCAGTCCGGCTCCTTCATCCTGATCGATCCGGAGACCAACAATACGGTCGCCGGCGGCATGGTGACGGGCAAGCGCAGCGAACTCGGCGGCCTTCACACCGGCGACGCCCGCGTCATCCTCTCGCTGCCGGCCGACCTTGCCGAACAGATCATGGCCAGCGAACTCTTCGCCAGCCGCAGCCATGAGGCCGAAGTGCGGCGCATGACGGCGGCCGAAGCGGCCGACCTCTGGTCGAGCGCTGCAAGCGACATCTGACAAGAGATAAGGGGCCGGCAAGACTGGCCCCTCACCGACACCGAATCCGCTGGCTGCAGGGCTGGCGGATTTTTTGTCGAGCGGCGCTGTCGCAAATTCAATGATGAAATTGATCGGACCTTCGGACGTTGCCGGCTTCGCCGGGGAATTTGCCTTTTGGTGCATCTGAGCCCCATGGTGAAGCAATATCGGCCGGCGGGTTCGGGCTCATGCCTGTCGATACGCCGAAAATGTTAGGGCGACGCCACCCCTCGGATGCGACAATAATCTTGTGAAAAACTCGATATTAGGGCACAATTTTTGAACGCATCGGAAGTGCGGCGCAATCTCAGACCCGGCCGTTTGGCGCCGGGTGAGGGTTCGCGCCGGAGGGTCGGCGTCGATGGATCAGGGGTTCTTTCTTCTGTTCGCTACGGTGTCCGTGATCACCGCCTTGACGCTGGTCATGGCGCGCAATCCGGTTCACAGCGCATTGGCGTTGATGGCGTGCTTCCTGCAGATATCGGCAATCTTCGTCCTGCTCGAGGCGCCGCTGCTCGCGGTCATCCAGATCTTCGTCTATGTCGGCGCGATCATGGTCCTGTTCGTCTTCGTGATCATGATGATCGATGTGCGCGAAGCGGTCTTGCAACGGTTCCTGCCGGGCGGCAACATGCCGGCTCTGGTGTTGCTCGTCCTGCTTGGGATCGAGATGGTTGCGCTGGTGCTCTGGAGCGGCCGCTTTTCGCTCACGGAGCCCGTCACCGTCAGCGGTGGCGATCAGGTCAGGCAGCTCAGCACGACATTGTTCGCCGACTATCTCCTGCCGTTTGAAGCTGCGTCCGTCATCCTGCTGGCCGCGCTCGTCGGGGCCATCGTGCTGGCGCAGAAGGAGCGGGGATGATGGTTCCGCTCTGGTGGTATATTTTGCTCGGAGTGGCGCTGTTCGTGATCGGAGCGGCGGGCGTGCTGCTCCGGCGCAACATTCTGGTGGTGCTGATGTCGCTGGAGCTGTTGCTCAACTCGGTCAACATCAATTTCATCGCTTTCGGACGTTACTACGCCGATTTCCGCGGGCAGATTTTCGCGATCTTCGTCATCGCAATCACCGCGGCGGAGGTTGCCGTCGCCCTCGGCATCCTGGTCGCCCTCGTGAGGAACAAATCCACCCTCAAGGTCGACGACGTGACCATGATGAAAGGATAGTGGCTTGGACCCGGTGATATCGATCCGGCCGCTGCTTGCCGTCGCCGTCGCCGGCCTGGCGGCCCTTGCCGTTCTCCTCCTGAACAACCGTGAGAAACTCCGCGGTATCGTCTCGCCGCTGGCGGCAATCGGCATGTTCGCAATTGTCGTCTCGATGGCATCAACGGTGCTGGCGGGCGGGACGGTCGAATGCCGCCTGTTTGCGGTTCTGCCGGGGATCGACTTCGCTTTCCGGGTCGATGCGCTCGGCATGGTGTTTGCCACCGTCTCGTCGCTGCTGTGGATCGTCGCGGCGATCTATTCCATCGGCTATATGCGGCGCTTGAACGAGCATGCGCAGACCCGGTTCTTCGCCTGCTTTGCCGCCAGTCTCGCGGCGGCGGTCGGAGGCGCCTTCGCCGCCAATCTGTTCACGCTGGTGATCTTCTACGAGATGCTCACCCTCGTGACCTATCCGCTCGTTTACCACCACGAAGACGAAGAGGGATGGACCGGCAGCCGCAAGTACCTCGTCTATTTGATGGGGGCGTCAAAAAGCGTGCTTCTCGCCGCGCTGGCGCTGACCTACCACATTGCGGGATCGCTCGACTTTGTGCCGGGCGGCCTGCTGGCAGGGAGCGATGCTTCGGCGGCGCTGCTGACAGTCGTCTATTTCTGCTATCTCTTCGGCTTCGCCAAGGCTGCGGTCATGCCGATGCACGCATGGCTGCCTGCCGCGATGGTGGCGCCGACGCCGGTCAGTGCGCTCCTGCATGCCGTGGCCGTGGTCAAGATGGGCGTGTTCTGCGTGCTGCGGCTGGTGTTCCATGTCTTCGGCACGGGGCTGGTGGACGGGCTCGGACTCGGCATCGCCACGGCCTATCTGGTCTCGTTCACGATCCTGATGGCGTCGGTCTACGCCCTGACGCGGGACGACCTGAAGGCGCGGCTCGCCTATTCGACGGTCAGCCAGCTCTCCTACATCGTGCTGGGCGCGGTGCTGCTCTCGCCGGTCGCGATGGTCGGCGGGATCATCCACATCGCGGCGCATGCATTCTCGAAGATCACCCTGTTTTTCTGCGCCGGTTCGATCTATTGCGCGTCCGGCAAGCGCAACATCAGCGACATGGCCGGTATCGGCCGCAGGCTGCCCTGGACGATGGGGGCGTTCTTCGTCGGCTCGCTCAGCATGATCGGCGTGCCGCCGACGGCGGGGTTCGTGAGCAAGTGGTATCTGGCGCGAGGCGCGGTGGAGGCCGGCGAAATCGCGTTCCTGATCGTGCTCCTGACGAGTTCGGTCCTCAACGCCGCCTATTTCCTGCCGGTCAGCTATGTCGCCTTTTTCGGGACGGAGGCGCAGGCGAGCCCGGCGACGGTCCGCGAAATTCCGATGATGACGATCCCGCTGGTTGCGACCGCCATCCTGTCGGTGGCGATGGGCATCTTCCCCGACTATTTCGTCGCCTTGGCGGAAGGAGTTGTCAGGTGATAAAGCGCGTGGTCGATTTCTTTGGCGACGGAAACTATGCGACCGAACGGCGTCGGCTGTTCTATCTGGTGCTCGTCCTGATCGTCATCGCCGACGTCCTGGTGCCGCGCGAACACGCCGAATACCTGTGGGACCGCCTGCCGGTCTGGTCGGCCGTCTACGGCTTCTTGTCCTGCGTGCTGCTGATCTTCGTTTCCAAGTTCCTCGGTCATCGGACTGGGCTCATGCGGCGCGAGGACTATTATGACTGACTTCGTCCACCCCGCCCTGCTGTTCATTCTCGGCGCCCTGCCGATCCCCTTTCTGAACGGGTCGATCCGCAAGGCCTATCTGCTGCTGATCCCGATACTTGCGATCCTCACCGTGCTGACGATGCAGCCGGGCAGCTACGGCGCGGCATCGTTCATCGGGCAGGAAATCCTCATCGCGAAGGTCGACAAGCTGAGCATCGTCTTCGCAACGGTTTTCACCATCATGGCGCTGATCGGAACGGTCTACGCCCTGCACCTGACGCGCCCCGGCCAGCATGTCGCTGCGTTCGTCTATGTCGGCAGCGCGCTTGGCGTGGTTTTCGCCGGCGACTACCTGACCTTGTACCTGTTCTGGGAAGGCATGGCGTTTGCCTCTGCCTATCTGGTGTTCGCCCAGGGCGGCCGGCAGGCGGTTGCCGCCGGTTTCCGCTATCTCATGGTCCACGTCACCGGCGGCGTCGTTCTGCTCGGTGGCGTCATTCTCCACGGGCTCGCCACGGGTTCGCTGCTCCTCGGGCCGATCGAGGGCGGGATGGACGTCGGCGCCTACCTGATCCTTGCCGGGTTCATGCTCAACGCCGCGGTGCCACCGCTGAACGCCTGGCTGACCGATGCTTACCCGGAGGCGACCGTCACCGGGGCGGTGTTCATGAGCGCCTTTACCACCAAGACCGCCGTCTATGTCCTGGCGCGGACGTTTCCGGGGACCGAGCTTCTGGTTTGGCTCGGCACCGCAATGGCGCTTTACGGCGTCATCTACGCGGTGCTGGAGAACGACTGCCGGCGGCTGCTCGCCTATCATATCGTCAGCCAGGTGGGTTACATGGTGGCGGGTATCGGCATCGGCACCGAGATGGCCGTGAACGGCGCCTCCAGCCACGCCTTCGCGCATATCCTCTACAAGGCACTGCTGTTCATGGGCGCAGGAGCGGTGATCCACGTCACCGGCCGCCGCAAGCTCACCGAGCTTGGCGGGCTCTACAGGACCATGCCGATAACGGTGGCGCTCTATATGGTCGGCGCCCTGGCAATCTCGGCGTTTCCGTTCTTCTCGGGCTTCGTCACCAAATCGATGGTGATTGCCGCCGCCGGACAGGATCATCGGGCCCTGGTGGTGCTGGCGCTGACGATGGCGTCGTCGGGGACGTTCCTGCACACGGGCCTGAAGCTTCCGTATTACATGTTTTTCGGCGTGGACAGGAAACTGGAGGCGCGGGAGCCGCCGCGCAACATGCTGGTTGCGATGGGCATGGCGGCGGTGCTCTGCATTGCGATCGGGGTATTCCCGCAGCCGCTTTACGCGCTTCTCCCTTATCCGGTCGACTTCCAACCCTATACGGGCGTCCATCTCACCGAGAGCCTCGGCTTGCTGATGTTCACCGCACTGGGATTCGTGATCTTCCTCAGGGCGCTCGACCCGGAGAACACGATCAGCATCGACACCGACTGGTTCTACCGCAAGGGCGCGCGGCTGTTCATGTGGTTCGCCGAAAAACCGCTGGCGCGCTATGAGAAGGCGGTCAGCAACGTGTCCGAAACAGCCGCGCTGCCCTTCCTGCATGGGACGGCACGGGCGGGACTGTGGATCGATCTCGCCGGCGTGGACGCCGTCGTCAACGGCGTCGCCCGCTCGATCCTGCGCGGCGGCGGGCGGCTCCGGCGGCTGCAGACCGGCGTCGTGACCCATTATGCGCTGGCGATGATCGCTGGCGTGATCGCAGCCGCCGTAGTCTTCGCCGTGGTATGGCGGTAGGGGGCGCGATGGGATTGCCGCTGCTGAGCCTCATCATTTTCACGCCCGTCGCCGGGGCAGCGGTTCTGCTGTTTCTGCGCGGCGACGATGCTGTGCGCTGGACGGCGCTTGCTATCACCATCCTCGACCTTGCCCTCTGCATCGCCATGCTGGCCGGATTCGACACCACGACCCACGCGATGCAGTTCACGGAGAAGCGCCCCTGGGTGCCCGCGCTCGGGATCACCTATGCGCTTGGTATCGACGGGATAAGCGCGCTCTTCGTGTTCCTGACCGCGTTGCTGGGTTCGATCTGCGTGCTCGCCTCGTGGGTTGCGATCGACCGCAAGGTGAAGGCGTTCATGGTCAGTCTGCTCTCCATGCAGGCGCTGATGCTGGGGGTGTTCTGCGCACTCGACCTGTTCCTGTTCTACGTTTTCTGGGAAGCGATGCTGATCCCGATGTATCTGATCATCGGCGTCTGGGGCGGCGAAGGCCGGGTCTATGCGGCGTTCAAGTTCTTCCTCTACACCCTGGCGGGCAGCGTCCTGTTCCTGGTCGGTGTCATCGTGCTCTATTTCAACGGCGGCGAGACCTTCGACATCCTCGCCCTCACTGCGCAGGATTTGCCGTTCCGGGTCCAATCCTGGCTGTTCTTCGCCTTCCTGATCGCCTTCGCGGTCAAGGTGCCGATGGTCCCGGTCCATACCTGGCTGCCGGACGCCCATGTGCAGGCGCCGACCGCAGGCAGCATCATCCTCGCGGGCGTACTCTTGAAGATGGGCGCCTATGGGTTCCTGCGGTTCTCGCTGCCGATGCTGCCGGAGGCGTCGGTATATTATTCGACACTGATGCTTTCGCTTTCAGCGCTTGCGATCGTCTATGGCGGGTTGCTGGCGCTGGCACAGGACGATCTGAAGAAACTGGTGGCCTATTCCAGCATCAGCCACATGGGCTTCGTGACCATGGGGATTTTTGCGCTGAACCTCCGCGGGCTCCAGGGAGGCATCCTGCAAATGTTCAATCATGGCGTGACGACAGGCGCCCTGTTCCTGTTCGTCGGCTTGATTTACGAGCGGACCCATACCCGCAGCATCGCTGATTATGGCGGGCTGATGAAGGCAGCACCCGTCTATACCGCGTTTCTTGCGCTGTTCACCCTGTCGTCGATGGCGCTGCCGGGAACGAATTCGTTCGTCGGCGAATTGCTGGTCCTGTCGGGCGGGTTTGCGGCCAACCTCGCCGTCGGCGCGGCCGCCGTTTTGGGCGCGCTGCTGGGCGCGGCCTATCTGCTCGGCATGTATGGGAAAGTCGCGCTTGGCCCGGCCAGCGTCGGCGTCCGCTTCAAGATATACGACGTGAACGCCCGCGAGCTGGCAGCGACCTTGCCGCTGGCCGTCTTCGTGCTGTGGGTCGGGCTCTATCCGAAGCCCTTTCTCGATATCATCGGCGCTTCGGTGGAACATCTGCTGGTGCAGGTGCACGCCAAGGGGAGCGGCCAATGACCGCCGCCGCACTTTTCCAGTCGGCTCTCGCCAGCCTGCCCGAGATCGTGGTGATCACCGGAGCCTGCATCCTGCTGATCCTGGGACAGTTTTTGCGCAAGGGGCAGACGTATTTCCTTGTCTGGGCTTCCGTCGCGGTCGTGCTGATTGCCGCCGTGGCGACACTCATGCTGGCGGGAGAGGTGCGGCCGGCCTATACGGGCATGTTCATCGCCGACCGCTTCGCGGTCTTCTTCAAGTGCGTGTTCTACATAGCCACCATTCTGACATTCCTGCTTTCGCGGAAATATGCCGAAATCGAAGGGATCGGGAGCAGCGAATACTATGTGCTGCTGCTTTTTTCCCTTTCGGGAATGATGATCATGGTCTCGGCGACCGATCTCCTGTCGATCTACGTGGGCCTCGAGCTGATGGTGCTTTGCACCTACGTGCTGACCGGTTTTCTCAGGCGCGATCGGCGATCGAACGAAGCGGCGCTGAAATACGTCATCCTTGGGGCGGTCTCGACCGGCATTTTCCTCTACGGCGTTTCGCTGGTCTACGGGCTCACCGGCACGACGCAATTGGACGGTATGGCTGCGGCCGTGACCGGCGATCCGCGCGATCCCGGCTTGCTGCTGGCGGTGGTCTTCATCGTCGCGGGGCTGGTCTTCAAGGTCGGCGCGGTGCCGTTCCACATGTGGGTGCCTGATGTCTATGAAGGCGCGCCGACGACGATCACCGCCTTCATGTCGGTGGGGCCCAAGGCGGCGGGGTTCGCGGTGATCCTGCGGGTGTTCCTCAACCCTCTGGTCGCAACCTCCAACGTCTGGATCATCGTCGCGGTCATTGCCGTGGTGACGATGGCGCTAGGGAGTTTCGTTGCGCTGGTGCAGGATAATTTCAAGCGCCTGCTGGCCTATTCCAGCATCGCCCATGCCGGGTTCGCTCTTTTCGGCGTGGTGGCCGGGGGCGCAGACGGGATCGCCAGCGTGATGATCTATCTGCTGATCTACTCGCTGATGAATCTCGGCATTTTCGGCATCGTCATCCTGATGCGGAACGGCGATTTTTCCGGCGAGGTTATCGAAGACTATGCGGGTCTCGCCAAGTTGCATCCGGGGCTGGCACTTCTGATGCTGCTCTATCTGTTCTCGCTGGCCGGCATTCCGCCAACCGCCGGATTCTTCGCCAAGTTCTACGTGCTGGTCGCGCTCGTCGATCGAGGATTCGTCATGCTGGCGGTGATCGCAGTGCTGCTGAGTGCGGTTGCCGCCTACTTTTATATCCGCATCGTCATGGTGATCTACATGCGCGAGCCGGAAAGGACGTTCGACCCGGCGCTGACGCCCCTGGTGCGCGCGACGCTCGCCTTCACTGCTGCCGGCACCATCGGCATCGGCCTGTTTCCCGCGTGGTTTCTAAGACTTGCCCAGCATTCCGTGTTGGCGGCCGACCGATTGAATTTGCAATGATCTGTCCGACGGAATAAACTCGAAGTTCAAGAAAGGATTGCCCAAGTTGCTTCCCGGGGCGACCGCAATACAGTCCTGAACAGGACGGTCGCGGCCTGAGGAAAGTTCTCAGTGGGTAACCGGTGCAGTGCGATATGGCTGCAATGGAATTCTTGCCGGTTCTTTTTATGATCGTCGGAGTCGTTCTGGTGACGGGGGCGACGCTTTTTGTCTCCTCGCTGCTGCGTCCGTCCAATCCCTATCCCGAAAAGAACATGCCCTATGAGTGCGGCATGGACGCCACAGGCGAGGCCGCCGCGGGGCGCTTCAGAGTGCCGTTCTTTATCCTTGCGATCCTGCTGGTCGTCTTCGATGTCGAGACGATGTTCCTCTTTCCCTGGGCCGTCGTCCTGAAAGAGATCGGGCTGGTCGGCTTTGTCGAGATGTTCATCTTCATCGTGCTGCTTCTCGTGGGCTTCGCCTACGCCTGGCTGAAGGGAGCGCTGGAATGGGAGGCGTAAACAACGCGATTCGCGACAGCGTGCTGTTCACCACGGCCGAGAGCGTTATCAACTGGAGCCGAAGCTCGGCGCTGTGGCCCGAAACTTTCGGAATTGCCTGCTGCGCCATCGAAATGATCTCGGCCGGCTGCGCCCGCTATGATCTCGACCGGTTCGGCGTGGTGTTCCGGCCATCGCCCCGCCAGTCCGATGTGATGATCATCGCCGGCACAATAACGCGGAAGTTCGCGCCCGTGGTGCGCCGCCTCTATGACCAGATGCCGGAGCCCCGCTGGGTCATCGCCATGGGCACCTGCGCTATCTCGGGCGGGGTCTACAATACCTATGCGGTGGTGCAGGGAGCGGAAACCTTCGTGCCGGTGGACGTGCATGTGCCCGGCTGCCCGCCGCGGCCCGAGGCGCTGATGCACGGCTTCCTCCTGCTTCAAGAAAAGATCAAGAGGTCCCGGGCGCTGGCCGGGACGCCTCTGGATCGGGTTGCAGCGTCATGAGTGCGGAGCCGTCTCTCTATCGCGCTCTGATCATGGAGCGTTTCGGGGAAGCAATCGAGGACCTCGGCGCCGCGCACGGCATTCACGCCTTTGCTGTTCCGCCTCAGAAGATCGTCGCGTTCTGCCGGTTTCTGAAGGAGCATCCGGCGCTGCAGTTCAATTTCCTCTCGGATATCTGCGGCGTAGATCATTACCCCGAAACGCCGCGCTACGAGGCGGTCTACCACCTCTATTCGCTGCCGAACAAATGGCGGCTCCGTATCAAGTGCCGGCTTGGCGATCCCCCGCAGGTTCCCTCGGTCACGGGAGTCTGGCGCACCGCGAACTGGCATGAGCGCGAGGCCTGGGACATGTATGGCATCCGGTTCGACGGGCATCCCGATCTGCGCCGGATCTACATGTGGGAAGGATTCGAGGGCTTTCCCCAGCGCAAGGATTTCCCGCTGCGGGGCTACAAGGATCAGTTGAATCCCTTCGGTGCCGAAGGTCCGCCGCCTACACGGCCCGATCTTGCCACCAGAGATATCCCGGGAGGCCGTTCAACGCTGGAAAGTTGAGATGACCGAAGTCACCGAACTCGGCAGGCCAGACGGCGAAGCGCTCAATACCAAGGAAGTGCTTCTCAACCTGGGCCCACAGCACCCCAGTACGCATGGGGTTCTGCGGCTCGTTCTCGAGCTGGACGGCGAGTATGTCAAGCGCGTGGACCCGCATATCGGCTACCTGCACCGCGGCACCGAAAAGCTGGCGGAGAGCTTCACCTATACCCAGATTTTCCCGCTGACGGACCGGCTCGACTATCTCTGTCCGCCGTCGAACAACCTGGCCTTCGCGCTGGCGGTGGAGAAACTCCTCGGCATAGAAGCGCCGATCCGCGCGCAATATATCCGCGTGCTGATGGCCGAGCTGGCGCGGATCTCCGGCCATGTCCTGATCACCGGCGCGCTGCCGATGGACCTCGGCGCCATGACCGCCCTGCTCTACGCCATGCGGGAGCGCGAAATGATCATGGACCTGCTGGAGATGATCAGCGGGGCGAGGATGCACACGTCCTTCTGCCGGGTCGGCGGTGTGCGCGAGGATCTGCCCGACGGGTTCCTCCCCAAGATCCGGGAGTTCTGCGACATCTTCCCCAACCGGATCCGCGACTACGAGCGATTGCTCGAAAACAACCGGGTGTTCCTGAAGCGCACACAGGGGATCGGCGTGATCTCCGCCGAAGACGCCATCGATCTCGGACTGAGCGGCCCGAACCTGCGCGCCTCGGGCGTCGACTGGGACATTCGCCGCGACGAGCCCTATGAGATTTACGACCGGCTCGACTTCAACGTCATCACCCGCAACGAGGGCGACTGCTATGCGCGCTGGCAATGCCGCGTCGAGGAGATGCGCGAGAGCATCCGGATCATCGAGCAATGCCTCGACCAGATGCCCGAAGGGCCGTTCCAGATCGACATGCCGACGATCGCCTTTCCGCTGGACAAGCATCGGGTGCATTGCTCGATGGAGGCGCTGATCCAGCATTTCGACCTCTCAGCCTATGGCTTCGACGTGCCGAAGGGCGAGGTCTATTCGGCTATCGAGGCGCCAAAGGGCGAGCTCGGCTTCTACATCATCAGCGACGGGTCGCCAAAACCGTTCCGCATGAAGGTGCGGGCACCCTCGTTCGTCAACCTTCAGGGGCTGTTCGGGGTCACCAATGCCCGCTATCTGGCGGATATGATCGCCGTGCTCGGCAGCCTCGACCCGGTGATGGCCGAGGTGGACAAGTAGCAGGAGATTTGGACGCGATGACCATGCGCGAAAAGATCGAAGAGGCCGTAGCGCGCTATCCCGACCAGCGCTCGGCGATCATGCCGGCACTTCTGATCGCGCAGAGGGAGCATGGGTATCTGCCCGGTCCGGTGCTGGAAGAGGTCGCCGACATCCTCCGGGTCGAACGGATCTGGGTTTACGAGCTGGCGACCTTCTACACGCTCTTCCATACCGAGCCGATCGGTACATTCCACCTGCAGCTCTGTGACAATGTTTCCTGCATGCTGTGCGGAGCCGAGACCCTGCTGCAGCATCTGGAAACGACGCTGGGGATCAGCAAGGGCGAGACCACGCCGGACAGGCTGTTCACGCTTTCGACCGTGGAGTGCCTCGGTGCCTGCGAGATGGCTCCGGTGATGCAGGTCGGCGACGATTACCACGGCGCCCTTGATATCGCGCGTATCGACGCGCTTGTGGTCGGGTTGCGGACTGAGGCGGGGCAAGCGACCGGTGTCGATCTCGCCGCCGCACCGCCCGGAGAGTAGCGCCATGTTCGAGCCGGTTCTTCTCAAGAATATCGACGTGCCGGGCGGTCATTTGCTGTCGGCCTACGAAGCCGGCGGAGGCTACCGGGCGCTGGCCAAGGTGCTGCGCGAATACACGCCCGACGAGGTCGTCGAGCTTGTCAAACGGTCCAATCTGCGCGGTCGAGGCGGCGCCGGATTCCTGACGGGCATGAAATGGAGTTTCGTGCCGAAGCAGTCGGGCAAGCCGAAATATCTCTGCTGCAACGCCGATGAGGGCGAGCCGGGCACCTTCAAGGACCGTATCCTCATGGAGCGCGATCCGCACCAGCTCATCGAGGGGCTGGCGGTAAGCGCTTACGCGATCGGAGCCAAAACCGCCTATGTTTACATCCGCGGAGAATATGTGACAGCGATCCGTCGCCTTGAGCAGGCGATCGCCGAGGCTCACGCCAAGAATTATCTGGGATCGCGCATTCTAGGCTCGGATTTCAATTTCACCGTCCACATCCACTGCGGCGCCGGCGCCTATATCTGTGGCGAGGAGACCGCGATGCTCGAGTCGCTCGAGGGCAAGCGGGCGCAGCCGCGATTGAAGCCGCCCTTTCCGGCCGTGGCCGGGCTCTACGCCAGCCCCACGGTGATCAACAATGTCGAGACGCTCGCCTGCGTGCCGCATATCGTTGTGCGGGGGCCGGACTGGTTTCGCGACATCGGCCCGGAGAAGAGCCCCGGCCCGAAGCTCTACTGCGTCAGCGGGCAGGTGCGCAAACCCGGCCTCTACGAGCTGCCGATGGGCATACCGCTGCACGAACTGGTCGATCACGCCGGCGGCCCCCCACCGGGGCGCAAGATCAAAGCGGTGATCCCCGGCGGTGTATCGGCACCGGTCATACCGGAGCATGGGCTGGACGTGGGTATGGATTTCGACTCGCTGGCTGCCGCCGGCTCGATGCTCGGTTCGGCGGGCGTTATCGTGATCGACAACTCCACCTGCATGGTCAAGGTCGCCACCCGGATCATCGAGTTCTTCCACCATGAGTCCTGCGGCAAGTGCACGCCCTGCCGGGAAGGATTGAACTGGGTCGTGAAGGTCTTGCGCCGGATCGAGGCCGGGGAAGGTGCTGCCGGCGATCTGGAGCAGCTGGACATGCTCTGCAAAGGCATTTTCGGCAATACGTTTTGTGCTTTGGGCGATGGCGCCGCGATGGGATTGCGGGCAGCCCTCAAGCATTTCCGCGAAGAGTTCGTCGCCCATATCGAGGAACGAAGGTGCCCGTTTCACTGAAGGATTGCCTGGCACGGACTGCGAGGACCTATGGTTAGCGTTACGATCGATGGGCAAATGCTGGAAGTCGAGCCCGGTTCGACGGTGCTGCAGGCTGCCCAGCGTTTGAGTATCGATATCCCGACCTTCTGCTATATGAAGCGCCTGCCGGCGCTGGCCTCCTGCCGCATGTGCCTGGTCGAGATCGAGGGGCTGCGCCGGTTGCAGCCGTCCTGCGCCACCACGGTCACCGACGGTATGGTGGTGCGGACGAACACGCCTCAGATCGAGGAAACGCGCTCTTCCATGCTCGACATGCTGCTCGCCAACCACCCCCTCGACTGCCCGATCTGCGACAAGGGCGGCGAATGCGAGCTTCAGGACATGGTGATGGCCTACGGCCCCCGCAAAAGCGAGTTCCACGACCCCAAGCGTGTCTTCCACTCGCAGGACATCCGTCTCAGCCCCGTCATCATCATGAACGTCAACCGCTGCATCCAATGCCAGCGCTGTGTGCGGATGTGCGAGGAGGTGGTCGGCGCGGTGGCGCTGGGCACCGTCGAAAAAGGCATGGATACCGCCGTCACCGGCTTCGAGGGCAGTCTCGCAAGTTGCGACCAGTGCGGCAACTGCGTCGAGGTCTGCCCGGTCGGCGCGCTGATGAGCTTCCCCTACCGCTACAAGGCACGCCCCTGGGATCTCACCGAGACCGACACGGTCTGCCCGCATTGCGGCACCGGTTGCCAGCTGACGGTGGGCACGCGCAAGGGTGAGTTCATGCGGGTGCGCTCGAAGTGGGACGAGGGTGTGAACCGCGAAACGCTCTGCGTACGGGGCCGCTTCGGTCTCGATTTCGTCACCAGCCAGGACCGGATCAAGCGGCCGATGATCCGCCGTGACGGCGCCCTGGTGCCGGTTTCCTGGGACGAAGCGGGCGACTATCTGCGTCGGCGGCTATCGGCCGTCGAGGGCAAGGCAGCCGGCGGGCTGGCCTCGCCGCGACTGCCCAACGAGGTGCTCTATCAGTTCCAGAAGCTGTTGCGGACGGTGTTCCGGACCAACAACATCGACTGCTCTTCTCGCTGGTCCGCACCCTTCGATGCGCTCGGCCCCCTGCTCGGAGGGTTCTACAGCCGCGCACCGCTGGGTGAGGTGATCGGCAACGACTGCATACTCATCGTCGGCGGAAACGTGACCGAGGAGAACCCGGTCACCGAATACCTGTTGCGGGATGCCGCGCGGCGGCGGCAGGCCGGATTGCTCATGCTCTCGGCGCGGCCATCCCGTCTGGATGCCGATGCCCGGGTGGTGGTTCGCGCATTGCCGGGCGCAGAAGCGGCGAGTATTGCGGCGGTGGTCGCCGCACTCGTGACAGCGGCGGGTCAGGCCTTGCCTGGCAACGCTCTTGCGACCATCGAAGCGACAATGGAGAGGTCGGCGGCGGATGCCGGCAGTGATGGGCCGGGTCGTCTGGCGAGCGCGCTCAAGCAAGCCGGCAGCGTCACCGTGCTTGTCAGCGTCGATCTCCTGAGATCACCCGACGCGCCCGTGACGCTGCAGCAGATCAACAACCTGCTCCAGCTTCTCCGCCTGCTCGGCAAAGGCCCGGCGATGCAGTTCCTCTTCGACCGTGCCAACCAGATGGGCGCCTGGGACATGGGGGTTCTGCCAGCGGCTCTACCGGGGCTGCGGCCGGTCGCCGATGATGCCGCGCGCGCAACTTTTGCGCGGAACTGGGGCGCCGAAATCCCGTCCGAACCGGGCGCGGGTCTCGATGCCATGCTGGAACTCTGCGTCGGCGGGCGGATGGGTGCGCTCTACATTGCCGGAACCGACCCCCTGATCAGCACTCCCGACCGGGCGTTCGTACAGCGGGCGCTTGGCGCCGCCGATCTCCTGATCGTCCAGGACGCCTTTCTTACGGACACGGCCGGGCTGGCCGAGGTCGTCCTGCCCGCGGGGGGTTACGGCGAAGAGCCCGGCACGTTCACCAACAACGAGGGCCGGATCCAGAAGGTGCGCAAATTCCGTGAGCTCGTTTTCGAGGCGCGAGGCAATCTGGCGATCTTCGACTTCGTCGCAGCGCTGCGCAACCATGTGCTGCAGCCTTCGACGCAAGGCGAAATCTTCGATGAGATTGCCCGCCTGGTTCCGCTCTATCAGGGATTGACTGAGGACGGGCTTGGCGCCGACGGCGCATTCACCAAGGCCGTGCCAACACCACCGACCGGCGTGTTCCTTGCACCGCCGCCCGTCCCGCCAGCCGCCGACCGGCTCATGCTGATCACCGGCGACTGCCTGTTCCACAACGGATATCTTTCCGAACGGTCGGACATCTTGAACACGGTCGCCAACGATCCCTATGTCGCGATGAGCGCTCGGGATGCCGCACAGCTTGGCCTTTCGGATGGCGATCAGGTCATTGTGCGCTCCGCCCAGGGCGAGTTGACGGCGCAGCTCAAGGTCGACGGGCGGTTTCCCAAGGGCCTCGTCTTCGTTCCGGAAAACTATCGAGCCTTGCGTCTCAACAGCCTGATGCGGCGGGGCGAATACCCATGCCCGGTGGAGGTCCGGAAGGTGCATGCCACTCTTGAGGCCGACCGCACGGACCGGATCTGGCGTGGGGTCTGAAGACGCCCCGGCAAGCTGCCCTGCCCCAGCGTTTTCACATCGACGTCAGTGATACCTGGTCCCGCAGATGTAATCCTGCAGATCCTGCTCTGTGCGCTGCGCTTCCTCGAGCCTGTGTTTAACCACGTCGCCGATACTGACCACGCCGGCAACGTCGCCTCCGTCCATGACCAGCACATGACGCGTCCGTCGATTGGTCATGATCCCCATCGCGACGGGTAGCAAATCCCGGGTCGAACAGGTCGCCACACTGCGGTTCATGACATCAGCGGCCCGCATCATCGCTGCCTCGGCCCCGTATTCCGCCACCGCATTGCAGCAATCCCGTTCCGACAGCGTTCCCAGGTATTCGTCGTTCGACTGGCTGACAACGACGAAGCCGATATTGTTGCTGCGAAACAACCTCAGAACTTCCACCATCGTCTGATCGGGAGCGACCGTGATGACACCGACACCTTTGTTTTTCATTATATCGCCGACAAACATCTAAACCTCCTGTCCGAGCGCTTCTGTCTGACAGCTGGCGCGCGCTCACGTTCTGCGGATATTCCGCCACCAGTTGTAGCCCTGCATCTCTTTCGTTTCGACGAGCACGTCCTTCTTCGTATTCAGGCGCGCGGCAACGACGCCGCCGCCGGTCGCCGCCTTCCCGGGCTTGGCGAGCAGATCGTCTCGTCCGATCACCAGGTCACTCGAGGAAAAACTCGAAAATTCGTACTGCTGGCCAAGCGCGATCGCATCCGCCGGGCAAGCGTCCTCGCACAGGCCGCAGAACAGGCAGCGGGCCGTGTCGATCTCGAACTTGGCCGGGTGCCGGTTGCCCTTCTCGTCCTCGTAGGGGACGACTTCAATGCAGTCGCAGGGACAGATCCGCGCGCAGAGTTCGCAGGCCACGCATTTGATCTCACCCTCGTCATCACGCGTCAGGAAGTGATGCCCGCGATAACGGGAATAGGGCAGCCACTTTTCCTTGTCCGGATACTGCATGGTGACCGGCTTGGAGAACATGTAGCCGAAGGTCAGAGCCAAGCCGTTCGCCAGATCGGCGAAGAACGCCCAGCCAATCCATGCTCCAACTTTGTCCTGCGCGCGCGACATCGCCGCCTCGCTACGGAGCCGCCATGGCCCCTAAAAGTACACCTGTTATAATTATGTTCGCCATCGACAGAGGAAGCAAGACTTTCCATCCGATCGCCATCAGTTGGTCGTAGCGGTAGCGGGGGAAAGTGAAGCGGAACCAGATAAACACATAGACAAAGAACGCGACCTTGAGCAGGAACCACAGGAGCGGTGGCAAGGGAATCAGAAATCCGTTCCAACCGCCGAAGAACAGGATCACCACCAGGACCGACACAAGCAGTACGATGGCATATTCGCTGACCATGAAGAAAGCGAAGCGGATACCGCTGTATTCGGTATGGAAGCCGGCCCCCAGATCGCCTTCCGCTTCCGCCAGGTCGAAGGGAATGCGCTGCGCTTCGGCCAGTCCGGCGACGAAGAACACGAAGAAGCCGACCGGCTGGTAGACGACGTTCCAGACATCGGCTTGCGCCCGCACGATATCGAGCAAGCTCATGGATTGCGCCAGCATGATCACGCCGATGACCGCGAACCCCATCGGGATCTCATAGCTGATCATCTGCGCGCAGGTCCTCAGGCTGCCGAGGACCGCGTATTTGCTGTTGGCGGCCCAGCCGCCGAAGATGACGCCGTAGACTTCGATCCCGATCACCGCGAAGACGAAAAGGAGCGCCACATTCATGTTCGACGCATAGAGGGTGGTCTCGGCGCCCAGCACCGAGACGGTTTCGCCGAAAGGGATTGCGACGAACACCACAAAGGGCGGGGCAAGCGCCAGGATTGGCGCCAGTTTGAACAGGAAGCGGTCGGCCTCGGCCGGGATGTGGTCCTCTTTGGTCAGGAGTTTGATCCCGTCCGCCACCGGCTGCAGCAGCCCATGCCACCCCACGCGCATCGGCCCCATCCGCTGCTGGATATGCCCGGCGATCTTGCGCTCCAGCCAGGTGAGCGGCAAGGGCAACAGCAGCAGGATCGCGATCAGCACCGCGACCTTGAAGACGATCAGACCAAGAGTAACGATAAGCTCCATGATCCGCGGCTACTTCACCGGTGAAACGTGCGACCGAACGTCGGCTCTGGCTATGCAGTGAGCAGAGCATTTTTCTGCACGTATTAGCACCACATGATACAACGGCGGCACACCTTGCACAATGCCGGCATCGGCGCGCGCATGGGCGAAGGAAACCATAGCGTCGCCTTGACCTGGGTGGGCACAGGATGCCCGCATGCGGCTCTCGTGCTGACCGCGGCGGGCGACTGGTCGACTTTAACAGACCAGCACGGAAAATTGAGCCGGGGAACCTTACGGCCGCTAAAAAAATCAGCATTTTGCAGAAAAGGGGCTTTTTTGATTTACGATTCGCTGTTTACCGCTTGCCCGCGGGCTCATGTGAGCTCATTCTTAAATTGGATCCTGGCGGTGCGGTAAGACGAGAGGTCAGGCCTGCAACGCTCAATCTCGACCTCGCAGTGCTTGACGTGGCGCCTTTGCTCGACTGATCCCGAGCGAGGAGGTTGTCCATGTCCGCGCGCTATGTCGACCATCCGCTACAACCGGGCGACCGGGTCCCGAACGTTGAGTTCGATGCGATCTCGCGCGAGGGGAAGATCGCACTTGATGATTTTCGTGGCCGCAGCCCTTTGTTGATCGGTTTGTTTCGAGGCCTGCATTGTCCGTTCTGCCGGCGCCATGTCGCGGCCATGGCCTATCTCAACCCGATGCTGCGTGAGAAAGGCGTCCAATCCCTGGCTGTCGTGAACACCCCGGTCGAACGCGCGCGGCTCTATTTCCGTTACCATCCGATACCCGATCTTCTTGCTGCTTCCGACCCGGCACGGGCTTCGCATCAAGCCTTCGGCTTACGCGAGATCGGGATCGACGCGGTCATGGCGATACGGATCGATCTTCCGGGCGAGTTGCCCGAGCCTATGAGCGTGATGGCAATGGACGAATTTCTCAACGACAAGGAAGGATATCAAATTACGGAAGCCGATGAGCAGATGATGACTGCCGACCATGGGCAGCTTGTCGGTCAGTTCCTGATAGACCGGGAAGGCATCGTGCGCTGGAGCTTCACTGAAGTTCTGGAGCCTGGGCTCCAGACATTCAAGGCACCGAACTCTCAGGAATTGATGTCGGTCGCTTCGGAAGTCGCACTTTAACAACGAAAAATTCGCTCGACGGCCACCGCCCGGTGGGTTCCGGAAGGGTTGCGGCCTTTTGCGGTGGAACACTCCGCATCACCCGGCTATATAAAGGTCATGCTGCGTTGGCCTTTCTAGCGGTAACCGATGCCCAATTCTCCCGAATCCTCAGGTGAAAGCGTTAGCAGCTCGAGCTCGGGCCGCGAGAAGACGCCAGATTCGGCAGCGCAAGCGGCCGCCTCGGATTCGCCGGGCACCACCCAGGGCGAAGAGCCGCAGCCGCCCCACGGATCCTTCGACCAGACCAGACGGGCCGCCCGGACGCTCTTACGTGCGATAGGCCAGGATTTGCAGGCAAGTTCTGCTTTGGCAAAGATCAAGACAACCGCATTGTCTTGGAGGATGAAGCTCAGACAGGCGCCGCGGCTTGGGATCACGTCAGCTCCGCACAAATGGCTGACGGCTGCCTGGGTCAAAGCCGGCCGCAGTATTCGCGATCGGCGTTCAAAACCGCGTGGAAATCGCCGGAGCGCATCGCTCATTGCCGGCTGGCGGAAATTCGCTCTCGGGTCGATCCTTCTTGTCTGCCTCCTCGTCGCAAGCGTGCTGGTATGGGCACTCAAAGACGTGCCCTGGAGCGAAATCCGGGATGGAACGCTCAAGCCGGTCGTCGTGCTGGAAACCGCCGACGGCGCGCCCTTGGTCAGACAGGGACCTTATCAGGGGCCTTATGCTCGATACGACCAGTTTCCGCCTCATCTGATCGATGCCGTCCTTTCGATTGAGGATCGCCGGTTCATGGATCATTTCGGCATCGATCCCAGGGGCATCGGGAGAGCGCTTCTACGGAATCTGGAGGCCGGCTCGGTGGTGGAAGGCGGCAGCACGATCACCCAGCAACTCATCAAGCTGCAATATCTCGACAGCGACCGAACGATAAAACGAAAGATTCAGGAGGTCGTCATCGCCTTCTGGCTGGAGTGGAAGCTCGGCAAGGCGGAAATCCTGACGCGCTATCTCAACAGCGTCTATCTTGGCGCCGGCGCTACCGGCATGCCTGCCGCCGCGCGCATCTACTTCAACAAGGATATCGGCGCCCTCAACCTGCCGGAGTCGGCGATGCTGGCGGGATTGCTGCGAGCGCCGAGCCAATGGAACCCCATCGACAATTTCGAAGGCGCCCGGCAACGCACCATGGTCGTTCTCGACGCGATGGCGGCCAATGGCAAGATCACCGCGCCACAGATGGCGGAGGCCAAGACGAGCTTTGCCAGGCTGCACCCGACCACGCCGACGCCGCGTTCCGGAAGCTGGTTTGCCGACTGGATTTCACCGCAAGCGAGCGAAATCGCCGGCGCCTCGCCGGGCTCGACGACAGTGCGCACCACGCTGGTGCCGCCGTTGCAGCAGATCGCCGAAAGGGTGGTGAAAAGAGCGCTCGACGGTGAAGGAAAGACGGTCGGAGCATCGCAGGCGGCGTTGGTCGCGATGACGCCGGACGGCGCGGTCGTGGCGATGGTTGGCGGGCGCGACTATAAGGCCAGCCAGTTCAACCGCGCTGTCACCGCGATGCGCCAGCCGGGTTCCACCTTCAAGCTCTTCGTCTATTACGCAGCCTTGAAGGCTGGGCTCACTCTGTCCGATCAGGTTCTGGACGCGCCAATAGAGATTGACGGCTGGTCGCCGGATAATTCCGGTGGCAACTATCGCGGTTGGGTAACGCTTGCCGAGGCGTTCGCGCGATCGCTCAATGCCGCGTCCGTGACGCTTGCCCAAGAGGTCGGTCTCGACAATGTGATCGCCGCAGCACGCGAACTCGGCATCGATGCGCCCCTGGCCGATACGCCGTCCTTGGCGCTCGGCACATCCGAAGTCAATCTGCTCAACCTCACCAGCGCCTATGCGTCCGTCAAATTCGGCAAGGCCCCTGTCAAGCCCTGGGGCATCATCGACTTTCAAGCGGCAGGGCAGCCCAAGACGTTTCGCGTCGGTTCACAATCAAAGCCGAATGTGGATCTTTCGCCCTACCAGTCCGATCTCCTCGGCCTTCTGCAGCTGGTGGTCGAGCGCGGTACCGGACGCGGCGCGGATCCCGGCACGTTTGCGGCCGGCAAGACCGGCACGAGCCAGAACAATCGCGATGCCTGGTTCGTCGGCTTCACGGAAACGCTCGTCGTCGGTGTCTGGGTTGGCAATGATGACGACGCGCCGATGCAGGGGGTAACGGGCGGCAGCCTGCCGGCGCATATCTGGCGGGACTTCATGCGCGAGGCGACGAGCGAACCGACGCTGAACGGCGTGCGATCGACAGAAGCCGTCGTCGACGGCCAAGGCGCACCGCAGTCCTGCAACATCACCGCCTGCTCGCGCAGCTACCGCTCTTTTCGCCCATCCGATTGTACCTATCAGCCCTACTCCGGCGGCCGACGGCTTTGCGAAAAGTGATGTGGTTCGGCGGAGATCGCGCCGGCTAACAATGGATGGAACCGCTCCTCACCCGCCCTCGTCCTTCGAGGCTCCGGCCTCAGGCCTCCGCACCTTCAGGATGAGGGCTGATCGTGGTGCTGGTGCTCGCTCAATGCGCATGTGGTTGCTAAGCGAGGCAAGCCGCGACATCTCTCCGACCTCATCCTGAGGTGCCCCGCAGGGGCCTCGAAGGACGAGGTCGGCCACCGGCATCTCTCCCGGATATGGAGACGGGTGCTACTCGCGCAATTACCGCGTCGAACCCCGTGGAATAATGGTAAAGCCCAAGTCGGCCTTGTCTTCGCGCGGGGGCTCGTCGCGGACCGCGCGTAGCAGCATGTCGGCGACGCGGTAGCCGATATCGTAGCGCGGTATGTGCACCGACGTCAGCGACGGCTCGATGAAGGGCGAGAATTCCAGATCGTTGAAGCCGCAGATACCGAGATCCTCAGGCACGCGGATGCCGCGGGCTTTGCATTCGATGAGGACGCCAAGCGCCATTTCGTCGCTCTGGGCAAAGACGGCATCGACATCGGGCACCCGCTGCAACAAGCGGGAAAACAGTTCCCTGCCGAGGCCGGTGCGGCTTGCCGCCTCCCCGCCGAGGATGAGATCGGGATCGAAACGCCCGGCTTCCCGCATCACGGTCTCATAGCCTTCGATGCGGCGGCGCGAGCGGACATCGGCGCCGCGGCCGATGAAAGCGATCCTGTTATAGCCCCGCGACAGAAGGAAACGGGTGGGTTCGGCGCCTGCCGTAAAATGATCGAGGCCGACGACCAGCGTTTGCGGCTCCTGGCTGAGATCGGTGATATGGGCGATGGGACAGGCGGCGCGCTCGATCAGCGGCAGAAGATCGCGATAGGATTCGGCGCCGGCGATGATGACGCCGGCCGGCTTCTGCGTCAGGAAGGATTTCAAGAGGCCGGCCTCGCCCTCGCCATGGTTCAGCGTATTGGAGTATTGCACGGTGAGTTCGGTGTGGCGGAAGCGATCCTCGATGCCGACCATCAGGCCGGTGAAGCCGTATTGGTGCAAGGCGGGCGTGAGGACGCCGACGATGCCGTTGTGGCGGCCGGCCAAAGCGCGGGCGGCAAGATTGGGGATATAACCCATCTCGTCGACCGTGCGCAGGATCACCTCGCGCAGATCCTCCGAGACGATCTCAGGATTGCGAAGCGCACGCGAGATGGTGATCGGGCTGACGCCCACCTTCTTCGCCACATCGCTCAACGTCACATGCGCGCCGCGCTTGCCGTTGCGCCCCTGCTCCACTGCCCTGCTCATCGCCCCTCATATGCTACCCCGAGACTCAGCGGCCCCGATTCGCGATTTTCACTTTCTGAAGAATAAATAATTTAGAGTCTACTAACATTTTATGGCCGCAACAGATTTCGGGAATAGAACCTCCGGAAACAGCGGCGTGATCGTCCGTCGGCAAAATTACGGCCGCATGCCGCGACCGGATCACCGCATGCGGGAATAAGTCCGTTTATCTTCGATGGAAATCGCTGCGGAGAAGGCGCGGCGCGGCAACACCCCGGCCCGATTTTTTCGGCGCGCGGCAGATGGCCGAAAAATCTTGGGCGCCAAGATTAAATTCCCGTCATATCTTACAAATCGGCAATATAAACATGATCAATATTTAATTTGTAAATCCGCCAGCCGCGATCATATGAATCCCGAGCGCGAATTCTTGCATTCGCCCGGTCGCCCCAACGACTGCGCTGCGATGAGAGGCATTGGCGCCAAACGCCATCCGACGCCAGGTCCCACGACATGAACCACAACGCCATGGAACCCCGACGCCATCCACAGCCAACGCTCTCGCAAGGGACCATCTCCATGTCACACATCCTCCGCAAACATCGCACTGCTGCCCTTTTCGGCGCTGCCATCATCGCCGGCGCGGCATGCCTGCCCTTCGCCATCAACGCGTCGAACGCCATTGCCGCGCCTGCCGATGCCGGCGGCATTCTTGCCGCGAGCGGCTCCTTCGCCTCCATCGTCGATGCCGACAAGCCTGCCGTCGTCACCATCACCACCACTGTGAAGGCGACCGATGTCAGCGCCGGCCAGCAGGATTCGCCGATGGACGAGCAGTTCCGCCAGTTCTTCGAGGATCAGGGCATCCCGCTGCCGCGCCAGGCCCCGAAAAACCGGCCTTCGCAACAGGCGATGGCGCTCGGCTCCGGCTTCATCATCAGCCCGGACGGCGTCATTGTCACCAACAACCATGTCATCGACAATGCCGTCGACATCAAGGTGACGCTGGATGACGGCACGGAACTGCCGGCCAAGCTGATCGGCACCGACCCGAAATCCGATGTCGCCGTGTTGAAGATAGAGGCAGGCAAGCCGCTGCAGACCATCGCCTGGGGTGATTCCGACCGGCTGAAGCTCGGCGACCAGATCCTGGCGATCGGCAACCCCTTCGGCATCGGCACCACGGTGACGGCAGGCATCGTCTCGGCCCGCGGCCGCGACCTGCACAGCGGGCCCTATGACGATTTCATCCAGATCGACGCGCCGATCAACCACGGCAATTCAGGCGGGCCGCTGGTCGACCGCAGCGGCAATGTCGTCGGCATCAACACCGCGATCTATTCGCCGAACGGCGGCAGCGTCGGCGTCGGCTTCGCCATTCCGTCCGACGAGGCCAAGGCGATCGTCGCCAAGCTGCAGAAGGATGGGTCGATCGATCACGGCTATCTCGGCGTGCAGATCCAGCCGGTGACCAAGGATGTCGCCGATGCCGTCGGCCTCGACAAGACAGGCGGGGCGCTGGTTGCCGCCGTCACCCCCGATACGCCGGCGGCCCATGCCGGGGTGAAGCCCGGCGATATCATCACATCGGTCGGCGGCGAGACCGTCAAGACGCCGAAGGACCTGTCGCGGCTGGTGGCCGACCTTTCGCCGGGCGCCAAAAAATCTCTCGGCATCTGGCGCGACGGCAAGGTGATCGATCTCAACGTCACCGTCGGCACCAATGGGGAAGGACAGAAGCAGGCCGCCGCCGAAAGCCCCGATAGCCAGGGCCAGCCCTCCGGCCAGCCGAGCCTCGGCATCGGCCTTGCCGAGCTGACGCCCGACCTGCGCCAGCAGCTCGACCTGCCGCGCGCCGTCAGCGGCGCGGTGGTCGCCAGCGTCGACCCGGACAAATCGGCCGCTGTCGCCGGCATCCAGTCGGGCGATGTCATCGTCTCGGTCAACGACAGGCCGGTCCACAACACCCGCGACGTCAAGGCGGCGATCGCCGAGGCCGGCAAGGCCGGCCGCAAATCGGTGTTGCTGCTGATCGAACGCGACGGCAATAAAACCTTCGTCGCCGTGCCCTTTGCCGCGGCCTGAAGACGTCGTGCATGTCGAAATTTGCGTTTGCAAGGAGAAGCCCGTGAAGGCGGGCTTCTCCTTGCGGTGTGCGGTCCCGATACAGATGCCGGCGCTTTGCACGTCCCATCGCTGCCGCAACGCGCGGCGAATATCGGCGTTTCCCGGAAAAATTGAAAAAACGCCGCCTTTTGCGTCTCGGAAAGCGACACACAAACAAGAGGTTGCGCCAGTGCCTGAGACACTCGTTGAGGATAGATCAACCCTCGGTGGACGAATTAACCCTACTGGCTTACCTTAATATCGCATCACCCTTGAATACGCCGAGCCCTATGCCATCGTATTTTCACGATCACTAATTTGGTTCCGGGAAAGCTCGCAGGAACCGTGGCCTGCCTCCTTGAAGAGACCGGCTGCCATGCAGAAGGGCCGAGCTCGATCAGATGGAGGGTATGCCATGAACAACGTCTTGCAGTTTCGTCCCAAATGCCCGCATGTCGAAAGCTTGGCAGACTGCCGGGAAGCACTCGAACCTCTCGTCATGAAAATCCTCGGCGAGGCCATCGGCAAGGGCTATCCGCCGGCCGAAGCCGCCATGGTGGTCGCCGATATCGCCGACGACTACATCCTCATGCTGTCGCGCCAGCTGACGCATTGATCGGATCTGTAGCCTCGCGCCCGGGCCTGTGCGGGCCGGCACAGGCCAAAGAATCGCTTCCGCCATCCCGGATGGGTCAGTGGACCGCGCAGCGACTGCAGGGGTAGCAGTTGGTACAGGAGACGAGACCTGCTACGCGGTCCGTTTCGCCCCAACGTCGCTATTTGCCGGAAGTTCCGCCACTATCGGCGCTGCAGATCGGCCCTTACTCTCGCAGTGTCGGCCGGTTGGACAAGCGAAAATTGCTTCGGTCCGCTTCAATCGTTAGACTGGTATGCTTCGAGGGCGGCGAAAATCAAGCGCGCATCACCACCCCAACAAAAAACCCCGGCAAAGCGGGGCTTTCAGCTGGTTTTCGTGGAATAAACCATCACGATCGGCCTCTCCTGATCTGCGGGGTCAGCCTCAGAGAGCCGAAAACAGGATCATCTCCCCTCGCCTTTCCCGGTTCGCTCAATCTTTGAATCATCGCCGTAACGGAGCGTGAAACAAGTCTAGCGCCACCGCGGCTGCCGCGGCGGCGCATTGGCCTGGATTTCATGCAGCGGCGCCCGGCACCCGAGCAGTTTCTTCAGCTTCTTCTCCTCGGCCGGGCTGATCCCGAACTTGCGGCAATGTTCCGCGACATCATGCTCCCGCGGGCCCGGAATGCGAACTTGGCGATTGTTCATGCTTTTCATGACTGCTTCCTCCTGAGAGGAAAACCAGCACGGCGCGGATTTGTTCGTTAGAAAAGTCTAAATTTAAGTTTTACTTACGCCTCTATCAGCAAGAAGCATCGAAGTAACTTAAGCGACTGCTCAACTGATCTTCAACCAATGCCTCAACGCCGCCACCGCACCATCGCTGGCATAGGCGATCATCCCGCCGATCGTCAGCCCGGCAAAGGCAATCAGTCCCGATATGCCGTAGCCGATTGATTTCATCCTTTTCCACTCATCAAGCGCCGGCCCCACCGCCTCCTGGTTCTTCTCGACGGTCTCCTTGAGGCTCCTGATCTCCACGCGGATCTGGGCGTCGGTGCCGCCGCTGATCGCCACCCTGGTATCGAGATTTGCGATCTGTCTTGCCTGTTCGTCGAGCCGGGTGTGGATCACGGCGCGGCTGTCATGGGCATTGGCCTTTTCGTCGCTGACCTCGTTGCGCAGCAGCGCGACGTTTTCCTCGATGCCTGTCAGCCTTCCCTCGACGCGCCCGAGAGCGCGGAGAATATCGTCATTGGATGTCATGGATAGAACTTCGCCTTGTGCGATTGAGGCAGACGGCTGACGAAACGCAGGACGCCGTAGAGAGCCGGGTGAACGAAATCGGCGGCCGTATAGGCGTGACCGAGCAGGGCGGCGTTATCCTGCACGTTGGTCGCTAGCACTTCGGCGACGCGGTAGTTCGCCGTGCCGTCTCCCAAATCCGTTCGGTCTACCAGCGTCCGGCTGGTCCAGAGCCCAGGCTGATATTCGAACATGATGCGCGCGCCGAGCTTTGTCGTGTTTGGCAGGCGCATCGTGTCCCATGTCGTCACGCCATCTTGGTTGCCGGGATGGCCGATGACGTTGCCGAGCGGCGTTAATTCGGCCGCCGATCCCTTCGTCGGATCACTGTCCGACATGAAGGCCGGCACGATATCAATCGTCTTGGCGAACCGCGACGACGCGATGAGTGACGCGTTCATGCTGGCAAGCGTCCCCGTGACCGGGTTCCACAGCGCCGACGTCGCGCTGTAGCCGGCGACCGTGCGGCCGCTATCCGACGATCCCGCCATGGTCGGCAGAATGGTCATGCCCACCATATGCGCGCCGGGATACCGGGCGATGATCCGATCATCGAGCCCGAACTTGCGCGACTGCCAGAGCGAAAGCGTCGTGTTGTTGTCGTTGCGGCCGCCCTGGTCGAGGCAGAAAGTCCAAATGTCTTTGCCGCCGTTGAACGTCGTCTTGATGGCGTCGATCATTGCCCATCGCTTGGTAGCGTTGGTGGCAAGCTCGAATTCGTTATGCTCGCCAGGCACGCCCATGACGAGCGGGACAGTGCTCCCCCATACCTGGTCGCGCTGGTCGAGCCATCGCCGTATCATGCCCATGTTGCCGCGCTCGTCGGCCGACGCGGCGATCTCCTGCCTCTCGATCAGGCTGTCACCGACGACGAGTGGAACCGGCCGGCCGTCCCATCCTTTCGCCAGGACAAGCGCGGGCCCGTAAGCCTGGATCTGCGAATTCGTCGCGTTGCCGATCGTGTTGTAAAGGCTGTCAGGATCGAGCGCCGCCGTGGACGCCCCGTTGGCGGCCGCCAGCGCCTGTACAGACGCCAAGTCGGCGGCACCCCAATACTTTTCGCCGCGATGGCGCTGGATGCGATAGGAGCCGCAGCGCTGCGCACCCTCTGCGCCGTGATAGACCGTCCGGACGCCAAAGATCGACCATGCCGGCAGAGCAGTTGGCAGTATGACCTGCCCGTAAACAATGCCGGTTGCGGCGGTGACCGTCGCCGGCACCAGACCGCCAAACAAGATCGGGTATTCCGTGCCGTTTGGCATCACGAAGAACGCCTCGTCGATCACGGTATCGGCGTTCGGCGATTGCGTTTCCTGCGGCGCATTGCCGCCTTCGGTCAGCGCGAAGCCGACGAACGGGATAAGGAAGTCGTTCGTCGGATAGTCGGGCGAGCCGAAGAACAGCTTGGTGCATTGGTAATTCAGCCCGGCCGGGAACGTCCATGGCGTGGCGGTCGCGCCGGTCGGCCAGCGCGTGCGCGTCGCCGCCGGCATGTAGCGATCAGGATCCGGCACCCAAGGCGGTGGCGCCAGAACAGCTCCACCCCTCGGATTTGTCAGGGCAAGCGAAACGGCATTCATCATCGGCGGGCTCCATATCGGGTGGTGAGGTCGTCATAGAATTGGACGGTGCGCGCCTGGCGGGCGTTGGCACGATCGAGGGCTTGGCGCTCTCGGGCGAGGATCGAAATCAACGGCTGGCCTTCCACGACCGCGGCGTGAGGCTCTTGCCTGCGCAGATCCTCGGGAAGCGTCGGAAGCAGCACACCGGCCGCCGCCTGCCCCTTCGTCACCGCCGCCTTGTTCAGCCGCTCAGTGGCGGAGCAGCCACTGACGATCAGCAGCAGTGACAGCGCAAGCGCGGTTCTTCTCGGATAGCTGGAGCTCATATGATCGGATCTCGTTTTCCAGGGTGTCTTTGGCGGCCTGTTCTGAAGCCTGGGCGGCCTCTAGGCGCTTGCGGTGCTCTTCGGTGGCTTGGGCGGCTGCGTTGCGCTGGCGTTCCATCTCTGTGGCTTTGGCGTCGGCCGCGGTCTTCTCGGAAAGCAGCACATAGCCGGCGCGGGCTTCGCGGGCCGTTGAGGGATAGCCGATCGTCACGGCGTAGAGATGGTAGAGGGCCAGTCCTGCGAGGATGCCGGCGCCGAGTTTGATGCCGTCGAGGATGCCTAACATCACAGACCCTCAAGGCAGAACTGACGTTCCTTCTGCCGGCGACGGGTCAGGCCGGGGAAGACAATTCCCGCGGCGCGGTTCCACTTCAGCAGAGCTTCGCAGCCTTCGGCCGTCTTGCCCTGGTTGATCAGTTTGACGGCACTCGATCCACAGGCGGCCTTGATGCCAACATTGTACCCGAATGAGGTCAGGGCGACGAAGCGAGCATCCGGCAGCGGGACCGTGACACAATGCTCGATGCCGGCGGCGTACTTCTGCAGCTCGAGCGCAAGCAGCGCTTTGCACTGCTCTACCGTCTTGCGGTCGCCCGGCTTCACGCCGTTCGTTGAGCCGTAGCAGATCGTCCAAGGCTGCCCCTGCGTCGCCGGATCGGGATAGGCATTCTGACGAAGCCCCTCGAAGCTGCCGACCAATGCCACGGCCATTGCAGCCGCGGCGCTACCCTTCTGAAGGCGGTTTGCCATTCAAATCCCCTGAGACTTTCTGTTGAACGAAGATGCGGGCGATGATCGCCGCGACGGCCAAGAGGCCGGTGATCGCCGACATGGCGAGCTGGATGTAAATGTTCTTCGCAACCCATGTGGCAGCGACGAAGGTGTATATTGGCTCGATGATGATGCAGAGCAGCGCCAGGACCATTAAACGGATGGACCATGCGTGCTTGACCACCGCGCGCCAGTTATGGACGAGCATGGAAGGCTCCGGGATGTGTGAGGATGTGGAAAACGCCCGGCTCCTGGGTGGAGACGAGTGCGAATGGAGATGACAACGATGTGGGTTGGTGTCCCGTCCAACGTTAAAGGACACTAGATTAGCTCAGAGCGGCCAAGCCATCGGAGCTGAACTCCTTCTCTGTATCCAACTCTCCAGTTTCGTTAAAACACCTTATCTCGGTGTCAACGAAACTGGCAGCAGGCTATGGTAGGTCACCTTGGATCGCACACCTAACGCGTGCCAGCAATAATTCCCATGAAGATCAATAGAATAGCAAAAAGCCGCGTCGCTGTTACCGGCTCGCCAAAGAAGACCATGCCTCCAACAGTCACAGAAGCAAACATCACCCCGATGAAGATCGGATAGGCCAATGACAATTCATAGCGTTCCAGCACGGCGAACCACGCGAACGACGCGATAAATGTCATCGCATAGGCTGAAAGAACCAATGGATCACTCAGATAGCGAATGATCCTTGTCAGGGCAGTGGCAGGGCCGACCTGATCGGCCAGCATTCCGATGCGCCACTTTGTTATAAACTGACTGTACAGCGTAAGAATGACGGTCGGCAGAATCGCCAGAAGCAGCTTCATGGCGTTGCGCTACGGTTGTGATGACTACAGCGGACAGGCTGCCGCGCGCTAAAGACGTCGTCGATCATGGAATCGCATGTCCGTAGCGATACATGTCAAGCATCTCAGGCGGTATACCCCAGTCTTTGGCGCCGATCTGATCGTGCAGACGTTCCACCGCGTCGCGCATGTTTGCCTCGACCTGTTCCGGCATACGGCTCGTCGCGGGCGAAAATCCGTGCTGGTAGGCCGCGCTCATCTGGTGGCGGACTGCCTTCGCGACAGCCTGATCCCGCGTCATGGTCCGCAATGGCTTGCGACTGGGCGCAAAAAACTCATAACCCTCGTCCACAGCTTCGCCGTGCAGCATCTTGGCCATCACCTCGCAAATCAGTGGAGCGAGATGGAACCCGTCTCGCTTTGTTCCTGTGGCAGCGAAAAGATTGCCGATCGACGTCTGTCCGAGCAGCGGGTAGGTGTCCTGGCTATTGGGGCGCGCGCCAACGTTCACACGGATCAGGTCGGCCCGGTAATAGTTGCTGTTAATCTGTTTTATGGCCCCGTTGAGCAGGCCTTCGATGCTCGTCAGCCGGCCATGCGCGTGGAGCTGTGGCGCAATGAAGTTGCTGGCTCCGACGAGCACATGATCGTTCGGCTCGTTTGGCCCCTGAAAATAGGGCGCAGCATACAGGCCACAAGCCAGACCGCGGTTAGGGGTGCGGATGACATGGGAGAGTGCATCATCTTGGCTGCGGATTTCTATCGATGTGCCGATGCCATAAAAGATGCGCTGCATCAGGTCCGGCAACCCGCTGCGATCCAGAACGTCCCACGCCGTTGCCCCGGTGGCCAGAACAAACTGGTCGCCTTCGACCTGTTGGCCCGACATCAGAGTGACATGAGTAATTGCCCCATTCGCATGGTCGAAACGGTCGACACCTTCGTCGATAAAGCGCACACGCTCCGCTCGGCGCAGCGCACCCTCCATCTTCTCCAGCATGAGACGCGGATTGAACCAGCCCTCGTTGTGAATGAAGACAGCGCGGCTGGCGCGGTAACGCTGGTGCGGCTTGTAGTGGGGAATGTCTTTCGGCGAAATAACGTCGTGCTGCTCGTTGAAATCGACCAGCGCAGCGAGGATAGCGTCGAAATTGAGGTCGTCGAGATCGTCGGCAGCGTTGTTGTTGACAACGTAAGTTCCGGATTTGAAACATCCACCACCCGCGCATCCCTGACAGGCGGAGCAACCACGGGGAAGTGCGTCGCCTGCTGCATCGATAAGCGCCTGCTCGAAGGCTGGCCAGAGGCGCGTCGCCCGATGACTCATCTCAAATCGAAAGAGATCGACATCGGTATCGAGGCCACCATGCTCAATTTCCGCGAAGGAATTGAGCATCGCCGCCGCGGCAAGCGTCGCGGATCCTGGGCGTTGCGGCGGGCCGACCACAACGATCTCATCCGAAGCGCTTGCGCGCCGCAGCAAGCCGAACGCAATCGACAACCCCACAACGCCGTTTCCCAGCACCACCCGTTTCATGTCAACTCCAAGCAACCGTAAGATACGATTCAGATCTTCTTCAAATAACAAAGCCCGGGATAGGTCGGGCAGCGATGGAGACTGTGGCCGTACTTGCCGATAATGTTTTCCGCATAAACGCGTCCTTCAGCCGGAATGACATTTCTGGTCAACTGCCAGAAAGCGGCAATGCCGCCCGGCACCATCCTCTGCCAAACAGCCTCGAAAGCTTCGAGCGACGGCTGATAAGAATTTACATCGAAAAAGGCGAGCGCCACAAATTCATGGGGATTTTCAGAGAAATGTTGCGGGATAGTCTCGCGGCAGTTCCCTTTAATCACCTTGTGCTTGCCGAAATTGTGTCCCATGGCGTTGGATTGCTCATGCAGTTTCAGCAATTCATCGAGATAGCCGGCATATTCCTCGCCTCCGACGCCATAGGTGCCGTCGCGATGCAGTTCTGACGGAGCATCCTTGTCGGAGAAGCCGACATAGCCCTCGAACGTGTCGAAACAGGCAATCCGACGATTGAGATGCAGAGGTTCGTAAATGGCCCGTAGGTTCTCGCACAGCACGGCTGTCTGGCCGCGCCATGTGCCAATATCCAGGATGGAGCCGGGAATATCGACGATCTGTACATAAATATCCCGGATCGCCAGAATACGCGCCAGCAATGAACCACGTAGGAAAAGACCGGGCGAACGCTCTTTTTCCTCTGGCGTTGCAGGATAGGTCTTCTGCAATTCGAATATCTTGTGTCTTGCGTCGATGCTGGTGGAAGGTGAATAGCTTATAGAGGTGGATTCGTGCGACATGATCTATCTCTGATTTTTGGGTAAGCAGCGGGTATTTCTATTTCCAAAATCTGTCCTTGATAATATAGAGCGGACGATTTTGAACTTCCTTGAAAATCTTCCCAACGTAAAAGCCGACAACGCCCAAGCAAATCAGCTGGACACCAACCGCAAACAGGCCGATCGCGGCAAGAGACGTGAAGCCGGGTTCGATATTGGTCAAAAACAAGCGCATCACCACAAGCGCCACGCCCATCATTGTACCAAATGCACTAAGGAGCAGCCCCAGCGACATCACGATCATCAGTGGGCGCTCGGAAAAATACAGCAGTCCATCAAGCCCCAGCCGCAGCCGTGACCAGAAATTATAGGACGACCTGCCCTTTAGTCGCGGCCGGTGGGCGATGCGCGTATAACGCGGCGAGAATCCCATCCACTGGTCAAGACCTTGAGGAAACCTCGTTTTTTCTGTCAGGCCATTGTAAGCATTGGCGTATCGGCGGCTCAGCACACGCAGGGGAGACGTGTTCTGCGGCGACTCGAGACCGGTCATGATTCGAAAAAAGCTATAATAGAGCCGAGCGGTCATGCGATTGATTAGCGGGCTTTCCCGTTGCTCGTACTGTCCGATCACGATGTCCGCCTTCGTCGCCGTCATATGTTCAAGCAATGTCGGAATTTGGTCCGGATGGTCCTGCATATCGACGTTCATTCGGATGACTACATCACCCGTGGCCTCACGGAAACCGCAAGCGATGGCAATGTGCTGCCCAAAATTCCTTGACAGGTCGATGATCCGGACGAAATCGAACTTGGCCTGCAGCGCAAGCAGCAGCTCAAGGCTATTGTCCGGGCTGCCATCATTGACAAAAATCAGCTCCAGGACCGCCTCAAGATCCTCGCGCCCTGTATATGCACGCATGACTCGCTGGATTTCTACGCACAGGTCATCGGCCAAATTGCCATCGCGATAGATGGGCACCACGATGGAGTAATTCACGGCTTGCGCCCCATATATGCGCGGCCAATCTGCTCCGCTGCAAAGCCATGTCGCCAAGCGTCTCCAGCCTTGCAAAGGAAAGTCAAACGAGTCAACATCCTGCTGCTCCCTGTTGCTGTCCGGGCATGGCCGTAAGTGCACCCCCATGCCCGTTCAGAATAGGATCAATGATGCTGACTTGCCCGTCAAAAGCGCCGTGAAGCTGCGTGTATTCCGGATAGGGGCCGTAACTCATCCACTCCACCGTAACCCCCGCATCCCGAAACATGGTTTCGTCCAAATACACTTTCGCAGATGGACCCGACAGATAATGTGTTGCTCCAGCCGCAAGACAGGTCTCGAGGACCCGCGCACTTCGTGTCCCGCGCGGAGAGTAGATTCTGTCGCGGGTGATCACAACTTCCAACTTCAACATTTCGACGACATGCCTGAGGAACAACTCATTGACCTCAGTCAACAGCTGCAGTTTCTCGGCCTGCTTGTACAGCGATTCGATAAGAGGCAGAAAATCTCTGGCGACCGGTGCCGTCTTATAGGCCTGACGGATCTGGGAAAAATGTGCCTGAGCCCAATCTCCCTTGATTTCAACATCCTCAATGGGTTGCCCGAGCCTGTCGCTGGTCATCACAGGAATGGTCATCCAGCGCGTGCCCGTTGCGGTCTTGATCTTGTTTCGATTGTGCCAATGGCCCTTGCTGTAGGCGACCTGATCATAAATGATGTATTCATCGCAGCGGCTAATCAGGTCGAAGAAGCCACGCCAGGGAACATAAGATGACTGTATGATCGCGACGCGTTTCATGGCCGCGTACCTGCAGACTTTCTTGCCACCACGAAACGCGATCCCCCGGCCGGCAGGCGCACTCCGAGGCGGATGAGCTGTCGTTCGCAATCCAGCAATATCTCGAACGACCTGTCCACGAACCACGGCAGTTGCAACTCCCGCGCCGGATCATGATCCTTGGAGCGACTGCGTGTGGAGCGCTGGAGCGCGAAAACCGGCAATAGGCTCGTTACAAATGATGTCGAGAAAATCACCTCAAGACCGGCGACAGCACACTTCTGCTCCAACTCGCCGCGCCGGTAGCGGCGTTTGTGGAAAGCCAGATCATCGTTGCGGCTCCAAAGGCCGGGGTGTTGCGGAACAGCCAGCAGCACTCCGCCGCCCCCCTGCAGGGCCTGGGCCATTTGCTGCAAGACCAGCCCATCCTCTTCGATATGCTCAAGCACGTCGAACGCACAAAGCAAATCGAACTCCTCACGAAAAGGGATGTCGCGCGCATCCATCTGAAAGAGTTGCCCCGCCCCTTTCAATCGCTCGTGCGCGTAAGGCAAGCCGTTTAGATAGATCTCACTGCCGCATAGGACCGCATGCGGAAGAGCCTGGCGCAAAGCCGTGAGGACGAAGCCCGTGCCGCATCCCACTTCCAGCGCCCGTTGGCTGCTGGCAAAATATCGCCGCACAAGATCTGTGATCAGGCGGTTTCTGGCTCGAAACCAGAAGCTGCCATGCTGCAACGCCTGAAGCTGTTCATGTGAATTGCTCGCCATGCCGTCATTTTCACGGGCAAGTGTGGGCGCAAATGACAGAAAACCATCTTCCAGAGGCACTAGCGTGTCACATTTGGGGCATCGCCAGATGTCCGCCTCGTACACGGCATCACACGCCAAGCAACGTTTCATTGCGCAAGTTCCAGAACCCGACTGGCGACGCGGGCGATAACTGCCTGGGTCAGGCCGCCATGCAGAGGCAGCCGAAGCAGAGTATCGGCCGTCTCATTGGTGACCGCCATTGACGACCCCGTTACTCCGTATCGTTCACCGGCTGGCGACGAATGCAGAGGAACATAATGCGTAACGCCCCCTATGCCTTCCGCCACCAATTGTCGGCGCGTCTCTTCGCGATGTTCGAGATTCGTAAAGCGCACATGATAGATATGTCCGTTATGTGCAGCGTCGTCCGGGATTTCAGGAAGGCGCAACCCGTTATTGCCGGCCGCTTTGAATATTGCGTCATAGGCATGCCACAGCGAAAGCCGATGCCGTGTCAGTTCTTCGGCATACTCAAGCTGGGCCAGAAGCACAGCAGCCACCAAATCGGATGGCAGGAAGGAGGACCCCATATCCTGCCAGTCGTATTTGGCCACTTCGCCGCGAATGAACTGGGAGCGATTGGTGCCCTTCTCCCGGATGATTTGCGCTCGCTCGACGAGACCGGGATCATTGACAATCAGGGCCCCACCTTCGCCAGAGACAACATTCTTGGTCTGATGAAAGCTCAAAGTGGCCAACTGGCCGAATGTTCCGAGGGCCCGACCTTTCCAGGAAGCTAGGTAAGCCTGGGCCGCATCCTCCACCACAGCCAGTCCATGGCGCCAGGCGATAGCCAAAATAGGCTCCATCTCGCACCCCACTCCGGCGTAGTGAACGACGAAGATTGCCTTGGTTCTCGGCGTAATGGCAGCCTCAATCAGCGTTTCGTCGATATTGAGCGTATCGCCACGAATATCGACGAATACCGGCACAGCTCCGCGCAGCACTACTGCATTGGCCGTCGACACGAAGGTGAACGACGGCATGATAACCTCATCCCCCGGCTCGAGGCGGAGAAGCATTGCGGCCATTTCCAAGGCAGCGGTACACGAGTGGCACAGAAGCGTACTGGCGCCGTAGACCGAGTCCAAATGCGCATGACATCGCTTTGTGAAGTTTGCATCGCCGCCCCACTGGCCCGAGAGAAGGCATTCGTTGAGATAGAGCGCCTCCTTCCCGATCAAGTGAGGCAATGCAAAAGAGACACGATTCATTCACCAACATCCGAAGCAGCGTATTGCGTCAAAGGCTCGATAGCAAAAAAGCCCCCGCGTTGCGCCTCTAATTAAATTATAATCCACATAAGACAAGCGATATTCCGCCAGGACCGCGGACATGGGTCACAACGTTCGGTAGGATACATTTTTCTATTAATAGAACCGCTAGGTTCGCAAATTTATATTGAAGAACCATTCGGTTTGCAAATAGTGGCTTAACCGAAGCCATTTATTAACCGCGCAAGGTCCGGCAATCAAATCACGCGCGCTGCTATGCATTTATCCGCCGATCCCATTTATTGGATCAACCGTCATCTTCGATGGCTCATTCGACTTTGGTGTTGGCTGGAAACACAAACAAAGACCGAGCCCACAAACGCAATGCCGACATTTTGTGCAAGAATGGATGTCCCTTTTTGTACAAGGAAAGCCATGAGATGCCCGACATTAAAAGACTTTTAAAAAGATCTGAATTGCAGATATTTCTCGTTTACACGGGTGCGCACCTTCCCATCTTTCTATTATCGGAAGCACGATATTGGGACGACTGGAGCCTTTCTGGTGCGAGCAAAGAAATGCTCGTTTCTGTTTTTACTCAGGCCGGCTTTCCCCTTCTCGGATATTACCATTATGCTGTTCAATTGATCGGCTGGTGGTTTTACGCTTTTTCAACCTTTGCGCTCGGTTACCTCATAATTCATGTATTCTATCTTATCCTGAAGGCTTTCGATTTCTCAAAATCTGACGCAACGGCGCTGTCGCTTCTTGCAGCAGCTTTACCTGTTAACTTTGCCAGAATTGCCGCAATAAACAATCCAGGGCTGCTTTTTCTACTGCTATTTGTTTTCGCGTTATATATTTTTGTAATTTCTGTGATTAATAAAAACCTATATACAGAGTACCTTTCTTACGTCTTGTTTATTTTTTCATTTCAATTCAATGCTCTTATACCTCCGTTTCTACTGGTTTTTTTCATCGCTTCGTTCCTGTTTTATAAGAAGACTGACACCTCAGCAGGTATAATTCATTACGGAAACTATCTAAAAAAAATCACACATCTTATAAAGAGAACGGGGGCAATTATGCTCCTGCCCTTCCTATACGCCTTAATACAACATTTTTTATTCAAGAAAACCGGCATGTTTGCCGCCAGCTATAATGTCATCAACATCAATTTCGGCGGAATACTATCGGAAGTCAAAGTCGTAATTATATATTTATTCCCATACGAAGGTATATATATTGGACCATCGGTCACACTAACGATCCTTTTGGCCGCCTTTCTTATTTCCTACTTGATTAGACCAAATTCTACGGGCAGCGGCACGGAGGCCGAATGCAACGGAAAAGGTTTGGTAGGTATTGGGGTCGTGCTATTGGGTCTGGGAGCCTCGGCCTATGTCTTGGTCGGGAAGGAGCCCTCCTATGCGCCTTGGATGGCGACCCGCTTTCAAGTGCTGCTTCCGTTTGGCGCCGCCTTTTCTACCCTGGGTCTTTTAAAGATCATCTGCGCCGTTTTTCCGGCTGAGAACCCCAATATACGTCATCGGGTGAATGTGGCCTCATTTGGTGGCCTGATAGCAGTGTTCATTGTGAATTGGTGGTTTGTTTATGCCACTTTTTATGTCGACCACCTGCGCCAGGAGGCTTTTGCCGATACGATCAGGAACACCCCCTCTCTGCAAAGCCGTAATTACGTGATCCTTGACAGATCTGGCCTGAACGCATTCGATACAATGCCCGGAATCGGAGAATATGCCGGGCTGCATGAAGCCGCGACCGGGAAACACGATGCATTGATTTTGGATTATGACTCCATGACAGCATATGGCGGTTGGTCTGGATTTGTTGACAATTTTAAACGGTTCTTGGGAGCCTGGTCGAAAGTCGAAGACGCGGCGTTAGATGTCCCAGGATGCCTCTACATCGTTAATCGCGAACGCAACGTGCAAAGCACGTGGGCCTATGCAGTGAGTGCTTTTATTGTCAAGATAAGACATCCTGAAAACTACACGGCAAGGCACCTCTTGAGTTTTGATGGTCCTTATTGCCAGTCGCACCGGCAAATGTGACGTGCTCGCCGCGTCTAGGTTCTCTGCTCGATAGAAAAGAAAACCTGTCGCGTTATCAGCCTCAGGGATTCGTCTTTCAAAGCACGAACTCTTATACGCTTCTACCGCTTGGGAAATGGAAGCCATCCGTCCAGATCCACATGCTGCCGGCCGCACCCGCTACCAGCCGGATCTGCTTGCTGGTGTTCGTCCAGATCTCCGCTGAGCCTATGGCGTAATTGCTTGCAACTTGAACGGCACCGACGTTGCCGCCATCATTCACGATGCCCGCGACGAGTACGCCTTGCGCTGGATCCGAAAGCAATGCCGAATTGGTGGCCGACGAAGAGGTGAATTGGAACCGCAGCTTCGCTTTAACTTTCACCCCGTTGGGGACGGTTAAAGTTAATAAGGCAGATGCCGTTGAGACAGCTAAGCTATTCGCATCCTTCACCGGCGTAACGAAAGTATATTCGTCACGCGGGTACATCACGAATTGCCGGACGAGCGAGTTGGCATCGGTCAGCACCACGCCGATGCATTTGACGATGCTATAGCCGGTGAGCAGCGTTGTGGCGATGCCGCCGATCGTCGCCGAGGTCGAGAGAACAATGTCGAAAGACAGGTCTGCGTCCTTGCGCAAGGCATATGCAAAGTAGGTCGCATTCGCCGCAACGGCGCCGGCGTCGAGGCCGCCGGCGCCGGTGCCAGCCGCAAATGTTCCCGTCACTCGCTTCGTCAATGACGTTGCGCTGGAAACGAAGCTCGATCCCGTCCTGGCAGATCCTGCAGCAAAATCGATATGCGTATTCGGGCTGGCGCCGTTGTTGGAAAGGGTGAGCCCGACAATGAAATCGCCGACCGCCGAACTGTCGGCTTTGCTCTGGATCCTGGCGAAGAGCTTGTTGGTGAAGAAAGCGGCGCCGGAACAGATGATTTCGACGCTGTAACCGTCCTTGAGAATAAGCGTGGCTGCGCCGTCGATCGTCTCCGAACCGTTCGGGTCGATCGTCACATCCCCGCCATCGGCGATGACGCAATAGTGCCAGTTTGCACCGAGCGTTGCCGCCGCGGTCAAAGTGAGCGTGGCGGCCGCGGTAAAGCGATGGACGGCGTTATCGTCGGATGCGAGCGCGGTGTAATCGCCTGACTTCACCGCATAGACCAGATCCTGATCGAATGCGACCTCAACGCCGTTCTGGGCAAAGCCGAGCAGGCCGCCGCCTTTCAGATAGAGGCCGGTCTGCGGGGTCGAGGCGAAGCCGACGCCCGGCGCGGACACGGTTCCGCCTGCGGCCTTGAGCGGTGCGATCATCGGCGCCGAACCGTCGCGCGGCAGCGAATTGGTGATTTCGTTGCCGAGGTCGGTGGTCAGCGCGTTCCACGGCGCCGGGTCGATGACCTGGCCGACGGAAGGTGTCGTGCCGGCGGGTTTGGAATAGACGCCGGTGGATGGATTTCTGGGCATTTACCTTGCTCCGAAATGAAAAGGCCCCGCGATTGCGAGACCCTATGTTCTGTAGTACCGGTTGCAAAATTTCGGGGATATTGAGATGCGTTCCAAGCTTGTCGTTGTTGCTGCCTTTCGCTCGTGCTGACCTCTTGCCAGGACAGACCGATCGACGAGCTGTCTTACTCGGAGTTGAAGTCTCTCTCGCTCGAATTGCACAAGCGCTGCTGGGCTCGGGGCGTCAAGAGCGACACGCCTGAAATGAAGATGTGTCTACAGCAGGAGTTCACGCGTGAATCGTCGATCAGGAGCAACAATCTGCAGGCCAGACAAGCGATGGGGGAAGCGCTTATAGCAGGCGTGCAGGGTTACAATCAGGGACTGCAGCAGCAGCCGAGCTATCGGCCGATGAACTGCACCTCGACGCCGACAAGCACCTGGGTCGGCGGCCCAGTCCGTCAGGTCAGGACGTCCTGCTATTAGTGTGCCGCCGGCGCCGCCCCATTGAGTTTATTTACGCTTCTCGGTTGGCGGGAGCGGATAAGCCATTCCGCCACCCTGGAAAAGCGCATTGATCAGTAAACTGCGTTGCTGGTCGATGATGTTTTCGCGTCCCAGGCGCATGAGTGCCTCCATTAGCGCGTCACGCTGCTCACCGCGAAGTACACTCAGCGGAGCCACTTCGTCGGCTACGCGAGCTGCGTGGGCGCCTGCATTCTGCTCAAAGAGGGATCGCACAAGACGGCGAGCCGTCGTTAGGCCGAGATCGGTCCAGCTCTTATCCGTGGGCACTTCGGGAGGCTTGGATACCTCGCCGAGATACTTCTCGAACCCAGCCTCCCTTGCCATGTCGGCTGCGCTGGTTACACCATTTTTCGTCTTGGAAAAAAGAGCTTCACGATCGATGGCATTGAGTGACGCATCGGCATTTTCAGGCCCGAACATCATTCCCAGTTTTTCGCGGTTCCAGTCGCCATTGCCGCGAATAAACTTGCGCAGCGCGTTCATATCACTGGCTTCGGTTCCAACCGCCCGATAGATGTCGCCGAGGGTTCCCTGCCGCATGCGCGCCGACTCCGCAGAGGCCCCAATCAACGTACCCTGCGGTTCGGCACCCGCCACCAATTTCTCCTGAAGCTCTACGGGGTGCATGGCGCGCGGCCCATCGGCGAGAACGGACTGCCCCTGCAGTAAGCCCTCCCTTTGTCGGCCCAATTCGTCAAATTGCGCGTCGAGCCCCTTCACGCCGGAGGAAAATCGAGCATCGATCATCCCGCGAACGCCCTTGAGGGTCTCGATGACTTCAGTATCTTTGGCAACTTCCAGAAGCCGATCGATTGCGCGGCGTGTTTCGTACGCTATGGCGGGGTCGGAAGAGACGGTGTCTTTCCCAAAGTCATTGAGCATGCTCCTGATATTAAGCAGGTCGCTCTGTTCGCCACCGCGCCGATATGGAATCAATCTATCGAGTCGCTCCGCAACTGGCTTAAAGTCGCGAGGTGGTTGGCCCATAACCATCGGACGGTACTGACCTTGCACCTGCGCCTGGCTGGCTTCTAGTTCCCTGTCGATCGTGGACGGAACCGGATCCGGCCCAAGATTTGTCTCGAGGTCCGACTTCAGACGGCTGCCCGCCGTAGAGCCACGTTCATTCAGCGGTCCCACGACTTTGCTCCGCGTGGATTCCCGGGCGACACCGGCCTTGGCCGCGCCGAGCCATTCTGGCAAGACATCTGCCGGCATCGCCTCCGACCCGAACTTGTCGAATTGGTCACGAGCCGCAGCGAGCTTATCCGAACCAGAAACTTTCGCGAGCCAATTGCGAGAATCCCTCGCCAGGTCTGCAAGCATGTCGCGCGGCGGCTTTGAAGCTAATTCCTCTCCGAGGAGTGCGCGCGTGAGAGCCTTAGCGCCCCGCGCGGTCGCTTTGACACCGGCTCCGATAACTTCCCCCGCAAAGGGGCCACCCAATCCAAATAGCCCCCCCTCTAGTGCACCCCATCGAGTTTTCTCAGGATCGCCGTCACTTCTGACGGCGGCGTCTGCGGCACCAATACCGCTGCCGGTTAAGCCCGATACCAACGAGCGCATCAACATGCTGCCCCCACCAGCGCCGAATAATTCAGGCGCAGCAAGTACTGCTGGTACAGTGCCAACCACGCCGCCCGTTATCTGCGCAGTCTTGTCGATTCTAGGGTTAGCCTTCTTTTCTGCTTCATCTCCTTCGTGAAGCCGTTTGAGTAGGTCATCGTAGTTTTGACCAGTGAGACCAGCAGCAATCGCTGCTGGGAGCTGGTTTAGCCCTTCGCGGATAATTGGCCCAGCGATTGGAATTCCCTCAAAAAGACCACCAGCGGCGGTGTGAATCATTGACCCAACGTCGTCGGCTTGCTCTGGAAGACCGCGCGAAAGCTCATCCACGATCCTATCCTGCTCTTCCGGAGTCAGATTCAAAAAGCTCTCGTCGACGGGGACAATATGGCCGTTAACCTTGATCGTCGCCATTATCGTTCAATGCTCCATGTGGATCGGTTGGACCTCGTATTTGGGATCGGCGTCGCGCCCGCCCTCGAAGTGGTGCGCATCTCACGGTCGGAGACCGGAATCTTGTTGCCGTCAAACAGCGACGACAGGAAGCCGGACGACTTTGCCGGCGAGGCGGAAGGCATTGACGTCGGCACGGCGTTACCCCCGGCCGTATCAGCCTGCTGCTCCTCATCCTGCTGCCTAATTGCCAGTCCGCCCATCAAGGCCTGCGCCAGCTGCGCCACCCCTTGCCAGGGGGATTGCACCGGGCTTGCATCCATGCCCTGCTGCAACATGGCGTAGGCCAGTTGCTTGCGCTTGTCGTCGATGTCGCCCTGGGTCCGGCCGGTATTGCCGGCGAAGATCGTTGGGATCATGCCACTGCCCTTTCGTAGAAGACGCGGTCGAAGCCGTCGGCGTGTTCGAACACGGCGTCCGGATGGGTCTTACGCACATCGTCGGACATCAGGCCGATCTGGGTCGGGCCGCCGTCCTTGTAACGGAAGGCGTAGACCGGCAGCCCATTATCCAGAGTGCCGACGCGCCGAATGTCTTCCTTCAGCCGGCGGTCGGATTTCGCCCAGCCGCCAAGGAGTGTTCCGCCGAGGCCGAAGAGGCCGCCCATCGCGGCGTTCGACTGGGCGACCTGGCGGTCGTAGAGGCCCATTTTCTGGTTGAAATTATCGTTGATCAGGCCGGCCTGGTCGACGTTCGGCAGTTGCGTCGTCGGGGTGTTGACGTAGCTCGGCTGGTGGACCTGCGATCCCGACATCAGCGCCGAAATCTCGTTCAGTGGCTGGTTCCGCTCGGTCAGGATCGAATTCTGGGCATTCGAATACATATCGCCGAGATACTGGTCGGAGGCGGCCTGCTTGCGCGTGGAAAAATCGCGCATGGCGTTGTCGTAAGCCGCCGAGCCCATCGAGATGCCCTTGTCGGCCAGGCTCTGGTCGAGGCTCGCCTGATCGCGATCCCACTGGTTGTTGAAGCCGGACTGCCAGTGATCGTTGACATATTTGTCGACATTGCCGGCGCTCAGATCGACGTTGGTGCCGAGGATGCCTGAGATCTTGCCGGTCTGGTCGTTGGCGAGCCTGGCGAGGCCGAGCTGGGTCTGCTGCGTCTGGTCGTAGATCGCCTGGTTTTCAGGCGAATAGGTCTGATAGGCGGAATAGACCGGCAGCTCATATGTCTTGCCGGTCTGGTCCTTCATGATGCTTTTGCCGGTCTGCTTGTATTCCAGCGAACCATCCGGCGTGTACTGGTTGGTGTGGCTCAAGCCGGCATTGGCAATCGCCGTATCGACGTTGGTGGCCGTCTGTGCCGCCGCGGTCTGTGTCGGATCAGGCGCCTTCGGGGCCTTCGGCGTGGAGACCATAGGGGAAATCCTCCTTCATGATTGCGTAAAGCAGGCCGTCGCACTCGCCGAAATAGGCTTGCTGGCGGCCTTCCAGCCGGGCGCCGAGCCTTGCGAGCATCGTCTGGGCGTCAAGATTGTCGGCCCGGGTCCTGGCGGTTGCGCGCCGGCAGCCGAGCTGGTGCACGACGTAGTGAAAGACCGATCGCATCAGCGTCCGCGTCAGCCGGTCGGCGGCAAGCGAGACCTCGACGTCATGCGCGGTCCAGACATTGAAGACGAAGCCGGCGATGATCCGGCCGCGGTCGACATGGGCAAGCGTGGTGTAAGGCGGGTCGAAGCTGACGCCGATCCGGCCGCCGACCCAGGCCGCGATTTCCTCGCGCGGTTCGGAGACGATCAAATCGGCGTGCCCTTTTCATAAAGCACCGAGCCGCCGACGACGGCGGCTTCCGAGACCGAGCCTGAGGAGCCGGAGATCAGCGCGCGGATCGTCGGCGCCAAGGCCGAGCCGGCGCCACCGGCGGAGGCGAATTTGCGCACCAGCGAAACGCCGGGGAATTTCGAGACGCCCCAGACCGCCGTTCCCCATTTCGCCGCCGCGTTGTTTTCGACCGAGGACAGCAGCGCTGTGGGAATCTTGGTCTGGTAATCCACCGAGATCCCGCCATACATCAGCGAGGAAACGCCGATCTGCGCCGTCACCCCGATCAGCTTCGAGAGCTTGGTCGAAAGCCCGTCGCCATAGCGGCTCCAGGCGCCGACCATCAGCGCGTCGATCGCCACGCCATTGTCGTTGGCGCCGACCTCGGCCTCGTAGACCGTGCCGTCGCCGGCGCCGAAGAACAGCCGGTCCTGCCAGCTCGCCCAGCAGGAGGCCGGCATGCCGACGAAGCGGCACCAGGCGCCGGTTTCGGTGTTCATCACATACTGATAGGGGCCGAAGGAGGACGGCAGGTTGACGATCGCCATCTGCCGCGCGGGGAAGCTCGAAAGCTGCCACTCCTCAGAGGTCGTGCCTGATGCCGCCACCGTCTCGCGCCAGGTCGGGCCGATCCTCGCGGTAATCGCCCCGAGGCTGGTGGCGCCGCGGTCGAGCTGCACCGCCTTGGTGATCGGCACGATGCCATCGGTCGTCATGATCGCCAGATCGGCGCCGACAGATAGCAGGCATCGGTCGCTGCCGAGCGGCCGGCCGAGCTTGAAGGTGCCGATCAGGCCCCAGTTCGAAACACTCGAGGGATCCGAGCCCTGGAAGACGATCACCTCGCCTTCCGAGGAGATCAGCACCAGGCACTGCTGCAGGCCTGTCGAAACCGGGATCGTCCAGACGTTGATCGCTACCAGCGTGCCGCCATATTTCATGTTGCCGCCGACCGGCAGCACCGTCGCAGCACCACTGACGGCGTCGGTTGCGAGGTACCAGACATTGGTCGAGTTCTTCTCGATGAACCACAGGCGTGAACGATAGGCGGTGACCGCGATCAGCAGCGACGAGTCCGATATGCCTGATATCATCGTCGAGGAAACGTAAGGGGTGGCGGCCGCGCCCTTTTCCAGCTGCGCATTGGTGACCGTTCCCGTCACGGTGACGACGAGCGTGCCGGCCGCCGGCGTGAAGGCAAGCGACACGCGGTTGTTGACGCCGGTGCCGTTCAGCGTACCTGAGAAGGCGCCGGAGAGCGTGACGGAGCCGGTGCCGAAGAAGCTCAGCGTATAGGGCGTGTTGCGGACGGCGACGTTCTGGGTGGCGAGCACGGCCGTGCCCACCAGAAAATTATTGGTCCAGGAGGTGCCGTTGAAGAGCAGCGGCGTGTCCAGGCCGTTGACCAGACGCAGGAATTCCTGGCCGGCCGGGTTGGTGTATTGCTGCACCGACCAGTGGGCGCTGGCCATGCCCGAGACGACGGGGGCACCGACAGCGCCACCCACCGTCACATCGAAGATCTTGTCGCCGGCAGCGGCAAACAGCCTGTTGCTGACGCCCGAATAGGGGATGACCGTCTGCACATCGCCGCCGAGGCCGGTGGAGAAGGCGAGAAAACCATAGCGGGCGCGGACGCGGTTGGCCTCGGGAAAGAAATTGTCGAGCTGAAACGCCGCATCCGCGGGCATATCCGCCATCTCGACATCGGTTCGCCAGCCGCCGATCGGCGCGATCCAGTCCTTGCTCGGCGAAACGCGGCCGGTGCGCCCATTCGGAGGGACAGGTCTGCGGGTCATGGATTTGCCACCGTGATCGTGCCGGGCCAATAATTCTCGGGCGCCCCGTTCCTCGCCGGCAACGAGAGATCGAGGGGGCTGGCGGCGCGGTCGGCGCCGATCGCCGCTTCCTTGGATCGCTCGAAACCGGCAAGCTCCTCGCCGTAATCGAGGCCCTTGGCCCGCTTCCAGCGCCAGATCAGCGAGAGTTCGAGGAGGTCTTCGGGAAGACGGGCGGTATCGGTGTCGTTGGCCCAGGTGCCAGCCGTCGCCGCACCGCCATTCACCGCCACCCAGAAGCCGGAGATATAGGCATATTCGATCATCTCGCCGGCAACGTTCGGGTAGATGTCGAGCTTGCCGCCGGCGATGCGCCAGATCTGCGGCACCGGGTTGGCGTTGAGGATCGTCTGGCGCTGCCAGCTCTGCGGCTCGACGGGGCCGTTGAGCTGCCAGAGGCGCGCGGCATTCCAGATCGTGGCATTGGCGGCGAAGCGGTTCCAGTCGGCGGGCGGCTCGGCCGGCTCCGGATTTGCACCGGTCGCTGCGAATTGCCGCCGCACCATCAGCGCCGACCAGTCATGCTCGCGCATCAGGTCGCGGCCGGCGCGGGTGGAAAGGATGCGCAGCTGCATGATCTGCGGATCCGCCGAGGACATGACGGCCGTCGGCGGATCGAGGTCGATTTCCGCGCAGACGTTCTGAATGATGGTCAAGAGCGACATGCGGGGTCTCCGGTTCAGAGCGGTTGCGTGGATGAATTTGCTTGACGGTTGTGCCGTGCAGCCTCCTCATCCGCCCTACGGGCACCGACCGGGGTTGAGCCACTGGTCTCAACCCGTCCTTCGGACCCCCGCTGGGGAGAAGAGGGAATCGACACGTCGCGGCATACCCCCTTCTCCCCAGCGGGGAGAAGGTGGCCCGAAGGGTCGGATGAGGGCGCCGCTTGCGTTAGGCCTTCTTCAGGCTGCTTGCCGACCGCGGGACTTGCTGCCGCTTTCGCTTTCGAGCGCCTCGAAGCGCGAGGCCATCTCCTTCATCTGCTCCTGCAGACGGGTCACCTCATCCTTCAGCCGCTCGTTTTCGGCGGCAAAGGCGGAGGCCGCGCTGGAGTTTTCGGCGGTGGCGAGATAGGCCCGGGCGGCGGCGGTCAGCTCGTTGGCGCCCATGCCGATCTTCTGCTTGGCGGTGTCGGAAAGGGCGGCGAGCTGTTCGACGGTATAGATATTGACCGCCTCCAGCTCCTTGATCTGACTGGGCTTGAGATAGGGCCATTGGGCCAGCGGCGTGCCGGTCAGCTGCTCACGGGCCGCGGCCCCTTCCTTGAACCGCTTATAGGCGTCGGCAAAGCGCTGTTTGTCGTTGTCGGTCACCTCGCGGTAGACCTCGGTGTGCTTGTCGCCTGCAATGAAGATGCGGACGAATTCCTTATCGGCAAAGATCGGCCGGCCTTCCTTCTCGGTCAGAAAGGTCTGTTCGACCGGTTCGAGGCTGAAGGAGGCATAAATTCCGGTGTTGTCGGGCATGTGCTGGTCTCGCTGTTGATGGCGGGGAGATGGAATGGGCGTGGGAAACGCCTGCTGTGATGTCGTGCAGATGTCGGCCCCTCACCCTAACCCTCTCCCCGTAAAAACGGGGAGAGGGGACGTGCCCTGCGAGAGGTCTGTGGGGACGGAAAGCTCGCGGCTTGCTCCCTTCTCCCCGCACGCGGGGAGAAGGTGCCGGCAGGCGGATGAGGGGCACGCCAAACGTAGAAAGGCCGACGGCTTTAGTTCACCTTCGACAGAAACGGCCGCATCAGCGTCGCCTCGAGCACACCCGTCGCGGTGACGGTAATGCCCGTGCCGTTGGCGGTGGCCGCAGCCGAGAGCGTGATGCTCTGCACGACGCCGTTCGGGCTGTAGGTGATGCCCGCAATCGTCGTGCCGCCTGCAATGCCGGTGCCGGAAACCGCCGCGCCGATGAACGGGCCGGAACCGGCGCTGAGCCCGGCAATACCCGTCAGCAGGTTGGAGCCGTTGACCGTCGTTGCCGTAAACGTCTGGTTGGCGGCGGCAAAGTTGACGTTGGCGATCGCCTTGGTGGTGGCGGTGGCCGAGGCAGGCGCACTTGCCTGGCCTGCGGTGGTGGTGGTTTCGGCAACGACGAGGGCCGCCGTTGCGGTCGCCACCTGCGACGGCGCCTGGCCGTTGCGCTGCAGCCAGATATAATAGGTGCCGGCGGCAAGGGTGATGGCGCCGACCGGGCCGCCGGTCAGCGTCGGCGGCTGGGCGGCCCCGGAAAAGACGCCGCAGCGCTGGCCGACGACGGCCGCCGCCGTGGTCAGCAGCGAAGCGACGTAATCCCGGGTCCACTGGAACCACTGACCGGGCTGAAGGGTCGTCTGCGAGGCCAGCACCAGCTGGCAATAGACCCATTCGGATTCACGATCGCCGCCGGCAATCGCGCCGAGGGCGAAGTTCGGACCCGGGATGCCGGATCCAGCGACGATCGGGCCTTCGACGACGAACGGGTTCGTGCCAAGACGATCGGTCTGGGAAGTTGCGATAGTCATGGAGGTGATCCTTTCTTCGACTTAGGCGAACAGCACGCCCTGCAGGAAGGCGTTGTTCATGGTGAGGTTGCCGGCGAAGCCCATGAGCTGGACGAAGGCATCCTGGTTGGTGTTCATGCGCTCGTCGCCGATCGGAGCCATGTCGCGGTCACGGTGCGGGCGATAGAACAGGTACTTGGTGTTCAGGAAGAACATCTGGTTGAGCGGCGCACCGCCGCCGAAGCCGCCATCGAAGATCACGTCGGCGCCCATGTACTGGAGCGACTGGAAGCCGGCCATGCCCTTATCCGCCGAGGTTATGCGCTGGATCGCCTGCAGCGATTCCCAGTAGAGGCGGAAGAAGTTGTTGTCGGCAACGACGAGATCGGGCGCGTCGGAGCCGCGCACGCAGGACATATAGAGCCGGTTCATATAGCTCTGGATGTTGGCGTTGGTGGCGGCCGCACCACCATCGGCCGAGGCCGATAATTTCTGGTTGCGCCAGAAACCCCAGGTGGCGCGCGAGATGCCGCCGACGGTGCCGGAGGTCGGCGAAGTCGAGATCAAGAGCTGCAGGCCGCCGATCTGCCGCCCGCCATCGGCCGTGCCATCGGAATAGCAGTCGAGCGCGATGTTGTTCTTCAGGGTCGTTTCGGCGTTTTCGATGCGCTGCTCAAGCAGATCGAGGACCGCATCCTCGCCGGAGTTCTGCAGCTGTTCGAGGCCGGACATGGAGACGGCGACCGCCGCCTGTTTGAGGTCATATTCGGCGGCGGTGATGACGTCGGAGGGCTGGACATTGAGGATGTCATAACCGGAATAGCGCTTGAAGGTACTATTCTCTTGATACTGCAGCTCCTGGACGATGGTGCGGCCGCCGGAGATCGGCTTCTTGCGGCCGCGGCTGTTGAGACGGGTGAGAAGACCGTTGTTCTTCGTCACGTCGTCGGCGACCGTGCCGCTGCGGTTGCGCAGCGTCGTGGTGACGATTTCAGAGAGGTTGGGGGAGATGGGCATCGATCGTTCCTTTAATCAGACTTGGCCTTTGATCAGACTTGGCCGCGCGAAAAACGCATGGCGTCGCGCAGCGAGTCGCGGATGGAGGTGGGCTGGCCCCTTGCCGCATCGCGGGTCGGGCCCGGCGCGGAAGAACCAGAGATGGATCGCGAGGCGCGGCGGGCTTGATCTGCCGCTGCGGCCCTCTGGGCTTGGAGTTGCGGGACGGAGGCCTGAGCAGTCTGGCTGATCAACTGCCGGCGAATATCCGGGCGCATCCAGCATGCGGCGTCGTAGGCGTCCTGGAGCGAAAATGCCCGCCCTGCGTTGACGAGGGCGATCATGTCGTCGAGCACATCTTCGGCGTGCGCGTTTGCTGGGTCGGAAAGGAAGGCATCGACTTGAGTTTCAGTGTCCCTTTTCCTGAGAACATGTTCGACCGTCGCCTCGACATTGAAAGATCGAGGCTGCGGTTGTGATATGGCCTGCTGCGAATTCCGCTGCAGGATTTCTCCCGTCTGACCGTTGACCAGAGCGTGAAGATTGACCCCCGCCATCCTGGCGACGTGAACGACGGTGTTGACGGGATCATGGATGAGCGCCTTCTCCCAGTCGATCGCCCGGCGCATGACATCGGCATGGGTCATGCCGGCCTGGCGGATGATCGGGGTGAATTCCTCGAGCCCCTTGTAATCCTGCAGGACGCGGAAGCCGTTATCGACCTCCTGTTCCCGCTTGGCGATCGCCGCCTGCACTTCGTGCGGCAGGCTTGTGAACTGCGCCTTGGCTTCCGCCGACCAGCCGGGCGGAACCCGGCTGGCGCTCACTGCCGGCTGTTCACCAGCCTGGCCTCGCGACTGCGGTTGAAGCGCCGGTTGCTGGGGGGCCTGCGCCCCTGCCCTCGCAGCAGGAGCTTGCTCCTGCTCCTTGGCCAGAAAGCGGCCGTTTTCGCCGTCGCGCGGCTGGCCTGATATATCGCCGGGTCCATTGGCCTCGACGGTGTCGATCGCCGCTTTCAAACTGTCGCGGATGCTGACCGGCCTATCGCTCAATGGCTTGTCGTCGAACGCGCCAAAATCTTCGCTGCCGTTGCCGGCCTCGTTCAGGTCTTCCATATCCATGGGGAAATTTCCTATGTCGGGGATTGATGCCCGGTTCAGGCGTTGTACTCGGTATAAACCCGCCGAAGTTCGTTGCGGATCGCGTTACGATCCGTCTTCGGCTGCTCGATCGGTTGCGGCTTTTCATTGCCGATCTCGACCACCCCGGCTGCCCGGTAGGCCGAGCGCAGCCTGGCTTTCGAGGTGTAATGCCTCCCGTCATGCATCGACTGGATGTCGATGCTGTCGCTGACGAAATGCGGCGCCGGCAGATCCGACTGCGCCCGGTTTTGCGCCGGCAGGCAGGTCTGCGGCCATTGGTCGAGCGGATGCCAGCCGCCGCAGACGCGGCAATAGCGTTCTCTCATGCTGTTGCTCCCGTTCACTGATAGGCCGGCTGCGCCAGGATCTGCTGGCCCTGGATCTGCTGCCCCCGAATCTGCTGTAATGCCTGCGCCGCCATCTCGCCGCGCGCCTGCTCGACGGTGGCGCGATGCTCGATCTCGGCCTCTGCCACACTGAGCTCGGCTTTGCGCTGTTCGGCGCCGGCCTTCACCTCGGCGGTTTTCAGCTTGAGCATCTCGCCGGGAGATGGCTGCGGCTCTGGTTTCGGCGCGCTTGCGGCCTGGGAAAGCTGGGCTCCCACCTGCTCCAGCGTGCTTTCGAGCTGGCGCCCGGCCCGGAAGCCGCGGGCGGCAAAGAGCAGCGTCTCGACCATCACAGGCACCAGCATCGGCGACTGCTGCGCCATGGCGCCGGCCTGCTGCATGAAGCCGCCGACCATCTGGACGAATTCCATGCGGCGCTGCTTTTCGGCATCCTCGTCGGGCTCGATGGTCGAATCCGTCTCGATCTCGATCTGGAAGCCGCGAATGCTGTCATTGCGGAGCAGCTGCACCACCTCGTCGATCGTCGGCTGCCCCATCATCTGCTGCAGCTGAGGCGGCATTTCGGGCGGCGCCATTCCTGGGGACGACTGGGCCGGCTGGCCGGTCTGCTGCGCCCGCATCGCCGCCTGCTGCGCCGCCATCTGCATCTGCTGCATTTGCATTTGCACCTGCTGCTTCTGAGCCATCGTGGGCAGCCGGATGCCGCTCACCAGCATCAGCGTTTCCGGCTGGAACTGGTCGCAGATGATTTCGCCGGCGAGGCGGATGATGTCGCGGGCAAAACGCGCCAGCTCGGCCTGGCGGTCGCGAATGCGGATCGAGCCCCACTGGCTCTTGATGCGCTGCGCCGTCGCCGTTTCGGAGGCCTGTGTATCGCCGCGCACGATGTCGGAGATGCCGGTGATCTGGTAGACGTCCTCGATCAGCTGCTTGCGGGCGGACATGCAGGCGACGATGACCTTCTGCACCTCGTCGATCGGCAGCGTCACGATCGCCTTCGAGCCGCCCTTGTCGGTAAAGGCCGCCCATTCCGGGATCGGCACCATCACCATGTCGTTTTCAGGCCGCATCGCCTTTTCGATCGCCGGCGAGATTGCCCCGTCGCCGGAGGGATAGAACACTTTCAGGCGCAGCTGATCGGTCAGCTTGTTGATGCGCTTGGTCAAGAGATCGATTTCGTCGCATTGCTGCTGGTAATAGACATAGTCGGGAACCGGGATCAGCGAGCTCGTAGACATCGTGCCATAGGCCGGGCGCGGGCAAGGCCAGAAATGCGTCAAATCGAGCGGCGGCTCGGAGACCTCAAGCGCCACCGGCGAACCGTCGGCGATCCAGACGGTATAATTCTCGCTCTTGCACCAGATTTCCCAGACATGGGTCTTGCCTTCATTCTCCAGGCGCTCGGCCTGGCTGGCGCCCTTATTGCCGGCAGCACCTTCCGCCGCCCGCGATGCCATGGCCTCCGTGCCGAAGCGTTTCTCCATCTCCCCGTCGGTCATCGGCACGCGCCGCGCCACCCAGGTCACATCCTTCCAGCGCCGCGCCGGCGAATGCAGGAAATCCGACCAGTGGACATAATCGATGCAGACACGCTCGTCGGCGATCACCTCAGGCTGAGGACCGCCCATGGCGCCGATCTCGCCGACGATGCCGCCGGGCAAGCCTGCGCCAGGAGCTTGGGCTGCCGCCGGGTCCGAGGGCTGGACACCCATATCGAGCGGCTCGAAATCGGCTTCGTAACGCAGCCACACCGTGCCGCGGGCGCAGAGCAGAAAGTCGTCGCGAACCGCCCGCATGATCGAATCGATATCGGCCGCATCGCCGGTATAGGCAAGATTGCGCTCGACCAGTTCCGAGGCGATGCGCGCCACCGGCTGGGCATCCTTGAAGCGGCGCTCGACCACCGGCTGCGGCACGCGGGCATAAACGGCCGGCTGCATCACCGAGGTATTGGCCCAGAGCATCGGAAAGCGGCGCTTGGCGGCGCTCGTCTGATCCGACTGCTGGTCGAGATAGATCTTCTCGATCTTGATGCAGCGGTCATGCCAGGACTTGAAATAGCGCTGGGCGCGCTCGAGCTCCTGCTGCCAATGGGCGCCGACCTTGGCAGTATCCCAGCGCTGCCCGCTCTGCGAAGCCGTTATCTCGTCTTCCATCAAACACGCTCGCTCTGTCTAGGGGTGGCATCGGCAAATTCGTTGAATGTCATCGTCTGAAACGTCGGCAGCGGCTTACGCTCTGGCTTCAGCGGTTCGGGCGCCAATCCGGTGAAGATGATCGCCAGGCCGCCGAAAGCATCAGCGCCGTGCGAGGCCCAGTTGTGCAGCGGCTCGTCGCGGAAGACGCCGAGATCCTCGTCCCAGTCCTTGCGATAGTTCCGCAGGCACTTGATCCCCTCGGCGCAGCCGGCCTGGTCGAACTCGACCTTGGCCAGGATGCGCCTTGTGCCGTTGATGCGGTCATGCACATAGGCGCGCTCGACCTTGCGCACCGTGCCGAGACCGCGCGCCTTGACCTCTTTCAGCATGACTTCGATGCGGGTCATGCCGCCGCGCGTCCATTCCCTGACCTTGATGTCGTGCGGCATATTGTGGACGCCGTAGATATAACCATTGTCGCGCGCGCGCCGCTCCAGCTCACCGAGCATGCCGTCCATGCCGGTGCCGGTATGCTCGAAATAGCCGATCATCCTCACCCGGCCCGGCAGCACCTGGAACAGCCAGACGCTGTTGGCATCGTCCATGCCGATGTCGGAGATGGTGTGGACGGGATAGCCCTCCACATGCGGAAAAACCCCGACGCGCTCCTCGGCGTCCGCTACCGCCATCTGATCGGCATAATAGGCGCCTTCGACGCTCGCTTCGAAAGCCTCGGCCGACGTCGAGGGATATTCGCGCTTCATATCGCCGAGCTGGGTTTCGGCCTTCTTGACGTACCAGGCCTTCTGCCCCTCCGTCAGGGCGATGCCCTGCTCGCCGAGCTGGCGGAAGTATTTGGCGAAAGCGTCGCTGATGATGACGCCCTGAGGCGCGATCGCATATTGCGGCTCCTTCCACCAAGGGAAGAAATGGAACTTGAAGTCGAGTTCGGTCAGCTTCGCCGCCTGGCGCTGCTTCACCTGGGCATCGTCGCAGAGCGCGTAAAAATGCCCTTCCTGGCCCTCCGCCGTGCTTTCGATGAACACCAGCTGGCCGGCCTGTACCGTATTCAAAGCGCCGGTGCGCACCTCCCGCGCCTTGTCGGGGTATTTGGCGCAGAGTTTGCCATATTCGGAGATGTGCAGATATTGCAGCGTTCCCGAGCGCAGCGAGGTGCCGACGCGGATGCTCGAATTGTTGCCGAGCAGCAGTTCGGCCTGGTTGCCCCTGACGACGGGCACGGCGTTGCGGATACCCTCCGGCAGGTTGTCATAGGGATATTTGATCTTGTCCCGGAAGATCGTCTGCACGTCGCCGAGCGTATGGGCGATGGTGCCGGCCCTAATATCCCGGTTGAAGACGCAGGCATCGAGCATGAAGATCTGGATGAAGGTCGTCAGTCCGAGCTGGCGGGCCTTCAAAAGCACGTTGAGATAATGCATCTCCTCGAAGAAGGTCATCTGCATCAGGTTCATCTCGAACCTGACGCGCCGGCCGGATTTGTCGGTGATCCAGTAGAGATTGTTCAGCCGCCAGCGCCAGTCGGAAAACTGATCAACCGCCGTTTGGAAGTCCGCGGGTTTTGCCATTGATATCTTCCAGCAATTGCGAGACTTCGCCGGTGACGCCCTGTTCGGGCTCGGCCTTGGCGCCGTATTTCTTCGGCCGCAGCTTCTCTGCGACCCATTGGCGGGTGGCGATGCGCAGCTGCGAGCGCCGGATCGCTTCGCCATTTTCCTGCCAGCCGGTGGTCTCGCCGGCCGCGTTCTTCTTCTCGATCCAGTCATTGCTGCGGTCGTCGGCAATCTCGACCAGCTCGTCGACGAAGCCGTCGGCGAGGATCTCGCGCGCCAGCGCATAGCGCGCCCGAAACGCCGCCTTGCCGTCGTCGGCAAGCCAGGAGAGCACCGTCGATTTCGCCGGCATATCCTCATCCCGGCAGATCGATCGCAGGCTTTCCCGGTCGGCAATACGATCGCAGATCTTCTCGGCCAGCGCCTGGGTGAACTTGGTCGGTCTGCCCATGGGTCTGTTTCTGAAAGCTCAGAATAGCGCGATGATGTTGGACGCCGTCGTCCCGGTCAGCGCTACGATCGCCGCATGCACCGGCAGGATCGTTCCGGCCGGCACGTTCCTGAAAATGACAGGATCCATATCCCGCCGCGGCGCAATCGCCACATCGCCCGCCGTGCCGATATAAAGCGCCCGCGCCCCGACGATCGCACTATCATTCGGGGTCACTACGGCGGCCCGCGAGGCCGGAGCAATCGAAGGGTCCATGGCAGTTCTCCTTGTGAAGGGGTGGGCGTGCTGACACTGCCGCAGGGGCACGCTTAGCTGTTTGGCGAAAACCTCCCTCCACCCTCCGTCATCCCAGGCCTCGAGCCTGGGATCCATGCCCACGTCTGGCGGAGGCCAACGTGGATCCTCGGGTCAAGCCCGAGGAGGACGGAGCAAGGGGTGAGCGCTGTGCCAAACCCGCGGTGACGTTCGATGACGCTGGCCGGGGAGCCTCGGCGAATGCATGCGATCGAAGAGCAACACCGACTTGATCGTCGATCATTGCCTTCGGATTCAATATTCGCAGCTTGGATTTACGGTAGTGATAAATGATCCGCCGGGGGGGTGATCAAGGGCTGATGTGGGTTTTGTTAATTTGGAGCGCACGCCAGAACGTCACCCACTGCTGCGGTGGTGGAGTTGGCGAAAACGCCACACCACCCTCCGTCCTCCTCGGCCTTGATGCCCGAGGATCCATCCCCGCTGCTGATGGAGGTCAACGTGGATCCTCGGGTCAAGCCCGAGGAAGACGGAGCAAGGGGTGAGCGCTGCGGCAAACCCGCGGTGGCGTTCGATGAACGCTGGCCGGCAAACCTTGGCGAATGATGCATGCGATCGAAGACGATGCCGCTCTTGACCGCCGACATCAGCTCCGGATTCAAATCTCGCAGCTTGGATTTACGGTAGGTTTAACTGATCCGCCAGGGGGTGATCAAGCGCTGACGTGGGTTAGCTTTGAAATCAAACTTGCCCGACCAATCGGCGGCAGAATGCCATCCGGCAAGTTTGGCAAATCGCGTTCCCCCACCCTCCGTCATCCTCGGCCTTGAGCCGAGGATCCATCCCCGCCGCTCGAGGGACGCATTCGGCGGCAAGAACGACACCGATTTGATCGTCATTCGCTTAGGATTCAAATCTCGCAGCTTGGATTTGCGGTAGTCATAACTGACTTGCCGGGCGGTGATCAAGGACTGACGTGGCTTAGTTTTGAAATCAAATCTGCCCGACCAGCTGGCGGCAGAATGCCATCCGCTAGCCAGCAAGTGTGGCGAACGCGCTCCCCCACCCTCCGTCCTCCTCGGCCTTGATGCCCGAGGATCCATGCCCACTGCTGATGGAGGCCAATATGGATCTTCGGGGGAGGACGGAGCAGGAGGTGAGCTGCCGGCAGAACGCCTCCCACTTTGCCAGCCCTCAACTCCGGCGTACAAATAGCATTCTGTCGGTCAAACGATGGAGGCGTCAGTGAAGCCCGCGAGACTTATTATTTGCCTTGCCGCCCTTCTCGGCATCACGCTTGCCGAAAACCCAGCCAATGCCGACGAATTGGTGCGGTTCGAAAGCGCTCCTGTCAAGCTCAGCGCCTTTCGAATTCGCAAGGCTGCGGAACAGGGAGAAATTCTCTCCCAACCGCCGGGCACGCCCTTGCTCGGATATTTGTCCCGCCCTGGCGGTAACGGTCCCTTCCCGGCGGTCGTCGTCATGCATGGATGCGAGGGCATGCGTCCGAGCGTCAAGGACCTTTGGCCGAAACGGCTGGTCTCCTGGGGTTACGTCGTGCTTGTTGTCGACAGCTTCACCACCCGCAATATCAAAGACACATGCCGAAGCTCCCTTCCCGATCGCGTCTTCGACGCCTATGGCGCTTTGAATTTCCTAGCGAAATCGAGCTTTGTCGATATCAGGCGCGTCGCCCTGATCGGCTTTTCGACGGGCGGCACCGCGACGCTGGAGGCCACGAAAATCGAAGGGAACGAACAGCTGATGGAGCACAAATTCAAGGCGGCGGTCGCCTATTATCCGGCCTGTGGGGCAAGTCAGGGCAATGCGACGGTGCCGACCCTGATCTTAAGCGGCGACCGAGACAATTGGAGCCCGGTTGAACCATGCCGGAAGAGGCTTGCCCGCCTTGGTGACGATGCCCCGCCAATCGAACTCAATCTCTACAAGGGTGTTTATCACAATTTCGATGCCCCGGAATTCACGGCGGGAAAAAGGGTGCTAGGTCATATCGAAAAATACAATCCGGACGCCGCGGCAAAGTCCATCCGCAGCGTTTACACGTTTCTTCGGACGTCCCTCTTGAAATAAATCTGCTTCGGCACGACGCTGCCATCCGCCAACAGCGAGTTTGGCACCAACACATCCCCAACCTCCGTCATTCCAGGCCTTGAGCCTGGAATCAACGCCCGCCAGCGGAGGCACTACCGCGAGAGCATCGCCTTCAGTCGCCGTTGCAAGGCAGGATGTTCGGCAGAGATGCGAACCTGGCTAAGCGCGTAACGCATGGCGGGCGTGAACGGCAGCCAATGCTGCAGATGATTCAGCAGTTCATCCGACATCATGTCTTCAAGCGGGCCGGTGCCCAATTGACCGAGCGCCTCTTCGTGATCGGGCAATTTGGCTTGCTCGACAATGGCGAGAACCCGCTTCAACACCATCTCTTTCGGATCGTGAAGCAGGATCGTCGACCAATACCATGCGCCGGGATCCGCCAGATAGGCCTGGATATAGGCTTCAGCGGCAATCGATGGCTTTCCAAGGGCAACCATGTCAGGCAGCCAGGCAGGATCTGACGCGATGGCGCTGCGTGTGAAAACATGGGTTGGGGAAGTATCGGAGCTGCGGTGTCTCTTGTTCACTTCCGGGGCGATCCGCGTTGATGGCAACAGGTGATTTATCGCGCCGCAGAATCCTCATCAAGTCCGACCGCAATCATCACGCGCGTCAGCGGCGAGTGTGGCACCAACACACCCCCAACCTCCGTCATTCCAGGCCTTGAGCCTGGAATCCATGCCCGCCGCTGATGGGTGGCCGGCGTGGATCCTCGGGTCAAGCCCGAGGAGGACGGAGCGCGGGGTGAAAGCTGCGGCAAATCAGCGATATATGAGCTGACGCGCGCCGGCTGCCTGCCGGCCGCGCGTCCCTTAGAGCAAACCTAAATGCCGCCCGGCCGCGACGTGGTCGAATTGCTCGCCGACGACAAAAAATCGTCTTCTGGTGTCGGCAGCCTCCCCTCGGGCGTCAGGTCGTCGACCGCTTTGGGGAGATCGCGACTCAGCCGCCCGAGAATCTCTTCTCGCGACAGGCCGGTGTTCCGTGCAATCTCGTTCAGAACATCGGGGCCGAGGGCTTCGGCGAGCTGGCCGTCATTGATATCGGCATTCTGCCCGGGTTTTACCCATGAGTCGATCTTGTCGCCATGGCCGTTCTGCTGAAAGGTTTTCAGGAGATCGCCGAGGCCGCCGCTGACGATGCCGCCTGAGGTCAGCCCGCCGAGAAGTCCGCCCAAACCACCGGAGCCGCCGAGTCCCCCGAGGATGCCGCCAAGCCCGCCCGGCTGCTGACCTCCGGGGCCTGATTGCTGCGGGTTCTGAATGCCGCGCAGGAGCTCCCCGATCTTGTCTCTGTTCTGGTAGCCGGCAACGGCAAGAACGGCGAGAAGCGCCTTCAATTGACCGCTCATCATGATGAATCCTCCCATGGTTCAAAGACTGCAGCCGACCCATGCAGAGCGCTGCATGGGCAGCAATGTCCGGCGCGCCCAAAGGTTCCGCCGGCATCGGCACGACGGCCACCTTCTCCCTGTCACCAGGCTTTGCCGACTACCCCGCCGCTCACACCGCGGGTCAGATTTCCGGGCAGCCGCGCCGGTTGGCAAAGATCATCCGCTCCGGCCCACGGCGCGTCATCCCCTGGACGACGACGCTGCGCGGCGACATGCGGACGATCTGCGCCCGGCGAAGTCCTTCGCTGCGGGCGATATCGAGCGCATCGTCCGGATCGCAGCCGCGCGGACCGCGGCGGTCGTATCGGTCATAACGATCACGGTCGCGATCGCGATCGTAAACACCGACGCCACCGGGGCCGACCCGCAATTCCAGATCCTGCGCAGCCGCGATCGTCGGCGAGATCGTCAAGCCGGTCATGGCGGCGAGGCCGACCAGAATGAATTGAAGAGATTTCCGCATGAGTTTCTCCCAGGGTTTTGCGCTGTATCGCAAACCCAACCTCGCCATGCGGATTTTGTTCCTGAAGACAGAGGGCCTGGGCCTTTAGTCGGAATGTTCGGCGGGGCTTACCCCATGCGGGAGCTTCTGATTGCCATGGGGAGTGTAAAGCTCTCTCCAGCGAGGAGCGCGCGCGCGCCATAAAGGCGCGCGCAACCAGCCAGCCTTAGCGGAAACCGCCGCTGGCATTCAGCCGTTCGCCGGTCAGCCAACGGGCATCGTCGGAAGCGAGGAAGACCGCGACGCCGGCAATATCGTCCGGCTGGCCGACGCGGGCAAGCGGCGTCTGGGCGACGATGGTCTGCTCGAAATCCGAGCCGATGACGCCGGCCGTGTGCGTGCCCTCGGTCTCGACCACTCCCGGCAGGATGGCGTTGACACGGATCTTGCGCGGGCCGAGTTCCTTGGCAAGCACGCTGTTGATGCCATCCACGGCGCCCTTGGTGCCGGTGTAAACGGCAGAGGCCGGCGGCGCCACGCTGGTGACCACTGATGAGATGTTGATGACGCTGCCGCCCTCGCCGAGATGTTTGACCGCGGCCTGCGTGGTCAGGAGAACGCCGAGAACATTCACGTCGAACAGGCGGCGATACTGTTCCTCGGTCACCTCTTCGAGCGGCGCGAATTCATAGACGCCTGAGTTGTTGACCAGCACGTCGAGCTTGCCGAATTCCTTGACGGCGGCATCGACCAGTCCCTGCGCCTGCTCCGCCTTCGAGACGTCGCCCTGCACCGCGATCGCCTTGCCGCCGGCCGCGCTGATCGCGTCAACCACGGCGTCTGCTCCGGCCTTGCTCGAAGCGTAATTCACCACCACTTGCGCACCTTCGGCCGCAAGCGCCTTGGCAATTGCGGCGCCAATGCCTTTGGAGGCCCCGGTGACCACAGCGACCTTTCCCGTAAGCTTAGCCATATCCCATTCCTTCTGATCCGGACTGCCGCCGAAACTGGCGGCCTTGTTCCGTAGTTCAGAAATTCGGAACTGTTGATCTTAATGTCAAGGGTCGCTATATAAAATTCATGAGACCGCTCTTTCACCCCGCATTAGAGGACATCCGGCCCGAGGCGATCCTCTATGCGCTGTCCGATCCGGAGCGCGCCGCGATTTTCGCCTGGCTTTCCGGTGCCGGCTGCGGCGGGACCTGTTCGGCACTTGGCCAGCTCGGCGAGCGCGTCATCCCGAAGTCGTCGCTGTCGAACCATTTCAAGGTGCTGCGAGAATCCGGCCTGATCCTCAGCGAACGCCAGGGGATCGAGATGCGCAATCAAACCCGCTGCGCCGAGCTGGACGAGCGCTTCCCCGGCCTGATAAAGGCCATCCTGACGGCTTACGGACAGATCCCCGGCCAGCCGAAGGCGGATTGAACCGTCGGCAGGCCGTTTGCGAAACCGCGTGCCCTGCCCGCGATGATCGAGCAAATTCACTCGTCGGCATGACGCTCGATCGCCTCGGCCAGATCGATCCAGTGCGGACGACTATTCCACCAATGAACATGATCCGGCGCGGGAAAGGACGGATCGGCAAATGTGCCGCCCGCGATGACGACCGAGCCGGGGAAGTATGATCCGGATTTCGAAAATCCACCGCCGCCGCAGATCCGGCAAAACGCTTTCATCACATCAGCTGTGCTTTCGCCCTGCGGATACCATACGGAATAGTCTCCGGAAACGATCCGGACATCCTCCTCGCGGAACCACACATTGTGTGAAAGCGCGCTGCCGGATGCACGCTGACAACGTCTGCAGGCGCAGATGTGATTGTGCAAAGGATCGCCATCGACCTCCAGGGACAGGGCGCCGCAGCTACACTTGGCATGAAAGATCGGCATGTGATTGTTCCGTGTTGACAGACGGTTGTTGATCTTACGGTCCTGCAATCGACAAGGTCCATCGGAAATTTCAAGCCTTTCGACGCGAGATTGTCCGTCCGGCACCCCCGCAGCCGTTCACAATTTCATGCTGCCCGCGGGCCAGTCCGCGGGCTCGCGAGCAGCCGTCCCACCGCTACTCCAGAACAACGACGGCTTCGACCTCGAAGAGCATCGGATCGATTGCCAGCTTGGGGACGGGAATCAAAGTCTGCGCCGGCAGCGCTGCGCCGAACATCTCCTTGACGTTCTCCGTCAGCACTGGAAGCTTGGACATATCGTGATCGACCACGAAGACCGTCAGCTTGGCGACCTGATCGGGCCTGGCGCCAAGCGCATCGAGGGCGCTGCGCAGATTGGCGTAGGCCTGCTTCACCTGGACGGCGAAGTCGGGCGACAGAGCGCCGGTGCTGTCCTGGCCGCCCTGCCCGGAGATATAGGCCAGCCGGCCTTCCCCCGGCACGATCACCGCCGTGCTGTAGCCATTCGGCGAGGGATCGTAGAGGTTTTTCGGATTGACGATGGTCAGCTTGAGATTGGTCTCACCGGCTGTCGTTTTGGCGGGAATTCCAATGGTCATGATGATGAGCCCTCCGATGATCAGATGCGTGATTGCGCGTGACATGATTTTCTCTTGAGCGTTGAGGACTGCGGGCAACCTCCCCCGCGGCCTGTAGGATGGAACGTCGATTTGTCGCCGATAAATTAACTCGTACAACGTACGATCAATTTGCATCGTACAGCGTACGAGTCAATCCGTCAGCATCGACATTCATCGGTTTGTCGGATTAAATCGACAATCTGATCAGCAGGGAAAACGGATGGCAGCCAAACGCAGCGGCGCCGGGAATAAGCGGCCTCAACGGAAAGCTCCATCGCCCTCGTCCGGGCCGGAGCCGCGCAGCGAACAGCCCCTGTCGCTGGAACGGATCGTGGCGACCGCCATCGAACTGCTGGATGCCGATGGGCTCGACGGCTTGAAGATGCGCCGGCTGGCCGATCGCCTCGGCGCCGGCGCGATGAGCCTCTATTGGCACGTCGGCAACAAGGAGGAGGTCTTCGACCTGGCGCTCGATTCGGTGCTGGCATATCGCGGACCGGCGCCAATCGATGAGTCGGAAGACTGGCGCGGCAAAGTCGTTCATCTGCTCAAGGACTGGCGCGCCGCCATGCTGCGCCATCCCTGGTCGGCATCGCTCTTGCCGCGCCGGGCGCTCGGCCCGAACATCCTTGCGCGCCTGGAACGGCTGAGCAGCACCTTGTCGAAAGCCGGCGTGGCCGACGCCGATTTGAACGTCGCGATCTGGTCGCTCTGGAATTATGTGATCGGCGCGACCACCACCCGGGCAAGCTTCGACCTCTCGGACGACGACAGAGCCGCCGCGCAGCAGCGCCTCACAAGTCTCAGCCAACACTACCCCACCATCGAACGCTCCCGGCTGCTGCTCGACAACGACTGGGACGGCGCCTTCAGCAAAGGCCTCGACTTCCTGCTCGATGGCCTCGTTCCCAAACAATGAATTTGTCGTCCGCCGCTGGTGGAGACGGCGTGGATCCTCGGGTCAAGCCCGAGGAGGACGGAGGGTGGGGTGAGCGCCGTGGCAAACGCAGCGATCGCCCAGCTTGTGCAAGCCTTCAAAAAGCAGTTAGCTGGCATCGTTGGGTAGCGCATGCCGGGCAGGCATTGCGCTACCTGCTGAGACAGGTCCGCATTTCGGGGGAAATCGCGTGCGCTGGTCCAAACCGCTCAGACTGCATCTCGGCGTCCTGGTCGTCGCGTCGCTGCTGTGCACGTCGGCGCCGATCATCTGGATGGCGTTCAGCCGCGGAAGCGATGCTGCGGTCAGTGCCGGCGCGCAGCAGATGCGGGCGATGAGTTTGCGGCTGATCGAGGGATACCGCAATACGCTGCAGGGCGTCACCGAGGCGGTGGCGCTGGCATCCACCCTGCCGCAGCTGGTTTCCCTGCCGCCTCAGGATATCAAGGAAAAACAGCAGTTCTTTCAGGAGGTTCTGCGAAACGTCCCCAACGCCACCAGCGTTTACGCCGGCTACCCCGACGGCTCCTACCTGCAGGTGATCAATACCGCCCGGCGCGACGTTCGCCAGACGCTTGCCGCACCCGATGGCACGGCTTTCGCGACCAGAATGATCGCACGGAGGCAGGGGGCCGACATCATCTCGACGCTGCGTTTTCTCAACAGCGATGCTGAGGTGATCGGGGAGCGGAATGTCGAGGATACATCCTTCGATCCGCGGCAACGCCCATGGTATCGATCGGTCGTTCAAGACGGCGTGCCGGTTTCCGTCGGCCCCTATGTCACCGGCACCCTCAATGTTCCGACGCTGACGATCGCAGCCCCGATGCGGGACGATGGAAAAGTAGTGCTCGGCATCAACATTCACCTGCTGACCGTCAGCCGGCTGCTCGACGCCGGGGAGATTTCGCCACGGGCGCGGGCCTATATCATCGATGCCAATGGCAATCTCGTCGCCCATTCCGACCCTGATATCATGAGCAGGATCATCGGCTTGTGGTCGAGAACATCAGGCGCCTTTGGCGCGACGGCAAACCGTTTCGACCCGAGCCTCGAAACCGTGACGCGACTGAGGCAGGATCCGGCCTTTGCCGGCGGCGGCCTGGCGCGGGTCGATTTCGATGGCGAAACCCATCTGGTGCAGATCGCCCCGGTCAGCGTCTCCGGCCTGTTCACGGGAAGCGTGGCCGCCATCATCGTGCCGCTGGCGGATCTGGTGGCCGAGGCCAATCGGCTGCTCCGGCGCAATCTGTTCATTGCCGCCGCTTTCCTGCTCGCCGGTGTCGCCGCCTCGGTGATGCTGTCGCGCATGGTCAGCCGCTCGCTCTACCGGCTGGCCGACGAGGCGCGCAGGATCGGCGATCTGGAGGTCGGCGAGAAACCGATATCCCACTCCTGGATCAGCGAGATCAACACGCTGGCCAGCGCGCTTTCGGCCAGCCGTCATGCCATCGGTCAGTTTGCCCTTTATGTCCCGCGCGAAGTGGTCCGGCAGATCGTTGATCCCGAGACGACGATCGTCGGAGCGAAGCGACAGGAGGTGACCGTGCTGTTCACCGACATCAAAGACTTCACGACCATCTCCGAACAACACTCGCCCGAGGAGGTGGTCGACACGCTTTCTGCCTATTTCGAACTGCTGAACACCATCGCCGAGCGCAATGGCGGCACGGTCGTGCAATATCTCGGCGATTCCATTTTCGTCATGTGGAACGCCCCGGTCGACGATAGCAGACATGCCGAACACGGCTGTCGATGCGCGCTGGCCATGAAAGCGGCGGTCGACGGCTTGAATGACGCCAATCGCAGGAATGGCCGCCCCGAACTGTTGACGCGATTCGGATTGCACACCGGCCCGGCCGTCGTCGGCAGCTTCGGCGCGATTTCGCGTCAGCAGTACACGGCCATGGGCGATACGATCAATGTCGCGTCGCGGCTCGAAGGCATGAACAAGGATCTCAACACATCGATCCTGGTCAGCGCCGCCACCCGCGACGCCGTCGCCGACCGCTTCACCTTCCGCCCCTTCGGCCTTGCCCCGGTCAAGGGACGCGCCGAGAAGGTCGACATATGGGAGCTTGTCGGGGAAATCAACGACTGAAGGTTTTGCGCATCAGGCATTTGCGGCGATGCTGTTTCAGGATAGACTGATCGTCGTTGACCCTGTGCCGCGTGGCCCCCTCATCCGACCCTGCGGGCCACCTTCTCCCCGCTGGGGAGAAGAGGGGAGAATGCCGCTTCGTCCGGGACTCCATTGAATGGAGTGCTCGGAAGATGCGGGTTCGTTGGGCAGTGTCGACGCGCCTTGCTCCCTCTTCTCCCCAGCGGGGAGAAGGTGGCCCGAAGGGTCGGATGAGGGGGCCGCACGGCACGCCTTTCAGGCAACAGGGCACGAACGCCCCCTTCTTTTATCTCCCCCAACACCGCTAACCTTTGGAGTCCGAGACAATGATCTCAGCCGGATACTGCCGACTCATGGCCCGCTACAACAGCTGGCAAAACACCTCTCTGGTCACCGCCGCCGACGGGCTGACGCATGCCGATCGCTGGAAGGATCGGGGCGCGTTCTTCCAATCGATCGCCGCGACGCTCAACCATCTTTACTGGGCCGACGCCCTGATCCTGGAACGATTGAAGGGCAACCGGCGCCCGGAGGAAACCATCAAGCACTCGCTGACAAGCCCATCGGACTGGGACGAGTTCAAGACGCGGCGTCTGCAACGCAACGCGGAAATCGAAGCGTGGGCGGTAGGATTGCGCGACGCGGATCTCGACGGCATGCTTGTCTGGTATCCCGGGGACGGTGCAACGCGGGTCGAGAAGCCGACGGCGCAATGTGCTGTCGAACTTTTCAACCACCAGACCCACCACCGCGGCCAGGTCCACGCGATGCTGACGGCAGCGGGTGCAAAACCGGAGCCGACCGACCTTTCGCGCCTGGCATGACGTGAAGATGATAGGCGAGACGAACCTGGCGAAACGCGCCAGCGCGTAAACCTGCACGTTCCAGATTGTGTCGTTTTCGCATCACTTTCTGTCAGGTTGCAAATTCCCGGTTGGCAAGCGTCATCGCCTTCGCTACAAGAGGCTTACCGCGTCAGATCGAACATAAGGGAGGCGTTGCATGCGATCAGCAGAAACCAAAGTCCTCCCGTGTGGAATGTCCCGACAGTAGGTCATTTCCATTCGCGGCCCGCCTCAAGCGCGCCCGACATGCGGTTCTCACCTCCTTCATAGCCCGATGATCTGACGGGATCATTTCGTCTCCTGCTTGGGCTGTGCCATTTAACTCTTAATTTTGAGGACCGGTTGCCGATATGCGGCCGGGTTGGTTCAAATGACTCGCAAGAAGCTCGATTTCCGCGCCGATGCCTATCGCAACGTGCTCGGCTTTATCTTTCATCATTGGACCCACCGGCCTGGTTTGGTGGGGCTGATCATCGTGCTGGTGATTTCAAGCACGCTCGCCGAAGTCATGGTGCCGGTCTTTTCAGGCCAGATCGTCGATGCCATCGCCGGCGGCAATCCGGCCGACAGCGCGCTTAGCGCCTTCGTCATCGTCGTCGCCTTGGGCTTCAGCAGCGTGGCGCTGCGCTATTTCATCTTCAACGGCATCATCCGGCTGACGCTGCGCACCATGGCGGATGTCACCAATGGCGGTTTTCACAAGGTGCAGCGTTTCTCCACCGACTGGCACGCCAACAGCTTTGCCGGCTCGACCGTGCGCAAGATCACGCGCGGCATGTGGGCGCTGGATTCGCTGAACGACCTGCTGCTGGTCGCTCTCCTGCCGTCGATCGTCATGCTGGTCGGCGCCAGCATCGTGCTCGGCAGCTATTGGCCGGTCATGGGCCTGATCGTCAGCCTGGGATCGCTGATCTATATCGGCGTCACCGTGGCGCTTTCCATGGGCTTCGTGTCGCCGGCGGCAAGGCTTGCCAATGCCTGGGATACCAAGCTCGGCGGGGCGCTCGCCGATGCGATCAGCTGCAACTCGGTGGTCAAGGCGTTCGGCGCCGAAAGCCGCGAGGAGACCCGGCTCGGCCGCGTGCTCGGCACCTGGGACAGCCGCACGCGGCGGACATGGAAGCGCGGCACGTTGAGCGGCACGATCCAGGGCTTCATGATGGTCTCGATGCAGGCCGGCATTCTGGGAACGGGCCTCGTCATGTGGCAGCAGGGGCTGGCGACGCCCGGAGACGTCACCTTCGTGCTGGCGATGTTCTTCGTCCTGCAGGGCTATCTGCGCAATGTCGGCCAGGACATCCGCAACCTGCAGCGTGCCGTCAACGACATGGAAGAGCTGGTGCTGCTCGACAAGATGCCGCTCGGCATCGAGGACAGGCCGGACGCCACACCCATCAATATCGGCAGCGGCGAGATCGTCTTCGACCGCATCACCTTCCAATACGGCGCGCATCCCACCCCGCTTTATGAGGATTTTTCGGTCACCATCAAGCCGGGCGAACGTGTCGGCCTGGTCGGGCATTCGGGTTCGGGCAAGACGACCTTCGTCAAGCTCATACAGCGCCTCTACGACGTCAATGCGGGCGCGATCCGCATCGACGGGCAGGATATCGCCAAAGTGAGGCAATCGAGCCTGCGCAGCCAGATCGCCATCGTCCAGCAGGAGCCGATCCTGTTTCACCGCACCCTGGCCGAGAACATCGCCTATGCCAGGCCGAATGCCTCGCGGCGCGAAATCGAGCAGGCGGCGAAACAGGCGAGCGCCCACGACTTCATCCTGAGCCTTCCCAAGGGCTATGAGACGATGGTGGGAGAACGCGGCGTCAAACTCTCGGGCGGCGAGCGGCAGCGCGTCGCCATCGCCCGCGCCTTCCTGGCCGATGCACCGATCCTGATCCTCGACGAGGCGACCTCCAGCCTCGACAGCGAGAGCGAAGTGCAGATCCAGCAGGCGATGGAACGCCTGATGGACGGCCGCACCACACTGGTCGTCGCCCACCGCCTGTCCACGGTGCGGGCGCTCGACCGGCTGCTGGTCTTCGACAAGGGCGAAATCGTCGAAGAAGGCGACCACCAGGCGCTGATCCGCCGCCCCGACGGCATCTACCGCCGGCTGTTCGAGCGGCAGGCGCTGGAGCTGACCAAGGGCCTGGTGGCCTGAACCGAAACGCCAGGGCTATGCTCTGGCGTTTCCTTTTTACGGCTCAACGCACAATGGCTGCTTTGTTCGGCAATGCTCATGTTTTCGCTTAGTGGTCGAGATCGCGGCGGTCCCGGCGCGAGCCCGGCTCGTGCAGATTGCGCCATTTGCGGATGACGGCCCGCACTCACGCCGAAACACATCCGAAACACTTCTCAATGAATTGCGCTCGGGGTTTCTAGAGCATGTCGCGCAAAAGTGTGCCGCGGTTTTGCGGCAACGACATGCGTAAAAACAAAGAGCTAAAGCGCGTCGCATGAATCAAATTTGGCGCGACGCGCTTTAGCCGTTATTCCGACGGTTTGGAGAAGCCGCGGTAGAAGCGTGTCGGCTGCAGCAGCGAACTGGCGATGTTGGCGACGATCGGCCCATCGGCCTCGCTCTTCGCCCTCGCTTCCTGCCACTCGCTATCGGCGATGAACTCGGCCCATTTCTCCTCGCGCTCCGAAAGCGACTGCCATTCGAGCAGGTAGGTCAGATCGTTGCTGGAAGAACCGATCATCGTCGTCCAGAAGCCGAGTGAGCGGATGCCGAGCCGTTCCCAAATCGCCAGCGTCGCGGTCTCGAAACGCTGCTGCAGTGCCGGCAATCTCCCCGGCAGACATGTATAGATGCGCAATTCGTGGATCATCGGATGCTCTTCATGTTGGATCAGGCAAGATCGTCCATATCGTTCAGCGCCGGAAAAAGCGAGGGCCGTTGCCGGCGCAATCAAGCCTTGCCAAAATAGAAAGTCCGGAGCCCCGTCGCTTCGGATAGGTTCTGGGCTTCACGCTCTGAAACCGCTAGGGTCGAACGATCAGGACGAACGTTTCAAACCCGTTTGGAAAAGCAAAATGGTTCGACCGGTCCGTGCGATCGTCATTGCAGTGCTCCTGTTCGTCGTCGCCGCTGCCGCTGCCTGGTCGTCGCTCGCGCTTTGGTACCGCTTGCCGTTGCCCGAACTCGGCAGGCAAGCCAGCGCCATCTTGTTCGGGCTTTTTGGCGCCTCCGTCATCGTGGCGCTCTTTGGCAGGAGACGCCTTCGTGCGGTCCTCGCGTTTGCGGCCGCGTTCGTCATCGTCCTCTTCTGGTGGAGCACGATCGAGCCGCAGGCAAATGGCGCGTGGGCTCCGGACGTTGCTCGTCAGGTCACCGGCGAATTCGACGGTGATCTGTTGACGCTGACGAATGTCCGCGAGTTCCAGTGGCGCAGTGCCACCGATTTCACGGAACAATGGACGACTCGCAGTTACGACCTGAACAAGCTGAAGAGCGTCGACATGTTCATGTCATACTGGTCAGGTCCGACCATCGCGCATGTGATAATGAGCTTCGGCTTCGACGACGGCCGTTATCTGGCGTGGTCTATCGAAGTGCGCCGCCTTTCCGGCGGCTCGTTCTCACCGCTGGCGGACCTCTTCAAAAGCAGTCCTCTGGTCATCATCGCGGCAGACGAAAGAGATGTGATCGGCCTCCGCTCCAATTTTCGCGGTGAGGACGTCCAGATCTACCGCTTGAGGGCGACGCCGGCGGCTGCGAGGCTTCTTCTGCGCGAGTACGTCTCCGACGCAAACGCGCTTGCAGCACGGCCCGCCTTCTACAATTCGCTGACGACCAACTGCACGACGACCATCGTCAAGATGATGCGCGTGGCAGGCGACGCCGTGCCGATGGACTGGCGTCTCATCGTCAACGGATACCTGCCGGAATACGCCTATGACCGGCGCGCGCTGGACATCTCGATTCCCTTGTCGCAGCTGCGGTCGGCCGCACACATCGCTGCAAGAGCGCACGAGGACGGTCTTTCGCCGAATTTTTCGCAGGCCATTCGCGTCGGCGTTCCGTCGCCGCAGGGCGCGTTGTGACGTCTTCTATCCCAACGATATCGAGATGGGCTCTCCTCGCCCGATGCTCTTCATCAGCGGTGACCAGACCCATTCGAGGGATTTCAGTAAGGGCACCGACCCAATCATACAGGAACATAGGTCAATCGCACCGCATCCCCGCCGATCAGATCGCTGGCGACAAGGCGGAGCGGAGGCCTCGGGCCGGTGAAGAACGGTTTGCCGTGGCCGAGCACGACGGGGTGGAAGTAGAGTCGATACTCGTCGATCAGGCCAAGGTCGGCCAGACTTCCCGCAAGCTCCGGCCCGCCGACTTGAATCTCCCCGGCAAGCTCGGCCTTCAGGCCGCGGATCACCGTCTCGATGTCGTCGCTGACAAGCGTGGCATTGGGGCCGACCGAGGTCAGCGAGCGCGACACGACCCATTTCGGCTGGCGCCGCCAGGCAAGCGCGAAATCGTGCAGCTCCGGGGTCCACTCGGCATTGTCTTCGTCCCAATAGCGCATCACCTTGTACAGGCGGCGGCCATAGAGGCTCCCCGTCTGGCCGCGCGCCTGCTCGATCCAGTGGCGAAAGAGGATGGGGTCGGGCGCAAATTTCTGGTGATCGACATAGCCATCCAGGGAGATGTTCATTCCGAAGACGAGCTTCGCCATGCGCTGTTCCTCCATCCGGGACATCAGGATAGCTTAACCACCATCGATAGCGAAGGGTCCCCTCAAAGTTTGAGTTGACCGCTTTCGTTGGCGAGGCGACAGTTGCACAAGCAGCAAGGCAGGAGGCAAAACGATGGACGAGGCAGACCGCTGGCGCAGCATGGCCAGCGCACCGAAAGACGGCAGTCGTATCCTGGTCACCATCCGCCCGTCCGAACAGGGGCCAGCGGAAGTTGACCTCGCCTATTGGTCGCATGGCGATCAGTTTGGCGCAGAAGGCTGGCGCGCCTCGGATTCCTCGCCCGGGCAGATCATCGAATATGCCGAGCCGGAATTGAAGTGCTGGATGCCGATGCCCTCGGCCAATCTCGCCCGCCTCTCGATGCCCTCACCCTGGGAAGGCGACGACGCCCAGCAGCTCGATGGGTCGGGGATTTGACCATCGCGCCGAATAATACGTGTTGATGAAAGCGGATCCTCGAACGCTCAGGTTTTTGAGGTACGCTCCTTGCGATCAACTTTGACGTCTCTGCGACATAACGCTGCCGAACCAGGCAGCATCGATCGGCTGGAAGGCGTGGTAGCGTGTTTTCTATTGGCAACGTGTATCGTTCTCATGGGAAGAGGGCCGCATGCATCTCCATCAACCACGCCTCAAGATCGATCGAGCTGCCGTCAAGATCGATGAGGCGAAACATGCGCTTGGCTCGACCGGTATTCATCGCTTTGTCGCGAGGACCGACGCAGGCACCGGTGAAAGCTTCATCCGTCTCAGGTTGTTCGACGTTAACGACATTGTGCATGTGATCGTCGGCGAAGCGGTCTATCAACTGCGATCCGCATTGGATGTCGCAACGGTGGCCTTGGCTCGTGAGAATGGCGTTGCCGACGTCAGGCGTGTGGCCTTTCCGTTTGCAAAAGCGCAGTCGGAGTTCGTCACCAAGGGTATTCAAGCAAAAATGAACGGCCTTCCGCAACCGGTGAAGGATGTGGTTGCATCCTTTGCTCCCTATCGCGGAGGAAACGAGTTGCTGCATGGGCTTAGCGATCTCTGCAACACCGACAAACACAACAATCTCATCGGTTCGATCGCTGAGATCGGAAACTCAATAGCCCTTCATCCGTCCGCCAATTTCATTGAGGATATGTCTATTGGAGTTTTTGCGGGTCGGTTCGCGTCTGCGATGATCGACAACGGGAATCGAGCTTCCGACGGCCTAGAATTTAAACTAAAGCCAGATGATGACGATGCTGAGCAAATCGCCGCCATGATGACCAGAAAGATGCCACTTAGAGTTGTACTTCTATTTTCGGGAACAGACAACCTGGATGGCTGCGAAGTGTTCCAAACGTTATCGGACATGGTTCGTCTCGTTGGATCAATCATTCAAAAGCTTGAAGAGGCTTCTTGAAATCGATGCAGAATTGATCAGCCGCGCTGTTTAAGGCGAGTACGCCGGACGCCGCGCACGCCGCCCCGCCCACCTTACAAATCCGTAAGTTGTCGCTCAGCCGTAGGCTCCGCTAGATTGCCCCAGCCATACCGGGAATGATCGGGCTGATGCGGATCCTGCTTATCGAGGACGATCGGAAGACGTCCGATTATATCGCCAAGGGCCTTTCCGAGGCAGGCCATGTCTGCGACGTCTTCGGTGACGGCCGCGATGGGCTGTTTCAGGCGCAGCGCGAAGCCTATGACGTCATTGTCGTCGATCGCATGCTGCCGGGGCTGGATGGGCTGGCGATTATCCGCTCGCTGCGGGCCGCCAAGGTCGGCACATCGGCGCTGTTCCTGACCTCGATCGGCGGCGTCGACGACCGGGTCGAGGGGCTGGAGGCGGGCGGCGACGATTATCTCACCAAGCCCTTCGCCTTCTCCGAGCTTCTGGCCCGCGTCAACGCGCTCGGCCGCCGGCCGCCGGTGCAGGAGCAGAAGACGGTGCTGAAGGTTGCCGATCTCGAGCTCGATCTGATCCGCCGCGAGGCCCGCCGCGCCGGCCAGGCGATCGAGCTGCAGCCGCGCGAATTCACTCTGCTCGAAGTGCTGATGCGCGGCGAAGGCCGGGTGATCACCAAGACGATGCTTTTGGAGCGGGTCTGGGATTTCCACTTCGATCCGAAGACCAGCGTCGTCGAGACCCATATCAGCCGCTTGCGGGCGAAGGTCGACAGGCCGTTCCAGGCCCAGCTTCTGCACACGATCCGCAACACCGGCTACAGCCTGCATGCGCCGCGTTAGCGCATGTCGCCCGGAAGCGTGCAACGGTTCCGGGATAACGACATGCATAAAAACAAGGGACGAAAGCGCGTCGCATGAATCAAGTTTGATGCGACGCGCTGGAGAAGATGATGATCTTTCCCGACCGCACACGCTTTTCGGCATCCTTCTCCAGCCTGCGCCGCAGCACGCCGTTCCGGCTTGCCGTCACCTTCGGCGTGCTCTTCGTCGTCACCTTCTTTCTGAGCGGCGCGGTCATCTATCACATGCTGGACCGCGGCCTTTCCCGCGATCTCGAACAGTCGCTGACCGAGATGAATTCGCTTATCGTCTCGACCTACGAGCCCGGCGACACCCAGGATCTCGTCAATACGCTGAACAATTATGCGAGCTTCCAGTCGACCTCGGACGGGCTTTATTCGCTGACCGATCATGCGGGCAAAAAACTCGCCGGCAATTTCGCCGCGCCGCCCATCCCGAATGGCGTCTATACCGTCAGCTCGCGCGATGTCGGGCTGAAGGGTCACGAACGCTACCGGATGCAGGTGTCGACGATCGGTCCCTACAGCCTGGTGGTCGGCGAAAACTTCAACGATGTCGACGAAATGCTGCGGATCGTGCTGGTGAGTTTCGAATGGGCGGCGGCGATCGTCGTGGCGACGGCGATCGGCGGCGGCGTCTTTCTCGCCCTTCGCGCCCAGGCGCGGCTGGACAGGGTGGCCCTCACCATGAACGACGTCTCCCACGGCGCGCTCGACGCCCGCATTCCGATCAGCGGCAATGGCGACGATCTCGATACGGTGGCGATCCAGATCAACGCGGCGCTAGTGCGGCTGCAGACCTTGGTCGAGAGCATGCGGCAGGTCAGCACCGATATCGCCCATGATCTGAAAACCCCGCTCAACCGGCTGCGCCTGACGCTCGATGCCGCGGTGGCGGGCAATGACCGGCAGGCGGATGTCTCAGCCCTTCTCGACGAGGCGAGAAACGAGAGCGACCGGATCAACGCCACCTTCGAGGCGCTGCTGCGCATCTCCCAGATCGAGGCCGGCGCCCGCAAGGAGCGTTTCCAGGCGACCGATCTCGACACCGTGCTTGCGGTGATTTCGGAAGTCTATGTGGATGTCGCCGAAGATGCGCGGAAATCGCTGACGATCGCGGCGCGCACGCCCGCCATCATCCGCGGCGACCGCGATCTGCTGACCCAGCTGATCGCCAACCTGGTGGAAAATGCGATCAACCACTGCCCGGCCGGAACCGTGATCACGGTTTCGCTCCGCCGAGAGGCCGACCGCGCCGTGGTTTCGGTCGCCGATACCGGCCCCGGCATTCCCGCCGGCGAAAGGGAGAAGGTCTTCCGGCGGCTCTACCGGTTGGACAAAAGCCGCACGACATCAGGAAGCGGGCTCGGGCTCAGCCTCGTCAAGGCGATCGCCGAGCTGCATGCGGCCGAGATCACCATGGCGAACAATCACCCCGGCCTCATCGTCTCGATCGCCTTTCCGCTACTCCCGGGCGAGCGAGCCTGAGCGCTCGTCCCGGGTGAGCGGTCCTGACCGCTCATCCCGGCGGCGCGATCCTGACCCCCAATCCTCGACGCCGCGAGGCGGCGGAAGCGGGCGGCAAAGCGGCGGATTTCGGCCGCCGCGCGATAGGGCAGAACGCTCCACGGCCGGCGGCGGCCGAGCCGGTAGGCCGAAAGCCCCGCCTGGATCTGCGAGCAGGCATCCGCCCTTTGGCTGACCGGCAGCGGATCGACGAAACAGGCGCTCAAGCCCTCGTCGAATTCCAGATCGAAGGCGAGATCATAGGGCAGCCGCATCGGCAGCAGTGCGCCGACAATCCAGCCCGCCGCCTTGCGGTTGATCAGATAGGCGCCGGAGCCCTTCTCGCGGGTCAGCGCAATGGCAAGCGAGCGCGACGCCGTCAGCGGCGCCACGTGATGCTTGCGCCCGGTATTGACGGTGGAAAGACGCAGGATGTCCCAGCGCGTCGGGTGCCGCAGGGCGGCCTCGATCACCTCGGCAAGATCGTCGTCGAAATCGAGGTCGTCTTCCAGAATGAGCGCGAATTCGGCATTGCCGGAAAGGAAGCGCCTGGCGCATTCGACATGGCTGAAAAAACAGCCGATCTCGAAAGGGTTCGGCCGCCGGCCGTGCCGGCTCAGATAGGCGGCTTCGTCAAAATCCGGATGCGGCAGGCCGAGCGCCGCCCCATCCACCGCCGCCACCCGCTCGAAGGCAAGGCCGATGCCCATCAGCAGGCGCTCCATCCGAAACCGCCGCAATGGCGCCCGGTCGAGATTGATCAGGTAGGTATCGACCCGCAGGCTGACCGGATGGACCGCCGGCATCAGGGCGGCGGGTGTGGCGCGCATATTCATGAGATCTGGCCTTCGACTTGGCAACGACTGCACCAAGCCTGCACCGGAAAACTCACGGGCACTTCGCCGGGGTTATACATTTTCGTAAGGGTGCGGGTGTCTGCGCTCGATCCGGATCACCGACCCTCAATCGGATTTGCAGCCCTTGGAAATCCCTCCGATTCAAGACAAAATCATCCCGCTTTAGCTTTTGGGGAGAGTTTGATGGAAAACCACGAGCCGTTTTTACGCGAGGCAATTGCACTCTCGAAATCTGCGATGGACCAAGGCGACGAACCCTTCGGCTCGCTGCTAGTGAAGGACGGCGAGGTCATCCTGCGCGCCGAAAACAGCGTCTTCACCGGCCACGATATGACCAACCACGCCGAGATGAACCTGGTGAAATCTGCGGCGCAGCACTACGACACCGGTTTTCTCGCCGACTGCACGCTCTATACCAGCACCGAGCCATGCGCGATGTGCTCCGGGGCGATCTACTGGTCGGGCATCGGGCGGATGGTTTTTGCGTGCTCCGAAACCCGGCTTGGCGAGATCGCCGGGATTGGGTTGAACGTACCGAGCCGGGCAGTGCTGCAAACCGGCGCACGCATCGTCACCGTGGTCGGCCCGACGAGCCTGGAAGACGAAGCCGCCGCAGTGCATCAGGAATTCTGGCCGAAACATCTGGGCAAGGCTTAGCCTCGGTCGGGATTTGGCGCCCCCTAATCTCCGTCCTCCCAGGCCTCGAGCCCTGGGATCCATTCCCGCTGCCGAGAGGGTCGTTTGGGAAAGAAATGCTTTCCTCGAACTGGGAGATTGCCGCGCGCCCCTCATCCGGCTGCCGCCACCTTCTCCCCGTAAACGGGGCGAAGGGGATATGCCGCAACCTCTCCGTCCCTCACCAGCGTCTCGCAGGGCACGTCCCCTCTCCCCGTTTTACGGGGAGAGGGTTAGGGTGAGGGGCAGCCATGGCTCTGCGGCGGCTTGCATCTACCAGCGATTCTCGCAAAAATGGTACGGCTGCCCCTTAATCAAACACGCATGACCGAACGCAATCGTCCGACACCGGAAAGGCAAACCATGGCCGAGAATGACTATGACGCCTTCGCGGCGGCGTATGACGCGGATAATGAGGCCAATGCCTGGAATGCCTATTACGAGCGGCCGGCCATTCTTGCCTTGGTCGGCGAGGTCGCCGGACTTTCGGTGCTCGATGCGGGCTGCGGCGGCGGGGCGCATGCGGCAGCCCTCGTCGAGCGCGGGGCCATGGTGACCGGGATCGATGCCAGTGCCGGCATGCTGCAGATCGCGCAACGCCGCTTGGAAGGGCGCGCACGCCTGCTGCAGGCGGATCTCGGCGAAGCATTGCCCTTCGAGGATCAGGCGTTCGAGCTGATCCTCGCCTCACTCGTCCTGCACTATCTGCCGGACTGGTCGGGACCGCTCCGGGAATTCAACCGGCTGCTGCCTCAAGGCGGCCGCCTGGTTTTCTCCACCCACCACCCCTTCATGGATCACCCGTCGAGCGGCCACGACAATTATTTCGAGACCTACAGTTTCGACGAGACCTGGCAGCGCGCCGGCCAGGCGATCGCCATGCGCTTCTGGCACCGGCCGCTGCATGCCATGTTCGACGCCCTCAAGGCGGCCGGATTTCAGATCGATATCGTCAGCGAACCCCAGCCCGATCCTCGCGCGGCTACGCTTTTTCCGCAGGCCTATCGGAGCTTGACGACGACGCCGCGGTTTCTGTTCTTTTCGGCAGTGAAAGGATGACGATAATTTTTCCATCGTCCCGGGAACAAGAAGCTTTGCCGATCGTAAGTATGATGGGCCGTGCGCTTCGATACTCTGTGCGGCCCGCTCCTGACCGGCCATCGAACCTGCGATGCCGCAACCCCTCCGTTCCTACTTTCCTCTCGCAGAGCACGTCCCCTCGCCCCGTTTACGTGGGTCGGAAGGACGGGTCGAGACCGTTGGCTCGACGGATAAGGGGCAGTCGCCAACCGAGCAGCGGGCCTTGTGCAGGGATCCATGCCCGCAGCTGATGGAGGCCAGCGCGGATCCTCGGGTCAAGCCCGAGGAGGACGGAGGATGGGTCAACACAGTGGCAAACGCGGCGATGGTGGATGGAGGAATGAGCCAATTTCACTACGGTCATACAAAGGCAGTCATCCATCTTTATGCCGGCCTCGCGCGGTGCACCGGCCCGGTCACTTCTCCTCCGCCCAATGGCGTTGCCAGAGGTCGAGCCTCGGCTTCAGCGGATCGGCTCCGACCGTCACGCCGTGATTGGTGAAGTCGATCAGCCTGTCGACGGCCTGATTGTGGCGGGGCAATTTTGGCCGTGAGCCTCCATTGGGGTCGCCGCTGGCTGCAAACTCGATCCAGTAGGCACTCGCCAATGTGGCCATGGCCCAGTCGGCAGGCGTGACCTTGTCTTTCACCAGCGCGTTTGGAATGTCGAACATATAGGGGATTTCGGAGCCGTGCAGGGCGCCCTTCCATGTCGGATCATTGCGTAGGGCCTCGGCGACATAGGAGAAACGATACCACCAGGTCGGCTGACCGGTGCGGGCAATATGGTCGGCGAGGTGGCGGGATGGCTCGACAAGCGTTTTGTCGGCCAGAATCTGCTGCTCCAACTCATCGAGGGTCTGTTGGCCGGTAGGATCGTAGAGGCTGCGGGCTTCGGCGGCATGGTTGCCGAAGAGCGCGAAGAGATCGTCTTTCGTCGTGGCCTGACCGAGAGCGAGATCTCGATTATTGGCCCCTACGATGACGGGGACCGGCGCTTGGCGGCCGGCCGCAAAAGCCGCTTCCGGCGTTTCCAGCAAAAACCGACCGTCGATCATCGGGCCTGAGACGCCGATCGCGGGCTTGCCAGTCGCCATTCCGGCCAGCACGTCCTGTGATGATGCACCGTCGGTGAGTTTTTCCGCAGGCAGCGCCCGAAGGGCGGTGAGCGCGCCGGCATCGCTGCCATTGATACCCAGAGAGGCCGCATAGTCCAAGGCGGAATTTTCCGCTTCTTTCAACGGGGACAAGGGCATGCTCTGCGCACGCGCGGTCGGTAGGCCCGGTGATTGCAGAATGGCGCCCCGGAAAAGCCCCCGTGACAACGGCGATACCATATGCGCCATCACCGAACCGCCGCCGGCCGACTCTCCGAATATGGTCACTTTCTTCGGATCACCGCCGAAGGCTTCGATATTTTGCCGGACCCATTTCAAGGCGGCCAGCTGATCCATGTAACCATAGTTGCCGACCGGCTCGTTAGGGGATTCCTTTGCAAGCGCAGGATGGGCAAAATAACCCAGTCGTCCCATGCGGTAGTTCATACTGACGAACACGACTTTCCGGGCGGCCAGCTGGCTGCCCGGATATTGAGGGGTGTTTCCATGGACAAGAGCGCCGCCGTATATCCAAACCATCACAGGCAGCGGCGTCCGCGGATGCTTGACGGGTGTCCAGACATTGAGGGTCAAACAATCCTCGGATTTCGGCAGATCCTCGGTCTGCATGCAAGACGGACCGAAATTGCGGGCATCCCTGGTGCCGCTCCATTTCTCCATCGGCCTCGGATTGCGCCATCTGAGATTACCAACCGGCGGCGCCGCATAGGGTATGCCCTTGAAGCTGACGACCGTGCCCGACCTCTCACCCTTCAGCATTCCGCTGTCGATCGTAACGGTGTCGTCGGCCACCGCTGATCGTGGCGCCAGCGTCATCGGATAGGATGCGACTGCCAAGAAGAGCAGAAACTTGCGACTGCCGTCCACAAACACTGCACTCTCCACCGCCAAATTGAGACAGTTTGAGTGCAAAATACTCCCAAATAGAAGCAACGAAAAGAGTTCGTCCGACGTTGCCAAAGTCCGCGATCGGCGCATTCTGGCCATCGCGTTCCACGGGTTCGCCCCGGCCTCACAACGGCCGGCGGCATCGCCCTGCTCACAATCGTCCCGCCCCAACCGATAATTTTCCGCCGGCTCGGGAACAAGAAGCGCCTGAGATCGTAAGTATTGTGGGCCGTGCGGAGGTGCGTAACAACACAGCCATGCACTTCGATACTCTGTGCGGCCCGCTCCTGACTTGTTTTCCAACGTTTCTCAACGCTTTAGGCGCAAGCAGTAGAAAACTGCGGCCCTTGGAGATCGCCGCCTGCCACTCATCCGCCTGCCGGCACCTTCTCCCCGCCTGCGGGGCGAAGGGACATAGCCGCAACCTCTCCGTTCCCACTTACCTCTCGCAGGGCACGTCCCCTCGCCCCGTTTTACGGGGAGAGGGCTAGGGTGAGGGGCGGTCGCCAACCGAGCAGCCGGTGGCTCTAGCCTGGGATCCATGCCCGCAACTAAGGCCGGCGTGGATCCTCGGGTCAAGCCCGAGGAGGACGGAGGGTGGGGTGAGCTCTGTGGCAAACGCAGCGATAGCGGAGAAAGGGGCCAGTTTCGCTATGGTCATGCCAAAAAGGCGGCCATCCGTATTCATGCCGCCAAATCGACGGCTGGACATGCGCCTGACCACGCCCCCATCACCCACCCCTCGCCCCGCGCAGCGCGATCAACCCGCGCCGCAGCCAGAGCAATTGCTGCGGCGGCATCTGGCGCAGGTGTTCGTAGTCCATCACCGTGACGTTATAGACGGTGCTGCGCACCTGCGGGCCGTCCTGGCAGCGCAGCAGGATGGCCTGCAGCGCCATCATGCGGTTGCTGGCCTTGCGGGCCCGGTCGGCGAGGCTTTCGGTGACTTCGCCTTCGTGGCCCTTGACGGAAAAGAGCGATTGCGCCCTGGGGCTCGGGGCCGGGATGCCGGTGGTTTTGTGGTAGCGGGCCATGGCCTCGGCATAGTCGTCGCCGGCCTGGCGCTGCTCTGCGGAAATCAGGCCGTCGAGGAACATGCGCCCCAGCGTATAACCGGCAAACGGGCTCTTGACCGTCTCGTCGTCGACCGTTCGGCCGAAGCCGTGGATGCGCCTGCGGGCTGCTATCGCGACGCTGATATTGTCCTTCTCGGTCTCGAAAGGCTTGATCTTGCCGCAGGGAAAACGCTCGACATTTTCCTTGCGCGGCCGGCCGGCGCCCTTGTTGGCCCGCTGTGTCTTTACCTTGGCTGCTTTGCCACCCATGCTGATTGTCCTTCTATCGAATGATGCCGTTGCGCAGCGCGGCGGCGACCAGTGCGGTGTCCTTGAAGACGCCGAGTCTCGCCTTGGCGTTGGCGATGTGTGTGTTCACGGTGATGGGGGAGATGGCGAGAATAGTGCCGATCTCGGCGGCGGTCTTTCCGGCCGCCATCCAGCCGATGATTTCGGTTTCGCGCGGGGTGACGCTGCTCTTGATGGGCGGGCTCATGACGCCGGCCCATCGATGCAGGGCACGCGCGGCATCGTCACATGGGCCCCCGACAAGGTCACCCGCGTGACGCGGTCGGGGTGGCGGATCGGCGTCGGCGCCTCGCGGGTCTCGGGCGGCGACTGCCGGGTGTCCTGCCTGGCGGGGAACCTGTCGCGGTTGCGGTGCGTCATGTTGATGACGGTGTTCTTCTTCGAGCCGAACAGGTTGGCGATCTCTCTTGCCGAGAGCCCCTGCTGCCAGAGCTTCTGCGCCTTGACGATCTTGTCTTCCGTCCAGAACAGGCTTCTCACCTCAATGCCTCCTCGTGTCGTGTGGCTCGTGCAATGATCGGGTTGTCGGGAAACATCTTCGCCAGCTCCCGCCTGGCGCTGCGGCTGCCATTGGCCGCGTCGCGCAAGAGCTGCATCTTGTAGGCCGCGACCTTCGGCTGCGGCGGCTCGGGCGCCGGCGCGACGCGCGGGCGGCTTTGCGCCGTAATCGCCGCCTGCTGCCGGCGGCATTGCTCGGCGAAACTGGCCGAGCTCGGTGCGAAGGCGCGGTTATGATTCCTGACCTTGCCTGAAATGAACAGTTTGGCCGCCTGCCAGACGGCCTCCAGCGGGATGCCGTCGATGGCCAGCAGATAGGCGCGGATCTGCATGTCGGGATCAGTGCCTGATGATGCCGGGAAACCCGAAAGCATCCCCGCTATGATCTTCACCGGAGAGGAAATCTCTTGCGGCATCGACTGTCGTCCTTCTCGTGCTGCTGTTGATCGACCCGGCTTCCCTCGCCTTCTCCTTGAGGTACCAGTCGCATTTGATCGCCTGCCAGCCGCGGAAGATCTGCATCTCGGCAGCGCCGGCCGGATCGCCGGTCAGCAGATATTCCCTGGCCTGGATGCGGGCGGCGTAAGCCGTCAGCGGCTTCCTCAGCGTGCGCCTGCGATGCTCGATGACCGCCGCCGCCAGCTCCTCCCCCAGCACCGGGCTGAGGATGTCCATGATGTCCTTGCTCATTGTGTCCTTCGCCATGCCGTTTTCCTTTCTCCCGCCGCTCAAACCCGCCGCCGCTGTCCGCCGGCAAAATTCACCCGCGTGCCCGGTCTAATCCGATGCGGAAAGCGGCGGATCTCCGCGCCGGCATGATCCTGCTGGACGGTATCGCCCTTCTCGGCGCTTCGAAGCCGGTGGATCTCGCTTTCCACCGAAGGCACCGACATGCCGAGAATGGCTGCGATTTCGATGTAGTCCCTGCCGGTGCGGAAGAGCTCGAGCGCGTTCATGCCGGGATGATCCTTCTTGTCCATTTCAAGCGCAGCGGGCCGTTGCGGCCGAAGCGGGCGCTGCCAGTTGCTTCATGTGAGTTCATCGGCGGCGACGGCCGCCCGGGGAACAGCTGCCGGCGTCGCCGAGGGAGGGCGACGACGCCGGCCACCGAGAGCCGTCAGGGAGGCGTGAGGCTGTCGGGATCGGTGAGCGCAGACGCGCCGGGTCGATCGGCTATCTGCCGCATCTCCTTCGGGCTGGTCTGCCGGCCGCAATTTTCGCAATGGCGCTCGATCACCTCGGCGATCGACAGCGCCTTGCCGCAGTTCGGGCAGCCGGTGTAGCGGGCGTTTTCGCGCTGGAATGGACCGACTGTCGCCTGGATGGAGGCGTTGATGTTTTGGCTGTTTTTCATGCGTATAGGGTACATTTAATACCCCGCACGTCAAGCAGAAAAAAGCATGACATATACCCTAGAATGGGGTATTTTTTATATCATGTTGAAAGATCAGGAACAATTTGAGCGCGAAGAACGCGCAAAGCGGCTGGTCATGGCCCGGAAAAACGCGGGCTTTGCCGGGCCGAAAGCGATCGTCGACCGGTTCGGCTGGAATGCGAATGTCTACAAGGCGCATGAGTCCGGCCGCAACGGCTTCGGAATTGCCGATGCGAAGAAATACGCCCGCGCCTTCAAGGTCAATCTCAACTGGCTGCAGTTCGGCACCGGCAACGCGCTCGATCCGGATGAGCTGCCGGTCTCTGTCGCCGACGTGCCGAAGATCTCCTGGGTCAGCGCCGGCCAGCTGAGCGAGCAGGCGCCGATCACCGACTTTTCGGAATTCCCGACCGTCGCCGCCCTCGATCTGCCTGATGGCGAATGGATCGCGCTCGAGGTCGAAGGCAATTCGATGAACAAGATCTCGCCGCCGGGCTCGATCATCTTCGTCAACCTTCGCGACAAGCGCCTGGCGCCGAACGCGCTTTATGTCGTCGCCGACGAGACGGGGGCCGCCACCTACAAGCGCTATCGCCCGAACGACAACCCGCCCTTTCAGCCCGCTTCTTATGAGGACGTGCCGCCGCCGGATTTCCAGGGCGCCGTCACCATCGTCGGCCGCGTGCGTCGGTCGATCATCGAGATGTAGGGATCCAAGCTTGTCGCGGATAGGCCATATTTATCAAGGAAACCAAGATGATCCGCCCTTCCTCTCGCGCCGGCAGAATCTGGTTCTACATCGTCACATCAGCGGTGCTTCTCCTGGCCTTCAGCGCCGCGCGCGCGATGTACGGCCTGTAGGATCCCACTCCGATTTCCCCGATCCGGCAACCAGGATCGTGCGAGACACCCTCTTTAATCAAAAACCGCAACAGCTCCGGACGTCGTGCACGCACCGCCCGCGTTACCGCCGGGATGGAACGGCCGCAAGGAATATCGTTCGGCAGCCCTCTCCCATGAATCCAACTCGGCGACCCAAGGCCCGGGCTCGGCCACCCTCGCCGGCGATTTCGATCTCGTTGCGCCCTGCCGTTTTTCTCGCAGCATCAGACTCCAAGAGAACCTTGTTTTCTATCTCTCTGTCTTCGCTCCTGAAGGCTGGTGAGGGAGGGTTCCGGCCAAAGCTTCCCCCTACCCCATGAGCAAAGCCCATGAAGCCGGGAGAGCATTGGCCAAGGTCCTGAAGGCCGGAGCCGGGATGGGACACGTGCCAGAGGGGCCATTCGCTTCGCCCTCGTCCTGATTTTCTGACAGCGCACTTAAGGACTTTCGCTTCCCGCGCCGCTGGGCTTCGTCAGCTCGGGAGTTGCACCCGGTCGCCCAATCACTGGCGGCAGGCATACGCCTATGATTCATACCCCGTCAATCTGTGAGGTATTTTTTATACCTGCATCCATTGACGCGATAAGGTATTATATATACCTTTATCGCAGATCGATGAGAGGCGCGTGAGGGGACAGGGTGATGCAGCACATCCGCAATATCGAGACCGTGGAAAGCAGGCGCGACGCCCGCTGGAATGGCGCGCTGAGGATCGGCGACTGCAGCGCCTATATGGCGATCGAGGCCCAGCGCATGGGCGCCCTAGGCTTTGCCTTCCTCCGCCGCCCCGAACATTTAATCCGCGGCCCCTCCTGGCTGCGGGGTGCCGCGGCCTCCGTCGAGGAGCATTACCGCTATGCCCGTGAGATTATGGGCACGACCGATCACGATCAGCTTTACGCCTGAGGGGAGCGGAAATGTCTGCCGATTGCATCGTCAAGGCCTTTTCCGGCTGCGCCTGCCCGCTCGGTGAATGCGCGCAAAAGCCCCTCACCCCGGCGCCGGTCACCTTCATCTCCTGGCGCAAGCAGGCCATCACCTGCCTCGCCTTCGGCTTCCTCGCCGCGATCGTCACCGCCGCCTGGATGGAGACGCGGTTCAAGAGCGAGGACCTCGCCAATCAGGAGCACGTATCTTGGAAGTAAGCCCAAGCTTAGCCCAGCACCGCCGATCAGGAACTATATTTGATATCGCTCGCCTTGGCCGCGGTAATGAAGGCGCGGCGCACCTGCTCGGGCTCGGCGGCATCGTTGAAGACGTCAAGCACAAGCCGCTCGGCAACCTTGGCCGCCGGCGTCTGGTCGGGCCAGTCATTCAGCAAAGCGTTGCCGGCCTGAACGACATTATAGACCGTCCTGACCTTGCCATTGATGGTGATCTTCACCGGTTTGAAGCTTCGTCGCTTGCTCATGGCGCAGTATCTCACACCGAACGCGACTCAACGAATCACTTTGGGACTCGTTCCGGTTGATTCGAAAATCGGCGCATAAAGCCAATTCGGGCAGCGCCGATGTACCGCGTTGCGGTGCAATCACGCGTCGTTATAACTTTTCCGCAGGAAAGTTATAACTATGGAGAAGGCCGGGCTTTCCGCCGATGGAAATCGGAGTTATAATCTTTTTTCAGGAAAGTTATAACGCGAGAGAATCCATGCCCGTCCGCGAGATCGACCTGATGTATCAGACCATGCTGGCCGAGCTCGGTCAGCGTTCGCTGGATGGAAGCTTCGTCGCCGAGTTTCCGCTGGAGGGGCGCTTCGTCTCCGTCCCGGTGAAGGGCAAGGAATACTGGTATTTCGACCTTCCCGGCCAAGACGGCGTCAAACGCTCCTATGTCGGGCCGAAAAGCGACGAGGAGGTCACGAAAAGGGTCGGCGAATTCGGCGCGATCAAGGACGATCTCAGAAACCGGCGGCGCATGGTGGCCACTCTGACCAGAGAAGGCGGCATGAACGCGCCGCCGAGGTTTACCGGCGATGTCATCGAGGCGTTAGCCAATGCAGGACTGTTCCGCCTGCGCGCGGTTCTCGTCGGCACCGTGGCATTCCACACCTATTCCGGCGTGCTCGGCGTTCGACTGCCGATCGCGCTGATGCAGACGGGCGACGCCGACTTCGCCCAGTTTCATTCGATCTCGACGGCGGTCGGCGACAGCATTCCGCCCATTCGAGAGGTTCTCGAAAAGCTGGATCCGACCTTCCGGGAGGTGCCGCATCTCAACCATCCCACACGCTCGACCCAGTTCGTGAATTCGAGGAACTACAAGGTCGAGTTCCTGACACCGAATACCGGCAGCGACGACAACCAGAACAAGCCCGCCGACATGCCGGCGCTTGGGGGAATTTCCGCAGAGCCTCTTCGGTTTCTCGATTACCTCATCTACAACCCGATCAGGACCGTTCTCCTTCACAAGAGCGGCGTTACGGTCAACGTTCCCGCTCCGGAGCGCTACGCCGTCCACAAGCTGATCGTCGCCTCGCGCAGACAGAACGACGACAACGGCGCGCTCAAACGCGAAAAGGACGTGCAGCAGGCATCCCACCTCTTCGAAGCGATGGGCGCCACCCGCCGCCATTCCGATCTTGCGCTCGCCTATTGCGAGGCGTGGGAACGCGGCCAGTCGTGGCGTGAGGCCATAGCACGCGGACTGTCATTGATGCGACCAGCTCGCCGTGAACAGCTGATGTCCACCCTTGCCGAAGGCATGGCGGAAGTCGGCGAAGACCCCGTGCGTTACGGCGTTTAGGCAAACCGTGACGGATCCGAAGTCGGGGAACATCCTGGGGGATTTTTGCTGATATGAAAAACCCCGCCGGAGCGGGGTTTCTAGCTGGTCGGAGTGGAGTGATTCGAACACTCGACCCCCACGTCCCGAACGTGGTGCGCTACCAGACTGCGCTACACTCCGTGACCAGCGGCGCTTCTATAGAACAGCCTATCTGGTTGCACAAGCACCAAATTCCAAAAATCCGGCGGAATTTTTGACGGGTTGATGATAGAGCCGGCGATGCGCTGCTGCTGCAAAAAGACACACCCGAAGCAAATCGTCTTGAAGTGCCACAGGGGCAATTTTCTTTTGCCGGGTTCCGCGCTAAAGGGCTCGACGGGACAGGCGAAACCGCGCGTAGCGAGCGGATTCGCAGCCACTGCGCTTGAGATCAGGGACGACACGATGAAACTCCGCACCATCACCGCGGCCGGGCTTGCAATTGGGCTTGCCGGATGCACCACCATTCCTTCCGCCGGCAATCCGATCGAGGCCCGCTGGGTCGGCAAATCGGCCGGCATCTTCTTTGCCGCCTACGGGCCGCCGATCAGCGACAGCGAGCAAGGCGCCACCACCGTCTATACCTGGCGCGGCGGCTACAAGACCGTGCGCATTCCGGCAAAATATGCCGAAGGCGCCGACGGCAAGCGCGGCAAGCAGATTTCCGCCGCCCGCACCGCCTATCTGCGCTGCCAGGCCGAAATCACCACCAGCTCGGATTACACGATCCGCGACATCCGCACCGTCGCCGACATTCCCGGTGTCAACGGCCCGTCCTATTGCGCAGAATTCCTGGCGCCGGAAGAGAAGTAACGGGCAACCTGAAGACACGAAAACAGGCGGCCGATGTGCCGCCTGTTTTGTTTTGGGCTCCACAAGTGCAGCCTCAAAGCACTCCGCACGAAGGGCCCCGGGTACATCACGGAACGAATGATGATGTTAGGTTGTGCCGTGCGGCCCCTCCGCCGGGCCGTAGAGGCCGAGCTGGTCGAGAAGCGCGCGCTGCCGATCGGCATTCTCGACGAGCAGGCTCGTGTAACGCTCGACGATCCGCTGGCGGTGATCCTGGTCGGAAACGACCGAAAGCGCGCCGGTGATGGCGGCGATCTTTTCCGAGGTCTGACGCAGCTCTTCCAGAAGCTCTGCCTTGCCGCCAGCTTCAGCCACGACCTGCTTCGTCACCTTGCCGATGCCAGCCGGGGTGCGGCTGCCGCCGGAGACGTAACCTTCCGGCAGATCGCCCTTGAGATTGACGACGGACTTGAAGCGGATGACGTCGAAGATCTGGTCGACCGCCTGCCTGGCGCCGGTCACCCGCGAGGGGTGGTCGGTGTCGGCGGCGGCGTGCGGCAGGAGCTCGAGCTTGCCCTTATGGCGCGCTTCGAGCGGCAGGTAGGGCAGCATCGGGCCACTCAGCGTGCCGGTCGCGGCATCCCTGAAGAGATCGGCGTCGATTGCCGCATGGGCGATCTTGCCGGAGGCAAGTGCGGCATCGAGCGCATAGGGATCGACGACTTCGCCGCGGTCGTAATTGACCAGCACCGCGCCGTCCTTCATGGCGCCGAGCACCTTGCCATCGACGGTGCCGGCATTGGAATAGGTGCCGGTCGCGGCATCCAGCCGGCCGAGGCCGATATGGACGGAGAGCACGTCGGCGCCGCTTGCCGCTTCCACAGGGCTTGCGGCATAGTCGAAGCCTTCGGCCTCGATCCAGCGCTTGTGATGCTCGCGGGCATAGATCGCCACCTTCATGCCGAAGGCCTTGGCGAGCTTGGCGACTTCGCGGCCGATATTGCCGTAGCCGAGAACGGCAAGCTTGCGGCCCTCGAGCTTTGCCGTCGGGAAATCCTTGAGCTGGCGGCCGGTATCGAAATCGCCGCCGGCGACCATCCGGTGAAGCCGGTCGACCGGCAGGTCGGGCACGACCTTCAGGATCGCCTTGAGAGCCATCTGGGCGGTCGCCCGGCTGTTGATGCCGGGCGTGTTCATCAGGGGCGCATTGCCGCCCTCGCCATTGCCGCCGCCCCAGGAAGCCGAGCCCATATTGCCGGTGCCGGCGCCGATGCGCACGCCGCCGAGCGAAAAGACGGAGGCCTTCGGGATGAAGGTCGCCGCCGCGATCAGCGCGTCATACTGGCCCTTGTCGGTCTGCGGCAGGATCTCCGCCTCGGTGCTGAGGTTCGGCTGATAGAAGAAATGGATGCGGCCCTTTTCGAGGCCGGCGCGATCATTGAGCGGGCCGAGATGGAAGGCCCCGCCCTTCTCCTCGATATAGGCCTTGACCTCGCTGTAATCGGGCTCGCCGCCGGCGCCGAAACGCAGGCCAACGAGATCGGCGATCAGCACCGTATAGGCGCGGTTCGGATCGTCCTTGCGCACGGCGCCGTTGGCCTTGGCAGGGGCCTCGAAGGTCACGCCGTTCTTCGCCAGCTCCTCCTCGAGCACGACGATCTTGGCGCGGAGATAGGCATATTGCAGGTTTTCCAGGAGGGCGACGACATCGTCGGGTTCGCGGATGCCGCCGACCCAGGCGCGGTAATCGCCGGGGGTGCCGGGGAAGGCGTTGACGTAGCGGGCGGCATCGAGGCCGGGCTCGTATTCGCCGTTCGGATGGGTGATGCCCTCATAACCGAGCAGCTGCTTGGAACGGGCGATGATGCGGGCGTGGATGCCGGCATCGGTGATGCCGTCGTCCTCGACCTTCAACAGCGTCACCGCGGCGCCGCGGCGCTCGGCGTCGGTGACGGTCAGCGACAGCAGCGGGTGCGACTTGACCCATTCGTCGATCACCGCGCGGTTGGCGGCGGAGCGGCGGTTGAGCTCGACGATCGAGCCGACCCGGGCTTCCGACTGCAGCAGGCCGAAGGTGGTCTCGGCAAAGGCGAGCGCGCTATAGGTGTTGATGACGCCGCCGAGCATGCGGTCTTCGGCCGGATCGAAGAACGGGCCGGCATCGACGGAGCGCTTGGCCGAAAACGGCTGCCGCGGATCGATCGGCGGGGCGATCTTCAGCTGGCGCGGGATCGCCCAGGCGGGATCCTGCTGGTTCTTTTCGATCAGCGCCAGCGCATGCGGCGTGAAGGAGGCGACGAAATAGCCTGAAATCCCGCCGATCGCCTTCTGGAACGGCATGAACAGGCAGCATTTCGCCATCACGGCGCTGACGAGCTCGGGCTCCCACGGCATGGCGCCGAGCATCGAGGTGGCGTCGAACACCGCATGGCGGTTGGCCGGGTCGCCGTCGAGCCAATTCAGCAATTCGTGGATTTCGGCGCTGGTATAGGCATTGGCGCCCGTCGTCTCGTGGCCGACGCCGACGAAGATCGAAACGCCGAGGCTGGACAGTTCGGCCGCCGTCGGGATCACGCCCTCGGAGGCGGCGAAATGGATGCGGCTTTCGCAGCCCTTTTCGGCGAAACGCTGCATCTCGATCAGCTGCGTCGCCCAGGACTGGCGGAAGAAGCCGGCGGCCCTGGACGGATCGCTCTCCGGCCGCGGCGTGTCGACATAGACGCGCTGGGCGGCGTCGTTGGCATTCATCAGGTGCTGGATGCAGACGGTGAAACCGCTATGGCCGCCGCCGAGGCCCACCGCCATGCGGTTGGTCTTGGGAAAGCCGAAATAACGATGGATCGCCCGCATCATGTCGGTCAGGATCCTATCGGCCGGATAGCCACGATGCATGCTGCGGGAAATCTCGGCCGTGGTGAAGCCGCCGATATCGTTGCCCTGATCGTCGAACTTGCGATAGGTCTTCTCGATCCAGGCGTCGAAGGCGATGCGCCGCAGGCGGCTATCCACTTCATCGGTCGTCGCATCGGTGATCGGCCCGACGCCGAAGAACGGGTTGGACGGCAGCTTCGGCGCACCCGACGCAGTCTGTCGAAGGGCGCTCAATCGCTGTTCCTGCATCTGCGCGATATCGGTCATGGCCTGCCTGTCTGTTCCCGGAGCTGAAGTTCCCTTCATGGTGAAGCGACTGCCCCGGCGAGACAACCTCATATGCGCCGAACGACAGGCGAAACGCGTCATTGGGGGTGCGGCGTTCATAATATCCCCGCGAAGCCCACCCCCATCCACCCATCTCGACCCCAGGGGCCGCTGCCGCCGGTCTTTCGATCTCCAGGCGGCACGCACAACGATCAGCCCTCATCCTGAGGTGCCTCGCAGGGGCCTCGAAGGAAGAGGGCGGGTGGCTGCGGTGGCCAGCCCCGTCCTTCGAGGCTCCGCCCTGCGGGCTACGCGCCTCAGGATGAGGCTGGAGAGAGGGCATGCCGTGCCGCGCGAACCGTGCGGGCGCGCGTTTACCATCTCTTCCCTTCGATACTTCGCCCCGTTGATGATGCCCCTAAAAATTGCAATGCTTCAATGTGGCAGGGAAGCGCTCGAGAAGGTTGGTTTGGCCGAGGCAGAAGAAAGACGAACGATTGGGCGGCGCTTGATTTCACTGGTCAAGATCGTGTGGACATTTTCGATCGTCATGACGGCAACGGCCCTGGGGGCCCATTACGGCTGGGAGAGCCACGGAATTGCTGGAGCGCTGGCGCTTGGCTTCGTTGGCCTCGTGGCGGGAGGCTTTCTGAGTTCACCTTCCATTCTGTTGGAGGTCCTCGTCGGTCTCACTTGAAACACGGCAGAGAATTGATCGACGGCGCCACAAAACCTCACACCGGCAACCATCCCCCACACAAAAACAGGCTTGCCCTACTCAACCATCCGGCGTATGTCTTGCCCGTCGCGAAAAGCGACTGCCTCCCTTGATCCGCTCAGTGGCGGAGTAAACAGGTGGACGAATGGGTCGTCCAGGCGGTCGAGTACACGCCAGCCATGCGCATCAGCCATGGTTTGGCCAGCACCCCCTAGAAACCAATCGCCTGACAAAGATCAGGCCTTATCGTGAGCCATCGGCGTCCCGATGCAATTCCGTGATTTGGAAAAATCAGGGAGGCGCTGACGGTCCTGCGGGCTTGCGTCGACCCGGAACGCACCCATGACCAGATCCCTTATCGTCATCTTTACCGCCATTGTCCTCGATGCCGTCGGCATCGGGCTGATTTTCCCGATCCTGCCGTCGCTGCTGCGCGATATCACCCATGCCGAAAACGTCGCACCGTATATCGGCACGATGACGGCGCTCTATGCGGTGATGCAGTTCATCTTCGCGCCGGTGCTCGGGGCGCTGAGCGATCGGCTCGGCCGCCGGCCCGTGCTGCTGATTTCGCTCGCCGGCGCCGCCGTCAACTACCTGTTCCTCGCCTTTGCGCCCAATCTCGCATTGCTGTTCGTCGGCCGGGCGATCGCCGGGCTGACCAGCGCCAATATCTCGGTCGCCACCGCCTATATCACCGACATTTCGCCGGAGGAGAAACGCGCCCGCCGCTTCGGCCTGTTCAACGCCATGTTCGGCCTCGGCTTCATCATCGGCCCGGTCGCCGGCGGCGTGCTCGGCGATCATTGGCTGCGGCTGCCGTTTATCGCAGCCGCCGTGCTCAATGGCGCCAACCTGCTGCTTGCCTTCTTCATCCTGCCGGAATCGCGCCCGGGCAGCCGCGAGGCGATCGATCTGGCGGCGCTCAATCCGCTGAAACCGCTGCGGTCGGTGCTGGAGGTCAAAAGCCTGCTGCCGGTCGTCACCCTGTTCTTCATCTTCAGCGCCACCGGCGAGGCCTACGGCACCTGCTGGGCGCTGTGGGGCAGCGAGGCCTTTCACTGGAACGGGCTGTCGATCGGCCTTTCGCTGGGCGCCTTCGGCATCTGCCAGACATTTGCCCAGGCCTTGCTGCCGGGGCCGGCGGTCCGGCTGCTCGGCGAACGCGCCGCGATCCTCGTGGGTGTTGCCGCCGTCTCACTCGCTCTCACCGTCATGGCCTTCGCCGGCCAGGGCTGGATGATCTTCGCGATCATGCCGGTCTTTGCGCTTGGCGGCATCGGCGTGCCGGCGCTGCAGTCGCTGGCGACCCGGCAGGTCGATGAAAATAGCCAGGGCCAGTTCCAGGGCGTGCTGGCCTCAGCCGTCAGCCTCGCCTCGATCGTCGCGCCGCTCGGCTTTTCCAGCCTCTATTTCCTCTTCCAAGAGGAATGGCCGGGCGCCATCTGGCTATCGGTCGTCGCCGTCTACGCGCTCGCCGTGCCGCTGGTGCTGGGGTTGCGGCTGGAGACGACGGAGCGGGCGCGGTGAGTTAGCCGGTCGTGGTGCGCTTCTGTTGGCGCGTGGTGGCGGGGGCTCCCTCCTCTGTCCTGCCGGGCAGGCCAGTGCGCCCAAGTCCTTGGGCGCGGGAGATCCTGCTTCACTGCATGAGAGTCGTTCACCGCGCCGACGCGCGGTGGCTGGATTCCTGTGACGAGCACAGGAATGAGGGAGGTTGAGGGGACGCTCCCGCCAGAGGCCGGCAACGGCAGCGTGTGTCTGTTGGCTGCGTAGCAGAGGGGGTGCCGCAGAACGCGACGCCCCCGAAGCCACGCCGCGCCTACGCCGCCTCCCCCTTCTCGGCCACGCTCTCCGCCAGCTTGCGCGCCGCGACGAAATCGACCTTGCCGGAGCCCAGCACCGGCACCTTGCCGATGGTGACCTCGGCCGGGACCATCATGTCCATCGCGCCCTTCGACTTGGCGAAGGCGAGGAATTCGGCGCGGGTGGCTGTCGGCGCGTCGGTCAGGAGCACCAGACGCTCGCCCTTCTTGGGGTCGGGCAGCGAGGAGACGACCGAGAGTGAGCCCGGCCACAGTTCGGCGGCGAGCGTTTCGACGGCGGCGAGCGAGATCATTTCGCCGCCGATCTTGGCGAAGCGCTTGGCGCGGCCGCGGATCTTGACGAAGCCGTCCTCGTCGATGGTGACGATGTCGCCGGTATCGTGCCAGCCATCGGCGAGCGGCTCGAGCACGCCGGGCTTTTCGGCGCGGAGGTAACCGGCCATGACATTGGCGCCGCGCACATGCAGCCGGCCGCCCTCCTCGATGCCGGGCACCGGTTCGAGCTTCCATTCCATACCAGGCAGGATTTTGCCGACCGTGCCCGACTTGTTGTACATCGGCGTGTTGATTGAGATGACCGGCGCGGTCTCGGTGACGCCATAACCTTCCAGGATGCGCAGGCCGAATTTTTCCATATAGGTCTGGCGGGTGGCCGCCTTCACCGGCTCGGCGCCGGAGAAGATATAGCGGATCGAGCGGAAGTCGTAGGGATGCGCCGTCCTGCTGTAACCATTGAGGAAGGTATCGGTGCCGAAGATGATCGTGGCGTTGGAGACATAGATCAGTTCCGGCACGATGCGGTAATGCAGCGGCGACGGATAGAAATAGACCGGCACGCCTGAGATCAGCGGCAGCACGGTGCCGGCCGTCAGCCCGAAGGAATGGAACACCGGCAGGATGTTGAACACCTTGTCGCCGCTGTGGAAATCGATGCGGGCGGCGGCCTGGGCGGCATTCGACAGGATATTGCGGTGGCTCAGCACCACGCCCTTCGGCGTGCCCTCCGAACCTGAGGTGAAGAGGATGACGGCCGGATCGTCCGGCTGGCGCTTCACCAACGGCCGGCCCTTGCGCAGCAGACCGCGGATCTTGTCGACGAAGCTGACTTCGGCTCTGAGATCATCGAGCCAGACGATCGTTACCTGCTTTTGCAGCTCCTCGATCACCGGGCCGAGCTTGGCCTGGGCAACGAAGGCGCGCGAGGTCAACACGTGCTTGATCTCGGCGGCCTTGCAGGCGGAGAGGATATTGGCCGCACCCGCCGTAAAATTCAGCATGGCCGGCACCTTGCCCGCGCTCATGACGCCGAGAATGGTGGCGGCGGCGCCATTGGCATTCGGCAGCATGACGCCGATGTTTGCTTCCGGGAAGCGCGCCCGGAACTTGGCGCCGAGCACGGCCGCACCGGTCAAGAGCTTGCCATAGGTGAGGCTGCCGGTGACCGGATCCTCGACGGCGAGTTTTTTCATGCCGAATTCCTGGGCCGCCTGAATGACGCGGCCGAGCACGGTGGACGAGGTATCGGCGGTCTCGAACAGCAGGTTCGACATCACCTGATAAAGGGCAGCGCCTGCCGCCGTGCGGCGCTTGCGGCCCTTCAGCTCCGGCGCTACTTCGAGCTTCACCGGCTCGAGAATGGTGACCTTGACCTTGGGAAACAGCCGGCGGCGGATCTTGCCATTATCGAGATAGGAGAGATAGCTCTTCTCCAGCCCGTCGATCTTGACCGGCACCACCATCGAACCGGTCTTGTCGGCGACCATGGCCGCCCCGTCATAGACCTTCATCAGCGTTCCCGTCACCGTCAGGCGGCCCTCGGGGAAGATGCCGATCGGGCTGCCGTCCTGCACCACCTTGATCAGCGAGCGCGTCGCCATCGGCTTTGTGGGGTCAAGCGGCAGGAACTTGCACATTTTCAGGAAGGGCCGCACCCACCAGGCCTGGGCGATCTTGTAATCGACGGCGAAGGTCGGCTCTTCCTCGGTGATGGCGAGCGCCAGGGCGCCGTCGAGCAGGCTGACATGGTTGAGCGCAATGATCGGCGCCCGGCCGGCCTTCTTGATATTCTCCAGCCCCTCGACCTCGAGGCGCATGAAGGCGCGGAACAGGATCGAGATGAAATCGCGGAAGGGATTGGTCGGCAGCGTCTTCAGCATCAGCCAGGCGACGGCGAAATTGAGGATGCCGAGGCCGATCAGAATCTGCGGAATGGAGGCGCCGAGCGCCTGGATGACGGCGACGAGGCCGAGGCCGACGGTGATGAACAGCGCCGACAGCACGTTGGCGGCACCGATGACGCGGGCGCGGCGATCCTCATGCGCCCAGGTCTGCAGCGCGGCGAAGGTGGGAACGGCGATGAAGGCGCCCGCGATCGCCATGCCGGCGAGATCGATGGCGACGCGGATGGTGTTTTGACCGGCGAAGAAATCGAGGATCGTCGTCGCGTGGGTCGTGGATTGCAGGCCCCAGAGGTTCCAGGCGAGATCGAGGCTGAAGAGCCCGAGCAGCGCCGTGCCGACAGGGGCCGGCAGCAGCACGATGCGGCCCGACGACATCCAGGCGGCAATGCCGGAGCCCACGGCGACGGCGATGGCAAAGACGGTGAGATAGGCGGGCACGACAAGCTCGGAGCCGCCGAGCAGCTCGGTCACCATGGTCGGCAGGATCGACAGAACGAAGGCGCCGACCAGCCAGAACCAGCAATTCATCAGAGCCGAACGCCACAGCCGTTTATCGGCGCGGATTTCCATGACCAGCGTGTAGCTGGAGCGGATGACATTGCGGTCGATCTCCAGATCCGGCGCCTTGGAGCCGGTGGGCGGGATCATCCGGCTGGCGAGCCAGCAGAGCACCGAAAGCCCCATCATCATCGTGCCGAAGATCAGCACATTGTCGCCGCTTGAGAAGGCCAAGGCGGCGATGATCGTGCCGGCGAGGATGGCGATGAAGGTGCCGCCCTCGATCCAGGCATTGGCCTTCGGAAGGTCGCGGCGATCGAGATGATCGGGCAGGATGCCGTATTTGATCGGCCCGAACAGCGCCGAGACGACGCCGAAGCCGAAGAGCGCTGCCATCAGCACGAAGATGGAGGAAAAGCCGAGGCCGACGACTGCAAGGGCGGCGATGGCGATCTCGCAGCGTTTCAAGAGTTCGGCGATCTTCGCCTTGTCGTGCTTGTCGGCGAGTTCGCCGCCGAGCGCCGAGAGCAGCAGGAAGGGGACGATGAGGATGACGCCGGCCAGCGTCACCAGGGCAGCCCCCTCGCTCGCCGACATCTTGAACAGAATGAGGAACACCAGGGTGTTCTTCAGAAAATTGTCGTTGAAGGCCGTGAGGAACTGGGTCCAGAACAGCGGCGCGAATTTCCTTGATGTCATCAGATTGTGTTGCACGGGCTCGTTCCTCTTTCGGCAGGTCGAGAAGGCCACAGAGTTGTTACCCATTGGTTGAATGCGGCAACAACTCTGCGCTGTGGTTAAGGAAGATCAATCTTCATCGCTACGATTGAATTTGACGAGCAGTTTTTCCGTGCGGGCATCCTCGACCTTGCGGATCAGCTTCTCGGATTCGGCATTGTCGCGCAGCGTCTTGGTGATGTTCACCGTGGTCTGCACCAGCATCAGGATACCCATGGCGAGATAGCCTTTGCCCCAGAGATCGAGCGGCATCATGTAGAGGCCGAGCGCCAGCATGAAGGCGGCCGAGCCGAAGGAGATGTAGGAGAAGCTGACCCAGCTGGCGGAATGTTTCTGGAAACTGTCGTTCATATCAGTGGTCCCTATGGTTCGATGGATGGATGGTTGGATGGATGCAATTTCAAGCAGCAGGCGTGATGCGGCTCTTCAGCCGCGCCAGCACATCATCGGCGGATGAGCGCAGCGGCGCCCCGCAGCCGGCATTGGCAAGCTTTTCGATGATGCCGGCCGGGCGGATGGCGCCTTCCATGTCCTTCAGGGCGGCCGCGGTCAGCTCGTTCTGGCTCTGGCGCAGGCGAAGCCGGGCCAGGGTCTCCTCGGCATCGTCGAGCGTCGCAAGGCCTGGACCGGCCACGACGACATCGAGCTTCTGCGCCTCCTGCGTGGCGCGGGCCAGCCGCTCGCCGCGCTGCAGTTCCTGCAGCCGCGCCTCGGAAGCACGGACGATCGCCTTCAGCTTGTCGATTGAGGTGGTGAACTGGGCTTGCGCCTTCTCGGATGCATCGCGCTCGGCCTCGAGATAGGCGATCGCCTCGGCCGCCTCGCGGGCCAGGGCCTCATTGCCCTTCGCCAGTGCAGCGGAGGCGCGGTTTTCCAGATCGGCGATGCGGGCGACGATTGCTGCGTGCTGCACCCTCTCCTGCTCGTTCTGGGCGATGGCGACGGCGACGCTGCGGCGGGCCGACTGGATCGATTGGGCGGCATCGCGGATCTGCTGGGCAAGCAGCGGCACGGCGTGGCGATCGGCAAAAGCCTGTTCGGCATCATGCGCCCTGCCCCGCAACAAAATGGAAATCAGTTTGAACATTTCCTTCCTCCGGTTTATGAACGTTGTTCACGAGAGGTGTTATGCCAGAATCATGAACGACGTTCAAGATAAATTTTGAACGTCGTTCAAAAAATCGAAGTGGAATGGTTAATGGCCGGTAGGCGAGAAGAAAAACGCGAAGACCTGAAGGCGCGGCTGATCGAGGCGGCGCGCGAGCGGATCGCCCGCGACGGGCTGACGAACCTTAGAGCCCGCGACATCACCCAGGATGCCGGCTGCGCGCTCGGCGGCCTCTACACGGTCTTTTCAGACCTCGCCGAGCTCGTCATCCACGTCAACTCCGCCACACTGAAGGCGCTGGAGGCGAGGCTCACCCTGCCCGAGGCCAAAGACCGGCCGCCGACCGACCGGCTGCGCAACCTGGCGCAGGGATATCTCAGCTTCGCCGTCGAGCACCGGAACCTCTGGAAGGCGCTGTTCGACCACTTCCCCCCCGACACCAGCCCGACGCCGCAATGGCATCTTGACGAGCACCTCTTCCTGATGGACGTGATCGCCGAACCGTTGGCCGAACTGCAGCCCGACATGCCCCCCGAAGACCGGGCGATCCGCGCCCGCACGCTGTTCGGCGCTGTGCATGGGGTGGTCAGCATCAGCCTGGAAGGCCGCTTCGTCGGCCTGCCGCTGGAGCGGCTGGCACGGGAGGTGGATGAGCTGGTGCAGACGATTGCGGCGGGGGCGGAGCGGCGGAGGGAAGCGGGCGTGTGAGTGCAGCTGTTGGTCGGCGAGAGGCGGGCGTGTGAGCGTCTGGCGGGTGGGTTTGGCAGCAACGCCCCCCACCCTCCGTCGTCCTCGAGCTTGACCCGAGGACCCATGCCGGCTGCTGATGGAACTCCGCCCAAAACTGCCCCTCACCCTAACCCTCTCCCCGTAAACGGGGCGAGGGGACGTGCCCCGCGAGACGTCGGCGGGGGGACAGAGAGGCCGCGGCATATCCGCAAGCGGGGAGAAGGTGGCGGCAGCCGGATGAGGGGCTGGCCCGCCCAGAAGCAACTCGACGACGCTTGTCTATCAAAAAAGGCCGATCTTGAAAGACAAACTATTTTGGGTGTGGCTCGTGAGAGTCAACGTGGCTTGAGATCCAGAATTCGAGATTTTTGAGAGTCAACGAGATCCCGCCGCCTGCCAATCCCCCTCCCCATCTCCGTCGTCCTCGGGCTTGACCGGAGGACCCACACCCAAGCACTCTGCCCCACCACGTCGCACGCGAAAGGAAACCCCATGAGCCGCATCTTCATCACCGGTTCCACCGATGGCCTCGGGCTCGCCGCCGCCCGCACCCTCATCAGCCAAGGCCACGACGTCGTCCTCCACGCCCGCTCCCGCGAGCGCGCCGCCGCCATCGCAGAGACATCAGCCGCCGCCCTCGGCCTCGTCATCGGCGATCTCGCCAGCGCCGCCGAGACGCGTTCCATCGCCGAACAGGTCAACGCCATCGGCCGCATGGACGCCGTCATCCACAATGCCGGCATCTACCTCGAACGCAGCCGCGGCGAAACGCCTGAAGGTCACGCCAAGACGCTGGCGGTCAACGTGCTCGCCCCCTATCTCCTCACCGCCTGGATCACCCGCCCCGATCGCCTGATCTATCTTTCGAGCGGCATGCACCGCAGCGGCGGCAGCAGCCTCGACGATATCGACTGGAAGCGGCGGCCATGGAACGCCAGCCAGGCTTATTCCGAAAGCAAACTCTACATCGCCACCCTTTCCGCCGCCCTCGCTCGCCACTGGCCGGATGTCTTCAGCAACGCCGTCGACCCCGGCTGGGTGCCGACCAAGATGGGCGGCGCCGGCGCGCCTGACGATCTGGAGATGGGGCATCTCACGCAGACGTGGCTGGCGACGAGTGATGATGGCGCGGCGAAGGTGAGCGGCGGGTATTGGTATCATCGGCAGCGGCGCGAGGCGGCGGCGGAGGTGGGTGATGTGGGGTTTCAGGAGGCGCTGGTGGAGAGGCTTGGGGAGTTGACGGGGGTGCGGTTGTTTGGGGAGCGAGCGTGACGAGCAAGGAATAATGCGCTTGCCGATAGCAGAATGTTGCGACTTCGCCCACTACCCTCAAAGCACTCTTTGATCTATTCAACTGGAAGGTGATTCAGCATACAGGTGAGACGATTGTCTTTACGCAAGGAAGCAACGGCCAGGATCAAAATCAATCGGTTCCTAGAGGCGGCCGGCTGGCGCTTCTTCGATGACAACAACGGACCCGCGAACGTCGTTCTTGAGCCGAACGTCAAGCTGAAGCCTGAGCACATCGAAAGCCTCGGCGCGGACTTTGAAAAAAGCACCAAAGGGTTCATCGATTTCCTGTTGCTGGACAAGGACGGCAAGCCGCTGATCGTCCTTGAAGCGAAATCGGAAGATAAAGATCCCCGGATCGGCAAGGAGCAGGCGCGCAAGTATGCCCGCTCTCAGAATGCACGCTTCGTCATCTTGAGTAACGGAAACATCCATTACCTTTGGGACCTTGAGCAGGGCAATCCGACGGTCATCACTGCCTTCCCAGGCCCCGATGAAATCAAGAACCACTACGCGTTCGAGCCGAACGCTGAGCGTCTCTTTGCAGAAAAAGTTGAGCGCGACTTTATCGTTCTGACCCAGATGCCTGGTTATGCAAGCGAGGGGGCCTGGAAGAACGAGGCAGAGCGCGACGCATTCGTCGAGAAGCAAAAGCTGCGCTTCCTCCGCCCCTACCAGGAACGGGCGATCCAGGAAATTCAGAAGAGCGCCAAGAAGGGCGCGACACGGTTTCTGTTCGAGATGGCGACAGGGACGGGGAAAACTCTGACGTCCGCTGCGGTCATCAAGCTTTTCCTCAAGACGCGAAACGCGAAACGCGTTCTTTTTCTCGTCGATCGACTGGAGCTGGAAACCCAGGCGGACAAAGCTTTCAAAGCCTATCTGAAGAACGATTTCACTTCGATAATCTATAAAGAGCAGCGCGATGACTGGCGAAAGGCGGATATCGTTGTCACGACTGTGCAGAGCCTGCTGTTCAACGACAAATACCGCCGCCTGTTTTCGCCGACGGATTTCGATCTCGTCATCTCGGACGAAGCGCATCGCTCGATCGGCGGAAACGCCCGCGCGGTGTTCGAATACTTCATCGGCTACAAGCTCGGCCTGACAGCCACGCCAAAGGACTATCTGAAGCAGTCCAAGAAGGCGAAACCCACCGAACGTGATCCGCGAGAAGCCGAACGTCGCATGATGCTCGACACCTACCGCACGTTTGGCTGCGAGTCGGGCGATCCGACTTTCCGCTATTCTCTCCTGGACGGCGTGCGGGAAGGGTTTCTGATCAATCCCTACGTCATCGACGCCCGAACGGGTGTCACAACCAAGCTGTTGTCAGACGAAGGCTTCACAATCGAAACGACGGCAGAAGACGGCACTGAGATCAAGGAAGCCTTCGGCGGCCGCGATTTCGAGAAACGCTTCTTCGCCGAAGCGACCAACCAGGCCTTCTGTCGAGCGCTTCTGGAAAATGGCATGCGAGATCCGATCTCCGGCGAGTTCGGCAAGACGATTGCCTTCGCTGTCAGCCAGAACCATGCCCTCAAAATCACGGAAACCCTGAACGAACTGGCCGATCAGTTGTGGCCGGGGCGATACCAGTCTGATTTCGCGATGCAGGTGACAAGCGACGTGCCGGCCTCGCAGCAGATGACCATCAACTTCGCAAACAACAATCTCGGCGGGCGCAGCGGATTTGTCGAAAATTACCGCACCAGCAAGGCCCGAATTTGCGTCACAGTCGGCATGATGACGACAGGCTATGACTGCCCCGACATTCTGAACCTTGCCCTCATGCGGCCAATCTTCTCGCCATCGGATTTCGTCCAGATGAAGGGGCGCGGAACACGAAAGCACAATTTTGCGGAAGAGCTCTTCGATCCCGCCACGAAGGCAGCGCTTGGGGATGTCCAAAAGGCTTCCTACCGCCTGTTCGACTTCTTCGCCAACTGCGAGTTCTTCGAAGAAGAGTTCGACTACGACCAGGCGTTGGCTTTGCCAAAGCCTGCCGCCATGCCGCTATCCAATGGTGGCGACGATGGTTCGACGATCGTCACGAAACCTGCCATCTACGAGTTTTTGGAACCCGATCAGGTCGTCTACCAGGTTGAAGAGCAGATCGGCTTGGAGGGTATGCGGATCGACCGTGAGCTGTTCCAGAAATTCGAGGAAACTGCACGGTCTGATCCCAAACTTGCCGAACTGGTCGAACAGCGGGACTGGGATGCGGCCACACGCCACGTCGTCGAAGAGCTATTCGACAAGCCGAGCGAGTTTTTCAGTCTGGAGAAGCTGCGCCGCGCCGCAGGCGTCGATCGCCGTATATCGGTGCGGGAACTGGTGGAAAAAGCCTTCGGCTTCATTTCGAAGCTCAAGAACAAGGATGAATTGATCGACGACGAATTTCAGAAATTCCTGATCGATCAGAAACCTGAGGAAGCCGACCGTATCCGCGAAATACGCTACTTCTTTGAAGCCTATATCCGCGACGCCAAGGTTCGGGCGCTGATTGACGCTGGCCATCTCGCGGACCTCAACGTAAACCCGTCCTTCTCAATGCGCGATCTTAAGGAAGTGCCCGCTCCGTGGCGCAAGCGCATCCCGGAATACATCAAGGACTACGTGTCCCTGAACCCTTTTATGTGATGAAAGCCCGAAATGCTCGATACAGATACCAAGCGCCGCATCGACACTTGCCGTGACATTCTCGTGGGCAAGGTGCCGGATCCGAAAAGCCAAGTGGAGCAGATCACCATCGCGCTGATCTACAAGTTCATGGATGACATGGATCTTGAGGCCGAGGAATTGGGCGGTGAGCGTCGGTTCTTCACCAAGGACTACGAGCGTTATCGCTGGGCGAAACTGGTGGCCCCCGGCGTGTCTGGGCAGGACATGCTCAACACCTATTCGGAAGCGCTGACAAACATGGTGCAGAACGAGGGGCTGCCCAAGCTCTTTCGTGACATTTTCCGCAACGCCTATCTGCCCTATCGCGATCCGGAAACGCTGCGAGCATTCCTCCGTGAGATAAACAGCTTCACCTACGACCACAGCGAGAAGCTCGGGGATGCTTTCGAGTACCTGTTGTCCGTTTTGGGCAGCCAGGGGGACGCAGGCCAGTTCCGCACACCCCGCCACATCATCGATTTCATGGTCGAGATCATCAACCCGCAGAAAAACGATGTCATCATGGACCCGGCCTGCGGCACGGCGGGCTTTCTGATTTCGGCCTACAAGCACATTCTGAAGCAGAACTCGACCGACGTGGTGAACGGCAATGGCGCCAGCACTGAGGGTGACGCCGCCGAGCAGGCGTTGGAAAGCCCGATGCGTTATCCCGGCGACCTGTTGCAACCCGATGATCGCGTTCGCCTCGCCCGCAACATCCGGGGCTATGACATCTCGCCCGACATGGTGCGCCTATCGTTGGTGAACCTTTACCTGCATGGCTTCGTAGATCCGAAGGTCGAGGAATACGATACGCTAACGAGTGAAGACAAATGGACCGAAACGGCCGATGTCATCCTTGCCAATCCGCCCTTCATGTCGCCAAAGGGCGGGATCAAGCCGCACACACGATTTCAGGTACAATCCAAGCGGAGCGAAGTGCTGTTTGTCGATTTCATCGCCGAACATCTTACGCCAAACGGTCGTGCCGCCATCGTCGTGCCCGAGGGGATCATCTTTCAAAGCCAAAGCGCCTATGTCGCCCTGCGCAAGATGCTGGTGGAAAACCACCTTGCCGCCGTCATCTCGCTGCCCGCTGGCGTGTTCAATCCTTATTCGGGTGTGAAGACCTCGATCCTGATTCTTGATCGCGCGGTGGCCAAGGCGAGCCAGCACGTCGCTTTCTTCAAGATCGAGAATGACGGCTTCGCCCTTGGCGCACAGCGCAAGGCGGTGAAGGGGTCGCAACTGGCACAGGTGAAGGCCGAGCTTGGAGCTTGGTTGCTAGCGGCGCGGACTGGTGGCGGTGAAGGGCTGGAAAGCAGCCTTGGCAGCGCAGTGGAGCGGGCACGGCTGGCTGAGGGCGGGGATTACAACCTTAGCGCCGAACGCTTTCGAACTGCCGAGGCAGGTCAGCTTTCGGGATGGCCGACAGCAAAGCTCGGCGAGCTTTGTGAATTCCGCACCGGTGGCACACCTACTTCAACCATCCCAGAATATTACACGGACGGCCAAGTGCCTTGGCTAGTATCCGGCGACATTCACAAGCGCGAAATCCATGACTGCGAAAAGCGCATCACCCAAGCAGGTGTTGACAACTCTAACGCTCGCCGCCTTCGGCGCAACTCGGTTCTTATCGCACTCAACGGGCAAGGAAAAACACGGGCGACCGTTGCGCTTCTGCGAATGGACGGCGCGACGTGCAACCAGTCTCTTGTCGCAATGTATCCCCTCGTCGAAGATCGCCTGATCCCTGAGTTCCTTTTCTGGACACTCCGTTCGAAGTATCAGGAAATCCGGGACATCACCGGGGACAATCAGCGAAGCGGTCTGAATATTCCCATTCTCAAAGACATCGAAATCCCCCTCCCGCCGCTTGAGGTGCAGCGCGAGATTGTGGCCGAGGTCGAGGGCTATCAGCGCGTCATCGACGGTGCCCGCGCCGTCCTAGATAACTACCGCCCCCACATAACTGTTGATCCTAAGTGGCCAACGCCAACGTTTGCAGACGCCCCCCTAGAAATCATCGATGGTGATCGGGGTGCAAATTACCCTTCAAAGGAAGATTTTACTCCAACGGGGCACTGCCTCTTCTTGAGCACCGCAAACGTTCGATCAGATGGTTTCTTGTTCGAACGTCTCGAGTTTATTTCCGAAGAGAAAGATGCGGCGCTTCGGAAGGGAAAACTGGCTCGGGGGGATGTAGTCCTTACAACAAGGGGAACAATTGGAAACACTGGGCTCTTTGACAATTCCGTGCCCTATGATCACGTTCGCATCAATTCTGGAATGCTTATTTTCCGTCCAGAAAAGGAAAAGCTGGAAAGTGGTTATCTCCTGGCTTTCTTCCAATCCGAGAACTTTGTGGCGCAGCGGGAAGTGGTGGCGTCCGGTTCTGCCCAGCCTCAACTTCCAATACGAAGCCTAAACACCATAAGGCTTCCGCTCCCGCCAATTGAGGTTCAAAGGGCTATCGTCGCGGACATTGAAGCAGAGCAAGCACTCGTCGAGTGTAACCGTGACTTGATCGCGCGCTTCGAGAAAAAGATCGAAGCCGCCATCGCCCGTGTCTGGGGCGAGGCCAAGCGTGAGGCCGCCGCATGATCGAAGAGGCCACCCGGCTGGAAACCTATCTGCCGCTTTCATATCGCACGACGAAGGAGCGCGACTATATCCGTTTCCTCTGGGAGGCTTTCGACACCAATGTCGAGCATGGCAAGTACCAGTTTGCCTTTCTCGCTTACCACATGCTGGTGATGAGCTTCGTCTACTTCAACATTTGGCAGATCAGGCTGATCCGCCCTGGTCCCTTTGAGACGGCTATGGTCGGGTTTAACAAGGACGTTGAAAAGGACCTGATGAATGCGACTTCGCCCTTCGTGTTCAGCGCGGTCAACGAGCGGTCGGTGCTGCGATTCCTGAAACTGATCCAGTGCGACAACGCCAAGATCGGCACCTATGCCAAGCTGGTGGACGAACGCAATGACACCGCCCACGCCAACGGCAATATCTTCTTCAACTCGGAAGATGAACTCGCCCGCAAGGTTCGCGATGTGCTTCGTACCGTCGAGGAGATCCAGCGTCACAGCGCACCGGCTATTGGGGAAGGCTACAAAGCCTTCCTGCTCGCCTCGCAAGACCCCGAGGAGCGGGAGTACACAGACGACGCCCAGCAGATTGAAGAGGTCTTGGTGAAGGAGTTCTACATGTCAGCCAGTGACATAGCTTTTTGCCGCGACTACGACATAGGGAGGCTGGCTGATGAACCCGGTTTCGCCGCGATCCAGACGCTACACCAGAAGCTCGGCGAGCTGTACCCGTCAGAAGAGGAGGTAGAGGCCGCATGAGCTCGCTCTACTCCATCGTTGACGGCAAATTGAAGCCAGCGACGCGCCGGGCCTTGATGAAGGAAAGTCTGATCGAGGAATGGGTTGCGGGCGATCCGTCGCTGCTCGGCCTGGACGCCATGGTCATCGGCCGGCAGGTGCCGACGGACCACGGCAAATTCATCGACCTGCTGGCGCTGGACGCCTCGGGGGCTCTGATCATCATCGAACTGAAGAAGGACCGCACGCCGCGCGAAATCGTGGCGCAGGTGCTTGATTACGCGTCCTGGGTTCGAACTTTGACGACGCCTCAGATTTACGAACGAGCCGAACGATATCTCCAGACCCGCCTGGTGACCGCATTCCGTGAAAAGTTCGGCGAAGCCATCCCCGAACAGCTCAATGGCAGCCACTCCATGCTGATCGTGGCCAGCGAACTCGATCCGGCGTCCCGGCGAATTGTCGAGTATCTGTCAGAAGAGCATGGCGTTGCCATCAACACTGTGTTTTTCAACGTCTTCGAGGCCAACGGCCAGGAATGGCTGACGACGGATTTCCTGCTCGATCAGGAAGAGGTGGAAGAACGTTCCGAACGAAAGGTCCGCCCGCCGTGGTCCGGCTATTATTTCGTCAATGCCGGCCTCGGTGAACACCGCTCATGGACCGATATGAAGCGCTACGGCTTCGTGAGCGCCGGCGGCGGCGAATTCTACACCAAACGCCTGGAGCAACTCGCCGTTGGCGACGAGATATTCGTGTACGACAAGGGCAAGGGCTATATCGGCTACGGGACGGTCACCAGCGAAGCCCAGCTTGCCTCTGACTTTATGACTCCAGACGGGCTACTCTTCGAGCAACCGCTTGCCGAACCTCGAATGAAGCGGATCGGCGAACCCGTTGACCGGGCGGAATATGTCGTTGGCGTAGAATGGCGCAAGACGGTAGAGCCGTCCCAAGCCAAATGGTTCAAGGGCGCCTTCGCAAACCAGAACATCGTCTGCAAGCTGCGCGACCAAGCGACCGTCGATTTTCTCATCGCGGAATTCAAAGACATTGATGGTTACGATCGGCTTTAGAGGCTGCATATGGATATCTCAGAACCCGCCGCATCCGCCGACGCCCTGGAAGCGGAAACAGAGCACTCAGCCTTCGGTGATTGGCTTCGCGCTCAAATTGATAAGAAAGGTCTCTCCATCGCCGTATTGGCGGAGAAGACCGGGATCACCTACACCGGGATATGGAATATCGTTAAAGGGAATACGGTTTCGCCCCGCAAGGAAACGCGTGATAAGTTGGCGGCCGCAATCAACGAACTTATCCCGCCCGCGATTGAAGCTGAAATTGCCAGTCAAGCAATGCCGCTGCCGGGATTTGAATGGGTAGACTTTACACCTACCGACCTGGAGACCGTTCCACAGGCAAGTGGTGTGTACGTATTCTACGACATCACAGACCGTCCAGTATACGTGGGCAAGTCGAGCAAAAATGTCCGGCTTCGAGTGAAAGATCACCAGACAAGGTTCTGGTTTAAATCGCCGCTGGTAGTGCGAGGCTCATTTCTGGCCATTCCTGATCCCAAGCTTTGTCTGGAAATTGAAACCATCTTGATAAAGTTTTTGGGCAAGCATGCCCTGCTGAATTCCAAAGGAGTCGTGCGCGACGAGTAAGCGCATGCCTTCGCGCATCCCAAGTACGCCGAGGGCTAGATGGAGGGTGCACCTCTTATCGCGAGGGTGAATGGACTGGCTGGGGCGCCTGGATTCGAACCAGGGGATGGCGGTACCAAAAACCGCTGCCTTACCGCTTGGCTACGCCCCACCAGAGCTTTCGGCGCTAAGCGCCGGCTCAAATCGACGCCTGATTAGCAAAGCTCTCCGTCTGTCACAATGACTAAGTTGCGCATGCCGCAGATTTATGCGCTGCAGAGTGCCAAGGGCCGTGCTAGGAATGGGCGACGTCATCGGCCGCGAGATCATCGCCCACATGCAAAGCCCCGCATTCGACCTTGCTTTCGAGCCGGCCTATGGGCGGGCCGTGCCGGTGGTTTCAGGGGTCGAGCGGGTCACGGCGGAGAATCCCGGGCCTTTCACCTTTTACGGCACCAACAGCTATATCGTCGGCGCCTCCTCGGTCGCGGTCATCGATCCCGGGCCGGAGGACGAGGCGCATTTTCAGGCGCTGATGGCGGCGCTCGCCGGCCGCGCGGTGACGCATATCTTCGTCAGCCACACGCATCGCGACCACTCTCCGCTGGCCGGCCGGCTGCAGGCGGCAACGGGGGCGGTGACGGTGGGCCAGGGGCGGCATCGGCCGGCGCGGCCGCTGAGGGATGGCGAGATCAATCCCTTTGCCGAAAGCTCGGATATATCCTTCGTGCCCGACATAACGATCGGTGACGGCGAGAGCCTATCGGGCGATGGCTGGGCGCTGAGCGCAGTGCTGACGCCGGGGCACACGGCCAATCATGCCGCCTTCGCGCTCGAGGGCCGCGACATCCTGTTCTCGGGCGATCACGTCATGGCCTGGTCGACCTCGATCGTCGCGCCGCCGGATGGCTCGATGGCCGATTACATGGCCTCGCTCGCGCGGCTGATGGCGCGCGGCGACGGCCTGCTGCTGCCCGGCCATGGCGGGCCGGTCACCGAGCCCGCCGCCTTCCTGCAGAGCCTGAAGGCGCATCGGCTCAGGCGCGAGCGGGCGATCCTCGCGCGCATCCGGGCGGGCGACCGCGCGATAACAGAGATGGTGAAGGCGATCTATCGCGATACCGATCCGAAACTGCATGGGGCGGCAGCACTTTCCGTGCTCGCCCATATCGAGGATCTCGTGGAGCGCGGGGAGATCGCGGCGGATGGGCCGCCTTCTCTTGCCGCCACCTACCGGCTGTTGTAAGCGTGAGATGGGGAGATTACCATGACGCGCGCCGCTTACAGCTATCGCGATGATGCCGATGTGCCTGATTTTGCCGATGACCAGCCGCTGATCGTCTTCGATGGCGAATGCGTCTTCTGCTCCGGCTGGGTGAAATTCGCGCTGAAGCACGATAGGCAGCGGCGATACCGCTTCCTCGCCGCCCAGTCGCCGCTCGGGCAAGCGCTCTACCGGCATTATGGGCTGAATGAACGCGATTATGAAACCAATATCCTCATCGAGCATGGCCGCGCCTTCTTCAAGTCTGATGGCTCGATCCGCATGGTGGCCGGCCTCGGCTTTCCCTATTCGCTGGTCAAGCTCTTCCGGCTGCTGCCGCGCCGCCTTGCCGATGCGCTCTATGAATTCATCGCCCGCAACCGGCTGAAGATCGCCGGCCGGCAGAGCTGCATGGTGCCGACGCCGGAGCAGCGCAGCCGGTTCATCACATGAGCGGCGAGCGGCTCTCGCTGCTGATCATCGGCGGTTACGGCACGTTCGGCGGCCGGCTTGCCCGGCTGCTTGGCGATGAACCCAGGCTCCGGCTGTTGATCGCCGGGCGCTCGCTCGAAAAGGCGGATGATTTCGTGGCGGAGCTGCGCTCGCCGAAAGGTTGGGCCGGGCGCCTCGGCGGCAACGATCTCGGCGCGTGGCTGCAGGCCGTCGCCTTCGATCGTGACGGCGATCTCATCGAGCAGCTGACGCGGCTGCGGCCGGATCTCGTCATCGATGCCTCGGGGCCGTTCCAGAGTTTCGGGGAAGACCCCTACAAGGTGGTGCGCGCCTGCATCGGGCTCGACATCGATTATGCCGACCTCGCCGACAGCACCGGCTTCGTCGCCGCCATCGGCGGGCTCGATGCCGAGGCGAGAGCGAAGGGCGTGTTTGCGCTTTCCGGCCTCAGCAGCCTGCCGGCGCTGTCCTTCGCCGCGCTCGATGTGATGGCGCCGCGGTTTTCCCGGATCGATGCGGTGGCCGCCGGCATTGCCCCGTCGGCGCATGTGAAGATCGGGCTTAATGTCGTGAGAGCAATCGCCAGTTATGCCGGCAAGCCGGTCTCGGTGCTGCGCCAGGGCCAGCCGGCGCTGGCGCCGGGGCTGATCGAGGCGATGCGGGTGACAGTGGCCCCACCCGGCGTGACGCCGCTCAAGAGCCGGACTTTCCTGCTGGTCGATGCGCCGGATCTGGCGCTGCTGCCGGGCCGCTTTGCCGGCCTGCAATCGAGCTTCACCGGGGTCGGCACGGAGCCGCAGCTGCTGCAGCGGCTGCTTGGGCTTGCGGCGGGTCTCACGCGGCGGAAGCTGCTGCCGTCGCTCACGCCGTTGGCGCGGCTCATGCAGCGGGCGAGCCACGGCCTGGCGATCGGTGAGCATCGCGGCGGCATGTTCGTGCGCCTGAGCGGCCTCGATACCGCCGGCAAACCGCTTGCCTGCGGCTGGCATCTGATTGCCGAGGGTGATGACGGGCCGTTCATCCCGGTCACCGGCGTGGCGGCGCTGGTGCGCCGGCAGCTCGGCGGCGTCCGGCCGGAAAGTGGCGCGCGGCCGGCGACGGGGGAATTGCAGCTGGAAGATTTCGAGGCGGAATTCCGGCGATTCTCGATCACGACGGGAATTCGGGCGGAAAGCGAGGGTGCCGGCCTGCCGCTTTACATCAGGGTTCTCGGCAGCGCCTTCGAGCGGCTGCCGCCGGCGATATCAGCCATGCATGCGGGCGGGCATTCGGGTGGCCCTGGGGGCGGCACACGCGTCGCCTCCGGCCGGGCACGGATCGAGCGCGGCAGCGGGTGGCTGGCGAGGATCGTCGCCCGGCTGATCGGCTTTCCCCCGGCGGGCGAGGATGTGCCGGTCACGGTGCGCTTTACCGCCGATGGCGAGAAGGAGATCTGGACGCGGGATTTCGGAGGCAAGAGCTTCCGCAGCCAGCAGCTCGAGGGCAAGGGCCGCGACCGGCATCTGCTCGCCGAGGTGTTCGGGCCGGTCCGGGTGCTGGTGGCGCTGGTGCCTGAAGGAAACAAGCTGCGGCTGGTGGTGCGGGGGTGGCGATTTTCAGGCATTCCGCTGCCGCTGTTTCTGGCGCCGGGTGGGGAGACGTTCGAGGAGGAGCGTGAGGGGCGGTTTCATTTTCACGTCGAGATCGGCGGGCGGCTGACCGGGTTGGTGGTGAGATATACGGGGTGGTTGGTGGTGGAGTGAGCCCTCCCCAGCCTCACGGCGCGCCTCTCTCCAGCCTCATCCTGAGGTGCGTCCGCAGGGCGGAGCCTCGAAGGACGGGGCTGGCCACCTTGCCGATGCCGTGGCATCCAAGCCACCCGCCCTCGTCCTTCGAGGCCCCTGCGGGGCACCTCAGGATGAGGCTGATCGTTGTGCCTGCCGCACCCTCTCCCGGCCCTTCGCTTTGGGCTCAGGGCGTTCGCAACGGCAATCGATTCGCCGGATCGATTCCTGGCGCTTTGCGCCACCGTTGCTCACCCACCCGCAAGTCCCAGCAACTCAGCATCGAGCGCCTTCAGATAATCGCCGGCGATCGCGGCGCTGAAGCCGAGGTCGTGTTGGCCGTAGCGGGAGGCGACGCGGATGTCGACGAAGGTGGTTTCGGCCTCTTCGCGCAGCCGGATGAGGATATCGAAACGCAGGCCGAGGATCAGCGTGCGGTTGGTCGCCTGCAGCGTCACGCCATTGGCGCCGCGGATCAGCTTGGCGACATCGTCGTCATAGGGGCGCGGCGTCGGCACGGGGATGATGCCGGGCGCATCGGCGACGGCCTCGTCGCCGGGGGCGGGTTTTGCCGGTCCGTCTTCCGGGTCGCGGTCCGGCTCGCTGGTGCCGCTGCTCCTGACGATCGTAAAGCCGCTCTGCTTGGCGACCTTGCGCACCGCTTCCAACACGCGGTCGAGCGCGCCCTCATAGCGCCGGCCGGTCAGCTCGGGATAGGCAGTCATCTGCTTTTCGCGATCCTCCGGCGTCACCGGATTGCGCTTCAGCCAGATCTGATCGGCTTTCGGGGTCATCAGCCAGTCAGGGGCGGCGACCGGATCGGTGGAGACGTCGTAGATATCGGGCAACGTCAGGTAACGCTCGGCGGCGAAGGCGCCGATGCCGAGCGGAAAAGCGGCGTAGATCAGCGCGGCAAGGGCGGCGAGCCCGCCTTCGGCGCCCGAGACCCAGAGGCTGCGCAGGCCGACGGCGGCCAGCAGCGCGGCCAGCAGCCCGCAGCCGGCGGCGGCGATCAAAAGCAGCACGAGATAGGGGGTGGCCAGCCCGCCGAAACGATGGGCGATCAGCACCGCCAGCGCCAGCACCAGCGAAAACGCCCCGAGCAGCCGCGCAAAGCGGGCGGCGCCAGAAACGGGACGGTCGTAGCGGATGGCCATCAAACTTACCGGTTGCTCGTCAGCGCCGCGCCTTCAACAACGCAAATCGCCATAACCCTGTTTAGAGCATGATGGCGAAAAGTGTGAAGCGGTTTTCGGACGACATCATGCTCTATTTCTTTGATTTTAGATCCGGATTCAGATTTTAGGCCAGCCCGGCCTAAAATCATCCGGATCTGGGCAAGATTGGCTGAATTGAAACTGTCGTCTCGGAATATCAGCTGGAATTCTCCTGACATGATCGTGGCGATGGCCGGCCCATTTCATGAGCCCTTGCTGATATGGCAAAAAGGGGCCATTCTGCCGCGGTTTCATCTCCGCATTCAAAGGCAAGGAGAGACGGGATGATTTCACCCGAGATAGCAGCAAGGCCGCAGGCGTCTGCGCTTGGCGGGATCGACCACAGCGAGCCGATGCTGCCGCTGGAGCTGGTCGAGCTCGAACTTTCGCTCGAAGGTTATGCCGGCGGCGATGCCGGCTTCTGCGAGGCGGTGCGCCAGGCGGCGAAGCGGTCGGGCGGCGAATTGCTGTTCGACCTGCCGGCCGGCGGCCTTGTCGCCGATTGCCGGCGCATCGCGGTGCTGCGCATTCCCGACGAGGGCAACGAGATGCGCGTCGTGCTGGCGCTGCTCGATTATGCCGGCACGGAGATCCGCATGCAGGCGCCCGATGAGGAAACCGCGCATCTGGTGCGCTTCGCCGACGCCTTCGTCGAGCTGCTGGAGCGGATTTAAGTTCGACCGTGAGTTCTAGCGCCGCTCGGCCGCCGCCTCCGCCAGGCTGCGAAAGGGAAACTTGCGGCCGCATTCGCATTTGATCATGAAGCTTTCCTGGTGATTGGCAGGCCGCTGCACGCCAAAACCGCGCGGCAGCTGATCGACCTTGAAATCCGGGTGCTTGCGCTTGGGATCATCGATCTCCGAGGCCTCGGCAAAGCCGGCATTGCCGCATTGCGGGCAGCTCAGTTTCTTCGAAAATCGATCGCGGATGGCCATGCTGGTTTCCAGTGTTTGCAAGTGTCCTCATACAGAGGAATGCCGACTCGTGAAAGTGGAACCATATGCCAGGGATGCCGTTCCTTTTTTTGAAAAGGAGGCGATCATGCCGAACCGAGATCCGATTCCGACACCGACAACCGACACCCCACGCGGCCCGACGCCGACGCCGGGCATTCCCGACCCCATCCAGCAAAAACCGCCGCTGACGCCGGCGCAGGACCCCGGGGATACGAAGAACCCGCAGGATCCGCCGCTCGACCCGGCACTGCTGCCAATCGGCGATCCGGCCGGGGCGGCGTGATTTTGGCTTTGCCGTGTGGCTGCCCCCTCTCCCCGTTTTGACGGGGAGAGGGGACGTGCCCGCAAGACGTTGGCGAGAGACGGAGAGGTCGCGGCATATCCCCTTCGCCCCGTTTACGGGGGTCCGAAGGACGGGTCGAGACCCGTGGCTCGACCCCGGTCGGTGCCGGCAGGCGGATGAGGGGCGAGCCTCGCCCATCTCCTCGCTTGACGCCCGCACCCGAATGGCATTTCCTCAGGGAAAAGCAAGGAATAGCCCGATGCGCATCCCTCTCCTCATCACCATAACCACCCTCGCCGCCGTCCTGTCCGCCTGCCAGACGATGACGCCGGAGGAGCGGCGGGCGGCGGATGAAGGGCGGTGTTTAAGCTATGGTTTCCGCCGCGGCACCGATGGTTTCGCCACCTGCCTGCAGCGCATCGATCTCGACCGGCGGGCCGAATCGCGGGCGCAGAGTGCGGAGATGATGCAGAGCATGGCCTGGGATCTGAACGGGCCCTATATCTACCGCGATCGCTGGCACCATCATCATTGAGGCCCGGCGCCCGAAGGGCTGCCGCGAGCTGACTACTTCCCCCGGAGGTCTTTCAGATCGGCTGATATGACCGCCTGCGCCGCCGCCAATCTGGCGATCGGCACGCGGAACGGCGAGCAGGAGACATAATCCAGCCCGATCGTTTCGCAGAAGCGGATCGAGGCCGGGTCGCCGCCATGTTCGCCGCAGATGCCGAGCTTCATGTCGTTGCGGGTGCGCCTTCCGCGTTCGGCGGCGATGCTGATCAGTTCGCCGACCCCGTCGAAATCGAGCGAGATGAAGGGATCGTGCTCGATGATGCCCTTGCGCTGATAGGTGGGGATGAAGGCCGAGGCGTCGTCGCGCGAGATGCCGAAGGTGGTCTGTGTCAGGTCGTTGGTGCCGAAGGAGAAGAATTCGGCGGCTTCGGCGATCACATGGGCGCGAAGGGCCGCGCGCGGCAGCTCGATCATCGTGCCGACGAGATAATCGATCTTCATGCCGGCCTCGTTCATGACATTGCCGGCGACCTCGTCGATGCGCGCCTTGACGTAATCGAGCTCGGAGCGCAGGCCGACCAGCGGCACCATGATCTCAGGCACGACGGCCGCCCCAGTCTCCTTGGCTGCGGCAACCGCCGCCTCGAAGATGGCGCGGGCCTGCATCTCGACGATCTCAGGATAGGAGATCGCCAGCCGACAGCCGCGATGGCCGAGCATCGGATTGAACTCGTGCAGCGCATCGACGCGCTGGCGCAAGGCCTGCGCCTCCATGCCCATGGCGAAGGCGACTTCGGCCACCTCGTCATCGGTCTTCGGCAGGAATTCATGCAGCGGCGGATCGAGCAGGCGGATCGTCACCGGCAGGCCGTGCATGACGGTGAAGAGGCCGGTGAAATCCAAGCGCTGCATCGGCAAAAGCTTGTCGAGCGCCAGCCGCCTGCCCTTCTCGTTTTCGGCCAGGATCATCTCGCGCATCACATGGATGCGCTCGCCCTCGAAAAACATATGCTCGGTGCGGCAAAGGCCGATGCCCTCGGCGCCGAAGGAGCGGGCGGCGCGCGCATCGGCCGGCGTATCGGCATTGGTGCGCACCGTCATGCGGCGGGCGCGATCGGCCCAGCCCATGATGCGGCCGAAATCGCCCGAAAGCTCCGGCTGGATCATCGGCACCTCGCCCTTCAGCACCTGGCCGGCGGAGCCGTCGATGGTGATAATATCGCCCTTCTTCAGGGTGACGCCGATGCCGAGCAGCCGCTCGTTGCGTTGGTCGATGCGCATGGTGCCGGCGCCGACGACGCAGGGGATGCCCATGCCGCGGGCAACGACCGCCGCATGGCTGGTCATGCCGCCGCGCGTCGTCAGGATACCTTCGGCGGCATGCATGCCGTGAATATCCTCCGGGCTGGTCTCGACCCTGAGAAGAATGACCTTGCGGCCTTCGGATTCCGCCTCGACGGCCTCTTCGGCGGTGAAGACGATGGCGCCGGTCGCCGCCCCCGGCGAAGCCGGCAGCCCGGTGCCGATCACCTGGCGGGTGACGCGCGGATCGATCGTCGGGTGCAGCAGCTGATCGAGGCTGGAGGGTTCGATGCGCAGCACCGCCTGTTCCTCGGTAATCACTTTCTCATCGACCATATCGACGGCGATCTTCATCGCCGCCCGGGTCGAGCGCTTGCCGGCGCGGGTCTGCAGCATCCACAGCTTGCCGCGCTCGATGGTGAATTCGATATCCTGCATGTCGCGGTAGTGGATCTCGAGCTCGCTGCAGATGCGGCAAAGCTCGCGAAACGCCTCCGGCATCAGCTTTTCCATCGAGGGTTTTTCCGAGCCGGAGGAAATCCGCCCCTCCTCGGTGATGCTCTGCGGCGTGCGGATGCCGGCAACGACATCCTCGCCTTGCGCATTGACGAGGAATTCGCCGTAAAGCGCCTTTTCGCCAGTCGAGGGATTGCGGGTGAAGGCGACGCCGGTGGCCGAGGCATTGCCGAGATTGCCGAAGACCATCGCCTGGATGTTGACCGCCGTGCCCCAGGCTCCCGGAATATTGTGCAGCTGGCGATAGGTGACGGCGCGCGCGCTCATCCAGCTGGAGAAGACCGCGCCGACCGCGCCCCAGAGCTGAACCTCGGGATCCTGCGGGAATTCCTGCTCCAGCTCCTCCTCGATCAGCCTTTTATAGAGGAAAACGATGTGCTGCCATTCGGTGGCGCTGAGCTCGGTATCGGTTTCATGGCCGAGCTTGGCCTTCTCGTCTTCCAATATCTCCTCGAAGGCATCGTTGCCGAGGCCCATGACGACATCGGCATACATCTGGATGAAGCGGCGGTAGCTGTCCCAGGCAAAACGCGCGTCGCCGGCATCGTGGCCGAGCGCCTGCACCGTCTCGTCGTTGAGGCCGAGATTGAGCACGGTGTCCATCATCCCCGGCATGGAAACACGGGAGCCGGAGCGCACCGAGAGCAGCAGCGGCTGGCTGCCGGCGCCGAAGCGGCGGCCGGTGATCGCCTCTATGCCTGCAATGCCGGCACGCACCTCGGCCTTCACACAGTCCTCGATATGGCGGCCGTTCTTGTAATAGGTGTTGCAGGCATCGCCGATGATCGTCAGCCCCGGCGGAACGGGCAGTCCCAGCGCGCACATCTCCGCCAGATTGGCGCCCTTGCCGCCCAGAATCTCGTGATCGCGCGCCCGGCCCTCAGCCTGCCCGTCGCCGAACGTATAGACCCACTTGGTCATCTTCCCCCCAACACCAAACCGGGATTAGCTTAATCCGTTGGTGTTGAAATGAAAATCGACAAATGCGGCGGAATGTTGCGTTGCACAATAAATCTTCGGCCGGGCAGCGATCGAAACGATTGAAACATCGCCCCGCACGAAGACGGCATAAAAAAAGCTTTGCGGGACTGCAACATGTCCCGCAAAGCCTTGTTTCCGTCCGGCCAGGAAAACCGGACGGGGGGTCCCTCAACCCAGGGCACTTTCCTCAAGTAATGGAATGCCCTATCGCTTGGTCTTCACGCAATTCCTGCGAAAGCCGCTTTGCGCGCTTCCTGGAACTGCCCCCGATTTTCCGGCTCTTGCCCTCTGCCCGGAAAACCGCCTGCAAATCCGACAATACGCACATATGACCGCCCACGTTTCCGCAGAGGCATCAGGTTGCGTTGAAACAACTTCTAATGCAAGTCATCGCAAAGAGCATCACCCAAATGGGGTAAAGGCCGCAAAGAAGCCGACCTTTTTTGGTGCTTACGACAATTCCGACGAAAGTGCGGGCCTTTTCAGCAGGTTTCGGCCGTCGGCCTGACCATTTTGGCCCATCACCCGCAGTTCCGCCAGGCGCAAATTATCACGCCTTATGGCGAGGTGTTACGCAATATGACCGCGCGCCTCCCGCCAACCGCTCTCATGCGTGGTTCCGCCCCCTGCTGCGATGGAGACAAAGGTGGATCCTCGGGTCGAGCCCGAGGAGGACGGAGGGTGGGTGACCTCTGCAGCAGAACAGCAAGGGATCGCCGGATAGGAATGGGGTGGCGCCTCCCGCCTGTCCGCGCCCTGGCTGTTCGCGCCTCCTGCCGGCACGACCTCACGCAACCCTCAGGCAATCTCGCGCAGGCGTTCGGCCGTCTGCAGGTCGACGGAGACCAGGGTGGAGACGCCCTGTTCGGCCATGGTGACGCCGAAGAGGCGGTTCATGCGGGCCATGGTGATCGGGTTGTGGGTGATGATGACGAAGCGGGTTTCGGTGGAGGCCGCCATTTCGTCCATCAGGTTGCAGTAGCGCTCGACATTGTGGTCGTCGAGCGGCGCGTCGACTTCGTCGAGCACGCAGATCGGCGCCGGATTGGTGAGGAAGACGGCGAAGATCAGCGCCATCGCCGTCAGCGCCTGCTCGCCGCCGGAGAGCAGCGTCATGGTCTGCGGCTTCTTGCCGGGCGGGCGCGCCAGGATTTCGAGGCCGGCTTCCAGCGGATCGTCGGATTCGATCAGCTGCAGCTCGGCGGTGCCGCCGCCGAAGAGATGGGTGAACAGCCGCTGGAACTGGGCGTTGACGACGTCGAAAGCGGCGATCAGCCGCTCGCGACCCTCGCGGTTCAGGCTCTGGATGGCGCCGCGCAGCTTGCGGATCGCATCGATGACGTCGTCGCGCTCCTTGATCAGCGCTTCGAGCTTCTCGCTCAGCTCCTTCTGTTCCTCGTCGGCGCGCAGGTTGACGGCGCCGAGCCGCTCGCGCTCGATCCGCAGGCGCTCGAGCTCGCGCTCGACCTCGCGCGGATCGGGAAGCGCCTGCATGGCCGGGCGCCCGGTCAGCTGCAGCGCCTCGTGCGGGGCGACGTTCAAAACTTCGCGGATGCGGCTTTCGCTTTCCTGGCGCTTCTCGCGGGCGGAGACCAGGCGCTCCTCGGCGCGGCCGCGGCGTTCGCGGCATTCGGCAAGTTCCGACAGTGCGGTGGCCGCCTGGTGGTCGGCCTCGCGCTGGATGCGTTCGGCCTCGGCCAGCAGATCGCCGGCATTGCGGCGCGCCTCTTCCGCCTTCTGCAATTCGCTGAGCAGAGCCCGGCGCTTGTCGTCGAATTCATCCGGCGCCATTTCGAGTTCGGCCGCCTCTTCGCGCGCCTCTTCCTCGCGCTCGCGCAGCGTTGCGACCTGATCCTCGCCGCTTAGCGCCCGCTGCCGCCAGGTCTCGCGCTCCTGGCCGATCGCCATGATGCGGCGTTGGCGGGCCTCGTTTTCCCTCGCCAGGCTTTCATGGCGGGCACGGCTTTCGGCGAGCGCGCCGCGATCGGTCGCCACCTCCGCCTGCTGGAAGCGCAGCCGCTCGTCGATCGCGGTCAGATCGGGCGCGTCCTCCAGCTCGATGCGGGCATTCTCTTCCTGGATGCCGATCTCTTCCAGCTGTGCGCCGAGCTGGCTGGCCGCCTCGCTGACGACATCGCGGCGGCGGATCAGGTCGCCGGAGGCGCGCTCGGCCGCAACGAGCGCTTCGCGCGCTTCAGTGAGATGACGGGCCGAAAGACGGCTCATGTCGCGGGCCTCGGCAAGCCGGCGCTCCTCGCCGCGGATCGCATCAGTGGCGGCCGCCTGCCGCTCCTCGGCTTCGGCAAGCACGTCGCGGGCAAGGGCAGCCTCGCCTTCGAGTTCGGTGAGCCGGTTCTTCTGGGCAAGGCGAAGGGCTGCGGCGCTCGGCGCGTCGGCGCCCGTCACATGGCCGTCCCAGCGATAGACGGCGCCCGCTTTCGTCACCAGCCGCTGGCCGGGCTGCAGCGCCGCCATCAGGCGCTCTGCGTCGCCATCGGCGACCAGGCCGATCTGGCGCAGACGACGCGTCAGCGCTGCCGGTGCGTTGATATGGGCAAGCAGCGGTGTGGCGCCTGCGGGAAGCGCTGGATCGCCGGCGCCATCGCCATTCTCCGACCAATGGGCCGGCGCCTCGGCATCGAGCGGTGATTCCAGATCGTCGCCGAGGGCGGCACCGAGTGCAGTTTCGAAGCCGCGATCGACCTTCAGCTCCTCGGCAACGGGAGAGAATTTCCCGGCCGCAGCGCCGGCGGCGAGCATGCGCGAGATGGTGCGGGCCTCGGTTTCCAGCGCATTCAGGCTCGAGCGAGCCTGATCGACCGGGGCGCGCGACAGCGCCTCGGTCTGGCGGGCAGCGGCCAGCGCCTGTTCGACCAGCTGAACGGCGGCTTCCGCGTCGGCGACGGCGATCTCACCGGCCTCGACGATGGCGCGTTTTTCATCCGGGTTTGGCAGGCCGGCGATCTTTTCGCCGATGGCGGCAAGCTCCTGGTTCGCCTCGTTCATCTGCCGTTCGAGGCGCATGCGGCGGTCGGCGAGATCGCGGATGGCGCGCTCCAGCTGGTTACGGCCGGCAGCGGCTTCGGCGCGCTCGGCCGTCAGCTGGGTAAAAATGCGCTCGCTGTCGGCAAGTTTCGCCGCCGCTTCCTCGAAGGCCTCGCGGGTCTCCTCGGCATAACGGCCGGAATCGGCGAGCACTTCTGATATCTCGGCCTCTTCGGCATCGAGCCTTGCCAGGATGACGGCATTGTCGGCGACCAGCCGCTCCTCGCGGCGGATATCCTCGCCAAGCTGGGCGAGGCGGCGAGTCAGCTCGTCGCGGCGGCGCAGGATGCGGCCGGCATCCTCCTCCAGCTGGCTGCGGGCGATCTGCAGCCGCTGCAGGGCGGCGGCCGCACGCGCCTCGCCCTCGCGCAGTTCCGGCAGCTTCAGGCTGGCGATGCCCTGGTTCTTCGCCGCCTCCATCTGCATCTGCGCCTTTTCGGCAACGACTGATGTCGCCTGGTTCAGCGCGCTGTCGGCCTCGGCTTCCGCCTCCTTGGCCTGCACCCAGCGGATATGCAGCAGCATCGCCTCTCGCGCGCGGATATCGGCCGACAGCGTCTTGAAGCGGTTGGCCTGACGGGCCTGGCGCTTCAGGCTCTCGATCTGGCTTTCGAGCTGCGAGGTGACGTCGTCGAGACGTTCGAGATTGGTTTCGGCGGCGCGCAGCCGCAGTTCGGCCTCGTGGCGACGGGAATGCAGGCCGGAAATGCCGGCCGCCTCTTCGAGCAGCTGGCGGCGGGCCTGCGGCTTGGCCTGGATCAGCTCGCCGATACGGCCCTGCCCGACCATCGAGGGCGAACGGGCGCCGGTGGAGGCGTCGGCAAACAGCAGCTGCACATCCTTGGCGCGGCTTTCCTTGCCGTTGATGCGATAGAGCGAACCCTGTTCACGCTCGATGCGGCGGGTGACCTGAATCTCGTCGGCATCGTTGAATGCGGCGGGCGCGGTGCGCGTCGCATTGTCGAGATAGAGCGCTACCTCGGCGGTGTTGCGGGCCGGGCGATTGCCGGATCCGGAGAAGATCACGTCGTCCATGCCGGAGGCGCGCATGTTCTTGTAGGAATTCTCGCCCATCACCCAGCGCAGCGCCTCGACGAGGTTCGACTTGCCGCAGCCGTTCGGGCCGACGACGCCGGTCAGCCCCCGCTCGATGATGAATTCCGTCGGCTCGACGAAGGATTTGAAGCCGACCAGGCGCAGCTTGTTGAACTTCATGCGTAGACATCCACGGCAGGAAGCCCCCTCAGCCGCAAGCTGCGCTGAAAACGAAAAACGAGCGCACGGCTTTCGCCGTCGCCCGTCGTTTCGAAACGATCCGGTTCAGATGAGGCTGTCGATGAGCGCCGACAAGGTTTCAACCGGCATGTCTCCAGAGTAGCGCTTGCCATTGATGAGGAACGTCGGCGTGGCGTTGACGCCGAAATCCTTGGAACCTCTTTCCCGCGTGGCGTTCACTTCATCCAGAAGCTTCTGGTTCGTCAAGCATTTCGTGAAGCTATCCTCAGTAAATCCGGCGAGCTTCGACATCTGCAGCAGTGCGGCGCGGCCGTCATCGGCGGCGGCCCAGACCTGCTGCTGCTTGAACAGCATCGAGACCATCGGGAAATACTGTTCCGGCGTGCTCAGCTGCTCGGGATTGGAAGCGCTGCAGCGGGCGAGCATGAAGGCGGCGGCGGCGCGCGGATCGAAGGGGAATTCGCGGATGATGAACTGCACCTTGCCGGCGTCGACATATTTCTGCTTGATCGCGTCGAAGGTGGTGTTGTGGAAATGGGCGCAATGCGGGCAGGTCATCGACATATATTCGACGATCTTGACCGGGGCGTCGGCCTTGCCCAGCGCCATCTCCGGCAGCGCGCCGGGCTTCAGCACCTCGGCCATATCGACATCGCCGTCGGATTGCGGCATTTCGGTCGCCGATGTCGCCGCCGTCTGGATGGTATCGACATTGGTGCCGTCGGCCATGGTCTTGCCTGAGGACGAAGCATCGGCAGCGTCCTTGCTGTCGTTGCAGGCGGCAAGCGCTGCGGCAGCTGCGGCGATGGCGATCCCACCCAGGAGGCGGCGTTTCGTCAGTTGCATTTCGGACATCTGCATGGGTTCCCCATAGGTATGAGAGTGACGGCGTGACTGTGCGATATAACGGCTGACGGCCACTCACAAGCCACGCTTGGCCAACTTCCTTCAAAGAATTGTGACCGCGATGGGACAGCCGGATAAAATTGCGACCGGTCGACTTGCGGATTTCACCGGTAGACGTCGCGGCGGTTTCCGATACGCACGACGAGGATACGAACGGCTCCGTCATCGATGCTTGCGATCACTCGATAGTCGCCAACGCGATATTTCCAGAAATCCCCGAGTTCAGACCCTTTAAGCGCCTCTCCAATGGATCGTGGGTCGTCCAGCCTTGCGACGCGATCGTTGAGAAATCGGAGTATTCGGCGAGCCGCCTCATGTCCGAGTTTCTCAAGCTCGCGCTCGGCTGCTCTTTGAAACTCAATTCTCCACGCCATAACGCGTCATCAGCTCGGCCAGCGAAACGGTATCACCCTCACCTCGCCGAAGTTCTTCAAGACGCTTTTCGGCGAGATAGACATCCTCGAGGTCATCGAGATGTTCGAGAATGGCCTGACGGGCATAGAAGCTCTTGCTGCGGCCCGTGCGCTTGGAAAGCTCGTCGAGCCGGGCTTCGATTTCAGGCGGCAACCGCAAAGCCAACATGTTCTTTCTCCTGTCTGCTATACAAATATAGCACTTGAAGCATTCGGTCACCAGTAGCCTCGCGGATATGCATGCGTGTTTCCGGGACGCTCTGAGTGAGCAGAGTGCTTGTGCATGGATGCTCGGGTCAAGCCCGAGCACGACGGAGGGCGGGGTCGCTTCTGCGAACCCAGCGACGGTGCAGAGATAGGCGCTATTGGCGCGCCTCCAGCATGAGGCGCTCCCTAATCTCCGTCATCCCAGGCCTTGAGCCTGGGATCCATGGCCCCACTGATGGTTGCCGCATGGATCGGGAGAATCAGGGAATTCTTTGGTGGACGATGGCGAGCCGAAGAAGGTGTTGATGCGCTGAAAAGGTCCGGCGCGTCTGTTGCCGCGCCGGACCTCGAAGTCTACCGGATCACTTGCATTCGGGGTCGTCGCCGAAGCCCTTGCAGAAGAACTCGGCGGCATTGTCCTTGGTAATCATCTTCGACGCGATCTCGATTTCCATCGAGCCGTCGTCTTTCTTCGTCAGGGTTCCGAGCTTCTCCAGCGCGGCCGTGTCGTTGGTGGCAAGCGCGTGGGCAGCAATGACGCCTTCCGGCGCGACCGTGGAATAGGTGAAGGTCGCGGTCAGGTCGCCCTTGGCAACGGCCCGGATGGCGGCATTCTCGCCGTCGATGCCGATGATGAGGATGCCTTCCTTGTCGCGGCCGGCCGCCTGGATCGCCCGCAGCGCACCGAACGCCATGTTGTCGTTATGGGCGTAGACCGCCTGGATCTGCCCGGCCGGGAAACGCTGGAGCGTGTCTTCCATGAACTTCAGCGCCTTTTCCTGGTCCCAATCGGCGTGGGTTTCGGCGATCACCTTGATATCGGTGCCGGCGATGGCTTCGGCAAAACCTTCATGGCGCTCGACCGCGGGAGCGACGGCCGGGTCGCCCTTGATCTCGACGACATTGCCCTTGCCTTTCAGCGCTTCGGCTATGTACTTGCCGGCAAGCGTGCCGATGGGTTTGTTGTGCGGGCCGACATGCAGGGTGACCGGAATATCGAGGCTGCGCTCAAGCGTGATCACCGGAATGCCGGCGGCCAGCACCTGCTTGACGGTCGGAGCGATGGCGGCGCCATCCTGAGCCGAGATCATCAGAACCTTCATGCCTTGCACCATCAGGCTTTCGACATCCGAAATCTGCTTTGCGGACTTGCCTTCCGCGTTGGTGACGATCAGATCGACATCCTTGAAGTGCTCCGCGGCATAGGCCTGGTTGCGTTTGGTCATCGTGTTGCGATGGGCCGAGTTCGAACTCGCCTGCGAGAAGCCGATGACGATCTTGTCGGCGCTGAAGGCAGGGGCGGCCGTCAGGACGGTGGCGAGCCCGGCGGAGATGATGAGCATGCGTCTGGTGATGTTAAGCATTTCAAGTCCTCCCTTTGGTGAACACGCTACCTGCGTGCTTTTCTTCCGGCTTCGAGCAGCACGGCAAGAACGATGATCGCGCCCTTCACCACCTGTTGTGAGAATGGTGAAACGCCTGCGAGATTGAGAATGTTTGCGATGATGGCCAGCACCATGGCGCCCCCCATCGTGCCGAGAACCGTGCCTTCGCCGCCGAACAGCGACGTGCCGCCGATCACCGCGATCGTAATGGCTTCCAGTTCGAGGCCGAGGCCGGAATTCGGGTCGCCGACGGAAAGGCGGGACAGGAAAATCAGGCCGGAAAGCGCTGCCAGCACACCGCAGATGATGTAGACGCTGAAGATGACGAGCGGCACATTGATGCCGGACAGCCTCGCTGCCTCCTCATTGCTGCCGACCGCATAGATGGCGCGGCCGAACGGGGTGAAGCTGAGCACGACGGCGGCGACGATACAGACGATCGCAAAGACGTAGATCGGTGTCGGCACGCCCAGCATGTAGCCCCCGCCGAGCACGAAGAAGCTGTCGGCGAGCTTGCCCGGATTGACGGTGCCCCCGTCGGCGATCATCAGCGCGAAACCGCGCACCATGACCATGCAGCCGAGCGTCATGATGAAGGCTGGAATGCGGAAAAAGGCAATGCCGAAGCCGTTGACGCAGCCGACAAGGGCGCCGATGGCGATGCAGATCAGCACCATCAGGGGGATGGGCATGCCCTGCTCCATCAACACCGCGCCGGTGACGCCGACCAGCGCGACGATCGAGCCGACCGACAGATCGATCCCTTTGGTCAGGATCACGAATGTCATGCCGATGCCGAGAATCCCATAGAGGGCGACTTGTCTGAGGACATTCAGGATATTGATAGGATTGAGAAAATGAGGAGAGATCAGCGAGGCGGCTATGATCAGTGCGATCAGTGCGCCGGCAAGTCCCGTTCCCCGCGGAAGTTTTTTCTTCATGATAGACCCCTCATCAATGTAGCGCCGCGAAGTGCATGACTTGTTCTTCGGTTGCCGTGCGCGCGTCGAGTTCGGCCGTTACCTCGCCCTCTCTCAAGACATAGAGCCGGTCGCACAGACCAAGGATTTCCGGTAGTTCGGAAGAAGCCATGACGATCGCCAGTCCGCGGGATTCCGCGAGTTCGACCAGCAGGTCGTAGATCTCGCGCTTGGCCCCGACATCGACCCCGCGTGTCGGCTCGTCGGCGAGCAGGATCTCGCATCCTGCGCTGACATGCCTCGCCAGCACGCATTTCTGCTGATTGCCGCCCGAAAGGTTCTGCGTCGCTGCTGCTGCGTTCGGCGTCCTGATCCGCAACCGCTCGATCAGACCGCTCACTATTTTGCGTTCCCGGCGAAGGGACAGGAGCCCGAAACGGACGATCTGCGCGAGGCTGGCCGACATGATGTTGAAGCCGACGCTCTGGATCAGAAAGAGGCCCTCTGTCTTGCGGTCTTCCGGCACGAGACCGAGCCCCTTGGTGATGCCGGCGCGCGGCGAACCGATGCTTGCCATCGCGCCGTTGATGCTGACCTCGCCGGCGCCACGCGGGTCAGCGCCGTAGATGGAGCGCAGCAGCTCGGTGCGGCCGGCGCCCGCCAGGCCGAAGAGACCGACGATCTCGCCCTTGCGCACATGGATGCTGACGTTCTTGAGCAGCGCCGGCGTCGAAATATTCTTGGCGGACAGGGCTTCCCCGCCAATCCGAGGTACACGCTTGGGAAAGACGTCGCCGACGTCCCGGCCCACCATGCTGCGAATGAGATCATCCGTCGTCAGGCCATTGGAGGGTCCGTTGTGAATGACCGTGCCGTCGCGCAGAACGGTGACGGTATCGCTCAGTTCGAAAACTTCGCGCAGGCGATGCGAGATATAGACGAAGGCAACACCGCTCTCGCGCGCCAGCTGCCGGACGACTCGGAACAGCTGATCGATCTCTGCCTGCGCCAACACCGCCGACGGTTCGTCGAGCACGATGATCTTCGCGTTGCGCGCCAGCGCCTTGGCAATCTCCACCATTTGCCGCTTGGCGACGGAAAGCGTGCCGATGCGAGCGGTCGGATCGACGTCGAAACCAAGCCGGTCAATAACCTCCGTGGTCCGGCGCTTTGCCTCGCCCCAGTCGATCAGGGCGCCCTTGCGTGGCAACCGCCCCATCAGAACGTTTTCGGCGACGGTCAGGTGCGGCGCCTGGGCCAGTTCCTGGTAAATGACCGCGACGCCGCGCGCGATCATCCCGGCCGGCGTCGGATCGAGGACCTCTTCGCCAAACAGCTCGATGCGCCCCTCGTCGGCCGAATAGGCGCCGGAGAGGATCTTCATCAGTGTCGATTTTCCGGCGCCGTTCTCTCCCACCAATGCCCTGATTTCCCCGGGCTGCAGAGAAAACGACACGCCCTTCAGAGCGCGCACACCAGGAAAGGATTTGGTGATCCCAGCAAGAGCCAGTGCCGACGTCATCTCAATGCCCTCCGCAGCCGCAGGAGCGGCGAATTACCAGTTTTGCCGGCAGGCGGACCTGTCGCACGCTTTCCGTCGTCGATTTGATCCGCCGGGACAGCATCTCCGCAGCCTGCATGCCGATCATCTCGCTCGGCTGCGCCATGACGGTCAGCCGCGGCTCGAAGCAGTCTGCCCAATCGAAATCGTCAAAGCCGATCAGCGCGAGATCCTCCGAGACGCGCAATCCAAGATCCCGCACCGCGTGCATGACGCCGATCGTGGCCAGATTGTTGCCCGAGGCGATCGCCGTCGGCCGGTCCGCCCGGCTCAGAATGTCGAATGCAGATTGTCGGGCATCCGCACTGTTGGCATTGCCTTCGCTCATCAGGCTGCGATCGATTTCGAGCCCGTGCTTGCGCATGGCGCCGACATAGCCACGCACGCGTTCGATGGTGGAACGCAGCCCGGGCTCGCCGGCGATGAGGCCGATGCGGCGGTGACCGTGGCCGACAAGGTGGTCGATCAGCGTTTCCATCGCCGCCTCATTGTCCAGGCAGACCCCGTCCGCATCCTCAACCGTCAGACGGTCGACGAGCACGAAGGGCATGCGAGAGGATTTGAGATAGTCGATGGCGCGGTTTTCCGGATCGCAGGACGGCGCCAGAATCACCCCGTCCACCCGTCGCTGGACGAGTTCGCGAACCACCCGCAGTTCGGTCTCCGGATCGTTCTGCGTGTCGCAAAGAAACACGAGCTGCCCGATGGCCGCGCAGGCTCGCTCGATAGAGGAGACGATATCGTTGAAATAGTAGTTGGTGCTGATCGAGATCGCGATACCCACGGCGTCGGTCGAGGATCGCACCAATGAGCGGGCCACCGCGTTCGGCACGAATCCGAGTCTCTCGATCGCCTCCCTGACGAGGGCGGCCGTCGCTTCGTTCACATGCCGGGTGCCGTTGACGACGTGCGAAACGGTAGAGACCGACACGCCCGCGGCGCGTGCGACGTCAGTGATTGTCGCCATGATTGCAGACCTCCCCAATACGCCCGACGCGCAGCTTCAGACTGCTGCCGCGTCAACGCCCAGAACAAAATCGAAAGATTGAACCGACCTCGAACAGGCCTCCCCAGCCTCGGCGGTCACCGACCTATCTCATCCTCCAATGAAATGGTGGAAACCGATATATGGCCATCGAAACGTTTGCGCAAGCGTTTTCTTCGTCGTTTTATGTGCTATACGGGTCCAGAGGGAGGACCGAACATGGCACTGAAAAACATTCCCGGGATTCTTTGCCCGGATCTTTTGTGGATATTGAGCGCGATGGGCCATGGCGACGAGATCGCCATCGTCGACAAGAATTTCTCGGCCTGCCGCGTGTCGAAAAAGACCGTCAGCGGCAAACTCGTGTCGATGAACGCGGCCAGCGCCACAGATGCCATAGAGGCGATCCTGGCGGTCATGCCGCTCGATCACTTCGTCGAACAGCCGCTCCTGCACATGGAGGATCCGGATCAGCCCGGCATCATGCTATCCGCTCACGCAGACGTGGAATTGCTCTGCTCAACGGCGGAAAAACGCAGCATCACGAGCAGGCCGATCGAGCGCTTCGCCTACTATCCGATGGCCGAATCCTGCTTTGCGGTGGTTCAGACAGGGGAAATACGGCCCTATGGCAATTTCATCTTGAAGAAGGGCGTCGTTTAGCGGCGGTGATGTTTTGCAGCGTGCCGTCTTCTCCGACGAGCAAGGGATTACCGCCCCCGCTTGCCCATCACCGCGGTCCCCAACCGCTGGATCGCCTGGCGCAGCTTGTCGCCCTCTATGCCTTCCATCATGCCTTCCAGCTTGCGGGCGGCTTCGCCTTTCAGCGGCGGCGGCGTGCGGGAGCGGCGGGCGGCTTGGGAGACCGGCTTCTGGACGATGCGGATCTGGTGGACGGCGGAAAAGCCGAAGAAGCTGTTGATGCGCTGGATGAGTTCGCCCTGGGCATGGGTGAGGAAAAGCGCGCGCGCGCCTTCGCAGGCGATCGTCAGCACGCCGGGGCGAAAGCTGCCGTCATCGCCGCCGCCGCGCGCCCAGGCGATCTTTTCCGGCCGGGTGCAATCGGCGAAATCCTCGCCGGCGATTTCGCTCCAGGAGCCGAGCAGCGCCGTATTGATGCCGGCGCGGCGCGCCAGGACGGGATCGATCAGCCCGTTCGCCAGCTCGGAAATCTGCTTTGCACCTTTGCGTGGAGAACTCATCGAAACCCTTGGACACCTCTGCCAATCGCACAGGCAATTCGCATCACCGGCTTGATCGCGCGGCATTGCTTCGCCAAGTATAGGCACTTCCCCCGATCCCGGCAAATCATGACGATCACCACACCCGACACGCCCTCCGCAAAGCCCCTGCTCGACTGGTACGACCGCCACCACCGCGACCTGCCCTGGCGCGTTTCGCCGGGCATGGCGGCGCGTGGCGTCAAGCCCGATCCCTATCACATCTGGCTGTCGGAGGTGATGCTGCAGCAGACGACGGTGCAGGCGGTCAAACCCTATTTCGCCAAGTTTCTGCAGCGCTGGCCCGAGGTGACCGATCTTGCCGCTGCCGAAAACGACGCTGTCATGGCGGCCTGGGCCGGGCTCGGCTATTACGCGCGGGCCCGCAACCTGAAGAAATGCGCCGAGGCGGTGGCGAAAGAGCATGGCGGCGTCTTTCCCGACACCGAAGAAGGCCTCAGATCCCTGCCCGGCATCGGCGACTATACGGCCGCCGCCGTCGCAGCCATCGCCTTTGACCGGCAAGCGGCTGTGATGGACGGCAATGTCGAGCGGGTGATCTCCAGGCTCTATGCGATCACGACGCCGCTGCCGGCTGCCAAACCGCTGATGAAGGAGAAGGTGGCGCTGCTGACGCCGGCGGCCCGGCCCGGCGATTTCGCCCAGGCGATGATGGATCTGGGTGCGACGATCTGCACGCCGAAGCGGCCGGCCTGTTCGCTCTGTCCGTTCCGCGGATCGTGTGAGGCGCTGAAGCTTTCCGATCCCGAGCTCTTTCCGGTCAAGGCGGCGAAGAAGGAGAAGCCGGTGCGCTACGGCGCGGCCTTCATCGCGGTGACCGGTGATGGCGAGATCCTGCTGCGGCGGCGCGCAGAAAGCGGCCTGCTCGGCGGCATGACCGAAGTGCCGACGACGGCGTGGACGGCGCGTATCGACGGCGAGACCTCGGCTGCGGCGGCACCCTTCGAGGCGGCCTGGCAGTCCGCTGGCACCGTCATCCATGTCTTCACCCATTTCGAGCTCCGGCTTTCGATCTGGCGCGCGGCGATCGCCGCGAAAATCGGCGCTGACGGATGGTGGGAGCCGGTTACAAATCTTGAAGCCCAGGCCTTGCCGACCGTCATGAAAAAAGCGATCGCAGCGGCTATTCCTCTCGCGTTCAAAACATCCAAGGGATGACCATGACCACCGGCATAAAACATATCGTTTTCGACATCGGCAAAGTCCTTATTCATTACGATCCGCATCTTCCCTTCAGCCGCCTCATCCCGGATGAGGCCGAGCGCAACTGGTTTTTCGCCAATATCTGCACCCATGACTGGAACATCGAGCAGGACCGCGGCCGCACATGGGCGGAGGCCGAAGCGCTGCTGATCGAACAGCACCCGGCGCGTGAGGAACAGATCCGCGCCTTCCGCAAATATTGGCATGAGATGGTGCCGCACGCCTATGAGGATAGCGTCGCGATCATGGAAGGTCTGATCGCCGAGGGCCGCGACGTGACGATGCTGACCAACTTCGCCTCCGACACCTTCCGCGAGGCGCAGGCGCGCTTCCCCTTCCTCACCCTACCGCGCGGCGTCACAGTTTCCGGCGATGTCGGACTGATCAAGCCGGATATCGCCATCTACGAGACGCACACGAAAAGTTTCGGCCTTGATCCCAAGGCGACGATCTTCATCGACGACGCGCCGGTCAATGTCGAAGGCGCCAAGGCCTATGGCTGGAATGCGGTGCTGTTTTCGGGCGCGGATAAGCTGCGCAGCGATCTTGCCGGTTACGGATTGAAGGTCTGAGACCCATGGCATTCGACCCCGCAGAAGAAATCGAACGTTTTCACGCCGCCATCAACGCCCTCGATTTTCCCGCGATCGAGAGCTATTTCGCCCAGAATGCCACCTATGTCTCGAACGGCGTCGGCAGTCTTGCCGGACGGACTGAGATCATGGCTGCCTTCCGGCGTTACTTCGACGACTATCCCGACCAGACGGCGGAAAATTCACTGGTGGAAACGTTGACGCCGCTCTCCGGCCGCGCGGTCTGGTCGCTTCGCGCCACCCACAGCCAGACCGGCAAGCCGCTGGTCCGCGAAGGCGAGGAGACGATCAGCTTCAACGAAGAAGGCCGCATCACGCGGGTCGAGGTCACCGATTACAAGAATTTCTGAAGCAGCACCTCAGAAATAGAGGACGCCCGGGATTCGACCCCGGGCGTCTTGGTCTTCTTCCGCAACTGGAGGAAACCGGAAGAAGGTATTTCGATCCGCCGAAGGTGGTGCTCACTCCACCTTTGCCAGATCACTGCGGATGACGGACCTGAGATCGTCGATCGGGCGCAGGGACTGCCCGTCTTCGAAATGCCAGAAGGTCCATCCGTTGCATGCATCGAGACCCTGCACCTTGGCGCCGAGACGATGAATAGAGCCGGCCTCGCCGCCGGAAGCGACGGTGCCGTCGGCGCGCACGATGGCGCTGTAGCGGCGCCTGGCGTCGGTCAGCACCTGGCCGGGCTTGATCAGGCCGCTTTCGACAAGCACGTTGAAGGCGACACGGACTTCGGCCTTCTTGCCGGTCATAACAGTCAGTTCCGCCTTGCCGAGCGGCTCGACGGCGGCGATGCGGGCCGAGGCCGCATCGATATAATCCTGTTCGCGCTCGATGCCGACGAAGTGGCGGCCGAGGCGCTTGGCGACGGCACCCGTCGTTCCCGACCCGAAGAACGGATCGAGGACGATATCGCCAGGCTTGGTCGAGGCCATGATGACGCGGGCCAGCAGCGCTTCCGGCTTCTGGGTCGGATGGACCTTCTTGCCGTCCTCGCCCTTCAGCCGCTCATTGCCGTTGCAGATCGGGAACAGCCAGTCCGAGCGCATCTGCACGTCGTCATTGGCCGCCTTCATCGCATCGTAATTGAAGGTATAGCCCTTGGCCTTGGCATTCGGGCTTGCCCAGATCATCGTCTCATGGGCGTTCTGGAAACGGCGGCCCTTGAAATTCGGCATCGGATTGGTCTTGCGCCAGATGATGTCGTTCAAGATCCAGAAGTTCAGATCCTGCAGCGTGGCGCCGACGCGGAAGATATTGTGGTAGGAGCCGATCACCCAGATCGAGCCCGTCGGTTTCAGCACCCGCCGGCAGGCGAGCAGCCAGGCGCGGGTGAAGGCGTCATAGGCTTCGAAGGAGGCGAACTGATCCCATTCGTCGTCGACGGCATCGACCAGCGACTGGTCGGGACGATGCAGCGTTCCGCCGAGCTGGAGATTATACGGCGGATCGGCAAAGATGATATCGACGGAGTGGTTGGGCAAAGCTTCAAGGGCGCTGACGCAATCACCCTTGATGATCGTGTCAACCCAGGAGCCCGGCCTGGAACCCTGCCGGGAATCCGACTTGACGGAAGCCTTGAGGTCGGCAAGCGGAAAAACTGATGCCATTCTGATACTCACTCATACGCTCTACGCTTAACTGTCCGTTATGGTTACGCAACTTAGTTACCAAAGCCTGAAGCACTGGCCGATTTCGGGAATTAATTCCGCCGGCCGGCTGCCGCCGGCGATCAGGCGGCGTCGTGAACCCTACGGCTGTCATCCGGCGCCTCGTCGCGTTCGAACATGCCGTAATCGCGGACGACACTGGCGATGCGCAGGCGATAATCGGCGAAGATGCCGCCGCGTCCGGCCTGCTGGGCGGCCCGGTGCGCTTCGAGATTGCGCCATTCCTTGACGGCCGCCTCGTCGCGGAAGAAGGACAGCGACAAAAGCTTGCCGCGGTTCGTCAGGCTTTCGAACCGCTCGATCGAGATGAAGCCGTCGATCTTTTCGAGCTCAGTTCGCAGCTCGCCGGCGAGATCGAGATATTTGTGGCGTTCGCCCATATAGGGCACGACTTCGAAGATGACGGCGATCATGGCAGCACCAGCTTGGCGTGAGGGGCGGAGACATTTTTGAGGAAGATGCGATCCTCCTTGAGGATGAAGCCTTCGCGTCTGGCAAATTCGTAGTTCTCGCGGCCGAGCGGGTCGGCTGCCAGCCTGGCGCGATAGGCTTCGTAGGCGGCGAGGCTTTCGATATTGTAGACGCCGTAAGCCGTCGTTGCCGATCCCTCGTGCGGGCCGTAGTAGCCGATCAGGTCGGCGCCGTTCTTCGGAATCGCCTGGCCCCAGTTGCGGGCATATTCGGCAAACGCCTCCTTCTTGAAGGGGTCGATCTGATAGCGGATGAAGCAGGTGATCATGTCGTTTCTCCTTTGGCTGCCCACCCGTTTTCGCACATTGCCTGACGGCGATGCTTCGGTTACGATCGAAGTATGAAGGAAGGTCCTGACATTGCCCAGATCGGCGCGCTGATCGGCGATCCCGCCCGCGCCAACATGCTGGCAGCACTCACCGGCGGCCGGGCGCTGACGGCGACCGAACTTGCCGGCGTCGGCGGCATCACCGTGCAGACGGCGAGCACGCATCTCGCCAAGCTCGAAGCCGGTGGTCTGCTAACCCAGCGCAAGCAGGGGCGCCATCGTTATTTTACCCTCGCCGACGAGGCCGTCGCCCGGCTGATCGAAAGCATGATGGGCTTTGCCGCTGGACGCGGCCATCTGCGCCACCGGCCGGGGCCAAAGGAGCCGGCGCTGCGCAAGGCGCGCATCTGCTACGATCACCTGGCCGGCGATTACGGCGTGCGCATGCTCGACAGCCTGATTGCCTCAGGCGCAATCGATGCGGTCGGCGAAGGCCTGTCGCTGACCGAAAAGGGCGAAAGCGATCTCAAATGCATCGGCATCAATGTCGGCGACCTCAGAACCTCACGCCGCCCGCTCTGCCGCTCCTGCCTGGACTGGAGCGAAAGACGCGCCCACCTCGCCGGCAGCCTCGGCAAGGCCCTGCTTTCAAGCTTTCTCGACAAAGGCTGGGCGCGGCGCACGGCCGAAAGCCGCTCGATCATGTTTTCTCCGGAAGGCGACCGGCAGTTTTTGAAGCTTTTCCCGGTCGATGGGTAGGTTGCTCTTTGACGGCCACCCCGGAATACGACGTCTCTCCGGCCTCATCCTGAGGTGCCCACAGGGGCTTCGAAGGACGGGGCCGGCCACCGACGCTTCTTCACCCGGCGATATTGGCATGCAGGACGGGAACAGCCGGATGAAACCGCCGTTTGCATGAGCCAAACACCACAACCTGTTGTTTTTACGCGGCTTAGCGACGCCTCGCTGAGAAATCATTAAACATGTTTCGATACTCTCAGGTTCTACATTAACGTGAGAGCCCCGCTATGGCGTCGATCCAGCATAAGATTATCATTGCAAGCGTTGCGATTTTCGCCTTGGCGGGCGGCGCCACCGGCGTCGGCATCTGGTCTGCCTCCACCCTCTCGGCCAACAGCGCCGATGTCGCCCAGTCAGCGCAAATTCTGCGCAACCACATGCAGGCCGACATGATGCATGACGCACTGCGCTCCGACGTGCTGGCCTCGCTGCTGGCGTCCAACCCGGCAGCGGGCATCGACCCCGACGCGGTAAAGGCGGATCTGGCGGAGCACAAGGCATCGTTCCGGGAGATGATCGACGCCAACCGGGCGCTGGCCACTGACGAAAAGACCAAAGCGATCCTTGCCGGTATCGAACCTCCCCTCATTGCCTATGTCGAAAGCGCCACCAAGATTATCGATCTTGCCGGCCGGGATCCGGCGTCGGCATTGAAGGCCTTGCCCGAATTCATGGCGCAGTTTTCTGCGCTGGAAACGGGAATGGAACAGACCGGCGACCAGATCACTGCGACATCCGACGAGATTTCCAAGCGCAGCGCTGAGGTAAAGGCCTTGGTGGGCATGGCTCTGAAAGCAATTCTGGCCTTGGCTGCAATCTTCGCCATTGGCCTTTATTTCCTGACCCGCAAGAGCGTCACCAAACCCATCCTCGCCCTTTCCAACGATATGCAAAGGCTTGCCGGCGGCGACACGGCCATATCAAGCACCGCGATCGGCCGCACCGACGAAATCGGCGTAATGGCATCGGCTGTCGAAGTCTTCCGCCAGGCGGCGATTGCCAACAAGCAACTCGAACAAGACGCCGAGGCAGCGCGCCTGCAGGGCGAAGCCGAGCGTGTCACGGCCCGCAAACAGGCTGACGAGGATGCCGCCGAACGGCTGCGGGCAGCGACCTCAGGTCTTGCCGCCGGCTTGAAGCGGCTGGCGTCGGGCGATCTCGCCTTCCAGATCGAAGAGCCGTTCGCCCCCGATTTCGAGAGCCTGCGGCATGATTTCAACATGTCGATCCGCCAGCTTGACCAGACGCTGGGCGCGATCGCGGCTGCCATTACGGCGATCGATGAAGGCACCAGGGAAATCGCCTCGGGGGCCGGCGATCTGTCGAAACGCACCGAACAGCAGGCAGCCTCGCTCGAAGAAACTGCCGCAGCGCTCGATCAGATTACCGCCAATGTCTCGAACTCGAGCAAGCGCACCGACGAGGCGCGCGCGGAAGCCACTGATGCAAACCGCAATGCCGCCAAGTCTTCGGAGGTCGTGTCGCATGCCGAAGAGGCCATGCGCCGCATCGAGGCGTCGTCGCAGCAGATCTCCAGCATTATCGGCGTGATCGACGAGATCGCCTTCCAGACCAATCTGCTGGCGCTCAATGCCGGCGTCGAAGCGGCGCGCGCCGGCGAGGCCGGCAAGGGCTTTGCGGTGGTGGCCCAGGAAGTCCGCGAACTCGCCCAGCGATCGGCGAAGGCGGCGAAGGAAATCAAGGGCCACATCGAGAAATCGTCGGAGGAAGTGGAAAGCGGCGTCAAGCTGGTTCTCGACACCAGCCAGGTTCTGAGCGCAATCAGCGAACAGATTGCCCGCATCAACCAGCACATGGATGCCATCGCCGTCTCGGCACGGGAGCAGTCGACCGGCCTTGCCGAAGTCAATACCGCCGTCAATTCCATGGATCAGGTGACCCAGCAGAACGCCGCGATGGTCGAGCAATCGACTGCTGCATCCAGTCAGCTGGCGCAGGAGGCCGCCAAGCTGCGTGAACTCGTTTCCCGGTTCAAGCTTCGTGCGACGGCTTCAACGCAATCCGTAGCCGGCCGGCGGAGCGCACAGTGGGCGGCCTAACGGCTTCGTTGTAAACTCACCGTGCCCTGAAGACGATCGGTCACTCATTTCAGGGAACTGGGGCGAAGCGCTTGTTTTGGCTGGGCGCTCACTCAGCTCATCGCGTGGAACGTCTCGAACATCAGCGCCCTCAGCCAGCGATGCGCGAGATCTGTATCCATGCGGGGGTGCCAGGCCTGGACGATGTTGAAACCCGGCACGGTGATCGGCAGGTCAAAGGTCCTGATCTCCCTTGTCGCGGCGGATTTGCAATAGGATTTTGGAATCGTGCCGATCAGATCGGAGGCCGCCGCAACGGCGATCACCGCCGGAAAGCTTGGCACGATCAGCCTGACATCCCGGTCATGGCCGAGTTCGGCGAGCGCCCTGTCGATCGGACCGGCGAAATCCGCCTGCGTCGAAAACAGCACGTGGCCCCAGGCGGTATAGTGCTCGACCGTTATCCGATCTGCATCGAAGATCGGATGCCCTGCCCTGGCGACACCGACAAACCGATCCTCGAAAAGCGTCTGGCAACGCAGTTCGCCGCTGTCGCGCGGCAGGACGCCGATATCCAGATCGATCGCCGCGTCCCGCAAAGCCTGAACGTCCTTGTCCGCTCTCGGCGCAAAACGAAGCCTTATTCCCGGCGCAGCCTTGGTCACGGCGGCGCTGAGGTCGGCGGCGTAGAGAAGCACGAACGCCTCGTTGGCGCGGATCGTGAAGTCGCGCCGCACCTCCCGGATTTCCACGGTCGATGGCGGGCTCAGCACCGTTTTCACAGCGTCTTTCAACACATGCACATCTTCGGCAATCGCCAGGGCATGGGGCGTCGCGACCATGCCGCGCCCGGCCGGCACGAGGATCGGATCCCCGAGCGCCGTCCTCAAGCGGGACAGCGTCCGGCTCATGGCCGATGTGCTGAGGCCAAGACGGCGAGCGGCAGCCGATACGCTCTGCTCGCGCAGCAATGCGTCCAGCGCCACCAGGAGATTGAAATCGAGATCGGACATGGCGCAAGTCTAATCAGGCATGGCGCCAGACGCAACGGTCTATTGATTTCGTTGCGTCTGGCGCATGATCTCGGCGAGGGGTAATGAGTGGGCCATCGCACAAGCACCGAGGAGTTCCCATGTCCCTCACCTACACCGCACCGATCGCTCAAGACGGCCTGGCGTCGCCTCGACGCTATCTGGCCGTTGCCCTTTTGCTTCTGGCCGTTGTTCTCGTCGTTCTCGACGGCGCAATCGCCAACGTCGCCTTGCCCTCGATCGCGCTTTCGCTGCACGCGCAAGCGGATAATACCGTCTGGGTCGTCTCGGCCTATCAGCTGGCCGTGCTCGTCGCCATTCTTCCCTGTGGGGCGCTCGGTGAAATCTACGGCGCGCGGCGGGTCTTCCTGATCGGCGTCGCGCTGTTCACCGCAGCTTCCGCGGCCTGCGCTCTGGCGGGTGACCTGCCCTTGCTGATCCTGGCCCGTTTCGCCCAGGGCCTCGGCGCCGGCGCGATCATGGCGCTGGCAATGATGAACCTGCGCCAGGCCTTGCCGCAGCACATGCTGGGTCCGATCATCGGCATCAACGCCATGATCATCGCCATTTCTTCGGCTGCCGGCCCGGGCATTGCCGGCGCCATCCTTTCCGTCACCAGCTGGCCCTGGCTGTTTGCGGTCAATATACCGCTTGGCATCATCGTTCTCTTCGGCGGCGGCCTGCTGGGGCACGTCGAGGGCGCGAAGCGGAAGCTGAATGCGAAGGCGCTGCTGGCCAATACGGCGATGTTCATCCTGTTCTTCTCAGGCGCCGACCGGATAGCGACCGCGCCGGTCAGCGGTACGGCCCTCATCGCGGCATCGCTCGCCTGCCTTTTCGGCCTGCTGCGCCTCGAACGGAAGAGTGACGTCCCGCTTGTCCCGACGGACCTCCTGGCGACGCCGGCATTTCGCGTGGCGGTGATCGCATCGATCTCCTGCTTCTGCGGCCAGATGCTGAGCACCATCGCACTCCCCTTCTACCTGCAACATACCCTGCACATGACGCCGGTTCTGGCCGGGCTCTATATGATGGCCTGGCCGGCTGCGACCGCGATCATTGCGCCGGTCTCGGGACGTCTGGCAAACCGCGTCAAGACGGCATGGCTTTGCGCCATCGGCGGAGCGCTGATGGCGGTTGGCCTTCTGGTGGCCGGCCTCACCCCGCCCGATCCGAGCGGTATTCCGTTTCTCGTCGGCACGGTGATCGCCGGCCTCGGTTTCGGGCTGTTCCAGACGCCGAACAACCGCATTCTCCTGCTCTCGGCACCGAAAGCCCGAAGCGGTGCGGCGGGCGCTATGCAAGGCACCGCCCGGCTGCTCGGCCAGACGCTCGGTGGGATCTCGATGTCGATCATTTTCGCAACATTGCCGTTGTCGACAGCACTCAACTTTGCAGTCGTCATATCAGGCGGCTGCGCTGCCATGGCAAGCATGGTCAGCCTGAGCCGGGCGCGCTACGAGGTGGCGGGGCCGCCCGGAGCGACCTGAACGAGCGTCGTCGCCGCCCGGGTGAAGCCGGGGGACCCGGAGCCGGTCGCTTGCCGCATCGCAGCCATGCTTGGGATCAGGTTGAGCTTTGGCCGGGCATCGTGTAAAGCCGCAGCATTCCCGGACAAGACCCAGGCTTTCGGCCCAGATTTCAGCAAGGCGTGAACATATGGACGGCTTCGACCTCATCATCTTCGACTGCGACGGCGTTCTGGTCGATTCGGAAATCATCGCCGCGGAAGTCGAATCCGCGCTGCTGACGGAGGCCGGATATCCGATCAGCGTCGAAGAAATGGGCGAACGCTTCGCCGGCATGACATGGCGCAACATCCTGTTGCAGATCGAGCGTGAGGCGAGCATCCCGCTTTCGGCCTCGCTGCTCGACAAGTCGGAGAAGATGCTCGACCTCAGGCTGGCCAACGACGTCCAGCCCATTGCCGGCGTCGAATTCGCCGTCTCCAGGCTGCCGATGAAGCGCTGCATCTGCTCGAATTCGAGCAGCAAGCGGCTCGACATGATGCTGAGCAAGGTGGGGCTGAAGCCGCTGTTTGCGCCGAACATTTTCTCCGCCAAGGATCTCGGCCCCGACCGCGCCAAGCCGAAGCCCGATATCTTCCTGCACGGCGCAAGCCAGATGGGCGTATCGCCCGACAAGGTGGTGGTGGTCGAGGATTCCGTGCACGGCGTGCATGCGGCGCGCGCCGCCGGCATGCGCGTCATCGGTTTCACCGGCGCCTCGCACAGCTATCCCGCCCATGCCGACAAACTGACCGATGCCGGCGCCGAAACGGCGATCTCCCGCATGAACGACCTGCCCGGCGTCGTCGCCGCGCTGGCGGCCTGGGAAGGCGTGCTTTAGGGGCTGGGCGCAGAGCCGCGCGGCGCCATCGCGCCCGCCCCTTTTGCGAGAAACCGGGTCAATAACAGGCGGCAATTCCAATAATCCGCTGCACACTTGGCTATCTACCGCACACGCTCCCCCACCCTCCGTCGTCCTCGGGTTTGACCCGAGGACCCTTGCGGGCGGGCACTTCGTTGCTGTTGAACTGGCAAGGCGATCCGAACAGAATTCAAGCGGAGTGCTCGTGGCGTGGATACTCGGGTCAAGCCCGAGTATGACGGAGAGTGGGGAGAGCGACCGGCAAGAAGCGAGACGTCTGGAGGAGTTCCGGCAGCGAGCGGCTTTGCTTGCGGATCGGGCAAAATAACGGTCGCCAATTCCGCCAAACCGCTGCGCCTGCGACACTTGCCGCACACGCTCCCCCACCCTCCGTCGTCCTCGGGCTTGACCCGAGGACCCATGCGGACGGGCACGTCTTTCCTATCAACTGACAAGCGACCCGCCGAGCAAAGTGCTTGCGGCATGCTCCGATGAGGGGCACCAGATCGCATTATTGCAATCCGGGCATAAGTGCTATAATAATAGCAACAATCTTCCAATCATGGAGATAAGCGCTATCATGTTCGCATTTAACATCACCTCTCCCGCCGAGGTGATCGATGGCCTGTCGGAAAGGATGAAGCGCCGGCGGATTGATGCCGACCTCACCCAGAGAGAGCTGGCTGCAAGGGCCGGCGTTTCCTATGGATCTCTCAGGCTGTTCGAGGAAACGGGAAAGATTTCGCTTGAAGCCCTTGTGAAGATCGCCTTTGTCCTGGAAGCCGAAGCAGAGTTCGAACAGCTGTTTCCGCCGCGCCCGCCAAAGACAATTGACGAAGTCGTGGGCCGCCCCGTCAGGCAGAGGGTGCGGAAGAGATGAAATTCAAGCCGATCCGAAAAATGAGCGTCGTTCTCGATCTCGAGGGTCGCGAAAGACGTTTAGGGACCCTCGCGTGGAGCAACGACGAACGCCGGGCCTATTTCGAATATTCTGCGGAATTCATCGCGGCACCTTTGCCCGTCTCGCCCTTCAACCTGAAGATAAATACAGGCCTGATCGCGGCGCCGCGCGATCCGTTCGACGGGCTCCATGGCTTGTTCAACGACAGTCTGCCGGACGGATGGGGCCGGCTCCTGCTTGATCGCCGTCTTCGCAAGGCCGGGATCGATTATCATCTGCTGACCCCGCTGGATCGCCTTTCCGCGGTTGGAAAGACCGGGATGGGAGCGCTTGCTTATATCCCCGAGCTGGATGACGGCGAAGGCAAACCCGGCCGCGACATCGACTGGGATTGGTTCGTCGAGCAGGTCGACCTTGTTCAAGCCGAGCGGGATATTGCCGACATCGACACCTTGCAAGGCGCGCAGGGCGGCTCTGCCGGAGCGCGCCCAAAAATCATGATCGGCTTCCATGAGGCCAGGAATAGCTGGGTTCTGGATTATGGCCAGGACATGGAGCGCGGCTTTGATCGATGGATGGTCAAGGCGCGCGGCATTGGCGACCCCGCCGACATCGGCGTCGAGGAGCAGGCCTATGCTTTGATGGCACGCGCCGCAGGGTTGGAGATGGCCGAGACGCGCATATTCCACACAGAAAAGGGAAACCGACTCTTCGCCACCAAACGCTTCGATCGAACGCCGGCCGGCCGGCTGCATATGCATACTGCCAGCGGCATCTTGAATGCCAGCCATCGACAGGCATCGGTGAACTACGGCGCGCTTCATAAGCTGACATTGATGATGACGCGCGACAGTTCCGAAGTTCTCAGGATGTTTCGGCGCATGGTCTTCAACGTCTACTCCCGGAACCGGGACGACCACGCGAAGAACCACGCCTTCCTGATGAAGGGCGACGGGCGATGGAGGCTCTCTCCCGCTTACGACCTGACCTTCTCTTCAGGCCCAGGAGGAGAACACAGCGCCGATATCGCCGGCGAAGGAAGGGCCCCTGACATGGCTCACCTGCTGACTGTCTCCAGGCAGGCATCGATCCCTGACCGGGACGCCAGGGATGTCGTCGACGACGTTCGAACCGCTATCGAAAGCTGGCCGCAGTTCGCTGAGGAAGCGGGGCTGCCGAGATCCCGGACGAGCGAGCTTGAGCGGATTCTGAATGGTCGAACGCCCGCTCAGGAATAGCGCAGTTTTGCCGTCGCATATGGAGGCGGAGAATAAATCAGCTGTTCTTCTTGGTCTTGGCCGGCTGGGTGTCGAAGCCGACGTTGACGCGCACCAGGGCGCCGGCGCCGACGGGCATTTTGATGCCGTCCTTGCGGAAGATCACCTGGGTGCCCGGCGCGCCCGCCGGGATCTCGGTCGGGAATTTGGTGACTTCGGAATAGAGCACGGTCTCGCCGTCGAGGATGGTGACGCGGATCGGCAGGGTCACCGGGCCGGGAGCGCCGGCCGGGCCGGTGATGAGGCGCAACTGGGCAACGATGGTCATCGTCAGGTTCGCCTCGTTCAGCGTGCACTGGCGGGTGTAATCGCCGAAGGACGCCTGGAAGACGATCTGCTGCGCATCGTCCTTCTTGCCCTTGGCATAGGTGCGGAAGATCGCATCCTGGTCGCGCATGAAGATCTGCGGGCAGGCGCCCTGGACGACGGGGGCGACGGCGCCCTGCGCGGTCTTTGCGGTGCCGATCGAAGGATTGTTCGAGGTTGGATTGGCCGGCGCCAGCGGCATGATCTGGGCGGTGCCGTTCGACTGCGCCGGCGCCGCCGACTTGCTGTCGCCGCCGATGCCCAGCGTATCGCAACTGGCGAGCAGGGCAAGAAGAGAAGCGGAGACGATGAGACGCGAGACCTTGCCGAGCACTATGTTCCACCCTTTGCACAAGCGTTTCTTGGAGGCCTCATGTCTTTTCCGTGAGGCCTTTCACGACGGTTTGCGATGGTCTATATCAGCGGCGCAAACAAAAATCGATTGGGTACGCGCCGTTTTGATGCACTTTTCGCCGCCGGATGCGGGCAACTTCAACAAGATAACGGCGATGGTATGGCCGCAAGCGCAGCCCCTTCTCGATTCCGGGGCCGGTTTCCGGCAGTGCGGGCCACGGCTCAGCCCGACCGGATTTCCTCCAGCGATAGATCAAGGATGACCAACGTGGACTATATCTCGACCCGCGGCGAGGCCCCTGCCCTCGGCTTTTGCGACGCCCTGCTGACGGGGCTGGCGCGCGACGGCGGGCTCTATGTTCCCCGGGAGTGGCCGCAGTTTTCGAAGAAAGAAATCCGGGCGCTGAGGGGCAAGAGCTACCAGGAAATCGCCTTCACCATCCTTTCGCCCTTCACCAATGGCGAGATCCCCGCGGCGACCTTCCGGGCGATGATCGACGAGGCCTACGGCACCTTCCGCCATCCGGCGATCGCGCCGCTCGTGCAGACCGGGCCGAACAGCTTCGTCATGGAGCTGTTCCACGGCACGACGCTGGCCTTCAAGGACGTGGCGATGCAGCTGCTCGCCCGGCTGATGGATTATGCGCTGGAGAAGCGCGGCGAGCGGGCGACGATCGTCGGCGCCACCTCGGGCGATACCGGCGGGGCGGCGATCGACGCCTTTGCCGGCCGCGAGCGCACCGATATCTTCATCCTCTTCCCGCACGGCAAGGTCTCGCCGGTGCAGCAGCGGCAGATGACGACCTCCAAAGCCGGCAACGTGCATGCGCTGGCCGTCGAGGGCAATTTCGACGATTGCCAGAACCTCGTCAAAGCGATGTTCAACGACGCGGCGTTCCGCGACAAGGTCGGCCTCTCCGGGGTCAACTCGATCAACTGGGCGCGCATCATGGCCCAGATCGTCTATTATTTCACGACCGCCGTGGCGCTCGGTGGGCCGGACCGGAAGATCTCGTTCACGGTGCCCACCGGCAATTTCGGCGATATCTTCGCCGGCTACGGCGCCAAGCGCATGGGCCTGCCGATCGACCGGCTGGTGATCGCCACCAATGAGAACGACATCCTCGAGCGCACGCTGAAGACCGGCCGCTACGACATGAAGGCGGTCAAGGCGACGACTTCGCCGTCGATGGACATCCAGATCTCCTCGAATTTCGAACGGCTGCTGTTCGAAGCCTGTGGGCGCGACGCCTCGAAAGTGCGCGCGGCCATGGAAAGCCTCAAACAATCCAACGGTTTCGAGATCGGCCCGCAAGCGCTGAAGGCGATCCGCCGCGACTTCCGCGCCGGGCGCGCCAGCGAAAAGCAGGTGGCCGAGACGATCCGCACGACCCATGCCGAGACCGGCTATCTCCTCGATCCGCATTCGGCGATCGGCGTCTTCGTCGCCAGGAAGAAGGAAAAGCCGAATACGCCGATGGTGACGCTTTCGACCGCGCATCCGGCGAAATTCCCGGCCGCCGTAAAATCGGCCTGCGGTATTGACCCGGCGCTTCCGACGTGGCTTGCTGATCTGATGCACAGGGAGGAGCGCTTCCAGATCATCGAACCGGAGCTGAAAGCCGTAGAAACCTTTATCGGCAAACACGCCCGCGGCAAGACGACGGCAGGCGCAGAAAGATAGCCAATGACAGTTGAGTGCACCCGGCTGAAATCCGGGCTGACAGTAGTGACAGAAACCATGCCGCACCTTGAAAGCGTTGCGCTCGGAGTCTGGATCAAATCGGGATCGCGTAACGAGACGGCAGACGAGCACGGCATCGCCCACCTGCTCGAGCACATGGCCTTCAAGGGAACCGGACGCCGCTCGGCCCGCCAGATCGCCGAGGAAATCGAGGATGTCGGCGGCGAAGTCAACGCCGCCACCTCGACCGAGACGACCTCCTATTACGCCCGCGTGCTGAAAGACCATGTGCCGCTCGCCGTCGATATCCTTGCCGACATCCTGACGGAATCGGCCTTCGAGGAGGAAGAGCTGGAGCGCGAGAAGCAGGTGATCCTGCAGGAGATCAATGCCGCCAACGACACGCCCGACGACGTGGTGTTCGACCGGTTCTCCGAGGTCGCCTATCGCGACCAGACGCTCGGCCGGGCCATTCTCGGCACGCCGGAGACCGTGGTTTCCTTCACGCCGCAGCAGATCCGCGGCTATCTCGGCCGCAATTACACGACCGACCGGATGTTCGTGGTCGCCACCGGCGCCGTCGAGCACGACGAATTCCTGCGCATGGTCGAGGATCGTTTCGCCAGCCTGCCGAGCGAGCCTTCGGCGCCGCCGGTCATGGAAGCGGCGCGTTATATCGGCGGCAGCGTGCGCGAGCCGCGCGACCTGATGGACGCGCAGATCCTGCTCGGCTTCGAGGGCAAGCCCTATCATGCCCGCGATTTCTACTGTTCGCAGATCCTCGCCAATATCCTCGGCGGCGGCATGTCCTCGCGGCTGTTCCAGGAAGTGCGCGAGTTCCGCGGCCTCTGTTATTCCGTCTATGCCTTCCACTGGGGTTTTTCCGACACCGGCATCTTCGGCATTCATGCCGCGACCGGCGGCGAGAACCTGCCGGAGCTGGTGCCCGTCATCATCGACGAGCTGCACAAATCCGCCGATCAGATCCACCAGAAGGAAATCGAGCGCGCCCGCGCCCAGATCCGCGCCCAGCTGCTGATGGGCCAGGAAAGCCCGGCGTCGCGCGCCGGCCAGATCGCCAGGCAGATGATGCTTTACGGCCGGCCGATCTCCAATATGGAGATGATGGAACGGCTTGAGGGCATCACCATCGAGCGGCTGACCGATCTCGCCGGCCGGCTGTTCTACGACACGGTGCCGACGCTTTCGGCGATCGGTCCGCTGGAACAGCTCGCGCCGATGGAAGACATCACCGCTTCGCTTTCGGTCCCGGCACCGAAAACGATGCAGGCCGGCCGCTGAGCCGGCGTTCGTCCTGCCGGGAGTGATGGATGCCAAAATCGGTGTTTCGGTTTCTGTCGCGGCAGCCGGATGCGGTCGAGCTGGAAAACGACCGATATCTCTTGCGCCTGCCGCGCTACCAGGATTTCAACCAGTGGCACCGGCTGCGCGCCGAAAGCCGCAAGTTCCTGGAGCCCTGGGAGCCGACCTGGCGGCGCGACGAGCTGACGGAAGGCGCCTACCGCGCCCGCGTCATCCGCGGCAAGCAGGAATATGCCTCGGGCCAGGCAATCCCGCTGTTCATTTTCCTCAAGGAAAACCACACCCTCGTCGGCGGCATCACCATCGGTTATATCAGACGGGGCGCGGCACAAAGCTGCATGATCGGCTACTGGATGGGCGAGCGCCATGCCGGCCAGGGGCATATGTTCGCCGCCCTTCAAATGGTTATTCCTTATATCTTCACCGGGCTTGAGTTGCACCGTATCGAAGCAGCCTGTATTCCAGATAACGCGCGCAGCATCCGCCTGCTTGAAAAGGCCGGGTTTCAGCAGGAAGGCTATCTGCGCGGATATTTGAAGATCAACGGTCAGTGGCACGACCATGTGATGTTTTCACGTCTCGCCACCGATACGGATAAAGGCAGGATAACCGACAGCCGATGACCAAAGACCGCATGCTGCCCAAATCACCGTCCGGACGAATGATCGCGGTGATCGCAGCCCTTTTCCTGGCAGTCTTCGCCCTGGCGGCGGGCACTGCCCAGGCGGCCGAACCGGTGAAGATTTCCCGTGACGACACCGCGCTCGACCTGACCGCGACGACCGAAATCTATGTCAATCAGGGCGAAGCCTTCCAGGTTTCGACGGCGGCCGGCGCCGATGGCATCCGCCGCCGCATCGAGGTCAGGGCAAGCTCGGAAAACCACCAGGGCGACTGGGCAGTGTTTGCGCTCGCCAATGTTTCGGAGGAGCAGCTGGAGCGCGTCATCGTCGCGCCGCATTTCCGCCTGGTCAATTCCAAGCTGTTCTGGCCGGATCTCGGCTCGCAGCGCATCAGCGCCATCACGCCGAGCGAAGGTTTCGCGCTCGACCGGCAGCCGAGCGACGAGGCCGATGTCTTCCGCATCACGCTGAACCCCGGCGCCGTCATCACCTTTGTCGCCGAGCTGTCGACGCCGGAGCTGCCGCAGATCTATCTCTGGGAACCGAACGCCTACAAGGACACGATCAACGCCTTCACCCTCTATCGCGGCATCGTGCTCGGCATTGCCGGCCTGCTGGCGGTGTTCCTGACCATCCTCTTCGTCGTCAAGGGCACCTCGATGCTGCCGGCGACCGCAGCCCTTGCCTGGGCGGTGCTCGGCTATATCTGCGTCGACTTCGGCTTTCTCGGCAAGCTGATCAGCGTCGCCTCGGCCGACCAGCGAATATGGCGCGCCTGCGCTGAGGTGGCGCTCGCCTCCAGTTTCGTCATTTTCCTCTTCACCTATCTCAACCTCAACCGCTGGCATGCGCATCTCGGTTACGCCACGCTCGCCTGGGTGCTCGGCCTTGCCCTGCTCTTCGGCGTGGCGATCTACGATCCGTCGATTGCCGCCGGCATCGCCCGGCTGTCCTTCGCGCTGACGGCGGCGACCGGGCTGCTGCTGATCGTCTATCTCGGCTTCAACCGCTACGACCGCGCCATCCTCCTGGTGCCGGCCTGGGCGCTGACGCTCGTCTGGCTGTTCGGCGCATGGCTGACGGTGACCGGGCGGCTCGACAACGACATCATCCAGCCCGCACTCGGCGGCGGCCTGGTGCTCATCGTGCTGCTGATCGGCTTCACCGTCATGCAGCACGCCTTTGCCGGCGGCGCCTTCCAGCAAGGGCTGTTTTCCGATCTCGAACGGCAATCGCTGGCGCTGACCGGTTCCGGCGACATGGTGTGGGATTGGGACGTGGCGCGCGACCGCGTCGTCACCATTCCCGACGTCTCGATCAAGCTCGGCCTATCGCCGGGCACCATGCATGGGGCGGCGCGCAACTGGCTGCCGCGGCTGCACCCTGATGATCGCGACCGCTTCCGCGCCACGCTCGACGTGCTGCTCGAACACCGGCGCGGCCGGCTGAACCACGAATTCCGCATCCGCGCCGAGGACGGGCATTTCCACTGGCTGCTGATCCGCGCCCGGCCGGTGCTCGGCTCGAACGGCGAGATCATCCGCTGCGTCGGCACGATCGTCGACGTCACCGAGCAGAAAAACTCGGTCGAGCGGCTGCTGCAGGATGCGCTGCACGACAATCTGACCGGCCTGCCGAACCGGCAGGTCTTCCTCGACCGGCTGCAGGCGGTGCTGGCGCTGGCGCCGGGCGGCGAGACGCTGCGCCCCACCGTGATGGTGATCGACATCGACCGCTACAAGCTGGTCAACGATGCCCTCGGGGTCGCGGCCGGCGACAATATCCTCATCGCCCTGACCCGGCGCCTGCGCCGGCTGTTGAAGCCGCAGGACACGCTGGCACGGCTGGCCGGCGACCAGTTCGGCCTCATCCTGGTGTCCGAGCACAATCCGGCCAAGGTCGCCGATTTCGCCGATGCGATCAGCAAGGCGATCATGGTGCCGATCAACTTCGCCAATCGCGAGATCATCCTGACCGCCTCGACAGGCCTCGCCTCCTGGGTGGACCGGCAGGAGAGCGCCACCGGCCTGCTCAGCGATGCCGAGCTTGCCATGTACCGGGCAAAACGGGCCGGCGGCAACCGTGTCGAGCCGTTCCAGCCGGCCTTTCGCGATTTCGGCACCGACCGGCTGCAGCTCGAAACGGATCTCCGCCGCGCCATCGAGCGCAAGGAATTGTCGATGGTCTACCAGCCGATCGCCCGGCTTGAAGATGTCGAGGTCGCCGGTTTCGAAGCGCTGATGCGCTGGGAACATCCCAAACGCGGCAATATTCCGCCGTCCGAATTCATCCCGATCGCCGAAGCCTCCGATCTCATCGGCCCGCTCGGCATGTTCGCGCTGGAGCAGGCGACCAATGATCTGATGAGCTGGCAGAACCAGACCGGCGAATTGCCGATCTTCGTGTCGATCAATCTGTCGAGCGTACAGCTGCTCAACAACGAACTCTATGACGACGTGCGCTCGGTTCTCGCCAAGACGCATTGCCAGCCCGCGCGCCTCAAGCTCGAACTGACCGAGTCCATGGTGATGGAAAACCCGGAACAGGCCCGGCTCGTGCTGCAGAAGCTGAAGGAAGCTGGCATCGGCCTGGCGCTCGACGATTTCGGCACCGGCTATTCCTCGCTCGCCTACCTCACCCGCTTCCCCTTCGACATGATCAAGCTCGACAAGGCCCTGGTGCGCGACGGCAGCGAGAAGAAGGCGACCGTGCTCAGATCGGTGATCGCAATGGCGCGCGAACTCGAAATGAAGGTGGTGGCTGAGGGGATCGAATCCAACGAGGATGCGATCGAGCTCGCCAAGATGGGCTGCAGCTACGGGCAGAGCTATCTGTTCGGCCCACCGATCGCCTCGGAATCGGTGCTGCGGCTGCTGCGGGAGCGGTTTCCGCTGACCAGGCGGGCGTGAGCGGAGCGGTCGGTCTTAGCGGTTGCCGGTATCGGCGGCAAAGGCCTCGCGTCCACTGTATACATCGTCTGAATGTAATGCGCGTGCTGTGGTATGACCCCAACCACCCGGTCTGCCCTTCAACGCTTAAGCACATCTAGCCGCATCGAGCTTCCTGCTTTTCGTCGAGCTGGTCGAGTTGATCGTCTGCATCATCGCGGGATAGATGGCTTGACAGTGTGATCAGCAGATAGTTAGCGATTTTGGCCACGCACTACCACCACATGGTCGTTTTACTTTTCACATTTGAGGGGCCACGCATGGATGTGCAAGCCGAAGTCGACCTTCCAACTCAGAGACAAAAGCGGGCTTGGACATTGGCGACGTTGCTTTGTGTTCTGGCATCGCCAGTCTTCCTCATTCTGAAAACACTCGCTTTTATGATGGGCCTGAATGCGTTCCTGTTTTTATTCGGAGCATTCCTTGTCGTCGCTGTCGTGGGGTTTCTTCTTGGCCCGGTGTCGGTGGTTTGGAGTGGGTATATAGCGTTGACCGAGGTCATTCTTGGCCTTTCGGAAGACCACAAATACTTCTTGTGCTGTTCGTCGAAAAACCGATTTGAAGCAGAACTTGTTTCATGGGTGCCAGTTTTGATGTTTCCGGCAGGAATGACGAACTGCCTGCTTTTAGCTCGGCTTATGTTTTGGAAATCCCTCACGCTCCGACAGATGATATTGGTTGTCGCGGTCTCGACTGTTATCGCGCAAGGTCTGTTGTGGTACTACGAATGGCAAGAGGTGATTGTGAAATGTTCGGCCGTTCAGTGTAATTTCTGAAATGATTTGCGAATTGATTGAGGTAGCGTACAGCACCTCTATCGCCGACGATTTGTCTGAACGTCCGGAGGCGCTTTCCGCTGACCAAGCGGGTGTGATCCGTCGGTCTCAACGCTCTGTGGGAACGCTTAACCCGACCTTAACCTGATCCATCGCGACGAATGTGCGAAAGCGCTTGACGTTGTTATTGCCGAAAAACAGCCGCCGCGTCAGCGCCTCGTAGTCGGCCATTGCGGGGACGACGATGACCAGGATGAAATCCGCCTCGCCGGTGACGTAGTAGCACTGCTGGATTTCAGGCGCGGCCGCGAACTGGCTTTTGGCCTGTTCGATCTGTTTTGCCGTTTCGCTGATAACCTCCACCTCCACGAAGATGGTGATCGATTGGCCGAGCGCTGCGGGGTCGAGAACGGCGACGTTTGCCCGGATGACCCCTTCCTCCGTCATCCGCTTGATCCGGCGCTGGACGGCGGGCGCCGACAGGCCGACGGCTTCGCCGATCGTGCGTTGCGGCGTGGTATTGTCCCTCTGTAGGATCGCCAGGATCTTGTGGTCGAACGCATCCAAGGGGGATTTTACCAGGCGGCTCAAAATGGGGCTCCAACGAAACAAAATTGCAAAATGACCCGCGAAATACAGCGCCTTTTTCGCAGCCTCTGCAATATATTTTAGCCGAACAACCGAAGTGAGGCGCACATGTTTCTGCTGAACGGCAATTCCGACTATCGTCAGCCGCTCGACCCGCGAGACGCCGAAACCCTCGGCATGGAAGCCGCGGATGCCGTCGAGAGCCACCTGGCATTCCGGGAAAACCATGCGGAAACGCCTCTCGTCGATCTGCCGGCACTGGCCGCCGAACTCGGTGTCGGTTCGGTCCACATCAAGGATGAAGGCCTCCGGCTCGGCCTCGGCAGCTTCAAGGCGCTTGGCGGCGCCTATGCGGTGATCCGGCTTGTCCTCGATGAAGCGGCACACAGGCTCGGCCGCGCCGTCGATGTCTCGGAATTGCATTCTTCTCCTGTTCGAGAGGTGGCCGAGACGATGACCGTCGCCTGCGCCACCGACGGCAATCACGGCCGGTCGGTGGCCCAGGGTGCGCAGCTGGTGGGCGCCCGGGCGGCGATTTTCGTGCATGCCGGCGTCAGCGACGAACGCGTCGCCGCCATCGCCCGCTTCGGCGCCGAGATGATCCGTGTGGACGGAACCTATGACGATTCCGTCCGGGAGGCGGCGCGCATGGCCGAGGAAAAAGGCTGGACCATCGTGTCGGATACCTCATGGCCCGGCTATGAGCGCATTCCCGGGCTGGTGATGCAGGGCTACACCGCCCTTATCAGGGAAGCGCTCAGGGCAATGCCGCAGCCGCCCACCCATGTCTTCATTCAGGCCGGCGTCGGCGGGATCGCTGCCGCTGTCGCAGGCCACATGGCTATCGCCTTCGGCGACAAACGCCCGACCTTCATTGTCGTCGATCCCGCCCGCGCCGCCTGCCTGTTCGAAACGGCGCGGGCCGGACATTTGGTGACCGTTGCCCATGGCGCGCCGACCGTCATGGCGATGCTCGAATGTTACGAACCTTCGCTCGTCGCCTGGCGTATTCTCTCCCGCGTCGCCGACGCGTTCATGACCGTGGATGAGGACGAGGCGATCGCGGTGATGAAGCGGCTTGCCGATCCGGCTGGAAACGACGCGGCGGTTGTCGCCGGCGAAAGTGGTGGCGTCGGGCTTGCCGGGCTGATCCGCGCTGTCGGCGATCCCGCGATCAAGCAAGCATTGTCTCTCGACGGCCATTCGCGCATCTTCCTGGTGAACACCGAAGGCGCGACCGATCCCGGCAAATATCAAGAGATCGTCGGGCGATCACCGGCCGCGGTCGCCGCGAAATGCAAGGCTGGAGCTTCAGCATGAGCCGCCGTTCGATCGATCCCGCGCGTCTGCTCGGACGCATTGCGAAGCTCGGCGAGATCGGCCGCGATGCGGAAGGAAGGCTTGTCCGATTGGCGGCCTCCGAGACCGAAAGGCTGGGGCGCGATCAGTTTGTCTCCTGGCTCGAGGAAGCATGCCTGGAGGTTGCCGTCGACCACATCGGCAACATCTTCGGCATCTGGAATGGCGCGGGCGGGGAGGAAAAGCCGATCATGATCGGCTCCCACATCGACACGGTGATCAACGCCGGCATTTATGACGGATGTTATGGCGTGCTGGCTGGCCTCGAAGTCATCCAGACGCTGAAAGATGAAGGGTTCGAGCCGTCGCGCCCCATCGTTGTTGCCGCCTTTACCAATGAGGAAGGCGTGCGCTATGCGCCTGATATGATGGGTTCGCTGGTCTATTCCGGCGGCCTCGATATCGCCACGGCGCTGAAGACGGTGGGCACGGATGGCACGGTGCTCGGCGATGAACTGGCGCGGATCGGCTATGCCGGCAGAAATGCGCCCGGCTTCATGACGCCGCACGCCTATGTCGAACTGCATATCGAGCAGGGTCCTGTTCTCGAGAGGGAGGGCGTATCGGTCGGCGCGGTCGAGAACCTGCAGGGCATTTCCTGGCAGAGGGTGACCATCGACGGCGATGCCAACCATGCCGGCACGACACCGATCTCGATGCGCCGGGACGCCGGATACGCGGCGGCCCGCGTCATCGCCTTTCTGCGGGACCGGGCGAAAGCCTCGAACACGCCGACTGTCGCGACCGTCGGCTGCATCGCTTTTGAGCCGAACGCCATCAATGTCATTCCCTCTCGCGCGGCGTTTACGGTCGATCTGCGCGATCCTGATGAAGACCGGCTGAAGGAAGAGGAAAACGCGCTCGCCGCATTCCTTGAGCTGCTTTCGGCCGAGGAAGGGGTTGGCGTATCCGTCGAACGGCTGGCGCGGTTCGAGCCGGTCAAGTTCGATCCGGCGATCGTTCGGCTGATCGAGGCTGCCGCCGGGGATCGCAGCCTGGCATGCAGGCGCATGACATCGGGCGCCGGCCACGACGCCCAGATGATCGCCCGCATCGCGCCAAGCGCGATGATCTTCGTTCCCAGCCGCGGCGGCATCAGTCACAATCCGAAGGAATTCACGGCAGATACGGATCTTGTCGCCGGGGCGAATATCCTCCTCGACGTCGTCTGCGGACTTGCAACAGGGGAACGGCCCGAATGAGCATAAACAGCCGGATGCTGGAACAGGACATGACCGCCTGGAGGCGCGACCTTCACCGCCACCCCGAATTCGGCTTCGACGAGAAGCGAACGGCGGCTTTCGTCGCGCGGAAACTGCGGGAGTTCGGCCTCGACGAGGTTGTCGAAGGTGTCGGCGGCACGGGGGTTGTCGGAACGCTCCGGCGCGGCGGCGGCAACCGTTCCATCGCGCTGCGCGCCGACATGGATGCGCTGAGGATCACCGAACAGGGCGATCGGCCCTATCGATCGCAGGCCGAAGGCCTGATGCATGCCTGCGGCCATGACGGCCATACGGCAATGCTGCTTGGCGCCGCCAGGATGCTGTCGGAGGACGGCGATTTCGACGGCACCGTCCGGTTCATCTTTCAGCCGGCCGAGGAGTGGGGCAAAGGCGCCCTGGCAATGCTCGGCGACGGCCTGATGACGCGTTTTCCCTTCGACGAAATCTACGGCCTGCACAATATGCCGGGCCTTCCGGTCGGCGTTTTCCAGACCCGCGCCGGTGCGATCATGTCGGCGGAGGATAATTTCGAGATCGTGCTCAAGGGCGTCGGCGGACACGCCGCGCGTCCGCACTCCGGCAACGAAGTCCTGGTCGCCGCCTGCGCATTGGTGACGAACCTCCAGACCATCGTTTCCCGCCGGCTCGATCCGACCGACATCGGCGTCGTCTCGGTGACCGAACTCTTGACCGACGGCACCCGCAACGCCCTGCCCGGGCTGGCGCGTATCCTCGGCGATGCCCGCAGCTTCCGACCCGAGGTCAGCGCGGCGATCGAGAAGCAGATGCGCCTGATCGCCGAGGGGACGGCGCTTGCCCACAATGTCTCGGCCGAGGTGAATTATACCAGGGAATTCATACCCCTGCTCAACGATGCCGCCCTGGCCGAGGAAGCCTTTGCCGCAGCCCGCAGCGTCTTCCCGTCCGAAAACGTCAAGGTCCGGCGCGAACCGATGACCGGATCGGAAGACTTCGCGCGTTTCCTCGACCATGTCCCCGGCTGCTTCGTCTTCCTCGGCAATGGCGAAAATTCCGCGCCGCTTCACAATCCGAATTACGATTTCAACGATGACGGACTGATCCACGGCGCCAACTTCCACGCGAGCATCGTCCGCAGGCGGCTGAACGCAAGCTGACCCGGTCGGGCACGGCCGGCAGCCTTCGGCCCTGTTTTCGCATAGCAGCGCGCTGCGCGAATGGACGAAGGCATTTGCAACCGCCTTCGCCAAACCATTGACCAACGGCCTGCGATGTGCACCTCTCATGGCTTGCACAAGGAAAATTCGATGCTCAAGTTTCTGCTCACCCTGTCCCTGGGTGTTTTTTGCATCTCGCCGCTTCAGGCCGGCGAACTCGCTCCCGCCACCAAGAGCTGCCTGACGGGAGAAAAACAGGGACACTGCGAGCGCTGGGTCAAGGATTACAAGACGGCCATGGAGCAGGCGCAGAAGGGCGATCACGGCGCCCAGGTGACCGTCGCCTTCTGCCTGTCCACAGGCTGCCATGGCGCCGTCCCCATCGACAAGGTCGCCTCCTGCAGCTGGCATCTGGTGATTGCCAATTCCGGTGCTGCGACCGTGCTCGACAGTTCCAATCTCAGGATCACCTGCCGGACGATGACGCCGGCGGAGAAAGACCAGGCCCGCGCCTTGTCCGCCGACCTCGTCCGGAAGATCTACAAGCGCCCCATGAACACGACCGACCAAATGTAGTTCTGTTTGGCAAGCTTGCCTGATGGGGTTGCGTGATGGCTTGAGTAATCGGCGTGCGTGTTTCACTTGATTTTTCGCCTCCCGAACGCAAACCCACTGCGCAGTTTTGCTGCAATTGGCTTATGCCCTTAAGCTTATATTCACCGACTGCTGGTCTTGTGTTGCATGCAATGAAGATCGTCATCGCGATGCGGAGAAATTGCCGCCTTCGATGACGATCTGCAGGGCGCGGTGATATCTCCGTCTGCCCCTTCGGGATGAGCCCGCCGAAATTTCAAATCGCCTGGTTTCGAAGACAGAGACGCGTGCCTGACCGCACGCATGCATGGCGCGCCTATCCCTCATTTCAGCGTCGCCAGCCTTCCTCGATGACCTCGCACGTCCGAAGAGAATTCATCAGCCGAAGTGAAGGGCTTAAAGATGATCAGAACCGTTTCAGCGAAACTCATCCTTGCGACCGGCACTGCGATCGCAGGCGTCCTGATCGCTTACACCGCCTTCAATGCGGTGAATGCCAAGAACAATACCGAGCGTGAGGTCATGGCTCTTGCGACCGAAAAGGCGGCCATGGTCAGCCAGCAGGTGGCGACCAACATCACCGAGGCGACCTCGGCCGGTGCGGCGCTCGCCGCAAGCCTTTCCGGTTTCGTCGAGGGCGGATCGAAAAGCCGGGCAGACATCGTTGCGATGATCAAAACAGTGGCCCCACAATATCCGAGCGTGTTCGGCGCCTGGATGTGCGAGTTGATCGACGGCCCCCACCCGACAACCGGCACCGACGCCTTGAACAAGGAAGGCATCTTCACGCCCTATTGGACCAAGGGCGACGACGGCAAGATGGAATTCTCGACATGGAGCATCAAGCCTGAGGACGAATATTACGCCGCCCCGCTGAAGACCGGGCAGCCGATCATCACCTCTCCCTATCTCACCAACATGAAAAAGCTGGTCACCTCGGTTTCGGTGCCGATGCGGGTAAACGGCACTGTCGTCGGGCTGGCCGGCGTCGACATCAAGCTCGATGATCTGACAGCCGCCCTGACGCAGATGCACCCCTTCGATGGTGGGCGGGTCATGCTGCTGGCCAATGACGGCAAGTGGCTCGCCCATCCCGACAAAGACAATTTGATGAAGGACTATGCCGATGCCGGCGCAAGCGATGTCAAGCAGGCGCTGGCCGACGGCAAGATGCGGGTAATCTCGGACTTGCCGGATGGCGCCGTGCGCCTCGTCTACCCCTTCACCGCCCGCGGCATGAACACCACCTGGGCCGCCGTTCTCGACGTGCCGGCCGCCACCTTCTCGGCGCCGGTCTGGCAGCAGATCTACAACACCGTCATCGGCGGCCTTCTCATTCTGGCGGTGATGCTCGGCGTCATCCTGACGGCAAGCCGCTTCCTGATCGGCAAGCCGCTGAACGGTATTCTGAGCGCCGTCCAGAAAATGGCGGGCGGCAATTATCGCGAGCCGATCGACCATAATGGCAGCGCCGACGAACTCGGCAGCCTGAAGGGCGCGCTCGAAAAATTCCGCCATCAACTCGCCCGCGGCGAGGCGCTCAAGGACGAGCAGGAAGCGCTTCAGGCCCAGGTCGAGACCGACCGCAAACGCCAGGGCGACCTCGAGCAGGCCAAGGCGGAGGATCTGCGCCATTTCGTCGAAGTCGTGCAGAGCCGCTTCGACCTTCTGGCTTCGGGCGATCTCACCGTGCGCATGAACGAGAAGGTGGCGCCGGAATTCGAGACGATCCGGGCGAACTTCAACACGTCGGTTTCCGCTCTTGAGGACACGATCCGCAACGTCGTCCACGCCGTCTACACCATCCGCTCCGGCCTCGGTGAAATTTCGACGGCGTCGAACGATCTGGCGCGGCGCACGGAACAGCAGGCCGCCTCGCTCGAGGAAACGGTCGCAGCCCTGGGCGACGTCACCCGCGGCGTCAACGACACCTCAGACGGCGCCAACAGCGCGCAGCAGACGATGAAGCTTGCCCGGACCGATGCCGAAAAGGGCGGCGAGGTCGTTGCCCGCGCGATCGAGGCGATGACCGAAATCCAGAACTCCTCCGGCAAGATCGGCAATATCATCCGGGTGATCGACGAAATCGCCTTCCAGACGAACCTGCTCGCGCTCAATGCCGGTGTCGAGGCCGCACGCGCCGGTGAAGCCGGCAAGGGCTTTGCCGTCGTCGCCCAGGAGGTCAGAGAACTGGCGCAGCGCTCCGCCCAGGCGGCGAAGGAAATCAGCGGGCTGATCTCGATGTCGTCGTCGCAGGTCCAGACCGGCGTCAACCTGGTCGAGGAGACCGGTGTCGCGCTCTCCAAGATCGTCGACCGCGTCGTCGGCATGAGCGACACGGTCAATGAAATCGCCACCAGCGCGCAGGCGCAGGCAACCAGCCTGCGGGAGGTCTCGGCCGCCGCCGACCTGATGGACAAGGTCACCCAGCAGAACGCCGCCATGGTCGAGGAAACAACGGCCGCGGCACAGGGGCTTGCCCAGGAAACGGAGAACCTCGCAGCCGTCGTCGGCCGCTTCGGCCTCGGCGGCGCAATGTCGCGCGGCGGACAGCCGGCAGGCGCGATGAAGCTGGCGAGCTGATCCCCTTCACGCAGCAACGTCTGCGTGAAAATAAATCCCATTGCCCTCCCGGCTTTCGCGGCTATTCTGCCGGCACAGAAAATCGGGAGGAGCACTGATGATCCTGCACTGCGTATTCCTGCGGCTGAAGACCGCGGTGACTGGAGACGAGAAGCAATCGCTGTTTGCGGCGATCGTCGCCCTGAAGCAGGTCATTCCCGGCATCCTGGATATCAAATACGGGCCGAACGTTTCGCCCGAGGGCCTGCATGGCGGCTTCGTCGACGGTTTTGCCGTGACCTTCGAAAGCCCCGAGGCCCGCGACGCCTATCTCATCCATCCCGAGCATGTGACCGTCGGCGAGCGCATCGTCTCCTCGACCGACGGAGGCCTGGCCGGCATCCTGGTCTTCGACCTCAATATATGAAACGGCCGGCAGTTGCGGAATGCGGGCTGCGTCCATATCCTAGCGAAAATCGTTTCCACCGATTTCGGGTTGGGCCATGAATCAGGAAGTCCGGCTTTTTGGCGCAATCGCGGTCCGGCCCGCCATCCTTGCTGTTATTCCCACGTTCGAAACCGCCACGGGCCTGACGGTTGCGCTCAAGTGGGAAGTCAATCCGACAGTCAAGAAGCAGATTGAAGCCGGGGAAGCTTTCGATCTCGTCATCATCAATCCGCCGATGATTCAGGATCTGACTGCCACGGGAAAGGTTAGGGCGGGGAGCCAGGTCGCCTTCGGCCGAATAGGCATGGGAGTGGCAGCCAAGGCGGGCAGCCGACCGCTCGACATCGGATCCGTGGAAGCCTTCGTAGATACATTGAAGAGCGCCGGATCGATCGCCTACGCCAGTGACGGAACCAGCGGCGGTTACTTCTCCGGTTTGCTGGATCGCCTGGGAATAGCCGATGAGGTGAAGCCCAAGCTGGTAGCCATCCCGGGAGGGCAGACAGCGTCGGCGGTAGGCCGCGGCGAAGCCGAGCTGGGTGTCGTTCCCGTCACGTCAATTCTCGCCGCCGCTCCCGAGGTCATGCTTGTCGGCCGGTTTCCGGCCGAGCTCCAGAGTTATATCGACTTCGCCATTGGCATCAGCGCCGATTCAACCAACGCAGAAGCCGCCAGGCAGCTGTCGAAGTTTCTGACGTCGACTGCCGTTGACAATATCCTGGCGACAAAGGGGGTCGAACGCCGATAACACATCGGCGCACGACCCGCAGCCCCCCGCTCCTCAGCTCGATTTCGCCATGGCGGCGGCGAGCTGGTCGACATTGTAGCGGAACATCTTCTCATAGGTCGGCGCCGGTCCCTTGGCGTCGGAGAGCGATTCGACATAGAGCTCGCCGCCGGGCTCCGCGCCCGTTGCCTTGGCGACCTGTTTGACCAGGCGCGGGTCATTGGAATTCTCGAAGAAATAGGCTTTCACATGCTCGGTCTTGATCTGCTCGATCAGCTTGGCGACGTCGGCGGCCGATGCCTCGCTTTCGGTGGAGAGGCCGAGCGGCGCCAGGAAGGTGACATTATATTCGCGGCCGAAATAACCGAAGGCATCATGGCTGGTCAGCACCTTGCGGCGGTCGTCGGCGACCTTGTCGAATTTCGCATGGGCGTAGGCGTTCAATTCGTCCAGCGTCCTGGTGTATTTCTCAGCATTGGCCTTGAAGGCAGCGGCATCGGCAGGATCGGCCGATGACAGCGCTTTTTCGATGTTGGCGACCCAGATCTTGACGTTGACGGGGCTGTTCCAGACATGCGGATCGGTGATTTTTTCGCCGTCCTCTTCCATGGTGCTGACGTCGATGCCCTCGGAGACGGTCACCGGCTTGCCCTTATAGCCCGAGGCGGTGATCAGCCGGTCCATCCAGCCTTCCAGCCCTTCGCCGCTGACGAAGGTCACCTGAGCCGCGTTCAAATTCTTGGCATCAACAGGCGACGGCTCGAATTCATGGGGATCGCCGTTCGGCCCGACGAGGCTCGTCACTTTTACATGGTCGCCGCCGACTTGTTTGACGACGTCGGCAAGCACGGTGAAGGAGGCCACGACCTTCAGCGTCTCGGCGGAAGCGGGCACGGCCGACAGCGTCATCAAAGCGGGGATGGCGGCGGAAAGAAGCAGTCTGTACGGTGTCATCGAAGTCTCCTTGGGATCAGCCCTTCAGATGCGGGCGGGGAAAGAAGCGCCGGGCAATGCCCGAGGGCGCGAAAAGGATGGAGAAGGCGTAAATCACGGCCGCCGTCATGATGATCGTCGGGCCGGAGGCAAGTTCCAGATGGTAGGAGGCGATCAGCCCGAGATAGCCGGAGGCGGCGGCACTTGCGGCCGCGATCGCCATCATCACGGCCAGGCTGCGCGACCAGAGCTGGGCGACGGCCGCCGGCAGCATCATCAGGCCGACCGCCATCAGCGTGCCGAGCGCCTGGAAGCTGGCGACGAGGTTCAGGACTACCAGCAGCAGGAAGAGGAGGTGATAGACCGGCCCGCGCCCGCCGACGGCGCGCAGGAAGCCGGGATCGAAACACTCGGCCACCAGCGGCCGGTAGATGAAGGCGAGGACGACAAGGGTCAGCGAGGTGATCGCGCCGATGAGATAAAGCGCCGAGGCATCGATCGCCAGAATGGTGCCGAAGAGCACGTGCAGCAGATCGATATTCGAGCCGCGCAGCGAGACGATCAGCACGCCGAGCGCCAGCGATGCGAGATAGAAGCTGGCAAAGCTCGCATCCTCCTGCAGCACGGTCATCCGGCTGACGGCGCCGGAAAGCAGCGCCACCGACAGGCCGGCGACGAGGCCGCCGAGCCCCATCGCGGTCAGTGACAGCGAGCCGGCAACGAGATAGCCGATCGCTGCCCCCGGCAGCACGGCATGGCTCATCGCGTCGCCCATCAGGCTCATGCGCCTGAGCATCAGGAAGACGCCGATCGGCCCGGAGCCGAGCCCGAGGCAAAGGCAGGCGACGAGCGCACGGCGCATGAAGCCGAAATCGGCAAAGGGCGCGAGGAAGAGATCGTAAGCCGTCATGCCGCCGGCACCTGTTCGGGGCCGCAAGCCTCGGCATCCTCGTCCCAGCGCTCGGCCATGGCGCGGGCTTTCAGCAGATTGGCCGACGACATGACCTCGGCGGTCGGCCCCCATCCGACAAGCTCGCGGGCAAGCAGCAGGGTCTCGGGGAAATGCGCCCGGACGAGCTCGAAATCATGCAGCACGGCGATGACGGTGCGGCCCTCGCCATGCCAGCGGGTGACGATATCGATGAGATCCTTGGTGGTGCGGGCATCGATTGCGGTAAACGGCTCGTCGAGCAGGATGATGCCGGCGTCCTGCAACAGCAGCCGGGCAAACAGCACACGCTGGAACTGTCCGGCCGACAGCGATCCGACATGGCGTTTTCCAAAACCTTCAAGGCCGACCGCCGACAGCGCCTCGCCTGCCCTTTTGATCTCGCCGGGCGCGATGCGGCCGAAGGCGCCTGCCGCCTTCCAGGCGCCGAGCATGACGGTGTCGATGACCGAGATCGGAAACCGCCGGTCGATCTCGGCCGCCTGCGGGAGATAACCGAACTCCGCCCGTCCCAGCCGGTGCTCGACCCTGCCCTCGACTGGTCGAAGCTCCCCCATGATCGCCTTCAACAGCGTCGACTTACCCGCCCCGTTCGGCCCGGCAATCGCCGTCAGGCTGCCCGGTGCAAAGGCGCCGGAGACGTGATGGATGGCAGGGTGCCGGTTATAAGCGACCGTCAGATTGTCGATACGGATCACCGGCGTCATGGCAGCAGAACCGCCCAATGGATCGCCAGCCAGAGGACGGCGACGATGAGCGAGATGCCGATCACCCTTGAAAGAGCCGACTGTCCCAGCAGGCTGACGGAGGGGCGGTCGGGGCTCGGGGGCATTGGCTGATCCTACAATGTAATAACATTACGGTTATGTTATAACGATTGCGGCGAGATTGAGGCGGGATTTGTTCGCGCCCTTGTTATTGCGGGATAGGGAGGTGCGGCCATTTGACATCTGGGCGCTTCGCCCGAGCGTGCTGAACGCTACCAGAGCGACCGGCGAGAAGCACAATGCCCGCGCATCCGGCCAGACATCGCTGTCTTGCTCCAAAAGCCACCACGCCCTCCGTCCTCCTCGGGCTTGACCCGAGGATCCATTCCGCCCTCGATCGCACCAGGCGTGGATCCCAGGCTCGGAAGCCTGGGATGACGGAGAGTGGGGAGAACCATGAGCAAGAGGCGCGACGACACTGCTATTCCGTCACCGTCGCTGGGAGTTGCCACAAAGCTCACACCACGCTCCGTCTTCCTCGGGCTTGCCCCGAGGATCCACTCTGCCCTCGATCACACCGGGCATGGATCCCAGGCTCGGAGGCCTGGGATGACGGAGAGTGGGGGCGCGTTTCTGGCAAACTCACCGTCGGCGTGCGCCCCTCATCCGCCTGCCGGCACCGACCGGGGTCGAGCCACGGGTCTCGACCCGTCCTTCGGACCAGGGGATATGCCGCGCCCTCCCCGTCCCTCGCCAACGTCTCGCAAGGCACGTCCCCTCGCCCCGTCAGAACGGGGAAAGGGTTAGGGTGAGGGGCAGCCCCGCCCGATACCTATCGAAAACTCACAGCAGTTCCAGCATCGCGGCAGCACCCGAAACCGTTGCCTGGCCGGGGCTTTCCTCGACGTTGAGGGCTTTGACCACGCCGTCTTCCACCAGCATCGAATAGCGCTTGGAGCGCAGGCCGAGGCCGCCGGCGGAGAGATCGGCTTCGAGGCCGGCGGCCTTGGTGAAGGCGGCGTCCCAATCGGCGAGGAAGTGGATCTTGCCCATGCCGCCCGAGGATTGCGCCCAGGCGCCCATGACGTGCCAGTCGTTGACTGCGATGACGGCGATATCGTCGACACCCTTGCCGAGGATGGTATCGCGGTTTTCGAGATAACCCGGCAGATGGTTCAGCGAGCAGGTGGGCGTGAAGGCGCCCGGCACGGCGAAGAGCACAACGCGCTTGCCGGAGAAGAGCTGTTCGGTGGTGATTTCGACCGGGCCGTCGGCGGTCTTTTCCTTGAAGGTGGCGGCAGGAAGCTTGTCGCCGATCGCGATGGTCATGGTTTTCTCCTTGATTCCGGCTGTTGGGTTTTGGCCTTTTCAGCGGCGGGCGCCGCAGGGGTCGAGGCGACTATAGGTCCCGGTCACTCAAAGGCAAGCGTGGTCTCCATCGCCTTGCCGCCTTCGATGACCAGCACACCCCAGCGTTTGCCCGATAGATCGTAATCCTTCGGCAGCTTGCCGATGGCGACATCGGTCTTGAAGGTGGCGCCGTCGCGTTTGCCGCCGATCTGCTTGGTGAAGGCATAGCCGCTCGGGCCGGTGACGATGATATCGGGGGCGCCCTTGCCCCCTTCGGGCAAAGCCAGCGTCAGCGACAGCGTCTTGCGATCGGGCGACATCGCATGCGCGGTCACGCCGAAATCGGCCGATGGCGGCTTCGGCAGCGTCGCATCGGCCGCCGCAAGGATCGCCTCCTCCTGTGGGTGGGACTGGATGGCCGGGCCGAGTTTCAGCTGAAAATTCGCCTGGAAGGGAATGCAGATATCCTTGCAGATGCCGATGAAGGCGACGGCGTCGATCTCGACCGGGACTTTGCCTGCCGCATTGAGCGACAGCGGCAGCGTTACCGGCGCGTCATAGGCGATATCCTCGACCGCGCCGTTGAAGAAATGTTTCGGGACGGGATAGGCGATGGCACCGAGCGTGACGCCGCTTCCCGCCGCGATGGTGAGCTGGGGCGGAATGCCGCTGTTGCCGGGCTCTTTCCAATAGGTGATCCAGCCGGGTTTCGGCTCGATCTGCAACGCGGCGCGGATTTTGCCGGCGGCATCGGGGGCAAGTGCAACGAGGCGCATGCGGCCGCCCTCGTTCTCCGCCCAGCCGCTCATTTCGGCGTGAGCCGAACAATGGGCGGCAAGGGCTGCGCCCATTGAGATGACCGCCATGAAAAGCCGGCGCGGTACTGAGGAAATAATCATCATGGAACAACGGTTTACCGAAACTGGGGTTTCGCCGCCAGAAGTCACGGCGATTTAAATCTTCATTTTTGGTTGATTGATGTGTGACATTGGCCCATGTTTCTCTTGTCAAGGCCTCAATGCGGTCGGCAGCAGGAGGAACGATGTCCTTATCGACGCTGAAGAACAGACGGGAACGTGGCTTCTTCGATGGCCAGTTCCTCATCGCCATGCCCGGCATCGAGGACCGCAATTTTGCGCGCACGGTGATTTATATCTGCGCGCACTCCGATGCCGGTGCCATGGGCTTCGTCATCAACCGCCCGCAAAGCCTGACCTTCACCGATGTGCTGCTGCATCTCGATATGATCAAGCAGGAAGATCAGATCGTGCTGCCGCAGCGGGCGCGCGATTTCCCGATCCAGACCGGCGGCCCGGTGGAAAGCGGCCGCGGCTTCGTGCTGCATTCGGACGATTATTCCAGCGACTCCTCGATCCCGGTCAGCGACGACATCTGCCTGACGGCGACGCTCGACATCGTGCGCGCCATCTCCAAGGGCGATGGCCCGACGCGCGCGACGATGCTGCTCGGCTATTCCTCCTGGGGGGCCGGCCAGCTGGAAAACGAAGTCGTCAACAATGGCTGGCTCACCTGCCCGGCCAATGAAGAACTGATCTTCGATCGCAGCCTCGACGACAAATACGAGCGGGCGCTCGCCGGCATGGGCGTGACCGCCGCCATGCTTTCGGCCGAAGCCGGGCATGCCTGATAAAGCTGGCCTGATAAAGCTGGCCTGACAAAGCGGGAACGAATTTCGCCGGCTGACGTTTCATTTCGGCAAACACGGGCACGAGGCCCATGCTTGACGAAGGAGACATCACATATGGGTAGCACCAGCGACAAGATCTCAGGCAAGGCAAACGAAATTGCCGGCAAGACCAAGCAGGCCGTCGGCAAGGCCACGGATAATCGCGAAATGCAGGCCAAGGGCGCCGTTCAGGAAGCCAAAGGCAAGGGGCAGGTCGCAACCGGCAAGGTCAAGGACAAGCTCAAGGGCGCCGTCGATCGGCTCTGAGCCTAAGCTCATCCGTCATGAACCATGCCTGCTGCGCTCCTCGCGCGGCAGGCATTTTTAATCCGCCACCCTGCAGGAATATACGATGAAGCTTTTCGCCTGCGACAACTGCGATCAGGTCGTCCACTTCGACAACCGCCATTGCGTGCGCTGCAACCATCGACTCGGCTTCCGGCCGGGCGATCTCGCCATGCATGCGCTGGAGCCGCGCGACGAGACGCTCTGGCAGCTTGTTTCCAATCCCGACCGCGACGTCCGCTTCTGCGCCAATGCCGGCCTCGACATCTGCAACTGGCTGGTGGACGGCGATAGCGACAGCGAATTCTGCGCTGCCTGCCGCCACAACCGGCTGGTTCCGAACACCGATACCCAGAACGGCATCGATCGCTGGCGGCGCATCAGCCAGGCGCAGCGGCATCTTTTCTATTCGCTGTTGCGCTGGAGGCTGCCGCATCCCGATCGGGTGCAGGATCCTCAAGGTGGCCTGGTCTTCGATTTCCTCGAGGACGCGATCGAGAGCAACGGCTATGTCGTGCCTGCCATGACCGGCCACGAGGAAGGCCTGATCACCATCCGCGCCGCCGAGGCCGACGATGCGACGCGCGAGCAGGCGCGCAGCTCGATGAACGAACCCTATCGCACCCTGCTCGGCCATTTCCGCCATGAGACCGGCCATTTCATCTGGAACAAGCTGATACGCGACCGCGACGGCCTGGCGGAATTCCGCGCCGTCTTCGGCGACGAACGGCAGGATTACGCGGCCGCCCTTCAAAACCACTATGCCGGCGGCGCGCCCTTGGGATGGCAGGACAATTTCATCAGCGCCTATGCGGCCTCCCATCCTTGGGAAGATTTCGCCGAATGTTTCGCCCACTACCTCCATATCGTCGACACGCTCGAAACCGCGCGCGCCTTCGGCATCGCCATCGATCCGCGCGGCCACGAGGAAATAGCAGGCGAGGTGGATTTCATCCCTTACCGGGCAAGCAGCGCCGAACAACTGGTCAGCGCCTGGGTGCCGCTCAGCCTGGCCATCAACGCCATCCAGCGCAGCATGGGCCAACCGGATTCCTACCCCTTCGTGCTGTCGTCACCCGTCGTGGCCAAGCTCGAATATCTGCACCGGCTGATCCAGGGGGCGACGGTGGCGCCGTAGCAGGTGGATGAGAGAGGTCAGAGGCACTTCGTGGGGTGCACGCCGCAGGTCGCGGCTTGCTCCCTCTTCTCCCCAGCGGGGAGAAGGTGGCCCGAAGGGTCGGATGAGCGACTATCTGGGCTGTCAAGTTGCATATTCGAATTCTCTTCGCGCATCTCGTGCTTTTGCATTGAGAATGACCAGGAGCTTTCGAGCGAGCGCGATGCGGATGACCATTTTCGGTTTGCCCTGGCTTTGCAACCTTTGCTGGAATGCCGCCAGATGCGGATCGTGTCGAGCTGCGATGGCGCCAACCAGGAACAGAATGGCGCGTGGTCCGGAGCGCCCGCCGCGCACCGGCCGGTGTCCGCTGCGTTTGCCGCTGTCGTTGGCAATCGGCGCCAGGCCGGCCAGCTTGGCGATCGCCTTGTTGGAGATCCGGCCGATCTCGGGCAATTCGGCCATCAGCCTGGCAACGGTGCGGTTGGCCACGCCCTTGATCGCGCGAAAGGCCTGGTTGAGGCAGGCCCAGAGCGGATCGTCGTCGATCATCGAGGCAATCTCACCTTCGAGGGTACGGCTCTGGCGCATCAAAAGCGCGATCACCTCATCGAGGCTTTCCACGATCGCCCTATCGGCGGCTGCACTGCGGCGCTGCTTTTGAACGGTCAGGTCACGCGTGATCTGGGACAGCCGCGTCATCAGCGCCGACAGCCGCAGCTGCGCGGCTTTCGGCGGCGGAAGGGCAGCCAGCCGCTTGGCTTCGGCATAATGGGCAATCATCGCCGCATCGATGCGGTCGGTCTTTTCCAGAAAGCCCATGGCCTCGGCAAAGCGGCGCACATGGCGCGGATTGGCAAGCGCGCAGGCGATCCCCAACTCCCACAACAACAGGAAGGCCGTCCGCTCATAGCCGCCCGACGCCTCCATGACGACGAGATCGACACTCTCGGCCCGGCAAAGATCGGCCAGCGCGCCAATGCCGGTGGCGTCATTGCTGAAACGCTCAAACGTCCCGGACGGGCGGATAAACGCATCCAGCCAGTCCTTCGAAACATCCACTCCACATATAACTCTGTTCACGGTAACCTGCCTTGTGCGTGCGATTGGAACCAAGCGACTATTCGGTCGTACGTGACGATGACGAAGATCCCAGGCTCATCCACGGTTGTAACCGGAGGGGGGACGGGCGACTTCGTCACGCCTCTGGCCGGGTGGCCACCCGGCCAGAGGCTCAATCGCTTCCATCGCACGAAATCACTAACGTGCAGATACAAGGGGGCCGCACGGCACACCCGGCATAATTGCCCTTCGATCGCGCTCAGCGCATTCGCGGCTTCGCCGCTCACCCTCTCATCTGCCTGCCGGCATCTTCTCCCCGCCGGGGAGAAGGGGAATAGTGGCAACGTCGCATTCGTCGTTTGCCCGTCAGAAGCTCAAGGGAGCAAGGGCAAATGCAACCCACCCATTGTCTGCCTTCAAAGCCCGAGATAGGCCCCTTGGCGTTTAACCCCGGAGGACTCAGAACCATGGACGATGCTGCTCGAACCATGATCGTGCTGGATGCCAGCAATTCCCGCTTCCAATTGCGGGCCGGTGCATTGATCCGATCCCATGGCCATATCCTCATCCATCGCGTCGTCGGCGACACTTTCTGGGTCCTGCCCGGCGGGCGCGTGGAGTTTCACGAGGCGGGCGCAGAAACGCTTGCCCGCGAAATAGAAGAGGAGATCGGCTGCCCGGCCACGGTCGGGCCATTGCGCTTCATCATCGAGAATTTTTTCGAGCTCGCGGGACGAAGGGTTCATGAAGTCGGTTTCTACTATGAGGCGGAGCTCCTGAGCGCCCTGCCCTTCCATGAAACCGATATCGTCCACCGTATCCGTGACGGCGCAGCCGATCTGGAATTTTGCTGGGCTTTGCCAAACAGAGCCGCGCTCGATCGGTTCAATCTGCAACCGATGCCGCTGCGTGACCTCATCGAGACGATGCCGGACGGGGTCCAGCATCTGGTGCGGCGCGATATGGCGATTTGATGAAGTCACCTTAGACCGCTGCCTGCCCGGTTAAATCCTCAACCCAGAGAGATCGCCGCCTGCCCCTCATCCGCCTGCCGGCACCTTCTCCCCGCGCGCGGGGAGAAGGGGGCATGCCGCGCTTCTCGGTCCCTCGCCAACGTCTCGCGTGGCACGTCCCCTCGCCCCGTTTACGGGGAGAGGGTTAGGGTGAGGGGCAGCCTTTAAGCACAGGCGTAACGCCTATCCGGCTAAAGCGAAACCGCCTTACCCTTCTTGAACGGCTCCATGCCCCGCCGCGCCAGTTCATCGGCGCGTTCGTTTTCCGGGTGGCCGGCGTGGCCCTTGACCCAGTGCAGCGTCACCTTGTGGCGGTTGCGGGCTTCTTCGAGCGCCTGCCAGAGCTCGGCATTCTTCACCGGCTTCTTGTCTGATGTCTTCCAGCCGTTTTTCTTCCAGCCGAAAATCCACTTGGAGATGCCATCCTTGACGTAGGCGCTGTCGGTATAGAGATCGACCTCGCAGGGGCTCTTCAGGGCCTGGAGCGCCGAGATTGCCGCCAGCAGTTCCATGCGGTTGTTGGTCGTATCCGCCTCGCCGCCGCACAGCTCTTTTTCGACATCGCCGTATCGCAGCACCGCGCCCCAGCCGCCGGGGCCGGGATTGCCGGAGCAGGCGCCGTCGGTGAAGATATCGACGTGTTTCATAGGCTCAATCCGTATTCGGCCGGCGATTTGATCTGGCGGTGGAAGCGCAGTTTGCGGAGATATTCGAGCGGGTCCTTCTTGGTGACCATGGCGCCCTCGGGCGTCGTCAGCCAGTCATAGAGCCGCGTCAGGAAAAACCGCAGCGCCGAACCGCGAGACAGTACCGGCAAGGCGGCGATCTCGTCGCCGCTCAGGGGCCTCACGCTCTGATAACCCTCGAGCATCGCCGTGCCCTTGGTGATGTTGTAGGCGCCGTCCTTTTCGAAGCACCAGGCATTCAGGCAGATCGAAACGTCATAGGCGAGCAGGTCGTTGCAAGCGAAATAGAAATCGATCAGGCCGGAGAGCTCATCGCCGAGGAAGAAGACGTTGTCGGGGAAGAGGTCGGCATGGATGACGCCGGCCGGCAGGGTTTTCGGCCAGGCGGCGGCGAGGAAGGCGAGTTCGCTGCGGATCTCGTCCTGCAGGCCGGCCTCGACCTCGCCGGCGCGCGCCTCGGATTTCTCCCAGAGCGTTTGCCAGCCGTCGATCGACAGCGCATTCGCCCGCGTCAGTTCGAAACCGTCGCCAGCCACATGCATTTCGGCGAGCGCCCGGCCGACTTCGCGGCAATGTTTCGCCTCGGGCTTGCGCAGCCACATGCCTTCGAGGAAGGAGATCAGCGCCGCCGGGCGGCCGGAGAGCGAGCCGAGCAGCGCGCCGTCGCGGCGCGGCAACGGCAGCGGGCAGGACAGGCCGCGGGCGGAAAGATGCTGCATCAGGCCGAGGAAGAAGGGCAGATCGGTCTTTTCAACGCGCTTCTCATAAAGCGTCAGGATCAGCGGCTCCTTGGAGGTGTGCAGCAGAAAATTGGAATTTTCGACGCCCTCGGCGATGCCTTTATAGGAGAGCAGCGTGCCCGCGTCATATTCCGTCAGGAACCATTTCAGATCGTCTTCGGCGATATCGGTATAGACTGCCAAGTGAGGTCTCGCCTTCATGCATTGCTGTTATTGGGCCGCCGGATCGACCATCCGGCGTCGATAAGGTTTCAGTATGGGGATCAGCCGTTGACGAAGGCCATGTCGGCCGCCGTCAGCTCGATGCTGCGCAATTCGCGGTTGACCAGGAAATTCTCGGTTTCCTGGACGGTTTCGGCCAGTTCGACGCGGGCGTCGAAGCGGGCACGGAAAGCCTCGATGATCTCGTTGACGATGACCTCGGGGGCCGAAGCGCCGGCGGACAGGCCGAGCGTCGAAATCGCGCCGATCTCGTCCCAGTCGAGTTCGGCGGCGCGCTGCACCAGGATCGATTTCGTCGCCCCTGCCCTCAGCGCCACTTCGACAAGCCGCTTGGAATTGGAGGAATTCGGCGCGCCGACGATGATGAAGAGATCGCAGCCGGGGGCCGCCTGCTTCACCACTTCCTGGCGGTTGGTCGTCGCATAACAGATCGAATCGGCTGCCGGCGCCGTGAGATTGGGGAAGCGCTCGTGTAGGCGGGCGATGACGCCGGCGGTGTCGTCGACCGACAGCGTCGTCTGGGTGACGTAACCGAGATTGTCGGCGTCGACGGGACTATAGGCGTCGGCATCCTCGATCGTTTCGATCAGCGAAACCGAGCCCTCCGGCAGCTGGCCCATCGTGCCGATCACCTCGGGGTGGCCGGCATGACCGATCAGGACGACATGGCGGCCGAGGCGATTGTGGCGCATCGCCTGCTTGTGGACCTTGGAGACCAGCGGGCAGGTGGCGTCGAGATAGAACAGATTGCGGCTTGCCGCATCCTCCGGCACGGATTTCGGCACGCCATGGGCGGAGAAGACCACCGGCTGGGCGCGATGCTCGGCCGGGATTTCGTCCAGCTCCTCGACGAAGACGGCGCCCTTGGCCTCCAGCCCCTCGACGACATAACGATTGTGGACGATCTCGTGGCGCACATAGACCGGCGCGCCATAGGATTTCAGCGCCAGCACGACGATCTGGATGGCGCGGTCGACGCCGGCGCAGAAGCCGCGCGGCCCGCAGAGCCTGATCGTCAAGGGAGGTTTCGCTGCAATATTCATGTCTGTTCCGTCGATAGTTCCTCATTCCTGTGCTCGTCACAGGAATCCAGCCACGGCGCGTCGGCGCCGTGAGTGACTGCAGACGTCCAAGCCCATCTTCCGCGCCCAAGGACTTGGGCGCACAGGATTCCTGTGACATCCCTCGGGTTAAACCCGAGGGCAGGAATGAGGGAGAACTTGGCAACGTCCAGCTTCAACAGCAGCGTCCCGCGCATGGGACTAGCGACCTCTAGCCCAATATAGGTGGAATTTGAAGCGATACTATTGCGCCGGCTGCCTGCCGGGTTTGCGAAACCAGGAGATCCCCACCACGGCGACGAGCACGGCGGCCAGGCCATACCAGGTGAAGGCATATTGCAGATGGTCGTTCGGCAGATCGACCTGGGTAACGCCGCCGATCGGCAGGCCGGCCGGATTGGGGGTGGAATCGGCGTCGACGAAAAACGGAATGACGCGCGCCTTCTCCAGCCCGACGCTTTCGGCCATGACGTCAAGATCCTTCCAATAGAAGATGTTCTTGGCGACGTCGTTATCGGGCACCAGCGAGGAGGGTTTGCCGGGCAGTTTTTCACGGGCGAGACCGGTGACGGTCTGCTGATCCGTCAGCTGGCCCTGCATGCGCATTTCCGGCTCCTTGTTCTCATAGGGAACGAAGCCGCGATTGACGAAGAGCACGCGCCCGTCGGCAAGCTCCAGGGGCGTATAGACGTAGAAGCCGGTCTGGCCGCGCCAGGTGGCGAAGAAATGCCGCTCCTTGTTGTTGATATAGCGGCCGGTGGCGGTAACCTTGCGGTATTCGATATCGCCGCCGGTTGCCGCCATCGTCTCGATATCGGCGAGCGGCACGGGCGCGGCCACTTGCCGGGCAGCGATATCGGCGAGCAGGCCTTCTTTCCAGCGGAGGCGTTCCACCTGCCAGGTGCCGAGCGAAATCAGGATGGCGAGGGCAATCAGCACCAGGATGCCGGTGATGACGGGCAGCCGGCGGCGCGGCATCACATGCTCTATCTCAGTCACTCAGGCGTCCTTCGCGGGCATTATGGCGATATTGCATGGCGATCAGGATGCCCTTGAACCAGCGCAGCGTCAGCAGCGACAGGACGATCGTCAGCGGGCCGAAGAGCAGGATGTGCACCCAGATCGGCGGGCCGTAATTCACCTGCAGCCACAGCACCATGCCGATGACGATGAAGCCGACGATGAGGATGACGAAGACGGCCGGCCCGTCGCCGGCATCGGCGAAGGAATAATCGAGGCCGCAGGAGGCGCAATGCGGCTTGACCCCGAGCAGGCCGTCGAACAGCTTGCCCTGACCGCAGCGCGGGCAGCAGCCCTTGATGCCTGTTTTAACCGGATCGACGGGGGGATAATGGGCGCTATCTTCGCTCATACCATTCCTTCTGGCCATTCCTTCTCGGCACTCCATGCTGCCTTAACTCTCCCATAAAGTATTCGCATCCCGAATGGAAATGCCCGCGCGGCCACCTGTTGGTGATTCGCGCCAAACAGAAGAAGAAAACTGATGACGAGCGATAACCATGCCGGACAGATCATTATTTTGAACGGCGCGCCCAGAAGCGGCAAATCCAGCATTGCGCGCGCAATCCAGGAAGAATTCGAGGGGCCGTGGATCAACCTCGGCGTCGACAGCTACAATGCCATGACGCCGAAGCGCTACCTGCCCGGCATCGGGCTCAGGCCCGGCGGCGAGCGGCCGGAACTCGAGGAACTGGTAGCGTTTCTCTATGCCGCCCTTTACGAATCGATCGCCATCCATGCCGGTTTGGGGCTCAATGTGGTCGCCGATCTCGGCCATCATGACAGCTACTCGCAGCCGCTCGGCATTCTCGGCGACTGCGCCCGGCGTCTCCATGGATTTTCCGTGCTGTTCGTCGGTGTGCGCTGTCCGATCGAGACGATCATGCAGCGGCGGGAGATCAAACAGGAGGGCCGCGAGACCCTTTATGCAAGAGCCACCGAAGAGGTGCCGATCCCCGAACCGGTGCGGCGCTGGCAGGATGAGGTGCACCGGCCAGGTATCTATGACATGGAGGTCGATACATCGGTGCTCACCGCACTCGAATGCGCCGAGGCGATCCGCCAGCGGTTGGATCTCGGCATATCCGAGCCTTCGGCTTTCGAGCGGATTGCCGGCGGGCGGTGAGAAAGGGCGAGGCCCAAATGGGCAAAAGCATGCCGCGGCTTATCGACTCCCCCTTCCCCCCAGCGGGGAGAAGGTGCCCGTAGGGGCGGATGAGGGGGCCGCAGAAACAGGTCTTTCCAAACGTTGGGGGGCGACCGCGCCAGCATTGTCTCGCCCATGTCGCGTAGTGGGATGGGCCATCACGGGCGGGGTGCCGTGTGGCCCCCTCATCCGCCTGCCGGCACCTTCTCCCCGCTGGGGAGAAGAGATTTGCGGCAACCGCTCCGTTCCCTACTAACGAGAACCGAGCATGGGGACCACATACAAAAAAGGCGGGCACCCGGCCCACCTTTTCCTTGAAAATCGCTGCAATCAGCCGGCTGCGACAGGGGCGCCCCAGCCGCCCCAGACGTAGATGCAGAAGAACAGGAACAGCCAGACGACGTCGACGAAGTGCCAGTACCAGGCGGCGGCTTCGAAGCCGAAATGCTGTTTCGGGGTGAAATCGCCGCGCAGCGCCCGGATCAGGCAGACCAGCAGGAAAATCGTGCCGACGAGGACGTGGAAACCGTGGAAGCCGGTCGCCATGAAGAAGGTCGCGCCGTAGATCGAATTCTTGAAGGCGAAGGGCGCGTGGGCATATTCATAGGCCTGGACGCTGGAGAAGAAAATGCCGAGCAGCACCGTCAGAACCAGGCCCTGGATCAGGCCCTTGCGGTCGTTATGCAGCAGCGCATGGTGCGCCCAGGTGACCGTCGTGCCCGACAGCAGCAGGATGACGGTGTTGTAGATCGGCAGGTGCCAGGGATCGAGGACCTCGATGCCCTTCGGCGGCCAGGTGCCGCCGGTATAGAGCAGGCGCGACGCCTGGATCGCCTCGTTCGGATAGAGGCTGGCGTCGAAATAGGCCCAGAACCAGGCGACGAAGAACATCACTTCCGAAGCGATGAACATGATCATGCCGTAGCGCAGGTGCAGCGAGACAACGCGTGTATGGGCGCCCTCATGGGCTTCCTTCACCGTATCGGCCCACCACCCGTACATGACGTAGAGAACCAGCGCGAAGCCGATATAGAACAGCCAGGGATTGGCGAGTTCGGCGCCGGCGACCTTGAACGAGCCGCCGTTCAGGTAACGCATGTAGCAGACGCCGCCGATCGCCATGATGAAGGCGCCGAGCGAGGCGAGAATCGGCCACGGGCTCGGATCGATGATGTGATAGTCGTGATTCTTCTGATGAGCATCGGCCATGTAGCTATCCCCGGATGTCTTCCTTCACTCCGCTCCCGGCATAGCCGGAAACGAGCCTTGATCAAAGTTTCTTTTCACTCTTTTCCGCTCCACCCTCATTCGAAGCCAGCGGCTTCGGACCCTCTTTCGGGTAGAACGTATATGACAGCGTGACCGTATGGATGTTCTTCGATTCCACGGCCTTGACGATGTCAGGATCGATGTAGAACACCACCGGCATGTCGAGCTTTTCGCCCGGCTTCAGGTCCGTTTCCGTAAAGCAGAAACATTGCACCTTGTTGAAATAGACGCCCGCCTCACCCGGCGTGACGTTGAAAACCGCCTGGCCGCGCTGCGTCTCATTCGAGCGATTCTCGGCGGTGAAATTGACCTGGATGGTTTCGCCGATCTTCGGATTGACCTCGCGCTCGACCGGCTTGAAGTCCCATTGCAGGCCGGGCGCGACATTGGCGTCGAAGGTAACGCGCATCGTCCGGTCGAGCACGACGCTCGACATCTGGTCGACGCGCTGCGTCGTGCCGTTATAGCCGGTGACCTGGCAGAAGATCCGGTAGAGCGGCACGGCGGCATAGCTCATCGCGCCCATGCCGAAGACGAAGCTCAGGCACATCATCACGACGGCGCCGTTGTTGCGGCCGGGCTTTTTCGGTGCGGCGGGGTTTTCGCTCATCCGGCCATTCCCCCGCCGATCTTCACGATTGTGATCGCGTAAAAGAGAATGACGAGGCCGGCAAGCACCAGGCCCAGCGCGATATTGCGGTTGCGGCGCGACTTGAGCTGCTTTTCCGTGAGCTTGACCATATCCATCAGAACCAACCTCCCGCATGCGAGATCAGCACCGAGGTCAGCCGGTCGATCATCAGGGCGGAGAACACGGCGAAGAGATAGAAGATCGAGAAGCCGAAGAGCTTCTTTGCCGGGAGCATCTTCAGATCGCCGTCGGGCATGCGCCAGACGGCGATGGAACAGTAGATGAAGATTGCGCCGAGCGCCGCGGCCACCAGGCCGTAGCCGAGGCTGGCGAAACCGAGGAAGGACGGCAGCACCGCGCAGACAGCGGTCAGCACCGCGTAGGCGACGATCTGATGCTTGGTCACCCGCTCGCCGGAAACGTTCGGCAGCATCGGCACGCCGACGGCCTCGTAATCGCGCATCTTGAAGAGGGCTAGCGCCCAGAAATGCGCCGGCGTCCACAGGAAGATGATCAGGAAGAGCACGGTGCTCTCGATCGTCACGCTGTCGGTCACGCAGGCCCAGCCGATCATCGGCGGGAAGGCGCCGGCGGCTCCGCCGATGACGATGTTCTGCGGCGTCGAGCGCTTCAGCCACATGGTGTAGACGACGGCATAGAAGAAGATGGTGAAGGCGAGAATGCCGGCCGACAGCCAGTTGACGGCAAGGCCGAGGATGACGACCGAGAAGCCCGACAGCACCAGGCCGAAGGCCAGCGCTTCCGACGGCGCAATGCGGCCGGCCGGGATCGGACGGTTGGCGGTGCGGCTCATGATGGCGTCGATATCGGCGTCATACCACATGTTGAGCGCGCCGGAGGCGCCGGCGCCGACGGCGATACAGAGAATGGCGATCAGGCCGAGGACGGGATGGATGTGGCCCGGTGCCAGCACGAGACCGGCAAAGGCAGTGAAGACCACGAGCGACATCACCCGTGGCTTCAACAATTCGAAATAATCGCGCGCACTCGCTTCCGACAATTCGCCGTCCTTTGCAAGCACCCCGTGATTGTCGATGACCGTCATCATTCCGTCCTGAATGTCTTACCATCAGGACGCCGTATCGAAGGCGGCGTCCTGATGTCCGCGCAATTACTTGATGCGCGGAAGCTGTTCCCACTGGTGATAGGGCGGCGGCGAAGGCAGCTGCCATTCGAGCGTCGTTGCACCCTCACCCCACGGATTGTCGCCGGCGACGCGCTTCTTGGCGAAGGCTTCGAAGACGCCATAGAGGAAGATCAGCACACCGAAGGCCGAGATGTAGGAGCCGATCGAGGAAACATAGTTCCAGCCGGCAAAGGCATCCGGATAATCGATGTAGCGGCGCGGCATGCCGGCGAGGCCGAGGAAGTGCTGCGGGAAGAACACCAGGTTGACGCCGATGAACATGATCCAGAAATGCAGCTTGCCGACCAGCTCGTTGTACATGTAGCCGGTCATCTTCGGGAACCAGTAGTACCAGCCGGCGAAGATCGCGAAGACGGCGCCGAGCGACAGAACGTAGTGGAAGTGGGCCACGACGTAATAGGTGTCATGCAGCGAACGGTCGAGACCGGCATTGGCGAGCTGGACGCCGGTGACGCCGCCGACCGTGAACAGGAAGATGAAGCCGATCGCCCAGAGCATCGGCGTGCGGAACGAGATCGAGCCGCCCCACATCGTCGCAATCCAGGAGAAAATCTTCACGCCCGTCGGAACGGCGATGACCATCGTCGCGAAGACGAAGTAGCGCTGCGCGTCGAGGGACAGGCCGACCGTGTACATGTGGTGGGCCCAGACGACGAAGCCGACGGCGCCGATCGCGACCATGGCGTAGGCCATGCCGAGATAGCCGAAGATCGGCTTCTTCGAGAAGGTCGAGATGATGTGGCTGACCATGCCGAAGCCCGGCAGGATGAGGATGTAGACCTCAGGGTGACCGAAGAACCAGAACAGGTGCTGGTAAAGGATCGGGTCGCCGCCGCCTTCCGGAGAGAAGAAGGAGGTGCCGAAGTTGCGGTCGGTGAGCAGCATGGTGATGCCGCCTGCCAGAACCGGCAGCGACAGCAGCAGCAGGAAGGCGGTGATCAGCACGGACCAGGCAAACAGCGGCATCTTGTGCAGCGTCATGCCGGGAGCGCGCATGTTGAGGATCGTGGTGATGAAGTTGATCGCACCGAGGATCGACGAGGCGCCGGCAATGTGGAGCGCGAAGATCGCCAGATCGACCGCCGGTCCCGGCGTGCCGCTCGTTGCCAGCGGCGGATACATCGTCCAGCCGCCGCCCGTGCCATAGGCGCCTGCCGGGCCTTCGACGAACATCGACAGCAGCAGCAGCGCGAAGGCCGGAACGATCAGCCAGAAGGAGATGTTGTTCAGACGCGGGAAAGCCATATCCGGCGCGCCGATCATGATCGGCACCATCCAGTTGGCGAAACCGCCGATCATCGCCGGCATGACCATGAAGAAGATCATGATCAGCGCGTGCGCGGTCGTGAACATGTTGAACATCTGCTTGGCGCCGTCGATCGCGGCATCGCCCTCATAGCCGTAGACCATCGAGGCCAGGCCGTGGAAGATCTGGATGCCAGGCTCCTGCAGCTCCATGCGCATGGCCACCGACAGCGCGCCGCCGATGATGCCTGCAATGATCGCGAAGATCAGATAGAGCGTGCCGATGTCCTTGTGGTTGGTCGAGAACAGCCAGCGATTGACAAAGCTCGGCTTGTGCCCGTGATCGTGGTCATGATCATGGGCGTGGTCATCATGGGCATGACCGTGAGAATGATCGTCGTGAGCGGAAGGTCCAGCCATTGTCCCGATCCCCTTAATTACTGTGCTTCGGCGACGTCGAGGGTCTTTGCGGGACCATCGGTTGCAGCCATGAGTGTCTTGTAGGCGCCGGGCAGGTCACTGGCGGCTGTCGTCAGCCACTGCTTGTACTTGTCCTCGGAGACGACGCGGATGGCGATCGGCATGAACGCGTGGTCCTTGCCGCAGAGCTCGGAACACTGGCCATAGAACAGGCCTTCGCGCTCGGCCTTGAACCAGGTCTCGTTCAGGCGGCCCGGCACGGCGTCGATCTTGACGCCGAAGGAGGGCATCGCAAAAGCGTGGATGACGTCGGTCGGGGCCGAGGTCACGAGCACGCGGACCGTCTTATTAACAGGCAGCACCAGCTCGTTGTCGACGGCGAGAAGTCTCGGATAAACCGACTTGTCTTCCTTGCCGGCCGCGGCGCGGTCCTGATCCTTCAAGAGGTAGCTGTCGAAAGCCAGCGGGCTGTCGCCGGAACCTTCATATTCGTAGTTCCACTGCCACTGGGTGGCGGTCGCCTTGATCGTCACGTCGGGGTTTTCAGGCAGCGTCAGCTGCGCCGTCAGCAGGTTGAACGAGGGAATGGCGAGAAGAAGCAGCACCAGGACCGGCCCCACGGTCCAGGCAATCTCGATCAGCGTGTTGTGGCTCGTCTTCGAGGGAACCGGGTTGGCGCTGGCGCGGAACTTGACGCAGACGACAATGAGCAGGACCAGAACGAAGAGCGTGATCGGAACGATAAACCACAGGGTATATTGTTCGAACCAGTGGATTTCCCGCATGATCGGCGTCGCTGCCGGCTGCAGCGTTGCCTGCCACGGCAGCGGCTGGTCGGCATATGTGCCGGAAGCAAAAAGCAGACAGACCAGCGTGGTCAGGGCTGCATAAGCCTTCTTCATCACCTTATTATCTCCCTCGAGCGCTTGACCTGCACAATAGAACGCAGAATCCTTGCCATCTTCAGCGCTTCAAACCACAGTTTGGCATTTGCCGCAACAGGTCAGAGCAATTGTCTATGCGGCATTTTTGCTGAAAGCATAGGCAGGCCGGAAGGGCAAAACATCCCAAGTTTTTCATCAGCATATGAAAAATCGGCTTTCCGGCCAATCCGCGCGCCGCACATTATTGCCGAAAGGTCCAATTTCCGCCGCAGTCCCCCGGTTTTCACGGGGTGGGGCTTTTCATTTTTGGTGGGCAGCTTCAACAATAGCCGCAATGATTCGATATCCAGAGGTTTCCATGGGTTTCCGTTCCCTCGCGCAGTCGCTTCTCGTGACTGCCAGCATCGCGGCCGCAGCGACGACGCCCGTTTTCGCACAGCAACCGGCGCCGGCACAGGCCAAGCCGCCGGCTGCGGCTCCTGCTCCTGCTCCTGCTCCTGCTCCGAGTGCGACGCCGCAGCAGCCGGGTGCGGCCAATCCGAATATCCAGGTGTCACCCGGCCAGACCCAGCCGCAGGCGCCGGGCACGGTGAAATCCAATCATGGCGCATGGTCGGTCGTCTGTGACAAGCCGGCAGGTGCGGCGACTGAACAATGCGCGCTGATGCAGAACGTCATCGCCGAGGATCGGCCGGAGGTCGGGCTTTCCGTCGTCGTATTGAAGACGGCCGACCGCAAGTCGAAGATTCTGCGCGTGCTGGCGCCGCTCGGCGTGCTCCTGCCGAACGGCCTCGGCCTCAATGTCGACGGCAAGGATATCGGCCGCGCCTATTTCGTGCGCTGCTTCGCCGATGGCTGTTATGCCGAAGTCGTGCTCGAGGACGAGCTGCTGAAGACCTTCCGCAGCGGCGCCCAGGCAACCTTCATCGTCTTCCAGACCCCCGAAGAAGGCATCGGCATCCCCGTCGACCTCAAGGGTTTTGCCGAGGGTTTTGACGCGCTGCCTTGAGGGCGCCGGCCTCAGCCCGCCCCTTATCCGGCTGCGGGGGAGTTCATGACGTCTCGATTCCCTCTTCTCCCCAGCGGGGAGAAGGTGCCCGTAGGGCGGATGAGGGGGCCGCCGCCGCCGGTCTTTCCAACAAGCCAATGCCGGTTTCGACCGCACAGTATGGTTTCGACGTCTTGGGCATGGCGTGAGCAGGGTTTACGTGAAGGATGTGCCGTGCAGCCCCCTCATCCGCCTGCCGGCACCTTCTCCCCGCAGGGGAGAAGAGATTGCGTCGCGCCCTCTCCGTTCCCCGCCTACTCCTCGTGCGTAAAAATGAGGGCAAGACCCCTCCCCCGCGAACCGGACAGCCGGGACTTAGGACCCGGGATGACTTTCGCCACATTATGCTTCCCAACAAAGAATATTCCACCGCAGGGCTTCACTCCTTATCATCATGAGCCCTATCTAGATGCGTAAGCGCATTCCCGCACGCATGCCCATTGGAGCCAGACCATGACCACCGATCTCCTGACGCTATTCGATGCCGACGAAGCCACGATGCGTGGTCTGGTCGCCGAGGCGCTCGCCGGCGCCGATGACGGCGAGCTGTTTATCGAGCATGCACAGGCCGAAGCGCTGACCTTCGACAATGGCCGGCTGAAGGGCGGCAGCTTCAACACCGAGCAGGGGTTCGGCCTGCGCGCCGTTGCCGGCGAAGCGGTCGGTTTTGCCCATGCCGGCGATCTTTCGGTGGCGGCACTGAAGCGGGCGGCGGATGCGGTGGGCGCAGTGACGCGCGGCTATTCCGGCTCCTATGCGGCGGCCCCGCAAGGCACCAACAAGAAATTCTACGGCGACCAGAACCCGATCGGCCAGCCGAGCTTCGAGGAAAAGGTCAAGCTCCTGCAGGATATCGACGCCTATCTCAGGGGCAAGAACGACAAGGTGCGGCAGGTGACGGCCTCGGTCGCGGCGAGCTGGCAGGTGGTCGACATCCTGCGCGCCGACGGGCATCGCGTGCGCGACATCAGGCCGATGACGCGCATCAACATCTCGGTGATGGTCGGCGAAGGCGACCGGCAGGAGAGCGGTTCCTACGGCAGCGGCGGGCGTATCGGCTTCGGCGACTTCATTGCCGAGGGCAGCTGGCAGTACGGCGCCGACGAGGCGCTGCGCCAGGCGCTCGTCAACCTCGAAGCGATCGATGCGCCGGCAGGCACGATGGACGTCGTTCTCGGCTCCGGCTGGCCGGGCGTGATGCTGCACGAGGCTGTCGGTCACGGGCTGGAAGGCGATTTCAACCGCAAGAAGACGTCGGCCTTTTCAGGCCTTCTCGGCCAGATGGTCGCCGCCCCTGGTGTCACCGTCGTCGACGACGGCACGATCGACAACCGCCGCGGCTCGATCACCATCGACGATGAGGGCACGCCGTCGGGCTACAACGTGCTGATCGAGAACGGCAAGCTCGTCGGCTATATGCAGGACCGGCAGAACGCTCGGCTGATGGGCATGGCGCCCACCGGCAACGGCCGCCGCCAGGGTTATGCGCATGTGCCGATGCCGCGCATGACCAACACCTATATGCTCGGCGGCGACAAGACGCCCGAGGAAATCATCGCCTCGGTGAAGAAGGGCGTCTATGCCGTTTCCTTCGGCGGCGGCCAGGTGGATATCACCTCCGGCAAGTTCGTCTTCGGCTGCACCGAGGCCTATCTGATCGAGAACGGCAAGATCGGCGCGCCGATCAAGGGCGCCATGCTGATCGGCAACGGCCCGGATGCGATGAAGCGGGTATCGATGATCGGCAATGACATGAAGCTCGATACCGGCATCGGCAATTGCGGCAAGGCCGGCCAATGGGTTCCGGTCGGCGTCGGCCAGCCGCATCTGCGCATGGATCAGGTGACCGTCGGCGGCACCCAGACCTGAGGCGGGAGGAACCGATGGCGGAGATCGAGATCAGACCTTTTGCCGAAGGCGACGCCGATGACGTGCTGTCGGTGATCCTGCCGATCCAGCGCGAGGAATTCGGCATCGATATCACCGCCGATGCGCAGCCGGATCTGAGGGTCATCCCGGATTTCTACCAGTCCGGCAAGGGGCAGTTCTGGGTCGCGGTCAAGGACGGCGCCATCGTCGGCACGCTTGGTTTGAAGGATATCGGCAATCATCAGGCGGCACTGCGCAAGATGTTCGTCGCCGCCGAGGTTCGCGGCCGCGAGCATGGCGTGGCGGCGCTGCTTCTCGACCGCATGTTTTCCCATGCCAGGGCTGCCGGCCTTACCGATATCTTCCTTGGCACGACGGACAAGTTCGTCGCCGCCCATCGCTTCTACGAGAAGAACGGCTTTACCGAGATCGCCAAGACCGCCCTGCCCCGCGCCTTCCCGCTGATGGCGGTGGACACCAAGTTTTACCGGCATAAGGTCGGCTGACACGGACGGCCGACATGCCTCAACTCTTCGACACTTCCGCCGGCTGAAAACGCCACTTCCGTTCGATCGCCGCGGCCAGATCGATATCGTTGCGGCGGGCAAAGAGCAGGATATGGCCGAGCAGGTCGGCGGTTTCGTCGGCGAGATCGCGGTCGAGTTCTTCCGGCGTTCGGTCCCTGCGGCGCCCGCATCCGGTGACACGGTTCCAGGCCTGGGTGAGTTCACCCACCTCCTCCTGCAGCTTCAAGAGAAACCAGTCAGGGTCACGCTCGATGCCGTTGGCCGCGGCATAGGCGGCGGATGAGGTTTCGAACTGGTCGGCGAGACGGCGCAGCATCGGCGTTCTCCTTTTGTTTATGGAGGGGACGCTGATTCCCGATGATTGTCCAGAGTGGCCCTGCCTAAGCTGCCGCGGCGATCAGCCGTGGTCAGGCAGCAGCATGCAGTCGTAGGAGCGCTGCTTCAGCGCATCGCAGGCGGAGACGGCGGCATCCCTGCTGGCGAAGCCGACGAAGCGGGCGCGATAGATCTTGTTGGCGCCCGTCCCGACCGCCTCGGTATAGGGCGAGGCGGAAACGAGCGGCGCGCCGCCTTCCGACTTCGCCTGGGCGAGAAGCGCACGCGCCGCCTCGGCGCTCGGGGCGGCCGAAATCTGGATCTGCCAGTCGCCAGCGGTCTTTTCTGCCGACATTTTCGGCGCCTTGCCGGCGTTCAGGATCTCGTCCATCGCGACCGGACGGTCCAGCGGCACGACGGCGTCATCGGCATAGGCCAGGCTCTTTGCGGCAAGATCGTCGGCTGGGCGTGGGGCGTTCAGCGGCACCGGAACATCGGAAGCATCGGCGGCGGAGGCAACTTCGACAGGCTCCCTGGCGCCGACGCTCGCCACCAGCTTGGCGCCGCCGGAAGAGGAGGCCCGACCGAGGTAACGGTCGAGCAGACCGGCCATCTTGGCGTCGCGGCTGCGGGCGGTGCGGCCGCCGAGCACGACGCCGACGACGCGGCGGTTGCCGTCCTTGACGGCGCTGACGAGATTGAAGCCGGAGGCATTGGTGTAGCCGGTCTTGATGCCGTCCATGCCCTGGTAGCGGTACATGAGATTGTTGTGGCCGCGCACGGTGCGGCCGCGGAAATTGAAGCTTGCCGCCGAAAACAGCCGGTATTCGTTCGGATAATTCTTCATCAGCGCGATGGCGAGCGTCGACATATCGCGCGCCGTGGTGACCTGACGGCCGTCCGGCAGGCCGGAGGCATTGACGAAGACGGTGCGGCTCATGCCGAGCTGGCGGGCCTTGGCCGTCATCATCCGGGCAAAACCGCTTTCCGAGCCGCCGAGCGTCTCGCCCATGGCGGCGGCGGCATCATTGGCGGATTTGATGATCATGCCGTAGACCGCCTCGCGCACGGTGATCGTGCCGCCGGCCTTGACGCCGAGCTTGGTCGGCGGCCGGGCGGCGGCGTATTTCGACATCTTGATCGGCGTATCCCAGGAAATCTTGCCGCGTTTCAGCGCTTCGAAGGTGAGATAGAGTGTCATCATCTTGGTCAGCGAGGCCGGATGGTTCAGCGTATCGGCGTTTTCGGCGGCGAGAACCTTGCCGGTGCGGGCATCGAGGATCAATGAAGCGCTGCCGGCCAAGGCCGCAAGAGGCGCCGAAACGGCCAGCGTTGCGGTCAAAACGGCCGCCAGAAGCGTTCTCATGCAGTTCCCCTTGATGCGTCGGCTCTCGATGATCGGCCTTGTGCCGGAATGTGACAGAAGCGGCAAGTTTGGCGCGACTTTGAGGCAACTCCTATCATTTTTCTAGTCTTTTCATCGCCTTGGTTAACAGGAAATGAAAAGACCCGTGCCAAACCGGGATTCAGCAAGGCTTAAGCCGCGCTTGCTAGTTTCCTGAAAAAAGCAACGGACGGCGCATGGCGGGACAATTCAAGCGACTGGCAAAACGCGCGGCGATCGGCGCCGGGCTCGAGCTTTCCTGGCTGATCGCCGCCGCCGGGCTGATGCGTCAAGCGCGCGGACGCGGCGTCGTCTTCACGCTGCATCATGTCCGCCCGCATGTGACCCAGGCTTTCGAGCCGAATGCGCATCTCGAAATTACCCCCGGCTTTCTCGATACGGCGCTGCGGCGGCTGCGGCGGGAGGGCTATCGCTTCGTGCCGCTCGATCAGGTGCCGGCGCTGCTGGCCGAACCCGAAGGCGGAAAGCCGTTTGCCGCCTTCACGCTCGACGACGGCTACATCAACAATCTGGAGCACGCGCTGCCGGTGTTCGAACAGCATCGGGCGCCGTTCACGGTGTTCGTCGCCAAGGGTTTTGCCGAGGGCTCGCACAGCATCTGGTGGGAGACGCTCGCCGTGCTCCTGCGCCGGTCAAGCGAACTCCGCTTCGATTTCGGCCGCGGCAGCGAGCGCCTGGCGCTCGACGATCCGCAGCAGCAATGGACTGCCTTCGATCGATTCGCCTGGTATATCCACCGTTCCGACGAGGCGCACGCCGTTGCCGCAATCGACAGGCTGGCGCGGGAAAAAGGCATCGAGCCGACCGATATCACGCGCGAACTGGTGATGGGCCCCGCTCAGTTGCAATGGCTGGCGGCCCATCCCCTCGCCGCACTCGGCGCCCATACGATCAGCCACCGGGCGCTGGCCCGCCTGCCGGAAGCCGAAGCGCGGATAGAAATGCAGGTTTCAGCCGATTACGTCGAAGCGGTGACCGGCATCCGCCCCAAGACGATCGCCTATCCCTACGGCACGCCGGAGGCGGCGACCAGCCGCGAGGCGGCGATTGCCCGCAATCTCGGCTTCGAGGCTGCGGTCACCACCCAGCCGGGCCTGCCGGTGGCGAGCAGAACCGGCTATCTCAGCCGCATTTCGCTGAACGGCTTCTACCAGAAGCGACGCTACGTCTCAGCGCTCGCCTCCGGCATTCCGCTGAAGCTGATGGGCCAATAGAGCCGCTTACGGGTACATCCTGACCTTGTCCCATGCGCCTTCCGGCAAGGGCCGGCGAAATTCGATGCGGTCATGCAGGCGGAAGTTCTGGTCCTTCCAGAATTCGATCGAGGTCGGCCGGATGCGGAAGCCCGACCAGTGGGCCGGGCGCGGAATTTCGCCGATGGCATAACGGGCGGTATATTCGGCCACCGCCTTTTCAAGCGCGAATCGGCTTTCGAGCGGGCGGGATTGTTTCGAAGCCCAGGCGCCGATGCGGCTGCCGCGGGCCCGCGTCTTGAAGTAAGCGTCGGCCTCGGCATCGGTGACGATCTCGACCGGGCCGCGCAGCCTGACCTGGCGGCGCAGGCTTTTCCAGTGGAAACACATGGCGGCTTTCTTCTGGCCGAGAATTTCACGGCCTTTCCGGCTCTCGAAATTGGTGTAGAAGACAAAACCGTCTTCGTCGAATCCCTTCAGGAGAACCATGCGGACATTGGGAAGACCATCCTCATCGACCGTTGCCAGCGCCACGGCATTCGGGTCATTGGGTTCGGAAGCCTCCGCTTCTCCCAGCCATTCGGCAAAGAGCTTGAAGGGTTCGCCACTTTCGGTAAAGTCACCGCTTGTTAACTCGTTTGCCGACATATTGGTTCAAATGCCCCGGATTATTCAAAACTCGCCCAGCTTTTGATAACTGGACAGGACGCAGGGTGGAAGTCATAGCAAAGTCATATCGCCATACAAAGAGCCTGCGGCAACGCAGCTGCGCGTTCTTCGTCATCGGCGTTGCCATGCTTTCGCTTTCCGGCTGCCTGGCAGGCGGCATGGATTTTCTCAGTGAAGCCAAGGTCGACCGGTCGGTGGCGACCGGCACCGTGCCGCAGGCGCCGCCGAGCACCGATACGCTGTCGGACGAGATGACCGTGCGCAATGCCGTGACCTCGGCTGATGTGCAAAGGCTCGAGGGCCAGCCGCTTCCCTGGGCGAATGCATCGACAGGCAGCGCCGGCGTCATCGATACGATCGTCGAGAACAACGAATCAGGCCAGGTCTGCCGCCAGTTCCGCACGACCCGGCATTCCTATGTCGGCATCGCCAAATTCTACGGCAAGACCTGCCTCGTCGGCGGCGGCAACTGGCAGCTTTTGAGCTTCCAGCCGGAAAGTTAATTTCCGGCGGGAAAGCTGATCCGGCGGCCCGACAGGTTAACGTCCCACGCCTGTCTGCCGAATGCTTAGTAAAAAGCTAACCATTCGGCGCAAAACACCCCACATCTCTCCATAGAAATAAGAAGTGATTAGCAACTCCCGCGCACGATCGGCGTTAAGAGCGGCTGTCCATGCCTGTGCGGCGGGATGGCGCGAATTGTTATTGGGCTTTTGATTTCGGAATTTCGGGATGCCGGGCAAGGACGTGGCTTCCCGCATCGCAACACCGGCGGTTTGACATGCGCGATCCTTATAAAATTCTGGGCGTCAAGCGCGACGCGGCAGCAGACGAGATCAAGGCGGCCTGGCGCAACATGGCCAAATCGGCCCATCCCGACCACAATCAGGGCGATCCGACGGCGACGGCCCGGTTCGCCGAGATCGGCCGCGCCTATGAAACTTTGAAGGACCCGCGCAAACGCAGCCTGTTCGACAATGCCTTGCGGATGGCGGAGACCAAGAAGCAGGAACAGACGATCATGCAGCAGCGCCAGGCCGCCCGCGAGGCCGCCGTGCGCGCCAAAGCGGCGCAGGCCAATGCCGAGCGGGTGATGGAAGAGCTTGCGCGCGCCGCCCAGAAGGCCGCCGCCGACGGCTCCAGACAACAGGCAGGATCGGCCGAGCCCGCCGACGAGATGGTCGATCGCATTTTCGGCGCTCAGGCCCGCGCTGCGGCCGGCGGCCAGGCTCAGGCTCGCGCGCAACAGGCGCAATACCAGCAGGCCCAGAGCCAGCAGACACAGAATCAACAGGCCCAAAACCAGCAGGCTGGCGAGGCCGGCAGGCGCGTGGATGGCGACGCCGCCGAGGGTGAAACCAAGGGCGACGAGGAGGCCGGCGAGGCTGGACCAAATGCCGGCGCCAACCTGCCGCTGCCGCTCAGTATCCTGACATCCCTGGTGCGCCGGTTCACCGGCGCCAAGGATACCGGCCTGGAAAAAGCCCCCGACGAGGTGGCGACGGCGACGGTGACGATCGACGACGTGCTGAAAAGCGGCTGGATCACCGCCTCACTGCCGGAGGGTCGCGAGATCGGTTTCGCGTTGCCGGCCGGCACCAAGGATGGTCACGAGCTGCGGCTCAAGGGACAAGGCTTCAAGCTGCCGGGCATGCAGCGGGGCGATGCCGTCATCAACATTCGCATTGCGCCCGATCCACGCTTCACGGTCGACGGTTTCGATCTGCATGCGGTGCTGCCGCTCAGCATCGAAAATGCCGTGCTCGGCACCGAGGCGCGTATCGAAGGACCGAGCGGGCCGCTGAACGTGACGATCCCCGCATGGTCCGGCTCGGACAAGACGATTAGAATTCCCGGCCAGGGATTGCCTCGCGAAGAGGGCGGCAGGGGCGATCTCGTCGTCGAATTGCGCATTATCCTGTGGGAAAAGCCCGACGACAAAGTCACCGATCTCATGCGGAGCATGCGCGAAGGCCTGTTCCTGTGAAATATTTATGACTTTCGCACCCTTTGTTACGATACCTAACAGTTGATGATCCAGGCCAAGCTTGAACCGATTAGCGGCCTATGCCATAGGCAGGATCGATCAGAATTCCTAGGGAGCGAAATATGGCTCAAGCATCCGGCCTCATGGCAGGCAAACGCGGCGTCATCATGGGTGTCGCCAACAATCGCTCGATTGCGTGGGGTATTGCCAAGGCCATTCATGCGCAGGGCGGAGAAGTCGCGCTCACCTACCAGGGCGATGCGCTGAAGAAGCGCGTCGAGCCGCTCGCCGCCGAAATCGGCGCGACGCTGGTCGGCCATTGCGACGTCGCCGACGAAGCCACCATCGACGAGGTTTTCGCAAACGTCGAAAAGCTCTGGGGCAAGATCGATTTCCTGGTGCATGCGATCGGCTTTTCCGACAAGGACGAGCTGACCGGCCGTTACGTCGACACCTCGGCCGACAATTTCGCCAAGACGATGCAGATCTCCGTCTATTCCTTCACCTCGGTCGCACGCCGCGCCGAGAAGCTGATGACGGATGGCGGCGCCATGCTGACGCTGACCTATTACGGCGCCGAAAAGGTGATGCCGAACTATAACGTCATGGGTGTCGCCAAGGCCGCGCTCGAAGCAAGCGTCAAATATCTGGCCGTCGACCTCGGACCGCAGAACATCCGCGTCAACGCCGTTTCGGCCGGCCCGATCAAGACGCTCGCCGCCTCCGGCATCGGCGATTTCCGCTACATTCTGAAGTGGAACGAATACAACGCGCCGCTGCGCCGGACCGTCACCATCGAAGAAGTCGGCGACGTCGGCCTCTATCTGCTGTCGGATCTCTCGCGCTCCGTCACCGGCGAAGTGCACCATGCCGACAGCGGCTATCATGTCATCGGCATGAAAGCGGTCGACGCCCCCGACATTTCGGTCGTCAAGGACTGAAGCATTCCGGAGCCGAGACCCGTGCTTATCTACGTGATCAGACACGGTCAGACCGACTGGAATGCCGAGCGCCGACTGCAAGGCCAGAAGGACATCCCGATGAACGCCACCGGCCTGGAACAGGCCCGGCAGAACGGGCTGGCGCTTGGCGAAATTCTGGGCGACAGGGTCGGCGCATTCGATTTCGTCGCAAGCCCACTCGGGCGCACGCGCGCGACGATGGAAATCGTCCGCGCCGCCATGGGCCTGCCGCCGCTTGCCTATCGCACCGATCAGAGACTGGTGGAGATTTCCTTCGGCGACTGGGAGGGCTCGACGCTCAAGGAGCTGAAGGCGACGCAGCGCGAGCGGGTGGCCGAACGCAACGCCTCGAAATGGGATTTCATCCCGCCCGGCGACGACGCGGAAAGCTACGAGATCCTCTCATGGCGCACCGGCTCATGGCTGCAATCCGTCGATCGCCCGACCGTCTGCGTCACCCATGGCGGCGTCATCCGCACGCTGTTCCAGATGATCGCCGACCTGCCGAAAAGCAGTGCCGCGGAAGGCGGAATCCCCCAGGACCAGATCGTCAGGATCGACACCGCCGAGCGGACGATCGTCTGGTTGTAGGGCGCCTGCCCCTCATCCGCCTGCCGGCACCTTCTCCCCGTAAACGGGGCGAAGGGGGTGTGCCGCAACCTCTCGTTCCCCACTGGCGTCTCGCAGGGCACGTCCCCTCGCCCCGTTTACGGGGAGAGGGCTAGGGTGAGGGGCAGCCATTGGCGCGAACCTCACCTTACCATTCTCCAGAAGCGGCCCTACTTGACGATATCGAGATCGTTGATGACGCGCTTGCCGTCGACTTCGGTGTAGAAGACGATCACCTTGACGCCGGCCGCCAGCCCGTCGAAATTGAATTCCTCAGGCGCCTGATAGGTCTTGCCGTCATCGAGCGTCAGCACGAGATTGGCGGTGTCGACCTTCTTGATCGTCGCCTCGACATCGGCGCTCTCGGCAAAACCGCTCATCGGCGACAGGAAACTTGCTGTTGCCAAAAGCGTGGCGACGACGAAACGCATGGCGACAATCCTTTTGAAACGCTGCACGAGAACATGACTGGCCACAGATAGCCTCCTGAATATGGCGAAAATTGCCCGTAAGAATGGCTTTTCCCGCCTAATTGATGAATAGGATTTTAAATATAATCAAGACAAAGCGTTAACCGCGGCTTTTCCCTCCCCATGACGTGCCGGCATCGCCTGCGGGCAATCGTAAATTAACCCCCGCGCCCTAAAGTTACCCGGAATTTGAGGGTTTCATTTTGTTATCCAGGCTGAGCGACAACAAGCAGTTACGGCGCGTGTTGAAGAATACCCGCGTCTCGTTTCTGGTTTCGTCGCTTGTCGCCCTTGTCGTCATCATGGTCGGCTTCGGCCTCGACCGGGCCAATACTCAATCTTATGTGCGCGAACTTCATATCCGCACCGAAAGCGAGGCGAACCTCATTCGCGCCCGGGTGATGGCTGAGATCAATATGGACCTCAGCATGGTCCGCGACCTTGCCAATCTGATCTCCGTCAGCGCCGCAAACGGAGAGGAGATGGAGCGGCAGATCAACTGGCTGCTGATCCAGAATCCGTCCTTCATTCACATCGCCGTCGCACCGGATTTCATCATCGACAACATTTATCCCAGGCTACCCGGCAATGAGCAGATCGGCCGCGACGTGCGCGCAACGCTGTTTTCACGCCAGGCAATGACGCCGGCGGCCGGCGATCAGTCGGCGCGCTTCTATGGCCCTGTCAGCATCGACGGCCGGGACGGCTTTGCCATATTCTTCCCGGTTTTCGTCAAGGAGAACGGCCAACGGCGGCTCTGGGGGGCGGTCGAGCTCGTCATCGACCAGCAGATGTTCTACGAGGCGACCGGGCTGATGCCGGCGCGCGACCGCGAGAACCGGGAACGTTTTCCGCATCTCAACCATCTTTCGATCGCCATCCGGGATATCGGCTCACCGGCGAGGGCCGCGACAACAGCGCCCTTCTTCGGGTCGTCCGAGATCGACGACAAGGATCCGATGCGCCAGAAGATCGGCTTTGCCGGCGGCAAGTGGGAACTCTCCGTCGTCCCCAACAGCGGCTGGAACGCGATACCGGAAAACCGAACCGAGCTGCGACTGATCGTCCTTGCCGCCGGCTGCATCATCATCATCCCGATCTTCTTCGCGACCCTCCTGCTCGGCGAGCGCAATCGCAACATCACCGAGCTGGAGATGCGCGAGACGAAACTCAAGGAACTGTCGCAGCGGCTCGATCTGGCGCTGGAATCCTCGAATATCGGTATCTGGGAACTGCAGGATCATTCGAGCAGCCTGCTCTGGGATGCGCGCGCCGCGGCCCTGCACGGCAAGCCGGCGCAGGAGGGCAGCCGGGCGCTCGACGAATGGCTGGCGGCCATCCTGCCCGAGGACCGCGACATCGCCGAAGTGCATTTCTTCAGCTGCAGCATTGCCGGCACTACCTGCACGGCGCAATACCGCATCCTGCTTGCCGATGGCGGGATCCGGCATCTCCGCTCGGTCGGCGCCTTCTATACGGATGCCGGCGGCGTCAGCAAGACGATCGGCATCGTCTGGGACGTGACCGCCGATGCCGAGACGACCGACACGCTGCGCAAGGCGAAAGACATGAGCGAGGTCAAGAATGCCGAGCTGGAGCTGGCGCTTGAAGAGCTTTCCAGCCGCGAGGGGCAGCTCGCCGAACTGTCGAGCCGGCTCGATCTGGCGCTCAATTCCTATCAATGCGGCATCTGGGAAGCGCGGCCCGACCGGGGCGGCTCGATCTGGAACGAGCGCATGCACGAGCTCTACGGGCTTGCGCCGCGCAACGGCTTCATGACCGAGGAGACCTGGCTTGGCTGCATCCACCCCGAGGATCGGGGGCTGGCGCTCGAAAGCGCGCGCCACTTCAAGAAGAACGGCGATACCCACACCCTCGTCTGCCGGGTGATCGTCGATAACGGCACGGTGCGTTATGTCCGCTCGGTCGGCAAGGTCCACCAGACGGGGGCCGGCGAGATGAAGATCATGGGCATCGCCTTCGATGCCACCGAAGACGTGCTGATGACGATCCGGCTGAAGGCGGCCAAGGACGAGGCGGTCGCCAAGAATATCGAGCTCGAGCTTGCCAAGAACCGGATCGAGCACAATTCGCTGCACGACCCGCTGACCGCGCTCGCCAATCGCCGCAAACTCGACATCGCCCTCGAAGAGCTGACCAATGACGGCCGCCGGCAGCGGCAGAAATTCTCAATCCTGCACATCGACCTCGACCGCTTCAAGGAGATCAACGACACGCTCGGCCACGCCGCCGGCGATGCGATGCTGGTGCATGCCTCGAAGGTACTCGCCAAGAATGTCCGCGGCAGCGATATCGTCGCGCGCATCGGCGGCGACGAATTCGTCATCCTCGCCGTCGATGTCGGCGACGCGGAAATGGCGGAGCTTTCGACGCGGATCATCGAGGAGATGCGCCAGCCGATCGATTTCCAGGGGTTTGCCTGCCGCTGCGGCGTGTCGATCGGCATCGCGCTTGCCAACGGCATTCATGTCGATGCGCGCAAGGTGCTGATCAATGCCGATATCGCCCTCTACCGCGCCAAGAGCATGGGCCGCAACCGCTTCGAATTCTTCAACCACAATCTCCAGGCCGATATCATCAACACCAAACGCACCGCCGACGAGATCCTCGCCGGCATCGACAATGGCGAATTCACCGCCTGGTATCAGCCGCAATTCTCCGCCCGGACGATGGAGCTGACCGGGGTGGAGGCTCTGGTGCGCTGGAAGCATCCGTCCAAGGGGTGGCTGGCGCCCGATAAGTTCCTGCGCATCGCCGACGAGATCAATGTCGTGCAGATGCTCGACCGGATCGTGCTGGAAACGGCGCTGCGCGACAGGATGCGCTGGACGGCGCTGGGCATTGCCGTGCCCAAGGTCTCGGTCAATGTCTCGGCGCGGCGGCTGCATGACGGCAGCCTGTTGGAATCGCTCGCCGATCTGCATATCCGTCCCGGCGAACTTTCCTTCGAACTGGTGGAATCGATCTTCCTCGATGAGAGCGAGGATGTCGCGTCGCACAATCTCGAGCGCATCAAGGCGCTCGGTATCGATATCGAGATCGACGATTTCGGCACCGGCCATACGTCGATCGTCAGCCTGTTGAAGCTGAAGCCGAAGCGGCTGAAGATCGATCGCCAACTGGTGCAGCCGATCGTCGGCGCCACGCAGGAGCGGGCGCTGGTCCGCTCGATCATCGACATTGCCCGCTCGCTCGGCGTCGAGACGGTGGCCGAAGGCGTGGAGACGGCGGCCCATGCCGAACTGCTGCGCGATCTCGGCTGCGATATCCTGCAGGGCTATGCCTTCTCGCGGCCGCTCTCCTTCGAGGATTTCACCACCGAGGCCACAGGAACGGGATGGCGGCTGGCGTCCTGACCGCCTTCCTTCGATATGGACGGAACAGCATTTCGGCCGCTGCCGGTTTGACGCAAAGAAAGGCTTTTGCCTCGATGGCTTTTTGGCCTATGAGTGTCGCGCCTTTTCAAGCAATGGCGCGACCGGCTTTAGCGCGCCACCGTGGGAACACATGTCGCACAATACATTCGGTCACCTCTTCCGCGTAACCACCTGGGGCGAAAGCCATGGTCCGGCGCTCGGCTGCGTCGTCGACGGCTGCCCTCCGGGGCTGCGCTTCAAGCTCGAGGACCTGCAGGTCTGGCTCGACAAGCGCAAGCCCGGGCAGTCGCGCTTCGTGACGCAGCGGCGCGAGGACGACTTGGTGAAGGTGCTCTCCGGCGTCATGCTCGACGCCGACGGCGAGACGATGACGACGACAGGCACGCCGATCTCGATGCTGATCGAAAACACCGACCAGCGCTCCAAGGATTACGGCGAGATCGCCCGGCAATATCGCCCCGGCCATGCCGACTTTACCTATGACCTGAAATACGGCATCCGCGATTATCGCGGCGGCGGCCGTTCCTCGGCGCGCGAGACCGCAGCACGGGTTGCCGCCGGCGGCATCGCCCGCCTCGTCGTGCCCGGTGTGACCGTGCGCGGCGCCCTGGTGCAGATCGGCAAACACAAGATCGACCGGCGCAACTGGGATTGGGATCAGGTCGAGCAGAACCCGTTCTTCTCCCCCGATGCCGCGATCGTGCCGGTCTGGGAGGAATATCTCGACGGCATCCGCAAGACGGGCTCGTCGATCGGCGCCGTCGTCGAAGTGGTCGCAGAAGGCGTGCCCGCCGGCATCGGCGCGCCGATCTATGCCAAGCTCGACCAGGACATCGCCTCGCTGCTGATGTCGATCAACGCCGTCAAGGGCGTCGAGATCGGCAATGGTTTTGCCGCCGCCGAAACCTCGGGCGAAGACAATGCCGATGAGATGCGCATGGGCAATGACGGCGTGCCGATCTTCCTTTCCAACAATGCCGGCGGTATTCTCGGCGGGATATCGACCGGACAGCCTGTTGTGGCGCGTTTCGCCGTCAAGCCGACCTCGTCGATCCTGACCGAACGCCAGTCGATCGATGCCGACGGCAAGAATGTCGATGTCCGCACCAAGGGCCGGCACGACCCCTGCGTCGGCATCCGCGCCGTGCCGATCGGCGAAGCGATGGTCGCCTGCGCCGTCGCCGACCATTATCTTCGCGACCGCGGCCAGACCGGCCGTCTGAAATAGGAGCGCCCCATGTCTTATGATCAGAAGCGCGTCGTCGACGCCATCCGGGCCTTCGAGGCCGGCGAGATCGTTGTCGTCATGGATGACAATGACCGCGAGAACGAGGGCGATCTGATCGTCGCCGCCGTCCATACCACGCCTGAAAAAATGGCCTTCATCGTGCGCCACACCTCCGGCATCGTCTGCGCGCCGATGCCGAAGGAGGAGGCCAAGCGCCTCAACCTCAACGCCATGGTGGCGGAAAACGATTCGGCCCACACGACGGCCTTCACCGTCTCGGTCGATTTCAAGCACGGCACGACGACCGGCATCTCCGCCGACGACCGGACGCTGACGGTGCGCAACCTCGCCAATCCGAATGTCGGTGCGGCCGATTTCGTCCGTCCCGGCCATATCTTCCCGCTGGTTTCGCGCGAAGGCGGCGTGCTGATGCGCTCCGGCCATACGGAAGCGGCCGTCGATCTCTGCAAGCTTGCCGGCCTGCCGCCGATCGGCGTCATCTCCGAACTGGTCAATGATGACGGCACGGTCACGCGTGGCCCGCAGGTGGTCGATTTCGCCGCGCAGCACGGGCTGAAGCTCGTCTCCGTCGCCGATCTCATCGCTTATCGCCAGCGCAAGGAAACGCTGGTCGAGCACGGCACCAGCTTCGACATCGACACACCCTTCGGCAAGGCCAAGGCCCATACCTATGCCCTGCCCTGGGACCCGATGCAGCATCTTGCCGTCGTCTTCGGCGATATCCGCGACGGCGTCGACATTCCGGTGCGCCTGCATCCGGAGAATGTCGCCGAGGATCTCTTCGGCAAGAACAGCCCGGTCGATTTCTACATGAAGAAGATTTCCGAGGAAGGCCGTGGCGTCATCGTCTATCTGCGCGAGGGCTCGGTCGGCGTCGGCCACCACGACAACGGCCGCAAGGCCCGCAACCAGGGCCGCGAAGCCCATGCCGAAGCGCAGACGCGCGACAGCGAATGGCTGGAAATCGGCCTCGGCGCCCAGATCCTCAAGGACCTCGGCGTCAGCTCGATCAAGCTGCTCACCAGCCGCGAGCGCCACTATGTCGGGCTGGAAGGTTTCGGGATCAAGATCAGCAAGACGGAGATTTGCTGAGGGGAGACTTCCCTTCTCCCCAGCGGGGAGAAGCGGAATTGTGGCGCCGTCTCGGTCCCTTTCTCGTCGGTACGAGCAGATATATCGAACGAAGTTCGACTACCCTCTCCACCCCTCCAGCAACACCACCTTCTCCACGCCCGCAAACCGCGCCACCCGATCCAACTCCGCTTCCAGCCGCTCCAGCCGCCCCACTGCTGCCTTCACGCCCGGTTCCAGCCAGAGCCGCCTGACGTCGAGCGTCGATTTCTTCCGGTCGGCCTTCATGTCGATGCGGCCGATCAGCCGGTCGCCTTCGAGCAGCGGGAAGACGTAATAGCCATATTCGCGCTTCGGCTCGGGCACGAAAATCTCGATGCGGTAGAAGAAGCCGAACAGGCGTTCGGTGCGGTTGCGGTCGCGGATCATCGGGTCGAAGGGGCTGAGCACGCGGATGCGCGGCGGGGCGCCGGGGTAATTGTCGAGCGTCGAGAGGAAATCGGCAAAGGCCCAGGAGGGGCGCGGCTTGACCCCGAGCGCCGGTTCGATCAGCACCTCGATCAGTTCGTCGCGATGGGCGGCGACCCAGGCTTTGGCCTCGTCAGGCGAGACGAGGTTCCAGAAGGCCGATATCTCGCCATGGGTGGCAAAGCCGAGGCGGCTGAGCGCGCTGCGGCAGGCCCAGTCGATAAATTCCTCGCGGCTCACCTCCGGCTCGCGGAATTCGGCCGGAATGACGCGCTCGGTGAGATCATAGATCTTCTGGAAGTTCGAGCGGCCGGCGATGGCGAACTTGCCGGTGTGCCAGAAATATTCGAGCGCCGTCTTGTTCGGATGCCAGTTCCACCAGCCGCCGGAAACATGGCCGTCGGCCTTGATGTCACGCGCCAGGATCGCGCCGTCGCGCTCCACGCGCTCATAAGTCTCCGCGAAGGCCGCCTCGAAGCCTTCGCCGCGCCATTTGCGCCAGCGCTCGACGATGACCTTCTCCTGATGGCGGAACTTGTGTTTCCAATAGACGAAGAAGGCGCTCGGCAGGATCGAGGCGTCATGGGTCCAGTGCTCGAACAGCGTGCCGTCCTTTTCGAGCAGCGCGGTCAGGTGCTCGCGCCTGTAGGTTTGATTGCGCGAAAATAGGATCTGGTGATGCGCCCGCTCGACCGTCTGGATGCTGTCCACCTGGACGAAACCCAACTCACGGATGAGCTGCAGCAGGCCTGATTTGGTCAGGGCGCGGTTCGGCGGCGCGCTCAATCCCTGCTTGGCAAGGAAGACACGGCGAGCGTCGGCATTGGAGAGCAGATTCGTCATGGATGCATGATAGCGCGGAAAATCTTCCTAGCCACCCGATATAGCGATTTGCTCTTCATCACCCTCGCTTACCCGTATAGAAGCGCTGCTGTCGGGTTGCGCCAGCGGCTGCCCCTCACCCTAACCCTCTCCCCGCTCGCGGGGAGAGGGGACGTGCCCTGCGAGAGGCTGGTGGGGAATGGAGAGGTCGCGGCATGGTCCCTTCGCCCCGTTTACGGGGGTCCGAAGGACGGGTCGAGACGCGTGGCTCGACCCCGGTGGGGTGCCGGCAGGCGGATGAGGGGCCGGCATCGGCAATCTCCTCCGATGAAAGATGCGAGGGATTGGGTTGGACATAGAATTCGAAGGTGCCGGGGTCAGATTCGGAACGCGGGTGGCGCTGGAGCCGCTGACGCTCGGCATCAGCGGCAAACGCATCGGCGTCATCGGGCTCAATGGCTCGGGCAAGACCACGTTTGCGCGGCTGATCAACGGGCTGACCAAGCCGACGGTCGGTCGCGTCACCGTCAACGGTCGCGACACGGCCGATGAGAAGGCTGCCGCAGTCGACGTCGGCTTCATCTTCCAGTCGCCGCAGAACCAGATCATCCTGCCGATCGTCCGGGACGACATCGCCTTCGGGCTGAAGCGGCACGGTTTCAGCAAGGCGGAGATCGAGGCGAAGGTCGATGGCGTGCTCGCCCGCTTCGGGGCCGAAGCGCTCGCCGACCGCCGGGCGCACGAGCTTTCCGGCGGCGAGCTGCAGGTGGCGGCCCTCTGCTCGGTGCTGGTGACGGGGCCCGGCATTCTCATTCTCGACGAGCCGACCAACCAGCTCGACCTGAAGAACCGGGCGCTGGTCGAGCGGATTATCGCCGGGCTGCCGGAAAGCGCCATCGTCATCACCCATGATCTGGATCTGATCGCCGATTTCGAACGGGTGCTGCTGTTTCATGAAGGGCGGCTCGCCGCCGATGCGCCGGCGGCTGAGGCGATCGCCCGCTACAGGGAGATCGCCGCCTGATGCAGTCGCTCTATGTCGAAGGCAACAGCCCGATGCACCGGCTTTCGCCGCGGGTCAAGCTCGTGTCGCTTGCGGTCTTCGGCATCGTGCTGTTCATCAGCCAGAACATCGCCCTGCTTTCCGGCTTGGTGGTGCTGACGGCGGTTCTCTACCGCACCACCGGCCTGCCGCTCGGCGAGGGCCTGCGGCGGCTGCGGCCGGTCTTCCTGACGATTGCGGTCGTGGCGCTCTTCAATCTCCTCTTCAATCCCTGGCAGGCGGCACTCGTGCCGGTGCTGCGGCTGACGGCGTTGATGCTGCTTGCCGCCACCGTGACGGCGACGACGTCGATCACCGAGTTCATCGACGAGGTGACGGCGCTTGCCCGCCCGCTCGAACGCACCGGCTGGGTGCAGGCCGACGATATCGGCCTGGCGCTGGGGCTGGTGCTGCGTTTCGTGCCGGAGATCGTCGGCCGTTATCAGGCGATCCGCGAGGCGCATAAGGCACGTGGGCTGAAGGTCCGGCCGACGACGCTGCTTGCGCCGCTGATCATCCTGACCCTTAAGGATGCGGATAATATCGCCGCGGCGATTGACGCGCGCGGAATTCGGCGGCATGTGAGTTAACGATTGATAAACACGGAATTCATGATGAGCACTCGCGACCTCGTTCTTACCGCCCTCTTTGCCGCGATCATCGTGGCGCTTGGCCTGCTGCCGCCGATCTCGCTCGGCTTCATTCCGGTGCCGATCACCGCCCAATCCCTCGGCGTCATGATGGCCGGCGTCGTGCTCGGCGCCCGGCGCGGCGCGATTGCCGTGCTGATCGTGCTGGTTCTGGTCGCGATCGGCCTGCCGGTGCTTTCCGGCGGCCGCGGCGGGCTTGCCATCTTCGCGTCGCCAACGGCCGGCTTCCTGATCGGCTGGATCTTTGCCGCCTTCGTCACCGGCTATCTCAGCGAACGGCTGGTCAACGAACAGCAATCCGGCCTAGTGCAGACGGTGAGCTTCTTCCTCACCGCCATGGCCGGCGGCATCGTCGTGCTCTACGCTTTCGGCATCACCTATCTCGCCACCGTCGCCGGCTTCGGCTTCACGAAAGCCTTCGTCGGCTCGATGGCCTTCATTCCCGGCGACGTGATCAAGGCCTTCGTCGCAGCCCTGCTTGGCCGCGCCGTCATGGTCGGCTATCCCCTGCTGCCGTCGCGCGCCTGACGCATAGACCGGCCTTGTCTGGTGAATACCCCAACGGCCCCTTCGGGGGCCGTTGCGCTTAAAGACATGGAGCCCTTCACCAGAAGTCGCTTCCGGTCCGGATGAATGCGGGAACTTCCAAACCTTCTTTTCATTTGTCGCAACGAACATCCGTGAAGGAGAAATCATGCGAGGCGACCAGCAGGAGGAGATGACTGCCTGGTTCCGGTCGCTGGATCCTGTCCAGCCGAAGGACATGGTCGGCCTCTGGAGCGGCGTCGGCATTCCGTCGGATCATCCACTGGACGGCGTGCTCGAGAATCTTAACTGGTTTGGCAAGCGCTTCCATTCCGACATGCGGGCGGACGCCCTGCTCTTCACGTGGAGACCGGGCCGACTGGTGGCGCTGGAGCCAAGCTTGTTACCCATCAGGCTGGCGATCAAGATGGCGCCCTTTGGCCGGACATTCGTCGCGCGCAGCTGGTTCTCCTACCTGCAGAAGATGCTTCGAGCGAGAGGCACGACCGCTTCGTTACGGCTTCAGGCCTTTGACGGTATCGAAACGGCTGCGATGATCTACGACAAACAGCCGATCGTGGACTACTTCCGGAGGATTGACGATGACGAGATTGCCGGAATGATGTGTGTGCGCGACGACCCTCGGCGATTCTTCTTCAAGCTCCGGAAAGTGACGGACTGAGGTATGCAGCAAACGCCTGGCGCCTGGATAATCTTTCCTCAATCCAAAACAGGCTGAACATGCTATGAAAGCAGGGAAGAGGACGAGATGACCGTCATCGATCGAAATCATGTTCAAGTCCGGGGCGATGGCCAGCGTGCGATGATCTTTTCGCATGGATTCGGGTGCGACCAGAATATGTGGCGCTTCGTAGCTCCGGCTTTTGAAGGCGACTTCAAGACAGTACTGTTCGATCATGTTGGCGCGGGACGATCCGATCTCACGGCTTATGATGCCGGAAAGTATTCTTCATTGTTTGGTTATGCGGATGACCTCGTGGAAATTTGCCGCGCGCTTGGCCTGACGCAAACAGTCTTCGTCGGGCACTCCGTCAGCGCGATGATTGGCGTCATCGCGTCGCTGGAGGCACCGGACCTGTTTGAAAGCCTGATCCTTGTCGGGCCGTCGCCGCGCTATATCAACGACGATGACTATATCGGCGGCTTCAGCGCGGCCGAGATAGACGAACTCCTGACATCGTTGGACGACAATCACTTGGGGTGGTCTGCCGCCATGGCGCCCGCCATCATGGGCAATCCGGATCGACCGGAACTTAGCGAAGAGCTGACAAATAGTTTTTGCCGCACCGATCCTGAGATCGCCAAGGCATTCGCGCGGGTGACCTTCACCTCAGACAATCGCCGCGACCTTGCCCGGGTCACCGCCAGAACGCTGGTCCTTCAATGCCGCGATGATATCATCGCCTCCGAAGAGGTCGGCGAATTCGTCCATCAGCAGGTCCCGAATAGTCAATTGGTCGTGCTCAACGCAAGTGGCCACTGCCCTAACCTCAGCGCTCCCGACGAGGTCATCTCTGCAATCCGGCGGTTCGTCTAATGAGCGGTCCCGACACGCAGATCTCCATGCCGGCGGAAGACCTTGAGGACTTATACGAAAACGCGCCATGCGGCTATCTCTCGCTGCAGCCGGACGGGCGCATCGTCAAGGTGAACAAAACGCTGTCGACCTGGATCGGCATCCCTGCCGAGCAACTCCTCGGCAAACGACTTCACGACCTCCTCAACACCTCGGGCCGTATATTCTACGAAACCCATTTTGCGCCTTTGCTGCGCATGCAAGGGTTTTTCAACGAGGTTGCCCTCGATCTTGTGGCGGCGGACGGCAGAAAACTGCCTGTGCTCGCCAATGCCATGGAAAGACGTGCAGAAGACGGTGCCCTGCTTTTCACCCGTGTGACGATGTTCCAGGCTGCCGAGCGTCGCCGTTATGAACGGGAGCTGGTCGAAGCGCGCGCGGCGGCAGACACGGCCGGTGCCATCGTCAAATCCCAGCTCAACTTCGAACAGCAAACCGCCGAGTTGCGGGAGCAGTTCATCGCCATCCTTGGGCATGACCTGCGCAACCCGCTTGCCTCGATTGCCGCTGCGGGGCGTATGTTGCGAAAGGAAGAGCAGACCGATCGCTCGACTAAAGTTCTCGATTTGATGCAGGGCAGCGTCGTTCGCATGTCTGGTCTGATCGACAATGTCCTCGACTTCGCGCGTGCACGATTGGGTGGCGGCATCGTGCTCGACAGGCGAGCGGAGGAGCTCGAGCCGATCCTGCGGCAGGTCATCGAAGAACTCCGCTATAGTCACCTCGACCGCAGGATTGAGGTGAGCATCGAATTAGACGGCCCTATAAGTTGCGACAGCAGCCGGATTGGCCAGCTGGTGTCCAATCTCTTGGGAAATGCCCTGACCCATGGGACGCCGGACGAACCGGTGCGGCTATCTGCGGCAACCGTCGACGGAAGACTGGAGCTCTGGATCGCCAACGGCGGCGCTCCTATTTCCAGCGATGCGATGGCACGGCTTTTCCAGCCTTTCTTCAAAGGCGAAGCCGGCACAATTCAAAGAGGATTGGGGCTGGGTTTGTATATCGCTTCGGAAATCGCCCGCGCCCATGGCGGGGCGATCACGGTCAGTTCCGGTGACAACGAGACACGCTTCACCTTTGTGATGCCCTTGGATTGACCGGGGCACAGCCGCGCCGGAATCCGGGCAACAAAAAACCGCCTTGAGGCGGTCGGGCATTCTATCGATTTCAGTTTGATTTAGTCTCCTCCTCCACCATCTCCGCCACCGCCGTCACAGTCGCCTGAGGCGTCGAACCAGCCTCCACCTCCATCGCCGGAGCTTCCTGAACTGCCCGACCTACGCTTGGTGTTTGCGGTGGTCTGAGCAGTGCGCCCTCGTGCTGCCCCGGTGATCAGGGCAAACAGGACAAAGCCTGCGATAAGCATGGTAGTCATAAGAAATATACTCAATCAGTCTCCTTCGTTTGTTTCAGGAAATCTTGTTTCCCGATTAAAATAGTAGATTATTTTCTCGCTCTCGAAAATAGCCTGAATATGAAACTTTCATGACATCCTGGGGCACGTCAAGCGTGGGCTGTTGCATCAGCGGGCAAGGACCGCATTCACCGAATCGTCCGTCGACTGATCAATGAGAACATGGAGAGGCCGTTCGATGTGCGTTTCGATGACCCTGGATCATCGCCGGGATGGACCGGGCATTGAGCCGATGGGAAGGGCGATCACGATGGCAGCAAGCAGCGCTGCGACGAGGATGCCGACACAGGCTGGCCAGCCCATGTGATCATAGATCTGGCCGAGGATGAGGCTGCCTGCGAGACCCCCGGTGTAATAGGACGCGAGGTAAATTCCGCTGGCGCCTGCCTTGTCCGTGACCGCACGTCGGCCAACCAATCCGGTGGCGATCGCCTGGGCGAGAAATGTCCCTATTGCCACAAACGCCAGTCCGGCCAACACCAAAGTCAAGCTGACACTCAGAAGCGCCGCGAGGCCGACAATGGCGAGCCCAAGCGTCGAGATGATCCCGAGTTTTGCTCCGATTCGGACCGCGAGCTTGCCTGCCATCGGCGTGGTCAGCATCGACGGCAGGAATACCAGATAAACGAGGCCGAGCGTCATCGGCGACAGGCCGAGAGCCACGAGTTGGAAATTCACATAGGTGAAGGTTCCGATGAAGACGAAAAGGATGAGGAAGCCGATCGCGAAGACGCGGCGCAACTCACCATCGGCGAAATGATAAGTCCAGCGGCGCATATCGAATGACCCGTCATCGCTGGTCCGCATCACGGCCGACGTCTTTTTGAGGGTGAGCCGGACAAGCAGCGCGCCCGCGATGTTGAGGGCCGCGAAGGTGAGGAAGTTGATTTCAAGCCCACCGAAACCGGCTACGACGGCGGAGAGGATGCGGCCAAAGAAGTTACTCGCAACATTGCCGGTGACATAGGCTCCCAAGGCGCCTGCCGCCTGGGCTGGCGAGAAGTGTTCCGATAGATAGGCAATGGTCAGCGTGAAGGCTGCCGACATGCAAAGGCCCTGGACGATACGGAGGACGGCAAAAACCGTCAGATCATCGGTAAAGGCGAGAGCTGTCGTGGGAAGTGAAAGCAGCGCAAGGCTGATCCAGATACCGCTACGGCGATCGATCCTACGACCGAAGAAGGCTATGGCAAGCCCGGCGACGGCCATGCCGAAAGTGCTGGCATTGACGGCAAAGCCCATGGCGGCGCGGCTGACCTGGAATTTCTCGACAAGCGCGGGCAGGATCGCCTGAGCCGCAAAGAGATCAACCAATGTCAGGAAGGAAATCAGCGCGATGACGGCAAAGCGCCAGCCATTAGCCGCTGCTCCGAAATTCGTGCGCGAAGGATTGAGGACATGCTCGATGCCGGTCATGGCGATCGCTCCAACGGTTGGATGAACTGTTGCGGCATCTCCGCTCTGGCGTGACCGGAGACGCCTTTCAGTGAGCCGGGAAGCGACTCACATGGATTCGTGCTTTTGCTCTTCCGAGGTCAGGATGTCGGCGGAGTAGAGGATAGCCGGCTCGCTGCCATTGTTCTTCCACCAGTGAGACAGCATGCCGAATTCCGCAGTCACGTCGCCGGCCTTGTGCTCGATCGGCACTTTGCAGGTGCTGCGGTATTCGGTGATCGAGCCCGAAACGATCAGGATGTTGGCTGGGCGAGCCTCATGCGAATGCCACGGCACGACGCCGCCGGGCTGCACAACCAGCTTGCGCATCCGCAGCGCACTGTTCTTCCAGGCATCGCCCTTGGAGGCGAGATCGATCGACGAGATGACCTCGTCGGTCACGTCCTTCGGCATCATTTCGCCGGGCTGCATACCATTTTCGGCGACCTGGTCGGCCGGGCATTCGCCGGCATAGGCTTGGCCGGTCGAAATGGTGGTGAAGGATGCGAGGGCGAGGACGGTGGCGAGCGTCACGCGCTTGGCATTGAGTTCGAATTTCATCAGAGTTCTCCTTGTTGGGCCCGGATGAAGCGTTCGCGCCGGGCATGACAAGGAGCATGGCGAACTCGATGGCGAATGAGAAATACCGCCTAATTCTGAATTCCATAGCCACAGCCTATCGTGAAACGCAGGATGTGTGGAAGCCTCCGCATCACTGGGATACGGACCACAATTCATTGGATTTTTTATGCTTTCAATGCATCCGAGCAGGTAGCGTCGCCCAACCATAGGATTTGACGGCGCTGACAAAGGCGGCGACGGCGGGTGAGAAGCGACGGCCGGCGACAGTCACCAGGCAGACCTCTCGCGTCACCTCTGGATCGGTCACGGGGCGGACCTGGAGGCCTGGCACCACGGCACTGTATTCGGGAATAAAACAGATGCCGAGGCCGCCGGCGACAAGGTTCTGAATCCAGTCCTCGCGCTCGCTCGAATAAGAATCCTGCGTCTTCACACCCTGCGCGTCGCAGAGATCCGAAAGGTAATCCCAGTATTCGCAGTTCACGCGCCTGAGATAGACTTCGCCGTCAATCGCCGAGATGGGGATCGCATCATATTGAGCCAGCCTGTGCCCGGTCGGGAAGGCGAGCATGAAGCGCTCGCGGAAGAGCGGCGTGATGTCGAAGCGATCGGGGAATTTCTCGGCCGTCGACATCAGCGTCACATCGATGTCGCCCTGTTCGAGCAGTTCAGACAACTTAGACGGGATACCTTCGACGAGCTGCAACTGGATTCCCTTGTGGCGCATGTTGAAGTCGGTCAGCAGGCCTGTGAAGCGGCGCGGTCCGATTGTGCACATGATACCGACCTTGAGATGGGCATTGTTGAGACACAGAAATTTCGAGGCCTCGGATTTGACGCCCAGAAGTTCATCCTGCACTTGCTGGAAACGTGGACGTAATAGATTGCCGAGATCGGTGATGTGGGTGAGGTTCCGTTCGCGACGAAAAAGCAGACCGCCGACCTCGTCTTCGAGCTGCTGGATTGCGCGGCTCAGCGCGGGTTGGGTGACGTTACAGTTTTGCGCGGCGCGCGTGAAATTGCGCGTTTCGCAAACAGCCAGAAAATACCGGATGTGATGGATATCCATATCCGCCCCCAAGTGATTAAGATAAATGCCGATGCATCTATTCTGGTCCCGCGCGCCATCTTCTGCCAATGCCACTGAATTATCAATTCCATTAGACAGCGGCATTTCTCTTTCGATGACGGCCGCGCCATTTTGAACGGAAAGCCACAACTCGTGGCGCCCAAGAAATGGAGAATGCGATGCTCAAATTGCTTGATAGCGAAACCGAAGCCCTGGCCGGCCGCAAGATGCTCGAGGGCCGCACCGCGATCGTGACAGGCTCCACCAGCGGCATCGGCCTCGGCATAGCCCATGCGCTGGCAAGGGCGGGCGCCTCCGTCATGCTCAATGGTTTCGGCAATCCGGTCGAGATCGAGACACTGCGCGCCGAGATGGCCGAGGGCAATGATGTCGATGTCGCCTATGACAGCGCCGACATGTCGAAGCGCGATGCGATCCTGATGATGGTGGAGCGAGCGCACGCCCGGTTCGGTCAAGTCGACATTATTGTCAACAATGCCGGCATCCAGCATGTCTCTCCCATCGGCGAATTTCCGCCCGAGAAATGGGAGGCGATCATGGCGATCAATCTGTCTGCCGCGTTCCATCTTGTCCAGGCCACGTTTGACGGCATGTGCGAGCGCGGTTATGGCCGCATCATCAATGTCGCCTCCGCTCACGGCCTTGTCGCTTCGCCTTTCAAGTCGGCATATGTCGCCGCCAAGCATGGCCTTGTTGGCTTTACAAAGTCGATTGCGCTGGAGGGTGCCGAGTTCGGTGTGACATCGAATGCGATCTGCCCCGGCTATGTCTGGACGCCGCTTGTGGAGCAGCAGCTCGACGCCCAGGCGAAGTCGCACAATATCGCGCGCGACGCGGTGATCCGCGACGTGTTTCTCAAGAACCAGCCAACCAAACGGTTCGCGACGGTCGAGGAAATGGGCGCACTCAGCGTCTTCCTCTGCTGCGATCTCGCAGGCTCCATCACCGGCACGACCATTCCCGTCGATGGTGGCTGGACGGCGCATTGAAAATCTCAACACGAACAAATCGGGGAACGAGAACCATGAACAAGCACGCAGGTGTGAAGACAATAATCGCCGACAGCGCGGTTGTCGCCTCCTCTGAGCGAGAGCCGCGTATGCTCAATCTGGCGCTCCAGGGCGGAGGCGCGCATGGCGCGTTCACCTGGGGCGTGCTCGACCGGCTGCTCGACGAACCGAACCTCTCCTTCGAAGGCATTGTCGCAACCAGCGCCGGCGCGATGAATGCCGCTGTGCTGGCCTATGGCCTGGCTGAAGGCGGGCGAAGTGGGGCGCAGACCGCGCTCGCCAATTTCTGGCGGCGCGTCAGCCATGCATCGGCATCCGGGCCTTTGCAGCCGACGATCTTCGACAAGATAACCGGATCTCGGGCGCTGGAATTCTCGCCGGCCTTCATGATGTTCGACATCGTAACGCGGCTGATGTCGCCTTACCAGTTCAACCCGTTCAACTTCAATCCGCTCAGGCAGGTGCTGGAACAATCGGTCGACATGAATGCGATCCGGATGGCGCGCTGCCCGGTGAAGCTCAGCATCTGCGCCACCAATGTCCGGACCGGCAAGGTCAAAGTGTTCGGCAATGACGAGCTGTCGATCGATGCCATCATGGCTTCGGCCTGTCTGCCTTTCCTGTTTCAGGCGGTCGAGATCGAGGGCGAATCCTATTGGGATGGCGGCTACATGGGCAATCCGGCGATCTTTCCGCTGATCTATGGCTGCGACACGCCGGATGTGCTGGTGGTCCATATCAATCCGATCGAGCGGGCCGAAGTGCCGCGCACGGCCTCCGAGATCCTGAACCGCATCAACGAGATCAGCTTCAATTCGTCGCTGCTGCGGGAAATGCGGGCGGTGGCATTCGTCACCGATCTGGTCGATGCCGCCCCGGAAAATTCCAGGAACCTGAAACGCATCTTCGTGCATGGCATTTCCGATGACGAGACGATGAAGAGCCTTTCCGTGTCGAGCAAGCTCAATGCCGATTGGGGGGCGTTGGTCGATCTGCGCGACCGCGGCCGGGAATGCACCGACATGTGGCTGCTCGCCAACTACCAGGACATCGGCAAACGATCGACAGTCGACATTCGCGAACGATATCTCTGATTCTACGAGGAGTTCCCTCCGCGTCGCCGGTTCCGGTCCGCGCTCGTTCCCTCGCGGTACGCCACCTCCCCCCGTCGTCCGCGGGGGTTATTTTTTGCCTTCTCGCCAGCCGCCGCCGCGCATAGCGCCAGCCTATGAAAACCATGCCGCAACAGCATTTCAAACATCGCCGGCAATGCGGGAAAGTAATTCCAGTCAAGCCGGAAACCGGTTTGATCTAACTCAACCAGGAGACATTTCCATGAACTCGACCCGCATCCTCATCGGCTCCGCCCTTGCCGCCATCACCTCCATGGCTTCCTCCAGCGCCTTTGCCGGCCCTGCCGCACAGCCCGAATTCTCGTTCGAGAAGTGCTACGGCGTCGTCAAGGCCGGCCTCAACGATTGCCAGACGGCCACCCATTCCTGCGCTGGCACCTCGACGGCCGACAACCAGGGTGATGCCTGGGTCTACGTGCCGGCCGGCACCTGCGCCAAGATTTCAGGCGGCGCGATCGAACCCAAGGTCTGAGGCCCTTCCGAGCTTCATTCAACCCATATGAAGGAGTGACCAATGTCCAAGATATTTCCCAATCTTCCAGTACCGGATGCCGCGGGCATTGGTCTGCGCTCCCCGCATATTTCCGATATGATCTCCCGCCGGCCTTCGGCGGGATGGCTGGAGGTCCATGCTGAAAACTACATGGGCGATTCCGCCGCCGTCGATGCTTTGGAAAACTTACGCGAGACCTATCCGTTGTCGGTGCACGGCGTCGGTCTCTCACTGGGCAGCGCTTCGGGCCTTGATCGGGACCATCTGGAACGGTTGCGGAGCGTGTGCATCCGGTTTCAGCCAGGATTGGTCTCGGAACATCTGGCCTGGAGCGTTGCCGACGGCGCCTATCTCAACGATCTCCTGCCGCTCCGTTATGACGACGATGCGCTCGATATCGTCGCGGCCAATGTCGACCAGTTGCAGGACAGGCTGCAGCGCCGCGTCTTCATCGAAAACCTATCGGCCTATATCGCCTTCGCCAATTCCACGATGACCGAGGCGCAATTCCTCGCCGAACTTGTCAAGCGCACCGGTTGCGGCCTGCTGCTCGACGTCAATAATGTCTATGTCTCGGCCTGCAATCTCGATTTCGACGCCAAGGCCTTCATCGACAACCTGCCCGCCGATGCCATCGGCGAAATCCATCTCGCCGGCCACGCGGTCAACGAGGTCGAAGGCGACATCGTGCTGATCGACGATCACGGCTCGCGCGTGCCACCGGCCGTCTGGTCGCTCTATGCGCATGTGCTGCGCAAGATCGGCCCGCGCCCGACGCTGATTGAATGGGACACGGAGGTTCCCGCGCTCGATGTGCTGCTCGGCGAAGCAATGTGGGCCGACATGATGGCCGCCTCGATCGGTTTCGAGAAGCGTGGCGCGCCGCAGATCGCCCAGCAGCCGGACCGCCGGTTCCACGGCATCGAGCTGCCCTCCACGAGCAATCTCGCACGCGGCGCCATGCCTGCGATCTCGGCCTTGACCACGATCACACCGTCGGTTTTCGCGAGCAACTCCGTCACACGGAGGGCGCGTTATGCTGTCTGAACTCGAACTGCAGCACGCCGTCGCGGATGCTATTCTTAACCGTCGAGGGCCGGATCTCGGCCCCTCATTCGATACGGGCGGCCGCTTCGATCCGATGCGCCGCTTCAACATCTACCGCAACAACACATTCGCATCGCTGAGCGCCACGCTCGTGTCCGTCTTCCCTGTTGGCGTCAGCCTGATTGGAGAGCGGTATTTCCGCCATATTGCCGCGAGCTTCATTCGCGTGAGCCCGCCGTCCGAAGCGCGGCTGGTACGCTATGGCAGCGACTTCGCCGACTTCCTCGGCCGGCTCGAAGACCTCAAGCCTATGGCGTTCATCGCCGATACGGCGCGGCTTGAATGGCTGATCGCCGAGGCGCTCGATGCGCCGGCGCTGCCGCCTGCGAATATGGCTGAACTCTTCCGGAGTGGCGAAGACACCATGCCCGACCTGATCCTCCAGCCGTCTTTGCGACTGCTCTTTTCCCGCTGGCCGGCGCTCGACATCTGGTCGGCGCACCAGGCAAGCGGCGATCTCGAACAGCTTAGCGACATCAGAAGGCAACCGCAGCGGATGGCGTTGTGGCGGAACCGGGACAGCGTTCGTTTTCTCCGCCTCAACGGTGCCCATTACGCCTTTCTGCAGGCGCTGAAGAGCGGCCGCGGACTTGAACATGCCGTCAAGAAAGCCGCCGCGCGCGATCCGAATTTCGACCTCGTCGCCTCGCTCGGCGGTCTATTTGCCGACGGACTCGTCACGCGCGTCCGCCACCTACCTGCAAACATCAACTGACAAGGAATGGATCGATGACCATGATGACCCCGACATCCATGCCCGAACGAGGCGGTTTCGCCGGCCTTTATTCGCAGGCACTCCAGCTAGCCTCATCCGTGCCGCTTTCGACGGTGCAGCTCGTCTCGCGGCTCGCCGTGGCGAACGTGTTCTGGCAATCATCGCAAAGCAAGCTCGCCTCCTGGCCCGTCACGGTCCAGCTCTTCGCCTTCGAATACCGCCTGCCGGTGCTCGATCCCGGTGTCGCAGCCCTGCTTGCCACGGCCGCCGAACTGTCGGGTGCAATCCTGATCTTCTTCGGCCTCTGCTCGCGTCTCGCGGCACTAATGCTGCTCGGCGTTGTCGCTACAATCCAGATCTTCGTCTATCCCACCCATTGGGGCGAACATCTGACCTGGGCGGCTCCGCTGCTGCTGATTTTCGCGCGTGGCGCGGGCATCATCTCGCTCGACCATCTCGCCGGCCGCTTTTTCTCGCGGGAGCGCTGAGCCATGCGGATCGAAGCCGAGGGCGCGATGACGGGCGGTGCGCCGAACTTGGTCCGCCCAATGCCCGGGAATGGCCGCCCGCGCGTGGTCATTCTCGGCGCCGGCTTCGGCGGGCTTGCCGCAGCGATGACGCTCAAGGGCATCCAGGTCGACATCACCGTCATCGACCGTCGCAATTATCACCTCTTCCAGCCGCTGCTCTACCAAGTGGCGACTGCAGGCCTATCCCCCGCGCAAGTCGCGATGCCGATCCGCCGCATCCTGTCGCGCCAGAAGAATGTGACGGTATTGATGCAAAGGGTGGAGCGGATCGAGAAAGCCACGCAGGTTGTTCACACCACCGAGCGCGCCATCCCCTACGACTATCTTGTTGTCGCCACGGGCGCCCGTCATGCCTATTTCGGACATGAGGAGTGGGCCGAATGCGCGCCGGGCCTGAAGACAATCGGCGACGCGACGGAGATCCGCGCCCGGATTCTCTCCGCTTTCGAACGCGCCGAAGTCACCCGGGATGATCAGAGGCGCGAGGCGTCACTGACCTTCGTTGTGGTCGGCGGCGGCCCGACAGGCGTCGAAATGGCCGGTGCGATTGCCGAACTTGCCCGCAAGGTCGTGGTTCGCGACTTCCGTCACATCAATGCCGCTTCCGCACGCGTCGTCTTGGTCGAAGCTGGCAGCCGTATCCTACCCACCATGCCGGCCTGCCTTTCGGCAAAGGCGCAGCGTCAGCTTGAAGGCCTGGGCGTCGAAGTGTTGGTCACGGCTGCCGTCACCCATTGCGATGGCGAAGGCGTCATCCTCGCCGACGGCCGCCACATCGGCTCGGCATGCGTGCTTTGGGCCGCAGGTGTCATGGCATCCAAAGCGGCCAAATGGCTCGACGCCGTGGCCGACCGCGCCGGCCGGACCGTGGTCGACGAACGGCTGAATCTTCCCGGCCACGACAACGTCTTCGTCATCGGCGATACCGCGGCGGCGAAGAACGAAGATGGCCGCCCCGTGCCAGGCATAGCGCCAGCTGCCAAGCAGATGGGCGAGCATGCCGCGCATGCCATCCGGGCGCTCATCGCGGGCAATCCAGTCGAGCCATTCCGCTACCGGCATTTCGGCAATCTCGCCACGATCGGCCGCAAGGCGGCGGTCGCCGATTTCGGACGGATCAGGCTTTCCGGCGTTTCGGCTTGGCTGGTCTGGAACCTCGCCCATCTCTGGTTCCTCGTCGGTTTCCGCAATCGCCTCGTGGTTTTCATGGATTGGGGCCTGGCCTACCTTCGCTACGAGCGGAGCGCCCGCCTCATCACCGACCGCCATGAGCGCTGATTTCCTTCCCCGCGTGAAGATGGGCCGCGCAGTCACCATGCTGCTGCTGCTTGCCGTCATCTCGACGGCGGTCCTGGTACATCTGATCTGGCAACGCACGGCGAGTGCCAATGTCGACAATGTCGTGGCGGCCCTGGATGCGCAGAGCACTGGGGCCGTTCGCAATGAACTCGCCTCGCAACTCGCACTCGTATCGAGCACGGCGGAAATAATCCGCTCCGTCTTCTTCCAGGGCGCCATCAAGCCCGATGACGAGGTCAAGCGCGAGTTCTTATTTCTCTCGCTGCTGCGTGAGCAGCCGGCGATCGCCTGGATTGGGTTCGGTTTCACCGATGGGCGCTTCTTCGGCTCACATGCCGCCCCCGATGGCCGGATCGAGATGGTCGAAATCGGCAAAGCCGCGCCCGGCAAACCTCGAACATTGCGCCGTGACCGATACAAGCCGATCCCCGGTGACATATTCTTCGAAGAGCGCGTCAAGACAGAGAGCGCCTATGTGACGGAGGGCGCGTCCTGGTATCGTAAGGGCAAAGACAGCACCGGTCCTGCATGGACCGTCGTGGACATATTGCCAAGCGGTTTCGAGCCTTCGATCGTTCTTTCAAAACGGGTCGAAGCCTTTGGGCGGCTTGAAGGTGTCGTCATGGTAGCGGTCAGCCTGCGACAGCTGTCGCTGACGCTGCGGGATCTCAACATTCCTTCCGAGAGCAAAGTCTATGTGCTCGCGAAGGACGATGTGGTCCTCGCCACGTCTGAACCGTCGGACGGCGTCATGGCCGCCCATCTCGCCGATTTTCCGAAGACCGACGCGCTTTCTGCTGCCGTCGCAGCCGCGCGCCGAACGCATCCTCAAAGCGTCTTCCGCACGCTGCAAAAGAGTGCCGCCCTCGGGCCAGTCTTCATTTCATCCAGCGCGTTGCCTTTTGAAGACTGGCGGCTGCTGACGGCCATTCCACGCTCCACCTTTGCCGGCGATATCGATGAAAACACCAAGCGCGTGCTCTTCATCGTCGCTGGCATCGCGCTACTCGCCGCTGTCACCGCGATTATTTTCGCCCGCCTGCTTTTCGCCCGGCCGCTCGCCCGCCTTGCCCAACAGCTGCATGCGGTCGAACGCTTCGAACTCGGTGCCGTCAGTCACACGCCCACCGTGCTGGTTGAACTCAATGACTTCTCCGTCGCGCTGAAACGGATGTCTTCGGGGCTATCGGCCTTCGCCCGCTTCATGCCGCTCGATGTCGTCAGGCCGCTCGTCAACGGCGGCATCGAGCCCAGGCCCGGCGGCAAGCTCACCGAGATCACCGTTCTCTTCGCCGACCTGCCGGGCTTTACGGAGATGACTGAGGAACTCGGCGCCGGTGTCGAACCACATCTCACCCGCTTCCTCACGCTTTCCATCGCCGCGATCCACGCCGAGGGCGGCACGGTCGACAAATTCATCGGCGACGCTGTGATGGCGATCTGGAATGCCCCGAACGACGAGCCCGATCACGCGTCGCGTGCCTGCCGTGCCGCTGCCGCGATCCGTGACGCGATGCATGCCATCCCGCCGCTCGCGCCCCAGCATGACGCAGTGCGGGTCAGGATCGGCATCAACAGCGGGACGGCACTCGTCGGCAATATCGGCTCGGCCGAACGCCTGAGCTACACAGCGATTGGCGATGCCGTTAACCTCGCAAGCCGCCTGGTCGGCGTCGCCAAAGACAAAGACGTTGAAATCGTGTTGAGTGGCGAGACGTGGGAACGGGCCGACAGGCGGCTCGATGCCCGCTCGCTGGGAGAGACGGTGGTGCGCGGCAAATCGCAACCGGTGCCGATCTTTACGCTGGACCGGAAATCGCCCCCGATTTGAGGGAGGAGGGATCATGGAAAGTGCATCTTCCCTTATTGGCCTACTCGCCTGGCTGCAGGTCAAGCATTTCGCCGCCGACTATCTCTTGCAGCCGACCTGGATTCTGCAGGGCAAGGGCGACATCCGCCATCCGGGCGGCTATTTCCATGCAGCGATCCACGTCGCAGGCACCCTTCCGGGATTGTTTTTGTTCGGGCTGGATAGCGTGACGGTCGCGGTCTTGGCGCTAGGCGAATTTCTAATTCACTTCATCATCGATCACTCAAAGGCCGTTCACTCGCGCCGCCATCCGGCTGCCATGACAACCCGTCCTTACTGGGCCGCGCACGGAGCGGATCAGTTGTTGCATCATTTGACCTACACTGGGATCTTGGCTGCTGCGATGTGACACAGAGTTTTGGTCGATCCTACAGATCATTCAAATGTCTGCTGTCAGTGCGATCCGGACGAGGATGAATACCCTCTCTTACCGCCGCCAGGCTCGAACCCTGCGCTGCCTAAAGTTGCAGCGCAGGGTCTCGGGCTGCCTCTTCAAGCCGCCGTACTTTGCGGAAAGAGCACGGCTTGTGGAGTTGCTTTGACTCCAGCCACGATCACGGGGTCCCGATAGAGGCGAGGTAACGGTATTCCAAGCCTGGAATGTAGCTTTGCGGCCGAACTTGGCAGGAACGGCAGGAGGCAGCGGGCAATGATCGCAAGGCCATAGACCTGCTCGGCCAGGCAAGCGCCGAGACGAGCAGTGGTCGCCTTCCGATCTTCGGCCGTGAGATCGGCAAGCAGGGCTTTCGCATCCGCCCACGGCGCGCGTTGTGTAAACCGCCTGTTCGCCTCGCCGATAAAAGCAAAAATATCCGCGAGGCCGACATGGAGCTCGTAGACATCGAAGGCTTCAGCCACCTTCCCCGGAAGGCGGGCAGCCTCGTCCACGAATGCGCTGTCCGGCACGAGCGGAACGATGCCGTCGAACGCAGTGGAGAGAAGGGCAAGCACCCGGTTGGCAAGATTTCCGAGCTGCCCGGCGAGCTCGCCCGACCACGCGGCTTGGAGACGCTCGGTCGAGAAGTCGCCATCGTCTCCCGAGCGTATATGGCGGAGCAGGTAATATCGCAGCGCATCCGGCGTTGCGTAGGATTGAATGATGCGTTCCGGATCGATGCCGTTGCCGGCCGACTTGCCGATCTTCCGGCCGTCCACCGTGACGTAGCCGTGTACGAGGATCGACGATGGCGGCGGCAGACCTGCGGACAAGAGGATGGCCGGCCAGTAGATAGCGTGGAACTTGGAGATGCCCTTGCCGACCACGTGGATGCGTTGGCCGCCGTTCCAATAGCGCTGCAAGAGGGTTTGATCGGACCCGTGGCCGAGACCAGTGAGATAGTTCGCCAGGGCATCGAACCAGACGTAGACGACCTCATCTCCATCGGGGACGGGTACACCCCAACCTCGCGCCCGCTCCGAACTGCGCGACACGCTGATGTCGGTCAGGCCACGCCGCAGCAGGGCAAGGATTTCGTTGCGCCGATGAGCCGGGACGATGCGAAGCTCGCCGGTCTCGACCAGCTCGATGAGCCGGTCGCCGTAACGGGAAAGACGGAAGAACCAGTTCTCCTCGCGGACGACCTCGAGGGCAATGCCATGTTCCGGGCAGCGCCCGTCATTGAGTTCCGATGGCTCGTAGAATTGCTCGCAGCCGACGCAGTAGAGGCCCTCATAGGCCTTGCGATAGAGATCGCCATTTCCCGCGCATGCCCGCCACAAGGCGTGGACGCAGGCAGCATGCCTTGGATCACGGGAGGTGCGGACGAATTCCTGGTTGGAGATATCGAGCCGGCCGCCAAGGCGCTCGAACCTGTCGGCGTTGGCATTGACGAAGTCCCTCACCTGCAGTCCCGCGGCCTCCGCCGCCCTGACATTCTTCAGGCTGTTGTCGTCGGTTCCGCACTGGAACCTGACGTCATGGCCGAGAAGCCTGAAATGACGGGCATAGGCATCGGCCTGGACGAGTTCGAGGGCAAAGCCCACATGCGGCGCGGCATTGACGTAGGGGATGGAGGAGGTGATGTAAATCTCGTTCATCGGCGTTTCCTTTCGAAGGCTGTTGTTGCCGGCGAGACGGATCGACCCATGAAAAAACCGCCTCGAGGGCGGTCGCTGGTGCATTATGGACGCACGAAACCCGCCACGCTATGAGCGCGGCATCATCATCACGAAAGTGCTGATCGCGTTGTTGTCCATGCCATTTTCTAGCATCACGGGCGATTTCGAACAAGCGCTCCGTTTGAGCCGCGGCACTTTGCAACCCGCCTGTTGAACGCCCGGTTTGGCGGCGCTCATTCGACGATCGGCGAACCCGCGGATCCGCATTCCTTCACGAACCATTCGGTAAAACGGCGCACCGGCTTTTTCGCCCATGAGCTGGTGATCAGGTAATATCCCTGGGTTTCTGCCGTCGAGATGTCCGAGAGAACGACGAGGTCGCCGCGATCGATCTCTCGCCGAAACACTTCGACCGGGCATAATGCCACCCCATGCCCGGCGATCACCGCCGTGGCAAGAATGTTGAAGTCCTGAAATATCGGCCCCCGAACCGGCTCGGGCGCCTTTACGTCGGTCTTTCGGAACCATTCTTTCCAGCCGTCCACGGATTCGTCGTGCAGCAGGTCGGCCGCAGCGAAGGGAACGCTGTCGACAGCCCAATTCCGCTTGGCCAGATAATGAGGGCTGGCCACCGGCTGGTTGCGGCGGGAGAACAGCAGGCGGCTCTCCCGTCCTCCCGACAGGTCCTCTCCCATGGTAATGAGAACATCCAGGCTTTCGTCGTCGAAGCGCTCTTCCGCTTTTGCATAGACGATCCTGACGTCGAGGTCGGGATCGCTCTCCCGGAAGGACGGAAGTGCCGGCACCAGCCAGCGTGACGCGATCGAAGGAATGCATCCGACGGTGATCGAACGCATATTGTGGTCCCGGCGCATATTGCCCGTTGCGTGGGCGATAGCGGCCAAGGAGCCCGAGATCGCCAGATAATATTCGCTGCCCGCCGGGGTCAGCGCAACGCCGCGCCCGGATTTCTGCAGCAGCTTGCGTCCCAGCCATGCCTCCAGATGTTTCAGCTGATGACTGATCGCCGCATGGGTCACATGCAGTTCGTCTCCGGCCTTTGAGAGACTCATGAGCCGGGCAGTCGCTTCGAAGGCTCTCAAGGCGTTCAGCGGCGGCAACTGCATATGTTCGAATTCCTCACATCACCGGCAGAATTTATCATCCGGAAAAAATGTCAAATCTATTCAGATCTATCCCAGGGGAGCGCAACGAATTCAAACGCTACATGTAACTTATTCTAACAGATTTCGCAATTTTGATCATTTGAAGCAAACGGCGATTTCGATGCCTAATGGATCATGGAGATCGGAAACCTCCATCATTGACGAGGAGAAAGAACATGTTTGTGAGAAGCCTGAAAGACGTGGAGCAGACCGAGCGCTTCGTCGATTGGGGCAATGGCACGAGCCATCGCCTGCTGACGAACGATGACGGGATGGGATTTACGGTCTGTCACACCGTCGTTCGCGCCAATACGCAAGCCCTGCTGCAGTATCGCAACCACCTGGAGGCCTGCTATTGCATCCAGGGAGAAGGCGAGGTCGAGGATATGGACGGGAACGTCTTTCCCATCCGCGTCGGCGACATCTACGTCCTCGATCAACATGATCGCCACTATCTCAGGGGCGGCAAGGACAAGGACCTCATTCTCGTCAGCGTCTTCAATCCGCCATTGAAAGGGACGGAACGTCACGATCTGAACAACAGAAGCGGTTCCGAATACTGAGGCCCGGCGACGCGGCTGGGCGCTGCGATTTCCTGAGCGGTTTCAAGACCTTCACCATCATTGCCGTATTGGTCTATCCTTGGCGAACGGTTCGGCGATGTGATAGCAAAGGGTGGGAATTGCACGCTTCCGCTGCGGCGTGCCCACATTGGATGGAAGGGCGTGCTGCCGTGATCCGCACAAAGATCGATGCGCTGTGGTTCAAGCGCTGCTGCGCCTTTCACCTGCAGTTTCTTCCCGGTCGCGAGACGCTGTCAAAGCTTTGTGTCTTGCAAGACGGCATCGAGCGGGACAGCGCCGCCTCACTCTCACGCGTCCCGGCCACAAGCCTGCACATGACGGTCGTCACCCTGATCAACGCGGCGGCCCAATTCAGCATTCCAAACGACGAGGTCTGGAAGCGCAACGGAGGAAGATGGAAGGAGATCGTCGCGAAACTGATCGAAGAGACCCCATCGTTTGATCTTCATTTTGATAAGGTGGCGGTTTCGGAAGCCGCTGTCTTCGTCAAAGCGGAAGAACCGGCGGAATTGCGCCGGCTTCGTTCGGCCATTTCACAGGCCATCGGCTTCGAAGAGTGGCATCCAAGCCCGCCTAATATAGCGCATATGACACTGTTCCGGTTTTTTGCCGAAGAGCCGGTGCCGACGGTCAGCTTCGACGCCGGTTGTTTGCCCATAGGCGTGCGGGCTGGATCCCTCACCTTGCTGGAAGAGCGCGTTTATCCAAATGTCGAAACCAATATACTCAGCGCACCGCTCCTCCGCGGCAAAAGCGCGGAATGACAGGCTTTAATCCAGAAACCCATAGAGCCAGTCCCGCGTCTCCTCCGGCAGAGACACCGGCTGCTGATCCTCGCGAGCGCGGGCCTGCCAGATGATCTCCACCTCGGCGGCGCGTTCCTCCCCGGTATCGATCGAGACGATGAAGCCGATGGAGCGCACGCCGATCTTGTCGACGGCGGCGATAAAAAGGGCCGGCTCGTCGTAATGCAGCGGGCGATGGAGAACGCAGGTAATCTTGCTGGCGCTGTAGACCGGTTCGTCCTCGACCTCGGGCCGCGACGACCAGAAGCTTGCAATGACGGATTCGGCATAAGAAATATAGGAGGCCAGGAACATCCGGCCGGTCATATCGACATCGCGAAACGGCACATGTATTTCCGTCACACCCGGGCGTTTAGACTGACTCATCAACAACTCTGCCTACAAAATTCCCCGTCTATGACAGTAGCACGCGGTTTTTCGAAGTAAACGGCTGAGATGACAGGAATTTATAATGCCGCCGGCGGCGAGATGGCGCCGCAGGAGCGCTTGTTGAAATCGTCGGGCGACGCCCCATCTGCTGTGGAACATGACATAAGCGACCGATAGAGTGTCTCCATGAGCACCCGTCTTTATGAACATCCGATCTTCCTGGAACATGTGACGCCCGCCGGCCATCCGGAGCGATCGGACAGGATCCGCGCCATCAATGTCGCGCTCGAACATCCGAACTTCGAGCGGCTGGAGCGTCGGCAGGCGCCCGAAGCGAGCGAGGATGCGGTGCTGCTGGCGCATCCGGAGGAACATCTGAAAGCCGTCATGCGTGAGATCCCCGACGAGGAGGATCGGATCAACCAGCTCGAAGCCGATACCTATGCCAGCCCCAAAAGCCTGCAGGCGGCGCTGACCGGCATCGGCGGAGCGATGGCGGCGGTGGACGACGTCTTTTCCGGCGCCGCCGACAATGTCTTCGTCGCCGCCCGTCCGCCGGGCCACCATGCCGAGAAGATGACGGCGATGGGCTTCTGCTTCTTCAACAATGCAGCGATCGCCGCCCGTCATGCGCAGAAGCGGCATGGCGCCGAGCGCGTCGCCATCATCGACTGGGACGTGCACCACGGCAACGGCACCCAGGATATCTTCTGGGACGACCCCTCGGTGCTGTTCTGCTCGACGCATCAGATGCCGCTTTATCCCGGCAGCGGCGCCAAGGACGAGAAGGGCAAACACAACACCATCGTCAATGCGCCGCTTTCGCCGAATGTCGGCAGCGACCATTTCCGCGAGGCGTTCAAATCGCGCGTGCTGCCGGCCGTCGCCGATTTCAGGCCGGATCTTATCATCATCTCCGCCGGCTTCGACGCGCATCACCGCGATCCTCTGGCGCAAATAAACCTGACGGGCGAGGATTTCGACTGGGCAACCGGCCGCGTGCTCGAACTGGCCGACCGGCACGCGAAGAACCGGGTCGTCAGCCTGCTCGAAGGCGGTTATGATCTCGAGGGGCTCGCCGAATCGGCGGGCATGCATATTCTGCGAATGATGAAGGGTTGAGAATGACTGACAGCGCCAAGCCGGAGGTATCCGGCCTTTCCTTCGAAAAGGCGGTCGCCGAACTCGAAAGCATCGTCGCCCGGCTGGAACGCGGCGACGTGGCGCTGGATGAATCTATCGAGATCTATGAGCGCGGCGAAGCGCTGAAGAAACATTGCGAGACGCTGCTTTCGGCCGCCGAAAACCGCATCGAGAAGATCAGGCTCGACCGCGCCGGCAAGCCGCAGGGCGTCGAACCGCTCGATGGGGCCTGAGGGTCAGAGCAAAGCTTCCTTTTGGCGCTTGGCGATCGGCTCGCGGCCGATCTATGATCCCCTTTCGATATTAAGGGGACAGAAACATGACGGACAGATTGAAGGGCAAGGTCGCCATCATCTCAGGCGGCGCGACCGGCATGGGCGGTGCCGCCTCGAAGCTGTTTGCGGCGGAAGGCGCGCGTGTCGCGATCATCGACCGCAATGGAGAGGCGGCAGCCGAGACCGTCAAGCAGATCCGTGATGCCGGCGGCGAGGCCGACTGCTGGACGGCCGACGTCTCCGATGAAGCTGCGGTCAATTCAGCCGTCGCGGGCGTCGAGGAACGCTACGGCGCCGTCACCGTACTTTTCAACCATGCCGGCACGATCGTCATCAAACCCTTCCTGGAAACGACGCTTCAGGAATGGGACTGGCTGCACGCCGTCAATGTGCGTTCGATGTTCCTGATGACCAAGGCGGTGCTGCCGAAGATGATTGCGGCGGGCGGCGGGTCGATCGTCTGCACCTCGTCGATCTCGGCCGTCGCCGCCACGCCGATGGAAGTGCTTTACGACACGACCAAGGGCGCCGTGCATATGTTTGCCCGCGCCATCGCGGTGGAATTTCGCGACCGCAACATCCGCTGCAACGCCGTCTGCCCAGGCTTCATCCGCACGCCGCACGGATTGCGCGAAGTCGCCGACCTGCAGGCGCTCGGCGTCGACGTTTCTGATGCCGCTATCGCCGCGCAACAGGGTCGGATCGGCGAGCCCGAAGACGTGGCGCGCGCCGCGCTTTATCTCGCCAGCGACGAGTCGAATTTCGTCAACGGCGCCCATCTGTTCGTCGACAACGGCTTTACGGCAATCTGAGACGGGCCGGCTCAGCGCGTGATTGGACGCGCGGCGCTCCAAGCGCTATCTGTGGGCAGTGCAAAGCTGCATCATTCAAACTGCTGCTGCGGCGCCTCAGATCGGAGAGTTCCATCATGTCCTTCTTTCCCGGTAAAGATCCCCTGCCCGGCGATGCCTTCGCCTGTGATGCGATCGAGAATCTGATCATTCCGCGCACCAGCGATATCGGCGGCTTCCAGGTGCGCCGCGCCCTGCCGACGCGGCAGCGGCGCCTCGTCGGGCCGTTCATCTTCTTCGACCGCATGGGGCCGGCGATCCTGAAGCCCAACGAGGCGCTCGATGTGAAGCCGCATCCGCATATCGGGCTGTCGACGGTCACCTATCTCTTCGACGGCGAGATCCGTCATCGCGACAGCCTCGGCACCGAAAAGGTCATCCGTCCCGGCGATATCAACCTGATGACGGCAGGCCGCGGCATCGTGCATTCGGAACGCACGCCCGACAATCTGCGCGGCCATCCGCTGCTGATGTCGGGGCTGCAGACCTGGCTGGCGCTGCCCGACGACAAGGAGGAGATCGATCCTTCCTTCGCCCATACGGAAAAGACCGACATGCCGCTGATCGAGACGCCAGGCGTGCGCGGACGCGTCGTCATCGGCTCGTTCGAAGGCATGACATCGCCGGTCGGGGTTTTCTCCGACACGCTCTATGTCGATCTCAGCCTGCAGACGGGCGCAAAGTTTCCCTTCGGCGCCGCGCATGAAGAGCGCGCCGCCTACGTGCTGTCAGGCGAGGTCGTCATCTCGGGCGACCGCTTCGCCGCCGACCAGCTGCTGGTTTTCCGGCCCGGCGATCCGATCACGCTGGAAGCCGGTACCGACGGCTGTCACCTGATGCTGTTCGGCGGCGCGGCGCTGAATTCGAAACGCTATATCTGGTGGAATTTCGTCTCCTCCTCGAAGGAGCGGATCGAAAAGGCCAAGGAGGAATGGCGCACCGGCCGTTTCGATATCGTTCCCGGCGATGAAGAGGAATTCGTGCCTTTGCCGGAAGGCTGACGGCACTCGGGCCCATCGCAAGGAGACTCCGGGGCTTGTAGCGCCGGCGACTGCCCGAATCAGCCCGCCGCGAAATACCGCGTCAGCGCGCCCTTGGTGCGGTTCACGTAGCCATCCTGCCAGTTGTCGTCGACGTTGAGAAAGCCCGACCAGCCCTTCTTGCCCTGGCGCTTCAATTCCGCCTCGACGGCGCGGAAGCGATAGTGGTCATAGACGTCGAGAATGTGGACGGAATAGGCCTCGGCGAGCGCCCGGTCGCCTTTGACGATCAGCATGTTCTCGTCATTGGCGTAGGAGGCCTTGAAGCCGAGATTGTGGCTGCCGAGGACGACGACGCATTCGTCCGACAAGGGATCGATCACCAGCACCTTGTCGTGAATGATGGCGCCGACCTTCTTGGCCGTCAGTTCTTCGGCGCCGAAATCCACCAAGAGCTGCCGGTCGTCGATACGCGAGGCCCGGACGATCGAGACATTGGCCTCGTCGAACGTATGCGGCGAGACGGCGTCGGTATCGTCGTCCTCATCGTCGGGATCGTTCTCCTTGCCGGGGACGTAATTGGGCATGGCCTGCGGGCTGGAAACGGCGCCGGTGATGATCAGCTTCTGATCCTTGAGGCCGATATCGATCGCCTCGCCGACAATGCAATCCCTGCCCGACTGGCCGGGATAGAAGGCAAGAAACAGCACCGCGTGCTCGGCCCGGCGCATCAGGCGGTAAACCTCACGAAGATCGGGCGGAATTGCCTTGCCCTTTCTGCGGCCCTGCATGTTCGGCGAGAACCAGGTTTCAACCGAAGTCCCGCTGCCTGTGGGCACAATGGAAGGTGTCTCGTTCGAGCGCCGGAATTCCTTGCTCTGCTGGTTGTCGGGCATGCCGTCATCGAATTCGACGGGCGCTTCCAGCGTCGCATTGTCTTTCAGCATCCGCTCCCAATAGCCGACATAGGCCGCGGCGACCGCATCGTTGCGGACGATCAAGGCGTTGTTGGACTGGCCGGCAAGCCCGGTCGCAGTCCAGTTGGTGCTGCCGGTGAAGACGCTGCGCGGAGCGCCATTCGGAGGCATGTGCACGACGAATTTGTTGTGGCCGATCTGGCTCGAATTGTTGAACATCCGGTGGTGGATCTCGACGCCGGCCTCGATCAGCGCCTTGCGTGCGTGGGCATTGCGCACATCCCAATCGTCTCCGACCTTTCCCGTATTGGCGAGGATGATGCGCAGCTTGTGCTTGTTGGCAAGCAGCAGGTCGAGCAGTTCCAGGTCCTCCAGCTCATAGAGGGCGACAAGGAAGCGGCCTGGCGCATTCATGAAGTCCCTCAGCATCGGAATGACATCGCCGGCCAGATATTTGCGGATGCCGTTTTCAGGATTGGAAATCATGTCGATCAGCTCGTTCGGCCGTTTCACGCCGTCCTCCAGCAGGACGTTGCGCAGCCACTGCGCGGCGAGAATGCCATTGGTGAAGGTCGACTCGAACTGGCCGCGCTTGCGCGTTACATGAACCGGGTTGGTTGAGAAGGCCGGCCCGAGATAACCGAGCGGCCGCGGCGGTCCCTCATAGGCCTTGACCGCAATCTTCTCATAAGTGCCGTTCTTCTTGATCGGCTTGCCTTTGTCGTCCCGTTTGTTGATCTCGACGAGCGCAGGCGTCGGATCGGGGGCGGCCTGCATGCCCGGCTTCAGGTCGCCGAGCGGGCGGATCTCGTAACGCACGCGGACCTCGTCCGGCCGCCGTTTCATTTCGTTGCGCCGCTTGCGCAGCGTCAGGTCGCGCCAGGACAGCTTCTGCACCGGCCAGAGCGACGTCGTCTGCGGCAGCCAGTGCGGATTGCGCTGGCCCTTGAAGGCGACCCAGGCGGCGCAGGTCACCCGATCCTCGCTGCCGTCGGCTTTTTTCGCCACGTTTCCCTGCTCGTCGAGATAGACGCGGACGACTTCGAAGCCAAGGCATCCGTCGATCTTGGCGTCGATGTCCCAGGCCACGAAAGCGACCTCGTTGTTCACATAGGCATGCGCTGCAACAATCGTTCCCATGGCCCGTCTCCCCAGTGAGCGCGGCAAGATTGCTACCATTCCGTGTCATATTCAAGCCGCTCGCCGGCGCTTCGCGCATTCGCTCGGCGGGGCGGAAAATCAGGCCGGGAGCAGGTCAGGATCAGGCGAATGCAACTCACAGAAATAGAATGTGATATCTCCCGAAACCGCTCACACATTTTTCCGCCATGCTCTAAGGTGAAAACCTTCGGTTCCTGAAATCACTTGTTTTGCCTCGTTCTAATCGAATAAAGCGGTACAAGGAAAAGTAAGAAAGAGCGCCCGCCCGTGACACAACTGCCGAAGACCCCCCTGCTCGACCAGGTCATTTACCCCGCCGACCTGCGCAAGCTCGAGGATCGCGAGCTGCCGCAGCTTGCCCGCGAAGTCCGGGACGAAATGATCGATGCGGTATCGCGCACCGGCGGCCATCTCGGCGCCGGCCTCGGCGTGGTCGAGCTGACGATCGCCATCCACAGCGTCTTCGACACGCCCAATGATCGGCTGATCTTCGACGTCGGCCATCAATGTTATCCGCACAAGATCCTGACCGGCCGGCGCGACCGCATCCGCACGCTGCGCCAGGAAGACGGGCTGTCCGGTTTCACCCGCCGGGCCGAGAGCGAATATGATCCTTTCGGGGCGGCGCATTCCTCGACCTCGATCTCGGCCGGCCTCGGCATGGCGATCGCCGCCGATCTCGACAAGAACGACCGGCGCGTCATCGCCGTCATCGGCGACGGCGCGATGTCGGCCGGCATGGCCTATGAGGCGTTGAACAATGCCGGCGCGCTCGATGCCCGCCTCATCGTCATCCTCAACGACAACGACATGTCGATCGCGCCGCCGACAGGCGCAATGAGCGCCTATCTCGCCCGCCTCGCCTCGGGGCGCACCTATATGGGCTTCCGCGATTTCGGCAAGAAGCTGACGGCCTATCTCGGCAAGAACATCGATCGCGCCATCACCCGTGCCGTCGAGCATGCGCGCGGCTACGTCACCGGCGGCACCATGTTCGAGGAGATGGGCTTCTATCATATCGGCCCGATCGACGGGCATTCCTTCGATCACCTGCTGCCGGTGCTGCGCAATGTGCGCGACAATGGCCGCGGGCCGGTGCTGATCCATGTCGTCACCCAGAAGGGGAAGGGCTATCCGCCGGCCGAAGCCGCGGCCGACAAATATCACGGCGTCAACAAGTTCGACGTCATCACCGGCGCCCAGGCCAGGGTCAAGCCGAATGCGCCGAGCTATACCAGCGTCTTTGCCGAAGCCCTGGTTAAGGAAGCCGCCCTCGACGACAAGATCGTCGGCATCACCGCCGCCATGCCGAATGGTACCGGCCTCGACAAGCTCGCCGACGCCTTTCCGTCGCGCTGTTTCGATGTCGGCATTGCCGAGCAGCATGCCGTGACCTTCGCCGCCGGCCTGGCGGCCGAGGGCTACAAGCCGTTCGCGGCGCTCTACTCCACCTTCCTGCAGCGCGCCTATGACCAGGTCGTGCACGATGTGGCGATCCAGGGACTGCCGGTGCGCTTCCCGATCGACCGCGCCGGCTTCGTCGGCGCCGACGGGCCGACCCATGCCGGTTCCTTCGACACCGCCTTCCTGACCACCCTGCCCGGCTTCGTGGTGATGGCGGCGGCCGACGAGGCCGAACTCAAGCATATGGTGCGCACGGCCGTCGCCTATGACGCCGGGCCGATCTCCTTCCGTTATCCGCGCGGCGAAGGTGTCGGCGTCGACATGCCGGCGCGCGGCGAAATCCTGCAGATCGGCAAGGGCCGTATCGTCAAGGAAGGCACCAAGGTAGCGCTGCTCTCCTTCGGCAGCCGGCTTGCCGATTGCCTGCTTGCCGCCGAAGATCTCGATGCCGCCGGGCTTTCGACGACGGTCGCCGATGCGCGCTTCGCCAAGCCGCTCGACCACGACCTGATCCGCCAGCTCGCCCGCCACCACGAGATGGTGATCACCGTCGAAGAAGGCTCCGTCGGCGGCTTCGGCAGCCAGGTGATGCAGTATCTCTCAAGCGAGGGCCTGCTCGACAACGGGCTGAAGATCCGCTCGCTCGTGATGCCCGACATCTGGATGGAACAGGCCAAACCCGAAGCGATGATCGCCCATGCCGGGCTGGACCGCGCCGGGATTGTTTCGACGGTGTTCAGGGCGCTCGGGCGCGGGGTTGCGGTTGGGGTTGCTGGATAATGATTAGTGAGGGTGTGCCGTGAGGCCCCCTCATCCGCCCTACGGGCACCGACCGGGGTTGAGCCACTGGTCTCAATCCCGGTCGGTGCCCGTAGGGTCGGATGAGGGGGCCGCGGGCCGCACCATGGCTATCTCATCATCAAAAAAGGCAGCGCATCTCTGCGCCGCCCTCAGCATTTTTACGCCCCTTCCGAGAGCCGCGCTCTCAGAACTCCGTCCAGTCTTCCTGAACCGCAACCGCAGCAGCCGCTTGCCGGCCGCCGAAGGCCTTGGTGACCTTGTTGGCGAGCGCGCGGGCCGGAGAAGCGACCGGGCGGGCGTTCGCAACGGCCGCGCGTGGTGCGGCATCCGGCCTCGCCTGGCCGAGCTTGAACTGGCGCAGCAGCTCGTCCAGCGCGCTTGCCTCCTGGGCGAGCGCATGGCTTGCCGCCGTCTGTTCCTCTACCATGGCGGCATTCTGCTGGGTGCCCTGGTCCATGTTGTTGACAGCGGTGTTGATCTCCTGCAGGCCGATCGACTGTTCGCGGGTGGCGGTGACGATCGCGCCGACGTGGTGATTGATCTCCTGCACCTCGGCGACGATGGCCTCCAGCGCCTTGCCGGTCTCGCCGACGAGGGAGACGCCGGCAACGACCTGTTCGCCCGATGTGGTGATCAGCGCCTTGATCTCCTTGGCCGCCTTGGCGGAGCGCTGAGCAAGCTCGCGCACTTCCTGAGCGACGACGGCAAAACCCTTGCCGGCTTCGCCGGCGCGCGCCGCTTCGACGCCGGCATTCAAGGCCAGAAGGTTGGTCTGGAAGGCGATGTCGTCGATGACGCCGATAATGTTGGAGATTTCGCCCGAGGATTTTTCGATCTGCTGCATGGCGGAGACGGCCTTGCGGACGACTTCGCCGGATTTTTCGGCGCCGAGGCGGGTGCGCTCGACGAGATTGCCGGCATCCTCGGCGCGCTTGGCGCTGTCGCGGACGGTGGTCGTCACCTGCTCGAGCGCTGCGGCGGTCTGTTCGACGGCGGCAGCCTGCTGTTCGGTGCGGTGGGCGAGATCGTCGGCGGCCGAGCGGATTTCGCCGGCGCCGGCATTGATCGCCGAGGCGTTGTGGCCGACCGATTGCAGGGCTGCCTGCAGCTTTTCGACGGCATGGTTGAAGTCATTGCGCAGGCTGTCATATTGCGGCGCGAACGGCGTCTGGATACGGCCGGCCATATCGCCATTGGCAAGCTCGGCAAGGCCGCCGGCCAGGGCGTCGATGGCATGGCGGATCTCGCCTTCCTCGCGGGCTTTCTGCTCGTCGCCTGCCCGGCGCTGGCGCTCAGCGTCGCCACGCATGCGATCGGTTTCGCCGGCAAGGCGCAGCTTCTCGATCGCCGCCTGCTTGAAGACCAGCACCGACTGGGCCATGCGGCCGACTTCGTCTCCGCGCTCGGTCGCCGGGACCTCGATATCGTTCTCACCGCCGGCGAGGCGATCCATGGCCCCGGTCATGCCGACGATCGGGCGGACGATGGTGCGCGACATCAGCCAGGCGAGCACGGCGGCGGCAAGCGAGGCGACGATACCGCCGGCCAGCAGCGTCGTCTTCAGATCGCTGTTGGCATCGGCGCGGATTTCAGCGAGCGCTTCGGACTTCTCGCGGGCGCTGGCCTTGATCTTGGCCGAGGCCTGGCGGAAGCCGTCGAGCTGGCCCTTGGTGGCGTTGACGCCGATCTTGACGACCTCTTCGATCGGCATGTCGGTTTCCTTGCGCGCCTTGGTCTGCGGCTCGGCCAGTTCATGGAAGTAGAGATCGGCGGCCTTCTGCATGCCGTCGATCATCTCAACCAGCTGCGGCTCTGCCGCGGCCGTCTGCCTGGCGGCGGCGATCGCCTTCAGCATGCGCTCGCGGTTGGCGAAGACATCGCCATAGGTGCTGTCGCTGCGGAAAAGGATGAAACCGCGCAGGTTGACGGCCTGCTCGAGCATTGCCTGCAGCGCATCGTCGATCTGGTTGACGAGCAGCTCCGATTTTTCCTGCTCGGCGGAGGCGGCCGCCGATGCCGTCGCCTTGGAATAGACGAAGGCGGAAACGGCGACGAAAATAAGAATGAGGGCTGCGAAGGTGGCCGCGAGCTTCCCGTTCAAGGATATGTTTTTAGCGGACATCGGTGAATTTCTCCTGACGACAGTCGACGCGGTGAAGACGGGTCGCGCGTGAGGCGCAACCGCAAGACCTTCTGAATTGAGACCATGATCGGCGTTGAAACGCTTGCGCCGTCATGGCGCCGAGCGGTCCGGACGAACCGCTGCAATCCAAGCGAAGCTATGCGGGCGAGCTTTAGATTTGCTTAAATTAGGCGTCGCCGCAGCGGCGCGAACCATGATTAAAGTTGCTTAAATCAAGGCTGCTTCGGTTCCGCTTCCGGCGGATTGAGGATGAGGATGTCGAAATCCTTTGCCGGATCGAAATCCTCTGCGGTCATCCGGAAGGTCGTCGGGCCGATCTTCTCGACATTGCTGCCGCAGAAGCTGATGAGACTGCCGGGCTTGCCCTTGTCGACCGTCAGCTGGAAGCGCCGGATCGGTCCCGCCCAGTTGGCGCCGGTCGACAGCACGTAGGAGATCCAGCTTTCGGTATAGTTGGCGCCGCCGGCCTCGGCTTCGCCGGCACGCTGCTGGGCGACCCTGACGAAGTCCGCGTCCAGGCAGTATTTGCGGGAATATTCCTCGAAGCGCTCACCCTTCGGCTGGCCACCTTCGAGAAAGCTGATGGCGACGGTGCCGCCGACCGCCGGCTGATAGCGGTGTTCGACGCTGACCTTCTTCCTGGCGGGAAAGGTGGTGCGCCACCAATAGGTCGAGCGCAGCGTCCAGAGCGGCACGAGATCGGCGTTCGTCATCGGATAGATCAGCCCGCGGGCGATCCAGTCCTTCCGGACGGTCTGGGGAAGCTTGGCGAGCGCGTCGCGGGTCTTCTGGCTGTAAGGCAGGACGGGAATCTTGTTTTTGGCGAACTCGTCGGTGACGTCGATACCGAGCGAGACGACACGCTGCTGCAGCTTTGCGGTGATCGGCCTGCCGTCCTGCACAGTGGAGAAATGCAGGAAATTGTCGCTGTCATAGTCTGAAATGGCGGAGTTGCTGTCGACCTGACCTGATATATCGGGCATCGGGAAGGCGACCAGGCTTTCGACATCCTTGTCCGATGTGTTCTCGAAGATATAGTCGACACGCACCTGCGAAGCGGAGATGAAGAGATCCTCTTGCACCATGCTGACATCGTCGGACTGGGCAAAGATCAGCCCGCCGGTCTTGACCTCGGCCATGGTGTCGTTCGCCAGCGCCGGCGATGCGATCCCCGCGGCGACAAGAAGAGTGAAGAGCTTCAGCATAAAACACCCCCGTGTCCGCGGCCCGCCCCGTCATCGCCGCCGCAGGATTATCGCCGAAAGCTTTCGAGGGTCAATGACGCGGTCTGGAACAAAATGCTTGCAACCGGCGGCTTTGCCGGTCATTCACAGCCGATGTCCGATCAAAACAGCCAACGCCTCGACCAACTTCTCGTCTCCCGCGGTCTCTTCGCCAGCCGCTCGCGGGCCCGCGACGCCGTGCAGCGCGGCACCGTCCGGATCGCCGGCCAGGTGGTGACGAAGGCCGGTGCGCTCGTCGGCGACGACGCTGCCATCGAGATAGACGACCCGGCGCAGGACTATGTCTCGCGTGCGGCGCTGAAGCTTGCCAGCGCCCTCGAGCATTTCCGGCTCGATCCGGCCGGCCATCACTGTCTCGATATCGGCGCGTCCACCGGCGGCTTCACCGAGGTGCTGCTGCAGCGCGGTGCCCGGCATGTCACGGCGATCGATGTCGGCCATGGGCAGATGCATCCGCGCATTGCAGCCGATCGGCGCGTGACCAACAAGGAAGGCCTCAACGCCCGCAACCTGACGGCTGACGATATCGGCGAGCCCGCCACATTCATTGTCTCCGACGTCTCCTTCATCTCGCTGAAGCTGGCGCTTGCGCCGGCTCTCGATCTTGCGAAAGCGGGTGCGGTCGCCGTGCTGCTGGTCAAGCCGCAGTTCGAGGCGGGGCGCGAGGCGATCGGCAAAGGCGGGCTGCTGAAGGATCCCTCGTCGGCGCCCGCCGTCGCTGCGGAACTCGCGCGCTGGTTCACCGAGGACAGGGGCTGGAACAGCCTCGGCCTCATCCCCTCCCCGATTGCCGGCGGCGACGGCAATCAGGAATATCTTCTGGCAGGATTGAAACCGTGAGCACCGAAACCGTCACGATCGAAAAGCTCGGCGCCCAGGGCGACGGCATTGCCGGCAGCGCCGGCGGGCCTGTCTATGTGCCCTTCTCGCTCCCGGGAGAAACCGTCGCCATCGCCCGCGTCAAAAGCCAGGGCACGATCATGTCGATCACGACAGCCTCGCCCGACCGGCGGGAGCCGCCCTGCCGGCATTTCGGCCCGGATGGCGTCAACGGCACCTGCGGCGGCTGCACGCTGCAGCATATGGCAGATAGCCCCTACCGCGCCTTCAAGCGCCAGCTGGTCGTCGATGCGCTGAGATCGAAGGGGCTGACGCCTGAGGTCGGCGCGATCGTGCCGGCCCGGCCGGGCGAGCGCCGGCGCGTGGTGTTTGCGGCGCGCAGGACTGAGAAGGACATGCTGATCGGCTTCAACCAGGCGGAAAGCCATCATATCGTCGCGATCGAGGAATGTCCGATCTCGTCGGCAGGGCTCGTCGCCCGGCTGCCGGCGATCCGGGCGATCGCTTCAGCACTCGCGACCAATGCCGAACCTTTCCGCGTCTCCGTGCTGGAAACGCTGTCCGGCCTCGACATCGCGGTCGACGAGGTGAAAAAACTCTCCGATGCGCAGCGGCGCAAGGCGGTCGAGGTCGTGCTCAGCCTGCGCGGCATCGCCCGTGTTTCTCTGAACGGCGAAATCCTTATCGAGCCGTCGAAGCCGCTGATCGATTTCGGCGGCGTCCAGGTTTCACCGCCGCCGGGCGGCTTTGCCCAGGCGACCAAGCCGGCGGAAGAGGCGATGGCCGAGCTGGTGCTTGCCCATGCCGGCAAGGCCAAGCGGATCGCCGATCTCTTTGCCGGCGCCGGCACGTTTTCGCTGCGGCTGGCGCGGATCGGCCGCGTGCATGCCGTCGAAGCCGAGGCAAAGGCGCTCGCCGCCCTCGATCACGCCGCCCGCAACACGCAGGGGCTGAAGCCGGTCAGCATCGAAAAGCGCGATCTCTTCCGCCGCCCGCTGATGACGCAGGAGTTCAAGCCCTATGACGCCGTCGTCTTCGACCCGCCGCGCGCCGGTGCGGAGTTCCAGTGCAAGGAGCTTGCCCGCTCCGGCGTGAAGAAGATCGCCGCCGTCAGCTGCAACCCGCTGACGCTGGCGCGCGACCTGGCGATCCTCGTCGAGGGCGGTTATCGGATCACCGGCGTGACGCCGATCGATCAGTTCCTCTGGACCTCGCATGTCGAGGTGGTGGCGACGCTGGAGAAATAGGGGTGCCCGTCGGAAAAACCAAACGACGCAACCCTTACTATACCGGCCCGGTGTCCGATCACTTCGACGGCACATACTTCTTCAATCCCGACGGTATTGAGCCGCTTGGTTTCCGCGATTTGCTGCGGTGGCAATTCGGTGGTGGCCGTGCGCGTTGGCCGAACTCGGTCCCAAGCCCATATGCGGCGGCCAAGCCCGATCCACGCGTCGACGGTGGCGATCTGCGGGTGACGATGGTTGGGCATGCGACCATGCTGGTACAGGTCGCCGGGCTCAATATCCTCACCGACCCGGTGTGGTCGGAGCGCGTCAGCCCCTTCACCTTTGCCGGGCCGAAACGCGTCGTCCGACCGGGCATCGCATTCGATGATCTGCCGCCGATCGATCTCGTGCTGATCTCGCACAATCATTATGATCATCTCGATCTCGCAACGCTCAAGCGGCTGCATGCGAAGCATCGGCCGCGTGTCGTGACGCCACTCGGTAACGACACGATCATCCGCCGTGCCGTGCCCGATATGGAGACGATATCGATGGACTGGGGCGAACGCATCTCGCACGCCGGCATCAGCATCGATGCGGAACCGGCGCATCATTGGTCCGCCCGCGGCGGCACCGATCGCCGCATGGCGCTCTGGGCGTCGTTCGTTTTGTCGACTCCGGCCGGAAAGATCTATCACGTCGGCGATACGGGCTTTCACCACGGCATCAATTATAAAGCCGCACAGCAGAAGCATGGCGGCTTTCGCCTCGCCATTCTACCCTTCGGCGCCTATGAGCCGCGATGGTTCATGAAAGGCCAGCACCAGAATCCTGAGGAGGCGGTGATCGGGATGACGTTGGCCAATGCGGCCTATGTGGCGGGGCATCACTTCGCGACGTTCCAACTGACGAATGAAGCGGTCGACGCGCCGACGAGGGCATTGCAAGACGCAATGCGCGAGCATGACATTCCGCCGGAACGGTTCCGGCCGCTCAGGGCCGGCGAGGTCTTCGATGTGCCGGCGGTCTAAAGCCCGTCGCGCCAAGCCTGATTCATCTGACGCGGTTTAGCGGCGCATGAAGGCCTCGAAGGCGGCCCGGGCCTCGGCGCTTTTGAGACGGGCGGAGAAATGACGGGCCTCTTCGTCGATGCGGGCGATGATTTCGTCCCTGTCGCCGCGGACGAGATCGCGGGCGATGCGCAGCGCCTGCGGCGGCTTGGCGGCAAGGCGGGCGGCGGTCGTCAGCGTCACAGTATCGACCTCGCCGGGTTCGACCACCTTCCAGATGAGACCGGCGTCCTTCGCGTCGGCGGCCGAGAAGGCCTCTCCGGCCGCCAGCAGGGCGAAGGCGCGCTGATGGCCCATCAGGCGCGGCGCAACCAGGCTGGAGCCCGCCTCCGGCACCAGCGCCAGATCGACGAAGGGTGTACGGAACTGGCTGCGGTTCGAGGCGATCGTCAGGTCGCAATGGAGATGGATGGTCGTGCCGATGCCGATCGCCAGACCGTCGACGCCGGAGACCACCGGTTTTTCGGCCTTCACCAGCGCATAGAGGAAATCGAGGATTTCCTGCTCCAGGCCGCCGCCGCCGACCGCGGCGGCAAGGAAGTCGTTCAGATCATTGCCTGAGGAAAAGCAGCCCTCGGTGCCGAGAAAGGCTATGGCGCGGATGGCGGGATCGGCATCGGCCGCCTTCAGCGCATCGGCCATTGTCCGGTACATGGCACGGGTGATGGCGTTCTTCTTCTCCGGCCGGTTGAAGCGGATGAGCTGGACGCCTGGATGGGCGGACGGCTGCTCGACGATGATGTGATCGGTCATTGGATGTCCTCAGAGGTCTTGGGGTCGCCTCAGGCGAGCAGGATGCGGGCGGCGGCTAGGCTTGCCGCGCCATTGACCACGCGGTCGCCAAGGGCTGCGGTCTCGGCCAGCAGGTTTTCGGCGGCGAAGCGGCAGAGCGCGACGCGGCCCTCGCCCCTGCCATCGCTGCTTTCGGCGAGAGCGCCCTTGGCGAGATAGCAGCCGGTGAGCACGAGGCCGAACAGGCGCTGATAGGGTGTCGCACCCGAGAGCGCCTCGACCGCCTTGCCATCGGCCAACATCTTGATGAGCCAGGCGGTCGCCGTTTCGAGATCGGCAATACCGGCGTCGAGCCTGACGGCGGTCTCGCCGAAACCATCGAGATTGGAGCGGCGGACGCTGTCGGCGATCCCCTTCAGTTCAGCGATGAAACCCTCGACCTGATCGCCGCCCGAAAGCGGCAGCTTGCGGGTGACGAGGTCGATCGCCTGGATGCCGTTGGTGCCTTCATAGATCGGCGCGATGCGGGCGTCGCGGAGGTAACGCGCCGCACCCGTCTCCTCGATGAAACCCATGCCGCCATGCACCTGAATGCCGAGCGAGGCGACGTCGACGCCGGCATCGGTCGAAAAAGATTTGGCGATCGGGGTCAAAAGCGCGGCGCGCTCCTGCCAGTGGCGGCTGACGTCGCCGGCCCGGTGGGACATGTCGATCGCGTGGGCGCAGGCATAGGAAATGGCGCGCGCGCCTTGCGTCAGCGCTTTCATCGTCAGCAGCATCCTGATGACATCGGGATGTTCGACGATCGGGCTCATGCCGGCCCCGCTCCAGCCGGGCGCCTTGCCCTGGGTGCGCTCCTTGGCATAGGCGAGCGCCTTCTGGGTGGCGGCCTCGGCGATCGCCACACCCTGCATGCCGACGGCGAGACGGGCATTGTTCATCATCGTGAACATGCAGGCGAGCCCCTTGTTCTCCTCGCCGACCAGCCATCCGACAGCACCCTTTTCGTCGCCGAACCGGCCGTCGCCGTAGATCATCGTACAGGTCGGTGAGCCGTGGATGCCGAGCTTGTGTTCCAGCGAGTGGCAGAACAGATCGTTGCGGGGCCCAAGCGAGCCGTCGTCCTTCACCAGGAATTTCGGCACGAGAAAGAGCGAGATGCCGCGTGTGCCGGCCGGCGCATCCGGCAAGCGGGCCAGCACCAGATGGATGATGTTGTCGGCCGCGTCGTGCTCGCCCCAGGTGATGAAGATCTTCTGGCCGAAGAGGCGGTAGCTGCCATCGGCGCGCCGCTCGGCGCGGGCTTTGAGCACGCCGAGATCGGAGCCGGCATGCGGCTCCGTCAGGTTCATGGTGCCGGTCCATTCGCCGGATACCATCCTTGCCAGATATGTCTCCTTCAGCGCCGCACTGCCATGGGTGCTGACCGCTTCGATGGCGCCCATCGTCAGCGTCGGGGCGAGCGCGAAGGCCATGGAGCCGGAATTCCACATTTCCAGCGCGGCGACGTTCAGCATATGCGGCAGGGCCTGGCCGCCGAAAGCTTCGGGCGCCGTCAGACCGTTCCAGCCGCCGGCGATCCAGCTGCGGTAGAGATCGCGCCAGCCATCCGGTAGCCTGACCTCGCCGCCTTCCATACGGGCGCCCTGGCGGTCGCCGATGTCGGCGAGCGGCGCCACTTCCTCTGTGGCAAAACGTCCCGCCTCGGAGAGGACGGCATCGACCAGATCTTCGCCGAGATCGCCGAGAAGCCCTAGTGAAATCGCTTCGCCCATGCCGGCTACATGCTTCAACGTGAACGCGATTTCCTCGACGGGCGCCTTGTACATTGTTTCCTCCGCAGGACCGGCCTGCATCCCGCGCAAAGCCCTCCGGGGCAAAGGGCTAATTGATTTTTACGTAAACGTCAATTTCGATTTGCCGATCTGCCATGCCATAATTCCACTGAAACGGCGCCGAGCTCTTGCACCGTCGCACAAATAGCCGTCATGAAGACTCATTAGGGGGAAACCTCAGAAAACGACATCGCCTTCGCAAAGGATCGGCGACCAATGGATACATTGCCCGTCAACATCCCAGGTTTCGTCTGGGCCTATCGCTTCTCGCCGGGTGAAAAGACCGCAGTGCGGCTGAACAACAGCGCGACGGTGGTGGATCTGACCGCCGACAATTGTTTCTACTGGCTGCACCTCAACCTTGTCGACGCGCGTGTGCCGGCATTGCTCGACACACTCACCGGGCTGACGGAGGACGCGAAATCGGCGCTGACGACGCGCGACACGCATGCGACCATCACCGTCGACGAGCAGATGCTCTACGGCACGCTCGTCGACTGCCAGCGCGATTTCGCTGAGGATACCAGCAATCTCGGCTGGCTGCATTTCGCCATGTCCGACCGCTTCATCATCACCACCAGGCTGCAGCCGCTGCGCAGCGTCGAGCGGGCGCGGGCGCTGATCGAGAAGAACCCGGGCAAATTCTCGCGGCCGGTCGATCTCTTCGAACTGCTGGTGATCGAGTTTCAGCGCACGCTGATCGCCATTGTCATCGAGCTTACCGATGAGCTGAACCTGATCGAGGATTTCGTCTACGACAATGCGCCGCGCGACGAACGCCGGCGGCTGGCGCCGGTGCGGCGCACCGTGGTCAGGCTGCACCGGCATCTGCGCACGGTGCTGGCGCTGATGCGCCGCGCCGCGGCGGCCGACGAGGACGAGATGCCCTTCGGCTTCGACGACGTGGCGCGGCGGCTGACGAGCCGGCTGGAAACGGTCGACCACGATATCTATGCGCTGCAGGATAGGGCGCGCCTGCTGCACGAAGAAATCGATTCGAAACAATCCTCCGAGACCAATCGCCACCTCTATCTGCTGTCGATCATGACCGCTTTCCTGCTGCCGCCGACCCTGGTGACCGGTTTCTTCGGCATGAACACCGCCAACCTGCCCTTCGCCGTCGGCGACTACGGCACCGAATACGCCGTCGCCCTCATCGTCGCCTCGATCGCCTTTGCCTGGTGGCTGCTGCGGCGGGTGGATATTCTTTGAATCTGAGAGGTGGGGTGGGCGCTGCTGCCCCTCATCCGCCTGCCGGCACCTTCTCCCCGCTTGCGGGGCGAAGGGAATATGCCGCGCCCTCTCCGTCCCTCGTCAACGTCTAGCAGGGCACGTCCCCTCGCCCCGTCAGAACGGGGAGAGGGTTAGGGTGAGGGGCAGCTTTCGCGGCTTCGTCCATCCGATGTCTGGCCTCGGCGATGGCGGGCAATCTCAGCGATCGACGCTCGGGTGATCCCGGAACGGTTCTTGCACGGTTACTAATACATTTACCGTGGGGAGGCCTAATGTCATGAAATGGTGCATATCCGAAGAGTTCGTCCCTCTGATGTTCGTTGTGAGTGGGCCGGAAAAATACAAGCTCGTCGCAAGCCTTGTGCAGGCCGCCGAGATGCTGACGGTTGGCTGGCCGATCGACGATGGAGACGAATATCTCATTGCGATCAGGGCGTGCCGGGATGCGATTCGTGGGGAAATTCCGGCTCAGGACGCGCGAGCAGCGCTTATCCGTGCCGCCGACGAAGCTGGCATGTCGGTCATCACCGCCGTTCACTGACCGGCGGGCGTGGGGACTCGGCTTGGTCGACCTTGCGGATAGTCGCGCTCTTAAAAAACGGAGCCGGTTGACGGAAGCGTCCAACGACATAGTCGCGGCGCAATCGTGTCTCCCGCCACAGGCGCTGCTAACCAGGATATCTCACGGAATTAGGCGCAGGGCTCCCCCACCCTCCGTCATCCTCGGACACGTTGGCCTCCATCAGCAGCGGGCATGGATCCTCGGCTCAAGGCCGAAGATGACGGAGGGTGGGGTGATGTTCCGGCCAACTCCTCCGCCGAAGCAACTCGCGTCGCGCTTCCCTTACCTCACCTCAATACGGCGAATAGCACTGCTGGCGGGGGCCGTTATAGGGCTGGAAGGTGTTGTCGTAGGCGCGATAGGACCGGTAGCGGTTGGCGCACCAGGCGACGTGGCTTGAACCCATGCGGGGCGCGGGCTCGACGTAGCGCGGCTGGGCGACGATGGCGCCGCCGATGACCGCGCCGGCGCCGAAGGCGGCGAGCGGATACCAGTAGCCGTTATAATGGCGATATCCCGGGCGGTAGTAGGAATATCCGCGATAGCCGCCGTAATAGCCGGGCCGGTAATAAGCACCGGGGCGATAGCCTGGCCGGTAATAATCGCGGCGATAGTAGCGGCGGTATTGGACGCTCTCGACCGCGGAGGATTTTTCCACCTGCGGGGCGGTCGGCATCTGGATTGCCTGCGACGGCACGAAGCCCGTCAGAACGACGGTGGCAGCCAGAACTGCGGTCGCGATCTTGTTACTCAAACCGAACATTCTTCTCTCCCATTCCACAGCGATAACCGCCTGCTCAGCAACGCTTTCGTGCCGGAATGGTTCCGAAAGCGGCCGGGGGCCGGCTGCTTTCGTATTTTTAAAGAAATCGATCTGAACCGGGCATTAACCGGGAGGTCGCCCGGAACGGGCGACATGCCTCAGGCGACGGCGGAGATTTTCGCCTGGTCGCCCTGCAGGCGGTTCACCATGAAGTTCGAATACCATTCGAGGAACTGCATGACGCCGCCCTCATGCAGCGAGGAATAGGGGCCGGGCTCATAGGCCGGCGAGTGAATGCCGAAAGCATTCTCCTCGACGATGCGGCGATCCTGGTCGTTGGTCTCGGTCCAGACGTGGGTCAGTTCCTCGAGGTTGTAATCCACGCCTTCGACAGCGTCCTTGTGGACGAGCCACTTGGTCGTCACCGCCGTCTCGTTGGCGCTGAGCGGCAGCACCCGGAAGGAGATGGCGTGGTCGCCGAGCAGGTGGTTCCACGTCGTCGGGTAGTGGAAGAGCAGCATGGTGCCGATATGGCTGATCGAGATATCGTCGGCGAGCGGACGCTTGACGGCGCGCTTGCCCGACATGGTGTAGCTCTCGGCATCTTCGATCAGCGGCATGCGGGCGGTGCGGAACTGACCGTCCGGCGAAATCTGGAACCTGCTCGGCAGGCCGGCGGCCTCGCAGCGCGCCCAGTGGCCGGCAATCTCCGGATCGTCGGCGCCGCCATCCGTGCCGGTGACGCTCGGGGCTTCGGGATAGGTGCGGCAGAGTTCGGGGTGATTGGCGGCGCAGTGATAGCACTCGCGGTTGTTTTCCCAGACGAGCTTCCAGTTGCCCTTCTCGATGATCGTGCTCTGGAAGGCGACCTTGCTCTCGCTGATCCGGTGCGGCGCGACATAGGGCTCGATCTTGTTGCGCACCGGCTGGAAGTCCGGGGCGGTGTCGGCAAGGCAGATGAAGACATAGCCTGCGACGACTTCGCAATGGACGGGTTTCAGATTGAAGCCGGTCTTGTCGAAATCATCGCCCATATGGCGGGCGAAGGCGAGCTTGCCTTCGAGATCGTAGGTCCACTGGTGATAGGGGCAGACCAGGCGCACGGAGGAGCCGTGCTCCTTGGTGCAGACGCGCGAGCCGCGATGACGACAGCTGTTGTGGAAGGCGCGGATGACATTGTCTTTGCCGCGGACGATGACGACGGGATAGCTGCCGATCTGGACGGTGAAATAGGCGCCCGGCTTCGGCAGCTCGCAATCATGACCGATGAACAGCCAGTCGCGATAATAGATCATCGCCATATCGAGCTGGAAATAGTCCTCGTCGATGTAGAATGGCCGTTCGAGGCTGAAGCCCTCACGGCGGTTCTTGAGCTGACGCAAAACGTTGCTGCGAATATCCATCTTCATGTCCTCGTGCACCCGGTGGAAGCGCGCCCGCTTCCTTCTCCTTCGGGAGAATTGTTCATGGCAACCATTTAATCATCTGGCATCTCTGCCGCTCGGTTGTAATGCGACATCGGCTTCGAAATTGACGACAGGATGCGGCAGGGCTTAAATCCGCCCATCCGGTCGATCGCATCGGCCGACTCTGCAGGCAATTATCGTCAATTGCGACATGGCGTAAAGAGCCGATCCACAAAGAGGCCGGCGGCCCAATAGCGACCGCCATCGCGTTTGCGACATCGGCCGATATCCGCCCTCCACGTGAGCGGCACCCCGCACCATTTTAACACCGCCTTAAGCATACGGTCCTATCCTCATCATGATCCGAGACCGACGAAGCACGCGAACCATGGCCAAACTCCGTTATTTCGACGCTAGAGATGCAAGCAGATTGCCGGAGCGGCAGCCGATAGCCGCGCATTCCGAATTTCTGCGCACCGGCCGCATCCCCCGCGAGCGGCGGCACTGGCTGGCCGAGGAAAAGCGCTATTTCACCCATGACGAGGTCGCCGCCAAGACCGGCCGCAAGCTGCAGGTCGCCGGCGAGAAGACGCATCAGCACATCAACGGCTTTCACCACTCGATCCAGTTTCCGAAGATGATCTTTCACCGGACGCTGGAGGACAGCCCGCATCTCGGCTATTGCCACGTCACCGCGGCACGGACGAAGTTCGCCCGTTACGAAGAGGTAAGCTGGGCCTTCTACATCGCCAATTTCTATTCCGACATCGGCGAGAACGACAATTTCTTCGAACGGATCGATGTCGGCTATTCCCGCATGTATTTCGCCGTCGCCATCAAGGCGGGCGAGAACTCCCAGGAAAAGATGACCATCGACCGGTCGGTGCGCGGCAACGGCCTGCTGTTCCGCACCGATGACCCGCAGGCGGCGATCCGCAACATCCTGCTGCTCGGCGCCCGCAACGAACAGCTGCGCGAAATCATCCGCCAGCTGTGACGCGCACGCATGCGTGAGGCCAACAACGCGATTGATCGCAAGCAGCGGAAAGCCTAAGGACTGCCGGGACCAAAGCATCGGGCAGCACATGGCACGCATCATCGACATAGAGGCAGACAGGCGGGCAGCACTTGAGGCGGCCTCAGCCGCTCTTGCCGACGGCTTTGCCATCGCCATCCCGACCGAGACCGTCTACGGCCTTGCCGCCGACGCCACCAATCCTGCGGCGATCACCCGCATCTACGAGACCAAGGGACGGCCGCGCTTCAACCCGCTGATCTGCCATATGGCCGATCTTGCCATGGCCGAGCAACACGCCGAATTCGACCCCGTCTCGCGGGCGCTCGCCACGGCCTTCTGGCCCGGACCGCTGACCCTGGTGCTGCCGCTGAAACCGCAAAGCCCGATCCATTCGCTGGCGACCGCCGGGCTCGACAGCGTCGGGGTGCGTGTGCCGAAGGGTTTTGCCGGCGCCCTGATCGGCGCCTTCGGGCGGCCGCTCGCCGCCCCCAGCGCCAATACTTCAGGCGCGATCAGCGCGACGAGTGCGGCCCATGTCGAGGCCGATCTCGGGGCGAAGCTCCCGTTGATCCTCGATGCGGGCCCAAGCACCGTCGGCGTCGAATCGACGATCGTCAAGGTGGAGGGCGACCGGGTGAGGCTGCTGCGGCCCGGCGGCCTGGCGGCGCGCGAGATCGAGCGCGTCGCAGGCCGGCCGCTGCTGAGGGCGAAGACGGCATCGGCGGCGATCGAAGCGCCGGGCATGCTTGCCTCACACTACGCGCCCGGCGCTTCGGTGCGTCTCAATGCGACGACGGTCGAACCCGGCGAAGCGCTGATCGCTTTCGGCAGTGCCGCGGTCTCCGGCGCGGAGGCTGCGCGGATCGTCCTCGATCTCAGCCCGGACGGCGATCTGGCGGAGGCTGCGGCCAATCTTTTCGACTATATGAAGCGGGCCGATGCCAGCGGGGCGTCGAGCATCGCCTTCTCAGCCATTCCCGACGAGGGGCTCGGCGAAGCGATCAACGACCGCCTGCAGCGGGCGGCGGCTCCGCGCGACTGACAGATCCGATCCGATCGACGAAGGACCGACCCGATGAGCAGCACCGGCATTTCCACCGAACTTCTCGACCGCTTCGCAGCCATCGTCGGCGACAAATACGCGCTTGCCGGCGAAGCCGATCTCGCACCGCATCTGATCGAGAACCGCGGGCTCTATCATGGCGCCTCCCCTCTCCTGCTCAAGCCCGGCTCGGTCGAAGAAGTCTCCGATATCATGAAGCTGGCGACGGAGACCGGGACGGCGATCGTGCCGCAGACCGGCAATACCGGTCTCGTCGGCGGCCAGACGCCGCGTGCCGGCAAGTCCGATATCATCCTGTCGCTCGAGCGCATGAACCGGATCCGCGATGTCGATCCGGTGGCGAACGTGCTGGTGGCCGACGGCGGCGCCATTCTGGCCGAGGTGCAGAAGGCGGCCGAGGCGCATGGGCGGCTGTTTCCGCTGTCGCTCGGCTCGGAGGGCTCCTGCCGCATCGGCGGCAATCTGTCCACCAATGCCGGCGGCACGGCGGTGCTGGCCTACGGCAATATGCGCCAGCTCTGCCTCGGTCTCGAAGTGGTGCTGCCGACCGGTGAGATCTGGGATGGCCTGCGCCGCCTGAAGAAGGACAATACCGGCTACGACCTGCGCGACCTTTTCATCGGCGCCGAAGGCACGCTCGGCATCATCACCGGCGCGGTGCTGAAACTGTTTCCCCAGCCGCTCGGCCATCAGGTGGCATTCGCCGGGCTGAATTCGGTGGCGGATGCGCTTGCTCTCTTCAACCTTGCCTCCAGCCTCTGCGGCACTTCGCTCACCGGGTTCGAGCTGATGCCGCGTTTCGGCGTCGAGATCACCACCCGCCACATCGACGGCGTGCGCGATCCGCTTGAGGCGGCCTATCCCTGGTACGTGCTGATCGACATTTCGACGTCGGATTCGGCGGAGACGGCCGAGCGGATGATGAACGGCGTGCTCGAACAGGGTTTTGAGGCCGGGCTGGTGCTCGATGCGGTGATTGCCGCATCGGTGGCGCAGCAGAAGGCGATCTGGCACATGCGCGAGAGCATGTCGGATGCCCAGAAGCCGGAAGGCGGCTCGATCAAGCACGATGTTTCCGTGCCGGTGTCGCGGATCCCGCATTTCATGGCCGAGGCCGAAGAAGCCGTCATGGCGGCGATGCCCGGCGCCCGCATCTGCGCCTTCGGCCATATGGGCGACGGCAATATCCATTACAATATTTCCCAGCCGCTCAGTGCCGACAAGGCCGCCTTCATCGCCCGCTGGCGCGAAATGAACCACATCGTGCATGGGCTGGTGCTGGCCCATGGCGGCTCGATCTCGGCAGAGCACGGCATTGGCCAGCTGAAGCGCGACGAATTGGCGGCAATCCGCCCGGCCATCGAAATCGAGCTGATGCGCCGCATCAAGCGCGCCTTCGATCCGGCTGGTATCATGAACCCTGGGAAGGTGGTCAGCCTCGACGTGTGAGGGTAGTGGTCGGGGTCGCCCCTCATCCGCCTGCCGGCACCGACCGGGGTCGAGCCACGGGTCTCGACCCGTCCTTCGGACCCCCCGCGCGCGCGGGGCAAAGGGGCGAGCCGCGACCTCTCCGCTCCCATCAACCTCGCGCGGGGCACGTCCCCTCTCCCCGTTTTTACGGGGGTCCGAAGGACGGGGCGAGACGTGTGGCTCGACCCCGGTTGCGTTAGGGTGAGGGGCAAACTATTGAAACTGAAGAGCAATTAAGACGACTGCGTGCCGCCGCCGGTCAGGATCTGCAGGGCAGGCGATTGCTGGGTGCTGTTCTGGACGTCGTACATCGCGGTGAAGCGGCGCAGCAGCTTGTCGACCTTCTTCGGGTCCTGGAGATCCTCGAGCTTGACGAAGCGGTTGAGGAGGTCGGCCTGTTTGGTGACGTCCATGCCCGACATCTGCGAAGGCAGGCTGTAGGCCGTCGTGATGACCTGATAGAGCGCCTTGTCGCCGAGGATCGAATAGATCGAGGTGATGCTCGGGGCCTTGCGGCTGAAATAGAGCGCCAGGCGCACACCATCGTTGCTTTCGCCCTGCTGGGCTTCCAGCGTCTGCTGGACGTAGAGCTCCTGGGTGTGGTCCTCGGCCGCCTTGTTCTGGATGGTGCCTATCTTGGCGCGGGTGAGATTGCCGTCCTTGTCGAAGTTGAAGGCAGCGACGATATCCTGGAAGCGTGCATCGGCCTTGGCGTTCAGGTAGCTCTTCTTGTCGTCGGGATCGGAGGTGAAGATCTTCTTCAGCGTCGCCTTGTCGTAATCCTTCGGGTCGAGATTGTTCGCCTTCAGCACCAGATCGGTCAGACGGCTGTCGTCGAGGAAATCGTCGAGCGATTTCACCTTCGCCATGCCCTTGGCGAAATAATCCACCTCGGCCGTCGCGTCCTTCGATGCCTTGTCCTTTACCGGGCCGGCCTTCAGCAGCATGGTCATATGCGCCTTGTAGTCGGTGGCGTATTTGGCCATGGTCGCGTCGGGCAGCGCCTGGAAGGGTGACGCCGCCTTGCCGTCGGGGCCGAAATTGAAGGCGCGGGCAAGGTTGGTGATGCGCTCATCCTTCAAGGAGGCGATATAGCCGTCCGGGTCGTAGGCATCGCTCGTCAGGATCTTGCGCATCATCGAGCGCGGCACTTCCTGGTCGGTCAGGCCGAAGGCCTGCAGCGCCACATGATAGGGATCCGGCAGATTGTCGTTGCTCTTCTTGAAATCGGCCGCGGAATTGGTGCGCAGGAAATCGTTGACGGACTTGATCTCGGCAGTATCGAGCAGACTGGTGCTGTCGGCCATCATACTCGAATAGTTGGAGGCAACCTCGTCGATCGCCTCGTCGCGCTCGTCATCATAGCGCGCCATATAATTGTCGTTGGTGGTCTGCGCCTGATCGGCCGTCTGGACCGAGCTTACGACCGGCAGCGATCCATCGGCGGCGAAGTTGAAATCGGCGTTGAGATCGGCATAACCGGCGGCTGAAGCGGCAGTCGCATCGGTCAGGAAGCTCTTCAGATCGGCGTCCGAGATATTCAGCGGTAGATTATAGGTGCTCTTCAGGAAATTGGTGATGGCGGGATCGGCGATGAGATCATCGACATTGGCGATCGTCGCCATCCGGGCGGAATAGTCGTCGGTGCGGGCACCGGCAGCAATTTTCGTGTTGGTGATCTGTGCCGCCGTCTGCGCCGACATGCCGTCCTCGAGCGTGCCGTCCGCCTTGAAATTGAAGGCGGCGGCGACGTCGGCATAGGTGCCGGTGCCGCTCTGATCGGTCAGGATGGCGCGAAGAGCGACATCGGTGACGGTGGACGGGATGCCGTAGGCATTGCGCACGAAGTTGTTGAGCTTCTGGTCCGACAGCAGCTGATCGACGTTCGAGATCCCGGCGATGGTCGACTGGTAATAGACGGCGGCACTGTCGGCCTTGCTTGATGTGCTGGCGCTTTGCGCGGCCGTCTGCGAGGCATAGAGGGTGGCGACCGAACCGTCCGTCTTGAAATTGAACAGATCGTGGACGTCGCTGTAGCCCTGGGCGCTGGCGGCGGCGGGATCGACGAGGAAGGTCCGCAGCGTCGCATCGGAAACGCTGTCGGCGATCTGCATGCTGGTTCTGAGATAGCTGACCGCAACGGGATCGGACATGATGTCGTCGACATTGGTGACATTGTCGATCATGGCGTTGAAGTGGGTCGCGTTCGCCGCCGATTTGTCGGTGGTCGATTTGCGCTGCGTGTCCGTCTGGATCACCGAACCGTTGATCGATCCATCCGCCTGGAAGTTGAAATCGGCATTGAGATCGGCATGGCCTTGGGCGGCGGCATAGGCGGAGTCGGTCAGGATGTTCTTCAGATCGGCATTGCTGAAATCCGTGCCGAGACCATAGGCATCCTTGATGTAGCGCGCCATGTTTGCGTCGGCGAGCAGGTCGTCGACATTGGTGATGCCGCTCGATTGCGAAGTCACCTTATAGTAGTTGGCGGTCTGCGACGCCGCCGACGACAGCTTGTTCGCCTGGTCGACCGTCCGGACGCGCGCCGTGTTCGAGGTCGAACCATCCGACTTGAAGTTGAAGGCGTTGTAGACATTGGTGAAGCCCATCAGCTGGGCATAGCCCGGGTCGGTCAGGACCGTCCGGAGTGCCGCCGCAGTGAAGTCGGCGCCCATGCTGTAGGCCGTCGTGATGTAGGAGGTCAGGCGTTTGTCGGCGACCAGGTCGTCGACATTGGTGATCGTGCCGATCTTGGCGGTGTAATAGGCCTTGTTGTAGTCGGCCGCCGTCTTGTTGACGTAGACGACATCCGAACCGACCGAATTGTCGATGATGACGGACTGGGAATTCAGCGTGTAGGCCTCGATGACCGAAGCTTTCTGCGCCGCGGTCTGGGCCGTGCCGGTGACCGTGCCGTCGGCGTTGAAGCTGAACTGGGCGGCAAGCGCCTTGTACTTGTCGCCGCCCTGCGTGTTGACGACGCTCGTGGGGTCGCTGAGATCGCTCGTCAGCACCTGACGCAGAAAATCCTTCGACGCATAAGTGGGATCGATGTTGAAGGTCTTCAGCACATAGGTGCGAAGCCTTGTGTTGTTGACCAGATCGTCGACGGTCTGCACGCTGTCGATATTGTTGCCGTAATAGGTGCTCTCGGCGGTCGCCGCCTTATCGGCGTCGACGAAGGACTGCTTGTAGAGGCCGATGAGATCGTCCTCCTGCGCGTCCGTCTGCACGTCCTTGTCAGGCGCGTTGAAATTGAAGGCGGCGGCGAATTCGCGGTAGCGCGTATCGGACAGCTTGTTGGCGTAGCTGTTGGGGTCGGTGAGATCGCTTTCCAGCACCTTCTTCATGAAGGCCTTGGCGTAGGTCATATCTTCAAGGCCATAGGCCTTCATCGCATAGCTGTAGAGCTTGTAATCGCCGAGGAAGTCGTCAACATCGGTGACCTTGTTGATATGGTCGGCGTAATACTGAGCGTCCTTCTTGACCGTCGCCTGGGACGCGACCTTGTTCAGGCTCGACGTCATGTCCTTCGACAGGATCGTGTAAGCGAGGGAAGCCGTGATCATCAAACGCGCCCTTTTCGGCAAAATCTCTAAAAGAACGAACTGCTGGTAAGCATATTTTGCCACAGAAAGCTTACCTGAGACTTACCTCGGGATGCACCACTTCAGCACACCATCACGTTCACCTTCCGGAAACCCTGCCGGATTCGGTTTTGATAACCATCAGAGGAGGCAAAGTTTTCTTAACCGCAATTTTTAAGCTGTACGGAAGGGCGGGTGCCTATTGTCGGCCATAGAGGACGAAAAGTCCCAAGGAGAAGAGCGGAAATCGGCTCTCAGGTAAGACAAGGGTAGAATGACATGAACAATCCGGTAATGAAGCCCGCCTGGGCTGGCACGACGTTACGCCTCGATCCGTCCCGCTTTCCGCAGCAGGTCAGCTACGCCATCCATGATTGTTCGGATGACGTCAACATCACCATAGACGAACGCGGCGCGGTCCTGCGCAAGGTCCTGCCCTCCAGCGGCCTGCCGCTCTCGATTGCGCTGCCGAAGCGCGTCTTCCAAGGTGTCGCCGCCCGCGCCATCGACCATGGCGACGGCGAGGTTACCGTCACGCTCGAGCTTCACCACGCCGATCCGGAACTCTGCATTCCGCTGCTCGTCGCCCATGATCTCAGCGATATCGCCGCCGACTGGCGCGGCTGGTCGGAAGCCTTCCGCATTCCGATGCTGATGGTCGAGGCCGACGGCGTCGCCCGGCCGCTGGAAGACCATATCGGCGCCTTGCGCACCAGCGATCTCAAGCCGCGCCGCCGCCATTCCTACTTCGCCAACCGCCGCCCGCGCTTCCTCGTGCGCCGCACCACCGGCCAGTTGGGCGTCGCCATGCGGATCGAAGGTAAGGAAATCATCGCCCGCAACTGAACGAAATCGCGACACTTCGTCTTCGCAAGCATTTGAAACCCGGCGCCCGCGCCGGGTTTGCCGTTTTACCATCGCCCCAATCAGGGGCCCCAATCAAGGGCCCAATCAGGGAATGGCGAAGAGCAGCGAGATGAAGAGGCCGAAGAAGATGATCAGGCCGACACGATTGTTCGACTTGAAGAGCGCCAGGCATTGGGCGGCATCGTCGATATCGAGCCGGACGATCTGCCAGGCGAACATGCCGGCGGCGCCGAGCAAGGCCAGGAAGGCGATGAGATTGGCGCCGGCGAGCGCGAAAGCGGCAAACATCAGCACCAGCGTCAGCCCGTAAAGGCCGATCAGCCATGCCCTCGTCCTGTCGCCGAAGAGGCGCGCGGTCGAACGGACGCCGATCAGCTCGTCGTCCTCCTTGTCCTGATGGGCGTAGATCGTGTCGTAACCGATCGTCCAGGCGACCGAGGCGGCGTAGAGCAGGACGGAAGCAAAGGAAAGCCCGCCCAAAATGCCGGCCCAGCCCATCAGCGCGCCCCAGGAAAAGGCAAGCCCCAGGTAAAATTGCGGCCAGTCGGTGAAGCGTTTGGCATAGGGATAAAGCGCGACGATGCCGAGCGACAGCAGGCCGAGGAAGACGGTGAACCAGTTGAACTGCAAGAGCACGAAAAGCCCGACCAGCGCCTGCAGGCCGATGAAGATCTTCGCATGGGCACGCGTAACGCGGCCGGAGGGCAGCGGACGCGAGCGCGTGCGCGCCACTTCCATGTCGATCTCGTGGTCGACGAGATCGTTATAGGTGCAGCCGGCGCCGCGCATGGCGACCGCGCCGATGAAATAGAGCAAAAGGTGAGACACCAGCAGGCTGCCGGAATAAAGCCCCTCACCGATCGCCGCGTTGGCGGCAAGGGTCGCCGACCAGAAACACGGCCACATCAGCAGCTGCCAGCCGATCGGGCGATCCCAGCGCGCGAGCTGCGCATAGGGCCAGAGCCATGGCGGCAGAATCCGGTAGACCCAGTTGTCGGAAGGTGCGTCGGAGACGCGGTCGTTGAAATCGCCGGAATCTTGCATGCCGCCATCTAGCGACCGGCCGGCGATCCGGTCAAGAAGCGATCTCTTTGTCTTATGCATGTCGTTATCCCGGAACCGCTACGCACTTCCGGGCGACATGCACTGGATGTTTAATGCATGTCGTTACCCCGGAACCGCGGCACACTTCCGGGCGACATGCATTGGATCACTGCAGGGAGAAATTGAACTTGTAGGTCGCCGAGACGCCGATCACGATCTGGTTCTTCGAGCCGCGGTCACGCACCAGGCTGCTGTCGGCGGCGGGACCGGCCAGCCGCTTATATTCGAGGAAAGAGCTTGCCGAGAGATTTTCGGTCGCCTTCCATGTCAGCGCTGCGCCGGCGCCATAAGACTGCATGCCCGCCGACGGCTTGTAAGGATCGAGGCCGCTTGCGGCGGCGTGCTTGGCGCTGACGCCGTAATAGGCGTCGTAATAGCCCCTTGTCGCAAATGTCGCGCGCGGGCCGCCCGACAGCTGCAGGTCGGGCGCGATATCGGTGAAGGCATCGACGGCGAGATCGGCGACGACGCCGTCATGGGAGCGGATACCCTGGCGAACCTCGGCGCGGGCGCGCAGGAAATCGGTCGGGTAGACTTCGACGAAGCCGCCGGCCTCGGCACCCCACTTGACCTTCCTCAAGCCCTTCAGGTCACTGTCGTCACCGGCATCGCGCGACGGCACGAACTTGCCGACGATGCCGGCACGGAAGGCGCCCTTGTCGATGAGGGAGAAAGAGGGGTTGTCGTTGCGCGAGGAAAAGCGCGGGCCGGCGCCCTGGCGGCCGACCGAAATCAGCGGGCTGAACTTGAATTCATTATGCGACGAGCCTTCGAATTTCGGCGCCGAGAAGCCGGCGACGCCGACGTTCAGATACCAGTCGCCCGACCAGAAATGCTGGCCGCTTTCCTGCGCCGCCGCTGAACCAAAGGATAAAAGGGCAATAGCCAAAGAGATCGATACGACTGATCGATGAGACACGTCCGCACTCCAGAAAACGCAAAAACAAAGCCGCGGAGAGCGGCGTTGGCTACATTTATCGTGAGGTCGTTACCCCAATGTTAACCACGGCGAAGGGCGCTCATGAAAGTCGTGCCGTGCGGCCCCCTCTTCCGACCCTTCGGGCCACCTTCTCCCCGCTGGGGAGAAGAGGGAGATTGTTGCTTCGTCATCGACTCCGATTGGAATCCTGTGCCTTGAGGAGACGGTTCATTTAGCCAGTGCCGGCGCGCCTTGCTCCCTCTTCTCCCCTGCGGGGAGAAGGTGGCCCGAAGGGTCGGATGAGGGGCCACACGGCTGATGGCATCCTATCTCTGGTTCCACCGGCGGATGACCGGCTCCGTCAGATCATGTTCGTAGCCGAGCACGCTGATGCTGGCCGTATCCAGCACGAAATGCGCACCGCCTTGCGGCGGCAGGCCGAGCCAGCGGGCGGCGAGCACGCGCAGGAAATGCGAACTCGAGAAGATCAGGATGGTGCCGGTGGCCTCGCGAAGCGCATGAATGACGGCGTCGGCGCGGGCGCCGACATCGGCGGCGAACTCCCCGTTCGGGCAGCCGTCGCGAAAGAGCTGCCAGCCGGGGCGCTCCGCCAGGATCGCCTTGGTGGTGATGCCTTCATAGGTGCCATAGTCCCATTCGGCGAGATCGTCGCGGATCACCGCACCCGATCCGAAGCCGGCGAGCGTGCAGGTTTTGCGGGCACGCGCCGACGGGCTCGACCAGACGGCGGAGAAGGCGTGGCCGGAAAGCCGCTCGGCGAGCTCGCGGGCGGCGGCCTCGCCATTCGCCGTCAGGGGAATATCGCTGCGGCCGGTATGGCGGCCGGACAGGCTCCATTCGGTTTCACCGTGGCGCACCAGATAGATTTCGGGAAACGCGGTGCTCATCGGCATGTCCTTTCATCACATCCAGCTTCTGCGCTCAGAACGTCACCTTCTCAAGCGGCGGGCGCCTTGCCTCGAACTCCTTCAGCCTGGCTTCGTTGCGGGCGATGTAACTGCGATTGTCGGGAACGGTGAACTGGTTCTTGGCGATCTGGATCTGCAGGATGAAGAGCTCGTCCCAGCGGAAGCCCATTTCCGAGCCGGCCAGGTAGAATTCCCACATGCGGAAGAACTGCTCGTCGTAAAGCGCCACCGCTTCGGCCTTGCGCGCCACGAAACGCTCGCGCCAATGGCGCAGCGTATAGGCATAATGCATCGGCAGGATTTCGACGTCCCTGACCAGCAACCCGGCCTTTTCGAGCGGCGGCACGACTTCGCCGACGGAGGGGATGTAGCCGCCGGGGAAAATATACTTCTCGATGAAGGCGTTGGTGCCGAAGCTCGGCTTCGGGCGGGCGATCGAATGCAGCACCATGACGCCGTTGTCGTCGAGCAGATCGGCTACCTTGCGGAAGAAATTGGGGTAATTCCCGATCCCGACATGCTCGAACATGCCGACCGAGACGATGCGGTCGAACTTCCTGCCGGTCATGCTGCGGTAATCCTGCAGCTCGAAGCGCAGGCGCTCGGCAAGGCCGCGCTTTTCGGCGCGGCTGCGGGAAACCTTGAGCTGCTCTTCGCTGAGCGTAATGCCGGTGAAATCGGCGCCCTCGGTCGCCTCCGTCAGATACATGCCCATGCCGCCCCAGCCGGAGCCGATTTCCAGGATGCGCTGGTTCGGCTCGAGCAGCAGCTTGGCGGCGATATGGCGTTTCTTGGCGAGCTGCGCCTCGTCGAGACCGATGCCGGCCGGTTCGAAATAGCCGCAGGAATATTGCCAGTCCTCGTCGAGGAACAGATCGAAGAGCTTGGCCGACAGGTCGTAATGATGGGCGACATTGTGCTTGTTGCGATTGACCGGCACGCGGCTCTTCAGCTGCTGCCAGGCAATACGGCCGACGAGCAGTGCCGCCATTTTGAAATCGAAGATTTCATTGGTGGTGTTCTGCTTCACCAGCGACAGGAAATCATAAATATTGCCCTGTTCGAGAATGAACCGTCCCTGCATGTACATTTCGCCGAGCTTCATCGTCGGGTCGCGGCGGATGGCGTCCTCGGCCTCCTGATCGGCAAGCCGGGCGACCACCATGTCGCCGGTGCCGTCGCCGATCATATAGGTATCGCCATTGGCAAGGGTAAGTTCCAACGAACCCTTGCGGATGATTTGCTGGACGATCGAAAGGAAAGCCGACGCCATGGACGCCTCGCAAATGTGACAGGATGGTCACATCAACTTAGGCGATCTCTTTCGCCTTACAAGCGCCGGATTTAGCACTCTCGAAATAACGCTGCCAAATTGTTGCATTTTTGCCGATATGGCGGCTAAACCCTTATTTTCGCTTCATGGCTTCGGCAAGGGCGGCGCCGAAGGCACCCTGACTCTCCGGCTTGGGAGCAGTCGGCCGGCGCTCGTTCTGCGGCCGTGAGCCCTGGTTTCCGTGAGAATCACCACGCGGCGGTGCGGCAGAACCGTCGTCGCGCTTCATCGACAGAGCGATGCGCTTGCGCTTGGCGTCGACCTCGACGACCCGCACCTTGACGACATCGCCGGCCTTCACGACCTCATGCGGATCCTTGACGAAGCGATCGGCCAGCTGCGACACATGCACTAGGCCATCCTGGTGCACGCCGATATCGACGAAGGCGCCGAAGGCGGCGACGTTGGTCACCGTGCCCTCCAGCATCATGCCGGGCTTGAGGTCGGAAATTTCGTTGACGCCCTCGGCGAATGTCGCGGTCTTGAAGCTCGGGCGCGGATCGCGGCCGGGCTTTTCCAGTTCCGAGATGATGTCCCTGACGGTCGGCAGACCGAATTTCTCGTCGATAAACTGGCGCGGATCGACCGATTTCAGCATGGCGCTGTCGCCCATCAGCGCGCGCAGATCCCGGCCGCAGGCGGCGACGATCTTCTTGGCGACGCCATAGGCTTCGGGGTGGACCGAGGAGGCATCGAGCGGCTCCTTGCCGTTCGGGATGCGCAGGAAGCCGGCGCATTGCTCGAAGGTGCGGCCGCCGAGCCGGGCGACCTTCAACAGATCACGGCGCGTCTCGAAACGGCCCTCGCTGTCGCGGTGGCGGACGATGGCGTCGGCGATCGAGGGCCCAAGGCCGGAGACACGGGCGAGCAGCGGCGCCGACGCCGTGTTGAGATCGACGCCGACGGCATTCACCGCGTCTTCGACCACCGCATCGAGCGAACGCGACAGCTTCTGCTGGTCGACGTCGTGCTGATACTGGCCGACGCCGATCGACTTCGGCTCGATCTTGACGAGTTCGGCGAGCGGATCCTGCAGACGCCGCGCAATCGAGACGGCGCCGCGCAGCGACACGTCGAGATCGGGAAACTCGGCCGCTGCGGTTGCCGAAGCGGAATAGACCGAGGCGCCGGCTTCCGAGACGATGACCTTGGTGGGCTTCGGCGCCGGCAGTTCGGCCAGCATGTCGGCCACCAGCTTTTCGGTCTCGCGGCTGCCGGTGCCGTTGCCGATCGAAATCAGCTCGACATTGTGCTTGCGGATCAGCGAGGCGACCTCGACCTGCGCGCCGCGCACGTCGTTCCGCGGCTGGAAGGGATAGACCGTCGATGTCGCCACCACCTTGCCGGTGCCGTCGACGACGGCGACCTTGACGCCGGTGCGGATGCCGGGGTCGAGGCCCATCGTGGCGCGCGAGCCGGCGGGTGCGGCGAGCAGCAGGTCCTTGAGATTGCGGGCAAAGACATGGATCGCCTCCTCTTCCGCCCTTTCGCGCAGCTCCCGCATCAGGTCGAGCGATAGCGACATGGAAAGCTTGACGCGCCAGGTCCAGCTGGCGACCTCCATCAGCCAGCGGTCGCCGGGGCGGCTTGTCCCGATCTCATAGGCCGTGGCGATCATGCGTTCGACCGGCTTGTTCGGCGAGGCGGTCTCGGCGTCGGCCTCGATCGTCAGCGTCAGCACCTCCTCGTTCCAGCCGCGCAGCATGGCGAGCGCGCGGTGGCCGGGGGCACTCGCCCAGCGTTCGGAATGGTCGAAATAATCTGAAAATTTTTCGCCCGCCGCCTGTTTGCCGTCGACGACCTTGGCTTTCAGCAGCGACGCCTGGCGCATATGGGCGCGCAATCTGCCGAGCAGGTCGGCATTTTCGGCAATGCCTTCGGCGATAATGTCACGCGCGCCTTCGAGCGCCGTCTTCACATCGACGACATCAGCGGTGATGAAGCCTTCGGCGAGCACCGCCGGCTCCCTGATGCGCTCGGCAAGGATCGCCTCGGCAAGCGGGCCGAGGCCGCGTTCGCGGGCAATTTCAGCGCGGGTGCGCCGCTTCGGCTTATAGGGCAGATAAAGGTCTTCGAGCTCGGCCTTGGTTTCGGCGCCGGCCACTTTGCCCATCAGCTCGTCGGTCATCTTGCCCTGGCCGGTGATCGATTCGACGATCGCGGCGCGCCGGGCTTCGAGTTCACGCAGATAGACCAGCCGTTCGGCCAGATTGCGCAGCTGCGTATCATCAAGCCCGCCCGTCACTTCCTTGCGGTAGCGGGCGATGAAAGGCACGGTGGCGCCTTCGTCGAGCAGCTCGATGGCGGCTTTGGCCTGTTCGGGCCGGGCATTGATTTCGGCCGAGATGCGGGCTGCGAGAAAACGGAGGTCAGCGGCCATAGGGTTTCCTGGGGATTTCCTGTTTCGACGAAAGTTGCGGGACCATAGCGGCGAAAAGCGGCAAGGCAATGCCCGACTGTGGTTTTCACAGCGGAAGTTGAAGGATGGAGGATCATCGCCATTGTGCCGCGTGGCCCCCTCATCCGACCCGACGGGCCACCTTCTCCCCGCTGGGGAGAAAAGGGGAGCAAGCGCTTGCCTCTCTTTCCACTGCAGACGTTTCTAGGAAAAGAGACGTTGCCACGATTCCCCTTCTCCCCAGCGGGGAGAAGATGCCGGCAGGCAGATGAGGGGGCCATGCGGCAACACGCCTGCCAGGTCGCCCCACCCCATCGCCCTCTTCCGTTTTTGCGGTTGTGCAGATGCGGCATTCTTTGATAGCAGAAGCAACGTTTTGGATCGCCCTGCCCGCGGGCGCAAGGAAAAGAGTGACATGCCAAACCTTCTTCTCGAACTCCGCTCCGAAGAGATTCCGGCCCGCATGCAGCGCAAGGCTGCCGGCGACCTGAAGAAGCTCGTCACCGATGCGCTTGTCGAAGCGGGTCTGTCCTATGAAGGCGCGCGCGAATATTGGACGCCGCGGCGGCTGGCGCTCGACATTCATGGCCTGACGGCGCGCTCGGCCGATGTGCGCGAGGAGCGCAAGGGGCCGCGCACCGACGCCAACGAGAAGGCGATCGAAGGTTTTCTGCGCGGCGCCGGCCTTTCGTCGGTTTCCGAGGCGCAGGTGGTCAGCGATCCGAAGAAGGGCGATTTCTACGTCGCGGTCATTTCGAAGCCCGGCCGCGCGGCCGAAGAAATCGTCGCCGAGGTAATGCCCGGCATCATCCGCGATTTTCCCTGGCCGAAGTCGATGCGCTGGGGCAAGGCCTCCTCCGCGCCGGGGGCGCTGCGCTGGGTGCGGCCGCTGCAGTCGATCGTCTGCACCTTCGGGCCCGAGCATGAGGAAACCGTCGTCATCCCCTTCGAGATCGACGGCATCACCGCCTCAAACGTCACCTACGGCCATCGCTTCCATGCGCCCGAGGCGATCACCGTCCGCCGGTTCGACGATTATGCCGCGAGCCTGGAAAAGGCAAAGGTCATCCTCGATGCCGAGCGGCGCAAGGACATCATCCTGCATGACGCCCGCGACATCGCCTTCGCCAACGGGCTGGAGCTTGTCGAAGACGAGGGCCTGCTGGAGGAAGTCTCCGGCCTCGTCGAATGGCCGCAGGTGCTGATGGGGTCCTTCGAGGAGGATTACCTGTCGATCCCCTCCGAGATCATCCGGCTGACCATCAAAACCAATCAGAAGTGCTTCGTCACGCGCAAGCAGGGCGAGGACACGCTGTCGAACCGGTTCATCCTCGTCTCCAACATCCAGGCGCATGACGGCGGCAAGGAAATCGTCCACGGCAACGGCAAGGTGGTGCGGGCCCGGCTTTCGGACGCGCTGCATTTCTGGAAGCGCGATCAGGGCGACCTGCCGGATCTGGAGACGCTGACGGCGTCGGCCGCAAAATTCGGCCTCGACCTGCAGAAACCGCTCGACCAGCGTATGGCCAAGCTCGATGCGCTCGACGTGACCTTCCATGCCAAGCTCGGCACGCAGGGCGCACGCGTCGCCCGCATCCGCGTGCTGGCGGAGGAACTGGCAAGGACCACCGGCGCGGATGCGGCCCTCACCGATCGTGCCGCCGTGCTCGCCAAGGCCGATCTGCGCACCGAAGCGGTCGGCGAATTCCCGGAGCTGCAGGGCTTGATGGGCCGCAAATATGCGGCGCTGCAGGGTGAAAACGCCTCTGTCGCCGCAGCGGTCGAGGACCACTACAAGCCGCAGGGCCCGTCCGACCGGGTGCCGGAGGACAAGGTGGCGATCACGCTGGCGCTTGCCGACAAGCTGGATACGCTGACAGGCTTCTGGGCGATCGACGAAAAGCCGACCGGCTCCAAGGACCCGTTTGCGCTGCGGCGGGCAGCCCTCGGCGTCGTCCGGATCCTGCTGGAGCGAAGGGTCCGCCTGCCGCTTCTGGCGACCACCAGGGATGGCGATCTGCTCTCCTTCTTCCACGACCGTCTCAAGGTCTATCTGCGCGATCAGGGCGCTCGCCACGATCTGATCGACGCTGTGCTGACGCCGGATGCCGACGACCTGCTGATGGTGGCGCGCCGCGTCGAAGCGCTGACGGCCTTCATCACCTCCGAGGACGGCAAGAACCTGCTTGCCGGCACCAAGCGCGCAACGCAGCTGCTCGCCGCCGAGGAAAAGAAGGGCACGGTCATCGCCGACGGCGTTTCGCCGGCACTCCTGAAGCTCGACGCCGAGAAGGAGCTGTTTGCCGCCATCTCAAGCGCCTCGAAGGATGCTGCGGAGGCTGTCGCCGGAGAAGATTTCCGCTCGGCGATGGAAGCGCTCTCCAAGCTGCGCGGCCCGGTCGACCGCTTCTTCGAAGACGTGCTCGTCAACGACGAAGACGCCGCCATCCGCGCCAACCGCCTCGCTTTGCTGCGGCTGATCCGCGAAGCGACGGGAACGGTGGCGGATTTCTCGAAGATTTCGGGGTGAGAGCCGGGTTTCGGCTGGGTGCTTGAGGGTGACGCAGCGCTTGCGGCCGTGGGTCCTCGGGTCAAGCCCGAGGACGACGGAGGGTGGGGAAGCCTCTGTGGCAAGGGCTGCAAGCGCGTGGTGATTTTGTAGAAATTGCCGCCTATTATTTTACGCGATCCCCACGCAAAGCCGCCTACGCATTTTGCTGGAATCGATCCAGGCGTCTCGCCTCCTGCCGATCGCGCGCCCCACTCTCCGTCATACTCGGGCTTGACCCGAGTATCCATGCCGCACGCGCTCCGCATGACTTTTGGCTGGGGTCGCCTTTCAAAACAACACGGCCGCCGGAGAACCGACGGCCGTGTTGTTGCATACGAATGCCTGTCATCCCCGCGCCGTTTAAGCAGCGCGGCGACCCTGATGCGTGGCCGGGGCAGCGCCGCTGACGCGGAAGCCGCGGATGAGGTCGATCAGTTCGTCGGTGTCGCTGGCGAGCGTTTCGGCCGATGCCGTGGTTTCCTCGGCCATGGCGGCGTTCTGCTGGGTGGCAGCGTCGAGCTGGTTCATCGACGATGAGATCGAGCGCAGCGTCGTGTCCTGTTCCGAGGCGCTGTGGGCGATCTTGGCGACGATTTCGTTGGCGGCCTTGATCTGGTCGGAGATGCGCTTCAGCGCCTCGCCGGCCTCGCCGACCAGGCGGACGCCATGGTCGACCTGGCTGGAGGAGCGGGCGATCTGGTCCTTGATCTCCTTGGCGGCAGCGGCGGAGCGCTGGGCAAGCTCGCGCACCTCCTGGGCGACGACCGCAAACCCCTTGCCGGATTCGCCGGCGCGGGCCGCCTCGACGCCGGCATTCAGCGCCAGCAGGTTGGTCTGGAAGGCGATCTCGTCGATGACGCCGATGATCTTGGTGATCTCCGACGACGACTTCTCGATGCCGCTCATCGCTTCGATCGCCTGGCCGACGATCGCATCGCTGTGGGTGGCCTCGGTGCTGACGGAGTGGACGCGCTTGCTCGCCTCATGGGCGCCATCAGCCGTCTGGCGGACGGCGACGGTGAGTTCGTCGAGTGCGGCGGAAGTTTCCTCCAGGCTCGCGGCCTGGCGCTCGGTGCGCTGCGACAGCTCGTTGGAGGCGCGGCGGATCTCTTCCTTGCTGGTGCCGATATCGCTGCCCTTGGCGCTGACCTTGGCCATGGCGGCTTCGAGATGCGACAATGCATCGTTGAAGTTGTCGCGCAGGGCGGCATATTTCTGGCCGAGATCGGCGCAGCGCACGGTGAGGTCGCCGCGGGCGATCATCTCCAGCGCCTGGCCGATCGTCGCCACCACACGGGCCTGCAGGGCTGTCTCGTCCTGCTGCTGGCGCTGATTGTTTTCGCGCTCGTTTTCCAGCGCCAGCTGCTGGGCCGCCTCGCGATCGGACATCTGATGGCGTTCGCGGATCTTTTCCTGCAGCGACTGCGTGGCTTTCGCCATCATGCCGACTTCATTGTTCATGGTCGTATGCGGGATGGCAATGGAAACGTCCTCTTCGGCGACAGCCTTCAGCGCGGCGTGGACGTTGTTGAGAGGCCCCGATATGCCGCGGATGACGACGTAGGCGGCCGCCATGGCAAGGAAGAACAGAACGATGCTGCCGGAGAGCGCGGTCAGGATCGTGCTGTCTATCTGCGCATCGAGATCGTCCATGTAGACGCCGGTGACGACGACGACTTTCCAGGGGTCGAAGGCCTGCCCATAGGCCGTTTTGCGGTAATCGCCGGCCGGCTGGCCCGGTTTGCTGGTGGAATAAAATTCGACGAGACCGCCGCCCTGCTGGCCGAGCTTGACCAGTTCTTCGCGATAGAGCTTGCCCTTGCTGTCCGCCTGCCCCTTCAGGTTCTGCCCGACTTTCGCGGCGTCGTAGTGAAACATCATCTGGACATCGTAGCTATAGCCGAAGAAATAGCCGTCCGGATCGTATTTCATTCCGTTGACGGTGGCATAGGCCTGCTTCTGGGCATCCTCCAGAGTCATTTCGCCCGCGGTGACCTTGGCCTGGTAAAGCTTGAGAACGGAGACGGCCGACTGAACCTCGGCGCGGAGCATGTCATAACGCTCCTTGTAGATCGCATCGACCGAGGAGCGGATCTGCAGGGAGGTGGCGACCGCAAAGGCGATCATCAGGCCGACGACCAGCAATACAAGCTGCTTCGATATTTTCAGATTTTTCATGACGCCTCGCAACGGGAATGGTGGGTGCATTCCGGCGCGGTCTTCTACCGCCTGTGCGAGCGCGCCAAACAAGACGACGCGTCTACCGCTGCTAAAAACAACATGCTGCGACCGGGTAAGTAACCATTAACGCTCACCCCATAAGAAATCTTTAATTTAGCTGTTCTCGACGGGGCTTTCCCTAAAAATCCAGGGGTAAAATTGCATTCGATTTTACCTGCCGTCAAAACGTGAATGCACCCTCGCTGCTCATCGAGGGTGCATTCGGTCCACCGGTGGTGGAACCCCAAACGATCGAAACCTTGATCAGGCGGGGGCAGGGAACTTTGTCTTCAAGCCGGACGCAAAACGGGAATTGTTTCAGAAACGCAGCTCGAATTCGGAAACGTTCAGCGCTGCCGGTTGTTCCGCCATGCCGGCCACAACAGGCTTGGCATCGCCGCCGATGACGGCCGCGGTGGTCGCGCTCATATCGATGCCATCCGCGGAAGGGGCTGAAGGCGTGGCGGCGATCATTGCTTCCGGGGTCGCCTTGCTGACGAAGACGACGGGCGAGCCGCCCATCCAGCCTTCGGTGCGATAGATCTTCTTTTCGCCGCCGACATCGCGGACTTCGCTCGCCTGGAGGACGCCGGGCTTCAACTCCGGCACCGTATAATCCTTCTTGACGAGTTCGGCCTGGAGCGGCGGGCAATCGGCACAGCGTTCGGTGACGATGCTGCCGTCAGTCCGCGGCGCGGTCTTGCCGACCACCTCGATCGAGGATGCCATTGCCGACCCTGCCATCAGCAGGATTGCCGCACCGAGGAAAATCTGACGCATCAACGCACCTCCGTCTTACCGTAGGAGCGGTATAGCGCAGCTTTGTTTCCATCCCGTCAGGGGAAAAGGTAAAATTTTAAAGAACGCGGCAATTTATACTCTACAGCGCCGCGCGTCTTTTCAGACGCGCAAAGGACGCTGTAGCACTCTGAATGCTGCATAATTTTGTCCTTAAATCGATTCCGATTTAAGGAATTATGCAGTGCCTGCGGCCGTTTCGCGCTCGATCGCCCGCCAGCCGATGTCGCGCCTGGAGAAGCCGTTTTCCCACGTCACCCTGTCGAGCAGCGCATAGGCGCGGTCCTTGGCCTCGGCGACCGTGCCGCCTGACGCGGTGACGTTCAGCACGCGGCCGCCGGTCGCAACCAGTGCGCCATCCTTCAAACCCGTGCCGGCATGAAACACCTTCTCACCCTCGCCTGCCTCAGGCAGCGAGAGGATCGGCGTGTTCTTTTCATAGGCGGCGGGATAGCCCTTCGAGGCCATGACGACGGTGAGGGCCGGATCGTCGCTCCATTCGGCGCTCACCTGGTCGAGCGTGCCGTTGGCGGTGGCCAGCAGCAGCGGCAGCAGATCGCTCTTCAGCCGCATCATCATCACCTGGCATTCGGGATCGCCGAAGCGGACATTGTATTCGATGAGTTCCGGCCCCTTCTCCGTAATCATCAGCCCGGCGAAGAACACGCCGGAGAAGGGATGACCGCTCTCGGCCATGCCGCGGATCGTCGGCTCGATGATTTCCTTCATGGTGCGCTCGACCATTTCGGCGGTCATGACCGGCGCCGGCGAATAGGCGCCCATGCCGCCGGTGTTGACGCCGGTATCGCCCTCGCCCACCCGTTTGTGATCCTGGGCGGTTGCGAGCGGCAGCGCGTTCTTCCCGTCGCAGAGGCAGAAGAAACTCGCCTCCTCGCCGTCGAGATAGGCTTCGACGACGACTTCGGCGCCGGCGGCGCCAAAGGCGCCCTCGAAGCAGTCGTCGACCGCGGCCAAGGCTTCATCCAGCGTCATCGCCACCGTCACGCCCTTGCCGGCGGCAAGCCCGTCGGCCTTGACGACGATCGGCGCGCCCTGATCGCGAATATAGGCTTTGGCCTTCGGCGCATTGTTGAAGCGCTGATAGGCGCCTGTGGGAATGCCGTAGCGGGCGCAGATATCCTTGGTGAAGCCCTTGGAGCCCTCGAGCTGGGCGGCAGCGGCGGAGGGACCGAAGACCGTCAGGCCATCGGCGCGCAAGCGGTCGGCAAGGCCGGCGACCAGCGGCGCTTCCGGGCCGACGACGACGAAATCGATCGCCTTCTCCTTGCAGAAAGCGGCGACCGCTTCATGATCCTCGGTATTGATGGGCACGAGGACGGCGTGTTCGCCAATGCCGGGATTGCCGGGTGCGGCATAGAATTCGCTCAGCAACGGCGATTGCGCCAGCTTCCAGGCGAGCGCATGCTCGCGTCCGCCCGATCCGATCAACAGAACCTTCATGCGCCACCCTTTCCTTTTGCCTCTGGCGGTTAAGGGCCAAGGGCCGAAAGGTCAAGCGGGAAAGCTTACCAGCCCCCGCCTCCCCCGCCGCCGCCGCCCCCGCCGGACGAGCCGCCGCCGGAAAAACCGGAGGATGAACTCGACGGCGGCGGCGAGGGAATGGTCGAAGCGATGGTCGAGGCCATCGACGAGGAGAAGCCGCCGACACGGTCGGAAAAGCTGCCGCTGTTGAAATCGCCGGAATACCAGGCCGGCGCATAGGCCGCGGCGGCACCGGCGGCAGCGGCCGCAAGCCAGGTTTCGAAGGTGCGCGACCAGGGTTTTTCGACGCCGAGCGCCACCGCGTAGGGCAGCAGCGTCTCGAAATGCTGCGGCGACATCTCAGGTGCACCAGCCGTGTTCATCCGGTCTTTCTCGGCCAGTGTCAGATATTGGCGCAGGCCGTCTATACCGTCCATCATCCTGGCGCCGAGCGGCGTCGGTGCGCCCATGATGAAGAAATACAGGATGTTGAGCAGCACGATACCGCCGACGGCAAAGAGCATCGGCGTTTCGTGCAGCTTCACCAGCGAGGAGGCCAGCGCCAGGACCATCGCCGACAGGATGCCGATGCCGACGAAAACGCCGATCGCCGCAGCGATGATGGCAATGATCTTGCCGAACAGCGAACTGCCGCGATGCAGCGACCGGACGAAGCCGGCAACGAAAACCGCAACGAAGACCGAGATGGCGGTTGGGATCAGTATCAGCGCGATCGTGTCCGGCTCCAGCGACCCAAAGACGAACAGCGTCACCAGGGCGGCGGCGCTGAGCGCGATGCCGCCTATGGTATAGCCGAGGTTGGCATTGTAATATTTGCCGCGGTGTTCCTTCTCGATCGCCGAACGGAAGGACTGGCCGACGGATTTCACCCGCTCGCCATTGGCCTTGTCGATCGTCAGCGTTCTGCCTTCGCCGCCGGCGACCCTCAGCAGCTCGATCTCGCCGGCCTGGAATTTCTCCTTGCCGAGCGCTTTGCCGCTGCCGCGGATGACGATCGAATTCTTCAGGTCTTCGAGTTTGACGTAACCACGGACCGCCAGATTGAGCGCCGTGGCGGAAAGCGCCGTCCAGCCCCCGCCGGAGAAGCCCTTATTGTCGATGTAGTTGACCAGCGCCGGCGAGATGCCCTCGGGCGCGTCCCAGCGCGGCACGACGACGCCGCGGGCGGGATCGCGGCCGACCTTCAGCCATGATCTGAGATAATAGGCGAAGACCAGGATCAGGCCGCCGAAGCCGATGAAATAATTGCGGTTGTCCTTCAGCCACCAGGTGCTTTCCATATCGGCGCTCGGCGGATCGATCGACCCCTTCGGCATGCGGATCGCAAAGGTCAGCCCTTCGTTGGCATCGAGCGGCGCGGTGGTGGAAAAGACGAGGCCGGCCCCGGCTTCGCTGACGCGGGCATTCTTTCCCGTCGCCCCCTGCCGACCGGTGAAAAAGGTCGTCTCGGTGGCAGTGACACCGGGCGGCAGCTGCACCGTTGCCGTCGCCGAGCGGATCGGGAAGATCCAGCCGTTGCCGGTGACGTTCCAATAGAGTTCGTCATGATCGTCGAAATAGCGGATCTGACGATTTGTCTTGTAGGTGAAGACATAGCGGTGGCGGCCCGGCGTTACCGTCACCTCGGCGGAGCCGGCATAGATGCGGATGCCGCCGTCAATCGATTCCGTGTGCCAGGGCTCGTCTGCGCCGTCGCGGATGACCGCCACCATGTCGAAATCGACGCTGCGGCGATGGCCCCCGGCATCGGTGAAATAGAGCGGGAAATCCCGGAAGATGCCGTGATTGATCCGATTGCCCTCGGCATTGACGGTGATCGTTTCCGTCACCGTCATCGCGCCGCTCTTTTCGAGCGTGATGGCGGAGGCGAAGCTGTCGATCACCTCGGCGGCAAAGGCCGCCGGAGCGGCGAGCATCAGCAGCAGTGCAAAACAAAACCCGAAAAACCGACGACCCATCCCTGTCTCCCCGCCGGCAGCCTCGGCTGCTTCTAGTCAATCCTTGTCCCGATAGGTCACGCCGAGGGCGGCGAGCGTCCGCCAATAGGCGGGGAAGGTCTTGCCGACACAATCGGGATCGAGAATGGTGATGCCGTCGATCTTCAACCCGGCAAGCGCGAAGCTCATGGCGATGCGATGATCGGCGAAGCTGTCGATCTCGGCCGGCAGGCGTTTTCCCGCAAGGGCCGGATCGGACCTTACGATCAGATCGTCGCCCTCTTCACGGGCAAGGCCGGGAAGGATGCGGTTGAGGCCGGAGGAAAGCGCCCGGATGCGGTCGCATTCCTTGACGCGCAGATTGGCGATGCCGACGAAGCGGACCGGCGTCTCGTTGAAGGCGGCGAGCACGGCCAGCGTCGGAACCGCATCCTGCATCTGCGAACCGTCGATTTCGGCGGGCAGCTGCGGAAAACGGGCAATCATGTCGTAGGCGCGGGCATCCGGTTGCGAAAAGGCGTCGGCGGGAACACCGAGATCGATCGCGCCGCCGGTCAGCACTTCGGCGGCCCAGAGATAGGTCGCAGCCGAAGCATCGGGCTCAACGATGAAGTCGGCGGCGCTGTAGCCGGTCGGCTCGACGCGCCAGGTGACGGGGCTGGTCTTTTCGACCTTGGCGCCGAAGGCCTTCATCGCCGCCGTGGTCAGATCGATATAACCGAGCGCGCCGATATCCTCGCCGACGAGTTCGATATCGACCGGCCGGTCGCCGCCGGCCGCCATCATCAGCAGCGCCGAGACATACTGGCTGGAGAGGCCGCCATCGATGCGGATGCGGTCGGCCTGGAAGCGGCCGGTGCCTTTGACGGTGACCGGCGGGCAGCCGGTTTCCGATGTCGCGTCGACGCCGAGCGTGCGCATTGCCTCGACCAGCGGGCCGATCGGGCGCTTGCGCATATGTTCGTCGCCATCGACGATCACCGTGCCATCGACCAAGGCGGCGGCCGCCGTCAGGAAGCGCGTCGCCGTGCCGGCATTGCCGAGGAAGAGCGGCGCCTTCGGCGGCTGGAGCCTGCCGCTGCCGGTGACGACGAAGGTTGTGTCGTCGGGTTCGTCGATCGAAACGCCCATGGCGCGCAACGCATCGGCCATATAGCGCGTATCGTCGCTCTTCAGCGCCCCGGTCAGCCGGCTCGTGCCCTTGGCAAGGCCGGCGAGTAGCAGCGCCCGATTGGTGATCGACTTGGACCCCGGCGGCATGGCGCGGCCCGAAAGCGGCCCGCCCGGCGGGATGATCGTGAGTTTGGCTGTGGGTGTCATGCTGTTCTTCCGTCCATGGGGCAAGCCTTATCGGCCGCTATCTGCCTTTGCTCTTAATCGCTTTCTTGCAAAGGCAAAATGCCGGATCGTCAGAATTTCACGCTGGGAACGGCGCGATCGGCCTCGTTGGTGATTTCGAAATAGTCCCGCTTGGCAAAACCGAACTGGCCGGCGACGAGATTAGAGGGGAAGCTTTCGACCTTGACGTTCAGGTCGCGGGCCGCACCATTGTAATAACGCCGCGCCATCTGCAGCTCGCCTTCCATGGTTTCGAGCGAGGCCTGCAGCTCGGCGAAATTCTGGTTGGCCTTGAGATCGGGATAGGCTTCGGCGAGCGCGATGACCCGGCCGAGCGCCTGGCCGAGCAGCCCTTCCGCCTGCGCCCTACCGGCGACATCGCCTGATGGCACCGCCTGCGCCTTGTTGCGGAGCGCAACCACCTCTTCGAGCGTCGACTTCTCATGGGCGGCATAACCCTTGACCGTCTCGATCAGGTTCGGGATCAGATCGGCGCGGCGCTTCAACTGTACATCGATGCCCGACCAGGCTTCTTCAGCCATCTGCCGGGAGCGAACCAGGCCGTTGTAGATGAAGACGATGTAGAGTGCGATGACGACGATGATAGCGAGTATCACATACATGCAGATGGGCTCCCCGATTTGATGATTGCACGTTAGTGATTCGGCATGACAAAGTCATCTTGGCGAAACAAGTCTTTGCAGCTTCGGCGAGACTTCGATGAATACCCTTAAGGGGTTATCAGCCAATCAGGAGCATAAGCATCCATTTTCTGGCTTTCTCGCCAGAGATTGAAGCGTTCAGTCCAACGATGTTCGATGTCGAGCGCAATGGCGAAAGGCAGATAATGCTCGTAGCATTCGGCCGACATTGCAGGGCCATCTATCTCGCCGCGCAAATAACGGTTCAAAACGAACATGTTATTGCGGATCTGCCGCTGCTTCGCCGTCGGTATGCGCAGCATCGCCAAGACGGCGATCACGCCGACAATGTGCAGCAAGATCGCCATTAGATATGGCCACTGCTCGCTGATCACCTCAGTCGTGCCGATATAGACAAGTGCAACAATGACCATCATCGGAAGACCCACTATCAAACTCATCGCCTGTTTGAACTGTTCGAAGGTGCCGGTGGCCACCGGAAACCGCTCTGGATGGCGGAACATCGCAACCACGAGAAAAACAGTGAGCAATAACCCTGAGATGGCCGCGGAAAAAAGAAAAAGGCCCGAGAAAGAGGCGACGGCAATGCCGAGAGCCAAAATGGAGGCTGCAGCCGCCAAGCTCCACCGATCTATGCCTCTGATCTTCTGATATTCCTCAGTGATTGTTCTGTGCAATTCATCTCTCACATCAGGCCGGGCATTTTTAACTCTGCGCCGATCGCCGACATACGGTTCCTTTGCAATGCCGCCGAATACCAAGCGCGTCGCAGCTGGAAGATCATACCATTTGGCGCGACCCGCCTTGCCCTTCCTTCGGTCTTGCTTTGGCAATAAGTCCGAGGCCTCGGCATCCTCACCCAGGCTGGAAATGCGAAGCGTCCGCTTGACTGCGAGATGGCAGACAGACGCCATGAAAGCCGCTTTTGCCGCATCTGCTTTCCAGTCTCGAAACAAATAGGCTGCCAGAGCGGGAGATATGCTTTCCGTCACTTTGGTGTCGACGGTTATCAATGGTGCAGGCACAAGCCATGACGGTCGAAATTTGAGGATAACGACCAGACCGACGATCAGCGGCCCTAAAATACTTAGGAATGGGAGAAAGTGATCGGAAAGCCACCACTGTACCCGCTTGCCGCTCGTTAGGGTCACAAAGGTCCCTGCGGGATAGTCAATCTCGATATCAGGCAGGACACGATCCCCTTTACCTGCTGGAATAGACACCAAGATCTCATTCGGTGTGCTGCGCCTGACGTCATAGGCCGCCGCCCGATTCTGTTGCGCGGGCCGTACCGTTCCGCCCGGCGGCAGCCTCAAGGTAAGCGTTTTTTTCGCTCCCTGGCCGTGCACGCGGCCCATATAGGCCGGCAGGAAGAGAACCTCGCGGTCGCCCTCCTGACGAACGAGGCGCCCGAGCCAATAAGCGATCTGGATCTTTGTAAGGCCGGTGGGCAGATCTGCAGAGCAGCCTTTGCAGTGCTCCGCTCCGATATAAATCGAGTGGCCCGGCACATTATTTTCCCGGAAATAGTATTCGTCGTCTCCGTCACGCCGGGCTGCGGCCAGTTTGAAATCTCGCCAGTGAGCACCACCTGACGCATCGGTGAAACGTTGAGGGATATCAACATAAACGCCGCCGTAATTTGCCGCCCTCTTGACCAGGATGTCGAAACTTTCGGACACGAAGGCGGTGCCGTCAGTGGAGACTTCGATCGTGGTGTTTGCCGACTGGACTGTGAACTCGTTGTCAAAATCGCTGCATGATGTCAGCAGGACAAGAATTGCGCATGAGACAAGCCACGAGAAAAAGCGCAGCATCCTGGCTGCGCGGTTTTCAAACGCGATTTTAAAATAAAGAATACCGCTCTTCAAAAGACAGACCGAATCTATACCTGATCGAAACGGCGATAAGATAGTGGTCGAGCGGTTCACGCAAAAGAAGCATGGTCTCGGAAGCAGCGAAATTTTTCGAGGCGGCTTTTACGCCGCCTCTTTCGAGAGATTGACGCCGCCGGCGTCGGTCAGCAGGAAGGCTTCGCCGCAGGCCTTGGCGAGCGTGCGCACCCGCAGGATATAGCTCTGGCGCTCGGTGACCGAGATGACGCCGCGGGCATCCAGCAGATTGAAGACGTGGCTGGCCTTGATGCATTGGTCATAGGCCGGGAAGACGCATTTGTGCAGGCGCTGGTTGGCGTTGTCGGCAGGCGCGCCGGCATCGAGCAGCGCCCGGCATTCCTTCTCGGCATCGACGAAGTGGCGATGCAGCATCTCGGTATTGGCGAATTCGAAATTGTGGCGCGAATATTCCTGCTCGGCCTGCAGGAAGACGTCGCCATATCTGATCTTCTCGTCGCCCTCGCGGCCGTTGAAGTTCAGGTCGTAGACATTGTCGACGCCCTGGACATACATGGCGAGGCGTTCAAGGCCATAGGTCAGTTCGCCGGCGACCGGCGCGCATTCGATGCCGCAGACCTGCTGGAAATAGGTGAATTGCGAGACTTCCATGCCGTCGCACCAGCATTCCCAGCCAAGGCCCCAGGCGCCGAGCGTCGGGCTTTCCCAGTCGTCCTCGACGAAACGGATGTCGTGCAGCAGCGGATCGAGGCCGATCGCCGCCAGCGAACTGAGATAAAGCTCCTGCAGGTTGGGCGGGTTCGGCTTCAGGATGACCTGGTACTGGTAATAATGCTGCAGGCGGTTCGGGTTTTCGCCATAGCGGCCGTCGGACGGGCGCCGCGACGGCTGCACATAGGCTGCCTTCCACGGCTTCGGCCCGAGGGCGCGCAGCGTGGTGGCCGGGTGGAAGGTGCCGGCACCGACTTCCATGTCGTAGGGCTGCAGCACCGCGCAACCCTTGTCCGCCCAGTAGCTATGCAGGGTCAGGATCAGCGCCTGGAACGAGCGCGTCGGGTTCATATGGTCTGGGATGGCTGACATGGGATGGCACCGCTGGCTTGATAGATCGGCGCGACAGGTGCCATGGAGGGCGGCAGGGGTCAAGGGTTTTGCGAGAGTGGGGGCGCTGTGTGGAGAGAGCCTCTGCCCCTCACCCTAACCCTCTCCCCGTAAGGACGGGGAGAGGGGACTTGCCATACGAGAGGTTGGCGTAGAACGGAGAGCGTGCGGCACACCACCTTCTCCCCGCATGCGGGGAGAAGGTGCCGGCAGGCGGATGAGGGGCCGCGCCGAACGCGTGGCAAGCGGAACCGAGACCTATTCCTCATCCCGCTTCAGCCGGTATTCCCCGGTCACGGGATCCTTGACCAGCGTGCCGATCGCGCCGGTCTGGCGTTCCTTTTCGGCGCGGCGGGATTTTTCGGCGAGCTTGCGGGCATCGGAGACGAAGCGGCGGTAGAGCCACCAGGCCGAGAAGACCAGGACCAGGATCGTGATAAGCTGCGCCATTCCCCTCTTCCGCCTTCCTCAAAGCCCGAAACGGCTCCACAATGCTCTTTCTTCGGCCGCTTCGACAAGCCCTGTCGCAAGACCCGATGCTGCCCCTTCGAACGAAACCGGCGACACACCCGGAATTCTGCGGCCGAACAGGCCGCGGCCGGCGGTGACGAGCTCCAGCTTGGTCTTCTGGCCGTAGCGCCGCTTCAATTCCTGACGCATGTCGCCGAGGCCGTCGACGAGGCCGAGCTCGAGGCCGCGGGTGCCGCTCCAGAACAGGCCCGAGAAGACCGCCGCATCGTCCCTCAGCTTGCCGGCGCGGCGCTCGCGCACCATCGAGATGAAGACCTGGTGGATTTCGAGCTGCAGGCTCTTCAGGTACTCGATGTCCTTTTCCTTTTCCGGCTGGAACGGATCGAGGATCACCTTGTTTTCGCCGGCGGTATAAACACGGCGCTCGACGCCGATCTTTTTCAGGAGTTCGGGAAAACCGAAACCGCCGGAGACGACGCCGATCGAGCCGACGATCGACGTGGCATCGGCAATGATCTCGTCGCCGGCGAGCGCAATCATATAACCGCCTGAGGCGGCGACGTCCTCGACGAAGACCAGCACCTTCTTCTGCTTCTCGCGGGCGAGCTCGCGAATGCGGGTGAAGATCAGGCGGGACTGGACGGGCGAGCCGCCCGGCGAATTGATCGAGATGGCGACCGCCGGCGCGTCCTTGACGGCGAAGGCCTTTTCCAGAACCGGAGCGATATTGGCGAGATTGAGGGCCGGCCGAAACGGGCCGCCGCCGCTGACGATCGCGCCCTGCAGCCGGACGACCGGGATGGTGATGCCGTCCTTGCGGAACCGTTTCGGCAGCAGCTTTCTCAACAATCCGGCCATTTCCAATCCTTCGCTTCGGGTCGCACGATCGTCAATCCGCGATCGGCATCCATGTATGCGCTGGAACGACAAACGCAATGGCCGCGTTCTCGAAAACATCGGATTGATTTTCTTGTTGCGAATGACTTGCATTATCATTCTAATCCGGCATAGTGCAATCGAGATAAACAGGTGGAAATCGCATGGACGCCCTGAATCCGAATGCAACACGCGGCTGGCGGCACGAACGCGGCGAGGCGTCGCTATCGGATGTCTACCGCACCGTCGGAACCGGGCGTCACAGTTCCAGATGGCGGCGGGCGGCGGCTTTCGCCGGGCCGGGCTATATGGTCGCGGTCGGCTACATGGACCCCGGCAACTGGGCGACTTCGCTCGCCGGCGGCTCGAAGTTCGGTTATGCGCTGCTGACCGTCGCGCTGCTTTCCAACCTGATGGCGATCGTGCTGCAATCGCTCTGCGCCCGTCTGGCGATCGCGTCGGGCCGCGACCTCGCGCAGGCTTGCCGCGACGCCTTTCCGAAATGGGTTTCGGTGCCGCTCTGGGCTTTTGCCGAGATCGCCATCATCGCCACCGACATTGCCGAGGTGATCGGCACGGCGATCGGCCTCAACCTCTTGATGGGCATCCCGCTCGAACTCGGCGTGCTGATCACAGCGCTCGACGTCTTCGTCATTCTCTTCCTGCAGAAGCTCGGCTTCCGCTGGGTGGAGGCCTTCATCATCGCCCTGCTCGGCGTCATTGCGATCTGCTTCGGCGTGCAGATCCTGCTGGCCGACCCGCAATGGGGCGCCGTCGTCACCGGCTTCTTCCCGACGACCGAGATCGTCACCAATCCGGAGATGCTCTATCTGGCGCTCGGCATTCTCGGCGCGACCGTCATGCCGCACAATCTCTACCTTCATTCCGGCATCGTCCAGACGCGGGCCTATGGCCATACCATTCCCGAAAAGAAGGAGGCGCTGACCTATGCGACGATCGACTCGACGGTGGCGCTGTGTTTCGCGCTGCTGATCAACGCTTCGATCCTGATCCTGGCGGCGGCCGCCTTCAATGCGCATGGCAAGACCGATGTCGTCGAACTCGGCGAGGCCCATTCACTGCTGTCGCCACTGCTGGGCCTCGCCATCGCGCCGACGCTGTTCGGCATCGCGCTTCTGTGCTGCGGCCTCAACTCGACGGTGACGGCAACACTTGCCGGCCAGATCGTCATGGAAGGCTTCCTCAAGATCAGGCTGCCGCCATGGATGCGCCGGCTGATCACCCGGGCGATCGCCATCGTCCCGGCGGCAATCGTCACCATCTGGTATGGCGACCAGGGCACGGCGCAGCTTTTGATCCTCACGCAGGTGGTGCTCAGCCTGCAGCTTTCCTTCGCCGTCTTCCCGCTCGTGATGTTCACTGCCAGCAAGGCCAAGATGGGCGAACTCGTAGCACCGCGCTGGCTGAGCGGCATCGCCTATGTCATCGCGGTCGTCATCGCCGGGCTGAACGTCAAGCTGCTTCTCGACTTCGTCACCGGCTAGCTGCTAAGGATCGAAGCCGGGCATAGGCGGCCCGGCCATTGTTGAAATCGTCGACGAGAGGGGAGAACTTGTGGCTCCCCTCTTCGTGCATGATGAGGGCCGCGCGCAGCGACAGCCGCGCCCGCGAGCCCTTGATACCAGTCACCAGGATCCGCACGGCGTTTTCGCCGGGGCGCGGATGGATGGCGGTGATTTCGATGCCGCCGAAGCGCCGTCCGCAGGCAGTAACGATCTCGGCGATCGATTCGGGTCTGGCGATCAGCGACAACTGCCCGCCTGGGATCATGATCGCGCCCGCCGTGCGGATCCAGCGTTCGAATAGGCCGTCGGTCATCGCATGGGCTTCGGCCTTCAGCGCATCCGGCGTGCGCCGGTCACCGGCGTGGTTGAAGGGCGGGTTCATGATGACGTGGTGGAAGCTCTCATCGAGGAGGCCGGCATCGTTGCGCGCCTTGGCCGTCAGCGTCACATCGGCCTCGACGACGCTGACGCGGGCGGCAAGATGGGCATTTTCGGGCAGGAGGATGCTGCGGCGGGCATAATCGGCCATTTCGGCCGAACGCTCGAAGAGCACCACCTCAGCATCGGCAAGCCGCGAGGCGACGGCAAGGCCGGCCGCACCGGCGCCGGCGCCGAGATCGGCGACCCTGACCGGCCGGTCGTCGGCGACGAGGGCGGCAAGCAGCATCGCGTCCATGCCGGCACGATGGCCCCTGCCCTTCGGCTGCACCAGATGGAAGGCGCCGCGATGGAAGGCATCGATGGTTTGGGCAGGCTCGCCGGTCATCGCCTGCTCACGTCCTGTCGCGCAATTCGCCGCCGAGACCGGCGTCGATCAGGATGCGGCGCGCCTGATCGGCCATCTCCTCATCCACCAGCAGACGGCGCGGCAGCATGCCGAGCGAACCTTCCAGCACGCTCATGCCCTGATCGGCAATGAAGCAGTGAATTCCGGCATCCTTCATCAAGCTCTCGGCAAAGGACAGCAGAACGGGGTCGTTGGCGCGGATAAGTTCATGCATTTGCCGTCGTTTTCCTTCCAATTTCGCCCTGCGCGACAATTCACCCCTTGCCGCGTCCATCGCCCCTTTCTATTGTCAGATGCAAAGAATGAACAGGAGTCCGGGTCGTTGGGCGTGGTCATACCGCTTGAAGAAAGCAAAAACAAACTGGCATCCATCAAGCCATTGGTCGATCTCACCAGGGCGGATATGGAGCGGGTGAACCAGCTCATTCTGTCCAAGGCCGGCTCCGACGTGCAGATGATCCCCGAAGTGGCGAACCATCTGATCTCCTCGGGCGGCAAGCGGCTGCGGCCGATGCTGACGCTGGCGTCCGCCTCGCTGTTCGACTACCGGGGCGAAAACCACGTCAAGCTCGCCACCTCGGTCGAGTTCATGCACACCGCAACGCTGCTGCATGACGATGTCGTCGACGAAAGCGACCTGCGCCGCGGCAAATCGACGGCGCGGATGATTTGGGGCAACCAGGCAAGCGTGCTGGTCGGCGACTTCCTGCTCGGCCAGGCCTTCCGCATGATGGTCGATGTCGGCTCGCTCGATGCGCTCGACGTCCTGTCTTCCGCCGCCTGCATCATTGCCGAAGGCGAAGTGCTGCAGCTTTCCGTCGCCAAGAACATGGAGACGACCGAGGACGATTATCTTTCCGTCATCCGCGCCAAGACGGCGGCCCTCTTTGCCGCCGCCGCCGAAGTCGGGCCGATCGTCGCCGAGGCAGGCAAATCCGGCCGCAACGCGCTGAAATCCTACGGCATGAATCTGGGGCTCGCCTTCCAGCTCGTCGACGACGCGCTCGACTACGGCGGCAAGGCGGCCGATCTCGGCAAGAATGTCGGCGACGATTTCCGCGAGGGCAAGATCACTCTGCCGGTCATTCTCGCCTATCGCCGCGGCACCGAGGACGAGCGCGCCTTCTGGCGCGATGCGATCGAAGCCGGCAACAGCACCGACGCCAACCTCGAAAAAGCGCTGGGACTGATCACCAAATACGGGACACTCGCCGACACGATCGGCCGGGCCGTCCATTACGGCACGATCGCAAGGGACGCGCTTGCGCCGCTTCCCGATACGGTATGGAAATCCTCCCTGATGGAAGTGATCGACTTCTGCATCGAGCGCGTCAATTGATCAAACGTCCTTGATCGCAGGCTGAATTTCTTGCGGCGCCGCTTCAAAAAAGCCATCCTGTTGTGAATCAGTGAGCACAACTGATTTTTGCGGCCGGCACATTGTCGGGACGCTGTCGAAGAAAGGTTTCCTAATGCGGCAGAGATTTGCCATCCGTCTTCTTACGAGCGCAGCGCTTGCCGCTGTTCTTTCGCTCAGCGGTGTCGGCGGCGTGAGTGCCGAGGATGCAGCCAAGCCGGGCGATGCGGAGAAGACCGATAGCTTCAATGCCGACAGCGTCACCACTTTCTCCGGCGCCTTCCTTGCGGCGCGCACGGCCGATGTCGATCATGACTATGAAACGGCGATCGAACTCTACAAGAAAGCGCTGCAGATCGAGCCCGGCAATCCCGAGATTCGCCAGCGGCTGATGATCTCGCTGCTGCTCAACGGCGACATCAAGGAAGGCGTCAAATATGCCAACGACCTGAAGGCAGACCCTTCCGTCGAGCGCATCACCACGATCGTGCGCGGCATGGATGCCGTGCGCCGCGACGACTACAAGACCGCCGAGGCCATCCTCAAATATAAGGGGCCGAACGATCTCGACCGGATGATGAACGACCTGCTGCTCGCCTGGGCCCGGGTCGGTGCCGGCCGCGGCAAGGAAGCGCTCGCCATGGTCGAGAAGATGAAGGGGCCGGACTGGGTCCGCATCTTCCAGAATTACAATGCCGGCGCGATCGCCATCGCCACCGGCGACGTCAAATCCGCCCGCAAGCATCTGAACGATGCCGTGCTCGACAAGGAAGGGGGTGCGACGGCGCCCGATACCTTCATGCGCGCGGTGATGGCGCTTGCCCGTCTCGAAGCGACACAAGGCAACAAGCAGAAGGCGCTCGACGCCGTGTCCGTCGGCGACAATCTGCTGCCGAACTATGCGCCGCTGAACGCGCTGCGCGACAGTATCGAAAAGGATGAGAAGCAGGAGCAGCAGGTCAAGACGGCTGAAGAAGGCGCTGCCGGCGTGCTGTTTTCGGTCGGCGGGGCGCTGAACCGCGACGGCGCCGAGGATATCGTCTCGCTTTATCTGCAGACCGCCAATGCGCTCGACCCGAACAGCGCCGATACGCTGGTGCTGCTCGGCGGCATCGCCGAGAAGCAGAACCAGATGGACCGCGCCATCGCGCTCTACAAGAAGGTGCCGGAGAATTCGCCGATGCGGCGCATCTCCGAGCTGCAGCTCGGCCTCGCCCTTGCCCAGGGCGGCAAGGTGGACGAGGCGCGCAAGCACCTGCAGGCGTTGATCGCCTCCGACCCGAAGGACATCCGCAGCTATCTCGCCTATGGCAGCGTGCTCTCCGACGCCAAGGACTATGAGGCGATGGCCGCCAATTACGACAAGGCCGTCGAAGTGATCGGCCCCTTTCCCGGCCGCCCCAACTGGAGCGTCTTCTTCCAGCGCGGCATCGCCTATGAGCGGCTGAAGAAGTGGGACCAGGCGGAGCCGAATTTCCGCAAGGCGCTGGAGCTCAATCCCGATCAGCCGCAGGTGCTGAACTATCTCGGCTATTCCTGGATCGACATGAACCGCAACCTCGATGAAGGTCTCGGCATGATCAAGAAGGCCGTCGAGCTTCGCCCGGACGATGGCTACATCATCGATTCGCTCGGCTGGGCCTATTTCCGCCTCAACCGTTTCGACGATGCCGTCGACGAATTGGAGCGGGCAGCCCAGATCAAGGCCGGCGACGCGACGATCAACGACCATCTCGGCGACGCCTACTGGCGCGTCGGCCGCAAGCTCGAGGCCGTCTATCAGTGGAACCGGGCGCTTGCCTCCGAGCCTGAGGCCGCCGAAATTCCGAAGATCAAGGACAAGGTCGCCAACGGCCTGCCTCCTGTCAGCGACGATGCCAAGGCGGCCGACAAGAAGCAGCCGGATCCGGCTCCGGTTACCCCGCCGCCGGTCGACAAGAAATCCTGACGGGCGGCAAACATGCCTGAAGAGGGCCTGGCCGAGGCTTTCGGCGTCACCGAAGCGGCGCGCGCGAAAATCAACCTCGCTTTGCATGTGACGGGCCAGCGGCCGGATGGCTACCATCTGCTCGATATGCTGGTGACCTTCGCCGATTGCGGCGACCGGCTGGGCTTCCTGCCCTCACAGGCAGACGCCTTCACCCTGTCGGGCCGTTTCGGCGAGACGCTTGCCGGCGACGGCGGCACCAATCTGGTGCTGCGGGCCCGCGATCTCCTGCGCGAGGAACTCGGCGCCCTCGCCTTCCCTGTCCATATCCACCTGGAAAAGAACCTGCCTGTTGCCTCCGGCATCGGCGGCGGCTCGGCCGATGCGGCCGCAACGTTGCGCGGGCTGATGCGGCTGTGGGGCATGACCCTGCCGGTGGAGACGCTTGCCGGCCTGGCGCTGAAGCTCGGCGCCGATGTGCCGATGTGTTTTGAAAGCCGGCCGCTGGTCGCCCGCGGCATCGGCGAACAGATCGAAGCCGTGCCTGGTCTGCCGGCCTTTGCCATGGTGCTCGCCAATCCGCTGAAGGGCGTTTCGACGCCCGAGGTCTTCCGCCGGCTGGCGGCAAAGAACAATCCGGCTCTGAGCCTCGCTCCGGCTCTTGCCGGCAGTGCCGACTGGCTTGACGTGATTGCTGCTGCCCGCAACGACCTGGAGCCGCCGGCGCGCGAAATCCTGCCGGAGATTTCGGAGATCGCGGCGATACTGCAGGCGCGCGGCGCCCTGCTCACCCGCATGTCCGGCTCCGGCGCCACCTGTTTCGGCATCTTTGCCACCATGGCGGCGGCGCAAGAGGCGGCGGCCGCTCTTCACGGCGAGCGGCCCGGCTGGTATGTCCAGGCGACGGAAACCGTTTCGGGAGGCAGGTGATGGCAGGTCTGGACGAAAAGCGGCCCTTCATCGCCGTCGGCATTGCGATTCTCACCGTCTCGGATACGCGCACGCAGGAGACGGACAAGTCAGGCGATACGCTGGCGGCACGGATCGCCGAAGCCGGTCACCGGCTGGTCGACCGGGCGATCGTACCTGACGACCGGGACACAATCGCCGCGCAGGTGAAGGCCTGGACCGAACGAGACGACATCGACGTCGTTATCACCACAGGCGGCACCGGCTTTACCGGCCGCGATGTGACGCCCGAGGCGCTGGAACCTTTGTTCGAAAAGCGCATGGACGGCTTTTCCGCCGTTTTCCACCGCATTTCCTATGAGAAGATCGGCACGGCGACGATCCAGTCGCGCGCCACGGCGGGCGTTGCCAACGCCACCTTCATCTTCGCCCTGCCGGGCTCGCCCGGCGCCTGCCGGGATGCCTGGGACGGCATTCTGAAAGGGCAGCTCGATTACCGCAGCGTTCCCTGCAATTTCGTCGAGATCATGCCGCGTCTGGACGAGCACCTGAAACGCGGCGCCAAGACATAAAGCATGTCGCGCAAAAGTGTGCCGCGGTTTTGCTGCAACGACATGCGAGAAAATAAAGAGCTAAAGCGCGGCGAGCGAATCTGAAAGATCGCGACGCGCTTTAGGCTGCTTGCTGCCGGCATTGGCTATGTGGCAAGCCCCGGCAGAGCGGGCATCGTTTCCCAGCTGTCACCCGACAGCAGGATACAGCTGATGCCGTGAACATCCGTGACCACGAGCGTCCAGGTTCCGCTTTCGGCGGCATAGACCTCGAGTACGGCGTTCTGGTTGACCAGTCCGACCGCTGTCAGCTTTTCAGCGAAGTTCCTGTCGAGGAAATTGACGACATCGGATCGGCCTGCGCAACTGAGCATCGTCTGAGATGCTGCCGAATGCGGATGCGCGATCACCAATGTCGGCAATATGACGGCCAGCAGGCCGTAGACCATATTGCGTACGCCGTAGATCCTACCGCGTGGCATGACGCACCTCCTTTCGCCGGGCCCCCGGCAGAAGAGGAGATTGTCGCCGACCTGTTCTGCCGTCCACCGGCACCCATGGCGATCCGATACGAAGCGAGGCGCTTCGGCGGCGCCATGGGCGAATTATAGCGCGAAATCCTATTGGGCGCCATCTTTGTGCGATGGAGACCGGCGACTCACATCTTGGAGAAAACCCCTCCCCAACCCCTCCCCACAAGGGGGAGGGACTAAGCTGTGGTGTCCGGCAGCGATGAAAAGGCGAGGTCTTGCTGGGCTGCTGCCGTTCGACAGACGGTTACGGGAAGCGGTGCGGCAGGTAGCCCCTCCCCCTTTGTGGCGAGGGGTTGGGGAGGGGTTTTTGGGCGGTGGAAACCGGCCAGCCGTGGGATGGCCGAGACCTTACCGCGCCGCGCGCGCCACCCAGGAGGGAATCAGTTCGCTGGCGAGCTTGCGCGGCTTCTGGCCCTTGGCGAATTCGGTAAGAGCCATGCCGCTTCTGGCAGTGGCCAGCGCCTGGTTCTTCGGCATCAGCAGACCGAGCTCCAGCGGCGGCACGGCGCGGCCGACGCGCTTGAGAAACGGGCGCCGGTAGCCGCGCGAGGCGGTGAAGCGGGCCGGCAGCTTGTTCAGTGCGATATATTCGGCGATCTCGTCGATCCAGCCGGCCTGAGGCCGGGCGCCCGGCTCGACGAAGAGCAGCCATTCGCCGCGGGCGGAGCGGACGATGTCCTTGATATCCCATTGCGAATGAAAGCGGCAGCCGGCGGCGTCGGCGACCCGCGAGGTGCCGTCGCGCGAGCCGTGATCGAGCACGATCACATCGCTGACGAGTCCCTCCACGGCACCTGCCACCAATACCGACAACGTCTGGGCCAGCTCAGTTTCCTGATCCCGGCATTCGAGAATAACCGTCAACATTGCTCATTCATAATGCGCCGCACAAATTTTTGCCAGCGGCGTTTTCCGCATTTTGTTCTTGCATTGTTCTTGTTTTGCGGATAGGAATTTAATCATCAAAACGGGCGGAAGCGATGGCTTTTGCCGCGGGAGAATCCGATGAGAGAGCAGTCCCTGGCAGGGCAGGCCGCATTCGCGCCTGCCAATACGGCAGATATTGCCGATGCGATGATCGTGTCTTCAGGACTGAGGATCGAGGTCGACCGGCGCCGCGGGCGTGGGGCGGGACTGAACCCGACGGGACGGTTCGAGGCGCTGCAGCGCGAGACCTTCGACGATGGCTGGCAGACGCTGGAAGAGCTTCCGCCGTTCAAGACCGACGTGCAGATCGAGAAGCCGCGCACCGCCATCACCCGCAACGAATCGCCGGACATTGGCTTCGACCGCTCGATCAACCCGTATCGCGGCTGCGAGCATGGCTGCATCTATTGCTTCGCCCGGCCGACGCACGCCTATATGGGGCTTTCGGCGGGGCTCGATTTCGAGACGAAGCTGTTTGCCAAGCCGGATGCGGCAAAGCTGCTGGAGCGTGAGCTTGCCAAGCCGGGCTACAAGGTGCGGGCGATCGCGATCGGCACCAATACCGACCCCTATCAGCCGGTCGAGAAGGAGTGGCGCATCATGCGCGGCATTCTCGAAGTGTTGAACAAGGCGAACCATCCGGTCTCGATCGTCACCAAGTCGGCGATGATCCTGAGGGATCTCGACATTCTGCAGGAGATGGCGGCGAAGAACCTGGTGCGCGTCGGCATCTCCGTGACCACGCTCGACCGCAAGCTTGCCCGGACGATGGAGCCGCGCGCCGCCACGCCGCCGCGGCGGCTGGAGACCATTCACACGCTGTCGGAAGCAGGCATCCAGACGGCTGTGATGGCCGCACCGCTGATCCCGGCGCTGAACGATCACGAGCTGGAGCGCATCCTCGAATCGGCCAAGGCTGCCGGCGCGGCCGAGGCGAGCTATGTCATCCTGAGGCTGCCGCTCGAGGTCAGCCCGCTCTTCCGCGACTGGCTGCTGCAGCATTATCCCGATCGCTACCGGCATGTGATGTCGCTGGTGCGCTCGATGCGCGGCGGCAAGGATTACGATGCCGAATTCGGCAAGCGCATGAAGGGCGCCGGTCCCTATGCCTGGCAGATCGCCCGCCGTTTCGAAATGGCTGCAAGACGTTTCGGCCTGACGCGACGCGGCATGCCGCTGCGCGACGATCTGTTCGTGCCACCGGATGGCAGCGGCGTGCAGCTGTCACTGCTCTAGACTTTGTTTTTACGCAATTCTTGGCAAAAGCGCTTCGCGCTTTGCCTGGGGAAAACCGCGGCGCACTTTTCCTGGAATTGCTTGAAGCTTGCGCATCGGCCCATCGAAAAACCGCCCTGTTTTCGAGCTCCGAGCGCAATTCCCGCGGATGGCATTGACCGCCACCATCCGCCGGACCCGGTCCCCGAGCGCCGCCCTGATCGGGGACTTGCGGGCAATCGGGTTGGCGTGCGAGGTTCAGCCGCATGAGACCTCGCACGCCACCCGATTCTCCCCAGCTTTTCCAAGCGGTTCCCCTGGTGCCGGACTTCCGGCTGGAGCTCAAAGCCCGCAAAGCCGGCCACTGGCCGGTCGCCGGCGCCGACGAGGCGGGCCGCGGGCCGCTGGCAGGGCCTGTTGTCGCCGCCGCTGTCATCCTTGATCCGAAGCGCATCCCGGAGGGTCTGAACGACTCCAAGCAGCTTTCGGCGCAACGGCGCGAGGAACTGTTCGTGCAGATCCTGGCGACCGCCACGGTCTCCATCGCCTCCTCCAGCTCGACGCGGATCGACGAGACGGATATCCGCAAGGCAAGCCTCGACGCCATGCGCCGCGCCATCTGCAGCCTCGCCGTTCCGGCAAACTACGTGCTGACCGACGGGCTCGACGTGCCGCCCGGCCTCGATTGCCCCGGACAGGCGGTGGTCAAGGGCGACGCCCGCTCGGTCTCGATCGCCGCCGCCTCGATCGTCGCCAAGGTGACGCGCGACCGGATGATGGCGCGGGCGCATCATGTCTTTCCGGATTACGGCTTTGCCGCCCATGTCGGCTACGGCACGGCGCAACACCGCGCCGGCATCGAAAAGCTCGGCCCCTGCTCCCTGCACCGGATGAGTTTTCGGCCGCTGCGCAAGGTCGAGGATGGTCCTGAGATGGACGAGCTAATTTCGGAATAGTGCGCTTTCAGTAGAAAACCGGGCATGCCGAACACAACGGGCTAAAGCGCGTCGCGATCTTTCAGATTCGCTCCTTGCGCTTTAGCTCTTTATTTCCTCGCATGTCGTTGCCGCGAGAACCGCTGCACACTTTTGCGCGACATGCTTTAGGTTAAGGAAGTCGGCGCGTCTCGATTCCCTCTTCTCCCCAGCGGGGAGAAGAGGGAATCGAGACGTCGCGGCATATCTCCTTCGCCCCGTTTACGGGATCCGAAGGACGGGTCTCAAGACCCGTCGACCCTGGGGCAGTCGGTTTATCTGCAGCTGATCCTCGGCACGAGACCGCGTCATCTGCAAAAGAAAAGGCCGGGACATGCCCGGCCTTTTCCTATTCCATGCGATACCGCTCAGTTGAGCCGTGTCTTGACCTGGCCGACGGCGTTGCCGAAGAGTTCGGACTGGACCTTGCCGTCCGCCTGCTTGGCGAGCACCGTTTCGGCGGCAGCGATTGCGAGATCGACGGCGGCGGAACGGACCGCCTTCATCGCCTCGGCCTCGGCCTGCTTGATCTTCTGCTCGGAAAGCGCCGTGCGGTTGGCGACGAATTCTTCCGTCTTCTTCTTCGCCTCAGTGGTCAGCATTTCGGCTTCGCGCTCGGCGGCGGCAACGATATGGGCGGCTTCCGCTTCCGCTTCCTTGCGCTTGCGCTGGTATTCGGCGAGCAGGTGCTGGGCCTCTTCGCGCAGACGCTTGGCTTCGGCCAATTCGTTACGGATCTGGTCGGCGCGGTCGTCGAGGGAGCGCGCCATCATGCCCGGAACCTTCAGGTAAACGACCAGCGCCAGGAAGAGGACGAGGCCGACAAAGGCGAAGAAAGTGGCGTCAAGGTGAAAAATATCCATCGATCAAGCCTCCTTCTTGGCGGCCGCGACGGCGGCGGCGACATCTGCCTGGGCAGCGGTGCCGCCGATCAGCTGTTCGACGACCGCAGCCGCCGTTTCCTCGGCAATGGTGCCGACGTCGGCGAAGGCCTTGGCCTTGATCTCACCGATGCGGAGCTCGGCAGCCTTGATCTTTTCCGACAGGCTCGCCTCGACAGCGCGGCGGTCCTCCTCGGCCTTGGCCTTGGCGGCGTCGCGTGCGGCGGAGCCGATCGCGTTGGATTTGGCGCGGGCAGCAGCCAGTTCACCTTCATAGGTCTGGACAGCGGCGTCGGCTTCCGCCTTCAGGCGGCCAGCTTCTTCCAGATCCTGGGAAATGCGCGTGTGACGCTGATCGAGGATCGCCCCGATGCGCGGCGCGATGACCTTTTGCATGAGCAAATAGAAAACGCCGAACGTGATCACCAGCCACAGCAGCTGGGATGCGTAGGTCGTCGAATCGAAAGGCGGGAACGGGCCGCGGGCGTGTTCGCCTTCGGCAACACCGGTCTCGGTATGGACCTCGCCTGCGGCCGGAGCGGCGTGCGCATCCGTGCCGGTCGCTGCCGCCGGTGCTTCTTCAGCGTAAGCCGGGGTCACAAAAAACATGCTCACCTCCAGGTGGACTGCAAATGCAAAGGATCACGGCGTGCGATCGCAGGCCGTGATCCATCTATTCGCCGATATCAGACGGCGAAGAGGAGGAGGAGAGCAACGAGCAGCGAGAAGATGCCCAGAGCTTCCGTAACGGCGAAGCCGAATACCAGACGGCCGAACTGGCTGTCAGCGGCAGACGGATTGCGCAGAGCGCCGGAGAGGTAGCTGCCGAAGATGTTGCCGAGGCCGAGAGCCGTACCGGCCATACCAAAGCAAGCCAGGCCTGCACCGATGAACTTTGCTGCTTCCGCTTCCATGTTGAACTCCTTTGAAATGGTTGTTGCGGCGAATGACTGACGCCCTGGAGACGTCGTTGTCGTTATCCTTAGTGCCCGCCCGGATGGATTGCGTCGTTGAGGTACATGCAAGTCAGCACCGCAAAGACGTAAGCCTGAAGGAAGGCGACGAGGAACTCGAGACCGGTCAGGGCGACGGTCATGATGAGGGGAAGAACTGCGCCGCCGACACCGACTGCACCGAGGGCTCCAAGCGAGGCGACGAAGCCTGCGAACACCTTCAGCGTGATGTGACCGGCGAGCATGTTGGCGAAAAGACGAACGGAGAGCGAAATCGGACGGGACAGGAAGGAAATGATTTCGATCGAGACGACCAGCGGCAGCAATATGCCCGGCACGCCCGAGGGCACGAAGACATTCAGGAAGTGGAAACCGTGCTTATAGAAGCCGTAGACGAGAACCGTGCCGATGACGAGGATCGCCAGCGCGAAGGTGACGATGATCTGGCTGGTGATCGTGAAGAAATAGGGGAACATGCCGAGCAGGTTCGCCGTCAGCACGAACATGAAGAGCGAGAAGACCAGCGGGAAGAATTTCATTCCCTGCTTGCCGGCGCCTTCCTTCAGCATGTTGGCGATGAATTCATAGGACATTTCCGCGACCGACTGCGAACGGCCCGGCACGATGGCGCGGTTCGAGGTGGCGAAATAGAGGAAGCCGGCGGCAACGGCTGCCGAAGCGGCCATGAAGAGCGATGCATTGGTGAACGAAAAATCAATTCCGCCGATTTCGATCGGCACAATCTTCTGGATCAGGAACTGATGAGTCGGATCGTTAGACACCGCTTGTTCTCTCTCTTTGGCCCGCAGGACGCGGGATCATTGCACTGGACCGGGAACCGGTCCTTATTTCTTGTCGTCCTTGTCGTCCAGGGGATGGGCCACCACCCCCGCAGAACGCAGCACGTTCAGAACGCCGGCACAGAATCCGAGAAGCAGAAGAACGATCATCCCCCAAGGCGCCGTGCCAACAAAACGGTCGAAGACATAGCCAAGGACGGCACCGACGACGATCGCGGAAATGAACTCGCTGGAAAGCTTCATCGCCTGGGCATAACCTTTGCGGCTTACCTCGGAACGAGCTTCGTTTGCCTCTTCCACTTTCGCCTCGACGCGCTTGGTCGCGAGTTTCGCTTCCAGTTGCGCACGGCGCTTCTCAAGACTTTCCTCGCGGTCATCCGCCATGGATCTCTCCTCGCCTGCCCGTCGCCCGCACTCCCGCTACCCCGGTCATTCGGACCCCGGACGCGAAGGTTGAAACCCTTCCGGCCCGTTCTGAAGTCGCGCGCAACATAGTTTTAGGGATTGGTATAGTCAAGGCGTAGACAGTTTCTGTCCAGCCAGAAAATAATCGTGTCAAATCAAAGAGATAATCTGAATTTCGGCCGATCTCTTAAATTCGATGGAAAGAATCCGCTTTTAAGCCCGGCAAATCGGCTTGCCCAAGCGATTTATCTCAGCTCCAGCCGCCGCCATAGGTGCGATAGAAGACGTGAAGACCGATGCGGCCGACCTTTTCCATGGTCTTTGCCCATTTCGGCCTGACATAGACGGCATGGTAATGAGTCGCCGAGCCCACCTGCGGCAGCCAGATCTTGCCTGATGTCACCGCCATCGCCACATCGCGGGCCATCCGCCAGTGATATTGTGAGTTCACCCTGTCCTTGATGCTGTCGCAGGCGAAGGAAAACTGGCAGCGGTTGCGCCAATCCTCGTTCTGGTAGACGACGCCGCAGATGGTTTTCGGATAGGACGGGTTGCGGACGCGGTTGAGGATCACCTGGGCGACGGCCGCCTGGCCCTTCACCGATTCTCCCCGCGCCTCGAAATAGATGCCGGAGGCAAGGCACTGCTGTTCGCGGGCGGAAAAGACGCTCGGCGCCAATATGCTGGCGGCCCAGGCATGGTCGCGCGGGCCGATCTCCGGAACGAAGCGGCCGTTGTCCTGATCGGTGAGGATCGAATCGAAGGGCGATTGGCGGGAATAGTCGGGTGCGGCCGGCCCGTAGGCAGTCGCCAGGACATCGGCCTTGTCGCTGGTGACGAGGCTTGCCAGCATTGCCGGCACGCCATTATCGGTCACCACAGGCTGCTTTTTATAGAAAGATGTGGCGATCTCGATTTCCTTGCCCTGGATCTTCGGCTTGACGAAGGCCGACCTGTCCTTGAGATCGAAGCTCGGGGTGAAGAGCATCTTCGTGCGCTCGAGGATCGAGCCGGCGGAAAAATCCTTCGGCGGCTGCATCTTCTCGACGGCGACGACCCGGCCTTTCTTCGTGCCGCGGTTGACGCGATCCTCGTCCGGCGTGTCCTCGTGGCCCTTGTCCTTGGCGGCGTCCTTGTCCTTGGCAGTGCCCTTGTCCACGGCAGAGAAAGCCACCTTGCGGCCATCCGGCAGCACCATGCCGGCGCCTGACGAGATCGAGCCCGTCACTCCAGGATCGGCGAAGGCCAGTTCGGCCTGATGGATGGAGCCGGCCGGCGAATTGGTCAGCACCATGCGCCAGTTCTCCCCTTCCCGATCGAGACCGGCCAGCATGGCGGCGAGATCGGCATGAGAGGCGACGCTCGGGAAGATCAGCCAGCCGGCGAGCCCGAAGATAGCGGGCGACACCCAGTTCTCGGGAAGAAGACGCAGCTTGCTACGGGAAGAGCTCTTTCGACGCAACACCAACTCCGGGCATGGAACGCGGGAACATTCCATCGAAAATCTCTCATTAACCTTGACGTCGGGTTAACGGGGCGTGCCGGAATGTGGCTATGCGAAGTTTTGGATGTTCTAATGTGGCTGAAATTTTGTGGGGATGGAGTGTATCTGTGCCCTTGCAAAGGCCCCTCCCCAACCCTCCCCACAAGGGGGAGGGACTAACCCGGGGCACCGCCTCGCTCCTCCCGAAACGTCGAAGAGGTGGAAAGCCCGTGCTACAAGTTAAGCCCTCCCCGTTGTGGGGAGGGGTCTTAAAGGGCGGTGCAACCGCTCCCTCTTCCCACCCGTCAAATAATCACATGCGACCCCAGTTCCACCACGCGGTTGGCCGGCAGGCGGAAGTAGTCCGAGGGGTTGGCGGCGGCGTTGGCAAGCGCGATGTAAAGCCGGTCCTGCCAGTAGGGCATGCCTGATTTGGCGTCCGGCACCAGCTTGCGGCGGCCGAGATAGAAGGAGGTCGACATGATGTCGAACTTCAGTCCCGTCTTGCGCAGCGTCGCGAGCGCCTGCGAGACATTCTGCGATTCCATGAAGCCGAACAGCAGTTCGACGCGGGCGAAGCGCTCGGAAATCTGCTCGACCTTGTAGCGGTCGTGGCTCGGCACGCGCGGCTTGTTGACGGTGCGGATCGTCAGGATGACGTTGCGGTCGTGAAGCACATGGTTGTGCTTGAGATTGTGCAGCAAGGCGGCGGGGGCCGATTCCGGATCGCTGGTCAGGAAGATCGCGGTGCCCGGAACCTGGGCCGGCGAATGATCGCTCTTGCGCTCGATCGCGCTGACGAAGGAAGGCAGCGGAATATCGGTGTGGCGGGTCTTCTCCATCAGGATCGCGCTGCCGCGGCGCCAGGTCCACATGACGACGGTAAAGGCCGTGGCGATCAGGATCGGGATATAGCCGCCGTCGTGGATCTTCAAAAGATTGGCGCCGAGGAAGATCAGTTCGAGCATGACCAGCGGCGCGAGCGCGATCACCGCCACCGGAAGCGACCAGTTCCAGCGGGCGCGAACGAATTCGAAGGCCATGATCGAGGTGACGACCATCGCACCGGTAACTGAGATGCCATAGGCGGTCGCCAGCGCGTCCGAGGTCTTGAAGCTCAGGACCAGGAAGATGACGCCGATGAACAGCACGGCATTGACCGAAGGCACGAAGATCTGCCCGGTATTGGTTTCCGAGGTGAAGAGGATTTCCATGCGCGGCAGGAAGCCGAGGTTGATGCCCTGGCGCACCATCGAGAAAGCGCCGGTGATGACCGCCTGGCTGGCGATGATCGTTGCGGCGGTCGCCAGGATGACGACCGGCAGCAGCGCCCATTTCGGGTACATCAGATAGAAGGGATCCGACATCGTCGCCGGATTGCCGAGAACGAGGGCGCCCTGCCCGAGATAGTTCAGCGTCAGCGCCGGGAAGACCAGCAGGAACCAGGCCCATTGGATCGGGCGGCGGCCGAAATGGCCGAGATCGGCATAGAGCGCCTCCGCACCCGTCACCGTCAGGAAGACGGCGCCAAGCACGACGACGCCGTAAAAGCCCTCATGCAGCAGGAAGCTGACGGCATAATAGGGATTGAAGGCGGCAAGGATGCCGTAATCATCCGAAATATGGGAAATGCCGGCGGCGGCCATGACGAGGAACCAGACGGCGGTGATCGGGCCGAAGAACCTGGCGACGGCGCCGGTGCCGCGCGATTGCACGACGAAGAGCAGCGCCAGGATCACCACCGAAATCGGCACGATATATTCCGAGAGCCTCGGTGTGACGAGCTTCAGGCCCTCGACGGCCGAGAGCACCGACAGCGCCGGCGTGATCATCGCATCGCCGAGGAAGAGGGCAGCCCCCATCAGGCCGAGCAGCATCAGGATCGCGGTATGGCCGTTGGCGGTCTTCATCAGAAGGGCAAGCAGCGACAGCGTGCCGCCCTCCCCTTCGTTGTCGGCGCGCAGCAGGAAGAGCACATATTTGATGGTGACGATGATCGTCAGCGCCCAGATCATCAGCGAGATTAGGCTGATGACCTCGAAGCGGGTGAGGCCGTCATGGGCCACGGGCTTCAGCGCCTCGCGAAAGGCATAGAGCGGGCTGGTGCCGATATCGCCGTAGACGACGCCGACGGAACCGAGCGCAAGATAGAACAGCTTTTTCGGCGTCATCTGGGATTCGTTCGGATGGCTCTCTTCGGACATGAAGTTGCAACAGGCTCCTCAGAGCCAGCCTTTCCAGCGGAAAAAGAAAAAGGGGATGACGGCTGATATTACCATCAGGGCCAGCGAATAGGGATAACCCGCGGCCCAGGCCAGCTCCGGCATGACCTGAAAATTCATGCCATAGACGGAAGCGACCAGTGTCGGCGGCAAGAACACCACCGAAGCGATCGAGAAGATCTTGATGATCGAATTCTGCTCGATGTTGATCAGACCGAGCGAAGCGTCGAGCAGGAAGGTGATGTTGCCTGCAACGAAGGCGGCATGCTCCGACAGCGACTGGATATCGCGCGAGACGGTGCGGCAGAGTTCCTTCGTCTCGCGGTCCTGCTGGACCGCGGGGATCGTGTGAAAGAAGGTCAGCAGACGGGACAGCGAGCCGAGACTGTCGCGCACCTTGCTGATCATCCGGTGATAGCCGGCGATATCGCGCAGCTTCTCTTCAAGATAGTTCGAGGGCTTGCGCACCTTTTTTGCCCGGTCGCCGAAGACATGCATCGACAAGATGTCGATGCGCGAGACGGAGACTTCGAGGATCTCGGCGGTGCGGTCGACGATCGTCTCCAGCAGCTTGGCGAGAAGGGCAGCGCCGCTGCGCCAGTTTTCCGGCAGCCGGTGCAGGGCGGCGATGAACAGCGCAAAGGATTTGGGATGGGCGTAGCGGATGGTGACCAGCCGGTTTCCGGCCAGGATGAAGGCGACATCGGTCAGCGTCGGTGCGTCGGTATCGGCCTTCCAGAGGAGCGAGGCGGTCATGAAGACGGCATCGTTTTCGACGTAGAGACGAGCAGAGGGCTCGATATCCTTGAGATCATCACGGGTCGGCACTTCGATGCCGAGAACCTTCTCGACATAGAGCTCCTCGTCGCGGCTCGGCTCGATCATATCGATCCAGACGACATCCTCAGGGAAGGATGCGGCATGCGACAGATCGCGGATCTCGACCGACCTGCAATTGGAACAATAAGCGGTGATCACCGGCAGCCCTTCCATGCGGCCGAAAGCGCGGCAGTGCGAGGCTCGCTCGTCCCAGGTCCCAACGGAAACGGATCAAAAAAGCTCATAGAACTCCGGCTGCATCCAACCTCAAAGGCCGGCATGCGCATTGTGCTCCACCGCATCGCAGCGACCAATCCTTCGATCGACAAGACAACTCCGAACTTGCAGGCGGGCCGAAATCTTCCAAACGAGGACGGCCGTCATTGAGCATCTGCAGCAAACGCCATCATGGCGCCGCGGCATATGCAGCAAAGCCGTGAAATAATCAAGACATCTTCCGTGAAGCGCGGCTTTTCACCACGTTTCCCCCACAATTTGGGGCGTCGGCAATCGTGATTCGGCGGCTGCGTGCACCAACCGGAACTGCCGCACAGTTCCGGGTCACGCGCCTTATTCGAAGACGATCGTCGGTGCCGGACGCTGGGTTTGGCCGCCGACCTGCTCCCAGACCTTGGCGGCGATGCCGCGATAGATGCCGGCGACGACGCCGTTCGGCTCGGAGGCGACGAGCGGCGTGCCGGCGTCGGAGGTTTCGCGGATGTTCATCGTCAGCGGCACTTCGCCGAGGAAGGGCACGCCGATGCGCTCTGCCTCCTTGCGGGCGCCGCCATGGCCGAAGATATCGTAGCGGGTGCCGGTGTCCGGCGCGATGAAATAGCTCATATTCTCGACGATGCCGAGCACCGGCACCTCGACCTTGCGGAACATGTTGAGGCCCTTGCGGGCATCGATCAAAGCGAGGTCCTGCGGCGTCGAGACGATGACGGCGCCGGCAAGCGGCACCTGCTGGGCCATGGTCAGCTGCGCATCGCCGGTGCCGGGCGGCATGTCGACGACCAGTACGTCGAGCTCACCCCAGGCGACTTCGCGCAGCATCTGCAGAAGCGCCGACTGGACCATCGGCCCGCGCCAGATCATCGCCGTCTCCTCGTCGACGAGGAAGCCCATCGACATGACCTTGAGGCCGTAATTCTCCATCGGATTGATGATGCGGCCGTCGATCTGGGTCGGACGGCCGGAAATTTTCAACAGCCGCGGCATCGAGGGACCATAGATATCGGCATCGAGAATGCCGACGCGAAGGCCGTTGGCAAGCAGGCCGAGCGCCAGGTTGACGGCGGTGGTCGACTTGCCGACCCCGCCCTTGCCCGAGGCAACGGCGATGATGGCGCCGATGCCGGGAACGCCGATCTTGCCGGCCCGCGGCGGCTGTTGCTGCGGCGCATGGGCGTGGCCCCGGTGATCATGCCCATCATGATCGTGGCCGGCATGATCGTGGCCGGCATGGCCGTGCGGCGGGTTCGGCATGGGGCGGGCAGCCGGAGCGGCCGTGGCGGCTTTCTTGTCTGCGGTCAGTGCGACGAGCGCGCCCTTGACGCCGGGCATGGCCTTGACGACGCGCTCGGCGGCGAGCCGCATCGGCTCGAGCTCTTTGGCGCGATCGGCCGGAACGGTGATGGAGAAATAGACCTTGCCGTCGGAGATGAAGACATCGGAAACCATGCCGAGCTCGACGATATCGTGCTCGAGATCCGGTCCGCGCACGGTCTTCAGCGTTTCGAGAACCTGTTCCTTGGTGACGTCGGTCATTCCACCCTCACTGCTTCTTCTTGCAGACCAGAGCGCCGCGCGTCTTTCAAGACGCGCAAAGAGCGCTGTAGCACTTTGAATTGCTGCATGATTTCAGCCTTCATCGAACCCGATCAAGACTGAAATCATGCAGTAGAGATAGTGGAGACGGGCGCCTTCGCCAAACAAAATCATCGGCGGGAAAATCGTTTTGGCGGCTTGCAAAAGGCGCCGGGGAGAATGGGCAATCCGTTGCGGCCATCAAGTCCGCCGGGCTTTCGCCCTGATGGCCGCAACGGCCTCCCCGAGAACCGGCGCAATCCGGGGCGAACTAGCGCAAGCCGACAAAAAGGCCAGCGAAAAATGAAGGGGAAAGGCCAAATCGCGCGCAGCCGTGCAAGAGGCGGTGCCAAAACGCAACAGCCGCCGCCGACGCCGAAGGCTTGGGAAAGCGGCATCGGCGTCGGGCAGCGGAGCGCGGCCGCGCCATTTCCTGGCGCTGGTCCAAGTCCCCTCTGGGCCTTTGTCAAAAGAGAAGCAGAAAGCGTGCCAGACGGAAAATCGGCGGAAATGGCACAAATGCGGGCTGGGACGGCCGCCAGCGGGTCAGCATATGCCCAAGCGCTGGGCGGCCGGCGAAAACCCGCCGCGCCTTTTGCATTTTATTTGATCAGGCCGATCCGCAGCGCCTTGGCCACCGCCTGAGTCCGATTGACCGTATCGAGCTTCTTGGTGGCGCGGTTGAGGTAATGGTTGACCGTGTGCTCGGAAAGAGTGAGGATTTCGGCGATTTCGGCACTGGTCTTGCCGGCCGCCGTCCAGTTGAGGCAATCGATTTCCCGGTCGGTCAGCGTGTCCGTCATGCGGGTATCGAGATTGCGGATCTCGGCGAGCCTGTCATAGACATGGATGGAGATATAGCAGAGTTCGCGCATCTCCGCCGGGCTGAAGGGCTCGCGGTCGCCGGCGAAAGAGATGGCGCCGCGCAGGCCGGATGGCTCATGCGTCGGGAAATAGGCGCCGCGCATCATCCTGAAACGTTCGAACAGCGAGGCGACGAGCACCGACTTGCCGTCGTCGCGCGACCAGTTCTCGCGCGACATGTCATAGAAGAAGGGCCGTGCGGAGGTTCTAAGCCGCCTCAGAACCGGGCTGTTCACCAGCAGGCTCTCCTGGTCGTAGAGCGCCAGAAGCTCCGCCGGCCAGCTGGTGATGACGGTGCTGCCCTGGATATCTAGAGAGGTGACCGGCGGCAGGTTGAGAACCAGGAAGGCGCGGCTGCGATAGGCTTCCGTCACGCGTTTCAGGAAGCGGAAAATATCGAACTGGGTCTTCAGGCCGGCTATTTCCTGGATATAGTCGTCGTCTTCCGGGGATGTTTGCGACAAGGGTGCCATCACATTTCTTCATCTTCGGCACAGCGGCCGGCTCGATTGCATCGGGGAATGACGATCGCTGGTTGGATCAAACGGAGTCGGCCAGCGCATGCAGCGTTCGGCCGGCAAGTGGTTAATCGATTTCGCGGACTATTTGCAGTTGTCGTGATTCGCCGGCAAATCTCAATATCGCCCTCATCATAAGCATGCTCCCTGATTGCATTAGCGCCGCGGGCCCAGCCGGATGCGCATGCCTTCCATGATCCTCCCAGCTGCCAGCTGAACTGGAACGGCCCATTGGCGTAGAAGTTCCATCGACAGACGATAGGCGGGGCCGGTAATCGAAATGCCACCAATAAAGGTCCGATCCTGCGACCAGACGGGGGCGGCGACGCAGCGGATGCCGGCCTCATGCTCCTCGCGGTCGAAGGCATAGCCCTGATCGGCGATCTCGCGGATTTCGGCAAGCAGCGATTCGGCCGAGACATGGGTCGAAGCGGTAAAGCTGGTGAAGCGCAGCCCGGCGAGGAGATCGGCGAGGAGATCAGCCGGAAGCAGCGAAAGGGCGGCCTTGCCGACGCCGGTGCAGTAACAGGGCGAGGCATTGCCGATCTGCGAATACATCCGCACCGGCTGACGGCCGTCGACCTTGTCGAGATAGATGATCGACTGGCCCCTCAAGACACCGAGATGCACCGTCTCGCCGGTCGCCTGCTGTAGCTCGGCGAGGTGCGGCTCGGCAATCAGCCGGAATTCGTTGCGTGCCCAGCTGCGCGCGGCGAAATCGAGCAGGCGCAGGCCCGGCGCATAACGGCCGTCGCCATCAAGCTCAAGCAGCCCTTCCTCCACCAGATGGCTCAGCTGGCGATGCAATGTGCCGCGCGGCTGGCCGGCAAGGGCCAGTATATCAGTGAAACGCAGCGGCGCATCCGCATGGGTGACGAGATCGAGCAGAACCATCAGTTTGCCGAGCGTGCCGGTCTCGCGCGTCTGCGCCATGCTTTCGCTATTTGAAGTCATCGTCTCGTCCGCCCTTGACAGCATGGTCAGCATAATTCGATAATTCCACATAGTCAAATTAAGTTCCAAATAATGGAACATATAGAATATCAAAGGGCGATCGCGATGCCGGCACAATTTCCGGAGTTCAGAGACCGAACCGTGCTGGTGACCGGCGGCGGATCGGGCATCGGCGCTGCGATCGTCGAAGGCTTTGCGCGCCAGGGCGCCAAGGTCTCGTTCATCGACATCGCCGAGGCGGCCGGCGGCGCGTTCGCCGAAAGGCTGTCGCGGGAGACGGCGCATCCGGTCTCCTTCCACCATGCCGACCTGCGCGACATCGAGGCGATCCGGCGCACGGTCGATACCGTCGTCGCCAGCTCCGGGCCGATCCGGGTGCTGGTCAACAATGCCGCCTGGGACGACCGCCATGAATTCGACGCGGTGACCGAGGCCTATTGGGACAACAACCAGGCGGTCAACCTGCGGCATGTGTTCTTCACCTCGCAGGCGGCAGCACCCTCGATGCGGGCGGCCGGGGGCGGAGCGATCATCAATATGTCGTCGATCGCTTTCAAGCTGAACATGGGCGGTTTTCCCGCCTATGCGGCGGCGAAGGCGGCGGTCGTCGGGCTGACCAAGAGCATGGCGGGCCGGCTCGGCCCGGAGAATATCCGCGTCAACTGCATCCTGCCCGGCATGGTCGTCACCGAACGGCAGATGCAGCTCTGGCTGACCGAGGAGAGCATCGCGCGCTCGGTGGAGCAGCAGTGCCTGAAGGTCGCGCTCAAGCCCGACGCGATCGTCGGTCCCTGCCTGTTTCTTGCATCCGACTGCGCGGCCGGAATGACCGCCCAGTCCCTGATTGTCGATGGAGGCATTCTATAATGGCTAATCCCGCTTATGTCGCGGTGGACTGGGGCACCAGCAGCTTTCGGCTCTGGCTGATCGGCCGGGACGGCGGCATTCTTGCCGAACGCCGCAGCGGCGAAGGCATGACGAGTGCCGCAAAAACCGGCTTTTCCCAAGTGCTGTCGGGCCATCTCGCCGCCGTCGAGGCGCCTGAGAACCTGCCGGTGATCGTCTGCGGCATGGCCGGCGCCCGGCAGGGCTGGGTCGAGGCCGGTTATATCGACGTGCCGGCGCCCCTCACCTCGGTCCTGACGGCGGCGGTCTCCGTGCCGGGAGAAAGCCGCGATATCCGCATTCTGCCGGGCCTTGCCCAGCGGAATGCCGCGACACCCGACGTCATGCGCGGCGAGGAAACCCAGCTTCTCGGCGCGCTCGGCACCGCAAGCTCGGGCGCCCAGGCGGTCTGCATGCCCGGCACCCATTCGAAGTGGGTGCATGTGGGCGACGGCAAGGTCACTGGCTTTTCGACCTTCATGACCGGCGAACTCTTCGACGTCATCAGCAAACACACGATCCTGTCGCATGCCGTTGCCGGCGCCGAGGCGCAGCCGGCTGATGCAGCGGCCTTCGAGGCGGCGGTATCGGCCGCTTTCGCGCGGCCCGCGCTTGCCTCCAATCTGCTGTTTACCGCCCGCTCGGGCCAGCTCCTGCACGGGATCTCCGCCGCATCAGCGCAAGCCCGGCTCTCCGGTACGCTGATCGGCCTCGAAATCGCCGGCGCACTGCAGAATGCCGCCAACTCAGGCATCACCCTGGTCGCCTCGGGGCGCCTGCAGGCGCTCTACGAACAGGCCTTCAGAACACTCTCCCTGACCTTCACCGCCATCGATGCGGACGCCGCCGTGCGCCGCGGGCTTTCGGCCGCCGCCGAAGCCATCTGGCCGAATTGAGAAAGCCGACACGATGAACCGTATCCCCTTCCCCGACATGAAACGCCCGCTGATCGCCATCCTTCGCGGCATCCGGCCCGACGAGACCGAAAGCGTCGTCGGCGCCTTGATCGACAACGGCCTGACGGCAATCGAGATCCCGCTGAATTCGCCGGAACCGTTCAAATCGATCGAGATCGCCGCCAAGATGGCGCCGGCCGAGGTGCTGATCGGCGCCGGCACGGTGCTGACGGTCGAGGCGGTCGACAGCCTGCATGCGGCCGGCGGCACGCTGCTCGTCACGCCGAATGTCGAGCCCGAGGTGATCATCCGGGCGCGCCAATACGGCATGGTGACGATGCCCGGCGTCTTTACGCCGACAGAGGCGCTCGCCGCAGCGCGGGCCGGCGCCACCGGTCTCAAATTCTTTCCGGCAAGCGTGCTCGGGCCCTCGGGCATCACGGCGATCCGGGCGATCCTGCCGCCGGAGCTGACGATTGCCGCCGTCGGCGGTGTGTCGGACAAGAATTTCGGCGATTATACCAAGGCCGGCATCTTCGCCTTCGGCCTCGGCACCAGCCTCTACAAGCCGGGAATGACCGCGGCAGAGGTTGCCGAGCGCGCCAAGGCGACCATTTACGCCTATGATGCAGCCATTGGGAGCGTGAGCGTATGACCGATATCTACGAGTTCGAGGGCAAGACCCTCTGCAACACCAATTCCGTTCTCGGCGAAGGTCCGACCTATGATCCGGACAGCAACACTGTCTGGTGGTTCAACATCCTCGGCAAGGAGCTGCACGAGCTCAATCTTTCCAGCGGCGCCAAAAAGGTGCATCCGCTGCCTGCCATGGCGAGCGTGCTTGCCCGTATCGACGCCGGACGGCAGTTGATCGCGACGGAGGAAGGGCTTTTCGTTCGCGATGTGGCCAGCGGCAATCTCACCTTCTACGCCGCGCTCGAAAACGACAAGCCGGAAAACCGCTCCAATGACGGCCGTACCCATCCTTCCGGTGCGCTGTGGATCGGCACGATGAGCAAGCGGGCGGAAAACCAGGCCGGCGCCATCTATCATGTCGCCGGCGGCAAGGTGACGAAGATCTTCAACGGCATCAGCATCCCGAATTCGATCTGCTTCTCGCCCGACGGCACCTTCGGCTATTATACCGACTCCCGCCTCAACCGGCTGATGCGCGTCATGGTCGATCCGCAGACCGGCCTGCCCACAGGCGAGCCGATCGTGCTGGTCGACAGCGCCAACGAGCCCGGCGACATCGACGGCTCGGTGGTCGATGCCGACGGTTATATCTGGAATTCGCGCTGGGGCGCCGGCGTCGTCGACCGTTACAATCCCGACGGGCTGCGCATCTCGCGCTACAAGGTTCCCGCCGTCCAGCCCTCCTGCCCCGCTTTCATCGGCGTCAATGCCGACCGGCTGGCGGTGACGACGGCCTGGGAGGGCCTCGACGAGGATGCGCGTTCTGCGCAGCCCAGCGCCGGCGCGCTGCTGGAACTCGGCATCGACGTCAAAGGCGTGTTCGATCCGGTCTATGTGATCTGACCGGGCGATCCGCGCCTGCCCGTCCGCGGCCATCAGAGGCGTTCCCGACCGGGAGCGCCTTTTTTCGTTCTGGCGGGGTTTCGCGATAAAAGTTCCGTGAAAATCGAGAAATTTTCCGTGTTTTCAACCGGAACCAATCGGCGCACCAGTCATTGTCCTTTCGAACCGGCGCGGCAATAAACATCAACATTGCCGGGTCAGCGACCACTCTAGGACATGAAGGTAGGTTCGAAATGACACGCAAACTCTTGACGACCGTTGCCGCTGGCGCGCTGTTTGCCACGGCTTTCGCACCGGCGGCATTCTCGCAGGCGGCGCCGCAGCCGGCGGATCCGGCCGCGCCGACGCAGGCCGCTCCCGCCGATCCGGCAGCCCCGAAGCCGCCGGTCACCCCTGACGTCACCAAGCCCGCAGGCGATGCCGCACAGGCTCCGGCTCCGGCACCGACGGCAGACACGGCACAGGCCGGCTATATCACGGAGCAGGCTCCGGACCAGGTCAGCGCCAACACCTATATCGGCCAGTCGGTCTATAACGGCAACAATGAAAGCATCGGCAGCGTCAACGACCTGATCATGAAGAAGGATGGCGGCCTGGTTGCTGCGATCGTTGGCGTCGGCGGCTTCCTCGGCATCGGCGAAAAGAACGTCGCCGTGCCGATGGACAAGATCACCATCGCCCAGAATACCCAGGACGGCAGCGTCAAGCTGACGACCAGCGAAACGGCTGAGTCGCTGAAGGCCGCCCCTGAGTTCAAGACGCTGGCCATGCAGTCGGCCGAAAAGGCTCCGGCTGCGCCCGGCACCGATACCACGGCAACCGGCTCGACTACGCCCAAGTAGGCAGGGCTGACGCAAATTGGCGCCAACCAGGCTGGGGCCCAGCAAACCGCGCGCGCGGTAGTATAGCGTAGGTGATGGCGCTCCTAGGGGCGCCATCGCTTTATGCCGCGCCATTCGTGAAAGCGTGATGTCATCCGAAAACCGCTCACACTTTTCGGCATCATGCTCCAATGCATGTCGCCCGGAAGTGTGCAGCGGTTCCGGGATAACGACATGCATCAAAACAAAGAGCTAAAGCGCGTCGCATGCGACGCGCTTTATGCGCTGACACGCTCCACCATGGCCGAATCGTAGTAATTCTCGTGCAGGAAACGCAGCGTGGCGATGCCATCGGCCGGGCGGCCGAAGTGATAGCCCTGGCCCATGCCGCAGCCGAGCGTGCGCAGTTTCACCGCCTCGGCATAATCCTCGATGCCCTCGGCCACGACTTCCAGTTCCAGGCCGTCGCACATGGTCAGGATCGCCTTGATGATGTGTTCGGAGGCGCGGTCGGAATTGATGCGGGAGACGAAGGCGCGGTCGATCTTGATCTTGTCGAAGATGAAGTCGCGCAGGCGCCCGAGGCTCGACTGGCCGGTGCCGAAATCGTCGAGCGAAATGCGCACGCCGGCGGCGCGCAGATCGGCGATGATGCGGTGGGCGGTATCGGCCGAGCTCATCACCGCCGTCTCGGTAATCTCGAGCTCCAGGCGATGCGGATCGAAGCCGACGCGGCCGAGGATCGACAGCACGCTGCCGCTCGTGCCCGGATCCATCAGCTGGGCCGAGGAGAGATTGAAGGACAGGAAGAGTTCACGCGGCCAGGAGAGCGCTGCTTCCGCCGCCTTGCGCAGCAGCGCTTCCGACAGCGCATCGATGAAGCCGCGCTCCTCGGCGAGCGGCACGAAGACGCCTGGAGAGACGAAGCCGAGATCGGGATCGTTCCAGCGGGCAAGCGCCTCGAAGCCGACGACCTGATTGTTGGAGAGCGAGACGATCGGCTGGAAATGCACGTCGATCGCGTCCGATATGATGGCGTTTCTGAGCGCCTGCTCGAGCTGCGTCGCGCGCTTCATTTCCTGGGCGATCTCGCGCGAATAGACGGTGATCTGGCCGCGGCCGCGGCGCTTGGAACGGTAGAGCGCGGTTTCGGCACTCTTCAGCAGCTCCTCGCAATCTTCTCCGGCGAACGGGTAGATGGCAAAGCCGAGGGAAGCGGAGAGACGGACGTTGCGGTCGCCGAGATCATAGGGGGCCGACAGCACCTCGCGGATCATCTGGCCGAATTTCTCGGCACTCGCCCGCTCGAAGATCAGCGGCAGCACGAAGGCGAATTCATCGCCGTCATGGCGGGTGACCAGCGCGCCATCGGGAATGCAGGCCCTAAGGCGATGGGCGACCTGGCAAAGGATTTCATCGCCGGCGGCCGAGCCGAAGAGATCGTTGATCGGCTTGAAACTGTCGAGATTGGCGATGCCGATGGTGAAGGGGGCCGGATCGCTGGCCCGCTCGGAAGAGATCTGCAAGACCTTCTCCCGCATGCGATTGCGGTTCCCCAATCCGGTCAGCGGATCGGTATAGGCCATCGCCTGAAGCTCATTCTGACCGACGGTCGAGAAAGCCATGTCCGCCGATTTCATCATCCACCCGAGCTTTCCCGCGCCATGCAAAGAATGACCGGCATGTCTTAACAATTTGATAGTAAATCAGCAGGCATTGACGCTGAATCACCCCAGAATCCGGGAGTTGACGGCTGGTCCGGCCAAAGTTCTTGGTTTTTTGGCATGCCGTTAGCCCGGAACCGCTGCACACGTCCTGATGACAGGCATCAGCCGCGCGCCCGCATCACCTCTTCCATCAGATGCCTCTGGAAGACGGCCTCGAGCATATCCGGGCTGACCGGTTTCATGATGACATCGTCCATGCCTGCTTTGACGCATTCGGCGCGGTCTCGTTCGAAGGCCTGGGTGAGCACGCCGATGATCGGGGTGTGGCTTCCGCCGCCGGTTTCCTCCATCTGCCGGATCAGGCGGGCGGCTTCGAAGCCGTTGAAGCCCGGCAGCGAAATATCCATCAGCACGATCTGCGGCCGGTGCTCGGCCCAGAGGCGCACGGCCTCGTCACCGGTCGCCGCGATCATATGGCGATAACCGAGGCCTTCGAGGATCTGCGAAAAAACGATCTGGTTGATGTCATTGTCTTCGGCAACGAGAACCTGCAGGCCGACGACCTCGTCGGAAATGCTGATTTCCCAGTCCGTATCCGCGCCAGTGCTGCTGTTGCGGCTGTTGCGGTTGAAGTGGCGGGCGATCTGAAAGGTGAGCTCGTTGGCAATCTGGAAACCGTCCATGACCAGCGCCGGGATGCCGTATTGCTCGGCGAGTTCGAGGCAGCGCATGCCCATCTGGTTGTCGATGATCAAGAGATCGAGCGAGATGCCGGAGGAGGTGGCAATTTCCAGGAACCGCTCCTCCTCGTCCTCGCCGCGGACCGAGCAGGATTCGAAACCGTATTTCGACAGCGTCCGCAGCGCGGCGGTCTCGGCGGCGAGGTCGGCGGTGACGACGAGAACCTTGCGGCCGGAGAAATTCTCCGGAACGATCGCTTCCATCGCCGCCGGCTCACGGCGCTCGACGGCGCTCGGCACCGGCACATAGGCGCGGCGATAGCTTTGATTGCTGGAGGTGGTGATCGCCGATGCCCGGCCGAACTCGTCGAGATCGGCGCCGTCGCGCGGCAGATCCTGCATGGTCGACACCAGGAAATAGCGGCCCGGCTTGCCGATGCGGTGTTTGCGGCTGACAATGTCGCGCTCGATGCCGTCGCGGGAGATCTGCCGCTGGCGGGAGACGGACATCTCGCCGGTCTCCAGCACATGACGGTCGCTCTCTTCGAAGCGCTTGGCGATCTCTTCCGAAAAAAGATCGCTGCTCTTGCGCCCGAGCACTTCGTCGGCGGTCGTCTGATATTTCTCGCAGAAGGCGAGGTTGACCGCGACATAGGTGAGGTTGCGGTCCTTGACGAAAAGCGGGAAGGGCAGATTGTCGAGAATGTCCTCGGTGAGCTGCACCCGCTCCAGATCCGAGCGCCATTGCTCTTCGCGCTTCTTATCCTCGGAAATATCGGAAATGATGGTGACGCCGTAGCCGCCGGGCAGCCTGCGTTTGACGAACCGCACCCAGCTGTCGGCGCCATGGCGCTCGACGGCTTCGAAGCGCTCGCGCCAATGCGAGGCGATTTTCTGCGACAGCCAGTCCTCGCGGCTCAGCGAGCCGCGCTGCTTCACGTCATATTGCTGGCGAATGCCGGTGTCGTAGACCGCCCCGAGGAAATCGCGAAGCCGCGTGCCTGATTTCAGCATCTCCAGCGGCAGCGGGAAGAATTCCAGCGTCTGGCGGCTGGCGAAAATCAGATGATCGTTCTTGTCGTAGATGATGAAAGCTGCCGAGAGGCTGTCGCACACCACATCGAAAAGCGCCGTCTGCAGATCGGCCCCGGCGGAAATCCCGTCGGTTTCCGATGATGGGTCCGCCTTTTCGAAGCCGGCACTCATGCAATTGCGTCCCACATCTGTTCGATTTCGAAAACTTCCGGAGGTATATGAATAGAAATGCCATTTTTATGTTAAAACCGGCTTAACATTACCTATCCCCGAATTTGGCGAAGGCCGGAACTACGCTTTGGGAAAGTATATCGAAAGCCCTTCCCTCCGCCCCACGAATCCTCGAAAATAGCCCATGGCCATCAGACAGCTTTCCGAAACGCTCATCAACCAGATCGCCGCCGGCGAAGTCATCGAACGGCCGGCGAGCGCGGCCAAGGAACTGATCGAAAACGCGCTCGATGCGGGTGCCACGCGCATCGAGATCGCCACGGCGGGCGGCGGCAAGGCGCTGCTGCGGGTCAGCGACAACGGCTCGGGCATGGACGCGGCCGATCTGGAGCTGGCGGTCCGGCGCCACTGCACCTCGAAACTATCGGACACGCTCGATAATATCCGCACGCTCGGCTTCCGCGGCGAGGCGCTGCCCTCGATCGGCTCGGTCGCCAGGCTCAGCATCGCCAGCCGCAGGCGCGACAGCGCCGGCGGCCACGAGATCGCCGTCAACGCCGGCAAGATCGCGCATTTGCGCCCGGCCGCCGCCAATCCCGGGACGATCGTCGAAGTGCGCGATCTTTTCTTCGCGACCCCCGCGCGGCTCAAATTCCTGAAGACCGAGAAGGCCGAGGCCGGCGCCATTACCGAGATCGTCAAGCGCATGGCGATCGCCTTCCCGGCCGTGCGCTTCGTGCTGTCCGGCTCCGACCGCACGACGCTGGAATTTCCGGCGACCGGCGACGACCATCTGGCGCGCATGGCGCAGGTGCTCGGCAAGGACTTCCGCGACAACGCCATCGCCCTCGACGCCGTGCGCGAAGAGATTTCGCTGACCGGCTTTGCCGGCGTGCCGACCTTCAATCGCGGCAACTCCGCCCATCAATATGCCTTCGTCAACGGCCGGCCGGTGCAGGACAAGCTGATCCTGTCGGCAATCCGCGGCGCCTATGCCGAGACGATTCCCTCCGGGCGCCATCCGGTGGTGGTGCTGTCGATCACCCTCGATCCCGCACTCGTCGACGTCAACGTGCATCCGGCCAAATCCGACGTGCGCTTCCGCGACCCCGGCCTGGTGCGCGGCCTGATCGTCGGCGCCGTCCGCGAGGCCCTGGCACGCGACGGCAGCCGAGCGGCAACGACCGGGGCGAGCGACATGCTGCGCGCCTTCCGTCCCGGTTTTCAGTCCTACGCCCAGCGGCCGCAGACGGCATGGTCGGCCGAGACCTCGCCCTCCCGGCCCTACCAGCCGGCAAGCGGCCTCGGTGAACGGCCGCAGGCCTCTTTCGACGGGCTGTCGATGCCGACGGCGCGGGCCGAGCCGCAATTTTCGCCGCAGCCGGCAGCAGCCGACACTATAGCCCGTTACCCGCTCGGCGCCGCGCGGGCACAGATCCACGCCAATTACATCGTCGCCCAGACCGAGGACGGGCTTGTCATCGTCGACCAGCATGCCGCCCATGAGCGGCTGGTGTTCGAGGCGATGCGCAAGGCGCTGCATTCGAAGCGGCTGGCCTCGCAGGTGCTGCTCATTCCGGAGATCGTCGACATTCCGGAAGAGGATTGCGACCGGCTGATGCAGCATGCGGGCGAGCTTTCCGAGCTTGGCCTGGCGATCGAACGTTTCGGCCCCGGGGCGATCGCCGTGCGCGAGACACCGGCCATGCTCGGCGAGGTCGATGCACATGGCCTGATCCGCCAGCTTGCCGACGAGATCGCCGAATGGGACACGGCGTCGGGCCTGTCGGCCAAGCTCGAATATGTGGCGGCGACCATGGCCTGCCACGGATCGGTGCGCTCCGGCCGGCGGCTGCGGCCGGAGGAAATGAACGCGCTGCTCAGGGAAATGGAAGTGACGCCCGGCTCCGGCCAGTGCAATCACGGCCGGCCGACCTATATCGAATTGAAGCTCAGCGATATCGAGCGGCTTTTCGGCAGAAGCTAAAAAAGCTGGAAAAGCCGCCTCTGCCGGAGTATGGCAAACGCATGAGAGGCTGCAGGGAACGGAGCGCATGAATTTGTTCGAAGGGCACGGAAACCGCGAGGCGAAGATCCGCTATCTCGATGGCGATTTCCAGATTCTCTCGCCCGGTTCCTATGTCGTCTGCGCAATGACGGGAAAACAGATCCCGCTCGACGAACTGCGCTATTGGAGCGTCGCCCGCCAGGAGCCCTATGCCGACGTGATCTCGGCGATCGAAGCCGACAAACGCGCTGGCGTGCTGCCGAACCAGCGGCGCTGAAGCGCGGCCGCGTGCGAGAGGCCGCAGGTCCGGCCCGCCCCACGAAGCACGGGCCGTTTGCTAGGCAACAGCAAGGTCGATATGCGCTCTCTGCAAATTGCACAGAGCGGCAACGGTTTACTTGAATTGCGCCATATTCTCGGGCGTCACGAGCGCGGCGCCGGAATCGATCAAAGACTCCACCGTCTCTCCGCGAATCGATTTTACCAGCGCTTCCACACCGAGTTCAGCCATCTTCGTGGGGAATTGCGCCACCGAAGCATCCTCGACTCCGCTCTTCAGCGCTTCCTCTTCACCACAGCAGAAGTCGAAACCGACCAGCACAATCTTGTCATTGGCAGTGCCGGCGTTCTTGATGGCGCGCGCAGCGCCAGCAGCGGGCGGGCCGCAAGCGGCATAAATGGCCTTGAGGTCCGGGTTCTTCGTCAGCAGGTCTTCGGCGACACTGATCCCGAGTTCCTCAGTGCAGTTTGTTGCGCCTTTCCCGACGATCTTGACGTCAAGGCCCTGCAGCCCTTCAAGCATGCCCTTCACACGGTCATCAAGCGCTGGCACACCGGGCACACCCTCGAGAATCCCGAGCGTATCGCCCGCTTTGAGAACCGTTTTGAGATATTCGCCCGCGATTTTGCCCGCGGCAAAATTATTGGTCGTGGCAAGCGCCGTTCTGCCTTTCCAATCCGGAATATTGTTATCCATCAGGACGACCTTGACGCCGGCGGCCACCGCCTTGTCCAGAGCCGTGGACACGGTAGGATCGACGGGCGTGAGGGCGATGCCCTGCACGCCTCGTGTCACCATCGACTCGATCTGTGCAATCTGGCCCTCGATGTCAGTTGCGGACGTCCCCTGGCCGTAGATGATCTCGACGCCGGGATTTCTTTTTGCATAATCTTTGGCTGCGTTCTCCATTGTGGCGAAGAACGGTACCGGGAATTTGGTTATAAAGCCGAGCTTGACCGGCTCCTGCGCCAAGGATGGGACTACAGCGACAGCCAGAAGCGCAAGAGCTCCCAGCAGGGATTGCGGTTTCATCATAACACCTCCCATGTTTCGATCGCCCTCCTCTAGAGCGATCTCGTTGTCCACTGCCCTATCGAAGCAGTGATCTCCCTTAAGCCTCGGCGCCTACAATCATCGCGACAAGGTCCTGCTTGTTCGCTTCGGCTGGCTTCAGTTCACCCACCTTGCGACCCTGCCGCAGCACCACGGCCCGATCGGCGATTTCGACGACATGTTCCATATTGTGCGTGATTATGATCACGGCATTGCCTTCGGCTTTGAGCTGATTGACAAGGTCAAGAACTTGGCGAGATTCTCGCACGCCGAGGGCGGCCGTTGGCTCGTCAAGGATCACAAGCTTGCGCGCAAAAACAATGGCGCGCGCGACCGCGATCGCCTGTCGCTGTCCACCAGACATCAGCGCGACCGGCGCGTCGAACCGCGGCAGCTTGACCTTCAGGCGATCGATCACACGCGCTGCTTCCCGCTTCATCACGCCGGTATTGAGGAAGCGGAGCGGGCGCGGCAGCCAGGAAGGGAAAGAGATTTCTCGCCCGCAATAGAAATTCTGCACAGGGGTCAGATTGTCGAAAAGCGCCAGATCCTGATAGACGGTTTCAATGCCGGCGCGGCGGGCCGCCGCCGTTGAATGGAGCAATACGGGAGCACCATCCACGAGGATCTCTCCTTCGTCGAGGCTATGAAGCCCACTAATGCATTTGACGAGCGTCGACTTGCCGGCGCCGTTGTCACCCAGAAGAGCGGTTACCTCGCCTGCATATGCATCAAAGCTTACATTTTTCAGGGCATGAATGGCGCCAAAGCGCTTCTGCGCATTTCGAACCGAAAGGACCGGTGGAGCGGATGCAGCGTTCATTGCACTCTCGCCGATTGAAGCACACGCGCGCGCGCCTCGAGATGGTTACGAAGCACATCGGCCTCAACGGCGATGACGATGACGAGACCGATCGCGATCATTTGAAAGAACACGTCGACGCCGAGAAGGTTAAGGGCGTTGCGGATGACGCCGATTAGCACGGCGCCGATCAGAGCGTGGCCGAGATGGCCTCGTCCGCCGAGGAAGCTGGCACCGCCGATTATCACCGCCGCAATCGTATCGAGCTCCAAGAGATTGCCGTAGATCGGCGAGGCGGCGCCGGTTCGTCCCGCCAGCAGCACCGCGCCGGCGCCGGCACAAAAGCCTGAGATAATGTAGGTCGAGAGCAGAACGCCCTTTACCGGTATACCCATGCTTCTGGCGGCATTCGGCGAGCCGCCGACTGCATAGATCCATCGGCCACAGACCATTGACTTCGTCAAAATCAGAAAAAGAAGCCCGAAGATCCCGACGGCAAGGAAGGAATTGGGCACACCAAACGTCGTACCGCCGCCGATCGCAGTAACTGCATTGGGCATCCCGCGCATGGTGGTGTGGCCAGGGGCCAGTGCAAGTGCAAGGCCACGGCAGATACTCAAGGTCGCGAGGGTAATAATGAAGGGGTGTGGCAGCCTGCCATAGACAAATACCACGCCGTTTACCGCCCCGATTGCAGCACCCGAAAGCAGCATGGCCATAATGACGGCGATCGAGGCATCAACCTGCTGGTAGACCAGTCCGCCGATGACTGTCGCGAGCGCGAGATTCGAGCCGACAGACAGGTCGACACCGCGGGTCAGGATAACGAGCTGCTGCCCCATCGCCACCAGAGCAATCACCGCCGTCTGCGCCAGGATGTTCCCCAGGTTGCCGGGCTTTAGAAAAGCCGGCGTGATCAGACTGACGACGGCGATGAGGATGATGAGGATCAACAATGGGCCTAAGCCCAAAAGCTTCAGTCCTAATGTGATGCCAGATTGTCTCGGGTGGAAGGTTGCACCTTGCGAACCTCCAGGTCGGGACGAATTCTGAGGCAGAATCCCAGAGTCTTCCAAATTTCCCGAGCCTCCCTGGTTTTTTATACATAAGAAACATATGATACACGTACGTCAAATTGTTTCTTATGGATATCTAAACATGCCGGGAGTTGTGCGATGAGGACGGATACGACCTTTAAGCGGGCCTTCAATGATATGATCGATATCATTCGGACATCCGGTCTTGGGGAGGAATTGCCGTCCGAAAACGCACTGCGCGCCCAGCTTTGCGTGAGCAGAACGACGGTGCGGAAGGTGCTGGCGGCGATGTCCGCACGTGGGATCATCATATCCGAAGCGCATAGGCGGATCATACGGGAGCGGCCGCGGCAGATAGAGCGTTATCCGAAGGAAGAGACCTTAGCCATTTCGGAACAGGTCGAGACGAGTTTCATGGAATGGATGCTGCGCGGCGATGCCTGTCCGGGCACAGAAATCAATGAGGCTGAATTAGCTCGGAAATTCGGCGTCGCGACAACCATAGTCCGTGAATTTCTCAATCGATTTCAGAAATATGGGCTGATCGAGAGGCGTCAGAATGCAGGCTGGGTTTTTAAAGGGTTCACCGCGAGTTTCGCACTCGAACTGTTCGAAATCAGAGAAATGTTCGAAATGCGCTCCGCACGTCTCTTCGCTACCCTGCCCGACAGCTCACCCATCTGGAAGCAGGTGCGTGCAATACGAGCGGCGCATTTGGAACTGCTCGCGGACATCGATGCCCGGTTTCAGGATTTCTCGGAACTGGACAGCCGCTTCCATCGCCTGATTGTGGCTGTCGCGCCAAACCGCTTTATCGAAAGCTTCCAAGACGTGATCGCCATGGTCTTCCACTATCACTATCAGTGGAACAAGCGGGATGAACGCGCTCGGAATGAGGTCGCCATTGGGGAACATCTCGCGCTGATCGATGCCCTCGAAAGCCGCAATATCGCGTTGATCAATCACGCTTGTCGGTCGCATCTGACCTCCGCCCGCGAAACTTTGCTTCATTCGATCGTGTAACACATTGCGATTGGGGGTAGCAGAAAGCCCGACGAACCGGCGAACGAGAGGCCGGCGATCCATAGCCTCCGCAAACCAACGCGAGTTCGCGGCAGTCCTTTAGAGCGGCCCAGCCTTTCCGGGCATCGCTTTAACGCCGGCCTTCATCTCCCTTAGGCGCCGCTCGCGGCAGGCAACGATCGCCCGGTCGATGATCAGGCTCGGGGCGAGGTGATCCTCGAACACCATGTCGACCTCGATCACCCGGCACTTTTCCGCGAGCTGTGCCGCCTTGCCGGGATGGCCGGAAAGGCGGACGAAATCCTTTGAAGTGGTGACGATCAACAAGCCCTGACGCTCGGCGGTCGTCAGGATGTCGTCGATCTCGTCCTCGGTCAGGTGCTCGTGGTCGCCGAAGGACTTGGCGACGGCGATTTCGGCGCCGCGCGATTCGACCGTGCGGAAGAATTTGGCGGGATCGGCGATGCCGGCAAAGGCGAGCACCTTCATGCCGGCGAGCGTGTTGTCGCCGCGCACTTTCAGCGATGCGGTGAAATAGGGCTTTGCGGCGCGCGCCGCCATGCGGACGATCCTGTCGGCGGCATTGCCGCCGCCGACCTTCAACAGCGCCGTTGCCGAACGCAGCTGCTGGCGGATCGGTGCGCGCACTGGGCCGCCGGGCACGATATGGCCGTTGCCGAGGCCGCGGGTCGCGTCGATGACCAGCAAGGCATAGTCGATCGCCAGCCGGGCGCTCTGGAAACCGTCATCCATGATGATGAGATCGGCGCCCTCCGCCACCAGACGCTGTGCCCCGTCGACGCGCCGGCGGGAGATCACCGTCAGCGCCTCCCGGGCAAGCAGCAGCGGCTCATCGCCGACGGCGACCGCCCGGTGATGATCGGGATCGACCACCGTCGTCACATCGAGCGAGCCGCCGTAGCCGCGGCTGAGAAAACCCGGTTTCAGCCCTTTCGCCTTGGCGGCGCGGGCGATGGTCAGCGCCGTCGGCGTCTTGCCGGCGCCGCCGACGGTGAAATTGCCGACGCAGATGACCGGAATGGCAACGGAGGCGCGGCGCGCATGGGCCATGCGATGGCCGGCGATACGACCGTAGAGAAAGGAAACCGGCAGCAGCAGCCAGGCCCGCCAATCGGCTTTCCTCCACCAGAACGGCGGCGCTTCGGATATCATCTTGCCGTCCCGCTCCCCTGCCCGCCTTTATCGCGGCCAGACCCCTGCTTTTCTCGACAGGCCGGATTGAGAAGCCAAAACCGATGAAAATGCAAGTCTTTACCGACCGAAGCATGTCGCGCAAAAGTGTGCGCGGTTTTGCGATCACGACATGCGTAAACAAAACCTGAAGCGCGACGCGCTTCAGGCGGGCTGCAGATCCGGCAGCAGCGTCTCGATGGCGGTGATATCGTCGAGCACATGATGGGCGGCCGCGGCAAGGGAATCGCGCGAACCGGTGCCGGTCAGCACCGCAATCCGCAGTCCGGTGCCGGCATTCAGGCCCATGTGCAGATCGTGATTGTTGTCGCCGACCATCGCCACTTCCTCAGGCGAAAGACCGGTCGCGGCGCAGAAGCCGAGCACCATGCCCGGCTCCGGCTTGACGCCGAAACCACTGTCGTAGCCGGCGATGTAATCGACATAGCGGGCGAAACCGAAACGTTCCGCCGTCTGGCGGATCGACCGTTCATTGTCGCTGGAAGCGACGCCGAGCTTGAAGCCGCGGCGATGCAGCCTTGCGAAGAAGCCGGCGAGGTCGGTCACCGGCACGGAAAATTCGGCAGCGCTGGAAAACAGCTCATCGAGGCGGACCGTCAGTTCGCCGACATCGACCATCGAGCCCGCGGCAACCAGGCCCTCGGCGATCTGGCGGGTATTGCCGGCGGCCAGCAGGCTGTCGGGAACGATATGGCCGGTCACAGGATCCATGCCGCAGGCCGACAGCAGCCGGTCGGCGAGAAGCGGGTCCCCTTCGGCGGCGATGCGGGCCAGCTCGCGGTTCACAGGCAGCCAGCTCTCGTCATAGTCGAGCAGCGTGCCGTCCTTGTCGAAGAGAATGCCTTTGATAACGGATGCTGCCGCCATGCTTTATCCTCAGACCTGGGCCACGGCCTTGGGCAGCAGCCGCGCCTTCACCGTCAGCGGATTGATATAGGGTTCCAGCCCCTTGACGGTAGCGGTCAGCGCACCGCGCATCTCGTGCACGGCGGTGATGCCGGCCTCGATCATGTTGCGGCGGGCTTCGTCATTGGTCAAAAGGTAATGCACGCCCTTGGCCAGCATTTCGGTGTCGCGCACCATGCGGGCGCTGCCGCTGCGGGCAAGCTTCTGATAGGCGTCGCGGAAATTCTGCACATGGCCGCCGGAGAGAACGGCGCAGCCGAGCATGGCGGGCTCCAGCGGGTTCTGGCCACCTTCGGCAAAGAGCGAACGGCCGACGAAAGCGATTTCCGTCAGCCGCAAATAGAGGCCCATTTCGCCGATCGTATCGCCGAGGAAAATATCGACATCGGCCGACAGGACGTCGTCACGGGTGCGGCGGGCGACCTTCAGCCCCTGCTTGACCAGGGCCGCCTCAATCTCGTCGCAGCGCTCGGGGTGACGCGGCACGATGATCGTCAATTGACGATCGCGCTCCCTCAGCGCCCGATGGACGATGGCGGCGGCATTCTCCTCGCCGTCGAAGGTCGAGATCGCCGCCCAGGTCTTGCGGTCGCCGATCTGCTTCTTGTAGCGGGCAAGGACCGCGCCGTCATAAGGGGGTGCGTCGGTATCGACCTTCAGATTACCCGAGGTGATGACGGGAACGGCGCCGAGATCGCGGAAACGTTCGGCATCGATATCCGACTGGGCGATGACGAGGGCGAGATTCTCGAACAAGGCTTCGGCGATGGCCGGGCGGCGGCGCCAGCGGGCAAAGGAACGGTCCGACATGCGGGCATTGATCAGGATCTGCGGAATGCGGCGGCGGCCGAGTTCCAGCACCGTTGCCGGCCAGATCTCGGATTCGGCGATGATGGCGCAATCGGGCTGCCAGTAATCGAGGAAGCGGCTGACCGAGGGCTTCAGGTCGAGCGGCACATATTGGTGGATCGCTTCGCTGCCGAGCCGCTCGGCGGCGAGCCTGGCGGAGGTGATGGTACCGGTGGTCAAAATGACATGGATGTCGCGGCGGCGGATTTCACGGATCAGCGGGATGACGGCATTGGTTTCACCGACACTTGCGGCATGGAACCAGACGAGCGGGCCCTGCGGCCGGTTGGCGCTCGGATAGCCGAAGCGCTCCAGCCGGCGCGCCCGGTCTTCCTTGCCCTTGGCCGTGCGGTAGGTGATATAGAGGCCGACGACAGGAGAGGCCACGGTTCCCGCCAGACGGTATGCGCTCAGACCGAAGCGCGCCATCCGGGAGCTCATCGCGCCAGTCTCCGATCCAAGATCGACATCAAACCCATTCCCTCATTATCGTTGCGGCCGCAATGGCCGATCAATTTGTTCAGAATGCGTCAAACAATCCGATCGACGGGCGCCCGATGCACGAAGGCCGCCCGCCGAGCGTCGATCGGCCGGCCGCCCTGCCAGGGTCGGTTGCTTCAGGCCTTTTCCTGCGGATCGAGCAGACGATGCATATGGACGATGAAGTAGCGCATATGCGCATTGTCGACCGTCTGCTGCGCCTTCGACTTCCAGGCCGTCAGCGCCGTGGCATAATCCGGGAAAATCCCGACGATATCGAGGCCCTTCAGATCGCGGAACTGGACGTCATCGAGGCTTTCCAGTTCGCCGCCAAAAACGAGATGCAAAAGCTGCTTCTTGTCACCGGAGTCAGTCATTTTTTGTTCTCTTTCTGCTATTCTCCTCCGCCACCCCATCTGCGGGATTTTGACGGAAACGTCAACTGTCTCGTCGTCCCGCAAAGGCCGCGAGAAACTCGCCGATGCGGGGCGTGGGCGCTGCGCAGAGGACGTTGTGGGTCACGTCGGCGCTGTTGTAGACGATCGGCCTGTCTTCGAGGTCGACGAGGCCACCGCCGGCGCGGCTGAGGATCAGATCGGCGGCGGCCAGATCCCAATCATGCGAATTGCCCTTGACGAAGGTGCCTTCGAGACGCCCGTCCGCCACCATGGCGATGCGATAGGCAAGCGAGGGAATGTGTTTCTGGCGGCTGACCCGGTCGCGAAATTCCGGCGGAAAGGTCTTCAACAGGTCCTCGCCGACTGCCAGGCGGCTCGTCTCCTCCGGTCCGGCGGCGGAGACGGTGACGGGCACGCCATTTTTCGTCGCCAAGCCGCCGTCGACCGCCTCATAAAGCTCCTCAAGCGCCGGCGCATAGAGCACGCCGGCGACCGGCCGGCCGCGATGAACGACCGCCACGCTGACGCACCAGACCTTCTGCCCGCCGAGAAAGGCGCGCGTGCCGTCGATCGGGTCGACGATGAACAGCGTCTCATGCGAGAGGCGGCCGGCATCATCGTCGGTTTCCTCGGACAGCCAGCCATAATCCGGCCGGGCCTTGCGCAGAATGGTTTCGAGCGTCTTGTTGGCGGCAAAATCGGCGGCGCTGACGGGGGAGCGGTCGCCGTTTTTCCACCAGACCTCGGGAGACTGGTTGAAGAAGCCGAACGCAACCGCACCGGCCTCTTTGGCAGCATCGGCAATCAGCGTGAGATCGCTCTGCCAACGGGCCTTATCCCTATCATTCATCCCGTCAATCCGTTTCCTGCCGTCCGTTTCTCACTGACCATTTCTTATTGGCCAGCCAGCGTCATGCCTTCGATGGCGAAGGTCGGGGCCGCGACGCCGAACTTGCGGTCGATGTCGTTTGCCGGCGTCAGGCGCATGAACATCTCCTTGAGGTTCGAGGCGATCGTCACCTCGGAGACCGGGAAGGTCAGTTCTCCGTTCTCGATCCAGAAACCGGTGGCGCCGCGGCTGTATTCGCCGGTGATCATGTTGACGCCGTGGCCGATCAATTCGGTGACATAAAAGCCATTGCCGACGCTGCGGATCAGGTCCTCCGGCGTGACGTCGCCGGGTTCGAGCGCAAGGTTGGTGGAGGACGGCGAGACGGCGGTGCCGCCGCGCACGCCGCGGCCGTTGGTCTGAAGACCGAGTTCGCGCCCGGTCGAGGTCGACAGGAACCAGTGCTTGAGGACACCGTCCTCGATCATCACCAGCCGCTCGCCCGATACGCCCTCGCCGTCGAAGGGCCGTGAGGAGGGGCCGCGCACGACCAGCGGATCGTCGGTGATCGACAGGCCCGATTTCAGCACCTGCTGACCCATCCTGTCGCGCAGGAAGCTCGACTTGCGGGCGACGGCGGCGCCATTGATCGCGCCGGCGATATGGCCGACGAAACCGCGGGCGACGCGCGGGTCGAAGATGACGGTGACGTCCTTGCCGGTCGGCACCTGGCGCGGATTGATGCGCTTGACCACCCGTTCGCCGGCGCGGCGGCCGATTTCGGCGGGATCGTCGAGCTCTGCATAATAGAGGCGGCTGTCGTAGTCATAGTCGCGCTCCATGCCGGTGCCTTCGCCGGCGATGACGCTGACGGAATGGCCGAAACGCGAGGCCATGTAGCTGCCTTCGAAACCGTGCGAGGTGGCCAGAACCAGGCCGCCCATGCCGGCCGAGGCGCCGGCGCCGGAGGAATTGGTGACACCCTTGACCGCAAGGGCAGCCGTCTCGGCGGCAAGAGCCGCCTCGCGCAGCATCTCGGAGGAGACCGCGGTGGTATCGAGCAATTGCAGGTCGGGATAGGATTTCGAAAGATTCGCCTCATCCGCCAAGCAAGCGAAAGGGTCTTCCGGCGAGACTTTGGCCATGGCGACGGCGCGTTCGGCAAGCGCCTGGAGATCGAAGCCCGGATTGGCCGAAACGCTGGCGACGCGCTTGCCGATGAAGACGCGCAGCGAAAAATCGTCGCTTTCGGAGGATTCCGTGCCCTCGACCTTGCCGAGGCGAACGCTGACCGATTGCGAGCGTGACCGGACGACGACGGCATCGGCGGCATCGGCCCCCGCCTTCCTGGCCAGATCGATCAATTGACTTGCGCGGGAAAGAAGTGTCGAGGAATCGATTTCTGAGGACATGATTTGGCCTTTCCTTCGGCTTCCATTTATTGTGCACTCTTCCAAGCATCAAGGCCGCCGCCGCCGATTCTTTGTCGGGGCTGCCGGCCTGTTCCCGCCACCCGAAAGAAATCGCCCTGATGTCCGCGCCCAATGCCTTTTTTTCCGAAACGATCCTGTTGCTCGGCGGAGCGGTGGTCGCCGCGCCGATCTTCAAGAAGCTCGGGCTCGGCACGGTGCTCGGCTATCTCGCCGCCGGCATCGTCATCGGCCCGGTTTTCCACGGCATCACCGACGGCGAACAGATCCTTGCCGTCGCCGAGCTCGGGGTCGTCTTCCTGCTGTTCATCATCGGGCTGGAATTGAAACCCAGCCGCCTCTGGCAGATGCGGCGCGATATTTTCGGCCTCGGCACGGCGCAGGTGGTGGTGACCGGCCTGGCGCTGACTGCGCTCGCCTGGTTTTCTGAAGTGCTCGACTGGCGCGGCAGCATCGTCGCCGGCTTCGGCCTGGCGCTGTCTTCGACGGCCTTCGCCATGCAGATCCTCGAGGGCGACGCCGACGTCAACACCAGATATGGGCAGCGCTCCTTCTCGATGCTGCTGTTCCAGGACCTGGCGATCGTGCCGCTCTTGGCGCTGATCACCGTGCTCGACGGCGGCGGCAAGGGCAACCATGCGCCGCTTGCCGATTTCGCGGTCGCCGTCGGCGCGGTCGCGGCGATGGTCGTCGCCGGGCGCTACCTGCTGACGCCGCTCTTCCAGGTCATCGCCCGCACCGGCGCCCGTGAGGCGATGATCGCCGCCGCCCTTTTCGTCGTCATGGGATCGGCGAGCCTGATGCAGCTTGCCGGGCTTTCGATGGCGATGGGCGCCTTCCTCTCCGGCGTGATGCTGGCCGAATCCTCCTATCGGCACGAGTTGGAGGCCGACATCGAGCCTTTCCGCGGCGTGCTGCTCGCCATCTTCTTCATCGCCGTCGGCCTGTCGCTGCAGCTCGACGTTCTCGCCGACAATGCCCTCTTCGTCATCCTCACCGTGCCGATCGTCATGGCGGTCAAGGCGATCATCATCTACGGGCTCTGCCGGATTTCGGGGTCTCCGCATGACGATGCGATCCGCATCGCCTTCCTGCTGCCGCAGGGTGGCGAATTCGGTTTCGTGCTGTTTACCGCGGCTGATGTCACCGGGCTGATGTCGACGAGCACGGCCTCGCTGCTGGTGGCGATCGTGACGCTGTCCATGGCGCTGACGCCGATCGGCGCGGCCCTTTCGAAGCGGCTGCTCAGCGGCGACGAGCATGAGGAGCTGGACGAGGATTTCGAGGGCGCCGGCGCCGACGTGCTGATGGTCGGCTTCTCCCGTTTCGGCCAGATCGCCGCGCAGATTCTGCTTGCCGGCGGGCGCAGCGTCACCGTCATCGAATTTTCGGCGGACCGCATCCGCCAAGCCTCCTCTTTCGGCTTCCGCATCTATTTCGGCGACGGCACCCGCAAGGACGTGCTGCGCTCGGCCGGCATCGACCGGGCAAAGATCGTGCTCGTCTGCACGCAGAAGAAGGAGGTCACCGACAAGGTGGTGGAGCTGGTGCAGGCGGACTATCCGCACACTAGGCTCTACGTGCGCTCCTACGACCGCATCCATTCGATCGAACTGCGCAACAAGGGCGTCGATTACGAGCTGCGCGAAACGCTGGAATCCGGCCTGCTGTTCGGGCGGCGGACGCTGGAGGCGCTCGGCGTTTCCGAAGTCGACGCCTATGAGATCGGCGAGGATATCCGCAAGCGCGACGAAGCGCGGCTGGTGCTGCAGGTGTCCGAGGGGTTGCAGGCCGGGCGCGACATGCTGTTTTCCCATCCCGTCCGCCCCGAACCGCTGGTCAAGCCGAAACGCGCCGCCGATCCCTTCGAGGACGATCCGCTGGCGGGAACGGTCGATGCGACGGCGGAGGCCTGATCGCCGCCTAGCGGTCGGCGAAATTGACGCATTGAATATGAACCCGGCGGCGTTTATCAGCGGGCGATCGGAGAGGGACAGTTGATCAGACGGGCGAGACAGATCGAGCAATGGGCACTGCGCATCCTGTGCGCGGCCGCGCTCGTTCTTGTCGGATTCGCCCATCAGGCTCCCAACGCCGCCGCCGGCGATCCCGGTCCGGCTGAATTCGCTGAATATGTGCTGCCCGATGGAACGCTGCCGACGCTTTGCGTCACCGTCAGCGACAAGGCCGACCAAGGCCAGCACGACAAAACCCATTCGCATGGTTGCGAGGCCTGCCGGATCGGCGCCTCGACGCTGCTGCCGGCGCCGATGGATGTGGCGGGCGCTCCCATAGGCTTTGCGGTCGCGGTCGAATTGCCGATCCGGGCCGAGGTCTTTCATCGCCGGCTTTTCCCGCCCAACTCAGGTCCTCGCGCTCCCCCTTCCGATCCGCTCCTGACCTGAACCTCGTGTTGCGGCAGGCGCCGTGACGCGCCTTCAACGCCGGCTGAACTGCGCTCCCGCAGTCGGCCACGGATACGGATCCATCTTCATGTCGACTATCACTGCCGCCGAACCGGCGCAGCACGCCGCCAGCGGCGTTTCGCTCTACCGCGCCATCTGGCGCTGGCATTTCTTTGCCGGGCTTCTGGTCATACCCTTCATGCTCAATCTGGCCGTGACCGGATCGCTCTATCTCTTCAAGGACGAGATCAACAACAGCTTCTTCGGCTACCGTTATACCGTCCAGCCCTCCGGCCAGGCGCTGCCGGCCGAGCGGATCGTGGAAATCGCCGCTGCCGCGGTGCCGGGCGCGGCCGCAACCTCCTACAAGGAGCCGGCCGGACCTGAGCGATCGGCCATCGTCACCGTCGCCGGCGATGCCGGCGCGACGCTGGTCTTCGTCAACCCTTACGACGGCAAGGTGCTCGATGTGGTCGGATCGACCGAGGAGTTCAATTACGTCGTCAAGCGCATCCACAGCCTGGCTTATTTCGGCGGTATAACGAACCGGCTGATCGAGATCACCGGCGGCTTTGCCATGGTGCTCGTCGTCACCGGCATCTATCTCTGGTGGCCGCGCCGGCAGACGGGCGGCGTCGTCAGCGTGCGGGGAACGCCGGGCCGCCGGGTTTTCTGGCGTGACCTGCATGCGGTGACGGGCGCCTTCGCCGGTGTGCTGATCTTCTTCCTGGCGATAACAGGCATGCCGTGGTCGGGCTATTGGGGGGCGAACGCCAATGCCTGGCTGACCGAACACGGACTCGGCTATCCCGTCCAGCTCTGGGACGACGTGCCGAAATCGCAGAAGGTCACCGAGGACATCCTGCCGAAGAGCGGCTGGATCGTCGAGAAGGCGCCGGTTCCGCTTTCCGATATCGCTAGAGCGCAATCGGCCAAGCCGATCGGCCTCGACAAAGCCGTGGAGATTGCCAAGCGGCTGGGCATGGCGCCGGGCTTCGATGTGGCCATTCCCTCCGACGAGACGGGCGTCTATACCGCCTCGCTCTATCCCGACGATCTCACCGACGAACGCACCATCCATATCGACCAGTATTCGGGCAAACCGCTGATCGATATCGGCTTCGATCAGTATCCGTTCCTCGGCAAGGCGATCGAGTGGGGCATCAATGTCCACCAGGGACAGGAATGGGGGCGCTTCAACCAGCTGCTGATGCTCGCAACCTGCCTGGCAATTATTCTGAGCTGCGTGACCGGTGTCATCATGTGGTGGAAACGGCGCCCGGCGGGCCGGCTCGGCGTGCCGCCCATGCCGCCAAAGCGCTCGGTCTATTACGGCCTGTGGCTGATTACCGGGATCTTTGCCATCGCCTTCCCGATGAGCGGGCTCGCCATCGTCGCCATGATCGCCTTCGACCAGATCGTCGTGCGCTTCGTGCCCGTGCTGAAACGCGTTCTCGCCTGAGGAGACCAAAAGATGAAGACGATCATTGCTCTTCTTGCCTGCGTGTTGCTCGCATCCATGGCCTCCGCAGACGACGATCCGCAGCAGGCGATCCCGGCCAGGCTGAAGCTGATGTTCGAAACGGCGGACAAGCCCCTGGACCTCACGCCGGTCGTCGCCGTTCAGGCCGATTGGGCGATCGTCGGCTGGCGCCAGGACGGGCGCGGCGGACGCGCCCTGATGAAAAAGGCGCATCATGGCTGGAACATCTATCTCTGCAGCGGCGACAGTCTGAAGGATGCCGGTACGCTGGAGAAGATCGGGCTTTCCGCAAATGACGCGGCCGCGCTGGCTGCGAAACTGCGGGATGCCGAGGCGAACATCGATTCCTCCACGCTTGCACTGCTCTCTAGCTTCGAGGGCACGGTCATGCTGATGAACGAGGCATCGAATGACGCGGGCGGCGGCCATGAGGGCCACGCCCAGTAGCGCTTCAGCGCTTCAGCCGCGCTTCGATTTCCCGGTCGAGGGCGAATTTCAGCTCGTCCTTGACGCCGGCGGACATGGCCAGGACCTCGCGGGCCTTGAGAAAATCCATGACGCCGGTGCGGCCGACGGCCGGGCGCAGGAAGATATGCGGCTGGCAGAGCTTCAGCTTCAGCGTGATCGCCGTCTGCATCATCAGCTGGCCGGAGCCGAAGATGCTCTCCATGCGGTTCGGAATATGGGTGCCGTCGCCTTCCGGCGCGCCGACGACATCGATGCCGACGACGATATCGGCAAGATCCATCAGCGGTTCATAGGGCACCGGATTGCTGATACCGCCGTCGATCATCACCCGGCCGCGCAGGCGCACCGGCATGAAGACGGCAGGGATAGCGGAAGAAGCGGCAAGCGCCGGAAACAGCTCGCCTTCTTCGATGATGACTTCGTTCTGCCCGTAATAATCCGTGGTGATGACCTTCATCGGCACCAGCAGATCCTCGAAGCGGGCCGGCAACTCGGCCGGCAGAAAGGCTTTCAGGATCCGCTCCAGATTGAACTGGCCGATGCGGATGCCCTTGGCCACCGCATCGCGCACCGTCGCCGGCCGCAGGCCCCAGATGCGGGCGACGACCGCCGTCTTGTTGCCGACGGTCGTCAGCGCATGTTCGCGGATTTCGGCCCCCGACATGCCGGCAGCCATGCCGGCCCCCATGATCGCGCCCATCGACGAACCCGATATCGCCACCGGGCGGATGCCGAGTTCGTCGAGCGTCTCGATGATATGGATGTGGGCAAGTCCGCGCGCGCCACCGCCGCCGAAAGCGACGGCGACCGTCGGAAGGTCGCTGATCGCAGGCAGTTTCGGGCTGATAATCTCTGCCTGCTGCACGCCCGCCCCCGCTTATTGCGGCTGATACCGGAAGAAATGCACCCTCGTATCGCCAAAGATGCGGCTTTCCAGGAAAACATAAGAAGGATGCACGGAAACGACAATATCGGCGCGTTCTTCGAGCACCGCGATCGCGCCGGGCCTGAGCCAGCCGCCCTGGGCGGCCGCCGCCATCGCCTTTTCGCCGAGGCCCTTGCCATAGGGCGGGTCGGCAAACAGCACATCGAAAGCTTCGAGATTGCCGACGCTGCCGAGATCGGTCGCATCGCGGCGCAGGATGCGGGTGCGGCCGTGCAGGCCGAGCGCATCGATGTTTTCCCAGAGCAGCGCCCTGCCCTCGACGCTGTTTTCGACGAAGAGCGCATGACGACAGCCGCGCGACACGGCTTCGAGGCCGACGGCGCCGGTTCCGGCAAAAAGGTCGAGAATCCGGGTGCCATCGACGCACTCAGGATAGGCATGGCTCAATATATTGAACAGGCTCTCGCGCGTCCGGTCGGCAGTCGGCCGGATCTCGTTGGATTTTGGCACGGCGAGAGGCCGTCCGCGAAATTCACCGCCGACGATCCGCACCGCGCGTCATTCCCTTTCCTTTTCCACCACCTCTGGACGGCCCGCCCGCGGGCCTGTCGCCGCCCGGTCTGTCGCCGCCTGATTTGGCGTCCTTCGGCTTACCGGAAAAATTCTTGGCCGCGCCCGGCTTGGCGCCAAAGCCCTTGCCGCGCGGCTTATCGCCCGAAGGCCGGCCGCCCGCAGATTTGTCGCCGAAGGATTTCTCGCCACGCGGACGCTCGGAGCGGCCTTCGCCGGCAAAACTTCTGGCTGCGCGCGGACGTTCATCACCGTCGTCGCGCGGCCTGCGTTGACCCCGCGGCTTATCGCCGAAGGAGCGGTCGCCACGCGAAGGACGATCCCCGAAAGGCCGGTCACCGCGCGGACGCTCCGAACGGGCCTCACCGGTGGAGGATCTGGCGGCACGAGGGCGTTCGTCACCATCGCCACGCGGTTTGCGATCCCCGCGCGGCTTGTCGCCGAAGGGCCGGTCGCCACGCGAGGGACGATCACCGAAAGGCCGATCGCCGCGCGGACGCTCGGGACGGCCTTCACCGGCAGAGCTTCTGCTACGCGGACGTTCGTCACCCCCTTCACGGGGTCTGCGGTCGCCGCGGGCCGCGCGGTCACCAAAACCGCGCTCTTCACGGCCCGGACGATCCCCGAACGGACGCTTGCGGCCGCGGCCTTCGCCTTCATCCTTGCGATTGGGCTGCTCGCTCGAGCGGATCCATTCGCCGTCCTCTTCGCGCACCCGATTGATCTGTGTGCGCGGGCGATCCTCGATATGGTGGGAACCGGTGCTTTTTGCCGGCACCTGCTCGCCGCGCCGGCGCGCGGTCTGCTCATTCTTGGCAGCTTTCGCCGCAGCTTTTTCGCCGAGCGGCCGGGCGCCCGGCGCCATCCAGACATTGGCGCTGCGGCGCTGGCCGAGCGGCTGGGGACGTTTCGGCTTGTCGTCGTCGAAGCGGCCGCCATCGCGGCGGTCGTCATCTCTACGCCCGCCACCGCGGCGATCGTCGCGCTTGGTATCGAGGCGGCTCAGCGCCCGTTCGCGCTTGTCCTCGTCGCGGCGCGGACGCTGCTCGCGCCTTTCCGGTACTGGGGCTTCAGCCTCTTCCTCGGCGGCAACCGCCGGCGCGTTATAGATCGGCGCATCGAAATTCGCCTTGGCTTCCTCGATCAGGCGCGGGCCGAGCTGGTCGCGAAGCGTGCGGCCGCGCACTTCGATGACATGGCCTTCCGGTAAGTCGCCGAGCTGGAACGGGCCGTAGGAGATGCGGATCAGACGATTGACGTCGAGGCCGAGCGCGCCCATCACGTTCTTGATTTCGCGGTTCTTGCCTTCGCGAAGACCCATGGTGATCCAGACGTTCGAGCCCTGCGTGCGGTCGAGCGTCGCCTCGATCGAACCGTAGAGCACGCCGTCGACGGCAATGCCGTCCTTCAGCTTGTCGAGAGCGTCCTGATCGATGTCGCCATGGGCGCGGACACGGTAGCGGCGCAGCCAGCCGGTCGCCGGCAGCTCGAGCGCACGGGCAAGACCGCCGTCATTGGTCAGCAGCAGCAGGCCTTCGGTGTTGATATCGAGACGGCCGATCGACATGACGCGCGGCAGTTCTTCCGGCAGGTTGTCGAAGACGGTCGCGCGGCCTTCCGGATCGGCATTGGTGGTCACCAGCCCGGCCGGCTTGTGATAGAGCCACAGCCTGGTGCGCTCAATGCCGCGGATCGGCACGCCGTCGACCTCGATGCGATCGGCCAGCGTGACGTTGACGACCGGAGTGTCGAGAACCGCGCCGTTCAGCGTCACGCGGCCTTCCATGATCATGCGCTCGATGTCGCGGCGGGAGGCGACGCCGGCGCGCGCCATCACCTTGGAAATGCGTTCGGCCTTGGCCTCGCCTTCGGTCTCGGCCGCGATCGCAGCCTTTGCCGGCTTCACGCCGCCCGACTTCGCGCCGGCCTTCGGCCTGTCGTCGCGTGAAAAGGGCTTTGCGCCCGGGCGTTTTGGCTTGTCTTTGGGTGTCATTTGTTGTTTGCCTGCCTTTTGGGCCTGTCTATCAGGTCACGCATCTGCGGTTAAGTGGAAATTCGTGCGATCGTGAAGACAAATCGTTTCATGGAAATGGCGCTCGAAGAGGCGCGTGCCGCCGGAGAACGCGGCGAGGTGCCGATCGGCGCCGTCGTAGTCATCGACGATATCGCCGTTTCACGCTCGGGAAACCGCACACGCGAGCTCAATGACGTGACCGCACATGCCGAAATCGCCGCAATCCGGCTGGCCTGCGAAGCGCTCGGACAGGAGCGCCTTGTTGGCGCCGATCTCTATGTGACGCTCGAGCCTTGCACCATGTGCGCGGCAGCCATCTCGTTTGCGCGTATCCGCAGGCTCTATTACGGCGCCGAAGACCCGAAGGGCGGCGGCGTCGACAATGGCGTGCGATTTTACGCGCAGCCGACCTGTCACCACGCCCCGGAGGTCTATTCCGGCTTCAACGAGGTGCAATCGGCGGAGATAATGCGGACGTTTTTTTCGCAGAAAAGAGAAGTGCCGTAGCCTGAGGCGCGTCGCCATCTTCGACTGTCGCGCTCGTAACTGCCCCTCACCCTAACCCTTGCCGGGTCGAGCCATGGGTCTCGACCCGTCCTGCGGACCCCCGTAAACGGGGCGAGGGGACGTGCCCTGCGAGATGGTGGCGAGGGACGGAGAGGTTGCGGCATATCCCCTTCGCCCCGCAAGCGGGGAGAAGGTGCCGGCAGGCGGATGAGGGGCTGGCCTCGCCGGTCTCCTGGGGCGGCGCCTCAGCGGCTAGACAAGCCGCTATTGCAGGAAGTTCCACCACTGCTTGCCGCTATTGGCGATCGCCGCGTCCTTCTTGCGCTTCTTCTGCTTCTTCAGCTCGGGCTCGCCGACATCGTCGAGCTTTGCCGGGTCGTCGACGGTGCGGTAGCCGGGCGGCGGGTCGGAAATATAACGGCGCTGATCGACGTAGGAGCCCTTCTGCAGGGCGCGGGCTTCGCGATAGGCCTTGGTCTGGGCTTCCGTCGTGCGCCGGCCGCCTTCGATGGCGGAGCTTGCCAGCGGCGAGCGGTAGTTCGGATTGTCGGAATTGGCGTCGGCCTCGGAAACCAGGCGGGCGCGGGTTTCCTCGGGCGATTCAATCCATTGCGGATTGTCCTTGTTGGCGACCGTCGGCTGCGGCGCCACAAGGGTCTCCCTCTGCGCCTGGGCCGGCAGCACGAGCGTCGGGCGCGGCGTGTACTTGACACCCTTGTTCTTCGGGTCGGGCCCGGTCAGCGACACGGACTGGCCGAGGTCGTCGGTCAGCTGCTCCATGGCTGTTTTGTCGGTGCCGTAGGTCGGGCTGCTGGCGCAGCTGGACACCAGGGAGCATCCCGCCATGACAACAGACAGGCAGGCGCCCATACGGAACCAATGCGTTGCGAACATGAAAACCCTTCCAGCCACCGGTGCAATCGTTGCCCAACCGGACAACCGTCCCCCTGACGCAAAAATCCGGCCATTTTCAGGCAGCTTTTACCGGATGAACCGCGAAAGCGCAATTCACCCGGCAATATTCTTCACTTGTGCAGCGCAAGCTCGCGAAGGGCGGCAGCGTCACGGGCCGAGACATCGGGATATTCGGGATCGGAACCGACATCCCTGGTGATGCGCCAGGAGCGGGCGCATTTCTCGCCCTCGGCAAGCTTCGGCACGACGCTGACCAAGGGCACCTCGGCAAGGCGGAAAGCCTCCGCCGGGCCTTCGCCGGCCGCAATCTCGATGGCCGAGGTGATGCAGACTTCGGTGAAGTCCTGCCCCTCGAGCGCCTTGATGAGCTCCGGATCGGCGATGTGGACGACGGGAGCAGCTTCCAGCGAGGAGCCGATGCGCTTGTCCTTGCGCTCGATTTCCAGAGCGCCGGTGACGACCGAGCGGACGGCGCGGATCTTCTTCCACTTCTCGGCCAGGGCATCGTTGCGCCATTCCTTGGCAACCGGGGCAAACTGCTCCAGATGCACGGAAACGGCGGCGGGGTTGCGCGACAGCCAGGCTTCCTCGGTGGTGAAGGGCAGCATCGGGGCAAGCCAGGTCACCATGCAGTCGAAGATCCGGCGGATGACGTGCAGGCTGGCGCGCCGGCGCAGGCTCGACGGCGCGTCGCAATAGAGCGCGTCCTTGCGAACATCGAAATAGAAGGCCGAAAGCTCGACATTGGCGAAATCGATCAGCGCGCGGGCGATCTTCTTGAAGTCGAAGGCATCGTAATTCTCGCGCACCAGCTCGTCGAGTTCGGCAAGCCGGTGCAGCATCAGCTGCTCCAGCTCCGGAAGATCGGCAAAGGCGATCTCCTCACCCTTGTCATGAGCAAGCGTGCCGAGCATCCAGCGGATGGTGTTGCGGAGCTTGCGATAGGCGTCGACATTGGTCTGGATGATCGTCTTGCCGACGCGCAGGTCGTCGGCATAATCCGAGGTCATCACCCAGAGGCGCAGGATGTCGGCGCCGGCATCCTTCATCACTTCCTGCGGCGCGGTGACGTTGCCCTTCGACTTCGACATCTTCTCGCCCTTCTCGTCCATGGTGAAGCCATGGGTGAGGACGGCGTTGTAAGGCGCGCGGCCGCGGGTGGCAGCCGATTCCAGGAGCGAGGAATGGAACCAGCCGCGATGCTGGTCGGAGCCTTCGAGATAAAGATCGGCCGGCCACTTCAGGTCAGGGCGGTCTTCGAGCGTGAAGGTGTGCGTCGAGCCGGAATCGAACCAGACGTCGAGGATATCCATGACCTGCTTCCAGCGGGAATGGTCATGATCGTTGCCGAGGAAACGTTCCTTGGCGCCATCGGCGAACCAGGCGTCGGCGCCCTCCTGTTCGAAGGCTTCGAGGATGCGGGCGTTGACGGCGTCATCGACCAGGACCTCGCCCTCATCGTCGGCAAAGACGGCGATCGGCACGCCCCATGCTCTTTGACGGGAAAGAACCCAGTCCGGGCGGCCCTCGATCATGGCGCGCAAGCGGTTCTGGCCGGCGGCGGGCACGAAGCGCGTGTCGTCGATCGCACCCAGCGCGCGCGAACGCAGCGTCGTGCCGTCGGCAAGGGTCTTGTCCATATAGACGAACCATTGCGGCGTGTTGCGGAAGATCACCGGCTTCTTCGAGCGCCAGGAATGCGGATACTGATGTTTCAGCCGGCCGCGGGCAAAGAGCGCGCCGCGGGCGATCAGCGCCTTGATGACGCGGTCGTTGGCATCGCCCTTCTTGCCGTTGTCGTCGATGACGCGGGCGCCCTCGAAGCCGGGGGCGTCCGACGTGTAGAAGCCGCCGTCATCGACCGGGAACGGGATTTTGGAGTCGATGCCACGCGCCTCAAGCGTGCGGACGGCCGACATCCAGGCATCGAAGTCTTCGCGGCCGTGGCTGGGTGCCGTGTGCACGAAACCGGTACCGGCATCGTCGGTGACGTGATCGCCATCGAGCAATGGCACGGCGAATTCATAGCCGCCGTCCAGACCCTTGAAGGGATGCGCGCAGGCCATCGCTGCGAAGTCGGCCGCAGAGACATCGCTCAGGCGCTTGTACTGCAGCTTTGACTTGGCGAAGGATTCCTCAGCCAGTTTGTCGGCAAAGATCAGCTTTTCGCCGGGACGCGGACCAAAATCGTTCTCGGCAGCCGTTACCTCGTAGAGACCGTAGGAGACACGCGCGGAAAAGGAGACCGCGCGGTTGCCGGGGATCGTCCAGGGCGTCGTCGTCCAGATGACCACGAAGGCATCTTTCAACGCAGCCGGGCCCTCGACGACGGGGAATTTCACCCAGATCGTGTCGCTCTCGTAGTCCTGATACTCGACTTCGGCCTCGGCCAGTGCCGTGCGCTCGACGACCGACCACATGATCGGCTTGGAGCCGCGATAAAGCTGGCCGCTGGCGGCGATCTTCAAAAGTTCGCCGGCGATGCGCGATTCCGCGTGGAAGTTCATCGTCGTGTAGGGATTGTCGAAGTCGCCCTCGATGCCGAGACGCTTGAACTCTTCCGCCTGGGTCTTGATCCAGCCGGTGGCGAATTCACGGCATTCCCGGCGGAATTCGTTGACCGGGACCTCGTCCTTGTTCCTGCCCTTCTCGCGATACTTCTCTTCGATCTTCCATTCGATCGGCAGGCCGTGGCAATCCCAGCCGGGCACGTAATTGGCGTCGTAGCCGCGCATCTGGAACGAGCGGTTGATGACGTCCTTGAGGATCTTGTTCAGCGCGTGGCCGATATGGATGTTGCCGTTGGCATAGGGCGGGCCGTCATGCAGCACGAACTTTTCGCGGCCGGCGGCCGAGGCGCGCAGTTTCTTGTAGAGCCCCATCTCCTGCCAGCGCTTGACGAGCTCCGGCTCCTTTTGCGGCAGGCCGGCGCGCATCGGGAAATCGGTTTCGGGCAAATAGAGGGTTTTCGAATAGTCGATCTTTTCGGCGGTGTCGGTCATATCGGGACAATCGTTTCTGGCGGCCCAGGAAGGGGCGCAACGGCGTGAAAAAGCTGGTGACGGAAGCGCTCGTAAGCAAGCGCCAAAAACCCGGACCTCCCGGCCGCTTAGCGCGCGCGGAAGGCCGGGCCGATAATTCGCATCGTCATCGCCAGCCGAAATTTCGTCATAGCGCCGGTTCATAGGCGTTTTTGCCCGGAAAAGGAAGAGCAGAATTCGTGGGGCCGCAATCGGCACCGATGGCTGGAATTGCCGGCGATTGACCTCTCAAGAAAGTGGAGAGGCTGGAAAACCCTTGTCGCCTGCAGTATGATCTGACTATCTGACCAGCAGGCGGAGACGCATGAAAAAAATCACGAAACAAAGCTGGAAGCTCGAAGAGGCGAAAGCGCGGTTCAGCGAGGTGGTTCGCCGGGCCCACAGCGAAGGACCGCAGCGGGTGACGGTTCGCGGCCGCGACAGCGTCGTTGTCATCAGCGTCGAAGAGCTCGACCGGCTGACCAAGGCCGAACCGAAAATGCCTTTCGTCACTTTCATGGAGAGCCTCGATCTCAAGGATCTCGATCTCGAGCGGGAGGCCGATTATGGACGGGATGCCGAGCTGTGATCGGCTGGCTGCTGGATACGAATGTCATATCGGCGCTGATCAATCCGAACGGCGCCCCCTCCGTCAAATCCTGGGCTGCGGCTCAAGACGAAGAGCGGATGTTCATCAGCATCCTCACGCTGGCGGAATATGACAAGGGCATCGAGAACCTGCCCGAGGATGACCAGAACCGCTATCGGTATGTTGCTGCACGCGATGCGCTGGAAGAGAGGTTTTCTCGACGCGTTCTTTCGCTCAGCGACGCAACCGTCAGACATTGGGGCGTCATTTCGGGACGCGTGAAGCTGCGGACCGGGCATGCGCCGTCGGTGGTCGACACGATGCTCGCTGCCACCGCCATCGAGCACAATCTCTATCTGGTGACGCGAAACGTCAGGGATACGCGCTTCTCCGGCGCCGATGTCTTCGATCCGTGGACGAGCGATCCCGCTCAATTTCCCTTGAGCCGGAGATAGCCGATCACAGCCACGCTGACGGCGACCTCAGGAAAAACAAAGCTTCCGGTCGAGTTCGCCGAGCGGCGCCACACCCGACAGCAGCGTCCTCGCCTCCTCCTCGTCGCGCTTGATCTGGGCGACGAGCGGATCGAGGCCGTCGAATTTCAGCTCGGGCCTGAGATAACCGAAGAAGGAGACGGCGCAGCGCTGGCCGTAGAGATCGCCGCTGAAATCGAAAAGATAGGTTTCGAGCAGCGGCGCACCGTTTTCCGTCACCGTCGGGCGGCGGCCGTAGCTCGCGACGGCGTCGTGCAGCGTGCCCTCCTGGCGGCGGAAGCGGACGGCGTAGATGCCGGCGGCGAGTTCCACCTCCGGCGGCAGGCGCATGTTGGCAGTGGGAAAGCCGAGCTGCCGGCCGAGCTTCTCGCCGTCGATCACCTCGGCCTCGACCGTATAGCGGTAGCCGAGCATGCCGGCGACTTCGCTGACGCTGCCTTCCTTCAACAGCGCGCGGATATGGCTCGAAGAGACGACATCGGCGTTTTCGTCGCGGAAGGCATCGATCAGGGTGACGCCGAAACCATAGGTCTGGCCGGCATTCATCAGGAAGGCCGGACCGCCCTCGCGGCCGCGGCCGAAATGGAAGTCGAAGCCGGTGACGACCTCGGAGGCCCCGAGCCAGTCCTTGAGGATCGAATGGATGAAATCATCGGCCGAGCGCTGCGAGAACTCGTAATCGAAGGGATATTCGATGACCGCGTTGAAGCCCAGCGTTTCCAGGATGCGGGCCTTCAGCGGCGCGGGCGTCAGGCGGAAGACCGGGGTCTCGGGCCGGAAGACCGTGCGCGGATGCGGCTCGAAGGTCAGCACCAACGCGGGGATGCCGCGCGCCTTGGAGATTTCGAGCGCGCGGCTGAGCACCGACTGGTGGCCCCGATGCACGCCGTCGAAATTGCCGATGGCGATGACGCCGCCCTTGAGATGGGCGGGCAAGGGTTCCCGGGTTTCATTGCGGTGGAAGACGGTCATCGGCTGGCTTCTCTTTATGCGAGGCGTGGCATCCACCACTTCGGCGCGGCTTTTTCCCGATCGAGATAGGCGTTGAGGATCGCCTCGTCGGTCTCGCCGTTCAAGGTGTATTCCTTGGCGTGGATACCGCCGCTGATGTAAAGAAGGTCGAGGCCGTAATTCAAGGCGCCGCGCACATCGGTCGGCATGCCGTCGCCGATTGCCAGCACCCGCTCGGTGGGGAAATCGCCGCGAAGCTCGCGGGCCGCGGCGAGCGTCGCCTCATAGATCGGCCGGTGTGGCTTGCCGGCGATGCGGGTTTTGCCACCGAGCTGCTCGTAATAGGCGGCCATGGCGCCGGCGCAGGGGATGATGCGATGGCCGCGCTCGACGACGAGGTCGGGGTTGGCGCAGATCATCGGCACCTCGCGGGATTTGAATTCCAGAAGCATGTCGGTGTAATCTTCCGGCTTCTCGGTCTCGTCGTCGAAAAAGCCGGTGCAGACGAGCGATTGCGCTTCGCCTGATGGCACCCGCTCGACGCCGATGCCTTCGAGAAGCGCCTTGTCGCGCTCGGGGCCGAGCAGAAAGACCGTCTTCGGCCCTTCGGCGATCAGCCGGCGCGTGACGTCGCCTGAGGTGACGATACGGTCATAGGCGCTGTCGGGAACGCCGATCTGACGCAATTGCTCGACCACCTGCCAGGAAAGACGCGGCGAATTGGTGATCAGGACGACGGCGACGCCGCTTGCGCGCGCCGCTTCAAGGGCAGCAGCGGCCTTCGGAAACGGCTCGACGCCGTTGTGAACGACGCCCCAGACATCGCAGAGCACCACGTCATAATGACCTGTTATCTCCGAGAAGTTTTCTATCCGCCTGGCCATTCCGATTTCCCGATTTGCTTCAGTCACCGGTGACATTGCAAAGGCGCAAGGCGATGGCAAGGCATTTTCTTCGCGGCCGGCCCGTGGCAGCGGGTTTCGGCGGCAATCTCAGCAATTCTCCGGCCTCTTCACAATTCCGGCACAAAAATTCGTGATTGCTCTCATTGACTCCTCTTGGAGCCATCCCTAAATGCTCGTCGCTAGCACTCGCCGCAAGGGAGTGCTAACATCTATCCATGTGGGCCGCTCCGGCCCGCGAATGTCATTCGATCGAGGGATTAGACAATGGCAAGCACCAACTTCCGCCCCCTTCACGACCGCGTCGTTGTTCGCCGCGTTGAGTCCGAAGCCAAGACCAAGGGTGGCATCATCATTCCCGATACCGCCAAGGAAAAGCCGCAGGAAGGCGAAATCGTCGCCGTCGGTTCCGGCGCTCGTGACGAGTCCGGCAAGGTCGTCGCACTCGACGTCAAGGCTGGCGACCGCATCCTGTTCGGCAAGTGGTCCGGCACCGAAGTCAAGATCGACGGCGAAGACCTTCTGATCATGAAGGAAGCCGACATTATGGGCATCATCGGCTGATCAGCCGCTGGCCTTTCCGACGTAGCCGACGGGTCCCAAAACCCGGACACTCGAATTGAGGAGTTTCAATCATGGCATCTAAAGAAATCAAGTTTGGTCGTACCGCGCGCGAAAAGATGCTGCGTGGCGTCGACATTCTCGCCGATGCAGTCAAGGTAACGCTCGGCCCGAAGGGCCGTAACGTCATCATCGACAAGTCCTTCGGCGCTCCGCGCATCACCAAGGACGGCGTTTCCGTCGCCAAGGAAATCGAACTCGAAGACAAGTTCGAAAACATGGGCGCCCAGATGGTCCGCGAAGTTGCTTCGAAGACCAACGACATCGCCGGCGACGGCACCACGACTGCAACCGTTCTTGCCCAGGCGATCGTTCGCGAAGGCAACAAGGCCGTTGCAGCCGGCATGAACCCGATGGACCTGAAGCGCGGTATCGACCTCGCTGTCGCTGACGTCGTGAAGGATCTCCAGGCCAAGGCCAAGAAGATCTCCACCTCTGAAGAAGTTGCACAGGTCGGCACGATCTCGGCAAACGGCGACAAGCAGGTCGGTCTCGACATTGCTGAAGCCATGCAGAAGGTCGGCAACGAAGGCGTCATCACGGTTGAAGAAGCCAAGACCGCCGAAACCGAACTCGAAGTCGTCGAAGGCATGCAGTTCGACCGCGGCTACCTCAGCCCCTACTTCGTGACCAACCCGGAAAAGATGATCGCCGACCTCGAAGACGTCTTCATTCTCCTTCACGAGAAGAAGCTCTCGAACCTTCAGTCGATGCTTCCGGTTCTCGAAGCTGTCGTCCAGACCGGCAAGCCGCTCCTGATCATCGCTGAAGACGTCGAAGGCGAAGCTCTTGCTACGCTCGTCGTCAACAAGCTGCGCGGCGGTCTCAAGATCGCTGCCGTCAAGGCTCCTGGCTTCGGCGACCGCCGCAAGGCCATGCTCGAAGACATCGCCATCCTGACCGGCGGCACCGTGATCTCCGAAGACCTCGGCATCAAGCTCGAGAGCGTCACGCTCGACATGCTCGGCCGTGCGAAGAAGGTTTCGATCTCCAAGGAAAACACCACGATCGTCGACGGTTCGGGCGCCAAGTCCGACATCGAAGGCCGTGTTGCCCAGATCAAGGCCCAGATCGAAGAAACCACCTCCGACTACGACCGCGAGAAGCTGCAGGAACGCCTTGCCAAGCTCGCTGGCGGCGTTGCCGTCATCCGCGTCGGCGGCTCGACTGAAGTCGAAGTGAAGGAAAAGAAGGACCGCATCGACGACGCCCTCAATGCGACGCGCGCTGCCGTTCAGGAAGGCATCGTCCCCGGCGGCGGTATCGCTCTGCTGCGCTCCTCCACGAAGATCACCGTCAAGGGTGCAAACGACGACCAGGAAGCCGGCATCAACATCGTTCGCCGCGCCCTGCAGTCGCTGGTTCGCCAGATCGCTGAAAACGCAGGCGACGAAGCCTCGATCGTTGTCGGCAAGGTCTTGGACAAGAATGAAGACAACTACGGCTACAACGCCCAGACGTCCGAATTCGGCGACATGATCTCCATGGGTATCGTCGACCCGCTCAAGGTCGTTCGCACCGCGCTGCAGAACGCTGCTTCTGTCGCATCGCTGCTGATCACCACCGAAGCCATGATCGCCGAACTGCCGAAGAAGGATGCCCCTGCCGGCATGCCTGGCGGCATGGGCGGCATGGGCGGAATGGACATGATGTGATAGGTGAAAGGCCTTTCACAGCATCGTTCATGAATCCGCCCATCATCTAAGATGGTTCAGCGCGTCAAGCGCGCTGAACTGGCGGAATGGACATGATGTGATAGGCCAAAGCCGTGACTGACATCCATTCCGGCATCCGGAATAGGAAGGGCGGCCCTCGGGTCGCCCTTTTCTTTTGCGCTCAAAGCGATTCGGTCCGTTGCGCGCAATTTTATGGCGCGTTGCCGGCTCCTGCCCCGGAAGCTTGCGCGAAGCTTGCCTTGCCGCGCTTTTTCGGGCCGCCGGTCTCCGCGGGAAGTTGCATCGTTGCGGCACCATTCCCCCCCTCATATCGCGCGGAACCGCATCCAAAACCCGCAAAATTGATGTGTCGGCGCGGCTTTCCCGCTGGATAATGCGAGAATGGCGGCATCCCAGGAAAAACTCCGATCCGAACACCCCTTAAAAAGCCGTTGCCGTTTGTTCAAAAGCTCCTATAAATCCGCGCTGCAATTGAAGCGCGCCTACTAAACGGGCGCGAAAGACAATCCTTGACGTTCCGCGGGCCCGATGGCCGTGGCAACGATTGCCTGCAAAAGCACGGGCATCATGCCTGCTGCTGCGTGATCCTGTTTTTGTGTTTACCGAGCGTGCGGCGGAGGAGCTGCATGCAAACGGGGGAACGCCTTGTTTAAGATCGCCAAAGCCAATGCAGCCGTACCTTTGACACCCGGCTCGCTGGAGCACCACAATCAAAATGACGAGATGGTGGCTCAGTTTTCGATTTCCGAAACCTGGACCGGAGATTTGTCGAGCGGCATGCTCCGCCTCGGCGAATGGAGCGCGATGCTGCACGGCCTTTCCGCACGGGACTGCGGGCTCTTGAGCCTGATCCGCTGCTATGACAGCAAGGACCGCGCCCATGTCCTGGAGCTGTTCGAGCAGGCGGCCACGCTCTGCTCCTCCTTCTGTTTTTCGACGACGATCATCATGCCGAACGGCCTGCGCCAGCCGCTCTTCTGCATGGGCGAGTCGAACGGGCTCGAGGAAAAGTACAGCGGCAGCATGGTCGGCGTCTTTATCTTTCCGCGCTTCAAGCTTGAGGGTGCACGCCAGGTCACAAGCCGGCTATAGAGGCTGGAACTGCCCCTCACCCTAACCCTCTCCCCGTTTTACAGGGAGGGGACGTGCCCTGCGAGAGGTTTGTGGGGAACGGAGAGCTTGCGGCTAGCTTCCTTCGCCCCGTTTACGGGGAGAAGGTGGCGGCAGCCGGATGAGGGGCCGGCATCGGCGATCTCCTGGCGGTCAGCTATTCGGGCTTGACCGGAATGTTCAGCCCCGTCTGGCTGGCCGGGCGGGCGATGCAGCGCTGCAGCCAGTCCATGACGGCGGGGAATTTTGCATAGTCGAGAAGCTCGCGGCCGCCATAGAAGATGTCGGCGCCGCGAACCCAGGTGAAGGTGGTGATGTCGGCAATCGTATATTGATCGCCCATGATCCACTGCCGGCCCTTCAGCCGGTCGTCGAGCACGCCGAGCAGCCGCTTGGATTCATCGCGATAGCGATCCACCGGATAGGAATTGTTGGCGACCTTGTCGGCGGCGAATTTGTGGAAATGTCCGAACTGGCCGAACATCGGGCCGATGCCGGCCATCTGGAAGAACACCCATTGAATGCATTCGTAGCGGCCGGCGGCATCCTCAGGAATGAGCCTGCCGGTCTTTTCCGCGAGATAAAGCAGGATGGCGCCGGATTCGAAAAGGCCGATCGGCTTCCCGCCCGGGCCGTTCGGATCGATGATCGCCGGAATGCGGCCGTTCGGGTTGAGAGATTCGAATTCCGGCGATTTCTGCTCGTTGGCGGCGAAGGAAATATAGTGCGGCTCATAGGCGAGCCCGAGCTCTTCGAGCGCGACGGACACTTTCAAGCCGTTCGGCGTCTGCAGAGAGTAGAGCTGGATGATGTCGGAATTTCTAGCCGGCCAGCGCGCCGTGATCGGAAATGCGGACAGATCTGCCATCGGATTCTCCTTGTTATCAGCCGACCATAAGAGACCGGGCGCGCCAAAGGCAAGCGGCGGCCGGCAGCGCATCGTTCCATATTATTGAACGAACTGTCCGCATCTGTTTATCTTTCCATAACGCGGGAAAAGAGCGACATAGGAGGCATCCGAGGTCCACACGGTGCCGGGGCACCAAGATCTCCAGAGCCATTCAACGGAGGCAGCATCCATGTCGAACGCCATTATCCTGATTGCCCGCATTCTTCTTTCCTTCATGTTCATCCTTTCCGGCTTCATGAAGCTCACCGATCCTGCCGGTACTGCGGGCATGATCGCTGGTGCCGGCCTGCCGGCAGCAACCCTGTTGGCCTATGTCGCAGGTCTTTTCGAACTGCTGGCCGGCCTTGCGGTTCTCACAGGTTTCCAGGTGCGCATCGCCGGCTGGCTGCTCGCCGCCTTCTGTGTCTTCACGGGCGTTGCCTTCCACCTGCCCTACGCAAGCGGCACGGAACTCGTGAACATTCTCAATCAGATCATGGTCATGAAGAACATCACGCTGGCCGGCGCGTACATTCTGCTCGCCACCGTCGGTGCCGGTGCCTATTCGATTGACGCCCGCCGCGGCGCCTATGCGGCCGCCTGATCCAGCAGACATCCTCCCAAACATGCAAAACCCGCCGTCTTCCGACGGCGGGTTTTTGCTTGTGGCCTGATGGCCGAAATCAGAGGGCGGCGCGCACCGCTTCGATAATCGCCTGCACGACGGGTTCGTCGGCATGGCTCTCCTTGCGGGCGCGCACCAGGCAGGCCTGCGAATGCAGGATGACGCCGTCCTGGAGCACCTTCAGATGGTTGGCACGCAGGGTCGAGCCGGTGGAGGTGATGTCGACGATGATATCGGCCGAGCCGGAGGCCGGCGCCCCCTCGGTGGCGCCGAGGCTCTCGACGATGCGATAGAGCTGGATGCCGTGCTGGCTCGAAAAGAACTGCTGAGTCAGCCGCCAATATTTGGTGGCGATGGCGAGGCGCCGGCCGTGCCGGGCGCGGAAATCGGCGGCGACGTCGCCGAGATCGGCCATGGTCTCGACATCCAGCCAGATCTCCGGCACGGCGACGACGACATCGGCATGGCCGAAACCGAGGCGGGCGCAGAATTCGACGCGCTTGTCGACCTCGGCAAAACCTTCCCGCATCAGATCCTCGCCGGTGACGCCGAAATCGACGGTGCCGTTGCCGAGTTCCCGGGAAATCTCGGAAGCCGAAAGGAAGGCCACCTCGACATCGTCCCAGCCTTCAACGCGGCCGCGATAGGAGCGGTCGTTGCCGACGGCCGTGATCGTCATGCCGGCCCGCTCGAAGATCGCCGAAGCGTCGTCCTTCATCCGGCCTTTGGAAGGAAGCGCGATGGTGATGGTCATGCGGCTGCCCTTTCGGTTTCGATGCGGTCGAGCCAGAAGGAGAAGCCGACGGCCGGAATGCGGTCGGTTGCGCCGAGGAAAGTCAGGAGCTTATCGAAGCGGCCGCCGCCGGCCAGAACCGCGCTCGAGCCCTCCGCCGTCACCTCGAAGACGAGACCGGTGTAATAATCGAGCGGCCGGCCGAAGGCGGCGCGATAATCCAGGCAGGACAGATCGACGCCGGCATCAGCAAGGGCGCCGACGCGACCGTTGAAACGGGAGAGTGCATTGCCGAGCTTCAGGCCGGCAGCATCGGCAAAACCAGCGAGCGCCGCCGACGCGTTGACGAGCGGCACGTGCAGCGACAGGAACTCTTCCAGCACATGGAAGGCCGCATCGTCGAGACGCGTCTCGGACAGGATGAGCTTTTCCTTGAGCCGCCGGGCAATCTCCAGCGGCGAGCGGCTGGCATTGGTGGAATAACCCGTCGCCTGCATTTCTTGCTCAAGATGGGCGACCAGCGCCTGCTCGTCGCCTAAGGCAACAAGCCTCGCGATATCGTCGTCGAGGCCGGTGACGAATTGCGGGCTGACCAGGCCGGCCAGCAGCGCTTCCAGCTGCGTCATGTTGCCGAAGGCATGGATCAGACGCTTCTGCCAGCCGAGCGGCAGGCCGAGCGCCTGGACGACCGCTTCGAACACCGCCTGGTCGCCCAGCGTCACCGACAGGCGCCGGCCGGGCAGCAGGCGCGCAAGAATGGCGGTGGCGTCACCGATGGCGCGGGCGTCGGCGCTCGGTATGTTGATATCGCCGAGATCCTCTATGCCTGCCTGATAGAATTCGTTGGCGCCGTCGCGGCGCTGGCGGAAGACTTCGCCGAGATAGGCATAACGCTTCGGCGTGCCGGTCGCCGTCTCGATGTGGCGCAGACAGACGGGGATGGTGAACTCAGGACGCAGGCAGAGGCTGGCGCCGGTTTCGCTCTCGGTCATGAAGATGCGCCGGCGCAGATCCTCGCCGGCGATATCGAGAAACGGCTCGGCCGGCTGAATCACCGGCGTATCGATGCGCTCGGCATTGCGGGCGGTAAATTCGGCCAGCAGGTCGGCCGAGAATTCGGGGAGGTTGATCAGGGGCATAGGCTGAACTTCCCTCTTCTCCCCAGCGGGGAGAAGATGCCCGACAGGGCAGATGAGGGGGATGAGGAGTGTAAACGACGAACGTCCTGAGCGGCGAGCGAAGGACAGCTTCTGCCATGCCGCCCCCTCATCCGACCCTTCGGGCCACCTTCTCCCCGAGGGGAGAAGGGGAGATTCTGCTCAAACGTCGTCATCAGTGTCACCGGCTTGGGGCGGGATCATAGGGAACTTCGAGGCCGAGGGCAGCCCTCTTCCGATCCTCAGCCTGCGCCGCAAGGATCTCCCTCACCTTGGCGACCAAGTCGGCTTCCGGCACCGTTTCCTGTGCCACACGCGCTTCGCGCCAGCTGGCATTGTCCTCGATCTCGCCGGAGAGCCGCTTGCCCTCGATCAGATCCTTGATCTGCACCACGCCGGTTGCGCGTTCGTCGCCGCCCTGGATGATGGCGACGGGGCAGCCGCGGCGGTCGGCATATTTCAGCTGGTTACCGAATTTCTTCCAGTTGCCCTGGAACATCTCGGCGCGGATGCCTGCGGCGCGCAGCGCTTGCGTCATCTTCTGATAACGGCCCATCGCCTCGACATCACCGTCCATGACGGTCACCAGCACCGGCTCGATCACGTCGCTCGCGCCGAGCTTGCCGAGGTTCTTCAGCGCCGTCATCAGCCGGGAGACGCCGATCGAAAAGCCCGTCGCCGGCACCGGCTGGCCCATGAAACGGGAGACGAGGCCATCATAACGACCGCCGCCGGCGACCGAGCCGAAGACGACCTTCTCGCCCTTTTCGTTGGTGACGTCGAAGAGAAGCTCGGCCTCATAGACCGGGCCGGTATAATATTCGAGGCCGCGCACGACGGAGGGATCGATCTTGATGCGATCGGAGCCATAGCCGGCGCTCGCAACCAGCGCGCCGATAAAATTCAGTTCTTCGACGCCTTCGCCGCCCTTCGACGTTCCGGCAACGAGTTCGGCGAGTTGGGCAGCACTTTCGGCATAATCCTTGATGCCGACGAAGAACAGCACCTTGTCGATCTGCGCCTGGTCGAGGCCGGCGCCCTTGGTGAAGTCGCCGGATTCATCCTTGCGGCCGGGACCGAGCAGCAGGGCAACGCCCTCAGGCCCGAACTTGTCGAGCTTGTCGATGGCGCGCAGCACGTTCAGCCGCTGGCCGGCCTTGTCGTCGCCGCCGAGGCCGATCGCCTCCAGCACGCCGTCCAGGACCTTGCGGTTGTTGACGCGGATGACATAGTCGCCGCGCTTGATGCCGAGCGCTTCAAGCGTATCGGCCATCATCATGCACATTTCGGCATCGGCCTGAACACCCGGCGCGCCGACGGTATCGGCATCGAACTGCATGAACTGGCGGAAGCGGCCCGGGCCCGGCTTTTCGTTGCGGAAAACGTAGCCGGCGCGATAGGTGCGGTAGGGAAGCTGGATCTCGTTGAAATTCTCGGCGACGTGGCGGGCGAGCGGCGCCGTCAGGTCGTAACGCAGCGACATCCACTGCTCGTCGTCATCCTGCAGCGAGAAGACGCCCTCGTTCGGCCGGTCGCTGTCGGGTAGGAACTTGCCGAGCGCATCGGTATATTCGAACAGCGGCGTTTCCACGGGGTCGAAACCATAATGCTCATAGACTTCCCGGATCTTTGCCGTCATCTCGTTGACGGCGCGGATATCGCCGGCCGTGCGGTCGACGAAGCCGCGCGGCAGGCGGGCCTTGAGCTTTTGCGGTTTCTTCTGCTTGTCGTTCATTTCCGGGAATTCCGCTCACTGTGACAGTGGCGGTGTCCTAGCGGATTGGGCGAAGAGCGGCAAGGGCGAAGGGCCTTGATGTCGCTGCCAGAATCGATTGAACAGGGTATCCATCCGAAACGCGGGATATGCATCATGATCGCTGAAGCGCTTCTTTATGCCGCGACATGGCCGCTGACCGGCAAGGCGCATCGAAAGTTCATCCGCTATTCCGTCAATCTCTGGTCGCGGGCCGGGCGCTGCGCCCGGGATTGGGCCGAACATGAGACGATGAGCCGGAACGCGATCCGCGCGGCGACAGCCGGTCTCAGGCAGAAGCGGACCGCCGTCGTGCTCGGCTCCGGCCTGCTGCGCGACGTGCCGATCGAGGCTTTAGCGCACGAGTTCGACACCGTCGTGCTGGTCGATCTCGTTCATCTCGCCTCGGTGCGCCTATGGCTTGCGGCCAAGGGCTATCGCAATGTCAGGCTGATCGAGCGCGATCTCTCCGGCTATGACGATCTCGCCGCCGGCAGAACGCCCGAACCGCTCGGCTTCCTGCGCACTGTGCCCTATCTCGATTTCGTGGTTTCGGCCAATCTCCTGTCGCAGATCGGCCGCGGCGTGAAACGGCGCTACGAAGCCGAGGCCACCGGAATGCCTGTCGACACGGTGGAAAGACTGATTGCGGCGCATCTGGCCAGGCTTTCGGGGCTCTCCTGCCGCCATTGCCTGGTGAGCGATATCGCCTATGCCGTCATCGACCGCAACGGCCGGACGCATGAAGAGGCCGACCTGCTGCACGGCGTCCCGCCGCCGCCGTCAAAAGCAGCCTGGACATGGCCAGTGGCGCCGCTCGGCGAGGAGAGCCGGGATTACCGGATCGAGCACAAGGTGATGGCCGCCTGGTGACAGGCAATGACGATGCGGTCACCGAATGTTCACGGTCAGCCGGATTGGCTTCCGGCCGGCATTCCCCTATATGAAGGACCATGCGCACGCTCGCCCTCGTCACGATGGTTCTCAGCTGGCTGGTCTACAGCGCCATGTCCGCTTGGGCGGGCTGTCCGACCTGTGCGTCGATGAATGCGCCCGTTGCCGCTGAAGCCACGATGCACCACCAAACGGCCAGCATGCATAGGCCTGATGCGGCGGGCAAGGCCGATCCCGCGAAAGACCCCTGCTCTACCGGCAACGCCGCGCATATACCGCTTTGCAGCGCCTGTCTGCTGCTGCCGACGGCCATCATGGTCGTCGACAGCGCAAAGCCTGTTTTCGCCTATCCTATCCCGGCGCTTGCCCGCGCCCTGGATGACGATCGGCCCGCTCCGCAGGCTCCCCCTCCCCGACTGTCCTGACGCCACGCTTAAATCACGCAGAAACGAGCGGCTTTAGCCGGCCCCAAACCTATTGTCAGACAGAGGAAGGAACTCTCATGTCTCTGAAAATCGTCGCACTCGCCGCAATGCTCGCTATCCCGACCATCCCCGTCCTGGCCGAAGACATGTCCATGGACATGAGCAAGCCGATGGGCAGCCACGATGCATCCAGCCATGCCTTCACCGAGGCGAACGACAAGATGCATAAGGATATGATGATCGAGTATAGCGGCGACGCCGACGCGGATTTCGTCCGCGGCATGATCCCGCACCATCAAGGCGCGATCGACATGGCGAAGATCGAGCTTCAATACGGCAAGGATCCTGATATCCGCAAGCTGGCCGAAGGGGTGATCAAGGCGCAGGAGGCCGAGATCGCCGATATGAACGCCTGGCTCAAGGCCCACGGCAAGTAACCGATCATTGCTGGAGGGGAGCGCCTGATATCAGGCGTTCCCAGAGGCTGCTAACAACCACTGCAACACCCACGACGTCATCCTCGGCCTTGTGCCGAGGATCTGCTGCGATCGAATTAAACGATTGGAAAATATATGTTTTCCCGTCAAACGATTGCCGTGCTCAGATGCTCGGCACAAGGCCGAGCATGACGGAGGAGAGGTTGTCAACAAAGTAGGGAACACCTGATATAAGGCGTTCCCTAGTGGTTCGGGCGATCTCAATCCTTCGGCTCGAAATCCGCCGGCCGGCGGCCGGCGCTCTGTCGCGACAGCATCCAGCCCGGATATTCCGGAGCAAGCGCGCTCACCTCGTCGAGCTTCGTCATATCGTCGCCATCGAGCTTCAGCTTGACGGCGGCAAGATTCTGGTCGAGCTGGTCGACATGCTTGGCACCGATGATGACGGTGGTGACGAAAGGCTTGGCGAGGATATAGGCGAGCGCCACGGTGGCGACGCCCACACCGTGCTTTTCGGCGACCTCACGCATGACGGCGACACAGGCCCAGGCCTTGTCCTTGTCAACAGGCGGGAAGTCGAAGCTGGCGCGGCGGCCCTCGCCGTTGCCGGGCGCGCCGGGACCGTATTTGCCGGACAGGAGACCGCCGGCGAGCGGCGACCAGACCATCAGCCCGAGCTTTTCCTCCTGCATCATCGGCACGATGTCGCGTTCGAGATCGCGGCCGGCGATGGAATAATAAGCCTGCACCGTCTCGAAGCGGGCAAAGCCGCGGCGCTCGGAGAGGCCGAGCGCCTTGGAAATGCGCCAGGCCTGCCAGTTGGAGACGCCGATATAGCGCACGAGGCCGCGGGAAACGAGATCGTCAAGAGCGCGCAGCGTCTCCTCGATCGGCGTCACCGTGTCGGTCGCGTGGATCTGATAGAGGTCGATATGATCGGTCTGCAGGCGCTTAAGACTCGCCTCGACGGAATCCATGATATGGCCGCGCGAGGCGCCGCGGTCGTTCGGCTTGTCGCCCATGACGCCATAGACCTTGGTGGCGATGACGACGTCCTTGCGGGGGATGTCTAGGTTCTTCAGCGCCTGGCCGAGCAGCCTTTCGGATTCGCCGGATGAGTAGACGTCGGCCGTGTCGATGAAGTTGACGCCTGAGGCAAGCGAGCGCTCGACGATCCGGTCGGCCGCATTCTGGTCGACATCGGCGATGGCGCCCCACATGGTGCCCTGTTTGGCTTCGCCGAAGGTCATGGTGCCCAGGCAGATTTCCGAGACGAAAAGCCCCGTATTACCGAGTTGATTGTAACGCATGGTCGAAAAAATCCTTTGTGTCTGCCGCAAGAGGGGCTTGCGAACTGAAGAACTTCATTTTTTGATTATTGGCCTGCGCGTGACAGGCACAGCCGTGGCTGGCTGCAAGGTGAGGCACACTCGATGTAGTGCAGCGGCGGCGCTTTTCAACGCCGCGCCCTGCCGCGGCGGAGATGAGCGCCCTTGTCTCGACACAGCCCTTGTCTCGACGCAGGCGAGCGATAGATTGCCGGCCATATCTCGATTAAAGAGTTAGAGCATGATGTCATCCGAAAACCGCTCACACTTTTCGGCATCATGCTCAAAGGTACGCATATGACGACGCGACCACTGACCACGATCGGCTTCGATGCCGACGACACGCTCTGGCAGAACGAACAATATTACCGGCTGACGGAAGCGCATTTCACCGGGCTTCTTGCCGATTTCGCCGAAGGGCCGAAGATTTCCGAACGGCTGCTGGAAGCCGAAAAGCGCAACCTTCGCCATTACGGCTTCGGCATCAAGGGTTTTACGCTGTCGATGATCGAAACGGCGATCGAGATCACCGAAGGCAAGGTGCCCGCCGGCGTGATCGCCAAGATCCTCGATACCGGCCGCGATCTTCTTTCCCATCCGGTCGAAACCATGCCGCATGTGCGCGACACGCTGGAAGCGCTTTCCGGCAAATATCTGCTTGTGATGATCACCAAGGGCGATCTGTTCGACCAGGAGCGCAAGCTTGCCCAATCCGGGCTCGGCGACTTCTTCGATGCCGTCGAGATCGTTTCCGACAAGACCGCCGTCACCTATCGCCGCATCTTCGCCAAGGTCGGCGACGGACCGGAACGGGCGATGATGGTCGGCAATTCGCTGAAATCGGACATCGTGCCGGCGATCGCCGCCGGCAGCTACGGCGTCTTCGTGCCGCACGAACTGACCTGGGTGCTGGAACATGTGGACGAGCCGACGGAGGCGCCGCGCTTCCGCAAGATCGGCCATCTCGGCGAATTGCGCGACCTGATCGACCGGCTGGCATAGCCGGACGCTCCCCCTATTGCTGTTTGGCAGGCGCCTTCGGAAAGAGCGACGGCGGCTGCGGTTCGGCCGGCGGCTGCGGCTGCTTCGGGGCAGCGGCCAAGGGCTCGATCAGGATGCTGAAGGGAGCGCCGAGACCGCGGCGCGGCGAGACCTTGGAATAATAGGGACGCAGCAGCCAGGTGGTATTTTCCTTGACCGTCGTCTCGAAGCTCATGCCGTCCTCGTCGGTGCCGAAGAAGGCCTCGTCATCCGGTTTCGACAGGTCGAAGATCGCCAGGAAGGCAAATTTGCTCTTGGTGGCAAAGCCGATCTTCACATGCTGGCCGGCGCGCACCGGCAGCGTGTAGACATGGCCGTTGCCGAACTTCGTCCAGCCTTTCAGCTGCATGGTGACGGCCGGGAACTGCAGCTTCTCCAGCTTTTCGCCCGGGTCGAGCTGCGGCGTCTGCGCCAGCGCGGGGATCGTCAGGAAGAAAAGGGCAGCGGCTGCGATCAATGTTCTCACGGATGCATCTTCTTTCATGGTCGGACCAGCACGGCGCGCATCGCCTCGACCTCGGGCCGGCAGAAGCAGCCCTCCAGATGATCGTTGACGAGACCCATCGCCTGCATGAAAGCATAAACTGTGGTCGGGCCGACAAAGGTCCAGCCGCGTTTCTTCAGATCCTTGGAAATGATCACCGATGTCGGCGTCGTCGGATTGGCGACGATATGCTCGCGGTCGACCACGCCGGGCCGCTCGTTATGCCCCGGTTCGTAACGCCAGAAATAATGGGCGAGCGAGCCGAACTCGTCCCTCAGCGCAATGGCGCGCCTGGCATTGTTGATGGTGGAGACGATCTTGCCGCGATGGCGGATGATGCCGGCATCGGCAAGGCAGCGAGCGACGTCCTCGTCGCCGAACAGCGCGACCTTGTCGAAATCGAAGCCTGAGAAGGCGGCGCGGAAATTCTCGCGCTTGCGCAGGATCGTCAGCCAGGAAAGACCGGACTGGAAACCTTCAAGGCAGATCTTCTCGAAGAGGCGGATGTCGTTCGTAACAGGGCGGCCCCATTCCTCGTCATGATAGCGGAGATAGTCGGGCAGATTGGCGTGCCAGTGGCAGCGGCTCCTGCCGTCCTCGCCGATGATGATGCCTGTCTCGCTCATGTCCGCTTCATTCCCGGGTCCGTCTGTTCGCCGGTCCGCTTGGTTTTCCGGTCATGATTCCGGCTTTACCATTTGCAAACCGTCTTTCCAAACCGAACGGTAACCCTGACGAAAAGTTTATCCGGCCGGTCGGGTTTTCATGAATCGATCTTTACCATTCGCTGGCGGATTGGGTGGCAGCGTCTTTCCCGGGCGGGGACATCTCCGCCCGGGCGGAACATCTCCGCCAGCGCATTTTCGGCCATTTGTAGAGAGTCCGTCCGATGATGAAACAGCTTGTTCTTGCCGCAGCCGTCTTCGGCATTTTCTCCGCGGCCGCCCTTGCAGACGACCGCTACGCCACGCGCCCGCCCGTCGTGCTCAGCCCCGACCTGACCGCGCCCTGGATCAACCAGCTCGGCGGCGGCGCGGTTCGTCCCGTCGTCTATCAGCGGCCGGTCGTCCGGCAGCCGCAGCGCGGGCTTTTCCAGCGCCGCGTGCTGCGCCAGGCGCCGCAAGTCGCACCGCAGACCGTCTCGGCGATCAATCCTGGTATACCGTCGATCCGCCATCCGATCGAGCCGCAATTCCTGCCGCAGATGGTCGATTACGACACTGAGGAAAAACCCGGCACGATCGTCATCGATACCAACAACCGCTTCCTCTATCTGGTGATGGACGGCGGCAAGGCGCGCCGTTACGGCGTCGGCGTCGGCAAGCCCGGTTTCGAATGGGCGGGCGCCCACAAGATCACCCGCAAGCAGGAATGGCCGGACTGGACGCCGCCTTCCGAAATGATCAGCCGTGAAGCCGCCAAAGGCCACTACCTGCCGGCGCGGATGGATGGCGGCGCGGAAAACCCGCTCGGCGCCCGCGCCATGTATCTCGGCTCGACGCTTTACCGCATCCACGGCACCAACGCGCCCTGGTCGATCGGCAGCGCCGTCTCCTCCGGTTGTATCCGGTTGCGCAACGAGGATGTCGTCGATCTCTATGACCGCGTCAGCGTCGGAACCCGTGTCGTCGTCATGTAACGGCACATACGATATCTTGGAAGCCGCAAGAACAGGCGGCTTCCTTTCCCGAAAATGCTTTATCCGGCCGAGCCGATCTTGAATCGGGCAGAAGTTCATGTAGCTTCAGGCGGATTTGCTTGAGGGGAATCGATCATGATCAAATTGATGCCAGGTCTGGCCGCGGCCGGACTTGTCCTGTCCTTGATGTCCACATCCGCCTTTGCCGCGCCTGCCGGCTCCGACAATACGCAGCGCCCGGCGCAAGCCGTGCGTGTGGCGCAGATGCCGAAATATGTGAAGCCGCAGTTCAAGCGCAAGAAAGTGCGGCTGGTGACGACGGAAGCGGCCGGCACCGTGATCATCGATACCAACAACAAATATCTCTATCTCGTCGAAGGCAGCAACCGCGCCACCCGCTACGGCATCGGCGTCGGCCGCGACGGCTTCGGCTGGTCGGGTATCGTCAAGATCGGCCGCAAGGCCGAATGGCCGAGCTGGACGCCGCCGGCCGAAATGCGCCGCCGCGAAGCCGCCAAGGGCCACATCATTCCCGCTTTCCAGGAAGGTGGCGAGGACAATCCGCTCGGTGCGCGGGCCATGTATCTCTATCAGGGCGGCCGCGACACCATCTTCCGCATCCACGGCACCAACCAGCCCTGGACGATCGGCCTCAACATGTCTTCCGGCTGCATCCGGATGATGAACCAGGACGTGACGCATCTCTATGATCGCGCCCCCGTCGGCACCAAGGTAATCGTCATCGGCCCCGGCAACAGGCAGGGTAAGGTGGCATTCGAGGACCGGGGCATCGACGTGCTGCGGACGATGTTCGGCGGCTGAGCAACACTGACGAAAAAAACGAAGGGCGCTTTTTGACGCGCCTTTTGTTTTGCTTAGACTTTGCGGCGGAAAACTGGCAAAGCTGCCCAAGAGTCGACTTATTTAAATATTGGGGCCATTCAATGACATATGCGCTGCGTTCCTCAGCATCCCTGCTTGCGGGCATTGCGTTTTTCACGATCTGTTCGGCAGCCTCCGCTTCGGCGGAAGACCTGCAATTTTCTGTCTATGGCGGCTATCAGACCGCACCGCACAGCGGCGTCGATCTCTCCGACGGCACGCATTTCACCGCCGGCTGGGAAGGCAAATCCTTCGGCGCCCCGCCTTATTACGGCGGTCGCGTCACCTGGTGGCTGGAGAATTTCAACAAGCCGAACTGGGGTATCTCGCTCGATTATACCCATGACAAGGTCTATGCCGACGACGATACGCTCGCCAAGACCGGCTGGTCGCATTTCGAATTCACCGACGGCCTGAACCTGCTGACGGTGAACGGCCTCTATCGCTTCCAGGATCCGAGCCGCCGCTGGACCCCCTATCTCGGCGCCGGTGTCGGCGTGAACATTCCGCATGTCGAAGTGATTCGCCCCGAAGGCAAGACCTGGGCTTATGAATTCGGCGGCGTGACGCTGCAGGCCCAGGCCGGCGTCGACTTCAAGGTGACCGACCGCTGGTCGACCTTCGTCGAATACAAGGGCACCTATTCGCGCGTCGACGTTCCGATCGACAGCGGCGTGGACCTGAAGACCAACATCTTCACCAACGCCGTCAATGTCGGCGTGTCATTCCACTGGTAATCGCCACTGGTAATCGAGAATTCCGGCTGCGGCGCTATTTCGTGCCGCAGCTGACCTTACCCTCGGCGGCATAGGGTTTGTCCCCGCCTTCGATCTTCAGGGCATAGGTGCCGGTAAAATTTGCAGCCGGCTTGCCGCGTTCGCCGGCAACCACCACCAGATCCAGCGTTGCACCGCCTGTGTCGTCCTCGCCGCCGTCGACGACCTCCAGCAGCAGCTCGCCGTCACGCGACCAATGGTTGGTCAAGTGCTGCGATTCGAACACGCGTTTTCCGAACACGCTCGATTGCGCCTGATCCTTGACGACAAGCGCGCCGCGGAAATGGTTGAGCTTGTGGCCGGCATCGCTGGCGAAACCGCTTTCGAGCGTGAAGCGCGCCTGCGCGTCATCGGCAGAACAGAAATAGCGGCTGTCGGCATGGGCAGCGCCCGCCGCACCGAGCAGTCCGGCAAATACGATCATTCCCCGCCACATCGTCTAAACTCCCGAGACAGGCCCGACAGGCCTTTCACGTCAGCCTAACGGCAAATCTCTTAATTTTTCCGGCACAGCGCCGCCATAAGCCCAATCGAGCAGCTCGACCGTATGCAGGATCGGCATGCCGGTGCCGGTGGCGATCTGGGTGATGCAGCCGATATTGCCGGTGGCGATGATATCGGCCTTGGTGGCTTCGATGTTCTTGACCTTGCGTGCCTTCAGGGCCGCCGAGATCTCCGGCTGCATGATGTTGTAAGTGCCGGCAGAGCCGCAGCAGAGATGGCCTTCGGCGGGATCACGCACGGTAAAGCCCGCCGCTTTCAGCAATTGCTTCGGCGTCAGCGTGATGCGCTGGCCGTGCTGCATGGAACAGGCGGAGTGATAGGCGACCGTGATGCTCTTCGGCATGTGCGCCGGCAGGTCGAGGGTTGCGAGATATTCGGTGATGTCTTTCGCGAGGCCCGAGACCCTCGCCGCCTTGGCGGCATAGGCGGGATCGAGGCGTAGCATATGGCCGTAATCCTTGATCGTCGTGCCGCAGCCCGAGGCGGTGATGATGATCGCGTCGAGCCCCTGCCCGTCGATCTCGCGCATCCAGAGATCGACATTGGCCCGCGCACTGGCGAGCGCCTGTTCGGCGCGGCCCATGTGATGAACGAGCGACCCGCAGCAGACCTCGCCTTCCGGCAGCACCACCTCGACGCCGAGCCGGGTCAACAGCCGGATCGCCGCCGCATTGATGCCGGGATCGAGCACCGGCTGGGCGCAGCCGGAAAGCATCGCCACCCGGCCGCGCCGTTCCGTTTCGGGCAGGTAACTGCCGGGCTTTGCCAAGGCCGACGCTGCCGGAATGTGGCGCGGCGCAAGCGCCAGCATGGCGGCAAAGGGTTTGAGTGCCGCCCCCCGCATCAGCCCGGCAAAGGGCCGACCGAGGCGGGCGAGATTGAGCGCCAGGCGGAACCGGCCGGGATAGGGCAGCACGGCGGCAAGGATGGCGCGCGTCAGCCGGTTCATCAATGGGCGCTTATAGGTCTTTTCGATATGGGCGCGGGCGTGATCGACCAGATGCATGTAATCGACGCCGGAGGGACAGGTGGTGACGCAGGCAAGGCAGGAGAGACAGCGGTCGATATGGGTGACGACCTCGGCATCGGCCGGCCGGCCGTTTTCCAGCATGTCCTTGATCAGGTAGATGCGGCCGCGCGGGCTGTCGAGCTCATTGCCGAGCGTCACATAGGTGGGACAGGTCGCGGTGCAGAAACCGCAATGGACACATTTACGCAGAATCTGCTCGGATTCGGCGACATCGGGGTCGGAAAGTTGGGCGGGGGTGAAGTTGGTTTGCATCTAGCGGGGCCTCCGCTCCAGGGGCGTTGTGCTTGGGGCACCCCCCTCTGTCCTGCCGGACATCTCCCCCACAAGTGGGGAGATTGGCTGGGATTGACGGCCTCCCCAAACAACGAAAGCGCTGTGACTGCGATACGCCAGATAGGAAGCGATCGTCCAACCTCTTGCCGATCTCCCCCCTTGTGGGGGAGATGTCCGGCAGGACAGAGGGGGGTACTCCGCGCACAGACTCATCTTCTCACCCCATCTTCCCCGGATTAAAAATCCCCGCCGGATCGAATTTCTCCTTCACCCGCTGCGACAGCATCGCCACCGCCTCGGGCTCCGGATGAAACGCCGCGGTTGCCGCCCTCGCCTGCCCCGTTGCGCGGATCAGCGTCGCATGGCCGCCGCCGAGCGCCTTGATGTAGCGGCGGACCAGCTCGCCCTCGGGACCGGCCTCCATGCGCATCCAGACGAGACCGCCCTGCCAATCATAGAAGGCATCGACGCCGGCTTCGAGGCGGAGCGCGGCGACCAGCTGATGGCCGGTGCCGGGGGCGACCGAGACGCGCCAAACCGGCCGCGCCGTGCCGTCGGCATAGGGCAGCACCTCGCGGATTTCCCGCCAGAGCCTGCGGCTTTCCGGTTCATCCAGCCGTGTCACCGCTGCGAAGACCGACATTGCCGCCGCAAGCTTTTCGATGCGCACATCGACCGAACCGGCGAGGCCTTCGATGCGCAGAACCGTCGCCTCGCCTTCCGGCAGCTTGCCGGCAAGGAATTTCCAGGTCACCGTCAGCGGCAGATGCGCGGCACCCGAGACTTCGACCGGCAGCGCCATCGCCGCCGCCATGGCGTTTGCTGCCTCTGCGTCGTTGAGGCCTGACAGAAGCAGCGTTCGCTCGGTTTTCGGACGGGGCGGCACGCGGAAGGTGACTTCCGTCAGAAAACCGAGTGTTCCGTACGAGCCGGCGATCAGCTTGACCAGGTCGAGGCCGGTGACGTTCTTCATCACGCGGCCGCCGGCCTTGATGATCTCGCCTTTGCCGTTGACGAAGCGCACACCGAGCAGGCTGTCGCGGGCAGCCCCCGCAATGATGCGACGCGGGCCAGAGACATTGGCGGCAAAGACGCCGCCAATCGTCGGCTCGCCTGACCTCGCCATAATCGGGCGATGATCCATCGGCTCGAAGGCAAGCATCTGGCTACTTTCCGACAGCGCCGACTCGACCTCGGCAAGCGGCGTACCTGAACGGGCTGTCATGACCATCTCGCCGGGATTGTAGGCGACGATGCCGGAAAGCCTGGTCGATCGCAGCCGGTCTTCGGCTGCAACGGCATTGCCGAAGCCCGAGCGCGTATCGCCGCCGCAGATCGCAAGCGGCCGGTTCATCTCCTGATGTGCGCGGACGATCGCCGCCGCCTGTTCCTCGCTCGTCGGCATCAGATCGATCATGCCGCGGGGCGTCCTTCCAGCGGAAAGACTTTCGAAGGATTGAGAAGCCAGCCGGGATCGAAGGCGGCGCGCGCCGCCATCTGCTGGGCGAGATCGACTTCCGAATATTGATGCCGCATCAGGTCGCGTTTCTCGATGCCGACGCCATGTTCGCCGGTGAGGCAGCCGCCGGCATCGACGCAGAGCTTGAGGATATCGTTGCCTGCCGCCTCGGCGCGGGCGGCATCCTCGGGATCGTTGGCGTTAAAGAGGATCAGCGGATGCATGTTGCCGTCGCCGGCATGGAAGACATTGGCGACCCGCAACCCGTAGTGATCGATGATCTCCGCGGTTCTCTTCAGCACATGGGACAGCTGGCTGAGCGGCACGGTGCCGTCCATGCAGATATAGTCAGCAATGCGGCCGGTGGCGCCGAAGGCGGATTTGCGGCCCTTCCAGATCAGCGCCGCCTCGGTCGCCGACTGGCATTCGCGCACCGTCTTGACGCCGTGCCGGCGGGCGATCTCGACAATGTCCTTCAAGGTCGCGTCCATTTCCGCTTCCGAGCCTTCGACCTCGACGATCAGGAGCGCGCCGACATCGAGGGGATAACCGGCATGGGCAAAGGCCTCGCAGATCTCGATCGCCGGCTTGTCCATGAATTCGATCGCAACCGGGATGATGCCGGCGGCGATGACATCGGCGACACAGGCGCCGGCCTCTTCCGACGCTTCGAAGCCGAAGAGCACCGGGCGCGCGCCCTCCGGCTTGGCGATCAGCCGCACGGTCGCCTCGGTGACGATGCCGAGCTGGCCTTCATGGCCGCAGACGAGACCGAGCAGGTCGTAGCCGGCCGCATCCAGCGCCTTGCCGCCGAGTTCGATCACCGTGCCGTCGACCAGCACCATCCTGACGCCGAGCAGATTGTTGGTGGTGACGCCGTATTTCAGGCAATGGGCGCCGCCGGAATTCATGCCGATATTGCCGCCGATGGTGCAGGCGAGCTGCGAACTCGGATCGGGTGCGTAGAAAAATCCGTCCGCCGAGACGGATTCCGAGATATTGAGATTGGTGACGCCGGCCTGCACCACGGCAGCGCGATTGGGCAGATCGATTTCGAGGATACGGTTCATCTTCGACAGGCCGAGCACGACGGCATCTTCCTGCGGAATGGCGCCGCCGGAAAGCGAGGTGCCGGCGCCGCGCGGCACGACGGGAATGCCGTAGCGGTGGCAATAACGCATGATGGCCGAAACCTCGGCCGTGGTGCGCGGCAAAGCGACGGCGAGCGGCAGGCGGCGGTAGGACACGAAAGCATCGGTCTCGAAGGGAACCAGCTCACGCGCCTCATGCACCAGGCATTCCGGCGGCAGAAGATCTGTGAGATCGGCGACGATCTGAGCACGGCGGGCCAGGACGTCTGCGCGGGGTTTGAGAAACGGAATGGCGTCGGACATGGCGCTCTCAGGCCTCTGACATCGTGACGACGGGAAATGACGGCCGCAAACCTCCTGCCGCCGATAAATCGGCTTAGCACTTTCCCGAAAGGGGCGCAAATGCTAAGCACTTATGCCAAAAGGGGAAAAAATCGAAAACCGCATGACCAATCTCGGCGATCTCGAAATCTTTGCCAAGGTCGTTTCGACGGGCAGCATGTCGCTTGCCGGGCGGGCGCTCGGCTTCTCCCCGGCCGTCGTCTCCAAGCGGATCAAGCGGCTGGAGGACCGGCTCGGAACCCGGCTATTGCAGCGCACGACGCGGCAGATCTCGCTGACGGAAGCCGGCCAGGGTTTCTACGACCGCGTTCTCGGCATTCTCGCCGGTCTGGAAGAGGCGGAATTCTATATTTCCGGCCGCTCGGCGCAGATGCACGGCACGCTGAAGATCTCGGCGCCGACCTCCTTCGGGCGCATGCACATCGCGCCGCATCTGAAGGCGTTCATGCAGGCGCATCCGGAGCTGGCGATCAATCTGGTGCTGACCGACGAATTCAGCGACATCGTCGGCGGCGGCTTCGATCTGGCGATCCGCATCGCCGAACTTACCGATTCGAGCCTTGTCGCCCGCCGGCTGGCGCCGGTGCGCCGGCTGCTCTGCGCCTCGCCGGATTATCTCGCGGCACACGGCAAGCCGAGGCACATCGACGAACTGAAACACCATCGCTGCCTGCCGGCGCATAATGGCGATACCTGGCGGCTGAACGGGCCGGACGGGATGCTCAGCCTGCGGCCGGAGGGCATGCTGATCAGCAATTCCAGCGAGGTGATCCGCGAGGCGGTCATCTCAGGTCTCGGGATCGCGCTGCGGTCCACCTGGGATATCGGCGAAGAGCTGAAGGCCGGCCGGCTGGTGCAGGTGCTGCCGGCCTATGAGGGCTCGCACAATGTCGCGCTTTCGGCCGTCTATCCGAGCCGGCAGTTCCTGCCGGCCAAGGTGCGGCTGTTCATCGACTATCTCGCCGAGCTTTACGGGCCTGTGCCCTATTGGGAGCGCTGACGGCAGGCGCCCGTTTCAGCGCGAGAGATCGAGATAGGCGTTCGCCACCATCGCGTCGATATCGCCGGGCACAGGCACGACGCAGGATTCGGGGCCGACCTTGCCCCTGGCGATGCGTTCCAGGCAGCGGGCCTGCAGGGTGAAGCCGAGATCCATCGATTCGACCGTGTTGCCGAGCGGCCGCGGGCCGGCGAGATTGACCATGTGACCGCCGCCGAGCACATGGAAAGAGCGGCCGTCGCTGAGATGGAAGGTCTCGATGTGATCGGCCTCGTAACGATCGATGCCGATGACATCGGGATGGCGGCGGAAGGCTTCGACCTCGATTTCATGCGGGAAATGACCGCCATTCATCAGGATCGCGCCGTCCTTCAAAAGCGGCAGGTCGGCTGCCGTGATGATATCGGCAAAACCGGTTACGGTGACGAGAATATCGGCCGAGCGGATCGCCGCCTCGCGCAGCGGCGTCGCGAAACCGTCGAGATGCGCTTCGAGCGCCGTTACCGGATCGATATCGACGACGCTGACGGTCGAAAAGGCATTGCGGAAACAGGCGGCCGTGCCCTTGCCGCAGGCGCCGTAGCCGAACACCGTCACACGTTTGCCGTTGGTCGAGCGGTTGGTGAAGCGCAGATAGCTTTCGAACAGGCTCTGTCCGACGGCATGCCTGTTTTCGGCGAACTGCTTGATTGGGCTGTCGTTGATGACGAGGATCGGCATGGCGAGGCGCTCGCGCAGCGGCAACAGGCGGGTGCGGCCCGAGGTGGTTTCCTCGGTGCCGCCGCGCAGATCGGCATAGGGGTTTTCCGCCGCGATGGCGAAGAGATCGCCGCCATTGTCGAGCAGCAGATCCGGCCTTTCGGCTATCACCGCTTCGAGGCTGCCATGGTGGGCGGCCGGATCGGTCGTCTGCGTGGCGAAGACCGTAAAACCCTGCGAACGCAGAAACTCGACCGTCGAAGGCTGGGTGCTGTTGAGATTGCCGGTGCAGACGAGGCGCGCCCCGCCGGCGCGAAGCGTCATCAGCAGCGCCACCGTCTTCGGCTCCAGATGAATGCCGGTGCCGATCGACAGTCCCGCGAAGGGCCGCGTCCGCTCGAATTCGGCTGCCGTCGCCTTCAGCAGCCGGCAGCTGCCGCCGATCCAGTCGATGCGCGTCGCGGTCTTTTCCATTATCTCATCCCTGTTGCCGATATCCCGCTATTTCTAGCGATGCCGCAGGGCGGCAAACATGGAGGTTATTCTGATGTTGGAGCAGAAAAACTGCCCTTTCCGCGCCCGGATTGGCGCAGCCAGCCGGACAAAGCGGCGAAAGCCGGACGTTTTGCGTCCGGCGTGCGGCAGCAGAGGCTGTAGCCGGACGGACGGGCGATGAAACCATAGGGCGCGACCAGTTGCCCGCGCTGAAGATCGTCCTCGATCGAGGCGCGCGGCGCAAGGGCGATGCCGAGCCCGGAGCGGGCGGCAGCGAGCGCCAGCAGCAGATCCTCGAATTCTTGGACGCGGGAAAAGACGACCGGCTGGGTGCCGCTTTCGGCAAACCATTCGTCCCAGAGTTTTGGAACGCTGCGGCTCGCAAGCATGGTCAGCCGACCCATCGCCGCCGGGCTCTCCGATAGGGTCGCTGCAAGTGCCGGCGTTGCGACCGGACCGAACTCGTCTTCCATGAAACGCACCGCAGTCACGCCGGCAGCCGGCCGGTATTCGCCGCCCATGATCACCGCGTCCAGTTCCGGGTGCATCTGCAATGGTTCGACGACGGTCATCGGTACGATATCGACCGCCGTATCGCCGAGGTTCGCCTGCATGTCGGCAACGCGCGGCATCAGCCACCAGACCGCGAAAGCGGAGGGCACGCCGAGCCGGATGCGACCCGGCACGATGCCCGAGAGCTCGTAAGCGGCGCGTTGCAGAATGTCGAAAGCCGCGCTCGATGCTGCGGCGAAAGCGCTCGCCTCTGCGGTCGGGACCAGCCTGCGGCCGTCACGAACAAAGAGCTTGCGGCCGAAGTGACCCTCCAGCGTGGCAATCTGCTGGCGCACGGCGCCGCGCACCACCTTCAGCTCTTCGGCGGCCTTCAGAATGCTGCCGTGGCGGCAGACGGCCTCGAAGGCGCGGACGGCATTGAGCGGTGGAAGACGCATGAGGACCACGATCAGAAATGATAGTGGATCACTTGATCTTGCCATTGAAGGAAAGGCAAGACCACGCCATATTGTACAGCTGTGCAATGTGACGCATTCGAGACAGGACGTGACGGATTTCTGAGCCTGCCCCAGCTCGATTTCCCTTATTGAACGCCGATCAAATCCCGTTTCGGAACGTCCGCGGCTTTGGATTGTGTAAGCTTTTCGTGATACACGTTTATGAGTGATTCCTAACAACCACTGCGAAGGTGACCCGACAATTGACTCTTCTCGCCCGATTGGCATCCGATGTGCAACTGATGTTCCGGCGTCCGCCGCGACAGCAATATGGTGCGATCTGCTATCGGGTGAAAAAGAAGAGTGACGATGTCGAGGTGATGCTAATGACCAGCCGCGACACCGGCCGCTGGGTCATTCCCAAGGGCTGGCCGATGACGGGTAAATGCGCTCATGAGGTCGCAGCACAGGAAGCCTTCGAGGAAGCCGGCGTCCGCGGCGCGGTCGAGACGGAGACGCTCGGCGCTTACAGCTATTCGAAAGTCCTGCGCGACGGCGTGCAGGTGGCCTGCAAGGTGCAGGTCTATGCGCTCGAAGTCACCGACATGGCGAAGAATTTCAAGGAAAAGGGCGAACGCCGCATCGAATGGGTCTCGTTCGACGAGGCGGCCGGGCGCGTGCGCGAGCCGGAACTGCGCGGCCTTTTGCTGGCCTTCAAGCGAAAGATGACCGAGAGGCTTTCGGCCAAAGCGGTAAAGCAGGGACCGGCAGGAAAGCAAATTCCGGCGGAATGAATCCTGCCATCTTGCGCTGCTAGAAAAGTGGCGTAGAAGCAGATTTCATCGCCTGGGAAAAGAATGCCGCCACGTCCCACAGTCCTCACGAAACGCACGCTCGACAAGGACCTCGCCAAGATCACCCATGCCGAGGACGCGGCGAAGCATGTCCTGCGGCGGCTGGTGGCGCCTGGTCTCGGGCTGATCTTCGTCGGTCTCGCCATGCTTTTCGCCGGCGTCTACGTGTTCGACCGGCCGGGAGCGGTGCTCGTCGTGGCGGCGGCAGCCCTTGCCGGCTACATGGCGATGAACATCGGCGCCAATGACGTGACCAACAATGTCGGCGCGGCCGTCGGCGCGCGCGCCATGACGATGGGTCAGGCGCTGGTCATTGCCGCGATTTTCGAGGTTCTCGGCGCGACGATCGCCGGCGGCGAGGTCGTCAAGACGATTTCCTCCAATATCGTCGACGCCGTCCAGGTGCCGCAGGCAGCGCTCGGCTGGATCATGATGGCGGCGCTGATGGCCGCCGCCCTCTGGATCAACCTCGCGACCTGGATGAACGCGCCGGTTTCGACCACCCATGCGATCGTCGGCGCGGTGATCGGCGCCGGCATCGCAGCCGTCGGGCCGGAACCAGTGAACTGGCAGGTGATGCTGGAGATCACCTCGAGCTGGATCACCTCGCCGCTGATCGGCGGGCTGATCGCGGCCGGACTGCTCTATCTCGTCAAGACCCTGATCATCTATCGCGACGACAAGATCGCGGCGGCTCGGCGCTGGGTGCCGGTGCTGGTCGCGGTCATGGCCGGCGGCTTCATGGCCTATATGGTGCTGCAGCTGTCGCCCAGCGGGAAATTTCCGTCTCTCACCATCATCCTCATCGGCATCGGGATCGGGCTGGTCAGCTGGCTTATCGCCCGGCCGCTCGTGCTCGCCCAGGCGCACAATCTCGAAAACCGCAACAGCTCGCTGCGGGTGCTGTTCCGGCTGCCGCTCATCGGCTCGGCGGCGCTGCTTTCCTTCGCGCATGGCGCAAACGATGTTTCGAACGCGGTCGGGCCGCTTTCGGCGATCGTCCACTCGGTCGGCATCGGCGGCGGTGACGGCATTGGCCATCCGCCGCTCTGGGTCATGCTGATCGGCGCCTTCGGCATCTCCGTCGGCCTGCTGCTGTTCGGGCCCCGCCTCATCCGCCTCGTCGGCGAGGAGATCACCAAGCTCAATCCGATGCGCGCCTATTGCGTCGCGCTGTCGACCGCCTTCACCGTCATCGTCGCCTCCTGGCTCGGCCTGCCGGTCAGCACCACGCATATCGCCGTCGGCTCCGTCTTCGGCGTCGGCTTCTTCCGTGAATGGTATACGCGCCATTCGAAGCGCCGCATCGCCTATATCAGGCGCAGGGTCGAGAGCTTCGATATCGACGAACCGGAGGAGCCGAACGTCCACGAGACGCGGCGGCGCTATCTCGTGCGCCGCTCGCATTTCATGACGATCATCGCCGCCTGGATCGTCACCGTGCCGGTTTCGGCAGCGCTTGCGGCGGGGATTTATTGGGTTATGTTCGCGCTCTTCGTCTAGAACAGGATGCCGTCCGAAAACCACTCACAGTTTTCGGCATCATGCTCTGAAACCCGCGAGTTTTAAATGCGCGCCAATTTCCGCATGCAACGGCTTTTCGTCGACGCGCCGCTTTCTGCCGGCGCCACCCTTGAGGCGAGCGCCGACCAGTTCAACTATCTCGCCAATGTGCTGAGGATGGAGGAAGGTCACGAGCTCCTACTCTTCAACGGCCGTGACGGCGAGTGGAAGGCGACCCTCACCTTCCCCACGCGCAAACGCATTCATCTGAGAGCAATCGAAGAGACGCGGCAGCAGCCGGCGCCCTGCGATCTCTATTATCTCTTCGCCCCGCTCAAGGTCGGCCGCATGGATTATCTGGTGCAGAAGGCGGTGGAAATGGGCGCCGGTCGGCTGTTGCCTGTCATGACCCAGCACGTGCAGGGCAAGATCACCAATCTCGACAAGCTGCGCGCCAATGTCGTCGAAGCGGCCGAGCAATGCGGCGTTCTCGGCATTCCCGAGGTGGCCGAGCCGGTGAAACTCTCCGACCTGCTCGACCGCTGGCCGAAGGAGCGCCGCATCATCTATTGCGACGAGGGCGATGCCGGGCAAAACCCGCTGCCGGTGCTGTCGGCGATCCGGGAAAAGCATCTCGCGCTGCTCGTCGGGCCGGAAGGCGGCTTTTCCGAGGAAGAACGGACGCGGCTTCGAAGCCTCGATTTCGTCACCGCCATTCCGCTCGGACCGCGCATCCTGCGGGCCGATACGGCAGCCGTTGCGGCACTCGCCGTGGTCCAGGCGGCGATAGGCGACTGGAGCTGACGAGAAAAACGGGTGGACATGGAAATTGCTGTTATTTTTTTGATGCGTCATTGAAAGAATTTCACTTGCAACATACGTGGCTTGGGTCCTAATCACCCTTCCAGCTGCCCGGCCCCCTGGGCGCCTTTTCGAATGCAGGTACCCCGCATGGCCCGCGACACCACCGACCAGACGCCGCTCTCTTCGGTTCAGGATCTGACCGATTATATCGCCGCCGGCAACAAGCCGCGGGAGCGCTTCCGGATCGGCACCGAACACGAGAAATTCGCCTTCTTCCGCGCCGACAACAGCCCGGTTCCCTATTTCGGCGATGCCAGCATTTCGGCCCTTTTGACCGGCCTGCAGGCGAAAAGCGGCTGGGAGCCGATCATCGACGGCGGCAACATCATCGGCCTTGCCGAGCAGAACGGCATGGGCGCGATCTCGATCGAGCCCGGCGGCCAGTTCGAACTCTCAGGCGCGCCGCTGGAAACGATCCACGAAACCTGCAGGGAATCGAACCAGCACCTGGCGACGGTGCGCGAAATCGCCGAGCCGATGGGCATCCGCTTCCTCGGCATCGGCGGCAGTCCGAAATGGACCTATGCTGAAACCCCGCAAATGCCGAAATCGCGCTACGAGATCATGACCCGCTATATGCCGAAGGTCGGCAGCCAGGGTCTCGACATGATGTACCGCACCTGCACGATCCAGGTGAACCTCGATTTCTCCTCCGAAGCCGATATGCGCCAGAAGATGCGCGTCTCGATGAAGCTGCAATCGCTGGCGACCGCCCTCTTCGCATCCTCGCCCTTCACCGAGGGCAAGCCGAACGGGCTACTCTCCTGGCGCGGCGATATCTGGCGCGATGTCGATAACCGGCGCGCCGGCCTGCTCGATTTCACCTTCCGCGACGACTTCGGTTTCCGCGACTATGCCGAATGGGCGCTCGACGCGCCGATGTATTTCATCGTCCGCGACGGCCACTATCACGACTGTACCCACGTCACCTTCCGCCAGTTCATGAACGGCGCGCTGAAGGGCGAGGTCGCCGATCCGGCGCCGACGATGGGCGACTGGACCAACCATCTTTCGACGCTCTTCCCTGATGTCAGGCTGAAGCGTTTCCTCGAAATGCGCGGCGCCGACGGCGGCCCATGGCGGCGCATCTGTGCCTTGCCGGCCTTCTGGGTCGGCCTCCTCTACGACGATGCCGCGCTCGACGCCGCCGACGAACTGACGAAAGACTGGAGCTTTGCGGAGGTCGAGGCCCTGCGCAATGCCGTTCCGGCGCAAGGGCTGAAGGCCGAGTTCCGCGGGCATCCGCTCTTCGACACGGCGCGCGACGTGATCGGCATATCAAAGGCCGGCCTCAAGGCGCGCGGCAAGCTCAATCGCGAAGGCCAGGACGAGACGATCTTCCTGGCGCCGCTCGACGAGGTGCTTGCCAAGAAGGCGACGCTCGCCGAGGATCTGCTGTCGCTCTATCACGGCCGCTGGAACGGCTCCGTCGAGCCGGTGTTCGAGGACTATCAGTACTGAGCCTGCGCCGATTTCGCTCCAATTCGGAAAACCGCACGGCGCTTTTGCCGGAAGGGCTTTAAGTTCTTATGGCAAAAAGCCGTTTGCACATTATCGTTTCCGGATATAGTGGCGTTACACGCGTCACGACTCGGGGAAAGGGACCTCCATGCTGCCACTCTTCGACATGATGATGCAGGCGCAGAACGGCGCGGCGATGGAGGCGATCGCCCGCCAGTTCAACCTCGCGCAGGAACAGGCGACCAAAGCGATGGCGGCACTGATGCCGGCCTTCTCAGCCGGCCTGAAACGCAGCACCAGCAACCCTTACGATTTCGTCGGGCTGATGCAGGCCGTCTCCTCCGGCAATTATGCGCGCTATTTCGAGGATATGAACAGGGCCTTCACGCCGGAGGGCATTTCCGACGGCAACAATATCCTTGCCCAGCTTTTCGGCTCGAAGGAGGTTTCGCGCGCGGTCGCCGCCCAGGCCGCACAGATGACCGGCATCGGCCAGGATATTTACAAGCGGATGCTGCCGGTGCTGGCCGATACGCTGATGGGCGGGCTCTTCAAGCAGACGACCGGCCAGATGGCTTCGCCGGTCAACCCCTTCGTCAACACGGCGATGGGCGAGACCATCCAGCAATGGCTCGAAAGTACCGGCTTCGCGCCGAAGCCGAAAGCCGCGCAGCCGAGCATCTTCGACAATCCCTTCACGCAGGCGATGCAGCAGATGTTTTCGATGCCGAAGGCCGAACCGGCACCGCAGCCGAACCCCTTCCTCGACAATCCCTTCGCCAAGGCCTTCCAGGAGATGATGGCCGGGCTTGGTCAGCCGCCGGCAGCCAAGCAACCGGCTGCCAAGACGCAAGAGGCGCCGAAGGAGGAGGCGAAGGTCGCTGCCGACAGCTATAGCGAGATATTGAACGCGATGTTCGACAGCGGGCTGGAAGTGCAGAAGACCTACCAGAGGAACCTGGAAGCGATCTTCGAAACCTATCGGCCGAAGCCGCCTGAAACCAAGGCATAAAAAAACCCGGAGATGGCTTGGGAAAGCCGATCACCGGGTCAAGCGGCAGGGCTATTGGCTATCACCCTGCGGGGAAACTCGACGCTCCTATTCGTTGTAGGAGCGGAAGAGCTGCAGGCGCCAGCGATTGCGCGCCGAGCGCGTCAGATGTTCCGAAGGGTCCTCGAAAAAGGTCGAGGCCAGGAACGCGGAGGTCAGGTCGGCCCTGCTCAGGCCGATATCCCTCAGCTGACTGTCGTTCAGATCGTGCAGCGTGTTGATCTCCATGCGATTGCGGAACCCGCGAAAGAGTGAGACCAGCGGAGTGAGGCCTGCGACCAGACGCTGGAAAAGCGTCGGGGCGAGCTTGCCGCAGTCGAGTTCTGTTGTCCGGTTTGTCATAAGCATCGAACTCTCCTTTCTCGAGGGCACGCAACAACCCACCCCTCCCGCGAGGTCGTGCGGGAAGGGATAAGGCTGAATTCTGCTTGGACAGGCAGGGCGTCTGTCCTTCACTTTGCTTGATTTGCATCCCGAAGATGCCAAAGAGCTATTGATCAGTCCAACGAATGTTTCTAATGATTATCATCAGCTATCTTTATGGGTGACACCATGTCCGCGCCTCTTGATCTCGACCAGTTGCAGACTTTCATCGCCATCGTCGATTCCGGCAGCTTCACCAAGGCCGCCGACCGGGTCTACAAGACCCAATCCGCCGTCTCCATGCAGATGCGCCGTCTCGAAGAGCGCATCGGCAAGCAGCTGTTCATCAAGGATGGACGCGGCAACCGGCTGACGGTCGAGGGTGAAAAACTGCTCAATTATGCCCGACGCATCATCCGTCTCAACAATGAGGCGATCGCGGCCTTCGACGACAACAGGCTGGAGGGGACGTTGCGCATCGGCACGCCCGATGATTACGCCGACCGCTACATGCCCGAAATCATCGGCCGCTTCGCCAAGACGCATCCGAATGTCGAGCTCTACATCGTCTGCGAGCCCTCGGTGGATCTGGCCGAGCGCATGCACAAGGGCGAACTCGACATCGCCCTCGTCACCCACAATCCGCGCGAGCGCATGTCCGATGTGGTGAGAACCGAGCCGCTCTGCTGGGTGGGTTCGGCCAACCATCCGATCCGCGACGACGCGCCGGTGCCGCTTGCCGTCGGCCGGCGCGATTGCCAGTGGCGCCAGCTTGCCTGCTCGGCGCTCGATGCGGTGGGGCGCGAACACCAGATCCTGTTCACCAGCTGGTCCTGCACCGTCGTCGCCGCCGCCGTGCTTGCCGGCATGGCGGTCTCGGTGATGCCGGAATCGGCGCTGCGCACCGGCATGAAAGTGCTGAGCCAGGCGGACGGCTTTCCGGCGCTGCCGCCGGTGCAGATCGGCATCATGAAGCGGCCGGGGGTTTCGCTGTCGCTGATGAACGCGATCACCGCGCATATCACCGCCTGCCTCGACAACATCACGCCTGCCGTCGTCGACGACACGCTGGAGGCGGATGTCAAATCCGCTCAGGCCCGCCTTTATCCGCGGCTGAAGGCCGCCAATATGGTGCCGAGCTGGTAAGAAGGAAGAGGTAAGAGCCCTCAGGCGGCGCGCTTCGCGGTCGCGGCGAAAAGGGAGGCGCGGATGACGCGTTTCCACTCATCGAGCATGCGCCGCGCCAGGGCCTTGTCACTGACGGCGGCAAGCCGGATGACGGCGCCGATCAGGTGGCTGACCAGGTAAGTGCGCGCATACATTTCTTCGTCGCAAAGATCGGGAGCCAGCTTGCGCACGGCCTCCTGAAAGATGCCGGCGACGCGGCCGCTATGCTCGATGTTCAACTGCAGCAGATCCTGGTCGGTCTCCGTTCCCATCCAGACGCCGAGATAGACGGGATCATCGTGGTAGGACTCGTAATACCAATCGATCATGTCGCAGACGAGGTCGAGCGCCTGGTCGAGCGTCTGAACGTCGGCAAACATCGCCGCCGTCTTCGTCTGGATCGCCGAGGCGTGCTGGTCGAACAGGGCTTTGACGATCGCCGCCTTTTCGGGAAAATACTGGTAAACCGAGCCGATCGGCACTTTGGCGGCGACGGCAAGCTCCGTCATCCGCATGGCGCTGACGCCCTTTTCGGCAATGATCCTGGCGGCGGCAGCGAGAATGACATCCAGCCTCTGGATACTGCGCTCCTGCTTCGGCTGCCTGCGCAAGCCGATCCGATCCATGCTTTCCACGCCCATGTCGTTCCCATTCTTATCGTTCGCGCGGGGGCCAGGCATCATGCCAAATCAGCGCGTCGGGCGGGTATGACATTGCAGGTCTTCATCAGTCGTAAATGAAAACGCCCGCATTTTAACGACCGGCAAAAGCGTATAAAAAACGGGACTCTAGGCGTGCTCCATTGAGTTGCATTTACATCTTGAAGCGGTAAACGGTTGCGAAATTCCGGCTGGAAAGGTGCAGGCGTCGCCACCCTTCGTTGCGAAGGAATGACGGGTTCGGCGGATTTTAGAATTTCATCGACAAGGCCGCCCTGACCCCATGCTGCTGCGCATTATCGGCGACCTGGCCGGAATAGCCGATGCCAAGGGCAGAGCCCTCGCTGAGGTCGAAGTCAAGCCCGACGTCGAGAACGAAGGCGTTCTCCGCCAGCGCCACACCGGCGACGGTGAACGCCTCTCCACCTGCGAAAGCCTGCGTCGATACTGGAACGATGTCGCCGGCTGCATGCCGCCAGCCTGCCATGCCGCGCAGGGTGGCGTTCGTCCGGCCCAGGCGGATATCCATATCGGTACGCAGGCCAAGCGTTGTTATGGTGGTGCTGGTCGTGCGGCCGGCGCTGTCGAGCGCGGCGGCCCCGCCCTCTTCGGTAAAACCCGCCGTTCGAACACCGACATGAGCAAGATTGGCGAAGGGCTCGAAGGCGGCCGCCGCCGTCTCGAACCGATAGCCCAGCTCCGCAAAGGCCTGCAGCGTGCCGGCATCGTAGCTTGCTTCCAGCCTGTCCTCGAAGCTGCCGATGACGACGCGGCGGCTGGTGTCGATCTGATGCCAGGTGTGCGCCAGGCCGGAGCGGAAGGTGAGATCGCCCCATTGCGTGCCGGCGTAAAGACCGAGGTGATAATCGTCGCTCGATCCCGAGGACGCGCGGTGGCGCGGATCGAAGCCGGAATTGCTGTAACCGGCCATCAGGCCGAACCGGATGTCATCGAAGCTGGTGTCGACGCCGGCGAGAAAACCGCCGGTCTGGTGGTTGAGGGTGGCGGCATTGCCATCCGTGCGTATCTCGCTCCCGCCGCCGAAGGCCGTGCTCCAGAAAACCGGCGCGTCGGAAGCATCGGCAGCGGTCAGTTCCGGCGCGCCCGGCCAGAAGGCCTGGATCGGGACCGCGGTGGCGCCGGCATTGGCGAAAGCCGACCGCAGGCGTTCGTTGGCGGCCTCGCGGACAAACAGGCTCTGCGTGATCAGCGCCGTTTTGATCGAGGCGTGGATTTCGCCGGAAAGCGCGTCGAAGCTCGCTTGCACCTCGGAGTCGTCGTCGGGCAAGGTGACGATGGCATCGTAGATGTCATTGCCGGAGCCGAGCGACTCGGCGGCCTGCGCCGCGGCAAACTGGTTGCGGGTCGCCGCCATGTCGCTGAAGCGCACATCGTTGCGTGCGATTTCCAGATAGACATTGTTCGGATCGTAAGAGAGGTCGGCATCCAGAAAGGCATAATTGGAGGTGACGGCGCCGAATGTCCCGTTGATCCCACCGCTCGCGGTCAGGATCGTATAGGTGGAGAACGGCTTGTAGTCACCATTCATGCCGATGTGGCTAACGGTGGCGCCGTTCAGAAACGCGGTGCCGGTGACCGAGATCAAATCGCTGGCGGTGCCGGCTGGATCGACCTCGACCTCATAGGTGGCGCCCGCATCGAAAGTGAGGTTGCCGCCGACCGTCAAGGTCCCGATCGAGTTGCCGGGCGCAATGGTGACGCCGGCGCCGGCAGTCAGCGCACCAACATCACCAGACCCGCCCAGCCTGCCGCCGGTCATCGTGAGGATGCCGCCAAGGCTGCCGTTGACGATGAGGCGGCCACCCGAAACCGTGGTCGTGCCTGTAAAGGCCGAACTGTTGCCGGTCAGGCGCAAGGTGCCGCTGCCGAGCTTGGTCAGGTCGCCGCTGCCGGAGAATATGCCGCCATAGATGCTGTCGCTCGCCTGGTCGATGGTCAAGTCGGCGCTGCCGATCGCGATCTCGCCACCGCTTCCCGAAAGCTGCCCCATGGTCAGGTCGAAGCCACCGAGATCGAGGATACCGCCGTTGACCGCATAGGCGCGGTTCTGCACAAAGGCGCCGGCGCTGCCCGCCAGCAGGGTGCCGGCCTCGACCGTGGTCACGCCGGTGTAGATGTTGGTGCCGGACAGCGTCAGGGTGCCGGCGCCCTGCTTGGTGAGGCCGCCGGTCCCCTGCAGATCCGTCGATATGCCGATGGCAAAGCCGTTGGTGTCGATAAAGGCGCCGCCGGCATCGAAGATGACCTCGCCGGCGCTGAAACCGCCGAGGAAATTTGCCTCATTGCCCGTTGCGCGCAGAATACCGCCGTCGAAGACGAGGCTGGCATCACCGGCGCCGCTGTCGATATAACCGGTCTCCAGGACGCCACGCCCGTTTCCGGCGCTTCCGGCGATGTTCACCGTTCCCGTCGCACCCGAATCGTCGGCGATGACGACCCCGGAAGCCGAAATCAGGCCGCCGTTATCGATCGTCACGCTGCCGGAGCCGAATTCGCCCACATACAGCTCATTGGAATTGATCCAGCTCGATCCCGTACCGGTCACGCTGACCACGCCGCTGCCGTTCGTACTGAAGCCGACATAGCCAAAGCTGCTGGTGACCGAGCCGCCGTTCGAAATGGTCAGCGATCCCGCGCCGGCCTCGCCTACCGAGACATCGTTGATATTGCTCCAGAGCGAGTTCGCGCCCGTGACGATGACCTCGCCGACGGCGCTGGAATCATTGCTGATAAAACCGGATGCGCTGCTGACCGTCCCGCCATTGGAAATGATCAGAGTGCCGGTGCCGCTGTCGCCGATAGTGAGATTCTGGGAATTGGTCCAGGTCGAGCCGCTACCGGTGACCGTCACCGTGCCGCTCGCGCCGGAGAAATAGCCGATATGGCCGAATACGTTGTCGGCCGCGGCGCCGTCTTCGATGGTCAGCGCCCCGGTGCCCTGATGGCCGACATAAAGGTCGTCGGAATTGCTCCAGGTCGAGCCTGCCCCCGTGACCGTCACCGTACCGCTGGCGCCGGGATCGGCACCGAGCACGCCGGCATCGTTGCTGACTTCGCCGCCATTGCGGATGATCAGGGCTGCATCGTCACCATTCTGATCGCCAATGACAAGGGTGTCATTGATCGTCCAAGGAGCCGGCTGCGTGCCCGTGCCGGTGCCGCCCGGATCGTTGCCGTCGACGATCTCCGTGTCGCTGCCGGTAATGACCTGCTGCGCCCGTCCCGGCTCTGCTGCCAGCATCAGCGCCAGCGCCGCGGTGCTCGCCGATCCCGCAAGCCGCAGCATGGCCATTCGATGGAGCGCCGCCCCGCCTATCCTCTCGTCCATCTTCGCTCGCAAATCGTCCCTGCCACTATTCGCTCGCGTAGAAATAGGTCAATTGATTTAAATATTGGTAACCATGTTTCTGAATTGTTCTTCGGCCGCTGAAGAATAGCGGTTTCCCATCCAGTCCACCCTTGGAAACCGGCGCAGGTGCGCATGACTATATTGTCGGCAGACGACAGCACCGCCGGTCTTTTCAGACGCGTGAGGGATGCTGTAACATTTTGAATTGCTGAATAATTCTGACCTTGAACCGATTCCGATCCGCGGTTGGCCGGTAGCGCGGGGGGCACTATCCCATTGCCATCCAGGCGGCGAGCCAGACCCACATGGCGGCGAGCGAGAGGCAGCCTGCGGCAAAGAGCGGGCTGCGGTAGCGGAGGTCGTTGCTGCTGACATGCACGGCGGCATGGGCGTACCGCAGGGCGACGAAGAGCCAGGCGAGGCCGACGGCGACGATATTATCCGCCTCGGTGACATAGAGAAGAATGCAGCAGGCGTAGAACAGCACCGGCAGTTCGAACTGATTGGCGAGGCAGTTCTTGACGACGAGGCTTTCGGCCGGCTCGTCACGATTTTCGCGGTAATCCGATTTCGCGATGCTGCCGGCGCGGACCATTTTTGCGCGCCGCAGTCCGAGAAGGGCATAAAGACCATAGACCAGGGCCACATGGGCAAGGAGTGGCCAGAAGATTTGATAGCCGGTCATATGGGCGCCCGAGTCCTTTTCCGCGTCAGCATTCGCAGCGAGCAGTAGCCGAAAGGGAAGCCGGATACCAGCGCCCGCGAAAGCGCGCTCAGTCCCGGCGCGCGGAGAGCCAGCGGAGAATGGCAAGCCGGGCGATAAGGATGAAGCAGATGGCGAGGCTTGCGAATTTCAGCCTTGTCATCCACGGCAGCATTTGCGCTGCGAGATTTGCGGATCCACTGTCGCCGAAGGCGATCAGGCTGGCAATATTCTCGCCGTAGTCGGCAATGCCGTAGAGGAACGGCAGCAGGTAGACCGCCTTGGCGGCGAGCGGATGTTCCGATCGGCCGAACCACGCGCCTGCGGGACCAAGCTTGACGAAGGCGAGGAACAGCAGCGCCGTCAGCAGGGCCGGAAAGATCAGTTCCGGCCCGAAATACATGGCTCTGAGCAGCCGGGTCGCCGTCTCGTTCTCATCGAGCAGCTTCTGCATGTGGAAGACGGCCGCTTCGTCGTAACCGGCGAAATAGGTATCGAGCACCGCCTGCCCGGTTTCGTGCTTGAAGGGCACGACAAAGCCGAAGGTCGTCCAGGCGAGCACGGCAAGGCAGAGGGCTGCGAGCAGCGCGACGATCCAGAGAGGAATCCCGCTGCCCGCTTTCATAATCAGAGGCCGGCGCCCGGATAGTTCGGGCTTTCGCGGGTGATCGTCACGTCGTGGGCGTGGCTCTCGCGAAGGCCGGCGCCGGAGATGCGAACGAACGTCGCCCGCTCCTGGAAATCCTTCAGATCCTTGCCGCCGACATAACCCATGGCCGCCTTGAGACCGCCGGCAAGCTGGTGGACGACGGCCGAGACCGGCCCCTTGTAGGGCACCTGGCCCTCGATACCTTCAGGCACGAGCTTCAGCGTGTCGCGCACTTCCGCCTGGAAATAGCGGTCGGCCGAGCCGCGGGCCATGGCGCCGACGGAGCCCATGCCGCGATAGGCCTTGAAGGAACGGCCCTGGTAGAGATAGACCTCGCCCGGGCTCTCATCGGTGCCGGCCAGCAGCGAGCCGATCATGACGGCGGAAGCGCCGGCGGCGATCGCCTTGGCAAGATCGCCGGAGAATTTGATGCCGCCATCGGCAATCACGGGCACATCCTGAGCCTGTGCTGCCTGAACCGCCGACATGATGGCGGCGAGCTGGGGAACGCCGACGCCGGCGACGATGCGCGTCGTGCAGATCGAGCCCGGGCCGATGCCGACCTTGACGGCATCCGCACCGGCATCGATCAGCGCTTTCGTGCCGTCATAGGTGGCGACGTTGCCGGCCATGATGCGCACCGAGTTGGAGAGCTTCTTGACCCGGGTGACGGCATCCAGCACGCGCTGCGAATGGCCGTGAGCGGTATCGACGACCAGCAGGTCGACGCCGGCATCGATCAGCCGCTCGGCGCGCTCGAAGCCGTCATCGCCGACGCTGATGGCGGCGGCGGCGCGAAGCCTGCCCTGCGCATCCTTGGAGGCGTTCGGGTTCAGCTGCGACTTCTCGATGTCCTTGACGGTGATCAGGCCGACGCAGCGGCCTTCGGTATCGACGACCAGCAGCTTCTCGATGCGATGCGAGTGAAGCAGGCGCTTGGCCTCCTGCTGATCGACGCTCTCCTTGACGGTGACCAGATTATCCTTGGTCATCAGCTCGTGGATCTTCTGCTCCGGATCGGAGGCGAAGCGGACGTCGCGGTTGGTCAGGATGCCGACGAGGCGGCCCGACTTCTCGACGACGGGAATGCCGGAGATGCCGTGCGACTTCATCAGCGCGAGCGCTTCGGCAAGCTTTGCCTCCGGGCCGATGGTGACCGGATTGACGACCATGCCGCTTTCGAACTTCTTCACCTGGCGGACTTCTTCGGCCTGCTCGACCGGCGTCAGGTTGCGGTGGATGACGCCGAGGCCGCCGGCCTGGGCCATGGCGATCGCCAGACGGCTTTCGGTGACGGTATCCATGGCCGAAGACAGGATCGGGATGTTGAGATCGAAATCCCGGGCGATGCGGGTCGCGATGTTCGTCTGGCCGGGCATGACCTCGGAGTGGCCGGGCTGCAGCAGCACGTCGTCGAAGGTAAGCGCGTCCGCGCCGGTTGCCGTTTCTATGATGCGTGCCATGGCCAAATTCCTTCATTTAAGAAAATGCAACCTGGCCCGGAAACGAATCGTCCGCCCCGGCGGTGTGCATGAGATTGCTTGGAAGTTGGCGAGGGCTGGTAACACGTCTATGACAAGAAGGAAATAGCAAAAAGCCCGGCCTGTCCGCCGGGCTCGTCATGGGTGCCATGCATCTAAAGCGCATCGCGTCAAAATTGGTTGATGCGACGCGCTTTAGCTCTTTGTTTGCGCATGTCGTAATCCCGGAACCGCCGCACACTTCCGGGCGACATGCGGTAGATCAGATGTCGAACTGATAGGTCTTCGGCACGAAGCGATAGCCGCCATCCTGCCTCTCGGCAAAACCGACCGCCGGGAACGGCATGTGATAGCCGAGGAAGGCGATCTTCTCGGTCGCGATCATGTCGAAGACCTTGCGGCGGGCGACCGCGGCCTGCGCCTTGTCCATGTCGAAGCGCACTTCCCAATCCGGGCGCAGCAGCGACAGGATATAGTGATTGGCCGTATCGCCGGTGAGAACCAGGTGCTTTCGTTCCGATTCGACGTGGAACACCATGTGCCCCGGGCTGTGACCGGCCGCCAGCATCGCCGTCATGCCGGGCGCGACGCTGTCGCCGTCCTTGATGAAGGTGGTCTTTTCGGCAAGCGGCGCCACATTGGCGAGCACGGCCTTGTGGCCGCCCTCGGCCGGCGTGCCCTCGCGCGCCTTGCTCGACCAGAAATCATATTCAGCCTGACCGACGACATAACGGGCATTCTTGAAGGCGGGCGCGCCGTTTTCCATCAGCCCGCCGATATGGTCGCCATGCAGATGGGTGAGCGCGACGACGGTGACGTCGTCGGCCGAGTATCCCGCCGCCTTCAGGCCGTCAACGAGCTTTCCGAGACCGCGTGCGCGGCCGGCGGCGCCAAAGCCGGTATCGACGAGAATGACGTCCGAACCGGTATCGATGAGAACAGGCGCATAGCCGTTCACCAGCTTGTCGGTCGGCAGGAAGTTTGCGCTCAGCAATGCCCTTACGGTTTCGGGGTCCTGATCGGTGCCATAGGTTTCATGCGGGTTTTCGGAGATGTTGATGCCATCACTGATGACGGTGAACTTATAGGAACCGAGCTTGAATTGATTGATCTGCGGCGCAGGCGTTAAATCCATTTTATTCGTTTCTCCCGTCGCGGCCGCTTCGGCCCTCTCTCTTAAAATAACCGGCGCCGCGAGCAGGCCGAGGCCTGCGGCAAAAAGGGTGCGCCGCTTTATTCCCGACGACATTGCCATATGTCCATCCTTCCATGACGTGCGGTGCGTCGCCGCACGGCCCCCGATGTCGATTCCAGCCGGATTTCTTCTTTCGGCGGAACAGACATATCTCAATCTTGCCACCCGACGTTGTCGGACAAGCCGTCTCACGCAGACGTGAAGCAAACGTGTCTCCGAGGCGGATTGAGGGATTGGCAGGCTTGTGAAGTGGGACTAAACAGCACGGGCCTTCCCAGCTCCCATCCGCAGCCCATCAAGGCCTCCCGCCTATGAACCGCATCGTTCCGCTGATCCTCGCCGTCGCTCTCTTCATGGAACAGATGGACTCCACCGTCATTGCGACGGCGCTGCCGGCGATCGCGGCGGATCTGAATGTCGGGCCGATCACGCTGAAGCTGGCGCTGACCTCCTATATGGTGGCGCTGGCGGTCTTCATCCCGGTCAGCGGCTGGATGGCCGACAGGTTCGGCGCCAAGAAGATCTTCCGCCTTGCCATCGCGGTCTTCGTCATCGGCTCGATCTTCTGCGCCATCTCGTCCAATCTCGTCGAATTCGTTTTCGCCCGCTTCCTGCAGGGCATGGGCGGGGCGATGATGACGCCGGTCGGCCGTCTCGTGCTGGTGCGCACGACGAAGCGCAGCGATCTGGTTTCGGCCATGGCGCTGCTGACCATCCCGGCGCTGGTCGGCCCGCTCACCGGCCCGCCGCTCGGCGGCTTCATCACCACCTATTTCAGCTGGCACTGGATCTTCCTGATCAACGTGCCGGTCGGCATCATCGGCATCTGGCTGGCGACGATCTTCCTGCCGGAGGTCGAGGCGACGGCGCCGCCGAAGCTTGATTTCACCGGTTTCGTGCTCACTTCGTTTTCGGCCGCGGGCGTCGTCTTCGGCCTGTCGGTGGTCAGCCTGCCGGCCCTGCCGCCGATCATCGGCGTCACCGCCACCGTGATCGGCCTCGTCTGCGGCGTCCTGTATGTGCGTCATGCGAAGCGCCACCCGGCACCGATCCTCAACCTCGACCTGTTCAAGAACCCAACTTTCCGGGCCTCGACGCTCGGCGGCACGCTCTTTCGCATCTGCGTCGGCGCCATGCCCTTCCTGACGCCGCTGATGCTGCAGCTCGGTTTCGGGCTGACGCCGTTCCAATCCGGCCTGATCACCTTTGCAGGCGCCATCGGGGCGATCACCACCAAGTTCATGGCAAAGCGCGTCTTCGCCGCCATCGGCTTCCGCACGACGCTGCTTTGCGCCGCCATGGTGACGACGCTCGTGACCGTCGTCACCGGCCTGTTCACGCCGGCAACGCCGCATCTCGTCATCATCGGCGTGCTGCTCATCGGCGGCTTCTCGCGCTCCTTCATGTTCACCGGCGTCAATGCGCTTGCCTTCGCCGATATCGACGATGCCGAAGCGAGCCAAGCGACATCGATGAGTTCGGTGATGCAGCAGGTCAGCCTGGCACTCGGGGTTGCGGTTGCCGCCGCGATCCTGGAAAGCTCGATCTATATCAGGGGAGAAGCATTGCAGGTCGCCGACTTCCATCTCGCCTTCTACATCATCTCAGGACTGACCGTCATCGCCACCATTCCCTTCGTCAGAATGGACCGCAATGCCGGCGCACTGGTTTCCGGCCACCGCTCCAAGGTGGTGACGGTATCGACTGTTGAAGCCGAGCAGCCGGTCAAATAGGTTCAAGTTGCTACAATGTCCCTTGCGCCTCAAAAGGACGCGCGGCGCTGTCGTTTTATTCCGGATTTTCGCAAACGGCAGAGAGCTTGTTGCCGTCGAGATCGCGCACATAAGCGGCATAGAAATGGGCGTGGTAGGGGCGAAGGCCCGGCCCACCTTCATCGACGCCGCCTGCCGCAATCGCAGCCGCATGGAAAGCATCGACGGACGCCCGGGTTTCGGCCGCGAGCGCGACCATGGCGCCGTTGCCTGATGTCGCCCGGCGGCGATTGAAGGGCGTCACCACCCAGAAGCGGCAGCGCGTATCGCTGTCGGCGGAATAGCCGATTTCCTCTTCCGAATAGTGCTGGCGGCGATAGCCGAGCAGAGGCAGCACGGCATCATAAAACTGTCCTGCGCGATAAAGGTCGTTGGTTCCGAGCGTGATGTACAGAAGCATGGGATCAGCAGTTCAACTCTTGAGACCGTCATCATCGGTCCGGACCGGCTGAAGATCAAGCTTTCTCAGCGTCGCCTTCGACCTTGCGCCCCTTGAAGCCCTTGGCCAGCAAAAACATCTCGACCGATTCGGCGCGTGAGGCATTCGGCTTGACATGAACGACCTGGCGGAAGTTCTGCTTCAGCATAGCGAGCAGCTCACGCTCGGTGCCGCCCTGGAAGGTCTTGGTGAGGAAATGTCCGCCCTCCCCCAATACCTCGACGGCAAATTGCGCCGCGACTTCGCAGAGATGCATGGTGCGCAAATGGTCGGTGCGGTGGTGGCCGGTGGTCGGTGCTGCCATGTCGGAGATGACGAGATCGGGCGTGCCGCCGACGGCCTCCAGCAGCTTTTTCGGCGCAGTCGGATCGAGGAAATCGAGCTGCAGGATCTTGACGCCGGGCAGCTGGGCCATTTCGAGAAAATCGATCGCCGCCACGCGGATATCCTCATCCGTCGAGCCGGTGACCTTGGCGGCGATCTGCGACCAGCTGCCGGGGGCAGCACCCAGATCGATGATGCGCTTGGCGCCGCGCAGGATATGGTGCTTCTCGTCGATCTCCAAAAGCTTGAAGGCGGCGCGGGCACGATAGCCTTCCAGCTGGGCGCGCTGGACATAGGGATCGTTGATGTGGCGCTGCAGCCATTGCCGGGAAGAGGCCTTCATCTTCTTGTTCTTGACGCGCTGGCCGAGCTTGCGGCCGGTGCGGTTTCCCGCGATCGGTGCTTTGGTCATGCCTTTTTCCCTATCTGGCTCGCTGGCCGCGGCGGTTGCGGTTGCGCCGCCACACGCCGTCATCGGCCATCATGTCGGTGAGCAGCCCTTCCCTCAAGCCGCGATCGGCGACGCGCATGCGCGGGCTCGGCCAGCGGCGGCGGATCGCCTCGAGGATGGCGCAGCCGGCGAGCACCAGATCGGCCCGATCCGGCCCGATGCAGGGATTGGCGGCGCGGCTTTCGAAATTCCAGGAGAGCAGTTTTGCCTGCATGGCGGAAACCTCGTCGTCGGACAGCCAGATGCCGTCGACCTTGCGCCGGTCATATCGCGGCAGGTCGAGATGAACGCCGGCAAGCGTCGTCACCGTGCCCGATGTGCCGATCAGATGGAAGTCGCCGGTCTGGGCGACCTCGATTTCCGGGCAATCGAAGCCTTCGAGCATGCCGCCGACTTCCCGCACCATGCCTTCGAAAGCTTCCGGCGTGACATCGCGCCCGCCATGACGTTCCGACAGCGTCACGACACCGACCGGCAGCGAGGTCCAGTGGGTGATGTGATTGGCGAGGCGACTGTAACGATTGTCGCCGATGCGGATGACGGCGATCTCCGACGAGCCGCCGCCGATATCGAAGAGCACGACAGAGCGGGTCTCGCGCCCGACCAGCGAGGAGCAGCCGGAGACGGCGAGCCGCGCTTCGGTCTCCCGATCGATGATCTCGAGCGCCAGGCCGGTTTCGGCGACGACGCGGGCGAGGAACTCCTCCCCATTGATCGCCTGGCGGCAGGCTTCGGTGGCGATCAGCCGCATGCGGCGGATCTCGCGGTTTCTGAGCTTGGAGGCGCAGATCCTCAGCGCTTCGATCGCCCGCTCCATCGCCTCGTCGGACAGACGGCCGCTGGCCGCCAGGCCTTCGCCAAGGCGCACGATGCGGGAAAAGGCGTCGACCACCCGGAATTGCCCCGGGCGGGTCGGCTGGGCGATCAGGAGACGGCAATTGTTGGTGCCGAGGTCGAGAGCGGCATAGAGTTCGTCCGGCCACGCATGGTCGCCGGCCTGGCGATCGCCCTGATGACCGGCGCCCTGATAACCGGAATGGGCATGGCCGTCCTGGCGCCCCCTGCGGCCGGTATTTGCGCTGTTCTGTGCCTCGCGCGGCTCGGCGCGCTGCACCGTCTCTTCGGCGCGGCGTTCCTGCTGCGGCGGGGAAGGTTTTGCCGTCGTCAGCGGCCGGCCCTGAAGACCGCGCTTACCGCGATGTTTTCGGCGGTTGCGCCGGCTCGGCGCGGATTCACCTTCGGCCCGGGCAGCACTGCCCGCCGCCTGGGTCTGCTCCATTGCATGGGTATTAGATGAACCGTCCTGCGCAGCGCCCTGGCCGCCACGACGGCGACGCTTTCGCTTGCGGGCCGGATTTCCGGCCGCATCTTCCATCGGGCGCGCAGACTGCCCGGCATTGCCGGAAAGCTCATGCGAAGCGGGATGAGCCGCGTTGCGGGATTGCCCGCCACGCTTGCCCTTGCGGCGCCTGGACTTCTTGCCGTCCTTGCGCCCTGCCGCCGACGCCCCGTCAAATTGCGGCTTTGCGCCGCCTTCGGGGTCTTCCACGTTGTTTTTCCATCGCGCCGCGCAAGTCCTGAGGTATGCAGCAGGCGCTCATTCGATTTTTGCGTTGCGGCAAGAATATCAGCGCCCGCCGAAATCGCCAAATTCTTTTTTGGGAGAGGGATTTGCCGCGGCTTCACCTCTTCCACGACAGCACTGAATTTTTTCAAAACGGGTATTTGCAATCCGCCCGCTTTTGGTTATAAGCGCCGCACAGCAGCCAAGCCATGCTTCGGCGGCAACTGCTGGGGAATAGTTCAATGGTAGAACGACGGACTCTGACTCCGTTAATCTTGGTTCGAGTCCAGGTTCCCCAGCCAATCGCTTTTTATCACCAAATGCAAATCTTTGACGAGCATGAGCGGATGCTGGCCGCAACAGCTTGCGGAATTTCAGGAAGCTAGGGGCGTAGCGAACGACGACCGGACAGCCGCCGTTTCGATAATCCCACCCCTGGTTCATGGACAGCAATCGGCGCGCGCCTGACATCAACAGTGGTGAAGTGCTCGTAGAGACCGGGCAGGTCGCCCACGTGAATGCGAAACTGTCCCCGACGCCTCACCCGGCACCGCAGATCATCAGCACCCACAAGACTGAGGCTGGGATCGTAAGAAATTCTGCCGGCTGCGAGCATGTCCAGGAACAGGTGAAAATCGGTGCCTTCGCCGATCTGGACAAGATGACCGTAGTGGAAGGCACGGCAACCATGCCAACCACCGCGCACATAAGGCACATAGGCCGCCCGGGCATGCTTATGGCCCCAGTGCTCCGCCAGCTTGGTAAAGTGCCAGATCGCCGCCGGCAAGCCATCATCCGCCGACAAAACCAGCGCGCCCAACGGATCGAACCAACGAGCGATATGCCGACGATTCCGAATAAGATGTAACGTCAGTCCGGTCTTTGTATTCCGCTGTCCGACGAAATGATCGGTATAGAGATTGAGTTTGCCTGGATACCCGTTCGACGCAGCGTAGCCGAAGCGCCGGATAAATGCTTCTGGCCCCTCTTCGCGATAGAAGCCGCCGGTCGGCCCGACGGACAGAAGACTAAGGAGTGCATTGCCAGGCTTGGAAAAGTCCCGAACGCCATGCGCCTTAATCTCCCAGCCCTCGAAATCGGGCGCGGGTCGCCCGTTGGGCCGTATGCGCAGCAAGGCTTCAAGTGCATACCCGCCGGCATTCGTTCCGTGGTGATGGATCGATTGGCCGTCGTTCCCCAGGCGCATTCCTGCGATCGGACCAAGCCGGTGGATGCGATGCAGTTCGCCAAACAGTCTCTCGGAAAGAATCTCGTCGATTGTTCGCGATCTTAAATCACTCAGTCCTGCGCACACGGTGAAGTCGGAGGAAACGGTGTCCCATTGGTCTATCGTAAGGGTGTGCATAGGCTAGCTTTAGCCTATTGGGACAACGAGAACAAGAACATAATAAGAACATTTGGATTTTGCGGTGCCCACTCGATCAAGCAGTTCGAGAACCTCGCTAAGTTCGGCAAGTCTATAAGGAAAGCAATGCCATTGTGCGCAGGGCATGGGCGCCCGGTTGAGAGACCGACGGGCGAGCTTAACGAGTGTCCGTCGCCGGAGCTATTCGCTGGAATGGCCATTTGGGCCGACGGCGAAAATATACCTTAGGAATGGTCCTCTGTGGCCTGAATTAGACCGCGGGATCGGATCTGCTTTCGAACTCCAGAAACCAGGCGTAAGTGGCTGCAATGCCATCCTCGAGCGAGATGCGCGGCTTCCAGCCCATATCCTGCAGTTTCTGATTGCTCATCAACTTGCGCGGCGTGCCATCGGGCTTGGAAAGATCATGAATGATCTCACCCTCGTAACCGACAACGCGGCAGACCAAGCGCGTCAACTCGATAATTTCGAGATCTGTCCCCGAGCCGACATTGACGTGCTGCGCACCGGAATATGTCTTGAGAAGAAATACCAGTGCGTCGGCGCAGTCGTCGACGTGCAGAAACTCGCGGCGCGGGGTTCCGGTGCCCCAGACCACCATATGCGGGTCTTTGCGAAGTTTCGCGGCGTGCGCCTTGCGGATAAGCGCCGGCAGCACATGGCTGGAATTCAGGTCGAAATTATCGCCCGGGCCATAAAGATTGGTCGGCATGGCCGAAATATAATCGCGGCCGTATTGCTTACGATAGGCCTCGGCGAGCTTGATACCGGCGATCTTGGCGATCGCGTACCATTCGTTGGTCGGCTCCAGCGCACCGGTCAACAGAGCCTCTTCAGGAATCGGCTGCGGGGCAAGCTTGGGATAAATGCAGCTTGAACCCAGAAACAAAAGCCGGTCCACTCCCCCCCGATGGGCGGCTTCGAAGATGTTCGCTTCGATAATCAGATTGTCATAGATGAATTCTGCGGGATAGCTGTCATTGGCGAGGATACCGCCAACCTTGGCAGCGGCGAGAATGATCGCGTCGGGTCGGTTTGCTTCAACAAATTTCTCGACCTCGTCCTGCCGCTTCAAATCGACCTCGCGACGCGTGGCCGTGATGACGTTGCAATCTTCGGATTGAAGCCTGCGCACAAGAGCACTGCCGACCATACCGCGATGACCGGCAACCCAGATCTTCTTGTTGGACAAGTCGTACACCTAGATCTCTTTCCGGCTGTTTTGCGCCTTCCAGTGCTTGACATCCTCGCGCACCATTTCGGCGGCGAGCTCCCGAACCGGGGTCTTGTGCTGCCAGCCCAGCTTCTGACGGGCCTTGGTCGGATCACCCAGCAGAAGATCGACTTCCGTCGGGCGGAAATACCGCGGATCGATTTCCACGAGGCACACGCCGGACGCCGAGTCATAGCCCTTTTCGTCTACGCCGGAGCCCTTCCATTCCAAAGCGATGCCCACGTCGGCAAACGCCCACTCGACAAACTGGCGGACACTCGTCGTCTCGCCGGTCGCCAAGACGTAGTCATCCGGCTTGTCCTGCTGCAGCATGCGCCACATGCCCTCGACATATTCACGTGCATGGCCCCAGTCGCGCTTGGCGTCGAGATTGCCGAGGAAAAGCTTATCCTGCCGCCCCAGATGGATGGCAGCCACCGCCATCGTGATCTTGCGCGTGACGAAGGTTTCGCCGCGAAGCGGGCTTTCGTGATTGAATAGAATGCCGTTCGACGCGTGCATCCCATAGGCCTCGCGATAATTCACGACGATCCAGTAGGCATAGAGCTTGGCTGCGGCATAGGGAGAACGCGGGTAGAAGGGCGTTTTTTCGCTCTGCGGCACTTCCTGCACAAGACCGTAAAGTTCCGAGGTCGATGCCTGGTAAAATCGGGTCTTTTCCTCGAGCCCCAGGATGCGGATCGCTTCGAGCAGCCGCAACGTCCCGATACCGTCGGCATCCGCGGTATATTCCGGCGTTTCGAAACTGACACCCACATGGCTCTGGGCGGCGAGATTGTAGATTTCATCGGGCTGCGTCTGCTGCACGATCCGCAGGAGGTTGGTCGAGTCGATCATATCGCCGTAGTGGAGGATGAAGCGCGGATGTGCTTCGTGCGGATCCTGGTAGATATGCTCGATGCGGCCGGTATTGAAAGACGATGACCGGCGCTTGATACCATGCACCGTATAGCCCTTGCTCAGAAGCAATTCGGCCAGATAGGCACCATCCTGACCAGTCACCCCAGTAATCAGTGCGGTTTTTGTCATTTTCACATCGTCTTTCGATACAATCTTCGGGACGTGTTTATGGAAACGGCCGAACTAGCGCAACCCCCATGACCGACAGCTAGGCCGGCGAAATGAGCATCGTCGCTCTCTTTTGTTGACGTGGGACTGGCACAATGAGACTAGAACTCTCCAAACTGTCAGATCTCCAAGGGGGAAAATATGATCCTGGTGACGGGGGGAGCGGGTTTTATCGGTGCAAACTTCGTGCTCGATTGGCTTGCGCTTCATGATGAGCCGATCGTCAACCTCGATGTGCTGACATATGCCGGCAATCTGGAGAATCTGGCCTCCGTCTGGAACAACCCGCGCCTTCTCTTCGTCAAAGGCAGCATCTCGGATTACGACCTCGTTGCGGAACTGCTCCGGTCCCATCGTCCCCGTGCGATCCTGAATTTCGCGGCCGAAAGTCACGTCGACCGATCGATCCATGGCCCCGAAGAATTTATCCAGACGAATATCGTCGGCACTTTCCGCCTGTTGGAGGCTACACGTGGATTTCTTGCCGCACAGGATGAAGCCTTCCGAGAGAGCTTTCGTTTTCTTCATATATCGACGGACGAAGTCTATGGTTCGCTTGCTCCCGCGGAAGCGGCCTTCAGCGAAGATCGCAAATACGAACCCAACAGTCCTTATTCCGCGAGCAAGGCAGCCAGCGATCATCTGGTTCGCGCCTATCATCACACCTACGGCCTGCCGGTTCTGACGACGAATTGTTCGAACAACTATGGCCCCTATCATTTTCCAGAGAAGCTGATTCCCCTGGTCATCCACAATGCCCTCGCGGGCAAACAGATTCCGATCTACGGAGACGGAATGCAGGTGCGCGACTGGCTCTTCGTCAAGGACCATTGCAGCGCGATCCGACGTGTGCTGGAGAATGGAAAAGCCGGGGAAACCTACAATGTCGGCGGCAGGAACGAGCTGACCAACCTGTCGGTGGTCAATACGCTCTGCGAGATCCTCGACGAATTGAGGCCGCTGCCCGACCGGGCAAGCTACAAGTCTCAGATCACTTTCGTGCGTGACCGCCCCGGCCATGATCGCCGTTACGCCATTGATGCGGCCAAAATCGAGCAGCAACTGAACTGGCGCCCAAGTGAAACGTTCGATACGGGCATTCGCAAGACTGTCGAATGGTATCTTGCGAACAGTGCCTGGATAGAAAACGTCACGAGCGGCAACTACCGCCAATGGATCGATCGTCAGTATCGATAGGCTGGAGGACGAGACTCACCCGTCGCGAAGGCGAGTCCTCAATACCTGATAAAACGATGCAGGAACCGTTTAATGGGCAGGGGTACATAACGCTGCACCCATCTGCGGATCGCCACAGCACGAACAGGACGAAGGCCGCCGGAAAAGCCGGGGGAAATCGCCCTGATCGCATCCAATGCCCGCATCAGGGCGCGCTCGTAAGCTTCGTAGGCAGCGACCGGTTCCTCGCATACGGAGGTGTAGAAAGTCGACAGTCGATTGAAGTCGCCATTGGCCAGCAGTTGGAACTGGTGGAAGTGATAGAAGATCAGCGGTGAGCCGTCGACCTCGATCTGGCCGGACGCATCCTGCGTAAAATGCATCTTTTCGTAATTCCAGGGAGCAACGCCGGCGCCCGGATGCTCAATTATATGGCAGTGCGGATAGAGATCCGGCCATTCGTCCAAATATTTCTGGTCGCCCATTTTGCCGTCTTCGAGGCGGTAGTAGCACCATTCGATGCATTGCTCGCGCCAGCGGTCCAGGCAGCGCATTCCCTCCTCGTCGCGTCGGAAACTCACCCATTCCACGCAAAAGCGGCCGTTCACCTCCCTATCCTGCAGCCTCGGGGCAAAACGATGTTCAATAATCGCGATGGAATTATCGCCGATTTCATCGAAGATGGGTTGGATCGGGGAGTAGAACAGCAGATCGGAGTCGAGATAGGTGATGAAATCGATCTCCGGATGATGCTGCAGCACGAAGGTCGGGAGGCAAGGAGACAAGGTCCAGCAATATTCGGCGACGCCACGCGATTTCTTGGCCTCCAGGAGTTCCGGCGTCTCCAGATCGGCAAGTGGAATGCAGGTGATATAGCGCCTCTTGGAGGCCGTCAGTATCTCCTGCGCCTGCGGATCCATGCAGAGCACAAAAATATGCGCGTCTGGGCACCATTGGACGAGGCTCTCCATCATGGCCATGCCCTTGATGAGATAGCCGCTGTCGAAAAGGGTACAGAAGTAGGTCGTCATGACTGGGATTGTTTCCTGCACAAATAGGTGCGGTTTGCATTGCCCTTGCTACTGTCACGCGGATCCGCGCTCTCGTTCAGCGTGAAGGTGGCCTGCACTTCCAGGCCGTGAACCCGAAAGCTGTCCAATAGCTCCTGCTCGGAAAAATGGATTTCCATGGTCTCGACACCATAGGCCTGCTTGCGGAAATACTTGGTCGGTTCACCATAGACGACGGGAGTGCGGTGAAAGATGACATAGTCTTTGGCGACACGGGCGCTTTCTGCGATCGCCGCGTCATAGTCGGCAATATGCAGCAGGCAGCATCCCGAAACCACGACATCAAAAGCATCGTCCTGATAGCTGAGCCGCGTTGCATCCTCCACATCGAACGACAGCGCCGGATAGATGCGGCGCGCCATGTCGATGAATGCATCGGAATAATCGCAGCCGTGGTACCGCAACGGCAGGCCATTTACTTCAAGGACCTCGGAGTAATATCCGCTGGAGCAACCGATTTCGAGCAATGAACCGGCGGCCGGGGGATTGTCGATCTTACGCAGCGCAGCGGTAAAGACATCGAATACATCGATAGAAGCGCCGCCGCGATAGTCCTTCAACTGGCGTTCGACGAGCGCTCTCTGGCGTGCAGGCAGATCACTCGCTTTCCACGATGCGGCAAGGCGCGAGCTTTCGCTGTCTCGCCGAGCTGAATCGATCTCTACATAGTGGGAGGATACCGATGCCGCCGGCAGCAGCTGTTCACGCAATCGCTTCAGCTGGCTCTTCAACACCGGAAAGCGGTTGAGCGTCGTACGAACAAATGACATCAGCCCTGTTTCTCCAGATGTCTCTCGAGGATCGGCATCAACTCTTTCATTCTCGACTTGTAGGTGTGATCCTTCAACGTCCTGGCCTGACCTGCCTTGGCGATGGCATCGGCCTCGTCAGGGTGGTCTATATAGTAGCGGATGAGTTCCACAGCTTCCTCAGGACTGGAATAGGCGACCACTTCCTTGCCTATGTCGAAAATCTCACTGAGATTATCTTTGCGGTCGGTGATGAGCAGCGATCCGACACCGGTCGCCTCGTAAAGCCGCATGTTGTTGGCATTGGTCTCGGCAACATTGATATGCCGGTTGATGGTGATCCGGCTGCGCGCCAGGGCGCGGTACATATCCGGGCCCCAGACTTCCCCGTTATGACGTTGTCGAATGGGAGATGAGCGCGGAAGCGTCGCTGCGCCATAGCCGAAAAACTGTATCGGCGTGGTCTCGGCAAGATGTTCGAGCAACGGGATCGCCTTGCCATGATGACGGCTTATGCCGCCGACGAAACTCACTGGCACATCGCGTGGAACATCGCCGAGGATATCAAGCACCCGAGTATCGAAGCCGATCCTGAAATATTCGGATTTAATGCCCATCTCATGAAAACGCGGCACGAAATGCGGGAAGGATGTCAGAATGAGATCATAGGGCCGCAGAAAGCCATCCGGGGGCAGCGGACAAGCGATCTGGCCGACGATCAATGGCACAGTCTTTTTCAACTCCATCAGAGCATGAGGCGGAAAAAAGCTGAGATCCTGACAATAGAGGACATCCGGCTTGAATGCTCGAACCCGCGCCATTGCGACCTCCAGCAAGCCGGGGAGCGCTGCCAGGCGTGCGCCGATATAAGGCAACCTGAAAAAGCGATGCGGCAATTTCATTGCCCATGGGCTGAATGGTTCGTTGTTCTCCCGCGCCCAAGCCGATTGCAGCGGAACGCAATTGCCGACGATATCGATGACATCGCAGCCAAGCTCTTTCAGGTGGCGCGAATAGAAATCTGATGTGCCGAACGCAGCCTCGAGCAGAGCGTCCGTCTGCTTTTGGGAAGAGGCCGACCTCAAATCCCGATTGCGACGATAGTGCATCGTCAGGAATCGGGAATAGTAGGTATCGAACACGGCAATCCGCATGACGCTAATCCTAGTTCTTTGTCGCGGAGAGCCGGAGTTCGACCAGGAGACTATCGCCCTGCCCCGTTGCATCCAGAGCCCGGTTGACAAGACCCATCATGGCGCCGGCAAGGCGTGCGCCACGCGTAACCGCGACATTGCGGAGCTTTCGAATAAAGCTCGGGGACTTCTGAGAGCTGCCGCTTTCCGACCATGTGCCGGACGCCCTACCCTCCTGCCGCTGTTCCCGAGAAGTCCTGAGCTGAAGCACCGACCAGAGGTTGGGCGTGATCGTCCTGATGCGCGCGACATCGTAACCGGACTTTCGAGCGAGCAGCGCAAAGGACGTTCGATTGAAATGATTCTGATGGTACGGAATGTGCCAGTTGATCCAGCGTTCCTTCCAGACCTTGCGATGAAAGGAACCGGTATTCGGGAAAGCCAGTATGACGCGTCCGCCACCGTTCAGACGATTCTTGAGAGCCTCTAGCATCGCAAGCGGATCGGGCACGTGTTCGATGACCTGGTTCAGCACGATAAGATCGAATTTCTGATCTGCGAACGGCACGTCATAGATATTGCCGATATGAACGCGCAAAGCATATTTTTCAGCAATTGTCCGAACGTTCGGGTCGGCCTCGACGCCCCAGCATTCCACGCCGAGCTTTTGCATCTCCAGAAGCGAGAGACAGGAACCACAGCCGATATCCAAGACCTTCTGCCCAGACCTGGCAAGATAGTGCCCCTGGTTGTCGGTTCCGGCCATCCACCGGCGGAGCCTGGCAAGGGGTCTCTCGACGAGGCCGGCCTCCTTTTCCAGCGCATCAAAGTCGATCTCCCGACGTGGATAATAATTGCTGTAGAGCGCGGGCAGGTCTTCTTCCGTCAGCCGCGGCGCGGTCGACATGTGACCGCAGGAAACGCAGCGGTCTATCGAATAGACGCCGGGGCAGCCGTATCGATCATCGCTGATGCGCTCGATAAAGGTTTGCATTTTCGATCCGCACGCGATGCACTGCTGATGCTGGCCGCCGCTCATATCGTTTTTTCCTTTCGTTTCGCCAATGACCTCCACGTTGAAAACGCGCGGCTGCAGGAGAAATACGCCATACGGATCGGCGCTGTCATGCGTTGCACCGGCGACCCGACAAGCGAGTAAAAAATAAGACGCTGAAACACGTTGTGCGCCGAACGTCTGCCAAACAACCGCTTTCGCCATGAAAGGCTGGACGCGTCGTTCCCATATACCGGAGGCGAATAGACGATTGCCTGGCTGCTGACAACCAAAGGCACTCCCGCACGCGCGAAGCGCATGGCAATTTCGTAGTCGGCCATGTAGTGCGGCAGAAGGTTCGGCCGCATTCCACCATGTCTGCGAAACAGGAGCGCCGGGTAAAGCGTTCCTCGGCCACTCAAAGCATCGACGCGATACTGGCTGGCGGGCGACTGTTTTTCCGTTTCGCTCAACTCCGAAAGCAGATCCCAGACGGCAAGCCGATTGATGTTGACCTTGGCCCCAATACTGACAAGAGGTGGATCCCGCCCCTCTTCATGGATGACGCTTCCGACCGCGGCTCCGCCGTTTTCTTTGGACGACCGCACCAGAGCTTCAACAAAATTACCGTCAAACCAGGTGTCATTGTTGAGAAACAGAACATAGTCGTCGGGTTGGCAGGCGGGAAGCACATGTTTTAGTCCTTCTTCGATGGCGCCGCCCCACCAGAGATTGCCGTCCCCTCGGATCTCGGTCACATCGCTCTGCGATTGCAGGTACTTTGCGGTTCCATCGGTCGAACCGTCGTTGACGATGACAATCGTCATGGCGTCAAAGATTGTCTGGCTCCTCAGAGCTTCCAACACCTTTCGGGTATGCTCGAGGCGATTGAAAACAGGGATAATAACGTTCACGCGCATTGCGAGACTTCCAGCTTCTCGAGAAACCAGCCAACATACGGCCATTCGTGCTGCTGAGGCGCTGGTGTAACGCCAATGCCCCAACGCTTCAATTCTTGCAAGGGCGGCGGCATCACTGAGCCAAATGTCCCGGCCGGCTGGAAACGATCCAGCACCTCATAACCATGCTTGGCAAAGCTGTCCTGCATTGCATTCGCGTTCAAGAACCAGACCGGGTAGCTCGCACTGTAGATCCACGTGGGCACATGCTGCACGAAAGGTGCGGCTGCGACATCGAACTGCGCCGCTGTCCTGTCGATGAGTATGAACTTGATGCCCTTCGACAGAAGACCTTCGAGATATTCAAGAGGATATTCAAGGTATTGGAGAACGCCGGAGAGCAGAACGACGTTGGGCTTCACACGATCAATCGCCTCATCCAGACTGTCGGAAAAACTCAACCCCTCATCTTCAAATTCCGTTCGACCCGCGCTCACAAAATGCGGCTGCTCGACGACACACCATTTCAGTTCCGCAAGATGCGCCAATGCCGAGCGGTGCTGAAAATAAGAACTTCCCAACGCACCCCCGAAATCAACGACCCTCAACTGGAGATCGGACCGGGATGCAACATAGAGAAGCCAGGCAAGCAACGGGTGCGAATAGCTTTTTTCCGTGAAAACGACAGTGTCTCGCTCATATGCGGCGCGGCCCTGAACAACGGCGCGTGTCGCCTCAACAACTTTGGCAAGAATGGCCGGCGCATCATATCCATCCGCAGCAGCCATTGCCGAGCGCCAATCTTTATGAGGCCCATCGAAAACGACGTTGTGACGCCGAAATTCGCTCCAAACATCCTGTTCGCGGGCTTGCGGCGATTCCCGCGTTACCTCAAGCAAACAATGAAGTCCCGGGAGCGAAAAATTAATCTGCCTCATTCTTCAAACCAGGCTTCGAAAGGCCGTCGATCAAATTCGTCCAGCGCCCCACCGGGCGTGGAATTGACGATGCGGATACCATTCGCTTTCGCTATGTTTGCGATGGCTCGATATTGTCGCCACAGCCGTGCCAGCGTTTGAAAGTCGTCGTGACGGTTCGTTCTCAAGGTGCCGTCCGCATTTGCGGTACTATCCATGCCCTTTTGGACCTTGAGGTCGAATGCGTATTGGTAGCTCGACGACAAGAAATGATCATGGTCGACGCCGAGCAGGATGATCTCTTTAAAACCAAGATACATCGCGATCATCAAGGCCATCACCGGCACCGACTCGACACCCGGCACCGGTCGAGAAATATCGACGATTTCGTCCGTTCGCTTATCGTCGAAGCTTTCGCCCAGCACCAGATAGCGAACCGTTCGCCCTGCAAACAGATTGTGTTTCCGAACGAGCTCCGCTTCAGTGGAGCTGAGGAACAATTCGGCAGCTCCCAGATGTGAATGCATCTCGTCAAACCAGCGGATCACGTCCTCTGACGTCATCAATCCGTAAGTAATCTGCGGAACACAATGATAACGAGATTGGAACTTGTCGAAATCGGAATGCAGGTAGCCGTTGGAAACGGTGACAACGTTTTGGCCTTGAAGCCGCGACAGATCCAAGCCCTTGACGCTCGGGCCATTTCCTAAGATGAAACAGCGTTGGCCGGCGTGCAGACCGGCAAGCTGTCGATTTCCCGCCAGGGATCTCGCAACATCAGCAGAGATTTTGTGACGACTATTGAGCCTGCGCCTTAACTCATGCACACCATAGGGAAGCAGCATGGAGCCAAAGGTCAAAACCTTTCTCAGGGCTGCAGCCACTTCACCACCTCAAACACTTCGGCATATTTCACGCCGATCCGCTGACCGGCATTCTCCGCTTCGTTCCGGAAGAAGCTCACCCATTTCCGCCCTGTGCGCTCCATTTCGGATTCATGGGCAAGGATCGCTTTTTCCTTCTGGTCCCAATGGGCGGTGATGTCGACGTAGAAATTCCCTCGGAAATCGACCGTCGAATGATACCAGTTGCTGCGATACATCAGAAGGCGCGGCACATGGCGGCAGCTGTGCAGCGACGCCCGCGACAAAGCAAGATGGTCATGGTGAATGTCTCCGACCCAGTGGGTGTAGACCATATCGATCTTCAGATCCTGCACGAGCTTCAGGATCTCGATATTCAGCGGATCGACGAATTCGATCTGCAGCGTCTTGAACTCGCCGCAATACATCTTGTGCACGCCGAGAATTTCCATCGCGGCATCCGCTTCGGCTCTGGCGACCTGGCTGCTGCGCACGGACTGGTCATACTGATTGGAAAAGCCGGATACGGTTGCAACATAGACGTAAACCGTGTCGCCGTTTGCCGCGTGGCGTGCCAGGGCACCGCCACAGCCGAGCTCCACGTCGTCAAAATGGGCACCGATCGCGAGAATATTCATTTGCAACTCCAGAGCAGATCACGCGTGCCTGCAATACCACAATTCAGCAGTGTGTCGAGGATACTGAGATAGGGCATGAATTCGCCGAAAGGCTGTGGATAAACCGGGTGGACGAAATGCTGCCATTCGATTTCGATTCCGGCTGCCTCGAATAGTTCCGGCTGCATGTAGCCGCGTGCCCCGAGACCCGAGAGATAACGTGTTGCTCCCACCTTACGCAGCAGTTCGATCAGCAATTCGTTCTTATGCCCCTCCGGGCTTAACGTACTCGACCGCACTGTCGGCATCGTGATCTCGAGCATGTCCAGGATGCCTTCCAGGAAATGCATGTTGAAATCGGCCAGCAGATCTAGCCGCTTGCCGTAGAGGGCCTCGATGCGCGGAGACACCTCACTCCAACCGGCGGACTTCCGATAGTTTTCACGAAGCAGGGAAAGGTTCTGGTCGATCCATCCGTTGCCCGGCGCCAATTCCACCTCGTTGATCGGCGTGCCGAGACTCGGTTTTTTGATCCCAACAGTGAGCCACCGATCACCTTGCGCCGTCTTGATCTTATCGCGGTGCGTCCAGCTTTTGCTCGTGCCATGGACGAACTGAACGTGATCCAGAACGATGTAGAGATCGGCGTTCAGAAAACGCTGAAAGAAGCCGAGATATGATGCGAAGTCCGGCTGATGAATAACCGCTGTCATGGTCATGCAGCCAAACTTTCGAGCAACGCGGCGACGCGACCGACCCCACCGAGGTCGACCTTGGTCATGGCAGTCTCGCTCATGCGTCTGATGGGAATCGCCTTTTCCAGGATGCCGAGATCGAATGCCGAGTGATGTCCGGCAAAGAACGCGGCGCCCAATTGTTCAAGAGCGCGGCCGACCGGGATTTCGAAAGGTTCATTGGCGATCACCACGCACGGCAAGCCAGCCGCACAGGCTTCGAAGGGCGTAACGCCGCCACCGGTAATGGCCAGGTCGTGCCGATACATCTCTGCCGCAAGCGACGGCACCTGGCTCAGCAGTTTGAACCGGTTCGGCACGGCGGCGGAGACGGCCTCTTCAAGCTCCGCCATGTGCTGGAAGCTCGGGCCTGTGACGATGGTGACGGGAAAAGGTTTGCTGCTCAGCCATTTGGCGACGCGGACCGTCACGCCATAGGTATCGGCGCCTCCGAGCGTCACAAGTACCGAGGCAAGGTTTTGCCGAACTCTGCGATATCTAGCGATTTCAGGATTGAGTATCATGTACTCTACCCCCAGCCTGATATCCTTGCCCTTCAGATCCTCCGTCTTTTCGAAGAGGAGAGCGCAGATATTCACGTCGGCGAGTTCCGCGCCATCGCCGCGATCATCAAAAGTGACGAGCTTGGCGCCCAAACGCTTGATCGTTTCGCTGTGAGACCGACGCGTATCGAGGCGGTCGTTGATCCAGATCGGGGACGGAACGCCGGGGTCTACGAAACCCTGCTCCCATCCCGTCACAGTGGCGAGATCGTAAAGAGCGACGTCGAAGCCGCGCTCCCGAATAATTGTCAGCGAACTCGGATGATCATTCGCCAAGAAACGGACAGAATGACCGCGCGAACGCACTTCGGCGGCGAGCGTCAACGACCGAAACAAATGCCCCATACCGCGTGCATGCGAACTCTCTATGCAGAAGACGAACATAGCCTGATCGCTTCCTCCGTCCCAAGCCAGTTCGCGCCCGCCTGCGCGGCGAGAGCACAGGCACGTCTCCAGTCTTCCTCGGTATCCACCGTCAGGCGCAGGTTCGGAGAAGTTTTGGCCGAGGGAATATCGAGCTGGCCGATCTTGAACAGCTCGGGCCGATCGGTGAAATACTCGTTCACGTGTTCGCGATGGTGCGGCAGCTTGCCCTCGCGATGACTGCGCGACAGGGCTTCGAACGTAAATATCTCGGCGCCGACGCCAATGGGCAGCTGGCCAAACGCGTGCGTGTAGTCGAATCCCTGCTTCTGATGCAGGTCGATCAGCCTTTCCAGCTCCTCGATATCGGTGAACGGATTGTCCGCGGTCAATCGCACGATATCCGACATTTCAAGCGATCTCGCACATTCGAAATAACGATCGAGAACATCGGCTTCATCGCCGCGAAAGCAGCTTACGCCCTGCTCGAGGCACCAAGTTTCGATAACATCGTTCTCGCCGGCCGATGATGTCGCGACGACAATCTTGGCCGGCCGCTTCAACATCTGAAGCCTGCCAAGGACATGTGCGAGCAGGGGCTTGCCGCAAATGTCACGAAGTACTTTTCCCGGTAGCCGCGTCGATCCCATCCGCGCCTGGATGATGATTCCAAGCGTCACGCCAGATCGCTCCACTGGAGGACGGCGTCGCCTTCGAGGTCCCTTATCAGCCGTCGCCCGGCAAGAGTTTCGATATGCTTAGGCTCGATTCCTGTCCCCGGCCGCTTCACCGAGATGTCGCCGGCGGAGATGACGTCACCGGCTTTGAGCGGTCGATTGAGAACGACGCTCTTGCGGTTGTTCAATCTGGTCGTCGCCTCACTCGCTGCCGGCTCTTTGCGACCACTGCCTTTCATGATCTCGAACGCGCGTATCGCATCGACAAGCCATTTCATCTCCGCAGGATCAGCCGAAAGCATGTGATCGGGACCGTCGGCGGCCTTGTCATAGGTGAAATGCCGCTCGATGACGCGGGCGCCCATTGCGACCGCACAAAGGCTTGCGACAGGGTTCAACGTATGGTCGGAATAGCCAACGTCGAGTTCCGGGAACGCCTCCATCATCGTTTGCATTGCGCCCAGGTTCACATTTTCCGGATGTGTCGGATAACTCGTGATGGCATGCAGCAGAATGAGCTTGTCGTTGCCCGCGTCCTTGATTGCGGCAACGGATTCCCGCACTTCTTCGAGCGTCGACATCCCGGTCGACAGGATGATCGGTTTACCCGTTTTTGCCAGATAGCGGAGAAAGGGAATGTTGACCGCGTCGTCGGAACCAACCTTGTGGGCTCCAACGCCACACCTCTCCAGCAGGTCGACATCCGTCTCATGCGAGGGAGAGGAAAACCAGTCCAGCCCATGCTCCTCGGCATAGCGGAAAACCGCTTCATGAAGCTCGTGTCCGATCTCATATTTACGGAAGAGTTCGAATTGCGAGGTAACGCCGGTGTTTTCCATATCGAACATGGCATTGCGGCTCGACAGCGTTTCCGCCCGATAGGTCTGGAGCTTGACGGCATCCACGCCTGACGCCTTTGCCTCGTCGATCAGGCGCTTCGCCTGATCAAACGTCGTAAAGTTGCCGCCGATCTCGGCTATGATATAGCAGCGATCAGGCCGGTAGTTGCGGAACATTCGTCACTCCCTGTAATTCACGAGCGGCAAAATTGCCTGGCGCCCTGGTGGGTGCCCTGGCCCAATCTGCCGCCTATCGCCCGATTTCCTGGTTCCGGTCGACGTAATTCCGGACAATGACCTGTCTGCCGCAAATCTGTGCGGTTTCGTCGTTGGTCTCTCTCGGCAGGTAGCACCTGCGGCAGACCTCGCTCTTCAGGAAGCCCTGCGGTTCCTTGTGCAGAGCACGGACGGCGTTCATTTTTTCGCCGTGCCATATCTGGTGCACGGTTTCGGTGTTCGCATTGCCGATAACCTCGCGGTTTTCTTCGTCGTTCGAGCACTTCATGACCAATCCATCGGCACCGATCACCAAACGCTGGTATTGCTGCGGGCAGGTGAAGTTGTCGAGATAGGCGATGTCTGAATCGTTGCCGAGGTAATCAATCAGCGGATTGAAGGCGACGAGATCCACGTGGGGCGCGAAGGTGTCGTAATAGAGATCGGGGTTTTCCCGGATCGCCGGCCAGATGCCCTGTACCTTGATGACAGGACGGTGGAGGCCGCGCTCGTCCTTGTACTTCTTTATGTCTTTGATCTTGTCGAGCAAGGCCTGAAACTTGATCGGCTTGCGTATCTTCTCGTAGGTCTCGCCGGTGCCGTCGATCGAGACGGTGATCCAGTCGATGCCGGCATCGACGAGCTGGGCGAAATAATCTCTGTTGAGCTTGAAGCCATGCGTGAGGGTCGAGACTTCCTTGATGCCATGATCCTTGGCATAACGCACGCAGTCGGCGAAGCGCTTGTGCAGCGTGGCTTCGCCGCGCAGCGACAGACGGATCGCCGGAACCTTGCCGCCGATCTCATCGATGATGCGGCAATAGAGGTCCCAGTCCATCCGGGTCGTGTTGACGCTCTTCTTGAATTCGTCGCTGATCGTATAGCACATCGGGCAGCGCAGATTGCAGATCGACGCCAATTCGAGATCGACCAGCAGCGGATAGTCCGAAACCTGCTGGTTCAGGGCATATTCCGACCACTTGCGACGGTAATCCGCGTATTCGGCTTCCCAACCCTCGCCACGGTATCTGTCGAACGCAGCTTCGCGCTCGTCCGTGTCCATCGAGTAGTTGCCTTTGTTGATCGGAACGTAACGCTCGTTCAATTTACGACTCCTTCATCATCACGCGGATGCCGGCGGACAGATCCCATTCCGGCCGCCATCCGAGAACGGCGCGAGCCCGCGTAATATCGGCCCGCACGTCAGCTATTTCATTCCGCCGAACGGCGCAAGACGACACTACTGGTAGATCAGTGCCGGCCGCTTGCTGCAAGATATCGATGATTTCTTGCACCGAATACGACGTTCCGGAGCCGATATTGATGCAGTGGTAACCTTCCAACACATCCATGGCCTTGGCAAAGGCGCTCAAGACATCGTCAACGAAGATATAATCTCGCCGCGGACTGAGGTCCATGACCTGTATGTCCTGCCTCGCCCGTATCCGGTTCAGAAGCGTCGGTATCAGGAACTCCGGGCGCTGCCCAGCCCCATATATATTGAAAAGCCGCAATACCACCACCGGTATTTGCTCGTGTGTGGCAGCGAACTCACAGAGTTGTTCGGCAAGATGCTTGGAAAGAGCGTAAGGGTTGTTCGGCTTGACCGGATCGCTTTCCTGGATCGGCAGCCGCTCCGGCACTCCGTACACATAGGCGCTTGCGAAGACGAGCTTGGCCTTGTGCCGCTTGCACCAGTTCAAAGCATGCTGTGTACCGAGAACATTGGCGGCCATGAAGCTCGGGCCTTGTGACCAGCTGTCGGGAACGAATGTCCTGCCGGCCAGATGAAACAGCGTACGCGCCGGAGGGAGCTCCTGCCACATCCCTTCCTCGCTTATGTCGCCATGCGTCCGGTCACGTGCAAGCACATCGAAGCCGTCCCGCCCAAGCCTTTCGACCAGACGCTTCCCGAGAAAACCGCCAGCTCCGGTGACGATCGCATCAACCATTCAAGAACCTGGACTGCATGGTTTCGAACTGCTCGATCGCCAAGGCATAATCGTCAGGACGTCCGATATCGAGCCAATAGCCTGCAAAATCGCGAACAGTGGCAGGCTTTCCTGCCGCTAGAAGATCGAGCATCAACTGGTCAAAGCCGTAGGCACCGCGTTGCGGTATGTGCTCGACCGCCCCCGACGACACCATATAGACGCCCATGCTGACCTTGTATTCGGCCGTCGGCTTCTCTCGAAAGCCGGTCAGCAGCCCGCTCTCGCTGGTGTCGAGCACGCCGTAATCGATGCGATGCTGGCGTGTCTTGGACGAAATCGTGAATATATTGCCGTCGCGGACATGCGCGTCATGAAAATCGGCATAGTTCAGGTCCGTCAGAATATCCCCGTTCATCACCAGGAAATTTTCCGGCAAATCCTTGATCAGCCGGAGCGGCCCCATGGTGCCAAGCGGTTCGTCCTCGAGCGAATAATCAATACGCACGCCCCATTTGTCGCCATCCTGGAAAAAAGCTTTGATCAGCTCGGCCTGATGGTTGACGGCAAGCGTTATGTGCTGGAATCCGCCTGATATCAGCTGGCGAATGATGACTTCAAGGATAGGATAATCGCCGATCGGCATTAGCGGCTTGGGAAGCACGACGGTATAGGGCCGCAGCCGCGTTCCCATTCCTCCTGCCAGAATGACTGCACGCCTAGACATTGAAGATATCCGCCTTATACCTCGTCAGATTATCAGGCTGACGCAGCCATTCGATCGTTGCTCTGAGACCATCTTCCAGGGTGAAACGCGGCGAAAATCCCGTCAGAGACTTGATCAGGCTGTTGTCGCAGCACAAACGTTCCACTTCGCTGTTTACAGGACGCAAACGCTGTTCGTCGCATTCGATCTCGATGCCGACGCCGATGATGTCGGCGATCAGCCGAACGGTATCGCCGATCGATATCTCGCTGCCGGAACCGATATTCACCGTCTGGCCGACCGCTTCATTGCTGGCTGCGAGGGCCAGAAAGCCGTCGCATGTATCCTGTACGAAATTGAAGTCCCGCGTGGGCGAAAGCGCACCAAGCTTCAGCGTCGTCCGCCCGCTCAGCAGCTGCGAAATTACGGTTGGAATAACCGCCCTTGCCGATTGTCTCGGGCCATAGGTGTTGAAAGGCCGTGCGATCGTCACCGGCAGATTGAAGCTCGAATGATAGCTGTAAGCGATCGCATCGGCGCCGATTTTGGACGCCGAATAGGGCGACTGCGCCTGCAGGGGATGGCTTTCGCTGATCGGCACAAAACGCGCCGTCCCATAGACTTCGCTTGTCGAGGTCTGGATCACTCTTCCGACACCGGCGTCGAGCGCGCCTTGAAGAACGTTCAGCGTCCCATGCACATTGGTGTCAACGTAGCTTGAGGGAGCCTGATAGGAATAGGGAATCGCGATCAGAGCGGCGAGGTGAAAGATCGTGTCGACACCTTTGGCGACGGAGCGCATCTGGGCCGGATCGCGAACGTCTCCGAGGACCACCTCGAACTTGCCGCGGTATTCGGACTGATCGAGCCAGCCCCAGCTGGAAAACGAGTTGTACTGGCAGAGCGCGCGGACTTCTACGCCCGATCTCACCAGCGTCTCGACAAGATGAGAGCCGATGAACCCATCTGCTCCGGTGACAAGGGCCTTCTTCATTTCAAAACACCTTCAGAATCGCGCTGGAAGACCTTCTCAACCTCCCAAGGCAACTGTATCGCCGAAATCGACGGCTTCCGCTGTTGACCGAGCATCTGGATAATTCCGACATTATCCTCCACGTCAAACCGAATACCCTCGGCGACGGAATATATCGAGAATCGACTCGATATGCCCAAGCGCACGTAAAACGTGCCGGTGTTGAGGAGATATCCGGGAAATTTCACCCGGGCTCGGTAATAACCGGCAGGCCGGGCGTCCAGGCGGCTGACGTCGAGCTCGGGATCGGAAAGGCTGACGAGGGGCGTATAGCCGTCCTCCATCATGATCTGCATCCCGACCGAGAGGCCGGAAAGGGGCTCTCTCAACTCGTATTCCACCTCGACAGAGAAGCCTTCAGACAGTTCCAGCGTTCCCGAAACCTCATCCTTCTCGTTCAGCACCGCAACCCGGCAAATGACCGCCTTTCCGTCGACGTCCTCGGGATTGACCGTGTAACTTGCCGTGCCGCCGAATTCCGGGCGATCGAGATAGGCTTTTATCACATCTGCGGTATCGCCCATTGCAGCGACCTTGCCGTCGGCCATCAAAATCGATTTCGGGCAGATGCTGCTGATCGCCGTCATGTTGTGGCTGACGAAGATAATCGTTCGGCCGGCCTTCGTGACCTCTTGCATCCGCCCCATGCATTTGTTCTGGAAATTGACGTCGCCGACGGCCAATACTTCGTCGACCAGGAGTATTTCCGGCTCGAGATGCGCCGCAACGGAGAAGGCCAGGCGTACATACATACCGGACGAATACCGCTTCACCGGTGTATCGATGAATTCACCGATCTCGGCAAACTCTACGATTTCATCGAATTTCGATCTAACCTCGGAACGGCTCATGCCGAGGATCGCGCCATTGAGATAGACGTTCTCCCGGCCGGTGAGTTCCGGATGAAATCCGGTGCCGACCTCAAGCAGGCTGGCAATTCTGCCTCGTATGCCGATGAAACCCGAATTGGGCATGGTGATACGCGACATCACCTTCAACAGCGTGGATTTTCCGGCCCCGTTCCTGCCGATAATCCCGACGATCTCGCCGTGCCCGACCTCGAAAGAGACATCATCCAGCGCATGGAAGATATCTCCCTTCAGCCGCGACTGCGCGCCGCGGTGGGACGTATGATCGGATACCGAAACGTTCGGATCCGGAAGGTTGCGCCACTTTGCCCACCAGCTCTGAAGGTCGCGATAGAGGGTGCCGTGATTGATCACGCCAAGACGATAGAGCTTGCTGACGTGCTCCGCTCGAATAACGATGTCGTTCATCAGACGGTATCCATCGCGTTGGCTTCCGCCCGCGAGAAAAGTGCCAGCCCGCATAGGGTGATTGCGATCGTCACCGCAAGATTGGCGAGGCAAAGACCGACGGGCAAGGCGGGAGCGTCGAATAGCGCCCAGCGGAAAGTTTGAACCGGCGTCGTCATTGGATTGAGGTAATAGAACCAATGATACCGTTCCGGGATCTGGCTGAAGGGGTACACGATCGGCGTACCATACATCCAGAGCTGCGTCATGAACCCGACGGCGTAGACAAGATCGCGGAAACGCACCGTCAGCGCCGAAACGACAAGCCCGGCACCAATGCCCAGCACGGCGATATAGAGCAGCACCAGAGGCGTCAGAAACAGGAACCAGTAGTTCAGGGCCAGATCGGGATTGGCAATTTTCAACCCGATGGAAACCGTCAACAGGAGAAGGAACTGGATCGCAAAGGCGACAAGGCCGCTCATCGCGACGGATAGCGGCACCACAAGTCTCGGAAAATAAACTTTTCCAAACAGATTGGCATTCTTCGAGAAGACCTCGGAGTTATTGGTCAGACAGGCAGAAAAATAGCTCCAGATGATCGTGCCCGACATGTAAAACAGGAAGGGCGGAAGGCCATCCGTGGAAAGATTGGCAATTTTTCCGAACACGACATAATAGGTCATCGCCGTCAACGACGGTTGGATAATGTACCAAACGGGCCCGAGAATGGTCTGTTTGTAAAATGTCGTGAAATCCCGCTTGAAGAACATCCAGACGAGATCGCGATATTGCCAGACAAGGCCGAGATCCGGCGTATTGCCCCTGGAAGGCTTGATCACGATATCCCAATCGTCGTCCGCACGTGCCGAGGCCGGTCCTTTCAGGTGCTCTGTCATGCCGCCAACTTCAGCTTTTCCGGGAGTGCCGCAAGAAGGCTGCAGACGCGCTCGATCTCGTCTCTGCTATGCCCGGCTGAGATGGGCAGGCTCAGCTCGGTGGCATGCAGCTCATCGGCAATAGGATAATCGCCGGAAAGAATGCCTTGCATTGCCTTTTGCCGATGCGGCGCGATCGGATAATGTATCTCGGTCTTGACCCCGTTATCGAGCAGCCACTGACGCAATTCATCACGGGCCGGGTGCCGTATCCCAAAGATATGAAACACGTCATACTCGGCAGGTCGACGAAGCGGCTGCGCGAGCCATTTGGGCAGATTGGCAAAATAGATTTCGGCCAGTGCCCGCTTATGTTCAGTCACCTGATCGAGGTGACGCAGCTTGACCCGCAGGAATGCCGCCTGCATCTCATCAAGCCTTGAATTTACACCGATGTAGGCGTTTTCATATTTTTTCTTCGAGCCGTAGTTGCGCGTGTATCGCAAGCGATCTGCAAATTCGTCATCATCCGTGACGATCGCGCCCGCATCTCCGAGAGCTCCAAGATTCTTGGTCGGATAGAAGCTGAAGCAGCCGGCAATTCCAAAGGTGCCCGTCAGCTTGCCGTCATAGCGCGCGCCGTGAGACTGCGCGCAATCCTCGATCACCTTGAGACCATGTTCGTTTGCAAACGAGGCGATCTCGGTCATGCGGCAGGCTTTGCCGAAAAGATGCGTCACACAGATTGCCTGCGTGTCGCGAGTGAGCGCCGCGGCAAGGCGCTCCGGATCGATATTGAAGGTTTCGCGTTCGGGCTCCACCAGAACGGGTTTGTGGCCGGCGCGAAGAATTGCCAGAATAGTGGCTATATAGGTATTGGAGGCAACCATGATCTCGCTGCCTTTCGGCAGGTCGAGCGCTTCGATCGACAGGATCAGCGCATCCAGACCATTAGCCACGCTGATGCAATGCTTGCTTTCCGCAAAGGCGGCGAACTCGGCCTCGAACGAGGAGACTTCATTGCCAAGTATGTACCACCCGGAACGAATGACGCGGGAAGCAACCGCTTCCAACTCTTCCATCAGCGCACGGTTGGCCTGCGCAAGACTTTCATACTCAATCATCTCAGAGCCGTTCATAGGGGGTGTCGATGTAGTCGTCCTTATCATATCCGCGAGAGGCAAAAACGAGCAGGATTGAACCTGGACCAAAGGTCATTTGGTGCCAATCCCTCGGCTCTACCAGCAGGCACTGGTCCGGTGACGACAAGGTGATCTCTTCCCGGGCCTTTCCATCGTCCATCAAAATCATCACGCTTCCCGAAAGCGCCACCAACGCCTGACGAGTCTGGTGATGACGATGGCCACCGCGTGTATGTCCGTCGGCTCCATAGATCCAGAAGCTCCGGACGACCGGAAATGGCAGTATTCCGTCCATGACGGTCAGCGCGCCTCGTCCGTCGGACATCGTCTTTAACGTAAGCAGGGTAAAAGCAGACAAGATTGGTTTTCCAGTTTTGCCGGTTCAGCCGGTTGGGAAATGCGGAGCTGGCTCCCTCACCAGGCTGATGAGGTATCGACCGTAAGAGCTCTTTTCAAGTGGAGCTGCCAGCCTTAGCAACTGCTCGGCATCTATGTATTCCAAATGAAAGGCGATTTCTTCGGGGCAGGCAATCTTCAGCCCCTGGCGCCGCTCGATGGTAGCAATAAACTGACTGGCTTCAAGAAGCGAATCGTGCGTGCCCGTATCAAGCCAGGCATGCCCCCGCCCGAGGACGGCAACATTAAGCCTGCCGGCCGACAAATAATGCCGATTGATATCGGTAATTTCGGTTTCACCGCGCGGTGAGGGTTTCAAACCGGCAGCAATGTCAACCACGTCATTGTCGTAGAAATACAAACCCGTCACCGCGTAAGAAGAGCGGGGTCTGGATGGCTTTTCCTCCAAAGTGAGGACTTTGCCCTGACCGTCAAATTCCACCACGCCATACCGTTCGGGATCGTGGACTTTATACGCGAAGATCGTCGCTTCATCCGATCTCGCGGAAGCCGCGGATAAATCATGAGTCAGGAGGTTGCCGTAAAAAATATTGTCTCCCAGCACGAGGGCAGTTGCCTCTCGCCCTATGAATTCCCTGCCGATCGAGAATGCCTGGGGAATTCCCTCCGGCGCGGCCTGCACGGCATATTGAAGGTTTAATCCCCATTGGGCGCCGTCACCCAGCAGCTGTTCAAAACGCGGCGTGTCCTGCGGCGTAGAAATAATCAGAATATCCCGGATACCTGCCAGCATCAGCGTTGACAGGGGATAGTAAATCATCGGCTTGTCAAAAACCGGAAGAAGTTGCTTGGAAATGGCGAGGGTCGCGGGATGGAGCCGAGTGCCCGAGCCACCGGCGAGCAAGATGCCCTTGCGCAGCTTTTTCTTCGAAGACAAGAGACCTCCTGCAACCTGGTAAATCCGCATTCACGAGCCTGTCGTGATGACGATCGCTGTTCGACACTGCTCACTACAGATAGATTGATCGGCATGCAATGCACTTACCGAGACGCGAAGTGGCCCAATCGCGCATCAATCCTGTCTTGATGGAGGATAATCTGCCGTACTGGATTGCGACGCGGCCTTTCCGTCTGCTACGGGTTGGCTAGATTTCGCCCCTTAGAATGTGAGCAAGACACCCGTCAAAATGGCTGCAGACACTGCCGATCCACGTCCTCCCCGGATAAGCCTCATCACTGTTTGCTGGAACGCCGAGCGGACCATTGCCGATACGCTGCGGTCCATCGACGCTCAAACCTACCGCGATTTCGAGCACATCATCGTCGACGGCGGCTCGAGCGATTCCACGCTCGCCATCATCGCTTCGGCGCCGGCGGAAAATCGCCGCGTACTTTCGGGACGGGATGGAGGTATCTATGAGGCCATGAACAAGGGGATTGGCCTTGCGAGCGGCGACATCATCGGGTTCCTGAATGCGGATGACACTTTCGAGAGCAGCGGCTCTCTCGAAACTGTGGCCGCCGCGCTGGACGATGAAGCCTATGACGGCTGCTATGGCGATCTCATATACGTTTCCAACCAGCATACCGATCGCAAAGTCCGTTATTGGAGATCCTGCGCGTTTGAACCCGGTTCTTTTGGACGCGGCTGGTGTCCGCCGCATCCGACATTCTATATACGGCGCCGCATCTATGACCGGTTTGGGACGTTCGATCTGCGTTATCGACTGGCGGCCGACGTCGAGCTTATGATGCGATTTCTGGAAGTCGCACGCATCAAAACCATTTATATCCCCCGCGTATTGGTCAGGATGCGCTTGGGGGGCGCGACAAACAAAAACGTCCAAAACATATCGCGTCAGAACAAGGAAGTGCTGCGCGCGCTTGCCGAGCACGGCTTCAGGGTCTCGACTCCAGTGTTCTGGGCATCGAAGCTTGTAAACCGCCTTGGCCAGTTCCTCACACGAAATCGATAGCAGGGCTCCATCAGCGTCAAGGCGCGTCGTGTTCCGGCGGCGGACGACACTTTTGCCCTCACCGGGGCATCGGAGGCCGCCTCGCGAACTGAATATCCACTTTGCGAATAATCCCGCCACGCAATCGACTTGCGGTGCAGAAGCGTTAACGCATTGGATGCTTAGTTTGGTCGTGGAAATCCAAACGCCCAACTGGCTGCCTGTGCCAGGGACTTCCGTCGACGGCACAGCTGAGCGGTCTGTCGAGAGGTCCGAATGCAATCGAATGAGTCGATTGTATCTTTTCAAACAATGATCCCAAAGCCGATGGGGACCGTCGTGGCAGGCTGGTCAGAGGACACCATGGCTTACACCAACGTCGAGCAGAGCAGGCAAACATGAAAGCAGATCCGATCCCGTCGACGAGCAGGCTCGCGAAGGTTCGGGCGTTCATGTCCATACCTCTGGAAAAGCCGGAATTGCTCAAGGCGCAATACCGGGCCTTTTCTTATCAGCTGCCGCTCATGTATGTGATCCTGCTGACCAATACATGGGTGCTGGCGGCGACCCATATGTCGGTCGCGCCAACCTGGTTGGCCGTCTATATCCCGATCGTGCTGACATTGGTCTGCGCGGTCCGCCTTATGGCCTGGTCGCGCTCCCTGCGGGTTACACCGACCCATGAGGTCGCCGCACGGGCGCTGGCACGCACCAATCGCCTCGCCAGTATTATTGCCGTCGCCTTCACCGGCTGGGCTCTGCTGTTATTTCCTTACGGCGACGCCTATGCCAAGAGCCATGTGGCCTTCTACATGGCGATCACCGTTATCGGCGTCATTTTCTGCCTGATGCATCTGCGCCCGGCAGCCTTTACCGTCGCGGCCATCGTCAACGGCGCGTTCTTCATCTTTTTCGCCCTGTCGGGCAACTCAGTCTTCATCGCCATCGCCATCAATACCGGGCTTGTTTCCGGCACCATGCTGGTCATCCTCCTCATTCAATACCGGGATTTCACCCGGCTGATCGAGGCGAAGATAGAGACCGAGGCGCTCAGCAACGAGAATTTTCGGCTTGCCAATCTCGACAGCCTCACCGAGCTTCCCAATCGTCGCGCGTTTTTCTCCCATCTCGGGGAAGCTTTTACCGAGGCCGAGACCACCGGGCAGACGCTTGCGGTCGGCATCATCGATCTCGATGGCTTCAAGCCGGTCAACGACCTCTACGGTCACGGCATCGGCGACAAATTGCTCTACGAAGTCGGACAGCGTCTGGCCGGGCTGTGCGCGCAGAATATCCATCTCGCGAGGCTCGGCGGCGACGAGTTCGCGCTGATCATCTCCAGGCCTTCAAGTGAGACCGAACTGCTGGCCCTTGGAGAGAGCCTGTGCACCGCGCTGCGGGTGCCATTCGTCTTTGCCGAAGCCGCCGTCCAGATTTCATGCTCTATCGGCTTTGCGGTTTATCCTGAAAACGCCAAGAGTGCTGCGGATCTTTTCGAGCGCGCCGACTACGCGCTCTATCACGGCAAGCGGAGCAAACGCGGCAAAGCCGTTCTCTTCTCCTCGGACCACGATGCGGAAATCCGCCGCGATGCACGGATCGAACAGGTGCTGCAGATGGCCAATCTGCAAGAGGAACTCAGCGTCGTGTTCCAGCCGATCGTCGATGTCCGATTGGACGAGACTATCGGCTTCGAGGCGCTGGCGCGCTGGACGAGCCCCGTCCTTGGAAGCGTCTCGCCGGTGCAGTTCATTCCAGTCGCCGAAAGGGCGGGCTTCATCAATCGCCTGACGCGGCCGCTGCTGGAAAAAGCGCTCACTGTCGCGGCCGATTGGCCGGCCGGCATTCGTCTTTCCTTCAATTTGTCGGCGCAGGACCTGACCTCGCCGGAAGGCTTGCTGCATCTCATCAGCATTATCCACGCCAGCCGTTTCGATCCCAAACGTCTCGATCTCGAGATTACCGAGACAGCCTTCGCCGCCGATTTCGGTCAGATTCAAAGCGCGATCACCACGTTGAAGGCGCTCGGCTGCGGCATATCGCTTGACGATTTCGGCATCGGCTATTCCAGCCTTTCTCGGCTTCACGCCCTGCCGCTCACCAAGATCAAGATCGATCGCACTTTCGTGACCGATCTGCATCGGAAGCCGGCCAGCTATAAAATCGTCAAATCGCTGCTGGCGCTCGGTCGCGACATGGGCCTCGACTGCGTCATCGAAGGCGTGGAAACCCAGGAAGAAGTGACAGCCCTCAGAGAGCTCGGCGGTTTCCTGATCCAGGGCTATTTCTATTCGCGGCCGATACGAGAGGCCGACATCCCTGCGTTTTTGAATTTACAGTCCAACCTGTCGGTCCCAAATCGCGCTCGCCTTCACTGACCCGGCCAGCCTGTCAGCTCCGACTGTACGTAAGACATAGCTTACGCATCAATCCTCCCCCGCACTCCATCGGCAATCGCCGTCATCCTATCGGCCGCCGCATGGCCGATCAGCATGAAGGCGTGCGTACCGTTCGACCAGTAGACGACGTTCATACCCTTGCGGCTTTCGACATCCGGCGCCTTGGGGCCGGCATCGGAGCGGACGATGCAGAGCGCCATCGGCCCGGTTTCCGGGTCGAGATAGGCGATCTGGGCGAGCGGCTTGCCGTCATATCGCAGGAGCAGGGCGCGTTTGAAATCGATGCCCGGAAGCGCGACGGCTTCGGGGGAAAGCGACAGGCCGAGTTTTTCGTCGAAGGCGCCGAGCTGGGCCGCCTGGACGTCTCCGCCGGGCACAGGGCCGGCCAGCGTTTCCGGCGTATAGAGCGAGATATAATCGGCGACCACGGCACGCCATTCGCTGTTTTCGTCCTTTGTCGAAAAGCCTTTGCCGATGCCGAGGACGGCGCGGTCGATCGCGATGCCGGCAACCAGCGAGGCGGCAAGCGCGCCGAGGAAACGGCGGCGGCCGGCCAAGGCCTGCGTCGAACCGGGTTTTGCGCCCTCACGCGGGATGGCGGCGAGCATCATCTCCAATTTTTCACGCGGGGCCTGCGACAGCAGGGGGGCGAAGGCTTGTTCGAACGGCAGGCTGGCGCGCGCCAGGAATTCCAGTCGTTCGGCGACAGCCTTGTCCTCGTTCGCCAGGGTTTCGATGCGCGCGGCCTCTTCAGCCGTCAGTTCGCCGTCGATGAAGGCGGTCAGTTCCTCGTCGGAGGGAATGGTGTATTTCGTGATCATTGCCGTCCCCTTTCCGTACCGTTGCCGGAGAGCCTGGCGCGGGCAGACGCCAGCCGGCTCATCACGGTCCCGATCGGAATATCCAGTATGCCCGCAACCTCGCGATAGGAAAGCCCTTCGACATAGGCGAGGAAAACCACGGTTCTCTGCGCCTCGGGCAGCGCACACACCCGTCTCAGCACCTGGCCCGCCATCACATGGGTCTCCGTGTCGTGCGCGCCGTCGAAGGTCAGTACCTCGCTGGCATCGACGAAACCCTGGCCTTCACGCACCCGACGGGAGCGGATTTCGTTGAGCCAGATCGAATGCAGGATCGAAAACAGCCAGCGGTCGAGCCGGGTGCCGGGAACGAACTGATCGGCACGTTCAAGCGCGCGCAGGCAGGTCGCCTGCACCAGGTCATCGGCGACATCGCGCTGATGCGAGAGAACGAGACCATAACGCCAGAGCCTTGCCAGATTCTCCGTCAGGCCGCTCCTGATATCCGCTGCGCTGGCGATGGCCGCCTCCGACGATCCTGCATTCTTCGAAACCGCCGGATGAACCGGCGATTCCGTTCTCGCGCGACTATAGGCAGGAAATGAGGTACGCGCGACCGACATTCTCACATGCCTTTCTGGCTCCATCTACCCGCCCACGCCGGCAATCAGATCTTCGACGGATCGAGGATGGCGGCGTTCAGATCCTGATACTCCTCGCAGGCCGTGCCGCAGATCGCCTTTATCGTCGTCAGCTGTTCCTTGGCGAGATCGAGCCGGCCCTTGATGACATAGGCTTCGCCGAGATATTCGCGGACCTTGGCGTATTTCGGATCCATCTTCACCGATTGGAGGTAATAGGAGATGCCTTCGTCGGTGCGGCCGAGTTTGCGGGTGGCATAACCGCGATAGTTCAGCACCTCGGCGCTGTTCTGATCCTTGACCGTGTCGAGCACGGCAAGCGCCTCCTCATAACGGCCGGCCTTGGCCAGCGAATAGGCATAATCGGTGCGGTTCTCGTCCGAGACGTTGGCGCTCTGCTGCTTGACGCATTTCTTGGTCTTCTGGTCGTAGATCTCGCCCTTTTTGCAGGTCGGCATCGTGCTGTTGTCATTGCCGACCGCAAAGACCGGGCCGGAGACGAGGGAAGCGGCAAGGCAGCCGCCGAGAAGGATGGAAGCGAAACGGGCTGTCATGATCGTCATGGGATAACTCCTGGAAAGTGACGTTGCGAGGAGAAAACACCGCTGCCCCGGGCTTTATTCGGCAGGCTCTCTATTTTCGTCATCACGGCTTCGTGAAGCCACCGAGGCCGAATAGATCGTCGAAACCGAGTGTTCTCAACGTTACGCCGGGAACGACAAGGAGAATTTCGTGACAGATAGCGTAAAACTCGTCAGCCTCGCCGTCGCCGCACCCGAACATGTCATTTTCCAGCAACAGGCGCTCGAAGCCTCCGCCCGGCTGTTTGCCAACCGCTTCGAGGATTTCAAGCACCTTGCCCGCGTCTTCGACAGTGCCGGCATCAAGAAGCGCCATGCTGCCCGGCCGCTTGCCTGGTTCGACGAAGCCCATGGCTGGCAAGACCGGATGGAGGCCTATGCGGAGGTGGCAGGCAAGCTCTTCGTCGAGACCGCCAGCTCGGCCCTTCATCAGGCAGGGCTCGAGGCCGGCGATGTCGACTGTGTCGTCACGGTCTCGTCCACCGGTTTTACGACGCCGAGCCTCGATGCGCAGATGGCCCGCCGGATGGGTTTCAGGGCCGATATCGAGCGGGTGCCAGTGTTCGGGCTCGGCTGTGCCGCCGGTGTGTCGGGCTTTGCGATCGCCTCGCGGCTGGCGCGAAGCCGGCCGGGCGCCGTCGTGCTCTTCATCTCGATCGAGCTCTGCACACTGGCCTTCCGGCTGGACGAGCTGACGCGGCCGAACATCATCGCGACGGCGCTGTTCGGCGATGGTGCCGCCGCCTGCGTGCTGCGATCGGGCGAAGGCGGGCTGGCGGAAGTGGAATCGACCGGCGAGCATCTCTTTCCCGACACCCTCGATATCATGGGCTGGAAGATCGACGACGGCGGCTTCGGCATCGTGCTGGCGCAAGCCCTACCGCCCTTTGCCGAAAAGGAACTCGGCCCGGCGGTGACGGCCATTCTGGCAAGAAACGGGCTGACACCCGACGATATCGGCCGCTTCATCTGCCATCCCGGCGGCACGAAAGTGCTGGCCGCGATGGAAAGCGCACTGTCGCTGACGCCTGGCTCCCTCGATCACGAGCGCGGCGTGCTTGCCGACTACGGCAATATGTCCTCGCCGACCATTCTCTTCGTGCTGGAGCGGGCGATCCGCGCCGGATTGCCGGAGCGCGCCGCGATGATCGCCATGGGGCCGGGTTTTTCGGCAAGCTGCGTGACGCTCAGGAGGCTGGCATGATGTGGCCGTCGATCGCGCTGCTTACCTTCGTGACGCTGCAGCGGTTTGGCGAGCTCGTGCTCGCCCGGCGCAACACCGCTGCCCTTCTTGCCAGAGGCGCCAGGGAAGTGGCGCCGGAGCACTATCCCGCCATGGTGGCGCTGCATGCCGGCTGGATCGTCGGCCTGTGGCTGCTGGCGCCCGGCAGGCCGGTCGAGCTCTTCTGGTTTGCCGTCTTCATCGGGCTGCAGGCGCTGCGGCTCTGGGTGCTGGCGACGCTGAAAGACCGCTGGACGACGCGCATCATCATCCTGCCCGGCGCGCCGCTCATAATGTCAGGCCCCTATCGCTTCCTCCGGCATCCGAACTACGCGATCGTCGTCGGCGAGATCGCCGCCCTTCCTCTCGCCTTCGATCTCCCCTTTTACGCGATCGGCTTTTCGCTGCTCAACGCGTGCGTTCTTTATGTCCGCATGAAGGCCGAAAATGCCGCACTGAAAAGCGCAGTGATTATGAAATGAATGCGATTTTTCGTTTGCGCCGCAGTATCGGCGGGAGCATTTTCACCCCGATAACGAAACGGAATGCAGGGGAATGACGAAAAACGCAATCGTGCTCGGCGCCGGCATCGTCGGGGTGTCGGCGGCCATCCATCTTCAGCGGCGCGGCCGGCAGGTGACGCTGATCGACCGCAAGGATCCGGGCAGCGAAACCTCCTTCGGCAATGCCGGCCTGATCCAGCGCGAAGGTGTTGCGCCCTACGGCTTTCCTCAGCAGCTCGGTCTTCTCATGCGCTATGCGCTGAATAACCGCATCGACGCGCATTACCACCTGCGCACGCTGCCGAGCCAGCTCGCCTTTCTCGCCCGCTACTGGTGGAATTCCAATACACGGCGCCACGCACTCATCACCCGGGCTTATGCGCCGCTGATCGAAAATTCGATTCCCGAACACAAGGATCTGATCAAGGCCTCGCATGCGGAAGCCCTGATCCGCAGGGATGGCTGGATGAAGATCTTTCGTACGGAAGCCAAGCGCGATCAGGCCTTAGCGGAGGCCGCACTCTGGCAGAGTGAATTCGGAGTGGAATATGACAACCTGACGTCGGCCGACATCGCCCGCATGGAGCCTGACATGACAGGCGATTTTGCCGGCGGCATCCGCTGGCGCGATCCCTGGTCGGTGCTCGACCCGCATGCGCTGACATCGGCCTATCGCGGCTATTTCGAAAGCCTCGGCGGAAGGTTCGTCACAGGTGACGCAGCCTCATTCGGCCCGTTCGGTTCCGGCTGGAAGATCATGACTGCGGAAGGCGCGCTCGAAGCCGACGATGCGGTGATCGCGCTCGGTCCCTGGGCGGCGCTCGCAACGCGACGGCTCGGCTATTCCTTGCCCCTCGGCGTCAAGCGGGGCTATCACATGCATTATGCCGCCAAGGGCAATGCCGTGCTCAACAACTGGATGCTCGATGCCGAACGCGGCTATCTCCTGGCGCCGATGCGTCGCGGCATCCGGCTGACGACGGGAGCGGAGTTCGCAACGCTCGACGCGCCGAAGACGCCGGTCCAGCTCGACCGGGCCGAAGCCGTGGCGCGGACGATCTTCCCGCTCGGCGACAGGCTCGACCCTGAACCCTGGATGGGCGCGCGTCCCTGCACGCCGGATATGATGCCTATTATTGGCAAGGCGCCGCGTCATCAGGGCCTGTGGTTCGCCTTCGGCCATGCTCATCATGGGCTGACGCTGGGACCGGTGACGGGCCGTGTGCTGGCCGAACTCATCACCGGCGAGACGCCGTTCATCGATATTGCGGCCTATTCGCCTGAGCGTTTCAACCCGTGACGCCGAGAGCAACGAGGCCTTCGAGGGCCGTTGCTTCGATACCTTCCACGGTGTCGTCGATATCGACGGTGACGACACCCTGTTCGCCTGTCGGCGCCTCAAGCGTCGCCAGCTGGCTTTCAAGCAGCGAGACCGGCATGAAATGACCTTTGCGCTCGCCCATGCGCCGCGTCAGCAACGCTTTTGAGCCTTCGAGATAGACGAAGACGAGATTGCCGCCGGCAGCAGCCCGCAGCCGATCGCGATAGATGCGTTTCAGCGCCGAGCAGGAGACGATGATGCCCTCGCCCTTCTCCAGCGAGGCCTTCATCTCTTCGCCGATGCGATCGAGCCAAGGCATCCGGTCCTCGTCGGTCAGCGGAATGCCCTTCGACATCTTCTCGACATTGGCGGTCGGATGCAGCGCATCGCCTTCGACGAAGGAGATGTGCAGGGCCTCGGCGAGCTTTTCGCCGACGGAGGATTTGCCGCAGCCGCTGACGCCCATGACGATGATCGCGTGGGGTTTGTTCATCCGCTCCGACATGATCCCTCCTTGGCGTTCCTTCCCGCTCAATCCAGCGGGAAATGACAGGCATATTGTTGCGCACCCTCTCCCCTTAATTCGGGCGAGACTTGGCGACAATGCTCCTGCGCCTTCCAGCAGCGCGGATTGAAGTGGCAGCCGGACGGCGGCTTCAGCGGCGACGGCAATTCGCCCTGCAGGCGGATGCGGTTCTTGGCGCGTTCCGGATCGGCGATCGGTGTGGCCGACAGCAGGGCGGCGGTATAGGGATGGCGCGGCCGGGCGAAAACCTCGGCGGCCGGACCGGTTTCGACGGGACGGCCGAGATACATCACCATCACCTCGTCGGCGATATGGTGGACGACGGAGAGGCCGTGCGAGATGAACAGATAGGCAAGCCCCATCTCCTTCTGCAGGTCCATCAACAGGTTCAGCACCTGCGCCTGGATCGACAGGTCGAGGGCCGACACCGGCTCGTCGAGCACCAGCACCTTCGGCCGCAGCATCAAAGCGCGGGCGATGGCGATGCGCTGGCGCTGGCCGCCGGAGAACATATGAGGATAACGGCCGTGATGCTCCGGACGCAGGCCGACGCGGGCCATCATCTCCTCCACCTTGCGGCGGCGGGCGGCGGCGTTGAGATCGGTGTTGATCTTCAGCGGCTCTTCGAGGATCGCGCCGACCTTCTGGCGCGGGTTGAGCGAGCCATAAGGATTCTGGAAGACGATCTGCACCTGGCTGCGCAGGCTGCGGTCACCGACATGGGCGGGCTTGCCGTCGATCAGCAACTCTCCCGCTGTCGGGTTCTCGATCATGGTGACCAGGCGGGCGAGCGTCGACTTGCCGCAGCCGGATTCGCCGACGACGGCGAGCGTCTTGCCGGACTGCAGGCTGAAGCTGACGCCGTTCAGCGCCTTGACCGTGGCATCGGCTTTGAAGAGGCCGCGGTTGACGGTGTAGAAGCGGGCGAGATCCCTGCCCTCGAGAACAGCGCCCGTCATACCAGGTCTCCTGCAGTTTCAACGGCCATGACACCGGGATGCCCGAGCGGCTTGCCGTCCTTCAAAGGATAGTTGCAGAGCGCCAGCCCGAGCTCCGGCCCCTGGCGGACGACGCCGCGTTCGCATTCGACCGTGGCGTAGCCACAGCGCGGCGCGAAAAGACAGCCCGTCGGGCGGCCGTGCTGACCGGGAACGACGCCGGCGATGGAAGGAAGCCGCTGACCGACTTCGGCGCGTTCCGGCAGAGCGGCGAGCAGCGCTGCGGTATAGGGGTGATGCGGGTCGCGGAACAGCGCCTTCACCGGCTGTTCCTCGACCTTCTGGCCGGCATATTGCACCTGCACGCGCTCGGCGGTTTCGGCGACGACACCCATGTCGTGGGTGATCAGCACCAGCGCCATGCCCTGCTCCTTCTGCAGGCGCACGAGCAGATCGAGGATCTGCGCCTGGATCGTCACGTCGAGCGCAGTCGTCGGCTCATCGGCGATCAAGAGCTTCGGATTGCAGGCGAGCGCCATGGCGATCATGACACGCTGGCTCATGCCACCCGACATCTGATGCGGGAAGTTCGACAGGCGGTCTTCCGGCGCCGGGATGCCGACGAGGTTCAAAAGTTCGATCGAGCGTTCGCGGCGCTCCTTGCGGTTGAGGCCCATATGGACGCGCAGGGTCTCGCCGAGCTGGAAACCGACGGTGAAGCACGGATTGAGGCTCGACATCGGCTCCTGGAAGATCATCGCCATGTCCTTGCCGACGATCCTGCGACGCTGTCGTCCGGAGATCCCCCGCAGATCCTGGCCGTCGAACTGCAGGCGGTCGGCGGTGATCTTCGCCGTCCAGGGCAGAAGCCCCATCAGCGCCAGCATGGCGACGGATTTGCCCGAGCCGGATTCACCGACGACCGACAGGATTTCGCCCTTGTCGCAGGCAAGCGAGACACGGTCGACGGCGCGGAAGAGACCGGACGAGGTCTGGAACTCGACGGTCAGATTTTCGATTTCGAGAAGTGGCATCACGACCTCTTCAGCTTGGGGTCAAGCGCATCGCGCAGGCCGTCGCCCATCAGGTTGATGGCAAGAACGGTGATGAGGATGGCAAGGCCCGGGAATGTTACGACCCACCACGCGCGCGAGATGAACTCGCGGGATTCGGCGAGCATCGTGCCCCATTCGGGTGTCGGCGGCTGGGCGCCCATGCCGAGGAAGCCGAGGGCGGCGGCATCGAGGATCGCCGCCGAGAAGGCGAGCGTCGCCTGGACGATCAGCGGCCCAAGACAGTTCGGCAGGATCGTCTTGAACATCAGGCGGAAAGTGCCGGCACCGGCGACACGCGAGGCGATCACATATTCCTTCTCGCGCTCCGATATGACCGAGGCCCGCGTCAGGCGGACGAAATGCGGCTGGTTGACCAGCGAAATCGCAATCATCGCATTGGTAAGGCCCGGGCCGAGCACCGCCACCAGCACGAGAGCGAGCAGCAGCGACGGGAAGGCCAGGATGATGTCCATCAGTCGCATGATCGCCGTATCGATCTTGCCGCGGAAATAGCCGGCGACGAGGCCGATCAGGACGCCGCATACGACCGAAAGCGTGACGACGACGACGCCGATGAAGAGCGAGAAGCGCGCGCCGTAGATAAGGCGCGAGAGGATATCGCGGCCGACGGCATCCGTTCCGAGCGGGAAGGCGATGCTGCCGCCCTCCATCCAGGATGGCACGGCCAGCAGCGCCTGGCGGTTCTGCTCGTTCGGCGCATGCGGCGCAAAGATCGGCGCGAAGACTGCGACGACCAGGATGAGGATGAAAACGACGAGGCCGATGACGGCGCCCTTGTTGCGGGAGAAATAGTGCCAGAATTCCGCAGCGGCGGATGGCTGGACTGATTTGACGGTGACGGTGCTCATGAACCGCTCCTAGTGACGAATGCGCGGGTTGATGAAGCCGTAGAGGACATCAACAATCAGGTTGACCATCATGATCACGCCGGCGATCAAGAGAAGCCCGCCCTGGACCACGGCGTAATCGCGCTTGAAGACCGAATCGACCATCCATTTGCCGATGCCCGGCCAGGAGAAGATCGTCTCGGTGAGGATGGCGCCGGCCAGAAGAACGCCGATCTGCAGACCGATGGTGGTGATAACAGGGATCATCGCATTGCGCAGCGCGTGCACGCCGACGACGCGCAGCGGCTTCAGGCCTTTCGAGCGCGCGGTACGGACATAATCTTCGCCGAGAACCTCGAGCATCGCCGAGCGCGTCTGGCGCGCGATGACGGCAAGCGGGATGGTCGCCAGCACGATGGTTGGCAGGATGAGGTAGCTGACGGCCGAGGAAAACGCCCCCTTCTGGCCCGACAGCAGGCTGTCGATCAGCATGAAGCCGGTGACCGGCTTGAAGAAATACATCAGCGAGATGCGCCCGGAAACCGGCGTCCAGCCGAGATAGCCGGAGAAGAAGATGATCAGCAGCAGGCCCCACCAGAAAATCGGCATGGAATAGCCGATCAGGGCAACACCCATCACGCTCTGATCGAACCAGGTGCCTCGCTTGACGGCGGCAAAGATGCCGGCGGGCACGCCAAGACAGACGGCGAGGATGATGGCACAGAAGGAAAGTTCCAGCGTCGCCGGAAACAACGTCAGGAATTCGCCGAGAACGGGCCGCTTGGTGACGATCGAAGTGCCGAGATCGCCGTGCAGCACTTTTACGATATAATCGAAATATTGCACATAGATGGGCCGGTCAAAACCGAGATCGTGCATGATCTGGGCGTGGCGTTCCGGCGCCATGACACGTTCACCCGACAGAAGCATAACCGGGTCGCCGGGAATGAGGCGGATGAACGAGAAGGCAATGAGTGAAACGCCGAGAAATGTCGGGATCAGCACCGCGAGGCGGCCGATGAAAAAACGCAACATAGCAGGTTTTCCAATAGTTTCCGGCGGTCAGGGGAGCCTGACCGCCGGCCGCACCCGGCGTTGACCGGGCAGTTTACAGATTTTTTATTATTCGGAAATGTCCACACCGTCGAAGCGGTGAATTCCGAGCGGGTCCATGAAGAAGCCCGAGACCTTCTTGCTCATCGGAACGAAGACCAATGAGTGGTTAATCGTATTCCAGGGAGCTTCCTTCTTGAAGATCAGCTGAGCCTGTTCATAGGCCTTCGTGCGCTCGGCGACGTCGGCCGTCTGCTTGGCCTTCGTCATCAGATCGTCGAATTCCTTGTTGCACCATTGAGCGCGGTTGTTGCCGCCGACAGCGTCGCAGCCAAGCAACGTATCCATGAAGTTGTCAGGGTCGCCGTTGTCGCCGGTCCAGCCGAGGATGACGGCACCGTCGCGGTTCTTGTCGGACGAGAGCTTCAGATATTCGGCCCATTCATGGGTGACGATTTCCGCATCGACGCCGACCTTGGCCAGGTCGGCCTGCATCAGTTCTGCGGCGCGGCGCGCGTTCAACATGTACGGACGCGAAACCGGCATCGCCCAGATCTTCATCTTCAGATCCTTGACGCCAGCATCTGCCAGCATCTTCTTCGATGCATCGGGATCATACTTGTCGTCCACGACGGCATCGTTATAGGACCACATCGTCGGCGGGATCGGGTTCTTGGCAACGGCCGCAGCACCCTGGAAGACGGCGTCGACGATCGCCTGCTTGTTGATCGCCATGTTCAGCGCCTTGCGGACTTCGGCCTTGTCGAAGGGAGCAATCAAGGTGTTGTAAGCGAGATACGAAACGTTCAGGCCGGCCTGCTCGAGCACGGTCAGGTTCTCGTCCTTCTTCAGTTCCGGCACGTCAGCCGCATTCGGATAGGGGATCAGGTGGCATTCGCCGGCCTTCAGCTTCTGCGCGCGGACGGCGGCGTCAGAGGTGATGGCGAACACCAGATCGTCGATCTTTTCCTTGCCCTTGAAATAGGTTTCGTTGGCCTTGTAGCGGATGACGGCATCCGGCTGGTAGGCGACGAAGGTGAACGGGCCGGTGCCGAGCGGCTGCTGGTTGAGCTGCGCCATCTTGCCGTCGGCGGCGAGCTTGTCGGCATATTCCTTGGAGACGATCGAGGCGAAGTCCATCGCAAGATCGGCGAGGAACGGCGCTTCGGGATGGTTGAGCGTGAACTTGACGGTGAGGTCGTCGACCTTCTCGATCGACTTGATCAGATCCGGGAAGCCCATGCCGGCGGCGTATTCGTAGGAACCGCCCTCGACATATTTGTTCCACGGATTGTCGGATTTCAGCTGGCGCTCGAAGGAGAACACGACGTCGTCGGCGTTGAAATCACGCGTCGGCGTGAAGAAGTCGGTGGTCTGATACTTGACGCCGGGATGAAGCTTGAAGGTGTATTCCGTGCCATCGGCCGAAACGCTCCAGCTGTCGGCGAGGCCGGGTTCGATCTCGGTGCCGCCATGCTTGAATTCGACCAGACGGCTATAGACCGTGCGCGACGAGGCGTCGAAGGTAGTGCCTGCCGTATAAAGGCTCGGGTCGAAGCCTTCCGGCGAGCCCTCGGAGCAATAGACAAGGGTCTTGGACCAGGCCGACGTTGCCATGACCGAAATCAGGGCCGTCGCTGCCAGCATGACAGAGATCTTTTTCATAATATTGTTTCCCGGTTGTTCTTTTTTGATGTCTGGAGACCGCAGATATGCATCCCGATCGACGGTCGATGGAACGACATTTATCTACTGAAAGCAACGGGCTACGGAGAAAATTTTTCCAGTTGGACAATTTTAGAAATTTTCAATCAAAAATCGGCCTCATTCGGACATATTCGGATAAAAACGACCGGAATTTCGTCGTATTTTGGATAATTGCGCCTCTTATGCGTGTCGCGATCGATCGGATTCGCCTGCCACGCTGGAGATATTTATCTCTTGCCGTGCCGGCGAAACGCGACAAACAAAAACCGCGATGGCCGGGGCCACCGCGGTTTTACAATTCTGTCCTGCTCGTTAAATTCAGGCGGCCGGCGCAACGATTTCGGGTTTGCGATAGGGCTGCTCGCCGGTAATTCCGAGAAGGAAATTGATCTGCGGACGGGCCTTGACCAGGTCGTCGATCGAATATTCCGAAAGCACGGCGAAGAAGGCGTTGAGCGCCTTGCGCAGCGCCGAATTCAGGCCGCAGCTGTCGACCAGCGGGCATTCCACCATGCCGTCATCCTCGAAGCATTCGGCCATGGCGAAACTGTCTTCCGTCACCCTGACGACGTCGAAGAGCGTGATGTCGGCGGCCGGTTTGCCCAGGCGCACGCCGCCATTGCGACCGCGCACGGTTTCCACCAGACCCGCCTTGTTCAGCGGCTGGAGGATCTTGAAAAGAAAGAGCTCGGAAACACCGTAAGCCTTGGCGATTTCCGGAATCCGGCTCAGGTGCCCGTCGTTGGCAGCACAATACATCAACATGCGAACCGCATAGTTGGTCTGCTTCGTCAACCGCATGCCATTCTCCTGACTCGTGCCTGTTCAGACCTATATAGGCGGTTTGGTAGTTTTGAACAATTCCAAAATATGAAATTCGCATTCAGCTTATGAGGCCAAATGCCGCGACGTCAATCCTGCTGCAGAATCCGGTCATATTCCAGAATTGCCTGCTTGCGTTCGGGGGTGCCTGGATGGGTGGAAAGCATGCTGGTGCGGGCATAATCGCCGAGCTTGGCTTCCAAGATCTCAAATAAAACGGGGGCCCAAAAGGCCCCCGAATTCTAGTCGTCAATCAGGCAGGTCACTTCATCGTCGGCATGACGAATTCAGCGCCGCTCTTGATGCCGGAGGGCCAGCGGGCGGTGACGGTCTTGGTCTTGGTCCAGAACTTGATCGAATCCGTGCCGTGCTGGTTGAGGTCGCCGAAGCTCGATGCCTTCCAGCCGCCGAAGGAGTGGTAGGCGAGCGGAACCGGGATCGGAACGTTGATGCCGATCATGCCGATATTGATGCGCGAGGCGAAATCGCGGGCGGCATCGCCGTCACGGGTGTAGATCGCAACGCCGTTGCCGTATTCGTGCTTCATCGGCAACGACAGTGCCTCTTCGTAATTGTGGGCGCGAACGACGGAGAGGACGGGCCCGAAGATTTCGGTCTTGTAGATATCCATCTCGGGCGTGACGTGATCGAACAGGCAGCCGCCGACGAAATAGCCGTCTTCATAGCCCTGGAGCTTGAAGTCGCGGCCGTCGACGAGCAGCTTGGCGCCTTCCTCGACGCCGCGGTCGATCAGACCACGAACGCGGGTATAGGCGTCCTTGGTGACCAGCGGGCCCATATCGGCCTGATCGTCGGTATAGGGGCCGATGCGCAGCGACTCGATCTTCGGGATCAGCTTTTCGACGAGGCGGTTGGCGGTTTCCTCGCCGACCGGAACGGCAACCGAGATCGCCATGCAGCGCTCGCCGGCCGAGCCGTAGCCCGCGCCCATCAGCGCGTTGACGGCCTGATCCATATCGGCATCCGGCATGATGATCATGTGGTTCTTGGCGCCGCCGAAGCACTGGGCGCGCTTGCCGTTCATCGCCGCCGTGCCGTAGACGTAGCGGGCGATCGGCGTCGAACCGACGAAGGAGACGGCGCCGATATCGGGATCGGTGAGGATCGCGTCGACGGCGCCCTTGTCGCCATTGACGACGTTGAGGATGCCGGCCGGAAGACCGGCCTCGATCATCAGTTCGGCAAGACGGATCGGCAGGGAAGGATCACGCTCGGAGGGCTTCAGGATGAAGGCGTTGCCGCAGGCGATTGCCGGCGCGAACATCCACATCGGGATCATGCCGGGGAAGTTGAAGGGGGTGATGCCGGCACCGATGCCGACCGGCTGGCGGATCGAATACATGTCGATCGCAGGACCCGCACCCTCGGTGAACTCGCCCTTGGCGAGATGCGGAATGCCGCAGACGAACTCGCAGACCTCGAGACCGCGGATGACGTCGCCCTTGGCGTCCTCGATCGTCTTGCCGTGCTCCCTGGAGAGCATTTCGGCAAGCTCGTCCATGTGCTTGTTCAGGAGTTCGACGAATTTGAAGAAGACGCGTGCGCGGCGCTGCGGATTGGTCGCAGCCCATTTCGGCTGCGCGGCCTTGGCGTTTTCGACTGCGGCGCGCAGTTCCTCGACGCTTGCGAGCGCGACCGTCGCCTGCACTTCGCCGGTCGCCGGATTGTAAACGTTGCTCACGCGGCCGCTGGTGCCGGCGACTTCCTTGCCGCCGATGAAATGACCGATCTCACGCATGGGATGCTCCTCCTGTTTTTGGGATGGCCTACGATCGCACTTCAATTTGCACAAATCAATGCGCTGATATAAGGAACCGTTGTGCGTAAATTATAGCGCTGCCGTTGCATCAGGCGCTGCTGCTGCCCCCAAACTTGGAACGGCACGCGGACAAGTCAAACCCTGAGGGGAGGTCAAACCGATGAGCTGCAAACCTGTCGTCAGAATGGCGGAGCTGGAGATCGATCCGGATAGGCTTGACGCCTATCGCGCATTGCTCACTGAGGAAATCGAGGCATCCGTCAGGCTGGAAGTCGGCGTCCTTTCCCTGAATGCCGTTGCCATCAGGGACGCCCCGAACCGGGTCCGTATTCTCGAGGTCTATGCCGACCAGGAGGCATACGAGGCTCATCTGCGGACGCCGCATTTCCTCAAATACAAGGCCGAGACGGCCGGCATGGTGACATCGCTGACGCTTCTCGACGTCGATCCGATCGCAATGCGGGCCAAGCCATGAACTGGGACGACGTCCGGATTTTCCTCGCCGTCGCCCGCACAGGGCAGATCCTTGCCGCCTCGAAGCGGCTGGGGCTCAATCACGCCACGCTCTCGCGCCGGCTGACCTCGCTGGAAGAGGCGCTGAAGACACGGCTTTTCATCCGCCGCACCAATGGCTGCGAGCTGACGGCCGAAGGCGAAGTGTTCCTGGCGTCCGCCGAGCGTATGGAAACGGAAATGCTCGCAGCACAGGCCAGCCTCGGCCACACCGATACGGCGATTGCCGGGACCGTGCGCGTCGGCGCGCCGGATGGATTCGGCGTTTCCTTTCTGGCGCCGCGCATAGGCCGGCTGATCGAGCGCCATCCGGCGCTGAAGATCCAGCTGGTGCCCGTGCCGCGCTCGTTTTCGCTGTCGCAACGCGAAGCCGATATTGCCATCACGCTGGAGCGGCCCGAACAGGGCCGGCTCGTCTCCTCGAAGCTCACCGATTACACGCTCGGCCTCTATGCCTCGCGCGACTATCTCACCTCCCGGGGCGCGCCCTGTGATATCGAGGCGCTGAAGGCGCATCCGCGCATCGGCTATGTCGAAGACCTGATCTTCACCGCCTCGCTGAACTTCTCCGGCGAAGTGATGCGCAGCTGGGACGCCGGCTTCGAAATCTCGACCGCGATCGGCCAGACGGAGGCGGTACGCTCCGGCGCCGGCATCGGCATCCTCCACGATTATATCGCCCGGCAATATCCCGAACTTCAGCGCATCCTGCCTGAGATTTCCATCCGCCGCGCCTATTGGACGACCTATCACGAAACGGCGCGCGACCTCGTGCGCGTCAGGAGCGTCGTCGATTTCCTGCAGGAACTCGTCGGTGCCGAACGCCACATCTTCCTCTAGGAGGTGGTGGACACGTGCTTGGCCGGGCCGTCGTTCTCATCCGGGTTCGGAACCGGCGCCTCGTCGGGCAGCCGATCCGGCTCCGGCTCCTTGATCGGCGGCACCGGCTTCCAGCCGGGCGCCGGCATCGGCGGCTGATCGGGAATGGGTTCGTTGGGCACGGACATGGCCGCCTCCCTTCTGATGTTTTATCGTGGATGATGTTCGGCCGGCTATTTGTCCGGCTTCAGCGATTCGGCAGCCCGCATCGGCATGCTGTCGATGATGGCGAAGAGCTCGCCATCGGTAATCGGCTCGCTGACCTTGAGCTTCACCGTGCCGTCCTTGCCGAGAAGGAAGGCCGCGAATTCACCGACCTCCGGCGCATCGAGATCCCGGCGGATCGCTTCGCCGTCGAGACCGTCGGCGGCGCCGAAGAGCGGTCGCACGCCTACGCCCGATATCTTCAACACCACTAGGTCACGCTCGTCGAGGGCCGAGCGGTCGGCCAGCAACTGATTTTCCTGCCGGGCGGCGCGGGAATTATCCCTGTCGGCAAAAACAACGAAGACGCGGTTCGTCCACTGGAAGGCAGCCAAGCTTTCGACCGGCGCATAAGCGCTGTTGGTCTCGTCGATTTTCGTCGCGCCGTAGAGAAGGGTTTTCGACATGCATATTCTCCCGTCAACTGAAGAACGGCGCGCGGCGGCATGGGTTCCATCGAAACGATAGGAGGCGGATTTTCGTTTGATCGTGTGGGGGAAATGGTACGGTTGGGGGGTCTCGAACCTCCGACCTCAGGTGCCACAAACCTGCGCTCTAACCAACTGAGCTACAACCGCATAAATCACGCTTGGCGCGACGGGGGTCACATACGAGGACTTGGCGATGAATTCAAGCCCCATTCCTCGTCAATATACAAAAAGGCTGGACGCGAGGTCCAGCCTTTTGTCTGCGATCGGTCAAGACCGATCAGGCGACCTTGAAGGAAGCCATGGCCTTTTCGGCGGCGTCCTTGGAGGGCTTTGCCAGCTTTTCGGCAACCTGCTTGGTGGTTTCCTGCATCGACTTCGCCTGCTCGACAGCCAGTTCGGCCTGCTTGCGCAGGAACGAGGTCTGCAGCTCGAAGAATTCGGCCGGGGACTTGACGCCGAGCAGCGCTTCCAGGTGCGAGAGCGAGCTCTCGGCGTTGACACGCAGAGCATCGATCGCCTTCAGGCCGATCTCGACAGTGCCGGCCTGTGCCGTCTGGACGGTGGCTTCAAGCGTCTTGCCGGCTTCCTCGCCGGCGGTCTTCAGCTTGGCATAGGCGTCCTTGGACTGCTGAGCGCCCTTTTCGGCGAAATCACGGAAGGATTCCGCGAACTTGGAGGGGTCGAAAGAAGCGATTGAAAAAACGTCGTCGGTCTTTATGGTAGCCATGGGTCGCATCCTTTGGGCTGAGGCAGTCGCTGCCTTCGGTAGTTGGGATGAAGCTTATATAAGACATTTCATTGTGCATTGCAACAATTATTGTGCGGCGCACAAGACGTTAACCTTGCCGGCCGAAAACACCCTGCACTTCTGGACCGGCATGCGCCCCGCAGTTATTAATAAGCCGTTAATTTAAGAAGGCCGACAGCGACAAGGTTCGATCATGCCCGCAGTCCAATATCCGTTCATCGATATCGCCGTGCATGCACGGGTGCGGGAACGCTTTTCACGCGGCGAGGCGATGGTGCTGTTTTCGGCCGACCTTGCCCGGCTGCTCTGGGCGAATGGTGCGGGTGCGGAGCTTTTCGGCCATTCGGCGGTCTATGACCTGCTCGATCAGGGCGTCGACCACACCGATATCACCTTCCGCCAGCTGGAAACGGCCGCGCGCCAGCTTGCCGATATCGGCGACACCAGAAGCCTGATGATCCGCGTCGCCAAGGGCTTTCAGCGGGCGCAGGTGCAGGCTGCAGCCGAACTGATCCGGCTTTCCCAGGGTGAAAAGGCGATCCTGTTTTCGGTGCCGGTCTCGGCAAAGCCGCTTGCTTCCGGCGCCTCGGCGGCGCAGATGCTGCAGGGGCTTGATGATCCCGACACGCATATGGCCGTCATCGGCGCCGACGGCGAAGTCATCGCCGCCTCGCCGGGTTTTGCCTCGCTCGGGATTTCCGAGCAGACCGCAAAGACCCTGATCAACCTTGCCGGCGCCCATCCCGACCGGCTGGTGAAACGACCGGTCGCCACCGGCAGAGGCAATCTCCCGGCCGCCGTCGGCAAGCTCAGCGACGAGCCGGCGCTCAACCTGCTCTTTGCCGTGGAGACGGCGATCGGCCATCTCGACCCGATCGACGCCGCCGCGGCGTCCGATCCGATCGATACGCCCAAGCTCGACTTGATCGATGCGCCCGCGCTCGACTCGCTCGATGCGCCCGCCCAGAAAGACGCCGTGCCGCCGGCCGAGGGGTTCGGCGACGAACCTGTTGCCGCCACGGGCTTCACCGAGATCATCGAGGCGGTCTCGGGGATCGAAGACGTCGAGGAGACGCTCGCGGACATCTCCGGCGAAAACGACCCGCCGGCGGAGACGGCAGCGGCATCCGCAGACGAGGTTGTCGAGGAAACCGGTCTCGCCGGATATGCGGAGCCGGAGAGCGACGGCGGCGTGCTCGACATCAGCACGCATGAGGCCAACGCGCCTGCCGCGATTATCGAGGACGACCTGCTCTCGATCACCGACACGGTAGAAACCGCGGCAGAAGAACCGCCTGCCGAGGCCAGCGAAGCGCCTGTCGAAGAGGCGCCGGCAGCGATACATGAAGAGCCCTTCGTCGCATCGCCTGCAGTCCCCGACGCCTCCCCTGCGCCTGAGCTTGCGGCTGCGCCCGGCTTCGTCTTCAGGCCGAACAGCCGCGCCACGCGCTTCGTCTGGAAGATCGATGCCGAGGGCCGCTTCAACGAGGTCAGCCACGAATTTGCCGAGGCCGTCGGTCCCCATGCATCCGAGATTATCGGCTCCGCCTTCGGCGATGTCGCCGCCCTCTTCAATCTCGATCCCGACGGCAAGCTTGCCGAGGCGCTCGCCCGCCGCGACACTTGGTCGGGCAAAACCATCCTCTGGCCGGTCGAAGGCACCAGCCTCGTCGTTCCGGTCGATCTGGCGGCGCTGCCGACCTATACCCGCAACCGCGACTTCGACGGCTTCCGCGGCTTCGGCGTCGTGCGGCTTTCCGATGCGCAGGAAGATCCGCTGGCGCTCGGCCTGACGCTCGGCCCGGATGGCGTCGGCCATGATGCGGCAAGCCTCGGCCCGGTGCCGGAAACTGTTGCCGAGGCAATACACGAGGTGCCGGCAGCGCATGACGGGACCGCGAGCGAGCCCGCCCTGATGGATGAGGTCGAGGACCAGGCGCCTGCGGCAAGCGAGCTGCCGACGGAGACGGAGACAGCGCCTGCGGCGATTGCCGCCGAGCAGGCGGACATTGAGCAGGAGCCAGGCGAGCAGGCATCCGTCGAGCCGCCGTTCCAGGAAAGCACTGCGGAGAAAGCAGACGATAGCGCCGATGTCGGCGATACCTCCGCCGTCGAACCAATAGCGGAAACGTCGAACGAGCCGCCGGCGCTTCGCATTTCGGAAACGCCCAATCGCCGTTTCTCCGACAAGATCGTTCAGCTCCATAACACCAGCGCCGGACTGACGGCCGCCGAGCAGGCGAATTTCCGCGAGATCGCCAAGCGGCTCGAAGCCTTCGGCGCCAGCAAGGACGAACCTGCCGCGCCGGCGCCGATCGAACCCTCCGTGACCGAAACGGCGAGCTTCGAAGAGGCTGCCGGACCCGAAGAGGTCGAGGCGGAAACACCCATTGCCGACGAGGCGGACCTGCCTTCGCCCGAGGACATCGCGCCGCAGGAGGCGATTTTCGAGAATGCCGCCGACGCGCAGCGCGAGGACGATGCCGCCGAGGAGCCCGATGTCATAGACGAGGACGAGGCGACGGAAGGACTGGAGGAGACGGTCAGCCAGATCGAGGTTCTGACAAGCTTCATCCCGCCGCGCGTCAAGATGACCGACGGGCTTTCGCTGGGAACGGTCGACCAGCTGCCTGTCGCCGTGCTCATCCATGTCGGCGATGCGCTGATCCATGCCAACCCGGAATTCATGCGGCTGACCGGCTACACTTCGCTCGACGCATTGCGCGAAGTCGGCGGCATCGAAGCCCTGCTGCAGCGCCGCGAACTCGAGGAGAAGGCCGCGGGTTCCGGCACCATGATGCTGGTCAAGGCCGACGACAGCCTCGTTCCGGTGACGGCGCGGCTGCAATCGGTGCGCTGGGAAGACGCCAATGCATTGATGCTGGCGCTGATGCCGGTGGAAGGCAAGGAAAGCAGCCGGTCGGAAGCGCGCCCAGAGCGCATGGTCGAAAAGGTCGCCAAGCTTCAGGTCGAAGTCGAGGAATTGCGCTCGATCCTGGAAACGGCGACCGACGGCGTCGTCGTCATCGGCACGGAGGGCGACATCCGCTCGATGAACCGGTCGGCCAGCGCGCTTTTCAATTACGACGAGCAGGAGACGCGCGGCAAACCCTTCGTCATGCTGTTTGCCCATGAGAGCCAGAAGGCGGTGCTCGACTATCTGAACGGCCTCTCCGGCCATGGCGTCGCCAGCGTGTTGAACGACGGACGCGAAGTGATCGGCCGCGAGGCCGCCGGCGGCTTCGTGCCGCTGTTCATGACGATGGGCCAGCTCACCTCCTCCAACGGCTATTGCGCCGTCATCCGCGATATCACCCAGTGGAAGCGCACCGAGGATGAGCTGCGCAACGCCAAGGGTGCGGCCGAAACCGCCAACGCCCACAAGACCGATTTCCTCGCCCGCGTCAGCCACGAGATCCGCACGCCGCTCAACGCCATCATCGGCTTTTCCGACATGATGGCCGGCGAACGCTTCGGGCCGATCGGCCATCCCCGTTATATCGAATATGCCAACGACATCGGCCGGTCCGGCCGGCACGTGCTGGATATCGTCAACGACCTGCTCGATATTTCGAAGATCGAGGCGGGCGAGATGGATCTCGATTTTGCCGCCGTCGGCCTCAACGAGGCGGTCTCGGAAGCCGTGGCACTCGTCCAGCCGCAGGCCAACGGCCAGCGCGTCATCATCCGCACGGCACTGTCGCATGCGGTGCCCGAGGTTGTGGCGGATCTGCGCTCGATCAAGCAGATCGCCCTCAACATCCTGTCGAACGCCATCCGCTTCACTCCGTCAGGCGGACAGATCGTCGTTTCCACCTCCTATGAGGCGAATGGCAGCGTCGTGCTGAGAGTGCGCGATACCGGCATCGGCATGACGCGCAGCGAACTCGACCAGGCGATGAAGCCGTTCCGGCAGGTCTCCTCGACTCAATCGCGCCATCGCGGCGACGGCACCGGGCTCGGCCTGCCGCTGACCAAGGCGATGGTCGATGCCAACCGGGCGGTGTTCTCGATCAATTCGGCGCCGAACGAGGGCACGCTCGTCGAGATCACCTTTCCGTCGCAGCGGGTGCTGGCCGGTTGAGCATAAAGAAAAGGCAGCCGAGGCTGCCTTGAATTTGGTGCTGTTCAACAAGAGCTCAGTCGATCACCATCATGTATCGAAAGCCCGCTGCATAATTCCTTAAATCGGAATCGATTTAAGGGCAAATTATGCAGCAACTTAAAGTTCTACAGCGTCCTTTGCGCGTCTGAAAAGACGCGCGGCGCTGTAGGGCTCCAGGCCGCCTCGTTCATACACGGCCCCCAAGTTAGCTTTTACATTTGACAAACCTTTCTTAACGAAAGGTTTCCATGACAGTGCATCGATAAGTGATTGAAGCTTGTAACGTCCGATCGGCGATCAATCCTTGAGTTCCTCCAGCCCGGCAAAGAGCCGCAGCGCCTCGGGATTGGCAAGTGCCTCCTGGTTCTTCACCGGCCTGTTGTGAACGACCTCGCGCACGGCGAGCTCGACGATCTTGCCGGATTTAGTGCGGGGAATATCGGCGACCGCGATGATCTTCGCCGGCACATGCCGCGGCGAGGCGCCGGTGCGAATGCGCGTCTTGATCGCCTTGATCAGATCCTCGCTCAGCGTCACACCGGCGGCAAGCCGGACGAAGAGGATGACCCGCACGTCGTCCTCCCACTCCTGGCCGATGCACAGCGCCTCGGCCACCTCCGCCATCTGCTCCACCTGATTGTAGATCTCCGCCGTGCCGATGCGCACGCCGCCGGGATTGAGCGTCGCATCCGAACGGCCGTGGATGATCAGGCCGCCATGCTCGGTCCATTCGGCGAAATCGCCGTGGCACCAGACATTGTCGAAGCGGTCGAAATAGGCGGCGCGGTATTTGGCGCCGTCGGGGTCGTTCCAGAACATCACCGGCATCGACGGGAAGGCCTTGGTGCAGACGAGTTCGCCCTTCTCGCCGCGCACCGGTCTGCCGTCATCGTTCCAGACATCGACCGCAAGGCCGAGGCCCGCCCCCTGGATCTCGCCGCGCCAGACCGGCTGCAGCGGATTGCCGAGCACGAAGCAGGAGACGATATCGGTGCCGCCGGAGATCGAGGCGAGCTGCACGTCTTGCTTGATGCCCTCATAGACGAAGCTGAACCCCTCGGGCGACAGCGGCGAGCCGGTCGAAGTCATCAGCCGCAGGCTGGAAAGATCGTGGCTGTTGCGCGGCGTCAGCCCGCTTTTGCGCACCGCATCGATATATTTCGCCGAGGTGCCGAAGATCGCGAAGTTCTCGGCCGCGGCATAATCGAACAGCACGTTGCCGTCAGGCGCAAAGGGCGAACCGTCGAACAGGCAGAGCGTGGCGCCGCTGGCAAGGCCGCTGACCAGCCAGTTCCACATCATCCAGCCGCAGGTGGTGAAGTAGAACAGCTTCTCGCCGGCCTCCAGGCCGCAATGCAGCCGCTGCTCCTTGAGATGCTGCAGCAGCGTGCCGCCGGCCGAATGCACGATGCATTTGGGCACGCCCGTCGTGCCTGAGGAAAACAGGATGTAGAGCGGGTGCGAGAAGGCGAGCGGCGTGAACGCGACCTCCTTTGCCGCATAGGGCGCGACGAAGGCTTCCAGCGTCGAAGCGCCGGGCGTTGTGCGCGCCACCGCTTCCGCATCGCCGGCGTAGTGGACGACGATCGTCGGCACACCCAAGCTCTTTGCGACGGTTGCGACCTTGGCGCCGACATCCTGCAGCTTGCCGGAATACCAATAGGCATCGCAGGCGATGAACAGCTTCGGGCCGATCTGGCCGAAACGGTCGAGCACGCCCTGCTCGCCGAAATCGGGAGAGCAGGACGACCAGATGGCGCCGATCGAGGCGGCGGCGAGCATGGCGGCGACGGTCTCCGGCATGTTCGGCATCATCGCGGCGATACGGTCGCCCTCGCCAATGCCCTGCGCCTTGAAGGCCTGCTGCAGCTTCGACACCAGCGCCCGCAGCCGGTCCCACGACCAGCGGTCCGCAGCCTTGTCCTCGCCACGGAAGATGATCGCATCACCCTCGCCGCGCCCCGAGAGCAGGTTCTCGGCGAAGTTCAGCGTCGCATCGGGAAAGAAGCGCGCCTCCAGCATGCGGTCGCCGTCGATCAGCACCTCTGCGCCGCGCTCTCCCTTCACGCCGCAGAAATCCCACACAGTCGACCAGAACTTCTCCCGCTCGGCCACCGACCAGGCATGCAGATCCGCAAAGCCGGAAAGCGAAAGCCCGAAATCGGCATTGCAGCGCGCCATGAAGGCATGGATCGGGCTTTTTGCAACGGCGTCCGCCGAGGGCACCCAAAGTGGTCTGTTATCCTGCATTCAATCCTCCTCCCCAATGCCGCCTTTATATCATGCTGCATTGCATTATAAAGTGCGGAACCGACGCGATCCCAGCCTCCGCATTCGCAAGCACGATGCATAGCTTCAAAGTGCCGCAGCGTCTTCGGCGCGTCTGAAACCATGGGCGTCACGGTGGGGGATTTGCATATGCCGGATATTTCCTATATCCGGCGAAATCAGCGCTTAACGGGATAACCGGCGGAATTGCCGGCGGAGATCATGAGCACGTCAAGACATCGCAGGTGGCGCAGGAAGATCGGACCCGTTTCGCGCTGGCTTCCGGCCTTCGCCCGCCTGTCGACGGTGTTCCTGCTGATCGCGCTGGCGCTTTTCGTGGCGCTCCGGGTCGCCGCACCCTATCTGATCACCACCGGTTTCGTGCGCTCGGGCATCGAGGACGCACTGTCGAAATGGACGGGCTACCACGCCGAGATCAAAGGCACGCCGGTTCTCGAATTCTGGCCGACGCCGCGCATCACGCTGAACCAGATCACCATCCGCCAGCCGCGCGACAGCGGCGACAAGCTGCTCGGCAGCATCGACAGCCTGTCGGCCGATTTCAGCCTCATCGATGCGCTGAGAGGCCGCACCAGCTTCCACGAGTTCCACCTGGTGCGCCCCAACCTGGCGCTGACGCGCGACGACAAAGGGCTGATCGACTGGAGTTATGCCGGCCTGCTCGCCCGCGCGATCAGCGGCGTGCGTTATGAAAACGGCGCCGAGGTGCTCGACCCCGATCTCGATGCCGAGATCGGCGCGGTGACGGTCGAAGACGGCACGCTTGCGGTAACCGACATCAAGACCGCCAAGACCTATCGTTTCGACAGCGTCACCGCGGATATCGCCTGGCCGAGACTTTCCGGCGCGATCTCGGCTGTTGTCATCGCCCGCATCAACGGCGAAGACCTGAAGGTCGATTTCGCCTCGCGCCAGCCGCTGCTCGTCTTTGCCGGCAGGAATGCCGAGACGCGGACGTCGCTCACATCGAACCTCTTGACGGCCCGCTTCCAGGGAATTGCCAACATTGCCAGCCTTTCGGCGCTTTCCGGCAATATCGCCGCCAGCATTCCCGATATGCCGGCACTTCTCAAATGGTCGGGCAAATCGATCCCCGGCATCGCAACGCTGAAGAGCGCCTCGCTGGAATCCGACATCATGTCGTCGGGCAACGGGCTGCGCTTCAACAATCTCAGCCTGTCGCTGAACGAAGCGAGCGCCACCGGGGTGATGGACCTTTTGACCCAACCCGGCAAACGGCCGAAGATCGGCGGCACGCTCGCCTTCGACCAGATGAACCTCAAGCCGTTCCTCGACGCCTTCGCGCTCAGGCTCGCCGCCGGCGAGGCGGAGGAAATCTCCGCCGGCATAAACGGGCCGCTGCGGCTGCTCGATGTCGACGTCAGGCTTTCGGCGCGGCGCGCGCAGATGGGTCTCTTTGCGCTTTCCGATGTCGGCGCCAGCATGATCGTTGCAGGCGGCGAAGCGAAATTCGACATCGGCGACAGCCGGTTCGAAGGCGGCGAGATGACCGCGCATCTGGAAGCAACCCAGCGCGACTTCGACGGCGGCGGCAAGCTGCAGTTGTCGATCCGCGATGCCGACTTCGCAGCCCTCGCCGAGCGCCTGCAGTTGAAGGGACCGTTGCCGCTGGCGACCGGATCGCTCGACCTCGACCTGCAGTCGCCGAAGGCAATCTGGACGACCGGTCTTGCCGACGTCACCGGCCGGCTGCACTTCTGGACGAGGGAGGGCACGATCCCCGGCATCGATGCCACGGCGCTGAGGGCGCAGGCAGCCGAAAAACCGTTCTTTCCGCTGAGCGCTGCGGCAGGCGGCGCCTTCGCTTTCAACCAGCTGAACCTGCAGGCCGACTTCGCCAACGGCTCCGCCGAGATGCACGACGCCCGGATCGCCGGCGCGGCCGAGACGCTGACGCTGTCCGGCGTCGTCACCTATCAGTCGAACGGGCTGGCGCTGTCCGGATCGCTGGAGTCGACCGATCCGGCCAAGGCGGCGGATCTGCCGCTTCTGCCGTTCTTCATCGGCGGCTCATGGCCGAACCCGGTGATCTCGCCGGTGCCGCTCTTCGGCACCACACCGCACGCGCAGTAGACCGTTTTCCTCGGTTCATCAGGCGCCAGCGGCGGCCGCACGCTCATCCCGCTGGCGCTGGATTTCGCGGCGCTTGGTGACGAGCGAAGCGCAGATGACGCCGACAGCGACGATGCCGATCAGGATGGTGCAGACCGCGTTGATCTCGGGCGTCACGCCGAGGCGGACCTGGCTGTAGATCCGCATCGGCAGCGTGGTGGCGCCCGGACCCGAGGTGAAGCTGGCGATCACCAGATCGTCGAGCGACAGGGTGAAGGCAAGGATCCAGCCTGAGATCACGGCCGGCGCGATGATCGGCAGGGTGATCTCGAAAAAGGTGCGCACCGGCGGCGCGCCGAGATCCTGCGCCGCTTCCTCGATCGACCGATCGAAGCTCAAGAGCCGCGACTGCACGACGACGGCGACGAAACACATGGTCAGCGTCGTATGCGCCAGCGCGATCGTCCAGAAGCCGCGGTCGAAGCCGATCGCGACGAAGAGCAGCAGCAGCGACAGGCCGGTGATGACGTCGGGCATGACGAGCGGCGCGTAGATCATGCCCGAAAACAGCATGCGGCCGCGAAAGCGGGTGTAGCGCACCAGCGTCAGCGCCGCCATCGTGCCGAGGATGGTGGCGAGTGTCGCCGACAGCAGGCCGACACGGATCGTCACCCAGGCGGCGTCGAGCAGGCCCTGGTTCGAGAGCAGCGACACATACCATTTGGTTGAGAAGCCGCCCCAGACGGTGACGAGCTTCGATTCGTTGAAGGAGAAGATCACCAGAAGCACGATCGGCAGGTAGAGGAAGGCAAAGCCAAGCGTGACCGAGACAATGTTGAAACGGGTCCATTTCAGCATGGCTTATTTCCCCCGCTCTTCGGCCTTGGCCTGGGCGTTCTGAAAGAAGACGATCGGGATCACCAGGATCATCAGCAGGATCGTCGCGACCGCCGAGGAGACCGGCCAGTCGCGGTTGGCGTTGAACTCGTTCCAGAGCGTCTTGCCGATCATCAGCGTCTGCGAACCGCCGAGCAGGTCGGGAATGACGAACTCACCGACAGCGGGAATGAAGACCAGCATGCAGCCGGCCACCACACCGGGGATCGACAGTGGAAAGGTGACGCGCCAGAAAGCCCGGATCGGCGTGCAACCGAGATCCTGTGCGGCCTCGATCAGCGTACCATCCATCTTTTCCAGCGCCGAATAGAGCGGCAGCACCATGAACGGCAGATAGGAATAGACGATGCCGATATAGACGGCGGTCGTGGTGTTGAGGATGATCAGCGGGCTGTCGATGATGTGCAGCGACTGGAGAAGCTGGTTGAGAAGCCCTTCCGGCTTCAGGATCGCGATCCAGGAATAAACCCGGATCAGGAAGCTCGTCCAGAACGGCAGGATGACCAGCATCACCAGCGTCGGGCGGATCGTCCGCGGCGCCTGCGCCATGCCATAGGCGATCGGATAGGCGATCAGCAATGTGAGGAAAGTGGCGATCCCGGCAATCACCACGCTTGAGATATAGGCATTGAAATAGAGCGCGTCGTCGGTGAGGTAGGCGTAATTGTCGAAGGACAGTTCTCCGATCTTGCTCCAGAGCCCGGCCCAGCCGTCGGCAAGCGAGAAGACCGGCTCGTAAGGCGGCATGGCGATTGCCGTCGTCGACAGCGAAATGCGGAAGACGATGAAGAACGGCGCCAGGAAGAAGAGCAGCAGCCAGGCATAAGGGATGGCGATGACGAGCCGATTGTAGAGGCCGGAGGTGAGCTTGCCCATGATCTCAATCCTTCAAGAGAACGCCGGCGTTCTCGTCGAACGAGATCCAGACTTCCTGGTCGTAGGTGAAGGGGTCGTCGACGGAGCGCTGCGCATTGAGGGACGAGGCTTTGACGATCTTGCCGCTCTGCAATTTCACATGGAAGACGGTCATATCGCCGAGATAGGCGATATCCCAGAGTTCCCCGCTGGCGGCGTTGACCGAAGCATTGGCGGGCGCTTGACGCAAGACCCGCATCTTTTCCGGCCGGATGGCGAAGCCGACGGCGCTGCCTGACGGCGGTGTCTCGGACGCGGCGACGCGCACGCTGAAGCCGCTGTCGACCGATATCTCGACGGTGCCGTTGCCGGATGAGGCGACCTTGCCGTCGAAGATGTTGACGTCGCCGATGAAATCCGCAACGAAACGGGAATTCGGCGCCTCGTAGATCTCGGCCGGTGTGGCCACCTGCACGACCTTGCCGTGGCTCATGACGGCGATGCGGTCTGCCATGGTCATCGCCTCTTCCTGGTCGTGGGTGACGACGACGAAGGTGAGGCCGAGGCTCTGCTGCAGATCCATCAGTTCGAACTGGGTTTCCTCGCGCAGCTTCTTGTCAAGCGCGCCGAGCGGTTCGTCGAGCAGCAGCACCTTCGGGCGCTTGGCGAGCGAGCGGGCCAGCGCCACGCGCTGGCGCTGGCCGCCGGAAAGCTGGTTCGGCTTGCGTGAAGCGAACTGCTCGAGCTTGACGAGCTTCAGCATCTGCGCGACGCGGTCGGTCATCTCATCCTTCGCCATGCCGTCCTGTTTCAGGCCGAAGGCGATATTCTTCTCGACCGTCATATGCGGGAAAAGCGCATAGGACTGGAACATCATGTTGACCGGCCGCTTGTAGGGCGGCGTCCCGGCCATGTCGGTGCCATCGAGAACGATCTCGCCCGCGGTCGGCTGCTCGAAGCCGGCGAGCATGCGCAGCAGCGTGGACTTGCCGCAGCCCGAAGCGCCGAGCAGCGCGAAGAACTCGCGGTGATAGATATTCAGCGACAGATCGTCGACGGCGGTAAAATCGCCGAAGCGCTTGGTGACATTCTTGAAAGCGATGAAGGGTTTTGCAGAGGGATCGGTCCAGGGCGCGAAAGCGCGGCGGATATTGCCGAGAGACTTCATATTATTCCCCGAATACAGGTTTTTCCGGCCTCCACCCGGGCCGGTAATTGAAAGGCCCGGACGTTTCCGTCCGGGCCCAAGGCTGCATTACTGGCCGGTGACGACCTTCGTCCAGAGGCGCGTCCCCAGGCGCTGCGTTTTCGGATCCCACGGCTTGACCGTGAAGAGGTTCTTCATCACCGCCTCTGTGGGATAGACGGCCGGATCTTCCAGAATGTCCTTGCTGACGAACTGCTGCGAGGCCTTGTTGCCGTTAGCATAGAAGGTGTGGTCGCTCGCCTTGGCGATGACCTCAGGCTTCATCATGTAGTTGAGGAATTCGTGGGCTTCGGCGACGTGGGGCGCATCGGCGGGGATGGCCATCATGTCGAACCACATCTGGGCGCCCTGCGGGGGAACCGAGTAATTGACCTCGACACCATTCTTGGCTTCGGCCGCGCGGTCGCGCGCTTGCAGCATGTCGCCGGAATAGCCGAAGGCGATGCAGATGTCGCCGTTGGCAAGCGCATTGATATATTCGGAGGAATGGAACTTGCGGACATAGGGGCGCATAGCCGTCAGCAGTTCTTCGGCCTTCTTGAAATCCTCAGCCTTGGTGGAGTTCGGGTCGAGGCCGAGATAACGAAACGCCGTGGTGATGACGTCCTTCGGCGTGTCGAGCACGTAGATGCCGCAATCCTTGAATTTTGCGGCGACCTTCGGATCGAAGATCACTTCGAGGCCGGGCTTGGCATCGGGACCGAGGATTTCGGCGACCTTCTTGACGTTATAGCCGATGCCGTCGGTGCCCCACATGTAATCGACCGCGTGTTCGTTGCCCGGGTCGTATTCGGCGGTGCGCTGTTGGATCACATCCCACATGTTGGACAGGTTCGGCAGTTTCGACTTGTCGAGCTTCTGGAAGACGCCGGCCTGGATCTGGCGCTGCAGGAAGTCGGCTGTGGGAACGACGACGTCATAACCGGTGCCGCCGGCAAGCAGCTTGGTTTCCACGGTCTCGTTGGAATCGAAGGTGTCGTAGACGACCTTGATGCCGGTTTCCTTGGTGAAGTCGGCAAGGATGCTGTCGTCGATATAATCCGACCAGTTGTAGACGTTGACGACGCGCTCCTGGGCAAAGGCCGGCGCGGCGGCAAGGAGCGCTGCAACGGCGGCGGCCGTCACGCTTGGAATGATTGACCTCATGACTTCTCCTGTTTGTTCAAAGAGCCCGCACCCCCGGACGTCTTTTCCCTCTGGTTTTGCATGCAGACTAAGAAGGAATTTCACAGCCCACAAGCGCAAAATCCTGCGCCTTCAATGATTTCACAATCACTGGAAATCGAAGGCGCTGAGCCCCGCCACCATCTCGTCGAGCCCGAGCGGCCGCGTCACCGGCGGCTCGGCCCGGGAAAGGCAGCCGCGCCGTTCGCAGAGGCGACAGGCGGGGCCGATCGCCACCGGCTCGAGCGCCGTCGCCTGGCCGTAGATCAGCGCCTCGCCAAGCGCGGCGTCGCAGCCGATCAGCAACGCGGTGCGCCGCAGCCTTTCACCGAATTCGACGCTAGGCCCCTCCAATGTGCGGGCGACCGTCAGGAACGAGGCGCCATCCGGCATGACCACGGTTTCAGCCAGGATCTGGCCCGGCTGCAGGAAGGCGGCGTGGAGATTGAGCTTCGGACAGCCGCCGCCGAAGCGGGCCTGCGGAAAACCCTGGGCGCCTGCCCGCCGCAGCCGGTGGCCCGCGGCATCGATCTCGATCAGGAAGAAGGGAATGGCGGCGGCACCGGGGCGCTGCAGCATCGTCAGGCGCGCGGCGGCATGGCTGAAGGAGACGCCGAAGCGGGCGCGCAGAATGTCGATATCGTAGCGCGTCGACTTCGCCGCGGACAGAAAGGCTTCGTAGGGCATGGCCAGCGCCAGGGCGGCGATGCGGGCAAGCTCGAAGCGGGCAATGCGGCGCGCCTCGGCCGAGGAGAGTGCGAGATCGTCGAGTTCGGCATCGATGGCCGGCGACAAAGCGAGGGTCGCCGCCTCGACTGATATCTCGTGCGCGCGGTCGGCCGGCGACAGACGCTCCGAGATGAAAAGCCGCATCGAGTGGCGATCGAAGCGGCGGCGCAGATCCGGCATGACGTGCACCGGCAGCACCCGCACCGCGATGCCGCGCTCGGCGCGCAGCCAATCTTTGAGACCGGCGGCCAGATCGAGGCCGCCGGGAAGTGTCGCGGCAAATGTCTCCGCCGCCGTCTCGATCCGTCCGAAATAGGCAGACCGGCGTTCCAGTGCTTCGCGTACCTCGTCAAGCGGCAAGCGGCCGGCGGCGACGGGCGCATGGCCCTCGGCGGCCATCAGCGCCGTCAGATCGGACAGTCTCGCCGCCTGCTCGCGATAGGCGCGGTAGAGCTTGATCATGCCGCTTGCGGCATTGGGCGCGGCCTCGGCCACCTCGACCAGTTCCTGGTCGCCGGGCAATTCGCCCGCAAGCAGCGGATCGGCAAAGACTTCCTTGAGCTGGCCGAGACTGCCGCCGGTCTGCCCGCGCAACTCCTCCAGGTCGACCCGGTAGACGGCCGCGAGCTTCAAGAGGAGCTGCACCGTCAGCGGCCGCTGGTTGCGCTCGATGAGGTTCAGATAGGAGGGCGAGATTTCAAGCGCCTCGGCCATGGCGGTCTGGGTCAGCGCCAGCGCATTGCGGATGCGCCGCAGTTTCGGGCCTGCGAATATCTTCCGTTCCGCCATGTGACACCCTTTGACAAGTCAGCGGCGCCAATCTTTACAAAATTTTACAAATTCACAGCGCCGCTCTGTCAATCCTCGTCATCTTAACCTCTTTCCCGCCAGCAAATCAAAGGTTTTTCTGGTCATGCCGGGAGATACTGTCAATCTTGTCATCAACACCCGCAATATCGTTTTTTCGTGAGGAGATCAGCATGACCGATTTTTACAAACTTGTTCCCAATGCATCGGCAGGCCGTTTCGACGGCATCGACAGGCCGTACTCGGCCGCTGACGTGCAGCGGCTCAGGGGCTCGGTGGCGCTCACCCATACGCTGGCCGAAATGGGGGCGGACCGGTTGTGGCGGCTCTTACACCAGGAGGATTTCGTCAATGCGCTCGGCGCGCTTTCCGGCAACCAGGCCATGCAGATGGTGCGCGCCGGGCTGAAGGCGATCTATCTCTCCGGCTGGCAGGTGGCGGCCGACGCCAATACGGCATCGGCGATGTATCCCGACCAGTCGCTTTACCCCGCCAATGCCGGGCCGGAGCTTGCCAAGCGCATCAACCGCACGCTGCAGCGCGCCGATCAGATCGAAACGTCAGAGGGCCAGGGGCTTGCCGTCGACACCTGGTTCGCGCCGATCGTCGCCGATGCCGAAGCCGGCTTCGGCGGGCCGCTCAACGCCTTCGAGATCATGAAGGCCTATATCGAGGCGGGTGCGGCCGGCGTCCATTTCGAGGATCAGCTCGCCTCGGAGAAGAAATGCGGCCATCTCGGCGGCAAGGTGCTGATCCCGACGGCCGCCCATATCCGCAATCTCGACGCCGCCCGGCTTGCCGCCGACGTCATGGGTGTTGCGACGCTGGTCATTGCCCGCACCGACGCGGAAGCGGCAAAACTGCTGACATCCGATATCGACGAGCGCGACCAGCCCTTCGTCGATTATGATGCCGGGCGCACGGTCGAAGGCTTCTATCAGGTCAGGAATGGCATCGAGCCCTGCATCGCCCGGGCTGTGGCCTATGCGCCGCATTGCGATCTCATCTGGTGCGAGACCTCGAAGCCGGATCTCGATCAGGCGCGCCGTTTTGCCGAGGGCGTGCACAAGGTCTACCCCGGCAAGCTGCTCGCCTATAATTGCTCGCCGTCCTTCAATTGGAAGAAAAACCTCGACGAGGCGACGATCGCAAAGTTCCAGCGCGAGCTCGGCGCGATGGGCTATAAGTTCCAGTTCATCACGCTCGCCGGCTTCCACCAGCTGAACTACGGCATGTACGAACTGGCGCGCGGCTACAAGCAGCGGCAGATGTCGGCCTATTCCGAGCTGCAGCAGGCGGAATTCGACGCCGAGGTCAACGGCTACACCGCCACCAAACATCAGCGCGAGGTCGGCACCGGCTATTTCGACGCCGTGTCGCTCGCCATCACCGGCGGCCGCTCGTCGACCACGGCGATGCACGATTCAACCGAACATGCGCAGTTCAAACCGGCTGCGGAATAACCTGAAGAGGAGGAGAAGACCATGGCATCCATTTCACGCGTCCGGGAACGGGCCGAGGAGCAGTCGACCAGCATGAGCGAGGATCAGCAGACGACGATCCGCATGCTCGCCAACGACCTGCATCGGCTGAACCAATCGGTCATGAAAGCCGTCGAGGCCGGCGTCTCGGTCGAGCTGGTGCGCTCGGCCCGCCATCACGGCGGCGACGGCAACTGGGGCGACCTGCTGATCCCCGTCGTTGTCACCAACCGGCATTGAAGAGAACGCCCGCGCATCCTAAGAAATGCGCGGGCGCTTCATCGTAATTTCAGCCGCGGCTCGGCCGTTTTCCGGCAAAGAGATCGGCATAACTTCTGATCAGCTTGGTCATGCGGTCGGCGACGGTGCGGATCTCCGGGCGATGGCGGTCCTCGGCATTCATGACGATCCATTGCGCGTGGCGCAATTCCGGGAGCTCGCCGCCAAGGCGCTGCAAATCGGGATGGAGATCGCCGACGAAACAGGGAAGCACGGCCTTGCCGGCGCCGGCGCGCACCAGATCCGGCAGCGACCGCGGCCGGTTGACGGTGGCGACGATATTCGTTGCGGCATGGGCATGCGGCCAGCGCAGATAGGCCGATATCGCCTCCTCCTCGGCAACCGCAATCCAGCGTTCATCCGTCTCGGCGGCGTTGCGTCTGATATAACAGGCATAGGCCACCTCGCCGAGCCGGCGGGCGGCAAGATTGGCCTCCTCAGGCTCGAAGGCGCGAATGCCGATATCGCTCTCGCGGTAGGCAAGGCTCGCCCGCGCCTCGCCGATGGTCAGCGAAATGGCAAAGCCATCGCCCGGCATGCGGATGGCGGCGAAATTCTCCGTCAGCAGCCAGGCGACCCAGGTGCCGGCGGTAATCCTGACGGTCGTACCGCCCTCGCCCGATTGCCGCCACGCCTCCACCTTGCGGGCAGCGGCCTCCATCTCCTGCAGGTGATCGAGCAGCGCCTGGCCGTCCTGCGTCAGGCGGTAGCCGGTCTGGCTGCGCGAAAACAAGGCGCGGCCGACCTCCTGTTCGAGATCGAGCATGCGCCGACCGACGGTCGCGGGGCTGAGCCCGCTTGCCGTGCTTGCCCCCGTCAGGCCGCCGAGGCGGGCGACCTGCAGGAAAAGTTGGTAGGAATCCCAATTTGCATTTTTCATGGATGAAAAACATAGCGGGATTTTCCCTGTTTATGAAGAGATATTCGATGCCTAAATCAGGAGATGTCTTCTACAGAAAGGACATCGCCATGATCGACTTGATCACCATCGCAGGCACCCAGGGATATCGGCACACTTGTAAGCCGGGCAGAAGCAAGAGCGACGAGGATCGCTTCTATGCCGAGTTCGGAGACAACGGCCTCGTCAACTTCGCCGCCTGGCTGACCTCGCTTGATCTCAATCTCAGACTACGCCGCAAGGCTGCGGCGCAATCCGGCGGCAGCTGCGGCTGCGCACCTCAGGCGACCTTCCTCGTCGCGAGGTGAGCGGCCGCGGGCTCCGCGACAATGCGGAAGCGCTCGATCAGGGCCATCAGCGTATCGGCTTCGCCGGCAAGCAGGCGGCTTGCCTGCGTCGTCTCGGCCACCATCGAGGCGTTCTTCTGGGTCATCTGGTCCATGGCGTTCACCGAACCGTTGACCTCCTGAAGTGCTGCCGACTGATCGCGGCTTGCGGTGGCGATGGTCTCGACATGGCCGCTGATCGCGATGATCTCATGGCTGATCGCGGCAAGGACGCTGCCGGTCTTCTGCACCAGTTCGGAGCCCACCGTCACCTCGCGGCTGGATGTCTCGATCAGCGACTTGATTTCGCGCGCCGCATCGGCCGAACGCTGGGCGAGCTCGCGGACCTCCTGGGCGACGACGGCAAAACCCTTGCCCGCCTCGCCGGCGCGGGCCGCCTCGATGCCGGCGTTCAGCGCCAGGAGGTTGGTCTGGAAGGCGATATCGTCGATCACCTCGATGATCTGCTCGATCCGCTGCGAAGCCTCTTCGATGCGCTCCATGGCGGCGACGGCATCGCCGACGACGGCGCCGGAATTGTCGGCCGTCTTCTTGGTCGCGGCCACGACATTGTTGGCTTCGCGCGCGCGCTCGGCGGAAGAGCGAACCGTCACGGTGATCTCCTCCACCGCGGCGGCCGTCTCCTCGAGGCTTGCCGCCTGCGCCTCGGTGCGTTTCGACAGCTCGCCAGTGGAAACCGAGACGGCGCCGCTGTTGCGCTGGATGGTCGAGGCGCTGTCGCGGATGCCGGAGAGCGTATCCTGAAGCCGCAGCAGCGAAGCGTTGAAATCGACACGCAGCTGCTCCAGCCGGCCGACGAAGGGCGTGCCGATCGTTTCCGAGACATCGCCCTGCGACAGGCGTCCGAGGCCGGCGGCAAGCTGGTTGACGGCAAAATCGATCTGGCTGTCGAACGAGCGCTTGTCCGCATCGTTCCTGGCGCGTTCGGCGTCGCTCAAGGCGCGCTGTTCGGCCGCCTGGGTTTCCAGGTCCCGCCTGGCGCGGGCGCTGTCGCGGAACAGCGCCAAGGCCCGGCCGATATCGCCGAACTCGTTCTTCTTGGCCACGCAGGGGATCGCGCCTTCGAGATCGCCCGAAGAAATCGCGTGAACGCTCGCGGTCAGCGCCTGCAACGGCTTCACCGACAGGCGGATTGCATAGAAGGCGAGAACGCCGACGATGAGCATGACGACGGCGCCGACACCGAGCACCAGCATCTGCAGCTCATACATGCGCTGGTAATAGACCTCCATCGGAATGCCGATGAAGAGAATGCCGACATTGGCGTTCGATGCGTTCTTGATCGGGAAATAACCGGTCATGAACTTGCGGCCGAAAAGCTCGGCCTGGCCGTAATAGGCTTGCCCCTTGGCGAGAACCGGCTGGGCGGGGTGCTCCGCCACAAGCTTGGTGCCGACGGCGCGCTCGCCGTTTTCCTTCTTGACGTTGGTGGATATGCGGACGTAGTCGCCGCCCTGTTTCTGGAAGATGGTCGCGACGCCGGCGATCGACTGCGCAGTGCGGTCGACCAGCGAATGATCGGCAAGGGCGGGGATGGCGTCTTCCGTGACGGTTGCGAGCTGGTTGTCCTTCAGCTCGACCTTTGCCGCCGGATCGGCCGCGCCATAGAGCACGGCCATGGCGCGGGTGGCATCCCTGGCGTCGGCAACCGCGCCGTCCATGACATGGCGGCTCAGATTGTAATAGGTCACGCCGACAATGGCAGCGGTGCTGACCGTCAGCAGGCACAGCGTGATCGCAACGATCTGGCGGACGATCGACGTAGAGAAAAGGCGCAGCATCAAAACCCCCGGCAGACAAACCAAGGCTAAATTAGAGGAAAAGCGTTAAGGAAAATTTTCCGTAAATCAGCGCCGAAAGCTGCCCCTCACCCTAACCCTCTCCCCGTAAAACGGGGAGAGGGGACGTGCCTTGCGAGGGCTTGACGAGGAACGGAGAGGTGCGGCGACTCACCTTCTCCCCGCGCGCGGGGAGAAGGTGCCGGCAGGCGGATGAGGGGCAGGCGGCATACTCCTGAGCCGGATGTCCACGACCCGGACAGCAAAAGAAACGACCCCGAAAGTCCGGGGCCGTTCGAATAAGACATGGTCGATGGACAATCAGGCGGCGCGGTAGACCGGCGCGGAGGACGCTTCGCCGTCGATCTTGAACTGCTGGATCAGCCTGCGCAGGGAATCGGCCTCGTCGGCCAGTTCGCGGCTGGCGGCGGTCGTCTCCTCGACCATGGCGGCATTCTGCTGCGTCATCTGGTCCATCTGATTGACCGTCGCATTGACGCTCTGCAGCGCATTGGACTGGTCGTGGCTGGCGCGGGCGATCATCTCGACATGCTGGCTGATCGTGACGATCTGGGCGCTGATCTTGGCAAGCACCGTGCCGGTCTCCTGGACGAATTGCGAGCCGGAGCTGACCTCGTTGGTCGACTTGTTGATCAGGCCCTTGATTTCCTGCGCCGCGGCTGCGGAGCGCTGGGCCAGTTCGCGGACTTCCATCGCCACCACCGCGAAGCCCTTGCCGGCTTCGCCGGCGCGGGCCGCCTCGATGCCGGCGTTCAACGCCAGGAGGTTGGTCTGGAAGGCGATCTCGTCGATGACGCCGATGATCTGCTCGATCTGGCGCGAGGCCTCCTCGATGCGGCCCATCGCGTCGATCGCATTGCTGACGACGACGGCGGAATCGTCGGCGCTGCGCTTGGCCTGGCGGACGATCTGGTCGGCATCCTTGGCGCGTTCGGCCGAGGAGCGGACGGTGACGGTGATCTCATCGACGGCGGCCGCGGTCTCTTCGAGCGAGGCGGCCTGCTGTTCGGTGCGCTTGGAGAGATCCTCGGCCGACTGGGCCATCTGGTTGCCGTTGCCCTGGATCAGTTCGACATTGTCGCGGATCTGACTCATCGTCGCCTGCAGGCGCATCATCGAGCCGTTGAAATCCTGGCGCAGCTGTTCGAGGCGGCCGATGAAGGGCGTTTCGATCGTCGTCGAGATATCGCCCTGCGACATGCGTTCGAGGCCGGCAGCGAGTGCATTGACGGCGAATTCGATCTGGCGATCCATCTCGCGCTTGTCGGCGTCGTTGCGCTGGCGTTCATGTTCGGCAGCGGCGCGTTCCTCGTCGCTCTGCTCCTCGATGCGGATCTTGGAGATGGCGTTTTCCTTGAAGATGCCGAGCGCGCGGGCCATGTCGCCGATTTCATCGTAGCGCTGCTCGCCGGAAATATTGGTCTCCAGCGCCCCTTCGGCGATGCGGCGCATGGCGGCGGTGATCTGGCTGATCGGGCGCTGCAGCGTCAGCACCAGCGCAATGCCGCCGAGGATCGAGAGCAGGATGCCGAGACCGGTGGTCATGACCGAGATGCTGTTTGCCTGGGTGCGCTCGGTGCCGGCCGTCTGCTTCTGCAGCTCGGCGAAATCGGTGAGCTTCGTCCAGATCTGGTCGAGCTCCTGGCGGGCCGCGGCATAGGCCGTGACGCGTTCGCCGATCGTATCGACGATCTTCGAGCCGCCGCCGGAGATGGCGTCGAGGGCCGGCTGGATCGCGCCGGAAATGCCTTCGGCAAAGCCCATGCCCTTGGCGCTGGTGGTCAGCACCTGCATGTCCTTGCCGAGCGTGCCGGCCTGCTGCTGCAGGCGCACGAGGTTGTCCTTGCTCGAATTGGAGAGGAAGTCCGACAGCACGATCTGCAGCGCATAGACGGAATTTTCCAGGCGCCGCGTATCCTGAAGGACGGAGTTGGTCTGGCCGATACGGCCCTCGAGATCGGCGAAACGCTGTGTCGCCTCGCGCATCTTCTGCGTCGCGGTCAGCTGCGTATAGGTCGAGGTCTGGCGGAAGCGCGAAACGAGACGACCGAGTTCGGTAATGTTCTCATCGGTCGGAGCGGGCATCGCGGCGATCGCCTTGATGCTGTCGATGGTCGCTGCCAATGCGTCGATGACGTTCTTCTGGTTGGTCGGAACCGAAATGGCGATCAGCCGCTGCGATTTGACGATCGCAGGCATCTGTTCGTTGATGTAGGCGATCTTCTCCTGCGGCGTCTGCGGCTTGCTGTAGCCGCTGGCGACGGTGCCGAGGAAGTCGCCGCCCTTCAGCAGACGGTCGGCCGTGCGCAGCGTGATGGTGGCGGCGCCCTCGTCCTGCTGAAGCGCGGTCTGCAATTCCTCGGCCTGGTAGGAAACCGTGAAGCGGGTGCTGATCAGGCTCTTTTGCGCCGCGTCGATCTGCTGATGCAGCGCCTGCTCCTGTTCATGCAGCGCCCAGAGCTTGTCGACGACGCCCGAAATGTCCTTGGTGCGGCTCGAAGCTTCTGCAAGGCTATCGCGGCCGGCAGCCTCCTCACCCACCTGATTCAGAGTCGCGTCGAGCACGCCCTGCTGGGTCTTCAGGTCCGTCAGCAGCTTGTCGCGCGCCTGCTGGCTGGTGATGCGCAGGAAATCGTCCATCGAACCGTAGAGATCCTTGAACCCGCTCAGAGACTGCAGCACGCTGTTGGATATTTCCATGCGGCCCTGCAGCAGTCCGGAAGCGTAAAGGCCCGTCAGGCCCACCGCAGAAATGGTGACGACGAAAGGCAGAACGAAGATCAGGACCTTCGTCTTGATCCTGAAGCGGGAAAGAATCTTGTCAATCAACATGGCGTTCCGGGCCTTTCATACACCACTCCTCCCGCAGGCGGCCATCTGGCGCCAGCCGGGTACACATCGAGCTGTTCTTTAATTTACATTGGGGAACCCGGAAGCCAGGCGGCAGTCATTGCCAGTTCATGTCCAAACAACTTGGAGACGCCCAAATAATCGCGGGCAATTGTGTCAGATTAGATATTAATTTTCGGATAAGCGGTTGCGGCGGATTGAGCCAAGGCGGTGAAATAGTTGCAATTTTGTAAGCCGTTACGCCGCGGGGCGGCAGGCGCGTGCGCAAACATTCGTTGCAGGCCTGAAGACAGGCTCAGAGGAAGTGCGAGGCGAGCAGCGCGAGGCTGGCGGCGGAGGCGCCGGCTGCGAGCATCAGATAACGCAGGGCGACCATGCGGGCGTCGGGCTTTGCCTCGGCGATTGCAATGGCGCGGGCGCGTCGTGTGTTTCCGGTCATGCTCGAAACCTCACTTCTGTCTGATACAACAATCCAACAAAACGGCTTGCTGGTAAAGCTTATTTAGGAAGAGCTTCGCAGACCGCCAATTGAGACAGGATGGCGCACCTCTCTTAAGAAGTCTTGAATCGGTATTACTAATATATAGCGCAGCGGTCCCGGGCGACATGCAGAAAACATAAACCTCAGGCGCATTCGCCGGCGGCAAATCCGGAGGCCCAAGCCCATTGGAAATTATAGCCGCCGAGCCAGCCGGTGACGTCGACGCATTCGCCGATGAAATAAAGCCCGGGCACGGCCTTGGCCTCCATGCTGCGGGAATCGAGCGCTGCGGTATCGATGCCGCCGAGCGTCACTTCGGCGGTGCGGTAGCCTTCAGAGCCGGAGGGTTTGACCGTAAAGTTCTGCGCCGCCGCGGCGAGGCGCAGCAGCGCCTTGTCAGGCAGGTCGGCCATGTTGCCGGAGATCTTTTCGCGTTCGACGAGAAACTGGGCCAGCCGCTTCGGCAGGAGGTCACTGAGCGCCGTCTGCGGCGACTGGCGGCCATTCACCTGCTTTGCCGCCTTCAGATGTGCTCCAATGTCGATATCCGGTTCGATCGCCAGGACGATCTCGTCGCCCTCGCGCCAATAGGAGGAGATCTGCAGGATGGCGGGTCCGCTGAGGCCGCGATGGGTAAACAGCAGCGCTTCGCGGAAGGCGGTCCTGCCATGGCGGATTTCGGCCGGGGCGGAAATGCCGGCGAGCGGAGCGATGGCTTCGAGCAGGCCGGGATCGAGGGTCAGCGGCACGAGGCCGGGGCGGGTTTCGAGCACGGGCAGACCGAACTGCTCGGCGAGGCGATAGGCAAAGCCGGTGGCGCCCATCTTCGGGATCGACTTGCCGCCGGTGGCGACGATCAACGACGACGCTTCAAAACGATCCTCACCGGTCGAGACGCGAAAACCCGCCTCCACTCTTTCGACGGCCGATATCCCGGTGCCGAGATGCAGCTGCGCGCCGGCGCTGCGCATCTCATCGAGCAGCATGCGGATGATGTCCTTGGCGCTATCGTCGCAGAAAAGCTGGCCGAGCGTCTTCTCGTGCCAGGCGATGCCGTGACCGTCGACCATGGCGATGAAATCGGCGGGCGTGAAACGTGCAAGCGCCGACTTGCAGAAATGCGGGTTGGCGGAGAGGAAATTCTTCGGCCCGGCATGGATATTGGTGAAATTGCAACGGCCGCCGCCTGATATGCGGATCTTCTCGCCAGGCGCCTTGGCATGGTCAAGGATGACGACCGAGCGGCCGCGTTTTCCGGCACGGATGGCCGCCATCATGCCCGCCGCTCCGGCGCCGATGACGATAACGTCGCTTTTGCGTTGCAAACCCGTTTCCCCGATCAAACCCGCGTCTTCTTTTTCCATCAAAGGGCGAAAGTCAACGTTCTCAACCCCTCGCCAATTGGCAAAGTCTGGTTATGATGGCGCCACGATCAACGCAAACCGGTGTGTCATGTCCCCAAAAAAGACGACGCTGAAGCCTGCCAGAAACGTACCCGCCTCGAAAAAAACTCCCCCGGAGCCCGGATCCCTGCGCGGCGTTGCGAACTGGAAGGAAGCAGCGCGGTGGCTGAGGGACAGGGGCATCGAAGACATCGAATGCATCACGCCGGACCTTGCCGGCGTTCCGCGCGGCAAGATGATGCCGAGCTCGAAATTCACCTCGAACACCTCGCTGGCGCTGCCGTCGGCGATCTACCGGCACACGATTTCGGGCGAATATCCCGAGGAGACCGAGAGCTTCCGCTACGAGCCGCGCGACAGCGACCTGAAGCTGATGCCCGATCTTTCGACGCTGTCGGTCGTGCCCTGGGAGACCGATCCGACGGCGCAGGTGATCTGCGACATCGTCGATTCGGACGGCGGCGAAGTGCCCTATACGCCGCGCAACGTGCTGAAGCGGATCATGAGCCTCTATCACGATCGCGGCTGGAAGCCGATCGTGGCGCCGGAGATCGAGTTCTACCTGGTCGCCAAGAATGACGACCCCGACTATCCGCTGCATCCGCCCAAGGGCCGGTCCGGCCGCTCGATCCTCGGCGGCCAGGGCTATTCGATTGCCGGGATCAACGAGTTCGACGAGTTGATCGACGACATCTATCATTTCTCCGAGAAGCAGGGCCTCGAGATCGATACGCTGATCCATGAAGAGGGACCGGCGCAGCTCGAGATCAACCTGCGCCACGGCAATCCGATCGAGCTTGCCGACCAGGTGTTCCTGTTCAAGCGGACGATCCGCGAGGCGGCGCTGAAACACGATATTTATGCGACCTTCATGGCCAAGCCGATGCAGGCCCAGCCGGGTTCGGCGATGCATATCCATCAGTCGGTGGTCAATATCGAAACGGGCAAGAACGTCTTCTCCAATCCGGACGGATCGGCCTCGAAGGAGTTCTTCCATTTCATCGGCGGCATGCAGAAATTCGTGCCGAGCGCCATGGCGATGCTGGCGCCCTATGTCAATTCCTACCGGCGCCTGCAGCCGGACATGTCCTGCCCTGTTAACAATGCCTGGGGTTACGACAACCGCACGACCGCCTTCCGCGTTCCGGTGTCCGATCCGCAGGCGCGTCGCGTCGAAAACCGGCTGCCGAGCTCGGACGCCAATCCTTATCTGGCGCTTGCCGCCTCGCTCGCCGCCGGCCTGCTCGGCATCATGAAAGAGATCGAGCCGACGGCGCCGACCGAGGATTCGGCCAATGAAGGCTCGATCGACCTGCCGCGCGGTTTGCTGGAAGCCGTGGCGCTGCTCGAGGACGAGCCGGCCTTCGAGGAGATGTTCGGCACGCAGTTCATCGGCCTTTATGCCGGCGTCAAACGCGGCGAGTTCGAGACCTTCATGCAGGTGATCAGCCCCTGGGAGCGGGAATTCCTTCTGCTCAACGTGTGAGGGACCGCCATGGCATCGCAGGAGACGTGGCAGAGCCCGATCTCGCCGGGCCTATCCTGGTATCAAGCAACAGTCGGGGAGCGGCCCACCTATGCCGCTCTCGACGGCTCAAGGACATGCGACGTCGCCATCATCGGCGGCGGCTATACCGGCCTGCAGGCCGCCTATCATCTGGCCAAATCAGGCGTCTCGGTGGTGCTGATCGAGGCCTGCCGCTTCGGCGACGGGGCGTCCGGGCGCAATGGCGGCCAGCTCGGCACCGGCCAGCGATGGTGGCCGGAAGAGCTCGAGCAGAAAATCGGCTACGAACGCTCGAAGGCGCTGTTCGATCTCGCCGAAGCGGCCAAGCGCCATCTCATCGATTTTGCCGGCGAGCACCAGATCGAGATCGATTATGTGCCCGGCCAGCTCAATGTCGCGCACAAGGCGAGCTACGAACGCGACTTTCGTGAGAATGCCGAGATCGCCGCGCTGCGCTACGACTATCCGCACATCAGCTTCATGGACGAGAAGGAAACGCAGGAGCGGCTCGGCTCGAAGCGCTTTTATTGCGGCGTGCGCGATGTCGGCACCGGCCATATCCATCCGCTGAAGCTGCTGATCGGCTTGGCGCGGGTTGCGGCCAATGCCGGTGCTGCGATCTTCGAGATGACAAAGGCAACGGCGATCCGTCAGGGCGGCGGCAAGGTGACGATCGAAACGGACAGGGGAACGATCACCGCCGAGCGCGCGCTGATCGCCTGCGACGGCCATATCGACGGCCTCGAACCGGTGACGGCAAGCCATGTCATGCCGATCCGCTCCTTCATCGGCGCCACGGTCCCGCTCGACCGGCATCCGCAAGTGCTGCCGGGCGGCGAGGCCGTCGCCGATTCGCGCTTCGTCGTGCGCTACTTCCGCAAATTCGGCGACGGCCGGCTGCTGTTCGGCGGGCGCGAGGCCTATACGGCCGACAATCCGCGAGACATTTCGCAGCATATCCGCCGGCAGATCGCCGAGATCTATCCAGCCCTCAAGGATATCGAGATCACCCATGCCTGGGGCGGCAGCGTCGGCATCACCATGCCGCGCCAGCCCTTCGTGCGCGAGGTCATGCCCGGCGTCATCTCGATCGGCGGTTATTCCGGCCATGGCGTCATGCTGTCAAACTACTGTGGCAAGCTCTATGCGGAAACGGTGCTTGGAAAATCCGGCGATCTCGACCTGTTCGAATCGCTCGATATTCCGGCCTTTCCCGGCGGTGCCAGCATGCGGGCGCCGCTGCTTTTTCTCGCCTTGTCGTGGTTTGCGCTTCGCGACAAGTTTTAGTCCGATTGCGGATTTCCTCTTCCGGAAATTCGCACTAAAACCGGTGCCTGACAAATTCATTGCACTGCACACTGGCTTTTTTAAATCGATTAGATTAAAAGGGCCGCCAACCAGCATGATTGAGAGACAAGCTCATGAGCAGCCAGATCATTCCCGTTGAGCCTTTTGATTACGTCGTCTTCGGCGGCAGCGGCGACCTTGCCGAACGCAAGCTTCTGCCCGCGCTCTACCATCGCCAGATCGAGGGCCAGTTCTCCGAACCGACTCGGGTGATCGGCGCTTCGCGCAGCCCGCTTTCCCATGAAGAATACCGCAAATTCGCCAAGGACGCGTTGAAGGAGCACCTGAAGAAGGGCGAGTATGACGAAGCCGAGGTGGAGAAGTTCTGCGCCCGTCTCTATTACGTCTCAGTCGACGCCCGCACGGACACCGGCTGGGATGAGCTGAAGAAGCTGCTCGACGAAGGAAAGGAGCGCGTGCGCGCCTTCTACCTCGCCGTCGCGCCCGGCATCTTCGGCGATATCTCGCAGAAGATCCACGACCACAAACTGATCACCAAGTCGACCCGCATCGTCGTCGAGAAGCCGATCGGCCGCGACCTCGCCTCGGCGCTGCAGCTCAACGACACGATCGGCCGCGCCTTCAAGGAAGAGCAGATCTTCCGCATCGACCACTATCTCGGCAAGGAGACGGTGCAGAACCTGATGGCGCTGCGCTTCGCCAATGCGCTCTACGAGCCGCTATGGAACGCCAACTATATCGATCACGTGCAGATCACCGTGGCTGAAGCCGTCGGCCTCGAGGGCCGTGCCGGCTATTACGATACGGCCGGTGCGCTGCGCGACATGGTGCAGAACCACATCCTGCAGCTGCTCTGCCTGACTGCGATGGAAGTGCCCTCGTCGATGGATTCGGAAGCCGTTCGCGACGAGAAGCTGAAGGTGCTGCGGGCGCTGAAGCCGCTCAACGCCTCCAATGTCGAGCAGGCGACGGTCCGCGGCCAGTATCGCGCCGGCGCCTCGGGCAGCGGCCCGGTCAAGGGCTATCTCGAAGAGCTCGAAGGCGGCGTCTCGAACACCGAGACCTTCGTCGCCATCAAGGCAGAGATCAACAACTGGCGCTGGGCCGGCGTTCCCTTCTATATCAGAACCGGCAAGCGCCTGACCGGACGCATGTCCGAGATCGTCATCACCTTCAAGCCGATCCCGCATGCGATCTTCGACCAGGCGGCCGGACGCATCGTCGCCAACCAGCTGATCATCCGGCTGCAGCCGGACGAGGGCGTCAAGCAGTCGCTGATGATCAAGGATCCGGGCCCGGGCGGCATGCGCCTGCGCAACGTCTCGCTCGACATGAGCTTCGCCCAGGCCTTCAACGTCCGCAATCCCGACGCCTACGAGCGTCTGCTGATGGACGTGATCCGCTCCAACCAGACATTGTTCATGCGCCGCGACGAAGTCGAGGCCGCTTGGAGATGGGTTGATCCGATCCTCAAGGGTTGGGAAACCACCGGCCAGCAGGTGCAGGGCTATACGGCCGGCACCTGGGGGCCGAGCCAGGCCATCGCGCTGATCGAGCGTGACGGCCGCACCTGGCATGACGATATCTAGGACGGAACCGATGGCATCAACCCTGCATTCCTTCGCCAGCCCCGCAGATCTCGCCGGCAGCCTCGCCGACAAGGTCGCCGACAGGCTTTCGGCGGCGATCTCAGCCCGCGGAACGGCATCCATCGCCGTTTCCGGCGGCTCGACGCCGAAGGCCTTCTTCCAGGCGCTGTCGACGCGCGCCATCGCCTGGGACAAGGTGACGATCACGCTTGTCGACGAACGCTTCGTGCCGGCCGACAACGCGCGCTCGAACCATATGCTGGTCGATGCCAATCTCTTGCAGAACAAGGCAAAGGCGGCGCGTTTCGTGCCGCTTTACCAGCCGGCTGCCTCCGTCGAGGAGGCCGCGCGGCTTGCGACTGAAAAGAGCGCCGAGATCGGCATTCCCTTCGACGTCGTCATCCTCGGCATGGGCGGCGACGGCCACACCGCCTCGTTCTTTCCCGGCGGCAGCAATCTTGCCGCGGCGCTGGACGCATCGACGCCGCGCGGCATCATTACCATGGAAGCGGAAGGGGCCGGCGAGCCGCGCCTGACCTTCACTTTCTCCAGTCTTCAGGATGCCGCACTCCTGGTTCTCCATATCGAGGGCGAAGGCAAAAAAGACGTTCTCGCCAAGGCGGAAGGCAGCGGTGACGAGGCAGACATGCCGATCCGCGCCATTCTGCGCCGGGCCACTTCCCCGGTCGAGATCTACTGGGCTCCCTGATCGGCCGTCAATCCGGATCGACTATCAGGCCAGAGCCGCCGAAACAGACAAGACAACGAACAAGGCAGGGATCTTCCATGTCCGCTCACGCACGCATATCTGCGATCACCGACCGCATTGTCGAACGCTCGAAACCAACCCGCGAGCGTTATCTGGAGCGCCTGCGCGCCGCCGCTTCCAAGGGCGTCCAGCGCTCGGTGCTCGGCTGCGCCAACCTTGCCCACGGCTTCGCGGTCTGTTCCCCCGCCGATAAGGATGCGCTCGCCGGCGACCGCATTCCCAATCTCGGCATCATCACCGCCTATAACGACATGCTCTCGGCTCACCAGCCGTTCGAGACCTATCCCGGTATCATCCGCGAGGCCGCCGCCGAGGCCGGCGGCGTGGCGCAGGTGGCGGGCGGCGTGCCGGCGATGTGCGACGGCGTCACCCAGGGCCAGCCGGGCATGGAGCTTTCGCTGTTCTCGCGCGACCTGATCGCCATGTCGGCAGGCGTCGGCCTGTCGCACAACATGTTCGATGCCGCCCTCTTTCTCGGCGTCTGCGACAAGATCGTGCCGGGCCTCGTCATCGCGGCATTGTCCTTCGGGCATCTGCCGTCGATCTTCGTTCCCGCCGGGCCGATGACGACCGGCCTGCCGAACGACGAGAAATCGCGCGTGCGCCAGCTCTTCGCCGAGGGCAAGGTCGGCCGCGCCGAGCTCTTGGAGGCGGAATCGAAATCCTATCACGGCCCCGGCACCTGCACCTTCTACGGCACCGCCAATTCCAACCAGATGCTGATGGAGATCATGGGCTTCCATATGCCCGGCTCCTCCTTCATCAATCCCGGCACGCCGCTGCGCGAAGCGCTGACTCGCGAAGCCGCCAAGCGGGCGCTGGCGATCACCGCGCTCGGCAATGAATTCACGCCGGCCGGCGAGATGATCGACGAGCGCTCGGTCGTCAACGGCGTCGTCGGCCTGCATGCGACCGGCGGCTCGACCAATCACACGCTGCACCTCGTCGCCATGGCGCGCGCGGCCGGCATCCAGCTTACCTGGCAGGACATTGCCGAACTTTCGGAAGTGGTGCCGCTGCTGGCCCGCGTCTATCCGAACGGGCTTGCCGACGTGAACCATTTCCAGGCGGCCGGCGGCATGGGCTTCCTGATCAAGGAACTGCTGAAGCACGGCCTGGTGCATGACGACGTGCGCACGGTCTTCGGCCAGGGCCTCCAAGCCTATACGGTCGATGCCCGGCTCGGCGAAAACCGCGGCGTGTTGCGCGAGCCGTCGCCGGAAAAGAGCCATGATCCGAAGGTGCTCTCCAGCATCGAGACGCCGTTCCAGGCGAATGGCGGGCTGAAGATGCTGCGCGGCAATCTCGGCAAGGCGGTGATCAAGATTTCGGCCGTCAAGCCGGAGCGTCACGTCATCGAGGCGCCGGCGATCATCTTCCACAGCCAGCAGGAGCTGCAGGACGCCTTCAAGGAAGGCAAGCTCAACCGCGATTTCATCGCCGTCGTGCGCTTCCAGGGGCCAAAGGCGAACGGCATGCCGGAGCTGCACAAGCTGACGCCGCCGCTCGGCGTGCTGCAGGATCGCGGTTTCCGCGTGGCGCTCCTGACCGACGGGCGCATGTCGGGGGCCTCAGGCAAGGTGCCGGCGGCAATCCACGTCACGCCCGAGGCGGTCGACGGCGGGCCGATCGCCCGCATCCGCGACGGCGACATCATTCGCCTGGACGCGATCAAGGGCACGCTCGAACTGCTCGTCGATGCGGCCGATCTGGCCGAGCGCGAGCCGGTGACCGTCGATCTCTCCGACAATGAATTCGGCATGGGCCGCGAGCTTTTCGCACCGTTCCGCCGCGCCGTCGGCGCTTCGGATCAGGGTGCGAGCGTGCTCTTCCACCACTGAGCGTGGTCGCTGCAGACAAAACAAAAACCCGCGGGCGCGCGAAGCACCCGCGGGTTTTTGTTATCCAGTCTTAAGTCCGTCAGGCGCGGATATCGAGCACGTAGTCGCGATGTGCCGGATGGGTGCTGTAAACGAAGATCTTGTTCAGTTCCTTCTGCGTCAGCAGGCGCAGGAACCGGACTTCGATCGTATTGTTGGCGTTGACCTTCATCAGTATGCAGCCGACCTTGGTGATGCGGGCATCCGGAATATCCAGATAGAACTGCTTCGGCAGATTGAACTGGGTGAGGATCGCGAGCGTCGCGCTGCTCATCGAGATCCGGACGATATCGCAGCGGCGCGAAGCCGCGTGCATGACGCCCTTTTCCGTATATTCGATGCGCGCGGCGTTCATCGTGTCCTCCATCTTGAACCGCTGCTCGCGGTCATACATGAAGGATTCTTCCTTGCTCAGGAAATGAGATTTTGGCTGTGACGGATTGGAAGCGGCCACTTGCTTATCCCCCTCATAAATTGACTGGGAAAAGGTAGCAGCCGATCTTTAACAGAAAGTGAGAATCCGATCCGCCAAGTATAATTCTCGGGATTATTACCCCAAAAATGGCCGCCTCATTTCCGGTAGCTATGGCCGGTCGCGTCAAACAGATGCAACTTCTGCCTGTCGGCGGCAAAACGCATCTTCTGGCCCTTCTTCACATCGTAGATGCCGGGCAGCTTGACGACGATCGGCTCGCCCGGAACCAGGCCTTCGATATAAAGCAGCGTGACTTCGCCGAGCGCTTCGACGATCGACACCTCGCCCTCGAAAAGATAATCGGCGCCGTCGGCAATCCTCAGATCCTCAGGACGAACGCCGAAGCTTGCCGGCTTGCCGGCTTCGGAAGCGCCGGTCGCCACATCGAGGGTCACCGACATGCCGCCGGTCAGCGTCACCGTCGTCTGATTTCCGGTTCCGGCGACCGTCGCCGGGATGATGTTCATGGCCGGCGAGCCGATGAATTTGGCGACGAAGAGGTTGGCCGGGCGCTCATAGAGCTCCAGTGGCGCGCCGACCTGCTCGATATTGCCGGCGGAGAGAACGACGATGCGGTCGGCGAGCGTCATCGCCTCGACCTGGTCGTGGGTCACGTAGATCATCGTCGTATCGGCCATCTGTTCGTTCAGCCGGGCGATCTCGATGCGGGTGGCGACACGCAGCGCGGCATCGAGGTTGGAGAGCGGCTCGTCGAACAGGAAGACCTTCGGATCGCGGCAGATGGCGCGGCCGATCGCCACGCGCTGGCGCTGGCCGCCGGAAAGCGCCTTCGGCAGGCGGTCGAGATATTTGGTCAGCTGCAGGCTCTCGGCCGCCGCCCGGACGCGGCGTTCGATCTCCTGCTTGCTTTCGCCGGCGATCTTCATGCCGAAAGCCATATTGTCGAAGACGGTCATGTGCGGGTAGAGCGCATAGGACTGGAAGACCATGGCGATACCTCGCTTGGAAGGCGGCACGTCATTGACGAGATGGCCGTCGATATACATCTCGCCGCCGGTGATCGCCTCCAGACCGGCGATCATGCGCAGAAGCGTGGATTTGCCGCAGCCGGACGGACCGACGAAGACGATGAATTCGCCCTGCTTGATATCGAGGTCGATGCCGTGGAGAACGTCCACGGAACCGTAGGATTTGCGGATATCCTTCAGCGTCAGTCCAGTCATGTCTCTCTCCCCTGCTGATCTTTACGCGAGACGGGCGAAATACGCCCCCCAGGCCGGAATATCGATCTTGTCGCCATAGTTGTTGCTGATAAAGCCATGCCCCGTCAACGCCTGCCATTCTCCCGCGGGCAAAGTGACGCCGGTTTCGGCCGGGCTCATGTTGAAGATGCAGAGCAGCTGCTCATTGCCGTATTCACGGGTGAAGACCAGGGCGTCGCCCTGCGGCTCCTCGAATTCGATCTCACCCTTGGCAAAGGCCGGGTGCAATTTGCGGAAGGCGATGAAGCGGCGATAGTGCTCGAGCACCGAGGCCTCGTCGCCCTGCTGGACGTTGACGGCGCGCAGAATATGCTCGACCGGCACCGGCAGCCAGGGCTTGACTGTGGAAAAGCCGCCTTGGGCGACGTGACTGTCCCAGACCATCGGCGTGCGGCAGCCGTCACGGCCCTTGAATTCCGGCCAGAACTGGATGCCGTAGGGATCCTGCAGATCCTGATAGGCGAGATCGGCCTCGGTCAGCGCCAGTTCCTCCCCCTGATAGAGGCAGACGGAGCCGCGCAGGCTCAGCAGCAGCGAGGCGTAGAGCTTGGCGAAGGCGTCGTGATCGGCGACCAGCCCGCCCCAGCGACTGACATGGCGCACGACGTCGTGATTGGAGAAAGCCCAGCAGGCCCAGCCGTCGGGTGCGGCGGCTTCGAAATCCTGCATCACCTCTTCGACGCGCTCGGCCGTCAGCGGATCGGGCGCCAGGAACTCGAAGGCGTAGCACATGTGCATCTTGTCGTTGCCGGAGGTATATTCGCCGACGATTTCAAGGCCGCGCTGGCTGTCGCCGACTTCGCCGACGGCGGCGATTGCCGGGAATTCTTCGAGAACGGCGCGAAAGCGCTTCAGGAAGGCAAGGTTCTCCGGCCGGTTCTTGTCGTAGATATGCTCCTGGAAATTATAGGGATTGACCGCCGGCGCCGTCGAGGCGTTGCGGCGCTCGGGGGCGAGCGCCGGATTGTCGCGCAACAGCGGGTCGTGGAAATAGAAGTTGATGGTATCGAGGCGGAAGCCGTCGACGCCACGATTGAGCCAGAAGCGCACGACATCGAGCAGACGGTCCTGCACCTCAGGATTATGCAGGTTCATATCCGGCTGCGAGGTCAGGAAGTTGTGCAGGTAATATTGCATGCGCGTCGGATCCCACGCCCATGCCGAGCCGCCGAAGATCGATAGCCAGTTGTTCGGCGGCGTACCATCCGGCTTGGCGTCGGCCCAGACATACCAGTCGGCCTTGGCGTTGGTTTTGCTGGAGCGGCTCTGCACGAACCAGGGGTGCTGATCGGAGCTGTGCGAGATGACGAGGTCGATCATCACCCGGATGCCGAGGCGGTGAGCCTCCGCGATCATCGTGTCGAAATCGACCAGCGTGCCGAAGATCGAATCGACATTCTCGTAGTCGGACACGTCATAACCGAAATCGCGCATCGGCGAGGTGAAGAAGGGCGAGATCCAGATCGCATCGACGCCGAGGCTTGCCACGTGCGGCAGGCGGGCGGTGATGCCCTTGAGGTCGCCGATGCCGTCACCGTTCGAATCCTGGTAGGAGCGCGGGTAGATCTGATAGATCACCGCGCCGCGCCACCAGTCCTTGTCGGGGGTCGAGATCGATTGGGGAGCCACGTTCATGGGATATCCTGTCTGAAGTCACGTTCGGAAATGGTCAGCCTCCCTTGACCGAACCCGCCAGCAGGCCGCGCACCAGATAACGCTGCAGCCCGAAGAAGACGAGCAGCGGCACGATGATGGTGACGAAGGCCGAGGCCGTCAAAATCTCCCAGTTGCCGCCGCGCGAGCCGAGCAGCGCGTTCAGGCTGCCTGTGAGAACGAGGTGGTCCTTGTCGGTGCCGAGGAAGACCATGGCGACGAGCAGGTCGTTCCACACCCACAGGAACTGGAAGATGGCGAAGGAGGCGAGTGCCGGGAAGGACAAAGGCAATACGATGCGGGTGAAGATCTCGAAGTCGCTGGCGCCGTCGACGCGGGCGGATTCGATGATCTCCTTCGGCAGGCCGGCGATATAGGCCCGCAGGAGATAGATGGCGAGCGGCATGCCGAAGGCGGTGTGGGCGAGCCAGATGCCGGGATAGGTCTTCGACGGCTGGCCGAGCATGGTGCCGATCTCGTTATAGAGGCGCAGCAGCGGGATCAGCGACATCTGCAGCGGCACGACGATGAGGCCGACGACGAGCGCGATCAACAGCGCACGGCCGGGGAACTCCATCCAGCTCAGCGCATAGGCGGCAAAGGCGGCGATCAGGATCGGGATGATCGTCGCCGGGATCGTCACGGTCAGCGAGTTGATGAAGGACTGGCCGATGCCCTCACCGGTCAGAACCGTGTTGTAGTTCTGCAGCGTAAACTCCGGCGGCGCGGAGACCGAGACATAGATGCGCCGCGGTCTTTCGTCGGGCGAGAAGGCGGCGTTCTTCATGTAGCGGTAGCTGCCGTCGCTGTTGATCAGCAGGCTTTCGCCGTCGCCGAGATCGGCGGTCTGACCGGCTTCGAAGGCCGCCGGCTGCTGCACGCGGTTGCCGAAGGCTTTTACCGAGCGGCCGGTCTGGCCCTCAAGCACGTTGCCTGCGATGACGTAGGTCGCACCTTCCTGCTGCTGCTGGTCCGGCGTGCCCAAGCGGACGGCGACGGTCTGGGTCGAGCCGACGAAGGACGTCCACCAGCCGGAGACGACGATCTGGTCCTTGTCGCGCAACGCGCTGACGAAGATGCCGAGCGTCGGGATCAGCCAGACGATGACGATCAGGAGAACGGCGGCGTGAACGAAAAGACGGGCGGGGCCGATCTTGAAGTAGCTTGCGGCAGCGGTCATCTCAGTGGCCCTTCAGTTCGCGATTGGCGCGGCGCACGTTCCACACCATGATCGGCGTGACGGCGAGCATGATGATGAGGGCGATGACAGCACTTCGGCCAGAATCGCCGCCGCCGCGGAACATCCAGTCGAACATCAGGTTGGCCAGCACCATCGTCTGCCACTGGCCGTTGGTCATGGTCAGCACGATGTCGAAGACCTTGAGGACGAGGATGGTGATCGTCGTCCATACCACCGCGATCGAGCCCCAGACTTGCGGCACCATGATGCGCCAGAAGATCTGCCAGCCATTGGCGCCGTCGATGACGGCGGCCTCGATCGTCTCCTCGGGAATGCCGCGAAGGGCGGCCGACAGGATGACCATGGCAAAACCGGTCTGGATCCAGATCAGGATGACCATCAGGAAGAAATTGTTCCAGAAGGGAACGGAGATCCACACCTCGGGCGTGCCGCCGAAGGTCTGGACGATGGCGTTCAGCAGGCCGATCTGGACGTCGTTGCCGCCGCGATATTCATAGATGAACTTCCAGATGACCGAGGCGCCGACGAAGGAGATCGCCATTGGCATGAAGACGATGCTTTTGGCGATATTGCCCCACCAGATACGGTCGGTCATTACGGCGATGACCAGGCCGAAGAAGGTGCAGGCGGCCGGCACGACGGCGAGCCAGAGGATGTTGTTGAAGATCGACTGGCGGAATTCGCGGTCGCCGAGCGCCCATTTGTAATTGGCGAGGCCGACGAATTGCTGCCCGGCGCGGTCGTGGAAGGAGAGGATGAAGGTCGCAACGACCGGATAGACGAGATAGACGACGAGCAGGAAGAGCGCCGGCCCGATGAACAGCCACGGCCGGATGAGGGCACGGCGGTTGAGATTGCGCGAGGCGGCGCGGATGTCGCCATCCTTGACCGGCAAAGCCAGATCCAAAATCTTGTTGGAAAAATAGAAATAGCCCGAGCATGCGAAAACGGCGACGACCACGACGCCCAAAGCGGACACTATCTGCAACAGCATTTCGTCCCTCCCCTGCTTCCCCTGATCTTATTGCGACCGGTTGCTGTTCTGACGGTTCAGCGCCGGTCATCGTCAATCTGTGTGTATTACCCAATCGCAATATATCCTGTGATGGCCGGGCTCTTTGCGAACCCGGCCAGTCATCCAGGCCATGCCGCCGGCAAGCCGGCGGCATAATTTTTGGGATTACTTGATGCCGTCCCAGGCGCTCTGGATTTCGCCAGCGGCATCTTGAGCCGACTTGCCGCCGACGAAATCGACCATGCCCGTCCAGAAGGCGCCGGCGCCGATCTTGCCCGGCATCAGGTCGGAACCGTCGAAGCGGAAGGTGGTGGCCGAGGTCAGGATCTCGCCTTCCTTCTTCATCTGCGGGTTGGCATAGGCCTCGGTGCTGACAGCCTTATACGGGGTCAGGAAGCTCGACTGCGCCATCCAGACCTCATGCGCGATCGGGGTCTTCAGGAAGTCGATGAAGGCGCGGGCCGTCTTCGAATCCTTGGCGATCGAGACGAGCGTGCCGGCGCCGAGAACCGGCTTGCCGAGTTCGGGATGCGAAGCATAGGTCGGCATGTAGAAGAAGTCGGCATCCTGGCCGAGCTTCGTGCCCTCAGGGAAGAAGGACGGAATGAACGAGGCCTGATGGTGCATGTAGCACTTCGGCGGAACGGAGAAGAGACCCTTCGGGCTGTCGCGGAAGTCGGTCGAGGCCACGGCCGCGACGCCGCCATTGACGTATTTCTCGTTCTTGGCGAACTTGCCGAATTCGTCGATCGCGGCAACGACGGCCGGATCGGTGAACTTCAGCTCGTTAGTCGTCCACTTGTCGTAGGCCTCAGGCGGCTGGGTGCGCAGCATGATGTCCTCGACCCAGTCCGTCGCCGGCCAGCCGGTGGCGCCGCCGGAACCGAGACCGATGCACCAGGGAACGCCGCCATCCTTGACGATCTGGTCGCTCAGAGCATGCAGCTCTTCCATGGTCGTCGGGATCTTGTAGCCGGCTTCCTCGAAGTTCTCAGGAACATACCAGACGAGCGACTTGACGTCGGCCTTATAAGGGAAGGCATAGAAGGCTTCCTTGCCGTCCTTGCCCTTATAGGTGCCGTAACCGACCCAGCTGTCGCCGGCGCCGTAATTATCCTTGATCCACTTGGAGTTTTCGTCGCCGAGCGGCGTCAGGAAGCCCTTGCTGGCAAGATCGGCAAGGAGGCCCGGCTGCGGCAGAACGGCGATATTCGGCGGCGAGCCTGCCTGGGTGTCGATGACGATCTGCTGTTCGTAGTTTTCCGAAGAGGAGTATTTGACATCGATGCCGGTCGCTTCGGTGAAATAGGCAAGAACGCTCTGGAAGAACGCCTCGTCCTCGCCGCGCCACGGCCCGAAGATCGTCAGCGGCTGACCCTTCAGATCGGCATGTGCGGCCTTGAATTCGTCATAGCTCTTCCAGTTGAATTTGGAATCCTGTCCCGGGGCAAATTTCAGATCGGCCGCGGACGCAGCACCGGCAAAAAGCGCTGCCACGGCAACGCCCATCAAAAATGTCTTTTTCATGTGATCAACCTCCCATCACAATCCCAACCCGCGCCGAATTCCCTTTAAAAGAAATTTCAAAGCGCTTTGACACCCAACTCATTCCACTTTCGGTGGAACGGAGTCAAGTCATTTCACGAAAACCGGCTGTAGACACCGCCGTTATCACGGCGTGAGCAGCGGCTATCGGGAAATATGGAGCGATTTTTCTTGAGTCAAGCGCGCCAGATGCTACATAATTGAAAGCGCTTTGGGTGCCACTGGGAGGCGGCAGACCTTTTCAACACGGCTGATGGGCGGGCCGGGAGGAAGCATAGCAGGTGAATCTCAAACAGCTATCGGAATTGCTGGGGCTGTCGCAGACGACGGTGAGCCGAGCGCTCAACGGCTATCCCGAGGTCAACGAGGCGACCCGGGAGCGCGTGCTGCAGGCCGTCAAGGAAACCGGATACCGGCCGAACAAAGCGGCGCAGCGGCTTGCGACCGGCAAGGCAGGCTCGATCGGCCTCGTCATGCCGACGGCGCCCGGCCACCAGTCCGACGTGCATTTCGGTGAATTCCTGGCCGGGCTCGGCGAAGAGGCGGTGCGCCACGACTTCCACTTCGTCATCATGCCGGCCGACCCGGACGACGAGGTTGCCGCACTCCGGCGCCTGGCGATCAGCGGCAATGTCGATGCGCTGTTCGTCGCCTATATGCGCGGCCACGATCCGCGGCTCGCCATGCTGAAGTCGCTGTCCATGCCCTATGTCGTCCACGGGCGTTCCTTCGGTGCGGAGCCCGATTATCCCTATCTCGACATCGACAATGAGGGCGCCTTTTACGATGCGACGCGGCTTCTGCTGCAGCTCGGCCATACGCGCTTTGCGCTGATGAACGGGCAGATGCATCTCGATTTCGCCATCCGCAGGAAGAACGGCGTCCTATCGGCCCTTGCCGAGCGCGGCCTGGCGCTCGACGAGGATTGCATCAGCCATACGTTGATGACGGACGAGCAAGGCCTGTTGGCGATGGAACATTTTTTGCAGCTGCCGCAGCGGCCGACGGCCATCCTCTGTTCCAGCACGGTGCTGGCGCTCGGCGCAATCCGCGCGGTCAACCAGGCGGGATTGCGGCTCGGCGAGGATATATCGCTAATTGCCCATGACGACGTGCTGCCGCTCTTGAAGCCTGAAAACTTCTCGGTGCCGCTGACGACGACGCGCTCCTCGCTGAGGGCCGCCGGCGTTCGCATCGCCCAGCGGCTGATCGGCACGGTGAAAGAGGCCGGCCCCTTTCCCGAACAGGAACTTTGGAAGACCGAACTGATCGTCCGGGCTTCGACCGGCCCTGCCCCGCAGTCCTAAAGCGCGTCGCGATCTTTCAGATTCGCTCCTTGCGCTTTAGCTCTTTGTTTTTACACATGTCGTTTGCGGCAAAATCGCTTAGCGCTTTGCCTGGCAAAACCGCTGCACACTTTTGCGCGACATGCTTTAACAATCAAAATTGTGGCGGTGTCTGCCCCGCGGCGCGATGCGCGGCGATGACCGTGTTGGCCATCAGCATGGCGATGGTCATCGGGCCGACGCCGCCGGGAACCGGGGTGATGGTGCTGGCGACTTCGGAGACCTCGCGGAAGGCGACGTCACCGACGAGCCGGGTCTTGCCCTCGCCCCTTTCGGGGGCTGCCACGCGGTTGATGCCAACGTCGATGACCGTCGCACCCGGCTTGACCCAATCGGCCTTGACCATCTCCGGCCGGCCAACGGCGGCCACCAGAATATCGGCGTTGCGGCAGACCTCGGCGAGGTTCCTGGTTCTCGAATGGGCGATCGTCACCGTCGCATTGGCGTTGAGCAGCAATTGCGCCATCGGCTTGCCGAACAGGTTGGAGCGGCCGATGACGACGGCGTTGAGGCCGGAGAGATCCTCGCCATGGGTGCGGCGGACGAAGACCATGGCGCCGGCCGGCGTGCAGGAGACCAACCCGGTCTTCAGGTCGCCGATGGCGAGCTTGCCGGCATTGGCGATGCTCAGGCCGTCGACATCCTTTTCCGGCAGGATCGCCTGGATGATCGGCTCGCTGTCGAGCGGCTTCGGCAGCGGCAGCTGCACCAGGATGCCGTGGATCGACGGATCGGCGTTGAGGGTGGCGACAAGGGCTGCCAGATCCTCCTGCTTCGTCTCGGCCGGCAGCGTGTGCTGGACGGATTTGAAGCCGCATTCCTTGGCCATGCGGCCCTTGGAGCCGACATAGGCGTGGCTTGCCGGATCGTCGCCGACGATGACGACCGCAAGGCCGGTGGTGACGCCGCTGCTCTTTTCCAGCGCTGCCGTCGCACTCTTGACCGTCTGAATGACCGATGCAGCTACATTCTTGCCGTCGATTACTGTCGTCACGCGTCTCTCCGCCCTGTTTCGCGCCAATCTATGGATAGTCGGCGAGCGTCAAATGCCCGCTAACGCCCTATCCTGTCGGAAAGCAGCAAGGCAATATCAAAAATGCAAGGAAATGATCGTTCAGCGCAGCGGCTGCCGCGCTTCGAGGCCATGAACAAGAAGCCGGTCGCGCAGGCCGGAGAGTTCGGAGCGCAGCACCTCCATCTCGTCGGCCGCGGTCGGGACCGGTTGCGGTGCCGGCGGCGGCGAAGACAGCGATGGGGATTCCTCTTCGGGAGCTGCCATGGGTTTACGCCGACGCAGCAGGAAGGCTGCAGCAAGACCGGCGGCGAGACCCGCGGCAGCGCCGGCCAGCGAGCGGCCGGTCAGGCCGTCGGGCGCCGATACCGCCGTTGCCCGAGCCGGGCTGATGAGAGAGATATGGCCGTCGGCAACCGTTCCCGTCGAGGCGGACGCTGCATCTTCCAGGCGCGAGCGTGCGGCGGTCGCCTTCTCGCTGAGCTCGGTCAGCCGGGCGAGATCGACGCCGGTATCCCGGCTTTGCGCGATCAGCGTGTTGCGGCGGTCGTTCAAGCCCTTGCGCGCATCGACGGCCGCCTTCGCGGCGGCGTTGGCGGCCTGGGCAAGACGGGCAAGCTCCTTGCCCATATTCTCCTTCAGACCATCGGTTTCGGCCTGCTGCTGCAGCAGGCGCGGATGGCGCGGGCCGAGCTCGGCCGACAGCTGCGCAAGCGCCGTCCTGGCAACCGCATATTTGTCGCGCCAGTCCTGCAGCGCCGGCGAGAGCATGTCGGAAGGCAGCGAACCGTCGAGCACGCCGGCAAGTTTTGCGGCTTTCAACCGGTCGGCCTGCGCCTTGGCGCTGAGGATAGTCTGGTCGGCTTCTTTCAGATCGGCATCGAGCCGGTCGATCTGGCGGCGAAGATCGACCGCCACCTTGACGTTGCCCTCGCCGCTCTTTGCCGTGAAGGCCGTCAGTTCCGCTTTCGCCTCGTCATAGGCCTTGCGCAAGGCCGCGTCGGTTTCGGCGCTGCCGCCGGGGCCGTCCGCCGGGGAAACCGCTTCGGCAAGCCTTGCGGCGATGCGCATGGATTTGCCGCTGTCGCCGGTCGTCACCCGCACGCGGATCGTGCCGGCGGCAGCATCGGGCAGGATCTCCACGGCATGTTTCAACGCCGCCTCGGCGCGCGAGGCCGGATCGGCGGCTGCCCCGGTCGCCGAGAGCAGATCGAGCGCAACGCCAAGCGCATTGGCCCTTTGGCCGGCAAATTCGGGATCGTGATCGAGTTTCAGGGCGGCGACCGCCGAAGCAACGACCCGCGCCGAGATCAGCCCTTTCGCCGCGGCCTGCGTGAAGGCGGCCCGGCTTGCGGCATCGGTCTTCACCGCAAGCGTCGCTTCGGCGCGGTAGAGGGTTGGCGAAGCCGGCATCAGCGCCGGCAGGCCGGCGCCGATCATCGTCGCAGCGGCGACCGTCACCGCAAGAGCACTGCCGCCGACGCGCCGCCGCGGCGCTGGCGGGCGGGGCTCGGCCGCTTCCTGCCGGATCGCGGCCAGCGGTTCGGGCGAGATTATCGGCTGGATGACCGGAGCAGCCGGTTCTTGACGGCGCGGCTGTTCGTGAGGAAGCGGATGGCCGATGTCGTTGGCGGCCCGTAGGCGATTGCCGAGGATGGTTTCGATACGATCAACCAGCGGCTCCGTGCGCGCCGCCTTCGCACGCTGCTCTTCCAGCGCGCGGCCGATGGCGCGCAGCAGTTCGGCCTCGGGCGGAGCGATATCAGGCCGGTTCGACCGGGGCAATCTGGGGGGCACACCATAACGATCGTCATGGGCGCGCACCGACGCGGGCGCCGCCGGCCGGGCGGCCGGGCGATCGTGAAAGCTGCTTCTGGCCCTGATATCGTACATTTGCGCCACATCTCATGCACATGATGGCCGAATTTAATCATCCGCACGGATGCAGATGATTAAGCCAGTCTAAATATTCATGGCAAAGAAATGGTTAATTGCAGCGTGTAAGAACTGAGCATAGCGCCTCGAATCGGAACCGATTTGAGGCTGTCTATCGCTTCAGCTTGCTTTCTTGTGGTCTGACCGCGGCTGCAGCGCGGTGGCGGGCTCTTCCGGATGGCTGAGGATCCTTTCACGCCGCTGGAAGCGATAGCGCAGCACATGGAAGAGAAAGACCGGGATACCGATGACGTAGCGGCGCCAGAGGCGCGTCGGCTCCTGCAACAGGCGATAGGCCCATTCCATACGCATCATCCGCACCGTCTTCGGTGCGCGGGGAACGGCGCCGGAAACGAAGTCGAAGAGGGCGCCGACCGTCAGCACCAGGCGCGCATGATCGGCACGGATATTGTCGTGGACCCATTTCTCCTGCAGCGGCGTTCCCATGCCGACGATCAGGATGTCGAGCTTCTGACGCTCGATCTCCTCGGTGACCTCAGTGGAATCGACCTTGTCGAAATAACCGTCGGAAACGACGACGAATTCATGCCAGGGCGTATGCCTGCGGAAATTTTCCGCCGCCGCCTCGACGACCGAACGCGTGCCGCCGATCAGGCCGATGCGGCGCGGAGCCTCCATGAAGGTCAGGAAGGCCGGCACGAAATCGGTGCCGTTCAGATTGGCGGGGAACGGCGAACCATGGGCGATCTGCGATGCGATGTTGAGGCCGATGCCATCCGGCAGCACCAGATTGTGCGACATGATCCGGTAATATTCGTCGTCGCGCAGCGCCGTCAGCATGTTGTGGGCGTTGACGAAGCAAACCACGGTCTGGCCGACGGGAATGGAGGCCAGCTCGTTGATGAAAACGAGGGCATCGTCCCAGCCGAGATCGCAGACCGGCAGATCGAAGATCGTCCGCCGCGATGCGAGCACCGCGAAGTTTGCAATCAGATTCATTCCTACCTCCTGCCGAGGGTGCTGCATGCGCCCGACATCCCGGAAAACAAGCCCATCATTGCGCAGCGCAGGTTCCTGGAAGAACCGGCCGCGTCACGCCCGGACGGCGTCGCTCCGATCTCGGAAGGCGGCACTGCCGGGCTGTGACACCTGTATAACAGGACGGCTTCAAACAACCCTTAGGAAAATCCCTTGAATTTCCATGCTCGTATAAGTGGTTTATTAACCACGTGCGCTAAAGCGCGTCGCGATCTTTTGGATTCGCTCCTTGCGCTTTAGTTCTTTGTTTTTACGCATGTCTTTGCGGCAAAAGCGCTTCGCGCTTTTGCGCGACATGCTTTAACGAAAAACGGCGCCTTGCGGCGCCGTTTTCGTCGATGCTATTCTGAATATTAGTGGGCGGCCGGCGCCGGCGCTTCGCCGGCCGGTGCGGTCTCGACGATCTTGACGGGTGTGCCCACTTTCTTCGGCTGCCCGGCGGAGCTTTCCTTGACGTCTTCCTTGGAGAGATAGTCGAGCTGCTCCAGCATCACCTCGGCGACATAGTCGCCGCCGAGACGCTCGTTCATGCCCTTCTTGATCTCTTCGCGGAAGACCTTCGGATCGAAGGATTTGATATGGGCGATATCGACCATCTTGTTGCCGACGAGCAGGCTGAAAAGCTCGTCCGTGGTCATCTCGGCCAGCGGCAGCGTGACGCCCTTCAGCATCTCCTTGTTCATCATGAAGGAAACGCGGCCGAGGAAGTAGCCGGTGATCGCGCCGTCACCGATGATGGGGACGGTGATCGTTTCGCCCTTCACCAGTTCGAGCGCGCTCTGCTTGGAATCAGTGGCCGCAGGCTCCGGCGCGGTCGCCAGATACACCGAGAAATAGACCGAAGCCAAGGTGATGGCGCAAACCCAGACACCGGTAAGGACGAGCTTGATCATCAGTTTCCACGCGCGGCGAATTGTTCCTGGGAATAGGTGCCGTCGGCATCGGCGTCCTGAACGGCGTTCTTCAGCAGGTCGGCGACAGCGCGAACCGCTTCGAGATGCGCCTCGACCCGACGGGCATTGAGAACCAGCTTCTTCTTCAGCCCATGCAGCTGATCGAGATGAGCAGCGGCAAGCTCGGCCGGATCGGTGTCGCGGAACAGCATCGACAGCTCATAGAGGCAGCGGCTCTTATGCGCATTGGAGACCTTGAGATCGAACTGCGGATCGCTGCCGATCCGGGTGTTCTCATTGTCGATGATCATTTCGAGGCGTCCGAGAACGGATTTGATCCTGTATTCGTTCGAAACTATTTCCATTGTACCCTCGGTTATGCGTCGCTTGGAGCATGATGCCGAAAACTGTGCGCGGTTTCGGATCGCAGCATGCTCTAACTCTTCAATTGAGAAGCGGATTCAGATTTCAGGCCAAGGGGCCTGAAATCATCCTGTTCTATCGGTCTTGGCTTCGGCGGTCGGCGTGCCGAATGTCTTGCGCTGGAAGTCGTCGATCATGCTGAGCGCAGTGTTGCGGTCATCGTTATCGGTCGAGGCATTGACGATCTTGCCTTCCTGCCGGCGCAGCTGCTCGCTGTACATCTGCTTGGCGATGCCGATGCCGTCGCCCTTGGCCATGGTGTTGCCGAGCTGTTCGGCCATCATGCCTTTCCAGATATCGCCGGTGGCGCCCTTGCCGTAGACGTCCTCGCTTTCGCTCGGCAGCATGGACTTGACGAAATTCTGCAGAACCATGGCCTCGAACTTCCGGTAGCTTTCCGGCACTTCCTCGGCCTTGGTGCGGTTCTGGATGTTGTTGAGGCCGCTTTTCTGGCCGATATGATCGAGAACATCGACCGTAGTGGAGAAGCCCTTGCCGTTCTCGGCGAGGCTCGTTGCGGCAAAGGCCGCACGATTTGCCTTCAATTTTTCCTGGGCCGCCTGAACCTCCATGGGGTCGGCAGCTTTGACAACGTCCAGGACCAGATCACTGGGGGGCGAAATAGCCACGTTACAATCCTCTAATTTAAGATCGTAACGACTATGGGTTTCGAAGCTTGCTGGAGGCTGGCGTTGCGAATTGCTGATCGATGACATCGTAGACGGCATTGTCGTCGGCCTCGCGGCGCTCGGCCTCGAGGGCTTCTTTCATGCCTTCTTCGAACCGGTCACCCTTGGCGCGCTCACGCGCCAGCCGCATTTCGTGGACCTGCTGCATGCCGGTCAGCTGCAGGTCCTTGATGGAGAGCCTGCCGAATCGGTCGGCGTAATTTTGCGAGAAAGCGTGATGGACCGGGTCCATGGAACCGAGCGCGACGATGACGTCGTCCATCTGCGCATTGACCTCGACGCGCTGGCGGCTGGTTTCGGCCAGATCGTTCTCGGCCATCCTTTCGATATGCCGCTGCACCGAGAGCAGTCGTTTGAGCTTCTGGGAGCGGTTCTTTTCGACCATCGTCTCAACGCCCGATATAGATTGAGCCGAAGGACTGGCCGAACTGGCTGACCAACGCCGCAATCGAGAAATAGATCAGGAAGAGCCCGCCCATCAGCAGATAGGGCGTGGAGATGAAGTAGACCGGGATCTGCGGCGCCAGCTTGTTGATGAAGCCGATCGAGACGTTGAAGATCAGGCCGTAGATCAAAAACGGACTCGACAGCCGCAGCATGATGTAGGTGGTCTGCTCCAGCGTGTCGGTAAAGGAGATCAGCGTCGCGCGCATCTGCATCAGGCCGCCGAAGGGCATGGTCGTGTAGGAATCGATCAGCGCGCGGAAGACGATGTGATGGAAATCCATGATGAAGAGGATCATGATGCCGGCAAAGGTGATAAAGGCGGAAAGGCTGGTCTCCGGCGAATCTTCGACGATGTCGGCCGAGCCCGGCTGGGTATAGCCGACCATCGTGGCAAGGATCGAGGCGGCGAACTGCATGCCGAGCGTGTAGATCCTCGCCAGCATGCCGTACATCACACCGATCAGCGATTCGCTGAAGATCAGGCCGATATAGGTTCCGGAACCGGTGTGAACGGCCGGATAGACAGTATCCCAGAGCAGCGGCACGACGGCGATCGAGAGTGCGACGGCGATGAAGACGCGCAACTGTTCGGGCACGCGCGCCGAGGAAAAACCCGGAAGAGCCAGCACACAGCCACCGATCCGGCAGAAAACCAGGAACAGCGCGAGAACGGTCCCTTGCGGGTCTGTTATCATGAAATAGAGCCCAAAATCTTTATCTCGATGCCCTTGGCCAGTTCGACATGCGACAGGACCGGCAGCGTGGCGAACAGCCGTTCGATGATCATGCGCACATAGGAGCGTGTTTCCGGCGAGGTGACAAGTGCGAATGGCAGGCCGCGATCCATGAACTCACGGATAACTTTGGTGGCCTGTTCGCTGAACTCCTCCAGGCTGCGCGGATCGATGTCGAATTCGATCACCTCGCCCTTGGTGTCACGCTTCAGCGCCTGGTGGAAAGCGAGATCCCATTTGCTGCCCAACCTCAGCACGCGCAACACGCCATTGTCGGCGAGGTCGCCGCAAAGCTGCTGGGCCATGCGGATGCGGACATGCTCGACGATCTGCTCGGTCTTCCTGACATGCGGGGCGAGTTCGGCCACCGCTTCGAGGATGAGGTGCAGGTTGCGGATCGAGACGCGTTCGGCCAACAGCAGCTTGAGCACCGCCTGCAGACCCGAATAGGACATGTGCGACGAGCAGATCTCGTCGGCGAGCTTCTTGTATTCCGGGTCGAGCCGGTCGATCAGCACCTTGACGTCCTTATAGGACAGAAGCTGCGGCAGGTTGTTGCGGATGACCTCGCTCATATGGGTCAGCACGACGGAAACATTGTCGATCGGCTGGAAGCCCTCGCGTTTCAGGTCGTCGGCGAAGTTTTCGAGGATCGAGACGGCCGGCATGCCGAAAGCGGGTTCGCGGATTTCGTCGCCGGGGATGCTCGGCCGGCGGCCGGCGCCGGTAACGACGAGAACTTCGCCGACGCGCAGCAGATTGGAGGCGACCGTCGTGCCGTGAATGCGGATCTGGTAGGACTTCTCGGCGATGGCGATATCGTCGGTGACCTTGATCTCGGGCACGACGAAACCGTATTGCGTGGCGAACTTCTTGCGCATCTTGCCGACGCGGAAGGCGAGTTCCTGGTGGGCGCCGAGCAGGCGGGTCGAGACCATCTTGCCGAGTGCGAGCTCGATCTCGGAGGTGCGCAGCACCGACTTGACCGAATCCTTTTCCAGCTCCTTGTTCTGGACGACCTTCTTTTCCTCCTGCTCGCGGCGAAGCTTGTTTTCAGCCTCGACCTGACGCGGGATGAACCAGGCGCCGAAGGCGAGAAGACTGCCGAGGATCACGAAGGGGACGAATGGCAGGCCCGGCATCAAGGCCAGGACGAACATCAGTACGGCCGAGACCGAGAGCGCGCGGGGATAACCGCTCAACTGGTTGACGACAGCCTGGTCGGTGGAGCCGGTGGTGCCGCCGCGCGAGACGAGGAGGCCGGCGGCGAGCGAGACGATGAGGGCCGGCATCTGCGAGACGAGGCCGTCGCCGACGGAGAGCTTGACGAAGACGTCGGCTGCTTCGCCGATCGGCATGCCGTGGCGGAAATAGCCGATGATGATGCCGCCGAAGACGTTGATGGCGGTGATGATCAGGCCGGCGACGGCATCGCCGCGCACGAATTTCGAGGCACCGTCCATCGCACCGAAGAAGGAGCTTTCCTCTTCGAGTTCCCGGCGCCGGCGCTGGGCTTCCCTTTCATCGATGATGCCGGCCGAAAGATCGGCGTCGATCGACATCTGCTTGCCGGGGATGGCATCGAGGGTGAAGCGCGCGCCGACTTCGGCGATACGCGTGGCGCCCTTGGTGATGACGATGAAGTTGATGGTGATGAGAATCAGGAAGACGATCAGACCGATGACGAAGTCGCCCGACATCACCAGGCTTGCGAAACCGGCGATGACGCCGCCGGCCGCATCGTGGCCTTCATTGCCGTGGGACAGGATGACGCGCGTCGTCGCGATGTTCAGCGCCAGCCGGGTCATCGTCGCGATCAGCAGAATGGTCGGGAAGGACGAGAAATCGAGCGGTTTCTGGATCCACAGCGCGACCATCAGGATCAGCACCGAGAAGGCGATCGAGAAGGCCAGTCCCATGTCGATCAGGAATGGCGGGATCGGCAGGAAGAGAATGCAGATGATGCCGATGATGCCGAGGGCAAAACCGATATCGCGCAGGCTCGGGGCGACTTTCGGAAGGGGGAGTGCAGGTGGTTGCGCCATAACAGTTCCGTCTCTTCATGAGAGGAGGCGGACTCGGTCCGCCCAATTCGGATCGAGAGTTAAATGGCGAAGCTTGCGCGAAGGTGGCTCAGAGTGGTTCAGCTTTTCATCGAAGCGCAGAACCGCTCTTAGCTTTGTTTCCACGCAATCCCCGGCAAAAGCGCTTTGCGCTTTGTCTGGCAAAACCGCTGCGCACTTTTGCTGGAATTGCTCTAGAAGCCGGACTGGATGCGCGAGAAGACCAGATTGGTGAAAATCGAGACCTGCGAGCCGACGAAGGGGGCGGTGACGCCGACGGTGATCAGCACCGCGACGATCTTCGGCACGAAGGTCAGCGTCGCTTCCTGCACCTGGGTCAGCGCCTGTATCAAGGCGATGATGAGACCCACCACCATCGCGGCGATGACGGCGGGACCGGCAGCAATCAGGACGGTCCAGATCGCGGCCTGGAACAGATCCAATGCATCAGCTTCATTCATCTGAAGGCAACCTCATATCGCCTTGAAGCAGCCCCGCCGAGGCCGGGCCGCTATTGATTGGTGTCACAGGCGCGTCGGCGCCGCGGTATCAGCTACTGCTGCTGTCGCTGGTCGTGGTCGGCGCCTTGTCAGCAACGGTGATTCCCGCCTGCACGAGTATCTTACCGCCATCCGTGGTCGTCGCAATGATGCCGTCGGAATAAACCTTGACGGATTCGATGGTGCCTTTGACGGTGCCGTCGGCGCTTTCCATGTATTTGCCGACGTAGCTGCTGGCCTGGGTGAGGCTCGAGCTTGACAGCAGCGTATCCAGCTTGGTGTTGGTCTGGATCGTCTGTTCGACCTGCGAGAAGCTTGCCAGCTGTGACATCTGCTCGCTGGCGTCGACCGGATCGGTCGGATCCTGGTTCTTCATCTGCGCGATGAGCAGCTGAAGGAAATTGTCGTAGTTCAGCGTCGCTTTCTGCTGGGCGGAACTTGTCGTGCTTGTCGTGCCCGTTGAGGTCACACTCGATGTTGCATCTACCGCCATGGTGCGATCTCCCTGCGAATCTGCTCGACCATCGTCGGCGGCATCTCGTGGTTGTTGAGGATATTGTCTTCGATCGCGTAGAGGCCGCGGATCGCCTTCAACGCATCGAAAGCACGGCCGGTCGAGACGAGCGCATCGATGCGCTTCAGTTCGGCGAGAATTTCCTCGTTTTTGAAGCAGGTGAGCAGCATGGTGATCGACTTGCGGAACATCGCCGTCGAGTGGTCCTTGCCCTCGGGATTGATGAGGATCATCTGCGCGATGAAATAGAGCTGACGCAGCGGCGTGGTGGCGCCTTCCGGCTGGAGGACGTGGTTTTCGAGAAGGAACGTCACATCATTCAGGAATTCCAGCGCGACCTTGCGGTCGACACGCAGGACGGCGCCGTTGATGAAGATTCTTTCTCCGGCTTTCAGAGAAATGCGAAGTGTACTTTTCATTTAAGTCCATCCCTGATGATGGTGGTAACGTCGATGATGCCCTGATAGTTATTCGACAGACGTTTTCGGATTCTGTCGCACTCCTTCAATATCCAGATCGCGATCGAGATGAGATTGGCCCTGAGCTCGATCTCCAGCTGGTTGTCGGGATGTTTCAGATCCTCGATGAAGCTGATCCACACCCGGCGCGTATAAAACAGGGCTTCGATGGCTTCCCGGCCGTATTTTTCCTTGTCGCGCGCCAACGACAGCAGATCTATGGACCGGTCAAGAACCTGCCATTCCCGCTCTTTCGCGTCGGCCACCGAGTCCTGCATGACTTCGGCATAAGAGAACTGATACATTCATGCATCCTTCTTAATCTTGCGCGCCTTTGCTCATCAAAGGTAGTTTACGAGACTCAACTGCTGGATCTTCGAGACGATCGTGTAAGCCGTTTCAAGCTGCGTTTCCAAAGTCTTGACGAGGGTCGATGCCTCGTAGGGATCGACGCCCTGGAGATCGACCAGCTTGTTCTTGATGATGTTCGACTGGGCGTCGAGGGCGTCGTTGGACTTCTTGACGCGCTCCTGGGAAAGGCCGAGCTGGCTTGCCTGGGTCACCAGGCCGCTGGTCGCCTTGGTGGTGTAGCTGATGGCCTGCTTGGACACCGCTGTCATTGCATCGCTGCTGAGGTTCTGGCCGAGCAGAGCCGAGGTCATCACCGAGGCGAGCGCCATGTAGCGCATGCCTTCGGAATTGGCGTTGGTCGAGGATTCGATCACTTCGGAATTGCTGATGCGGCTCGTCATGTTCTGGCTCGATGCCTGCGACCAGCCGGTCGTTGCATTGGTCCAGTTTGCCTGGCTGAACATCGGTTCCACCGTCCCCGTGATGAAGGTTTCCATCTCGGCGCCTGTGAGAGCGCTGACCGCCTTCGGGGGGGCGAGACCGGCTGCATAACTGTTCAGTGCCGTGACGATGGCAGCACTCGTCGCCGTTGTCTTGTCGGTCAGCGGCTGCACGTCGGTGTTGATGCCGGAGAACAGATATTCGCCGTTCACCATGGTATTGGCCGTGTCCATCATCGTGGACAGCGCGCTGGTCGCCGACTGGATGGCGACGGTGACGCTGCCGGGATCGTGGCTGCCCTGGAGCGCGGTCAGCTTCGAAACGAGGCCGTCGCCGACGTCCTTCATCTTCGAAAGGCCAAGCTGGGAGGATTCCATGCGGGCGGTGACGAGCGAATTGCTTGCTTTGATCGAGTCGATCCGGTCGGTCTCGCGGGTGAAGTCGACGCTTCTTGCGGCATTGCCGCCGAGTGAGACGCCGATATCCGCATAGACGCCCGTCGTTGCTTCCATCGTCGCCTTGGTCATCTGGTTCTGCCCCTGACGGATCGTCAGTCGCATCGCATTCTGAATGGCCGAACTTGAAATAAATGAGCTCTTCATGGCTTAACTCGCAATATCCAGCAATGACTTCAGCATTTCATCGACGGCATTCAGGATCTTCGTCGCCGCCTTGTAGGACTGCTCTATGTCAAGGAGCAGCGTCAGCTCCTCGTCGAGGTTGACGCCGGTTTCATTGGAATAGGCTTCGTCGGAGCGCGACAGCGCCGCCGAGCTATTTTCCGCCGCGGTCGTGGCATTGCTGCGGTACTGCTCGAGCCAGCCGAGGGAATTGGTGGCGTATTCCATGATGCTGACATTGGAATCGATGCCCGTCGTCGCGTCGAAGCCGGTCGTCGTTCCAACTGCGGGGTCGAAATCGATGTCGGAGCCCAGCGCCGTATAGAGGCGATCGAGGTCCGTCGTATAGCCGCTGAGGTGGGTAGGATTGTTGACCACCCCGCCGGCGTTGACGCCGCCATCGCGCAGGCGCATCGGATCGCCACCCTGCGCGGTGATCACGCGGCTGCTGACGGTGATGGTCGAGGCCATGCCGGCAACCGCGGTGGTACCGGTATCGACCGTGCCGCCGCTCCAGGTGAAGAGACCGGGCACATATGCCGGGGTGCCCGACGTGCTCTGCTCCTTGAAGAGCGAGACCAGGCCGCGGGCGATTTCGTCGAGCTGCTTCTGGAAGTTGGGAGCGATCTCGTCACGGACCTGCAGGAGCGACTGGAGGCTTCCCTGTGCCGTCGTCGTCGACCCGCTGCCGCGTGGCAGCGCCACACCGTCGATATAGACCGAATTGCCAGTTACCGTGGCGTTGTAAACATCCTGAGACTTGAACGTCACCTTGCGCGGAACCGTCTCGAAAAGGATCGTCCCGTCGGACGTGCTCAGCACCATGTCGTTGTTGTCACGCGTCGTCGCGTTGACGCCGACAATCTGCGAAATCTGCTTGAGAGCCTTCTCGCGTTCGTCGAGAGCACCTGAGGCATCCGCGCCCGAGGCCGTGGCGGTCTTCACGGCGTTGTTGGCCTTCTCGAAGTCGCTGAGGAGCGTATTCAGCTTATCGACGTCGGTGGCGATCTGCTTGTCGGCGGTGGCGCGAACGTCCTGAACGGAAGTCGATGCATTGTTCAGCGAATTCGCGACGTCCTGGGCGGCGGTGATGGCGCCCTGGGCAGCGACGGTGCTGCCCGGCGTCGTGCGGAAGGCCTGAAGCTTCTGCTGAAAAACACTGAGATAGGTGGATGGCGACGTTTCGTAGTCGTTGCCACCCATGATCGACTTGAGATCTTCGAGACCCCCCAGCAATGCCTGTTGGGCGCTGTCTTGCGAGGAGGTCTTCAGGTACTGGCGCAGCAGGGCATCTTCCTGTGCCCGGTCGATCTTGACGACCTGCGCGCCGTTCAAGGACGTGGTGAGCATCGCCTGCCGGCGCACGTAATCTTTATTGCCCGCATTCGAGATATTGTTCGATACGACGCTGCTCTGCGTGCCGGTATTGTTGAATATTCCCTGCGCGGTATTAAGTGCGGATGTGAGCGACATAGCTTACCCGTTACCCTGCTTATCTCTTGAGGTTGACGAGGACGTCCATGATGTCGGACCCCGTCTGGAAGACCTTGGAATTGGCGGTATAGCTGCGCTGTGATTCGATCATCTCGGTCAGCTCGCCGGCGAGATCGACATTCGAACCTTCGAGAGCGCCCGATTTGATCGTGCCGAGGCCGTTGGTCTGCGGAAAGCCGGTGACGGTGACGCCCGACTGGCCGTTGGCGCTGTAGACGTTGCCGCTCATCAGGGTCAGCTTGTCGGGGCTTGCGACATTGGCGAGTGGAATGCGGTAGAGCGGCTTGGTGCTGCCGTCTTCATACTTGGCGTAGACGATGCCGTCGCCGTCGATCGTGACGTCCTTGACCGGGCTGGCGGCCTGGCCGTTCGGCGTGCCGGTGCCGGCAAAGGCCGCGCCAAGCTGGGTGAAGCCTGAGAGATCCATGTCGATCGACAAGCCGGTCACCGGGTCGACGATAGTAGCGGAACCGGTAGAGTTGGTGATCTTGCCGGTGGAGTCAAAGTCCAGCGTGGTCGTGGCGACGGCGCCGCCGGCCGTGGTGTAGGGGAAAGAGGTCGTGCCGCCGGTCGCCGCATCGGCGTTGCGGAAGATCGCAACCTCCCAGGTGCTGGCGGTACCGGTTGCCGGCGGCGGTGTCGTAACCGAGGTCTTCGTGAAGTAGAAGTCGTACATCACCTTGTTGCCGAGCGTGTCGTAGGCGACCATCGAGAACTTCTTGGTATCGGTTGTCGGGGTGCCGGTAGCGCCGTTGTCGCTCGGAAGCGTCGCAGGAGCGACCGGAGCAACGTTAGCGTTGGAATCGAGGTTGCCCTTGAAGACGCCTGAGGTCGAGGCGATGGCGGTCAGGCCTTCCTGGTTGACGTTGACGGGAACGAGGCCGTCAAAGCCGTTTACGACGACAGCGGGAGAACCGGAGTTGTAGGAATAGCCCATCAGGCCGAAGCCGGCGGCGTTAACGAGATTACCTTCGTCGTCCTTCGTGAAGTCGCCGGCGCGGGTCAGGACCGGCGTGCCGTCGGCGCCCTGGACGATGAAGAAGCCGTCGCCCGAGATCGCGAGGTCGGTGGTCGAGGTAGTGTAGGAGATGTCGCCCTGATCGGAGACGGCCTGGCGGACGGAGGTCTGAACACCGCCGGAATTGTAGTTGCCGCCCGAGGAAGGCAGGACCAGCGACGAGAAGCTCGTCGACACGGCCTTGTAGCCGGTCGTGTTGACGTTGGCGATGTTGTCGGAAACGGTGCTGAGGCGGTTCGCCTGCGCGTTCATCCCCGAGACTGCCGTCTTCATGCTGCCGAAAATGCTCATCTGAAAACCTCGTTTTACCTGTTAAACTCGAGAGTATTTGTCGGGCCTTGCGTGAAGCTGTCTGTCATGGCGGGCTGCGAGGCCAATATCGAGGTTCAGCCGGGCGCCGCCGCCCGGCCGAGAAAATCAGGCCCAATCGATGCAGTAGCCAAGGAAGCGCTTGGAATCGACCGGATCGACGCCGAGCTTTTTGCGCAGCTTCTTGCGCAGCTTCGAGATATGGCTTTCGACGACGTTTTCCTCGACCTCTTCATCGAAGATGCCGTAGATGGCGTTGAAGATCTGGGTCTTGGTGACCCGGCGACCGCGATTGGCGATCAAATATTCGAGGATGCGGCGCTCGCGCCGGGGAAGCGCGAAGACTTCGCCGTTGATCTCGGGGTCACGACCGTCCGAGAAGACGCGGATCCCGCCGATTTCGGTGTAGTTGGCGATCGCCTTCAGCCGGCGCCGGATCGCAGCCGCCCTTGCAAGGATTTCGCGGGGATGCACCGGTTTGCGCACCACGTCGTCGACGCCGCAATCGAACAGTGCAAGGGTGTTTTCGAGCGAGGGCTGGTCGCTGACCGCAATCACCGGCGCCATCGACCGATCCCGGATCGCCCGGGGGAGTTCGAGGCTGCGCTGGCCCTGACCGATCAGGAAGGCCTCGACTGCCGCAATATCAGAATCGGCAGCGGTCTGGACCCACTCACCGAATTCCGTCGGATCAAAGCCGGTGGAGGGAATGCCCTCACGGCCAAACAGAGATGTGTATCCATCTTTCACGAGCTCACGCTCATCAACCACGACGATCATTCGTCCGCCTCCGAATCAGTGTGGCACTTCGATGATCTATGGGTACGAATCGCACGAATCGGCGACAACTCGTTAAAGTTAATGGCAGAAACTAATAATTGATTAAGATCTGGGTAGCGATTTGATCTATATCTAGTGGGTCCAGCTATTTATGCACACCAAAATTTCGTGGAAAAGTTAACGGACCCTTAATTATGACTTGCGCAGGGGATTTGTGCCGGATTCCTGCCATATTGTGACACAGTTTCGTCACAATAGACGACTTCCATCTTTGGTTGAATCATTTTTGGCAAAAGTTACTCGCATTGGGAGTCCACTTGCCGTAGCCGGTGGCGACCAGATTGGCGATGACGCGGCAGACATATTGCTTCTGCGCGGGGTCGTTGTTGGGGCCTGCATGGTATCTGGCTACCGCCATCGTCCATGTCTCGTGACGATCATGCAGGTTGCGGAGGAATTTTGCCGCATATTCGACGTTGCGATGCGGGTCGAACATATCCTCGGCCGAGCCGAAATTTTCGCCATGATAGTAGTGGTTGATCTGCATGCAGCCGATGTCGATGAGCTTGGCGCCGCTGCTGCGGGCGACATCGAACTGCCTCATGGCGTCCTGCTCGGAGGGCGGAAAGATCGCCTTGCCTTCGACGTTCATCGCATAGGGATAGAGCGAGCCCTTGCGGCCGGTCTCCGTCAGGCCGACCGAATAGAGGATGCCCTCAGGGATGCCGTATTTGGCAGCGGCCGACTGGATTTCGCGTTCGCAGGCGCCCGTGGAGGCTTTCGCCTCAGAGGTAAACACCGCCAGTGCCGCCGCTGCGGCCAGCAGAAACGTCTTCAATACCGGTCTCACCTGCGCCATTGAAGCCTCCATCCGCCCGCTGTGCCGTCTGATTGTGACGCTCGCGCGCCTCGCCGCCTTGCCCCTGCTGGGGCAGCGACTGCTGCTGGGAGGCCTGGCTTTGGCTGCCTGCCTGGTTGCCGGCATCGCTGCGCTCGACCGGCGCCATGCTGATGGTGACGTTGTCGACCGCATAGCCCTGGCTGCGCAGAGCTTCGAGAATCTTGCCGTGATCTTCCTTCATCTGACGATAGGCCGCGCCGGTTTCGACCTTGAGGTCGACGTTCAGGGCGTCGCCGGACAGACGCATGGTCGCCGTCACCATGCCGAGATCGAGCGGGTTCATCTGGATCTTCAGCGTATTGACCACCTTGCCGGTGCTCGTCCATTCCGCCGCGTTGGAGAGCGCCGAGCTCGGTTCCATGGCGCGCGCCCATTCAGAATCGCCAGAGAGAGCGGCGGTGACGGCGGCCGAATTCGAATTCTGCGCCAGGCCGATATAACGGCGTGATTCGAGCACCGAGATGTTTTCGACATTGGCCTTCTTCCCGCCGTCCTTAGGCCCGGCCTCTTCGGTGCCGAGATGAACATCCATCGACACGCCACGGCCATCGGCACGGCTGAGCCTGAATGTTCTACCCTCAGTGGCTTCGGCATTCTCCGATCCGGGAACCTTGACATCGTCGGTCTTGCCACTCTCGACGCCGGTGACGGCCGCCAGGGCGTCGGACGCATGGCCGCCTGCCTTGGCTTCGATGCCCTCGATCTTCTTGTCGGCCGGCTTGACCTCATCGGCTTTGGCGGATGAATGGGCGCCTGCTGCCGCTGACAAAGCGACCGCGCCGTCGGCGAGATCCTGCTTCAGCAGGCCCAGGACATCGGAAATGGCCCCGTCCTCATCGCCACTGTCCTTGCCGGTATCGGTTTCCAACGCCTCGGCCTTGGCGTGCTTGCCGCCTTTGGCTGCCTGAACGACCTCCTCGGCCGAGCGGTCTTTCGCATCGGGCTTGCTCAAGGCAAGATCCGCCGGCATTTTGACCGCAGCCTTTCCAGGCTTTGCCGCGGCTTTTTCTGTATTGGCGATGGTTTCCGGCTGCGCTTCAGCCTGCGCCTTCAACGCGGCGTCGCTGAGATCGATCAACGGCTTTGCGCCGCTGCGGCTGCGGATCGTCCGCGCCATGTTCTCGGCGCCGGCATCGACAACCACGTCCTGATCCGGCTGCGCATCGCTGGCCGCGTCATTGGCGTCCCCGCTGCTTGCCTTGGCAAGGGCGTCGGAGAAGCCGTTCTTTTGGCCGCCAGCGTCGTCCTTACCCATCGGCCGCGCAGATTTCGCAGCCGCGGCGGACTCCGCGCCGGCGGCGGCGCCCAAGACGCTCATATCCATCATTGTTCGTTGCCTTCCTGCGCCAGAAGACCGTCGATCTCGTCGAGCTTGGACCGATTGGTCGTCACAAATGCGTTGAATGAGGGGTCGGTATCCTGGCTCTGGCCAGTCGATGCCACACCTCCCGGAACAGGCTCGGGAAGCGCGCCTGGCGCTCCCGGTTGCGGAGCTATAGCCGCAGCCTTTTCAGAAGTGATTTCTTGATTGGAAGTGTTAGGGTCCGAGGCTTGCGTCAGGCTTGCCGGGTCGGGAGCGCGCAGGATCTGCTCGGCGACCGATCGCGCCGCTTCCTGCAGCGCCTGATCCCGCGGCGACAGCGCGTTGCCGGCGATGCCGCTGACATTCTTCGCCGCCCGGTCGATATCCTCTGTGGTAAGGCCGGCCATGCCGCCATAGAAATCCGCCAGCGGACCGAAGGCATTGTCGGTGCCGGCGCCAAGCGACTGCACACGCTCGACCGCCATGTGCGCCAGCTCGGTCTTGCCTGATATCGCGGCAGCGCGGGCGATGCGCAGATAGACCTCGCGCTGGCGCGGCGCGTCCATGAAGGACAGAATGTCGATGACTTCCTGCGGCTTCACCGCGTGATCATGGCCGACGACGAGCGTCACGAAAAGATCGGCGAACTGACTGGCATAGGGCGAATGCAGGAAACGCCTGACATAGCGCTGCGAATAGGCCATGCCCCTGTCGAGCATCCCCTTGTCGACGCAGATGGCGACCGAGCGGCGCAACGCGGCTTCCTCGACGATCGTGCCGGGTGCGGCAAGGCGCGCCTGGTCGTAGAGATCCAGCGCGTCCGTCGGTTTCGTCGCGATCAGCACGTTGCCGCCGATCAACGCAAGGTAGGGGCCGATCTTCTTGTCTCGGTATTCCCTGGCCGTCTCCTCCAGTGTCTTGGCGACGAGCAGTCCCTTGCCGCTCAGATATTTTCTAAGGACATCGGTGACACGATTGTCGAAATAGCCGTTGACGTCGTGAGCGATCAGATATTCGAGCGTCTGCGGATTGCCGCCGCTCATCGCGTAGATCAGCGCGGCATCGACATTGCGGTCGTCATCGAAGACCGACGTGTCGACGGTGCGCAGCCGCTCGTCGATCGTGCCCAGCATGAAGCGCTGCATCTCACCGGCCGAATGATCGCCGGAGACGACGGAATCCTGCACGAACTGCAGCGACCGCAGCATCTTGTACGGCGCAAGATCGTCCGGATCCTGCGCCTTGCCTGCGGCCGGCGACAGCATCGCCAGGCCGAGGGCCACAAATCCGACATAGCGATGCTGCCGACGCGCCATCCTGTTATCCTCGATCCGCCTGCACCAGAATCTCGATCCGACGGTTGGTCGCGTTGAACGGGTCGTCCGGCAGCTTCAGCCGACGGTCGGCAAAGCCCGAGACCTGGGAGATGCGCTTCTCGTCGAGTCCGCCGCGCACGAGCATGTAGTAGGCGCTCTGGGCGCGATCCATCGAAAGCCGCCAGTTCTCGTTCTGCGTGCCCTTATACTGGCGCCCGTCCGTGTGGCCGCGGATGGCGACCGCGCCACCCCTCTCCTTCAGAATGGCGCCGATCTTTTCCATGGCGAGCACCATCTCCTGGCGGGGAACCGCGGAACCGATATTGAACATCGAATCGTCGCTCTGGTCGGAGATGCTGACCAGCAATCCGCCTTCGGATGCCGTCACCGTCAGGCCTTCGGCAAGTTTGCCGGCAACGCCGCCGATCTGCTGGGCGATCTGCTCCTGCAGCTGTTCGGCTTGCTTCTGCTGCTGCTCGGTTTCCGATGCGTTCTTGTCCGCATCCTGCTGATGGTCGGCGTCCTTCTGCGCTTCGGCCTTCTTGTCGCCAGCCTTCCTGTCATCAGCCTTCTTGTCGCCGGACTTCTTGTCATCCGGCGCCTTGCCGTCCTTGGCCTCGGTCGCGCTCTTGTTTTCCTTGGTTTCCTGGGCAGCGGCCTTCTGATCGGTGGTCAGCGGTATCGGCTTCATATCCTCGACCTTGGCGACCTCGGTTGCCCCGCTCTCGGCCGCCTGCTCGTCGTTCTTGCCGGGAGGCGCGGACTTGCCGGCTGTCGTGACCTCCACCTGCTTCGTCCAGAAGTCCGGATCGAAGGGATCACGATAGGCCTCGCCGCCATCGGCGCCGGTGGCCGGACCGGAATCGGCGGCACCACCATCACCCTTGGCGCTGACATTGGCCTGCTGGCCGACTTCCTGGGCGATTTCGGCCAGAACCGAATAGGGATTTTCGAAGAAATCGGCCTCGGAATAATTGGTCTGGTCGCCTGATGTCGATGTCTGGTCGTCACCGTCCGCCGAGGCCTTGCCGTCGTTCGGATTTTCTTCCTTCTGTTTCGACTTCTCCTGCTTCTCCTCGCCTTCGGCGTTGTCGACGGGCTTCTTCAGCCCCTTCTCGGTCGGCTTTTCGTCGGAGAGCTTGATCGGATTGAAATAGGTCGCGACCGAGGCCTTGGTTTCCTCGTTGGCGGCATTGACCAGCCACATGACCAGGAAGAACGCCATCATCGCCGTCATGAAGTCGGCATAGGCAATTTTCCACGCACCGCCATGGGCGCCATCGTGATCGCCACCGCCATGTCTCTTGACGATGATGATCTCGTTCTTGCCGTGGTGGTGGTTTTCGCCTTCGCTCATTCGAGAACTTTCTTCAAGCTGGCTGCCCAGGCGGACATGCGGGTGACGATGACGGATTCGCCGATTTCGACGGCAAGATCGATATCGTCAGTCTCAATGTGTCGAACCGCCCCGGCATGTTCGCCGAGTTCGGCCGTCAATAGTTCGAAAAGCCGGGTCGGCCCGCGGACGACGATCGGTCCGGCGGCCCCCTCGATGATCGCGTCGCGCAGCAGGACGGCGAGGCTCTCGGTGGCCCTGGCAGCGAGCGCTTCGGCCATAACGGGCGCGATCGCCGCGGCGGCGCCGGCACTGACGAGCTGCGCGACCTCTTCGGCGATATCGCGGATGCGGGAGGCAATGACCGCCGCCGCCTCGACTTCGTAGCGAAGCTTCAGCTCCTCGAGCTCACGCGCATGAACCTCGGCCAGTGTCTGCGCCTCGAGTTCGTATTTCTCGGTCAGATCAGCGGTGGCTGCGGCATGCCCTTGCGCATAGGCATCGCGGCGCTCCTGCTCGACGTCGATTGCCGGTTCGCTCGGCATTTCGGGAAAACCGTCGCTGCCGAAATCGTCCATCTCGATGATCGGCGCTGAGGGTTCCGGTTCACCGAAATCCTTCAAATACCGGGAAAGCGTAATGCTCATAAAAAACCATCCAGTATTCGGGAGACATGCAGCATATCCACCCCCGCTCAAAATGACCTTGCGCACCGGCATGCCGCTTCGAACGGGCAAGGGCTTCACCTTGCGCCGGCACGAATTCGGACGATGCCTTCATGCCGGAAACTAGGAAGTCAAACTTGCGCGAGGATGAATGGCGCCGCCATCCGCGATCGCGCCCGCCTTTATTCCAGCAGAATCAGAATCTTGCTCGACGCCGTATTGAGGATCGAAATCGCTTCGACGGCCATCTGCTTCTGGGTTTCGATCGCCTTCTGCCGGATCGAAGCCTCGTCCATGTCGGTATCGACGAGCGCACCGACGCTCTTGTCGATCGAATCGGAGAGATCGGCCGTATAGTCTATCTGATCGTCGATGCGCGTCTTCATCACGCCGATGGATGCGGCTGTCGTCGTCAGCGTGGCGAGCAGCGATTCAGTCACATCAAGCATGTCTGTAAGTTGCGCATCGGTCGTGGTATTGCTGATCGCTATTTCCGTCCCCGTCGCCGGCGTGGTCGAGTTGGCGTTCAGCAGGTAGTAGTTGCGCGCCGTCGCGCCACTGTTGTTGACCGCATTGGCATCGACCGCCTTGGTGAACAGGCCGCCGCTCGCATTGTTCTTGTCGATGAGAATGGTCTGCGACGATGGGAAATCGATGGTCCGGGCCTGATACTCGCCGGTCGGGGCGCGCACGAAGCTTGAGATGACAGACCATGTCGGGGGTGCTGTTGTATTGCCGTTCAGCAGCCAGTTCTCACCGGCAAACGAGGTCGACTCGACGATCGTCTGCAGCTGCTCCTTGTATTCGCCGATCTCGGCATTGATCTTGTCCTTGTCGGTGCCCGGCTCTCTTGCGGCGACCAGCTTGGCGCGGATCTGGCCCATCAGATCGATCGCCGAATTCATCGCCGTATAGGTCGCGTCCACCTTGGCAGCCCCGAGACCGAGCGCATCACCGATCGTCCCGAGATTGGTGCTGTCCGAGCGCATGACGGTCGCGACCGACCAGTAGGACGCATCGTCGGCGGCCGTCTCGATACGGTATCCCGAGGACACTTGCTGCTGGGTCTGGCTGGCTTCTTTGTTGATGCTGCGCAGCACCGCAAGCGCATTCACCGCGGCCGCGCTGGTAATCTTAACGGTCATCGACAGGGTCTCGGAATAAGGTCAAGGGGCAGGCCGGAATGCCGGCGGCGACTGACGTGGCGTCATGCCTCCGGCAGAGTTTCTACCGGCGTGTCGCAAAAGCAAATCAACTGAAAGCGAGGTTAACTCGATATCAACCTGTTGGGCAAGAGCGCAGCACTGAAGGCGCCGCGCCGATGGTGATGGCGGGCAAGCCATTGATATAAAATAAAGAACCGCGCCGTTTCGGGCGCGGTCCGGGAGGCTTTCTGCTTGCTGCCTGACGATGGCGCAAGATTCGGTCCAGCTTCAGTGCCTGGTTTAGCTGCGGAACAGCGTGAGGATGTTCTGAGCGCTGGAGTTGGCGATCGACAGCGACTGGATCGCCAACTGTTGCTGTGTTTGCAACGCCGTCAGCTTGCTCGATTCCTCTTCCATATTTGCGTCAACGAGGCGGCCGACGCCCGAGTCGATCGAGTCGCTGAGTGCTCCGACGAAGTTTTCCTGCAGTTCAATGCGCGTGGAAATAGAGCCGAGCTGCGATGCAGCCTTGGTCATCGCTTCCAGGCCGGCCTCGATCGACGTCAGGGCCATGGAGATCTCAACAGAGCCGAAGGTGCTGATGTCCATCGAGTAGATCGAGCCGATCGTGCCGTATGAGGTGCCGATAATGCCGGAGCTCGTCTCGATCGTGCCAGTCGAGGTCATGCCGAAGAGAACGTTGCCCGTAGAGCTCGTGTCCAGGATATAGTCAGTCGTCTTGACCGAGACATTGCCGCTGCCATCGCGCACGAAGGTGGAAACCACGCTCTTGGTGCCATCGGCGCCGGCAACCCAGTTTTCACCGGAGAAGGAGGCCGATTGGGCGATGCTGAGCAGCTGCTGCTGCAGCTGGCCGATTTCTTCTTGGACCTTGGTCTTGTCGACGCCCTTTTCGGTCGCGGCAACGATCTTCGCCTTGATTTCGCTGATGATGTCGATGGCGCTGTCCATGGCGGAGTAGGCGGTGTCGACCTTGGCGGCGCCGAGACCGAGAGCGTCGGAGACGGCCGAAAGTGCCTTGTTATCAGAACGCATGGTCGTTGCGATCGACCAGTAGGCGGCGTTGTCGGCTGCCTTTTCGACGCGGTAGCCCGACGATACGCGGTTCTGCGTAGATTCGAGGCCGTCATTGATTCCGCGGAGTGTCTGAAGAGCGGCCATTGCCGCAACGTTCGTCAAAATGCTGGTCATGAAATGATTGCCCCTTGTCGGCAGTTGATAAAAAGGGACATTCCGGAAAGCTACCGGGAACGGGGACCAGCCTCATGCCTGTTAACCGGTTCTTAAATTTGGTTAACCCGCCGTCTCGTTGACCTGAGAAAACAGCATTATGGTTAATCAACCGTTAACGGACATTAGAAAAAGCCGCGCTCCATCGAAGCGCGGCTCGTTTCTGACGTGCCCGCCGGAGACCGGCGGGCCAATATTTCTGCGGGTTATTAGCCGCGGAACAGCGTGAGGATGGTCTGCGAAGAGGAGTTTGCAATCGACAGCGACTGGACGGCCAGCTGCTGCTGGGTCTGCAGGGCGCTGAGCTTGGAGGATTCTTCTTCCATGTCGGCATCGACGAGACGGCCGACACCCGAGTCGATCGAGTCGCTGAGAGCCGACACGAAATTTTCCTGCAGTTCGATGCGCTTGGAGATCGAGCCCAGAGCAGCGCCGGCGCTGGTCATGGACTTCAGAGCCGCTTCGACGTTGGTCAGAGCCGTCTGGATCTGGCCGAGTGTGAAGTTGGTGATGTCCATCGCGTAGACAGAACCGGTCGCACCATTCGACGTGCCGAGGATACCCGTGGAGGTTTCGACCGCACCGCCGCTCATGCCGAACAGAACGTTGCCTGCAGAGCCGTCGTCGAGAACATAGTCGGTCATGACGACCGAAACAGCGTTGGAGCCGTCACGGACGAAGGAGGCAACGACGTTCTTGGTGCCGTCAGCGCCGGCAACCCAGTTTTCACCGGAGAAGGAAGCCGACTGAGCGACGCTCAGAAGCTGCTGCTGCAGCTGGCTGATTTCTTCCTGGACCTTGGCCTTGTCGACGCCGTTTTCAGTGGCGGCAACCAGCTTGGCCTTGATGTCGCCGACGACGTCGATGGCGCTGTCCATGGCGGAGTAAGCGGTGTCTACCTTGGCAGCGCCGAGGCCGAGAGCGTCGGAAACGGCGGAAAGTGCCTTGTTGTCCGAACGCATGGTCGTTGCGATCGACCAGTAAGCAGCATTGTCGGAAGCCTGGCCGACGCGATAGCCTGAGGAAACGTGAGCCTGGGTTGTCTGGAGACCCTGGTTGATGCCACGGAGAGTCTGGAGGGCTGCCATTGCAGCGTTATTGGTGTTGATGCTCGTCATAGTTTGTTTGCCCCTTGTTGGCAGATTTTAAAAAGGGACATTCCGGATTTTCGGCCGGCCCACAGCGATCAGCATCATGCCTGTTAACCATTCTCGTTAAGGTTAACTCGCCGTTTCGATGGGCCTAGAAAACAGCAAGATGGTTAAGGAAAGCTAAATTCAAAATGGAAATAGCGTAAAAATATCTGACACTTAGAGGGATTTTCATTAACCTTATGTTAAAACATTTCGCGGCCGGGGATGACCCGGCCGCGAAACTTCAAAGCCTCTTGCCGACCGCTCTTAGCGGAAGAGCGACAGGATGTTCTGCGAAGAGGAATTCGCGATCGACAGCGACTGGATCGCTAGCTGCTGCTGGGTCTGCAGGGCGCTGAGCTTGGAGGATTCTTCTTCCATGTCGGCATCGACGAGACGGCCGACACCCGAGTCGATCGAGTCGCTGAGCGCGGACACGAATTCGTCCTGGTTGTCGATACGCTTGGAGAGCGAACCGAGAGCAGCACCGGCGCTGGTCATGGACTTCAGAGCCGCTTCGACGTTGGTCAGAGCCGTCTGGATCTGGCCGGCGGTGAAGTTGGTGATGTCCATCCCGTAGATCGAACCGGTCGCACCATTCGACGTGCCGAGGATACCCGTGGAGGTTTCGACCGAGCCGCCGCTCATGCCGAACAGAACGTTGCCTGCAGAGCCGTCGTCGAGAACGTAGTCGGTCGTGGTGACCGAAACGGCGTTGGAGCCGTCGCGGACGAAGGACGAAACGACGCTCTTGGTGCCGTCGGCGCCGGCAACCCAGTTTTCACCGTTGAAGGAAGCCGACTGAGCGATGCTCTTCAGCTGTTCCTGCAGCTGGCTGATTTCTTCCTGGACCTTGGCCTTGTCAACGCCGTTTTCAGTGGCGGCAACCAGCTTGGCCTTGATGTCGCCGACGACGTCAATGGCGCTGTCCATGGCGGTGTAAGCGGTGTCGACCTTTGCAGCACCCATGCCGAGAGCGTCGGAAACGGCGGAAAGTGCCTTGTTGTCCGAACGCATGGTCGTTGCAATCGACCAGTAGGCAGCATTGTCGGAAGCCTTTTCGACGCGGTAGCCCGACGAAACGTGGTTCTGCGTCTGATTGAGACCCTGGTTGACGTTGCGCAGCGTCTGGAGAGCGGCCTGTGCGGAAGAATTGGTGTTAATGCTTGTCATAAATCTGTCCCCTGGAAACTAGATACAAAAAGGAGGACATACCGGACTATAGTACCGGCGATGACGGACCAGCTTCATGCTACTCGGCGCCTTTTTTTGTTTGGCCCAAACCCGTCATGTCCAGGGCAATCTCGCAGCCAATGCTTGCCAACTTCTTAAAAATGGAGGCCTCGTGCCGGCTCCTTACATCGCATAGTTAATGCCGGCTGAATCCATTCCTTCGCATGCTAACATACCGGGAAAGAAACCGTTTTCTCTCATTACGGGAGGCGCCTTCATGAGGCGCACCGGTTTCAAGCAAGCTTCGAATGGCAGTGTGGCAGGTGCCGGGATAGCATCATCGGATCGATCCCCCGTTTTCGGGAGGACGGCTCGTGCGTGCGTCGGCGATCGACAGCCATGCCAGAACATTTCCTTCACGGAGTTGGGTTTTGAACAGCAAAGTTTCGTTCTCTGCGGCATCCAGAGATTACCAGGCGGGCCGCTACACACAGTCCTTGGCGACGCTCAACCAGCTCATGGATATCCAGCAGGACGCCAAGACCTACGCGCTGCTGGCCAAGAACCTCGTGCAGCTCGGCTTCAAGGCTGATGCCGCGAAAGCCTATGGCCTGGCCGGCAACTGCGAAGGGCCGAACGCCTACGAATACCAGAAACAGGCTGCCAAGCTGCACTATGAGATCGGCAACGAGGATGATGCTCTGCTGATCGCCATGCGAAACCTCGCCAAGGCACAGGACGACGCGGAACTCGCTTTCATCATCACCGCGATCTATCTGAAGCGCCAGCAGCGGGATATCATTCGCCCGTTCAAGACGGTGCTGTCACAGAGTTCCAATCCCGATCATATGCGCCTGGCAGCCCTGCAGCTGAGCGACGATCTGAACGACGCAACCAACCAGAGCCTCTCGCGCAACCTCTTCAAGCGGTTTCCAGGCAATCTCGCATTCCGTTTCCTGCATCTGGTTTTCGCCCGCGAATTCAATGAGTTCGAAGAGGCCAGCAAACATCAGGCGGTGATCGACGCTGCACTGGCAAAGGGCGATGTCGAGATCCTGCGCAAGGACAACCCGTTCTATCATCTGCACTGGTGCGGCAACGAGGATTTCAACCGCTATGCCACGATCGGCACCACCCCTCTCAACCCGGAACGGGTGGCCTTCCGCCGCAACCAGCCGCACACATGGTCGAACAAGATCCGGATCGGCTACATGTCGTCGGACTTCTGGGATCGCCACGCGACGATGAAACTCCTGCAGCGCATCCTCGAACTGCACGACAAGGACCGGTTCGAGGTGACGCTGTTCTGCCATACGGGTCCGGAATACCTGAAGCATAATGTTACCGATCGCAGCCGCTGGGGCCGGATCGTCGACGTTCACGGCTTCTCCGACCAGGCGGTTCTGGCAGTCGTGCGTGAGCATAATATCGACATCATGGTCGACCTGAAGGGCCATACGTCAGGCAGCCGCGCGGCGGCCTTCAACATGCCGCTGGCACCGGTACATGTCGGCTGGCTCGGTTTCCCCGGCAGCACGGTCAATGTCGATCTCGACTACGTCATCGGCGACCATTCGGTATTGCCCGAGGCGGCCAAGCCCTTCTACCACGAGAAATTCTGCCGGCTGCCGGAGAGCTATCAGCCGAACGACCCGATGCACCGCCCGACGCCGCGCCCCGTCACCCGCGAGCAGCTCGGCCTGCCGGAAGAGGCCTTCATCTTCGCCTCGTTCAACGGCAACCGCAAGATCACGCCTGAGGTCGTCAACAGTTGGTGCCGGATCCTCAAACGGGCGCCGAACAGCGTGCTCTGGCTGATGGCGAACACGCCGCGCAACCAGGCGAACCTGTTGAAGCACTTCCAGACGGCAGGCATTTCGCCCAAGCGCATCATCTTCTGCCCGCGCGCGCCCTACGAACAACATATCGACCGTCAGCAGGCGGCCGACCTCGGCATCGATACCTTCCCCGTCAACGGCCACACGACCACCTCGGAGCAGCTCTGGGGCGGCCTGCCGGTTCTGACCGTCAAGGGCACCAACTTCGCCTCACGCGTCAGCGAGAGCCTGCTGCGGGCCATCGACCTGCCCGACCTCGTCGCAAGCGACCTGCAGGCCTACGAGGATCTCGCCGTCGAACTGGCGCAGAATCCCGGACGGATCGCGCAGTACAAGGCGCATCTGAAAGAGAAGCGCTATATCGCGCCGCTCTTCGACGCCGAACGTTTCTGCAATCATCTGGAACAGGCCTACGAAATCATGGCCGAGCGCGCCAAACAGCATCTCGAACCCGAGCACATGGACATTGCGGCGCTGCCGCCGCGCACGGCGCCGTTCGCGGCTGAGTGAGCTTTTCAATCGCCATGAAAACCCCGCCGGAGCGATCCGGCGGGGTTTTCTCGTTGGCGAACAGAGGCGAATAAATGCGCGGCGGCCGGTCAGTTGAACGAGCGCACCAGACTGCCGACGAGCAGGTTCCAGCCGTCGATCAGCACGAAGAAGAGAATCTTGAAAGGCAGCGAGATCGAGGTGGGCGGCAGCATCATCATGCCCATCGCCATGGTAATCGTGGCGACGATGAGGTCGATAACGAGGAACGGCAGCACGACGAGGAAGCCGATCTCGAAGCCGCGGCGGATCTCGGAAATCATGAAGGCCGGGATCAGCACGCGGTAGTCGATCGGACCTGATGTCTGGATATTCTGCCCGCGTTCGCGCGCCAGATCGACGAAAAGCGCCAGATCCTTGTCGCGGGTATTGGCCGCCATGAAGGTTCGGAAGGGTTCGGCGATGCGCTGGACGGCCTCGGTCTCGTTGATCTGGTTTGCCAGCAGCGGCTGCACACCGTTCTGCCAGGACTGATCGAAGGTCGGCGACATGACGTAGAAGGTCATGAACAGCGACAGCGACAGGAGGATCATGTTGGAGGGAGTCGAGGAGAGGCCCATGCCCGAACGCAGGATCGAGAAGGCGATGACGAAGCGCGGGAAGCTCGTCACCATGATCAGGATGCCCGGCGCGACCGAAAGAATGGTCAGCAGGCCGAATGTGCGGATGATCCAGGCGGCGACGGAGCCATCGACCGGCACGTTCAACAAGTCAGTCGGCAGCTGCTGTGCCACCGCCAGTTCCGGTACCGCCATCATGGCGGCAAGGAAAACTATGAGACGAATCATTCGATGACAAATGTCCTGAACATGACCTTCGATACCCGCCCTTGCGAGCGAAGGTCAACACGTTCCTGTATGTCATCCTTGAGATATTGAAAGCCCCGCGGCCCCTCGATCTGCTGAAGGGAAACGGTCCTGATATAAGCGAGGATATCCTGGTGAATATCCTCGGAAACCTTGACATCCGGCGGCCCGTTGAACAGCAGCGCGACCTCGAGTCGGACCCAGTTTTCCGAGGGGTAAGCGAGGTTCGAGGTGATCGGCTCGAGCTGGACGACGTTGTTGGCCTCGGTCGAGATATGGGCCAGGCCCTCCTCGGCCTTTTTCTTGGCCTCGGCGTCCTTGGCCTGCTCGGCCTCCTTGGCGCCCTTGATGTTGGGCGCGACGATCGTACCGACCGCCCAGCCGCCGCCGGCGCCGAGCAGCGTCAGGACGGCGATGCCGATGATCGTCATCAGCGTGGCGGATTTCTTCTTCGGTTGACCTGCGCTTGCGTCTGACTCTGCCATCGTCGTTCAGCCTCAAAGCGGCGAGAAAAGATCGACGGCCTGTTGGCCGCGCGGAGGCTGCTGCACTTCCATCAGGCGGCCGCGGCCACCGTAGGAGATGCGGGCTTCGGCGATCTTGTCGTAAGAGATCTGGTTGTCGGCATTGACGTCCTGCGGACGAACGATACCGGCGACGTTCAGGATACGCAGTTCCTGGTTCAGTCGAACTTCCTGCGAGCCCGATATCACGAGGTTGCCGTTTTCGAGAATGCCGGTGACGACGGCGGCGACCAGAAGGGTGATCTTGTCGGTGCGCTCGATCTTGCCCTTGCCGTCGGTGCTGGTGTCGGAGCCGTAGGTCAGGTCGGTCTTGGACTCCGGCGTCCAGCCGAAGATCTGGGCGTTGACGTCCCAGTTCATGCCGCTCGAATTCGTGCGGCTGCGGTTGGTCTCGTTGTCGAAGGAGGCCTTGTCGTTGATCTGGATGTCGACGGTCAGGATGTCGCCGACGTTGAGCGCGCGCGCGTCCTTGAAGAGGGCCGCCTGCGAATCGCTCCACAGCGAATACCCCTGCGCCACCGCGCGCGGCTGCTTCGGATAAAGCGCCATCTGCGGCGTCTGGCCATAGGCCAGGCCGCTGCCGATCGGGCTCATGGCGGGCGCGCGGCCGATCTCGCTGACTGCCGTCGGAGACTGGCAGCCTGCAAGGAGTGCGAGGGCGGCGATCGCGGCCGGGAAACGCATATTCATGAAGGATCCTTCGACGTATTGGGATCGGACGCACTGGCGATGACGCTGGCGATGGCCGCGGCCTTCTTCGCGTCCATTTCGTTGAGGATGAGGCTCGACTGACGCGGTCCGAGCCGCATGATCACGGCGGAGGCCACCTCGATGTTCATATCCTGCAACTGGAGTGCCGCGGCATCCGGCTTCATCTTCTTGTAGATCTCGGTGAGGCCGGCTTCGGCCTGCTTCAGGAAATCGTCGCGCCGCTTTAGCCAGTCCTGGTATTCGGCCTTACGCTTGTCCATCTCCGCCACGCGGGCGTCGATGTCGGCGCGAAGCTTTTCCAGTTCCTGCTTCTGCAGCAGGTAGCGCTGGTCGCGGGCGGGGTCGGCGATGTTGGTGCAGAACTGCTTGACCTCGTCCTCAGAGGTAATGTCGCCCGCCGGCGCATGCTCCTGCGCAAAGGCGCCCGGGATCGACAGAAGGACCAGGCCTGCTGCCGGCAGCGCCAGCCGGCGCAGCAATTGCAGGACCGTCATGTCTTTGATGATCTTTATCATTGCAGCACAAGCTCCGCCTGCAGGGCGCCCGCCGACTTGATGCCCTGGAGAATGGCGATGATGCCATCCGGTTTCACGCCGATATTGTTGAGGCCGGCGACGAGGGTCCTGAGGTCGGGACCGTCGATGATCGCGACGCGCCCGCCGGTCTGCTCGGCCGCGATGTCGGTCTGCGGCTGGACCGCGGTCCGGCCGCGCGAGAAGGGTTCGGGCTGGATGATCTGCGGCGTCTCGGTGACCTGCACCGTCAGGGTGCCGTAGCTGACGGCGACTGGCGAGACGCGGACATCCGAGCCGATGACGATCGTTCCGGTGCGCTCGTTGATGACGACCTTGGCCGGCGTATCGGTTTCGACGATGAGATTTTCGATGTCGGCCATCAGCCGGGTGAGATCGGCCTGGCGCGGCTTCTGGATCACCACTTCCTGCGAATCCTTGGCTTCGGCGACCGGGCCGCCGAAACGGGCCGAGGCATAACCGTTGACGATGTCGGCGATGCGGATCGCCGTCGAGAAGTCAGGGTTGCGCAGCTGCAGGACGAGATTGACCGAGTCCTTGAAGCGGGACGGCAGTTCCCGTTCGATGATGGCGCCGCCGGGCACGCGGCCGGCGGTGGTCACACCTTCGGTCACGGTCGCAGCCTGGCCCTGGGCCTGGAAGCCGGTGACGATGGCCGCGCCTTGCGCGACGGCGTAGATCTGGCCGTCGGCGCCGGAAAGCGAGGTCATGACGAGCGTGCCGCCGCGCAGCGACGTCGCGTCGCCGAGCGAGCTCACCGTCACGTCGATGCGGCTGCCGGGGCTTGCGAAGGGCGGCAGGTTGGCGGTGACCATGACGGCCGCCGTGTTCTTGGCGTTGGACTGACCGCCCTGCGTCGAGATGCCGAGATTCTGCAGCATCGCCCGCATCGACTGCTCGGTGAAAGGCGAGGCGCGGAAGCCGTCGCCGGTTCCCTGCAGGCCGACGATCAGGCCATAACCGATCAACTGGTTGTCGCGGCCGGCCTGAAGGGAGGCGATATCCTTGATGCGGGAGGTCAGCGCCCAGGCGGGCGCGACGTCGGCCAGGCTCATGGCGAGAACCGCGACAAGGGTCAAGAACCGGAAGAACAATTTCATTTTGCCCTCACATGGACCGTGCCGTCCGCAAGCACCGTGCCGCTGACGATGACGCCGGAATCCATATTGCGCGCGCGGATCAGCTGGCCGGTGGCACCGTCTTCGAGCGGCGAGCCGGCGGCTGATATGGTCATCGCACCGAGCGAGAAGACGAGGCGGATCGAAGATCCGCGTGTTACCGTATAGGGCTCACGCAGACCTGAAACCGAAATCGTGCGGCCCGGCAGCAAGGTGCGCTTGGAGACCAGGCCTTCGACCTGGGAAATGGATTTGGCGAAATCGCCGGCGAGGTTGGGGTTGGTGACCTCGACCTCCTGAAGCTGGCTGGCCGACAATGTGTCGCCGGGGTAGATGATCGTCGTCGGGACGACGGCATAACCCATGCCGGCGTCCACGTCCGCGGGCGAGAAAATGCCCGCGACTGCGATCGTGGCTGCCGCCACCCATCCTGGGATGTGTCCTGCCCGGCAAAACATCATGTTTCGGCCCTTCCCTTTACTTCAGGTTCTTGCTGACGATGGAGGCCATTTCATCAGCGGTGGTGATCACCTTGGAATTCATTTCGTAAGCGCGCTGGGCCGAGATCAGCTCGGTGATTTCCTTCACCGGGTCGACGTTCGAGGCTTCCAGATAACCCTGCTTCATATAGGCGAAACCTTCCTCGTCAGGATTGCCGACGACGGCTTCGCCGGAGGCAGCCGTTTCCTGGAAGAGATTGTCGCCGATCGGCTGGAGGCCGGCCTCGTTGACGAAGTCGGCAAGGGTCAGCTGGCCGAGCACGGTCGCGTCCGTCGCACCCGGCAATTTGGCCGAAACCTGGCCGGAGCGGCTGATCGTCAGCTCGGTCGAGCCCGTCGGAATGGTGATGCCGGGCATGACCTCGTAGCCGTCGATGGTGACGAGCTGGCCCTGGTCGTTTTTGTTGAAGGCGCCGGCACGGCTGTAGAGCGTCGTCCCGTCGGTCGACTGGATCTGGAAAAAGCCCTTGCCGATCAGCGCCACGTCGAGATCGTTGCCCGTCTGGGTCAGTTCGCCCTGCAGATGCAGGTTGCGGACCGCCGACGTCTGGACGCCGAGGCCGATATTGGCACCTTCGGGAACGACGGCCTGGTTGGCGCGGTTGGCGACACCCTTGGCGCGTTCGGTCTGATAGAGAAGATCGGAGAATTCGGCGCGCGCGCGCTTGAAACCCGTCGTATTGATGTTGGCGATGTTGTTCGCGATGACTTCCAGATTGGTCTGCTGGGCATCCATGCCCGTTGCTGCAATGGCGAGCGCTCTCATGTGTTCGTCCTCAAATCAGTTACATCTGCATCTTGGTGACTTCGAGAAAGGCCGAAACGACCTTGTCGCGGATGGCGATCGCCGTCTGCAGCGTCTGCTCGGCCTGGAGCATGGAATCGACGACTTCACGCGTCGTCGCCGTGCCCTTGATCCCGGCAAAGGACATGCTTTCCGCACCCTTCAGGCTGGTGACCGCGTCGTTTGCCATATTGCCCATGACGGAGGCGAAGCTCACGCCGTTGGCCGCACCTGCAGTACCCGGCATGGTGGCCGCGGACGACGAGGCGGAATTTTCGGTGTCGACGGCGCCGAGCGCGCGGGTCATCGAAAGATTGCTGACATTCTGGACGCTGTTGATCATTATTATTGGCTCTTCAGGAGATCGATCGTGGAGGAGATGAGATCGCGGGTCTGCTTGATGGTCTGCAGATTGGCGTCATAGGAGCGGTTGGCTTCGCGCATGTCGGCCATCTCGACCAGAATGTTGACGTTCGGCAGCTTGACGACGCCCTTCTGATCCGCAGCCGGATTGCTGGGGTCGAATTCGGTGCTGAAGTCACCGTCGTCGACGCCGACCTTCTTGACGTCGACGGTCTCGACGCCGCTGACGCGATCCATCTGCTGGCCGAAAGTGATCGTCTTGCGGCGATAGGGGTCGGCACCAGGTGTGTCGCCGGTCGAGCGGGCGTTGGCGATGTTTTCCGAAACGATGCGCAGGCGCGTCGACTGCGCCTCGAGCCCGGAACCGGCGATTTTCATTGCTGCAGAAAGCGGATCCATGGCTTTTACTTCCTGACGGTCATCAGCATCATGCGGTTGAAGGAACTGACCAGCGAGGTGTTCAGATCGTACTGGCGCTTGATATCGCCGGACTTGGAGAGCTCCTCGGCCAGGCCGACCGTGTTGCCGGATTCCTGGACGCCGATTTCCTGGTCGAGTGCGGCATCCTTGACGTCGATATCGCCGCTGGCGCTGAAATCATTGCCGCTTAGATGGGCCGGATTGGTGCGCGTCATGGTGATGTCGGATTTGTCGAGCACCGCGTCGAAGGGCGTGACGTCCTTGGCGCGGAACTTCGGGGTATTGGCATTCGCGATGTTGCCGGCAACGACCTGCTGACGGATCGTCAGCCATTCCGCCTGTCGCGAAGCCAAGTCGAAAAGTTGGATCGGTTGCATGAGACTCTCCGTTTTTACTGTCCCGAACCTAGTGCGGTAATCTTGCGTGGGACTTACGGGAAATCAGGTTTAGAGGCGCTCTTCAGGGGTAGGCCCCGCGCACAAAAAACCGGGGCCCCGGCCGGTTTTCGGCGGAGCCCCTGTTGCCTTCCGGTCTGGCCGGCAGGTTCAGTTGTTCTGGTAGGTTTCACCCTTGGAGGTGACGATCATCCACTTGCCCTCGCGCTGTTCGATTGTCGCAAGGCGGCTCTGGTCCGGCAGGATCGAGCCGACGCGTACCACATACATGCCGGAGGTATCCTCGATCAGCGCCCGGCCGTTGGAAACGTGCAGCAGGCGGAAGGACGACTTGCCGGGGAAGGGCTGATCCTCGAGGATGGGGCGGCCCTCACGCTCCTTGCCGAGGTCGGAGACCGTCGCCGTCGTCAGCGGATCGATCGGCGGCGCCTTCTTGTCCGGCTCGTTCTTGTTGACCATGGCAAGCGGCGAGACGCTGAAGACGTTGCGGGCCGGCCAATCCGGCAGTTCGCGCGAATTGTCGCTGGCGGCGACGTTGATGCCGAATTTGTCTTCGTTGAAGAACACGTACCAGGGGAAGAAGGCGGAGGCGCCGGCCAGCGCCAGGCCCGCAAAGGTCAGAAACCGATCCAGGCCGGCGGCCTTTCTGCGCTGCTTCGGGGAAGCGATGCGTTCATCGTCGAATTCAGCCACGTCTATCTCCTCTGGATGGCTCCGCCCTGATTGCCGATGCCGGCGGCAGCCTTGAGGGCGCCGGCGAGATCGGCAAAGGCATCGGGCGAGTCGCGATCGCCCGGCGACTGTTTCAGGACGTCGTAAATGATCGGCACCTGCTTGACCGCCATATCGAGATCGGGATCGGCGCCCTGGCGGTAACCGCCGATCAGGCGCAGGTCGCGCGTTTCCTCGAAACGGTGGATCAGCACCTTCAGCCGCGACACCAGCTTTTCCTGATCCGGCGTCCAGGCCTTGCGGGCAAGACGCGAGATCGAGGCGAGCGGATCAATCGGCGGATAGCGCCCTTCTTCGGCGAGGCTGCGCTGCAGGACGATATGGCCGTCGAGGATGCCGCGCGTCGAATCGGCGATCGGGTCGTTGTGGTTGTCGCCGTCGACGAGGATCGAGATGATCGCCGTGATGGTGCCGGCGCCTTCGGGGCCGGGACCGGCGCGCTCCAACAGGCGCGGCAACTCGGTGAAGACGGAAGCCGGGTAACCGCGGGCGATCGGCGGCTCGCCGGAGGCCGTTGCCACCTCGCGGATCGCATGGGCGAAACGCGTGACGCTGTCGACGATGAAGAGGACGTTCTCGCCCTTGTCGCGAAAATGCTCGGCGATGGTGACCGCCGTCAGCGGCGCCATCTTGCGCAGCATCGGGCTCTCGTCGCTGGTCGCGACGACGGCGATCGCCTTCTTCATATTGCTGCCGAGCGTATCCTCGATGAATTCGCGCACCTCGCGGCCGCGTTCGCCGACCAGCGCAATGACGACCTTGTCGAAGGCATCGGCGCGGGCGAGCATGGACAGAAGCGTCGACTTGCCGACGCCGGAGCCGGCGAAGATGCCGAGACGCTGCCCGAGGCAGAGCGGCGAGAAGATGTCGATGGCGCGCACGCCGGTCTTGAAACCGGCCTCGACCCGCTTGCGGGTCATCGAGGGCGGGGCGGTATTGGAGATCGAGCGGCGGTCGAGGCCCTCGGCGAGCGGCCCCAGCCCGTCGATCGGCTCGCAGAGCGAATTGACGGTGCGCCCGCACCAGCTGTCCGACGGCGAGATGCGGAAGGCGCCCTTGCGGATGACCGTATCGTGGATGCCGATCGGCTCGCCCGGCTCGATCGGGCAGACATAGATCAGATCAGGCTCGACGCGAACGACCTCGCCGAGATGGATGCCGGTCGCCGATTTATGGGCGACGAACTCGCCGAGGCGAACATGGCGGGAGAGACCGCGAACCGTATAGTGGCCGGCGGCGATGGTCTGCACCCGGCCGCCATGGGCAACCGAGAACTCCGGCGATGCGTATCGCTCGACGAGGCCCGCCAGATGCGCCAGCTTCGGGGAAAGGCCGTCCTCGGACAGTAGCGTAGCGCTCATGCTTAGCGACTACCCCCAAGCGTCTGGACGGCTTCCTTGAAGGAATCCTCGCTGTCACGCATCAGCGACGAGACGCTTTCGAAAGCGCGGTTGACTTCGATCAGCTGGGTGATCTCGCGCATGGCGTTGACGTTGGAGTTTTCGAGATAACCCTGCTCGACACCGACATTGAAGCGGTCGACGACGGCGCGCGGCTGGTCGGTGGTCATGATGCCGCTGTTTTCGTAGCGCAGATAACCCTTGCTGATATCGGCCTCGAACAGCCCGAGCGAACCGACCTGGCGGTCGCCCTGATAGATGATGCCATCGGTGCCGACTGCCGGCTCGCCGCCTTTGGAGTTGAGCTGGATCGGCGCGCCGCCGGCGTCGAGAACGGGATATCCGCGGATCGAGACCAGTTCGCCGGTATCCTTGAGCGTGAAGCGGCCGTCCCTCGTCAGCACGCGGCCGGCCGGTGTATCGAGCGAGAACCAGGCATCGCCCTTGATGGCAAAATCAAGCATGTTGCCGGTGTGCTGCAGCTCGCCGTTCGACTCGTTCAGATAGTCGTTGCCCTGAGAAACGAAGGCGACCTTGGTGTTCAGCTTGTTCTTGGTCGCCGCCACCATCTCGTCGAACTTCACCTCGGTGGCGCGAAAACCGGTCGTGTTCACGTTCGCCATGTTGTCCGCAATGGTGGTCAGGCGCTTTTCGAGGGCCATCTGCGACGACAGAGAAACATAAAGACCGGATTGCATGTCGGTAGGCTCCAAGCATTGGCGATGAACGGAACGAAAAGCCGGGCGTCGTCTCATGGGGTTCGGCCGGGATTTCGCTGAGGCGGCATCTCAGAAACGGGTGCGGGCACCCATTCGTCTCCTTTAGACTGACGGCAGATGCTTGCGCGAAGCTGGCACGCGGAAATGCCTTGAGCGGGCCCCGTTCATCAGCCTCACGCAAGGCAGAAACCCTAACCCTCTTAGAGAAAAGTAACGTTCAGATTGGGCTGACGATGAATATCATTATCGGATTTATAGTGACTTGCGGCTGTGTCATCGGCAGCTTCATGGCTATGGGCGGCCACGTGGACGCGCTGTTCCAGCCCTTCGAATTCGTGATCATCGGCGGCGCCGGTCTCGGCAGCTTCATCATGGCGAACCCGATGAAGGTGGTGAAGGATTCCGGCAAGGCGCTCGGCGAAGCCTTCAAGCACGCCGTGCCGAAGGAGCGCAACTATCTCGATACGCTCGGCGTGCTCTATTCCTTGATGCGCGACCTGCGCACCAAGTCGCGAAATGAAATCGAAGCCCATATCGACAATCCGGCAGAATCGACGATTTTCCAGTCGGCCCCCACCGTTCTGAAGAACAAGGAACTGACGGCGTTCATCTGCGACTACGTGCGCCTGATCATCATCGGCAATGCCCGCAGCCACGAGATCGAAGCGCTGATGGATGAAGAACTCAACACCATCATGCACGACAAGATGAAGCCCTACCATGCGATCCAGATCATGGGCGATTCCTTCCCGGCGATCGGTATCGTCGCGGCGGTTCTCGGCGTCATCAAGGCGATGGCCCACATCAACGATTCGCCCGAAGTGCTCGGTCACCTGATCGGCTCGGCGCTGGTCGGCACCTTCCTCGGCATTCTCCTGTCCTACTGCGTCTGCTCGCCGCTGGTCTCCCAGATCAAGATCGTCCGCAACAAGCAGCACCGCCTCTACGTCATCGTCAAGCAGACGTTGCTTGCCTACATGAACGGCTCGGTGCCGCAGGTCGCTCTCGAATACGGCCGCAAGACGATCTCGGCTTACGAGCGCCCGTCCATCGATGCGGTCGAACAGGAAATGATGAACCCAGGCGGCGAGAACAAGGCGGCTTAAATGACCATGAGCAATGCTTCGCACGACAAACCGGCAATGGATCCTGCCCTTCTCGCCAAGCTGACGGGCGGGCTTGGCGACAGAGGCAGGGTCGCCAAGATCTGCAGCTCCTTCGGGGAAATCTACAGCGAATTCTTTCCCGACGTCATCAAGAGCGAGACCGGCCTCGACGTGACGGTCAATTATCTCGGCTGCGAGATCGGCTATAAGAACCATCTGATCGACGACCTGAACTCGAACGTCACGCTCGCCGACGTGACGCTGCGCAACTGGTCGCAGAACGTCACGCTTGCCTGCGGCAACGGTTTCGTCATCACGCTGATGGAGCACCTGCTGGGCGCCACCGCCGATACGATCGAGGAGCCGGCCGACCGGCTGCTGTCGATCATCGAAATGGACCTGGCGGTGATGGTTTTCGACAAGATCGCCAAGGTGCTGCGCTCGGCCGTCAACGCGCCCGGCGGTTTCGAACCGAGCCTTTCGGTCCCGTACGCCCTCGAGATGCGCGCCCGGCCGCCGGAGGACCGCCCGGACGAATTCGCCGCCGCCATCAATATGTCGATCACGCTTGCCGGAATCACTTCCGAATTTTCGCTGATGGTTCCGCAGACGGCGCTGCTCAAGACCAAGGTGACGCCGCCGAAGCCGAAGCGCCAGTCCGGCGGCAGCTCGGCGGAATGGACCGAACAGCTCGGCGACCAGGTCCGCCGCTCGCATGTCACGCTCGAGGCCAAGATCAGGCTGCAGGACCTGACCTTGCGCACGATCTCGAAGCTGATGGTCGGCGATGTCATTCCCTTCCGCGATCACGGCGACGTGCGCGTCGAGGTCAGCGCCAACAGCAAGGAATTGTATGTGTGCGAGTTCGGGCGTTCAGGCGAAAACTACATGGTCCGCGTCAAGGACACGATGAACTCGGATGACGAACTCATCCGTCATTTAATGAATTAATCGGTTCTCTGGCTTCTGGGCTGCAAAGGCAGTTTGAGGCAAGTTTCAACTGGAATAGTGATTTCATGGCTACGAAGAAAACACAGCAGAACAGCGACCTCTCCCTGGATATGCCGGGCAGCGAAGCGGATCTCGACCAGGCGATCGACGATCTGCGCGGCGTGCTGAAGCAGGATGCCGATGGCGACCTGCCGCAGTTTGGCGACGACCTGCAGAACGACGCCTTCGCAGCAGGAACCGATCTGGCGGCTTTCGGCGGCGAGATTTCGGACAGCCCGTTCGGCGGCGACGATTTCGGCGGCGATTTCGGTGCCGGCAATGCCGGCGCGGCTGCCGGCATGGATTTCGGCAGCAGCCCTTCCTTCGAGGCGTCGCCGGCTCCGCTCGGCAGCGCTTTGAATTCCAATTTCGAACTGATCATGGACATTCCGATCGATGTCCAGATCATGCTCGGCACCAGCCGCATGCAGGTCTCCGGCCTGATGAACCTCAATGAAGGGGCGACGATCGCCCTCGACAAGAAAATCGGCGAGCCGGTCGAGATCATGGTGAACGGCCGCAGGATTGCCCGCGGCGAGATTACGGTGCTTGATAACGACGACACCCGATTCGGTGTGAAACTGATAGAAGTTTTGAGTACGAAAAAAGCCTGATCCCTGTGTGGGACGGAGAGGTTAGACCATGATGGACTTTGACGATTTCGGCGGCGCGCTAGCCGGGAAACCGTTGACCCAGGCTGAAAAGGCGGCGGCAGTTCTTCTCGCTATGGGAAAGGGCGTCGCCGGCCGGTTGTTGAAATATTTCACCCAGGCCGAACTGCAGACCATTATCGCATCCGCCCAGTCGCTGCGCGCCATTCCGCCGGACGAGCTCCTGATGCTCGTCTCCGAGTTCGAAGACCTCTTCACCGAGGGCGCCGGACTGATGGACAACGCCAAGGCGATCGAAGCCATTCTGGAAGAAGGCCTGACGCCCGACGAGGTCGACAGCCTGCTCGGCCGCCGCACGGCGTTCCAGGCCTACGAAACCTCGATCTGGGATCGCCTCAGCGAGGCGGAGCCGACATTCGTCGCCCAGTTCCTACTGCGCGAACATCCGCAGACCGTTGCCTATATTCTTTCGATGATGCCTTCCAACTTCGGCGCCAAGGTGCTGCTGCAGCTCCCCGACAACCGCCGCGCCGACATCATGAACCGAACCGTCAACATGAAGACCGTCAGCCCGAAGGCTGCGCAGATCATCGAGAACCAGGTGATGACGCTGCTTGCCGAGGTCGAGGCAGAGCGCAATGCCGCCGGCTCGACGAAGGTCGCCGATCTGATGAACGAGCTCGACAAGCCGCAGGTCGACACGCTGCTCACCTCGCTTGAATCGATCAGCCGCGAATCCGTCAACAAGGTCCGCCCGAAGATCTTCCTGTTCGAGGACCTCATGTACATGCCGCAGCGCAGCCGCGTCTTGCTGCTCAACGACATTTCGACGGATGTGCTGACCGTCTCGCTGCGCGGTTCGCCGCCCGAGATCCGCGAATCGGTTCTCTCCGCCATCAGCCCGCGCCAGCGCCGCATGATCGAATCGGATCTGCAGAGCGGCATGGGCGGCGTCAATCCGCGCGAGATCGCCATTGCCCGGCGCGCCGTTGCGCAGGAAGCGATTCGCCTGGCCAATTCAGGCCAGATCGAGCTCAAGGAGAAGGAAGGCGACGCTTCGGCGGCCGCCTAATCCTCCGAGACTGTTGACAAATCCGGCGTGCGGCAAAGCGGCCGTTGATCGCCGTGTCGCACGCGACTACCCTTCAAGTGATTGGCTGCGCTTTAAAGCGCGTCGCGGAGAACCTCGGTTCCGGCGACGCGCTTTAGCGCTTGTGTTGATGCATGTCGTCATCCCAAAACCGCTGCACACTTTTGGGCGACATGCATTAGCTGCGGCCTATTTCTTTGACGGAGGGCCGCGTCTTGGCAGACGATGACAAGGACAGCAAAACAGAAGCCCCGACCGCGAAAAAGCAAACCGACGCGGCTGAGAAAGGCAACGTGCCGTTTTCGCGCGAGCTGTCGATCTTCGCGACCATCCTTGCCACCTATATCTATCTGGTGTTCTTCCTCCCCGACAGCGTCGGGCGCATGACGGAAACCCTGCGCGACATCTTCGAGCAGCCCGACCAGTGGAAGATCGAGACGGGGCCTGATGTCCTTTCGCTGTTCGTCAGGCTCGGCTGGGCCACTGCGGCGCTGCTGGCGCCGGCCTTCATTCTGTTCATGGTCTTCGGCATCGCCTCCTCCGTCTTCCAGAACCTGCCGACGCCGGTGCTCGAACGCATCCGGCCGCAGGCCTCGCGCATCTCCCCCGCCAAAGGCTGGGGACGGCTCTTCAGCCTGCCGGGCCTCGTCGAGTTCGGCAAATCGCTGTTCAAGGTCGTCGTCGTCGGGGTCATCCTGTTTTTCGTGCTGAGGAGCGAATATTTCAGCTCGATCGACGCGATGTTCTCCGACCCGCAGACGATCCTGGTGCGGATCTCGACGGCGATGCGCAAGATCATCATCGTCGTGCTGATCGCCACCGCGGTCGTGGCGATCGCCGACGTCTTCTGGACGCGCCATCACTGGTTCACCGAGCTGAAGATGACGCGGCACGAAATCAAGGAAGAAAACAAGCAGGCGCAGGGCGACCCCTTCGTCAAGGGCCGGCAGCGCTCGCTGATGCGCGACCGCGCGCGTCGGCGCATGATCTCCAATGTGCACCGGGCGACGCTCGTCATTGCCAACCCGACGCACTATGCGGTGGCGCTGCGCTACGCGCGCGAAGAAAACGACGCGCCGGTGGTGCTGGCCAAGGGCCAGGACCTCATTGCGCTCAAAATCAGGGAGATTGCCGAGAAAAACGGCATCCCGGTGTTCGAGGATCCGCCGCTTGCGCGCTCCATGTTTGCGCAAGTCTCGATCGATAGTGTCATACCGTCAGTCTTCTATAAGGCCGTTGCGGAGCTGATCCACCGGGTCTACGCCGCAGACGCCAAGAACAAACGGGTAAGATAAGCCTAATGAAAAAATGCCCCCACTCTACCCAGCGTGAAAAAATCCTCGCAGTCGCGATCAGCCCGGTCGCCACGGAACTGCGCCTTCTGGATGCTTCTGACCTTATTTCGCTGCTGCGCTTCGAGTATTACGGCAATCTTTCCGATCTCGTCGCTTCGGCGGCAGAGCTTTTCTTTCATCCGGGCACGGTGAATTTCGGCCTGGGCGGCAACTATACGCTGGAGTGGGGCGGCAAGCCCGAAGTCGTTCTCGATCTCGAAATCAAGCCGCGCGGCGTCACCGTCTATGCGCAGCTGACGCTTGCCGAAGATCACGCCGGCATCGAGATCAACCATATCGCGTTCCAGGATCCCTCGGCCGATCCCGACGAGAACACCCGCTTCCTGGAAAAGAGCCTTCGGGAATCGCGATACAACGTCAACCAGCCGCGGGCGCTGGCGAGCTGACCTTTCATCAAGACAAGAGAGCTTTCATCGGCCTTTTCGAGAGCAGATCCATCCGCTTCAGCTGAGCCGAGCGGAGCTCAGCTGAAATCGCAGAGCGGAGCTCAGCTGATATAGCCGAGCCGGATCGCCTTGGCGATCGCCTGGATGCGATTGACGGAATCGAGCTTGATTGTCGCCGAGCCGAGATAGGCGTTCACGGTGTGCACGGAGAGGCCGAGCTTGTCGGCAATCTCTTCGCTGATACGGCCGTCGCCGGCAAGCTGGAGACAGGCGATCTCGCGTTCGCTAAGGGCTTCAGCGGCGGCCGTGCGGCGTTCGTCGAGCGAGAGCAGATCCATCATGATATGGCAGCAGCGACCGTGCAGCTCGACGATGGTATCGCTCGAGGGATCGAGCTCATCGCCGGTGAAAACGATGAACCCGTTGCCGACGGCGCCGAGCCGCACCGGAAAGGCAAGGCCGGAAAAAGGCACGATACCGTCCTGCAGCCGCGTCATGAACGGCGCGAAGTCGGCAGGACCAGGTGCGGCACGGTCGTAACCGCCGGCCCATGAGAGCGGCAGCAACGACTTGTCGATATGGTCGAGAAGGATATCGCCGTAGGCATCCGTGAAGGCTTTGCCGAAACCGGCATTGGAAGACCCCCAGTTCTCGAGCTCGCAGACGAGGCGCTGCTTTGCCGGAAGACCTGCGCCGCTGACGCGGAAGATCGCGAAGCCCTGAGCATCGGCGAGCTTCTGCATCGCAATCAGCCGCGGAAAAAGATCGGACCGGCTGGAAATCCTGTTCACACGCACCATGCGTAGCTGCTCGGCGCTGCTCATCGTCCTGGCTGATGGATGCGCCATGGATTCCCCCTATACGAGATTGTTGCGGACGGCGAAGGCAATGGCCTCGGACCGGGTCTTGGTCGCCGTCTTGCGCATCACGCTGGTAATGTAGTTGTTGATGGTATTGCGGGAGATGCCGAGGATCATCGCGATCTCGTCGCTGGTCTTGCCCTCGGCGATCCAGAACAGGCATTCCAGCTCGCGGTCGGTCAATTCGAAATCGCGATCGACCCTCGTCCCGCCGCAGCGCAGGAAACTCGCGACATAACCGGCAAGCAGGCCCACATCCCGCAGGCGCTCCGGCGACAGGATGAAGCCCTCGCCGAACAGGAACATCAGGGCCAGCCGCGACCGGCCGACATTGAACGTTACCGAACAATATTGGCGGCTGGCGCCGTCCGGCACGTCGGCATTGTCAGGCATAAGAGCAAAATTCGGCTGGAAGACCTGCATGCATTTTTCCAGCTCCGTCGAACGGGCATAGCCGCGAACCAGGTCATTGGCGATATCCCTGACCAGGTCAAAAGGCCAATCCGACGAAACAATGAAATCGAGACCGCTTTCCTGGATGAGATCGCAGCGCGCCAGAAGATAGTGCGAAGCACCGACATACTCCGTCAGCGCGCGCAGTCCAGACTGCAACCTGCCAGTGTTGGCGACGCCGTGCAGGCGCTGGAGGAGTTGATCACGCGGCAACAGATCCGGCACTACCGCGCTCGCGAAATTCGACATTTGCCTCTCGCCTTTGCTCGCCTGAATTACATCCATATCCATTGGCAATGTCCTGCGGCTGAGGAACGATCAAACTCGGTGCAACAGCAATTTTTCTGCAAGGGATTCAATTCAAGTCCCGCTCGAATCCCATTTCGAATCACCCAAGGGTAAGCCAGCCGATGCAAATCACCATCTCCGACTTCTAGGGATTTACTTACGCTGCCGGCCATGCACTGATTCGATGATCATTTCCAGCCCTGAAGCTATTGGGAAGGCTACGGTGATTCTGGCTGTATCGCAACTTCATTCGCGTTTTACGCGAGTCCGGGAGCCAACAACTTTCCCGTTGGATGAAAGGACGCTGGATACCGATATGAAAAAGGCCGGTTGCCCGGCCTTTTGTCTTACGCTGCTTCGTCGATCGCCCATTTCCGGAGGATTTTCGCGGCGCGTTCCTCGTTGATCTCGACCATGCGGGAGAGCTTGCGTTCCGGGCCTTCCTTGACGCGGCGGTTGAAGTTCCCGTCGTCGTCGCCGAGGCTGAGCAGATCCTCGGTGCTGTCGAAGCCGAAGTCGGATCCGAAGCCGTCCATGAGGGCTCCTCCGGGGGCGCCGGCTGCCGGCGCGAAGTCCGGAAGCTCGAGGCCGGCCGCCTCCGGCGTGGCGTCGCCGAGAACCGAAGAGCTGCCGTTGCCGCTGACGCTGCGCACCAGAGGCCGCAGGCCCATCCAGACCACCACGAAGGCGACCGCGACGAAGGCGAGCGAGTTGATGATGCCGGCAAGGTTGCGGCTCAGCATGTCCATGACGCGGACACCGCCGGTGGCGTCTTCGAGCAGCTGGTTCTCGAGGAAGTCCATCGCCGTGACGGTGACGACGTCGCCGCGCTTGGCGTCGATACCGGCCGCCGAAGCGACGATCGTCTTCATTTCGGCAAGATAGGCATCGATCTTGGCCTGGTCGGCAGGCTCGCCGACCATCTTGGCAATGCGGCCCTTGTTGACCACCACGGCGATCGAAAGCTTCTCGACCTTGTAGCTGTTGCGGGTCGTCGCCGTCGTCCGGCTGTTGATTTCGTAGTTGGTCTGCTCTTCGCGCTTGTCGGACTTGTCCTGCGATTCAGGACCGGCCGAACCGCCGGCCTCGGGGGCCGCCTGCGGAATGTTCTGCTCGACGGTGGCCGCGCTGTCGGACTGCTTCTGCTGCGACTGCTGGGCTTCCTTGGTCGAGCGGACCGAGCGTTCGACCTTGGATTCGGGATCGTAGGTCGTTTCCTGGATCTGCTGGGCGTCGGTATTCAGGTCGGCGGTGACGCTGGAGCGGAAGTTGTCCATGCCGAGGAAGGGTGCGAGCGCCTTGTCGACGTTGGATTCGACTTCCTGCTGGACGTTCTGGACGATGTTGAGCGAGCGGTTCAGCGAGCTGTTGCTGGCTTCGTCGCCGGACGCGAGCAGCTGACCGGCGGAATCGAGGATCGTCACGTCATCGACGTCAAGCCCCGGCACGGCCGAGGCGACGAGATGGCGGATCGAGGTCGCAGCACTCCGCCCGGTGGTGGCGCTGGCGCGAATCATGACGGAGGCGGTCGGCTTCTGCTCCGCCTTCCGGAAGTTACCGACTTCAGGCATGACGATATGGACGCGCGCGGCCGTGATACCCGAGATCGACTGGATGGTGCGGGCGATTTCGCCTTCCAGCGCGCGAACCCGCGTCACTTCCTGCATGAAGGAGGTCAGGCCCAGCGAGCCGACATTGTCGAAGAGTTCGTAACCGGCATTGGCGCTGTTCGGCAGGCCGCGCTCGGCAAGCATCAGGCGGGCCTTGCCCGTCATCCCCGCGGGAACGCTGATGCTGGAACCATCCGTGCCGACCTGGAAATTGATGTTGGCTTCGGCAAGCGCCATGCTGATCTGGTTGAGATCGGGCGAATCCAGACCGACATAGAGCGTTTCCTGTGCCGGCTTGTTGACGAAAAGGGCGGCCGCAAGGACGATTGCGATGGAGACGGCACCGACGCCTCCGAGAATCATCAGGCGTGTTCGGCCAAGGGAACCGAAGTTCTTAAAGATCTGAACTAATTGATTTAACAGATTCATTCTGTTCTCGCACGATTCGTCAAAGACAAAGCAGGCTTATTGCCTCATCTGACGAATAATCGGCGAAACTTGCGCGAGCGTTTCGTGAAGGGGCGCGCGGCCCCTGAAGGGTTAGAAGAAATCGAAGTCGCCGGCCGCCTTGCTCAGGGGCTGGGAATGGCCGTGGCGTGTGGCGCCGCCCAGCGCCTTCTGCATCTCCGCCAGCTTGACGAGGCTGAGCGCGGTCGCGACGTCGACTGCCCAGCCATGCGGGATTTCGCCGGTGATGGTGTCGATGAACTCGGCAAGGCCGCGCGATTTCTGCACGGCGAGATCGATGCCCTGCATGACTTTCATGGCATCCGGCGAATTCAGGATTTCGGCGCCGCCGAGATCGAGAAGCTGCGGCTCGATGCGCTCGATGAGATAGGCGACGTCGTGCAGTTCGGAAACGATGCGCATCAGGATGTCGCTCAACGCTTCAACAGGCGCAGGCGGCTCCATCACCGGGTTAAATGTCATATGAAAATCCTCGCCATCAAAAAAATTCGATACTGGTTTCGACGGGCTTCGGCGGAGCGGCGGGGCGCTGCTCGAGGGCGACGGTTCTCTGCGTTTCGGCGCCGGTCAGGGGGTACTGCCGGGCACGACCGGAGACCGGCCAATATTCGAGCTTGCGTCCATGGTCTCCGCCTGTGGAGGAGCCGACCACCGGAATGCCTTCATCCCTCAGGAACTGCATGGCGAAGGCCGCGTTCTGCTCACCGACATTGGAGAATGTCGAGATCGTCTTCGCGCCGCCGAAGATCTTGGCCTCCAGCCGGTCGCGCCGGGCGCCCTGCTTCAGGAGACCGTTGATCAGCAGTTCCATCAGATGCACGCCGTAACGCGTGGCATCGCCGCCTGAGGTCGGCGACGTCGCCGAACCGGGCAGCAGGAAGTGGTTCATGCCGCCGATACCGGCGACAGGGTCTCTGAGGCACGCAGCCACGCACGAGCCGAGAATGGTCGAGAGGACCGCATTCGGATCGCTCAGAACCTTGTACTCGCCCTGAATGATGTGCACGCGGCGGGCTGCCCCCTCAGTGATCATTTCAGGGCTCCAAACACGGCTTCGATGGCCGCTTTCATCTTCTCGATCGTGAACGGCTTGGCGAGCACGTTGTTGGCGCCGAGCTGGGCTGCCTTCTGCACCAGTGCGCGGTCGCCCTGGGCGGTCAAGATGATGAAGGCCGCCTTCTTGGTGTTCGGGTTGGTGCGCACGGCCTGAAGGAAGCCGATGCCGTCCATCTTCGGCATGTTGAAGTCCGAGATCACCAGATGGTGCGGCTGCTCGGCCATGATCTTCATGCCCTGCTCGCCGTCGCCTGCGGACGTGATCTGCTTGAAACCAAGCTGGGTCAGCGCATCGCTGAGCAGCAACCGGCTCGTTACCTGATCATCGACGATCAGAACTTTGATTTTCTCCGCGATCGACATTTATTCGGTCCCTTCCTTTCGGGCGGCTGTCATTTTCAATATTTCTTCACCGATGGCAGACAGGGGCAACTGCTGCTCAACGGCGCCAAGTTCATGAGCAACCCTTGGCATTCCGTAAACGACACAGGTTTTTTCGTTCTGGCCGAGTGTTCTGGCGCCGGCGTGGCGCATTTTCAACAATCCGGCGGCGCCATCGCGGCCCATTCCGGTCAAGATCACGCCGACGGCGTTGCGGCCAGCCAGCTCGGCGACCGAATCGAACAGCACGTCGACCGATGGGCGGTGGCCGTTGACCGGCGCCCGGTCGACGAGACGGCAGCAGGGCGCCGAGGCGTTGCTGACCTGGAGATGACGCTCGCCGCCCGGCGCCAGATAGATCTTGCCGATTTCGAGACGGGCGCCATCGGTCGCTTCCTGCACCACCGGCGCACAGAGGCGGTTCAGCCGTTCGGCGAAGCTCTTGGTGAAGGTCGGCGGCATATGCTGGGTGATGACGGTCGGCGGGCAATTGGCCGGAAATTTCTGCAGCACGGCGATCAGCGCCTCGACACCACCGGTCGACGAGCCGATCGCGACGATCTTGCGGCCGACGCGGAAATCGGCGACGGAGGGCGGAGGCGCCGGGGCGGCAACCGGCTGGGAAAACTGGCGCTGCGTGCGCGCGGCTGCCTTGACCTTCTCGGCGAGGTCGCCGAAGGGCCGGGGTTCGCCCGGCGCCGGCTTGCCGACGCAGTCGAAGGCGCCGATCTCGAGCGCTGCCAGCGACGCCTCGGCGCCGCGATGGGTCATCGTCGATACCATGATCACAGGCATCGGACGCAGCGTCATGATCTTTTCGAGGAAATCGAGGCCGTTCATATTCGGCATCTCGATGTCGAGCGTCACAACGTCGGGGTTCAGCCGCTTGATCGCCTCGCGCGCTTCCAGCGCATCGCCGGCCTGGCCGATAACGTTGACCTCGGGATCGGAACTCAGGACGGCGGTGATCAGCCCCCGCATCGTCGGGGAGTCGTCAACGACGAGAACCCTTGCCGGAGCGCTCATGCCTTCCTCCCGTGACCTTTGGCGGTGTAGCGATAGGTCGTGATGCCGATATTGTCGAAGACGTGTTTCGCCTCGCCCGACACACGCTCGGAATGGCCGATATAGAGATGGCCGCCCTCCGGCAGCAGGCCAGCGAAACGCTGCCAGATCTTCATCTGCGTCGGCTCGTCGAAATAGATGACGACGTTGCGGCAGAAGATGACGTCGAACTTGCCCTTGAACGGCCATTGCGCCATCAGGTTGAGCTCATTGTAGGTGATCAGCCGCTTGACGCGGTCGTCGACCTGGAACTTCCTGCGGCCCTGCACCTCGACTTCGCTGAACCATTGCTTGCGCATGGCGGGCGAAACGGTTTCGAGCGCGTTTTCGTCATAGGCGCCGGCCCGGGCGATCGCCAGGATCTTCGGGTCGATGTCGGTTGCCAGGATCTTGAAGTCGTAATCGGCGACATTCGGCATCAGCGACAGCACGGTCAGCGCGATCGAATAGGGCTCCTGCCCGTCGGAGGAGGCGGCCGACCAGATGCGCACCCGGCCGCCCGATTTCGCCCGCTGCAGAAGTTCCGGCAGGACATGGTCGCGCAGGTGGTCGAAATGATGGTTTTCGCGAAAGAAGCGGGTAAAATTGGTCGTCAGATGCGACAGCATCTCGCGGCGCGGCGCAGCGCCCGCCGGCGAAGCGACGAGATCGCAATATTCCCGGAAGCCCGACAGGCCGAGATTGCGGATATGCTTCGACAGGCGCGAATAAACCAGCGACGCCTTCGTCTCGTTGAGGAAGATGCCGGCATCCGAATAGATCATCGCGGCGATCTCGGTGAGATCGCGGCGCGTCAGCGGATATTCTCCGCTTGCCAGAACTTCGTCGGCTCCCTGCCTCTGATCTTTTGCGCCCATTGCGTTCATGCGGCTTCGCTTTCGGTCTCGGAAAAGAGGGATTCGAGTTCGATCAGGCAGATCATGCGCTTCTCGATGGCGAGAATGCCGCGGGCAAATTGACGCTCGAGGTCGGAGGAGATCTCGGGCGTCGGCTGGACGGTTTCGTCGGTCACCGTCAGGATATCGGATACGGCGTCGACCAGCAGGCCGACGACCTTGCGCCGGACCTGGGCGACGATGATGACATGACGGGCGGTCGGGTCGGCCGGCTTCATGCCGAGCCGGGCGGCAAGATCGATGATCGGCAGCACCGCGCCGCGCAGGTTGATGACACCGAGCATATAGGCAGGCGAATGCGGCATCGCGGTCGCCGGGGTCCAGCCCCGGATCTCACGAACCGACATGATGTTCACGCAAAATTCCTGATCCCCGATGCGGAACGCGATCAGCTCGCGATCCCCCTCGTTCAGATTTTTTACGGCGTACGACATTCCCTTACCCTACCGCTGCTAACGACATTTCTGCTTTGAGCGACTGGCCGCGCGAGGCGCCGACAACCGCGTCGACATCGAGAATGAGAGCGACGCGCCCGTCACCGAGAATGGTGGCGGCGGCAATGCCCGGCACATGGGTGTAATTGGCTTCCAGGCTCTTGATGACCACCTGGCGCTGACCCTGGATGGCATCGACCATCAGGGCGCGCTGGCCGCCGCCTTCGGATTCCACCAGAAGCGCCACGCCCTCGACCGGGTTGGCCTGGGTCGCGCGGAAGTTCAGGATGCGGCCGACATCGACCAGCGGGCAGAAAGAGTTGCGGATCGAGATCAGCCGGTGGTTCGCACCGAAGGAGTGGATCGCGGAGGCTTCCGGCTGCAGGGTTTCGACGATTGCCGTCAGCGGCACGACCAGGGTCTGGCCGGCGACGGTGACCACCATGCCGTCGAGGACGGCGAGCGTCAGCGGCAGGCTCATGGTGAAGACCGAGCCGTGGCCAGGCTTGGAGGTGATGTTGATGCGGCCGCCGAGCGCCTGGATCGAACGCTTGACGACGTCCATACCGACGCCGCGGCCCGAAATGTCGGAAATCTTGTCGGCCGTCGAGAAGCCCGGCAGGAAGATCAGGTTGTCGATTTCCTCGTCCGACAGGTTGGAATCGGCCGGAATGAGGTCGTTGTCGATCGCCTTCTGGCGGACCTTCTCGCGGTTGATGCCGGCGCCGTCGTCGGCAAGCTCGATCAGGATGCGGCCCGAACGATGCTTGGCGGTCAGGCGGACGGTGCCTTCGGTGTTCTTGCCGGCGGCTGCGCGCTTTTCCGGCGTTTCGATGCCGTGGTCGACGGCATTGCGGATCATGTGGGTCAGCGGCTCGGCCAGCTTGTCGATGACCGTCTTGTCGACTTCGGTGTTCTCACCTTCAGTGATCAGACGGATCGACTTGCCGGTCATGTCGGCGATTTCGCGGACGATACGCGACATGCGCTGGAAGACCGGCTTCACCGGCTGCGCGCGGATCGCCATGACCGAGTCCTGGATCTCGCGGGTGAGCTGCTGCAGCTCTTCGAGGCCCATGTTGATCGAGGAGGTGCCGGTCGTGTCGTTCTCGATGACGCTCTGCGACAGCATCGCCTGGTTGATGACCAGTTCGCCGACGAGGTTGATCAGGCGGTCGACACGGTCGAGATCGACGCGGATCGTCTGGCCGGCGCCGGCGGCATTGTTCTGGGCGGCGGCAGCGCTGGCAGCGGCCGCTGCGGCGGCTGCCGATTCCTTCTTCTCGACGCGGGCGGCGGCTGCAGCCATCTGCGTCACATTGGAGGCAGTCTCGGCAGCGGCAACGGCGGCGGCGGTCTCGGCGGCGGCGCCGGAAACGTCTTCGGCTGCGCCCGATTCGTCCAGGATCGACAGGTCGAAGGGAACCGGCACCATCGGCAGTTCGTCGTTGCTGGTCGCCTCAGCCCGTGCTTCCTCGACCGCCTTCACCGTCAGTTCGCAGTCCCATTCGGCGAATTCGAAAACGGTGCGAATGGCGTCCTCGCCCTTGTCCGTCTTGATCGTGACGTTCCAGAAGAAATAAGCGCCTTCCGGATCGAGTTCATCGAGGCCCGGCAGAGCATCGCTGTTGCAATAGATGGTCATTTCGCCGAGGCGCGAGAGATCGCGCAGCAGCAGCGTGGCGTCATTGCCCTTGGAATAGAGTTCGTAGCGCGGCTTGAAGATGACTTCATAGGCCGGCATGGCCGAGCCCGCATCGCCTTCGCCGCCAAAATCGTCGAAGGAAAAGGGCACCGGCTGGAAGCCGCTGTCGTCGGTCGGTTTGGGAGCGTGCGCGGCAGCGGCCGGAGCGGCCTTGGCTACGGGTTTTGCGGCAGCCTTCGGCGCCGGCGCTTCGGCCAATGCCGAGGGAGACGGCAACTCACCATTGGCCAGCGCCTCGAGTTCCTTGACGAGGCCGCGGCTGCGGCTTTCATCGACGCTGCCGCCGTCGCGCGCGGCATTGGTCAGGTCGGCGAGCACGTCGGCCGACTTCAGCATCACCTTCAGGACGTCCTGGTTCGGCTCAAGCTTGTTGGATCGAACGCAATCGAGAGTAGTCTCGAAAACATGGGCGAAGGCAACCAGATCATCAAGGCCGAAGGCGCCGGCGCCACCCTTGATCGAATGCACGGCACGGAACACCGCATTGACGGTTTCCGGATCGCGATCGCCATCATTCATTTTCAGAAGACCGGATTCCAGCTCGGCGAGCTGTTCCTCGCACTCCTGGAAAAAGATCTCTTTGATTTCGTTCATATCCATAGGAGAAAATCCTGATTTAAGCGGTTACACGCTCAATGGCATCGATCAACTTGGCCGGGTCGAAAGGCTTGACGATCCAGCCCGTGGCGCCGGCCTGGCGGGCGCGATTCTTCTTTTCCGCGTCGCTTTCGGTGGTCAGGACCAGGATCGGGATCGCCCGATATTTCTCGTTGCGGCGGACACCTTCGATGAAGCCGAAACCGTCGAGGCGCGGCATGTTGATGTCGGTCACGATGACGTCAGGATTGGACTCTTCGAGAACCTCGAGACCCTCGACGCCGTCTTCCGCCTGGATCGTCTCGAAGCCGGCATTGTTGAGCGTCACGAGAAGCATGTTTCGGATGGTGCGGGAATCATCCACGGTAAGAACTTTTTTCTTCATTGCCGAATCTCCTTGGCAAGCAGGTGATCAATATTGACGCCCACCAGCTGCATGGTTTTCTGAAATGCGTCGGACACCTTGGAAAAGGTGAATGGCTGCTTGTCCTGCTCCCAGGTCTTCTCGGCGGACATCAGAACCTGGGCGCACAGAGCACCGATCCGCTCGACGCCTGAGGCGTCTATCGACAGACCGCTGCCCCTGAGGGAGAGGAGTTTATCGCGCAAGGCGGAAGCCTCATTGAGGTCGAGCACCGCTGTCAGATCCAGCGTCTTGCCACTCTTCTTTGCTACCATCAGCTTTTCCTTGTCCCCTTGTCCCCGGCTCGAGAAGACGAGCTGAGGCAATCATCCGATAGGTTAGTAAACATTCCGCCCACCTCCGACGCTTGCGAAGGGCTGCGGAAGGCTAAAATCATCATTTTCATATTCATCTTCGGCCACGTCAGGACGGGCGGCGGCTTCGATGGCGCGCCGCGGCGTCACACGAACCGCAGCCGGGCGCCCGGCATTGGCGTTTTCCCGGGCGATGCGGAATTCGCGAATCGTCTGGCCGAGCTCGAGAATGACGGTGTGGAGGTGGTCGGCGCCTTCGGCCGAGCGCTCCGCAAGGCCGGCGCTATCGGCCACCTCGCCGCCCAGACCCCTGACGTCCGACGTGACGCTGTCGAGGCTGGCGGCATGTTCGCCGGTCCGGGTGGCGATGCCTGATATGGCGGCATTGATGTCGGTGACCTGGCGCACGATGCTGCCGATCGAATCCTGTGTGCGGCCGACCATCTGCACGCCGGCGTCGACCTGCGCCTTGGTCGTCGTCACCAGCGTCTTGATCTCCCGGGCTGCTTCGGCGGACCGCTGGGCGAGCGCGCGGACCTCCTGGGCGACGACGGCAAAGCCGCGGCCGGAATCGCCGGCGCGGGCCGCCTCGATGCCGGCGTTCAGCGCCAGAAGATTGGTCTGGAAGGCGATCTCGTCGATCGCGCCGATGATCTGGCCGATCTTTTCGGCCGACTGCTCGATATCGGCCATGGCGCTGATCGCACGGCCGACGACCTCGCCGCTTTCCTCGACGGCGGCGCGCGTCGAGGCCGCGGCCTGTTCGGCGGCTCGGCTGTCGGCGGCGCCGTCGCGCACACTGCCGGCGATGCCGGCAAGGGCGGCGGCGGAAAGCTGCAGCCGGTCGGCCTGGCCGGACGCCGTGCCGGCGAACTGCCGGGACAGGCCGGCAAGCGAACCCGTCGCCGCTTCGGCCTTCAGCGTGCGCTCGGTGATGGCGGTGAACTCGGCCTGGAGCCCATCCAATGCGCCGTTCAACGCGGCGGCGATCGCGGCATGGGCGCCGTCGACGGGGGCGCGCCGCGTCAGGTCGCGGGCGGAAAGGCCTTCGACGACATCGCCGAAGATCCTGGCGATCTCGGCCTCGTTGTCGGCGCGCTGTTCGGCGAGCGCGCGGCTCTCAGCCGAGCGCTGGGCGTTGAAGCGCAGCGAGACGGCGATTTCCACATCGACCATGACGATGCGGATGATCGCGGTCATCAGATCGGAGATTTCGCGGGTGCGGCGCTTGGCGGACGGCAGCAGCGGGCGGCCGGCAATTTCCTCGGCGAGACCGGAAACGACATGCTCCAGCATGACGCCATGGCCGGCCACGTGCCAGCGCGGGTCGAGGCCGATCTTGCTTTCGGTGTCGGAGAGAACCTTGACACGTTCGGCATAGAGGCTGTCGAAGCGGGCATCCGTCAGCACGTCCCAGTGCGAGGACTGCAGATCATGCAGGCGCTCGACCTGGCGCTCGCTGTCGAAATTGCGCGCCGCGTCCGGGAATGACTGGAACCTGTGGAAGAGATCGCGCAGACCTGCCTTCAGATGCGCTTCGAGGGCCGGCCGGTTGCGGCGCACCAGCTCGCACTGGTCGGCATCGAGACCGGCAAAGCGCAGGCGGTCGCGCAAGCTGCCTGCCTGCGCTCCACGAGCCTGATCTGATGGCATGTCCTGCCTCAACGCCTGTCCCCAACCCACTGTCCAGGCGGATGCCCGGTTAAAAACTTTTGCAGCGTCCGGTAAACGCAAAGCCTGGAGACGGTTCTCACCACCGGTTACAACCGGCGGGTCGAAGCCCCCTGATCAGCTATAGTTCGGAGCTGTCTGAAGAGATGGATACCGGATCAACCCGGTACGGCGGGACGGCGTCATGCCTGGTGGGAACGAGTGCATCTTCCCATTCCGACGTGTAAACCAATGTTTATGGTTAATTCCTTGCTTGAAGGTTAATAAGCCCTTCGCAGTGCAGGCTTTTGACGCAATTCAAGGCCGCCCACAGCAAATACTGCGGCGGAGTTGCACGGCTGCTACAAGGCACACGCAAGCTCCGTGTTATAGGCCGGTCGATAACCAAGACATGACGTCGACAAGGACAGAGCAATGATTGTTCTCGGATTGGGTGCCTGCTTGATTGCAATGACGCTGCTTGCCGCCGTCGCCCGCCTCGATTTTCTCGCGGCAAACCGCGATATCCGCGCGCTGCGGGTGTTCTAAAACCCTCACCTGCCCGTTGGCAGCCCGGCACCTTTGGTGTATCGCACTGGCGCCTTTCATGTCAGCGGAACACTTGGTTCATGTCCCCCAGATCCGGTCTCCTCATCGTTCTCGGCTTCACGCTCTGGCGCGTTGTCACGCTGCTTTTCGATCGGACGGACCTTTTCGTCGACGAGGCGCAGTACTGGTTCTGGGCGCAGAATCTCGATCTCGGCTATTATTCCAAGCCGCCGATGATTGCCTGGGTGATCCGCGGCGTGACCGAGCTTTCCGGCTCCAACGCCATCTACTGGATCAGGCTCTCCGGACCGCTGATCCACATGGCGGCGGCACTGGTTTTGATGAAGGTCGCAAAGCGTTTCGTCGGTCCGGAGATCGAAGGCTGGACGGGCGCCACCTATATTACCCTCCCGGGTGTTGCGCTTTCCTCGGTGTTCTTCTCCACCGACGTGATACTCCTGTTTTTCATCGCGATCACCTTGCTTGCCTATTTCGGCCTGACGCAGCGGCGCTCGCTCGGGCTGGCGCTGGTCATGGGCCTTGGCGTCGGCCTCGCCTTCCTGACGAAATATGCCGTGCTGTTCGTCGTTCCGGGCGGCGCGCTTGCCCTTCTCCTCATTCCGGCGGCGCGCATCGCCATCCGGGATTTCATCATCGCGGTTGCGGTCGCGGCGGTCGTCGCCCTGCCGAACCTCTGGTGGAACCTGCAGCACAACAATACGACGGTGCGGCATACGCAGGACATCGCCCATTGGAGCGACCTCGGCATCAATCTCCGTCGCGGGCTTGAATTCTTCTCCGCGCAATTCGGCGTCGTCGGGCCGATCATCTTCTTTGCCATGCTCTGGGCGGTCTATCGCATGATCAGGGGCAGGTGCGACGATCGGGAAAAGATGTTGATCTGGCTGTCGATGCCGGTGGTGGTGCTGATCACGCTGCAGGCAACGGTCGCCAAGGCCTATGCCAACTGGGCCGTGACCGCCTATGTCGCCGGGACCATCCTCGCCGTCTGGCTGCTCTATCGGTTGTGGCCGAAGGGGCTGAGGCTGTCGCTCGCCATCAACGGCATCGCCAGCCTGCTCTTTCCGCTGGCGACGATCTTTCCGCAGCAATTGCTGCTGCCGAACGGCGACGCGTTGATGAAGCGCTATCTCGGCCGCGCCGAGGTCAGCCGCGAGGCCGCCGCACTCGCCGCCCAGGCCGGCACCGACATCATCGTCACCGACAATCGCGACATGGTCGCCGATCTTTTCTATACGCTGCGCGACGCATCCTACAGGATCTATGCGCGGGCGCCCGCCGGCCTTCCGGAGAGTTATTACGAACAGGAATTCGCGCTGCCCGCCGACATTACCGGCAAGGTGCTTTTCCTGACGGACGGTTCCCTCACCTGCGCCGCCGAGACGCCCGAAATGCTGAAGACCTGGCAGCCGACCGAAGGCTATTACAGGGGCAAGTCGCTCTCGGTCTACAAAGTCTCCGCCGCCTGCCTGGCGCCTTGAGCCCAGCGATTCGGATTTAGGGAATTATGCCGTGGGCAGGCAGAGGCCGGTGCCCGCCCCTTCGATCTCGACGAATCTGACGCCGCCTTCCTCGAAGGCGAGGCGCAGCTGCGCCTCGGTCGCGCGGTGGATGTCGTGGTGGCGCCCCTCGTAATCGCGGATGGTGCTGCGCGAGACGCCGGCTCTTTCGGCAAGATCGGTCTGAGTCCAGTCGAGCAGGCCGCGCGCCGCCCGGCAGAGAGCCGGGGTCAGAATTGTTTCCCTTGCGCCTTGACCCATGATTACAACTTGCCCATATTGGTCGATATAGACCATATATGTCATATTACAAACAGGATTTCCAGATCGGGAGACAGCAATGCCGCACGATACGCCCTTGATTTCGACAATCGTCGGCGGCCTCGTGCTGGCTTTCATCTTCGGCGCGTTTGCCCATCGGCTGCGCATGCCGCCGCTGGTGGGCTATTTGATTGCCGGCGTGCTGGTGGGACCGCATACGCCGGGTTATGTGGCGGATCAGAGCCTGGCACCGGAGCTTGCCGAAATCGGCGTCATCCTGCTGATGTTCGGCGTCGGGCTGCATTTCTCACTGAAAGACCTGCTGTCGGTGCGCGGCATCGCCGTGCCCGGCGCGATCGCCCAGATCGCCTTTGCGACCCTGCTCGGCTGGGGGCTTGGCGCCTTCCTGGGCTGGCCGACCGGCGGCAGCCTGGTGTTCGGCCTGGCGCTTTCGGTCGCTTCAACCGTGGTGCTGTTGAAGGCTCTGCAGGAGCGGCGCCTGGTCGAGACGGAGCGCGGCCGCATCGCCGTCGGCTGGCTGATCGTCGAGGACCTCGCCATGGTGCTGGCGCTGGTGCTGATCCCGGCCGCGGCCAGCATCGGCGGTGAGGGCCACGCGCCTGTCGAGCCGCTCTCGGCCGGGCTGAACCGGTTGTTCGGCCTCGATCTCGGTATCGGCGGCATGATCGCCATGACGCTGGTGAAGGTGGCGCTGTTCGTGGCGCTGATGCTGGTCTTCGGCCGCAAGCTCATTCCCTGGACCATGCACCGCATCGCCCATACCGGGTCGCGCGAGCTCTTCCGGCTCGGCGTGCTGGCGATCGCGCTCGGCGTCGCTTTCGGCGCGGCAAAGCTCTTCGGCGTGTCGCTGGCGCTCGGTGCCTTCTTTGCCGGCATGGTGCTTGCCGAAAGCGAGCTCAGCCATCGCGCCGCCCAGGAAAGCCTGCCGCTGCGCGACGCCTTCGCCGTGCTGTTCTTCGTCTCGGTCGGCATGCTGTTCGATCCGAACATCCTGATCGACAAGCCGCTGCCGATCCTCGCCACCATCTTCATCATCGTCATCGGCAAATCCGTCGCCGCCCTGCTGATCGTGCTCGCCTTCAAGAAGCCGCTCGGCACGGCGCTGACGATTTCGGCCAGTCTCGGCCAGATCGGCGAATTCTCCTTCATCCTCGCCGCCCTCGGCGTCGAACTCGGGCTGCTGCCGGAGGAAGGCCGCGATCTGATCCTTGCCGGCGCCATCATCTCGATCATCCTCAATCCGCTGCTGTTCTTCCTCTGCGACCGCCTGCGGCCGCTGCTCGAAGGTGCAAAACGAGAGGAAGCCGTGGTGGAATCCGCTCCCTCCGCGGATGCGGCGGCCGCTCACGAAGAGGTGCCGCCCGAAGACGACGAGGTGCATCCGACTGCTCTCAGCGGCCACGCCATTCTCGTCGGCTATGGGCGGGTCGGCAGCATCGTCGGACAGAATCTCAAATCGTCGGCCACACCTTTTCTCGTCATCGAGGATTCCGACAAGCGCATCGGCGAGCTGAAAGCTCAAGGTATCGAAACCCTGATGGGCAATGCTGTGATGCGGGAAACGCTCGACCTTGCCAATCTTTCCGGCGCCCGCAGCATTGCCATCGCCATCCCGAACGCCTTCGAGGCCTGCCGCATCGCCGAGCAGGCGCGCAGCGTCAATCCGTCGATTCTCATCGTTGCCCGCGCCCATTCCGACGCCGAGGTCGATGAATTGAAGCAATATGGCGCCGACACCGTCATCATGGGCGAGCGTGAAATCGCGCTTGGCATGGTTGACCGGCTCGCCCAAGTGCATCATGACAGTGTGCCCTATGAAGACGGGCATGGGCCTGATACAATTATCGTGGCGGATGAGCCTCCGCCGCCAAAAGAATGAGAGATTGGCGCGCTTTTGAGCCGATGCGGGAGTGACATAGCCGGGACGGAGAAGGTGGAGCTGGAGCAGCACCATCTGACCAGCCGTGTCGCCGTTTCCCTTGTTGTCGCCATGCTTGCCTATCTCGGCCTACTGTTCGGCGGCAATCTGGTCATTTCGCCGGCCGCCGCCGTCAATACGCTTTCCTCGTCCGGCCGCGATCCGCAATCGCCGCAGCTGACCGCGCGTGATGCCGTGCGCGGCGTGCTTGCCACCGAGCGCAGGCTTGCACCGAAGCAGGCCGCCCATGACGGCGGATCGGCCGCCCTTGCCGCGGCCCCGGTTGTCGATTTCGCCGGCTGGACCATGTCAGCCGCGTTTCCGGCATTTGAAGCTCCGCTTCATGCCGCGGTCTCCAGGACCCACCAGCCGCGCGCACCGCCGACTGCTGCCTGACGTTTGCGCCGAGGCGCTCCCGACATCTGACGACATGCCGCCAGCGCCCGCGCGCCGGCCACCGATTATCTAAGGAATACAACATGCGTACTTCACCATGGCTGGTGTTCACCTATACGGTGATCATCCTTCTCGGCATATTGATCGCTTTGCCGAACGTCCTGCCGCAATCCGTCCTTCAGCGCGTGCCGGCATGGCTGCCGCATGAACAGGTGTCGCTCGGTCTCGACCTTCGCGGCGGCTCGCATCTCGTTCTGGAAGTCGACGAAGCGGATCTGACCAAGGAGCGGCTGCAATCGCTGCTTCAGGACGCGCGCCGCGTGCTGCGCGAAAAGGGCATCCAGCCGAAGGCCGTCGTCCGCAGCCAGAACCAGATCGTCGTGACACTCGCCGACGCCACACAGAGCGATGCCGCCGTCACCGAACTCAAGACGCTGGCCAACCCGATCAGCACCGGTCTCAGCGCCGGCCAGGCGGATCTGGATGTCACGGCGAACGGAGCGACCATTACCGTCGGCTTCTCCCGGGCCGGCATCTCCGCCAATGTCGATAACGCCGTCCAGCAGAGCCTTGAAGTCATCCGCCAGCGCGTCGACCAGGTCGGCGTCTCCGAGCCGACGATCCAGCGCATCGGCGCCAACCGCGTGCTCGTGCAGCTGCCCGGCGCACAGGATCCGACGCGGCTGCGCCAACTTCTCGGCTCGACGGCGAAGATGTCGTTCCACATGGTGGCGCCGAACAACCAGCCCGGCCCTGGTATCACCATGATGCAGGACGAGGAAGGCCGGTCCTATGCTGTTCTCGACCGTGTCGAAATCTCCGGCGACCGCCTTTCGGATGCCCGCGTCAGCTTCGACCCGAACACGCATGAGCCGGTCGTCAGCTTCCGCTTCGACAGCGCCGGCGCCACCCGCTTTGCCGATATCACCCGTCAGAATGTCGGCAATCCCTTCGCCATCGTCCTCGACGACAAGGTGCTGAGCGCACCCAATATCCGCGAACCGATCACCGGCGGCTCCGGCCAGATCTCCGGCAACTTCTCAGCCGACAGCGCGACGACGCTTGCCGCCATGCTGCGCGCCGGCGCCCTGCCCGCCAAGCTGACGGTCATCGAAGAACGCACCGTCGGCGCCGACCTCGGGGCCGATGCCATCAAGATGGGCATCTATTCCGGCATCGTCGGCTTTGCTCTCGTCGCGCTCTTCATCTTCGTGCTCTATGGCACCTGGGGCGTGCTGGCGAATATCGCGCTGCTGATCCACACGATCCTGACCTTCTCGGCCCTGACGCTGGTCGGTGCGACGCTGACGCTGCCGGGCATTGCCGGTGTCGTTCTCGGCATCGGCCTTGCGGTCGATGCGAACGTCCTCATCAACGAGCGTATTCGTGAAGAGACCCGCAAGGGCAAGGGCGCCTTTGCCGCCATCGATACGGGCTTCAATCGTGCCTATTCGACAATCATCGACGGCAATATGACCGCCCTGATCGCTGCCGCCATCCTGTTCTTCTTCGGTTCCGGGCCGGTTCGCGGCTTTGCCGTGACCATGGCGCTCGGTCTGATCATCTCGATGTTCACCTCGGTCGCCTTCGTTCGCGTCGCGATGATCGAGATCACCCGCCGCCGCAAGTTCAAGGTGCTGAACATCCGGCCGTTGATCCCGTTCAGCCCCTATGACAAGCACATCGAGTTCATGAAGGCGCGCTTCTTCGGCCTCACCGTTTCGGCGCTGCTGTCGATCGCCTCCGTCGTGCTCTTCATTCATCCCGGTCTCAACTACGGCGTCGATTTCCGCGGCGGCATCCAGATGTCCGTCAAGACTCAAGGGGCGGCCGATCTTGCGAAGTTCCGCGAAGGTCTTGACAGTCTCGGCCTCGGCGAAATCACGCTGCAGTCCTTCGGCGACAACAGCAGCATTCTCGTTCGCGCCCAGCGGCAGGAGGGCGGCGAAGAGGCGCAGACGGCAGCGGTGACCAAGCTGAAGGCGGAAGTCACCAAGATCGATCCGACCGCCACCGTCGAAGGCACCGACGTCATCGGCCCGAAGGTCAGCGGCGAGCTTGCCTGGGCCGGCATCCTGTCGGTGGTGATCGCCAGCTTGGCGATGCTGATCTACATCTGGGTGCGGTTCGAATGGCCGTTTGCCGTCGGCGCCATCGTCACGCTGGTGCTCGACGTCACCAAGGCGATCGGCTTCTTCGCGATCACCGGCCTCGACTTCAACCTGACGGCCATCGCCGCCATCCTGACGCTCGTCGGCTACTCGGTGAACGACAAGGTCGTCGTCTATGACCGCATGCGCGAAAACATGCGGCTCTACAAGTCGATGCCGCTGCGCGAGATCATCGACAAGTCGATCAACGAGACCCTGGCGCGAAGCCTCTACACCAATGCGACGGCCTTCCTCGCCCTGGTGCCAATGGCGATCTGGGGCGGCAGCGCCGTCTCCAGCTTCGCGATCCCGATGGTCTTCGGCATTCTCGTGGCCGGCGCCTCGTCGATCTTCATCGCGGCACCGATCCTGCTCTTCCTCGGCGACTGGCGCCGCCGCCACGCCAAGGCGGCACCGGCAACCGATGGCGCCGTCGACATCATCCCGCCGGAACAGGGCCGCCCGCGCAAGTCGGCGAGCTAAAATCCGCGTGTTGACGCATCCTTGAAGAGGGCGCCGGTTGCAGAGCCGGCGCCCTCTTTCTATTGTCGATGATTGCAAGGATGAAATCTTGCAGCGATTCAAAGGATTACAGCGTCCTTGGCGCGTTGAAAAAGAAGCGCGGCGCTATAGCAGAGATCGGGAAACCGCCAGATGTCATCAAACCCGACGAGACGACCGGAAGAAAACGATAGCAGTGAGGAGCGCATCAGGCGTTTTCTCGCAACCGCCTCACACGATCTGCAATCGCCGCTGCGCCATATCGCCATGTATGCCGAGCTGCTGCTCGACGATCTCGAGGAAACGCTCGACGGCGAACAGCTTCAGAGCCTGCGGATGATCATGGAAAAGGCGCAAGCCGCACAGCGCCTGACCAAGGCATTGATGAACCTTGCCGGCGGAGCACCTCAGGTGACGCCCGAAGAGGTCGATCTGCAGGCGCTGGCCGAAAATATCTGGGGTGAGCTGATCGACGAAACCGCGGTCGGCGATGCGACGCTGGAAAGCCAGGGCCTGCCCTCCATCCGCACCGACCCGGCCCTGCTCGGCCTGGTGCTGCGGCATCTGCTGACCAATGCGCTGACCTGGCGCAGCGAAGCGCCGCCGCATGTGGCTATTGCAGCGGAGCGAATGGGAGCGGATTGGTTCATCCGGATTTCCGACAATGGGACGGGTATCGATCCGGCCTACCGGGAGCGGATCTTCGAGCCGTTCTGGAAATTGCCGAAGGCGGGAACGGTGCCGGGCGCCGGTCTCGGATTGACGACGGCGCGGGAGTTTCTGGCAGCGCTTGGCGGCGATCTCAGCCTCGAACATTCGGATCAAAGCGGCAGCCGCTTCCTCATCCGCCTTCCCGTCGCCTGAGCTTAACGCACGCGCGTTCTCTCAGATGCTGTAATCGTCCTTCCAGAAATCCGGGACGTCATAGGTCACATATTCGCGGATGATGTGCTGCAGCGTCTGGGCGTCGATTTCATCCTTGCCGATGCGGAAATCGACGCCGTAATCGGGGAATTCCTGGAAATAGCCGCCCGAAATGTCGGTCGAGACGACGCCGATCGGGCCGGTGTAGCCGATGCCGCGCAGTTCCGGCACGGTTTCGCGGAAATCGGCGTTCGGCAGAAGGCGATTGTCGAGCAGGATGAGATCGAAACGCGCCAAGCGGATCTTTTCCAGCGCGTCACCGATCGATGGCGAATATTCAACCTCGACGGCCGGCTCGGAGAGATCGGCGATCTTCTTCTTGAGCGCCCGGAATTCGATGAATTCGTCGTCGACGAAGAGAACCTTCACGGCATTCTTTCGCACAGTTTCGGTGGTCATCGACTTAATTTCCTCAATCCCGAAACCGGCTTCACGTGACCAAGCCGTTGCGCAACGCGATCGCCACCATATGAACGCGGTTCACTGCGTCAAGCTTCCGCGCAGCCGCAGTGATGTGCGAATTGACCGTATGCTCGGAAAGACCGAGGATGATGGCGATCTCAGCCGACGTCTTGCCTTCGCTCGTCCATTTGACGATTTCCTGCTCGCGCTGGGTCAGCCGCCCGGACATTTCCGGCGTCAGGATTTCCTCATAAAGCTTGTCGAAAATCCGCATGGCGTCGAGAAGCATGTCGGCGATCTCACTCTGATCCGGCTCCTGACGTTCGCCGCTGAGCACGAGGCAATAGCGCCGCCCTTCCGGGGTGAACAGCGGGATGAACAGAAAGACCCCGCTCAGGAACTCGTTGAAAACCAGATCGGAGCGAAAATCTTCCGGCCTTGCGCTCCTGCCATGAACCGGCGTTGCCAGAAACTGGGCGGACTTTGCCCGGACGGTCCCGAGCGCTTCCTTCAACGACGTGATGAAAAGGCCGACGCGCCGCTCGGCGACATTGGTGATGACGATATCGCGTTCCCCGAAAGGGGCCGAAGCCTCGGAAATGCGGGCAAGCGCGAAATTATCGAAGTTATAGTGCTGTGCTGCCGACTTCAGCAGCCGGAAAAAATCGGTGCGGTTGATGGCCCGGCTCAGCTCCGGTCCGGCATGAAAGGGAATTGCCGGGGCGTTGTTCATTCCCACTCTTCCTCTCCTCGATGCCTCCGATCCCGAAATCTTGGGATATACGTCTTAGACGCGAAGAGCTACAAAAATTGCGAGACGGTTGATGACGAATATCGAAACGGGGACTTTCGATGGTCAAAGGCGGAAATCATCAATTATCTCAACTACAGGTGATACACGGGCAGACTTTACTGAGGGGCAGTAGTTCTTACCTGGGTGTCGTATTCTTCCTGCATTCAACATCCATGAATGCAGGAAGGCAGTGCCAGACGTAAGCGCGAGAGAGCCGACAGACCCATTTGGCTAAGGGGTTGGCTGATGTTCGTGGCGGCGAACGCGGGTCGATCGGCTCTCTCAGCGCTTATTCTGCGTATCATTTCCTTCGCTTCGGTTGCATCTTGTGATGCGTCCTCGACCTTGTCAATTGCGGTTTGTCATATGGTTGGGACAGAGGAGGGGGAACAGGCTGGCGGGCTTTCGCCACTTCCTACATCTCAAGATTGAGAATAATCCTGGCGAGGTCAAGCGGCTTCTCCAGATAGGCATCGGCGCCGGCCTCAAGCGAGCGCGCGCGGTCCTCGGCAGCGTCCGAGCCGCTGCAGATGGCCAGCCGCATTGCCTTGAACCGATCGTCTAGGCGCAGCCTGCTCACCAGTGCGATGCCACTGTCGAGCGGCATGTAGAGATCGGCGACCAGCAGTTCCGGCAGCGCCCAGCCTTCGGCCGCGCGCTGCTCCAGCGCCGCCAGCGCCGTCTCGGCGGTCGAAAAACAGAATAGATCGACATCTATCTGCTGCTTCCTGCGGATATAGTCGAGATAGAAGAGATCATCCCTGCTGTCGTCGACGTAAATTATGGTAGGCATTCAGCACCGTGATTGGATATTGTTCGAATGAACCTCGTTGTCCTTCGACCTCACGATATCGCGATTTCGCGAAAATTCGATCCATCTTATCGAAAAATCATTTCGCAAAAAGCGCGGCACCGCCCTCGCCTACCTATTGAGTATTCCTCGATTTCGGAAAAAATGGCCGCGCGAACCGAGGAGGACATGACGGGTGCAGGATAAGGGCAACGTGGACCTGCAGGACCAGCGGAGGCGGCGGCGCTACCGTGGCTTTGCGATTGCGGTCGGCTGCCTGATGTTCCTTCTCGGAACGAGCGCCCTTGCCGGCTGGCTGCTGCAGATCGAGGCGATCATTTCCCTGGTTCCCGGCTTTCCGTCGATGGCCTTCAACACCGCGCTCTGCTTCGTGCTGTCCGGCCTGGGGCTTGCCGCCTCGACGCTGGCTGGCCGTCGCTTTCTGATAGCCGCAACGATCATGACAGGCTTTGCTGCGGCGATCGCGGCGGCCCGGCTCGTGGAAATCGTCACCATCGGCCGGACGTTCCACAATATCGACCTGTTGATCAACCGCTTCGTCGTTCCGCCGGATTTCATCGCGCAGATCGGCGGCGGCATGGGCCCGAACACGGCGCTGGTCTTCCTGATCGCCAATCTTTCGCTGCTGCTCTCTATCCACGTCGAGAGGAAAAGCCAGGTGGTGCAGGAACTGACGAGCTACGTCGTCATCACCCTCGGCATGATCGCGCTCGCCAGCTACGTCACTGACGCCGAACAGGGTTACCGCTGGGGATCCTATGCGGCGATGGCGCTGCATACGGCGGTCGGCATGGTGATCTTCGGCTCGGGGCTTCTCGCGCGCTCCTGGTGGATGCAGCCGGCAAACCGGGCGCAGATTCCGCTCTGGATCCCGGCCGCGGTCTGCTTCACCGGCCTTCTCGTCGATCTCTACACGCCGCTCGGCGTTGCCAACGGCATTCTCTATGTGCCGCTGGTGCTGACGGCGCTCTGGTTCGGCAACAGGAACGCACCGCTTTTCTTCGCCTTTGCCTGCACCGTGCTGTTGATGCTCGGCTTCTTCGCCGTCAGGCATGACGAGGCGGCATTCTGGCAGGAGATCGCCAACCGCACGATTACGGCTGCGACGCTCTGGCTGATCGCCATCCTCGTGTTTTATTTCATGCGCAACAACCACAACCTCGAAACCGAGCGCGTCCGCTTCGGCGCGCTGGTGCGCGGCACGCCCGATGCCGTCATCGTCATCGACGAGAGTGGAACTATCAGGAGCTTCAACCCGGCGGCCGAAAGCATGTTCGGTTACTCCCTGCAGGAGACGATCGGCCGGAATATCAAGATGCTGATGCCCGAACCCTACCATTCCGAGCATGACGGCTATCTCGCCCATTACCGGAAGACCGGCGAGGAGCGTATCATCGGCACGACGCGCATGGTTTCCGGGCGACGCAAGAACGGCATCGTCTTTCCGATCGATGTTTCCATCAGCGCCGTCTCCACCGGCGATGCGAAGATCTTCGTCGGCATCGTGCGCGATATCAGCGAGCGCGCCCGGCAGGAAGAGCGGATGAAAACCACGCTTGCCCAGCTCGAGGCCTATACGGCCGAACTCGAGCGCAGCAACCACGACCTCGACGAATTCGCCTATATCGCCTCGCATGATCTCAAGGAACCACTGCGCGGCCTGCACAACCACTCGCGATTCCTGCTGGAGGACTACGAAGACAAGCTCGACGACGACGGCGTGCGCCGGTTGAACCGGCTGGTGCGCCTCAGCCAGCGCATGGAAAAACTCGTCAACGACCTGCTGTATTTCTCCCGGCTCGGGCGGCAGCAGCTGGCGGTCAAACGCAGCGATATCGGCCTGATCGTCAAGGATGTCGTCGCGACGATGGAACTGCTGCTGGAGGAACGCCATGCCAAGGTCATCATCGACGGCCAGTTGCCGGATGTGGTCTGCGACGCGCCGCGGCTGACCGAAGTGTTCCGCAATCTCATCACCAATGCTATCAAATACAACGACAAGCCGGCGCCGCTGGTGTCGATCGGCTATCTCGAGCGCTACGTCGGCCAGGACGGCACGGTTGCCCGCAACGTGTTTTTCGTCCGGGATAATGGAAAAGGCATACCCCAGGAATTCCATGAGGATATTTTCCGCATTTTCAAACGGCTGGAAAAGTCGCAGGATTCCGACGACGGCACCGGAGCAGGCCTCACCTTCGTCCGCAAGATCATCGCGCGGCACAATGGCGATATCTGGCTGGAATCCGAGGTCGGCACCGGCACCACATTCTACTTCACCCTGGGAAAAAAGCGCGAGGGGCAGAATGCAGCAGCGTGACACGCAACCGATCCTGATCGTCGAGGACAGCGAAGACGATTTCGAAGCAACGATGCGCGCCTTCAAACGCACCAACCTGCGCAACTCGATCCGCTGGGCGGCCTCCGGCCAGGAAGCGCTCGACATGCTGACCGCCATGGTGCCGAAACCGGGGCTGATCCTGCTCGATCTCAACATGCCGGGCCTTGACGGCCGCAAGACGCTGGAGGCGATCAAGTCGAACGCCGGCTGGCGCAAGATCCCGGTGGTGATCCTGACGACCTCCGACGACGAGCGCGATATCGAAGGCTGCTACGCGCTCGGCGCCAATACCTATGTGCAGAAGCCGGTCGATCTCGACGGGCTGTTCGCGGCGATCCAGCGGCTGAAGGAATACTGGTTCGAAATCGCCATCCTGCCGCTCGAGGACTGACAGATTGGCGGAAGACTGCAGCATTCTCATCATCGACGACAATATCGACGATCGCGAGGTCTATCGCCGCATATTGAGCCGCGTCTCCAGCACCGTCTATAACGTCCTGGAGGCGGAGACGGGCGAAGAGGGTCTTGCGCTGAATGGCCGCAAACGGCCGAACTGCATCCTGCTCGACTATTCGCTGCCGGGTCGCAACGGCCTCGGCGTCCTTGCCGATATCCTGGAGAGCGATCCCGCCGCCAATGTCATCATGCTGACCGGCCAGGGCAGCGAAACCGTCGCCGTCGAGGTGATGAAGAGCGGCGCGCGCGACTATCTGACGAAGGATTCGCTGTCGCCCGAAACGCTGCATCGCTGCATCCAGAACGCCATCATGCACGGCATGCTGGAAGCGCGGCTGGAGCAGAAGCGGCAATCGCTCGAGATCTTCACGCGCGCCATGGCCCATGATCTGAAGGAGCCGCTGAGGACGATCAAATCCTTCAGCCGCATCCTGGCCGGTTCCGCAGCACTTCCGGCCGACGACCGCGAACTGCTCGACTATGTGCTCAGCGCCGCCGACCATATGGAAGACCTGATCGTCAAGGTCTCCGGTTTCACCAGGCTCGAGGCCTCCGGCGGACCGGAGCTCACGCCGGTCTCGCTCTCTGCCGTGCTCGATCAGGTGGAGGACAATCTGCGCCAGCAGACCGAAAGCCGCGGCGCCGTCATCATCCGCGGAGCGCTGCCGGAGGTCATGGGCGATGCGACGCTGCTGACCCAGCTCTTGCAGAACCTCGTGTCGAACGCCATCCGCTATTGCGAGCAGAAGGTTCCGGAGGTCACCATCTCGGGCGAAGCCCATGGCGAATTCTGCCGCCTCACCGTGCGTGACAACGGGCCCGGCATCGATCCTCAGCATCGCGAACTGATCTTCCAGCCGTTCAAGCGCCTCGTCGGCCGCGGCATCGAGGGCACCGGGCTCGGTCTCGCCATCTGCCGCCGCATCGCGCAGCTGCATGGCGGCTCGATCTGGTGCGAGGCGGAGAACGGGCCGGGCGCCACCTTCATTCTCGACGTGCCGCTCGCCGGGACGAGGCCCGAAGCCCCCGCGGCAGCGGCCGTCCCGCACAGCGGCAAAGCGGCGGAACAGCCGGGCGAAGGTGCGGGCAGGCTTGCCGAAGTGCTGTTGGTGGAGGACAGCCCGGCCGACATCCAGCTTCTGAAGATCAAGCTGATGCGGCGGGAGAAGGTGGATTTCAACCTGCATGTCGCCACCAACGGGCGCGAGGCGATGCGGCTGCTGGAAGAACGCGCCGGCATTGCCGATGTGCCGCAGATCGACCTGATGCTGCTCGACATTAACATGCCGATCATGGACGGCTTCGAGGTGCTGCGTGCGCTTTCCGCCGATATCCGCCTCAACCGGATTCCCGTCTGCGTTCTCAGCACCTCAAGCGATGAGACCGACAGGCAGCGGGCCAGAAATCTCGGTGCGCGCGCCTATATGGTCAAGCCGCCGACCCTGCAGCAACTCGAAGAGGCGCTCGAATATGTCGACCATTTGGAATTGCTGCAGCGCGGCGATTCGCTTGCACTTTGTGCGGAACAAAACTAAGCGATGGTCATTGGCAACGGTATGACCTTCGCAGCTTTCATACTCGCGCTCCTGACGACGCCGCTTCAATCAGGACAGCTCTCGATGGTATCAGGCATACATCACGTGACGGCCATCACCCGCAAGGTGCAGGCGAACGTGGACTTCTATGCCGGATTTCTCGGCATGCGGCTGGTCAAGCAGACGGCCGGCTACGAGGATGTGACGCAACTTCATCTCCTCTACGGCGATGCCGTGGGAACGCCGGGTTCCCTCCTCACCTTCCTCGCCTGGGAAGACGGCGCGCCCGGCCGGGCCGGCTACGGCCAGATCAGCGAAGTCTCGCTGTCGATCGACCCCGCCAGCATCGGCTACTGGCTGACGCGCGCCATGAGCTTCGGCCTGCGCTCGGAAGGACCGGCCGACGAATTCGGCGAGCCTGTGCTCCGGCTGAAGGACCCCGACAACATCATCCTCAAACTCGCCGGCGCAAAGCACCTCACATCGCCTGATGTCTGGGACGGCGCCTCGATCCCGGCCGAACACGCCATCCAGCGCGTGCGCGGCGCAACCATGCTGACGGAGAAACCGGCTGAGAGCCGCAGCTTCATCGAGAGCCATTTCGGTTACCGCTTCCAGGCCAATCGCGGCACGATCGACAGGCTGGTTTCGCAGTCCGGCGACGTCATCGACGTGCGCGATGCCCGCGGCTTCTGGTCCGGGGCGCCGGGCACGGGCACGGTCGATCACGTCGCCTTCCGCGCCGCCGACGAGGAGACGCTGCTTTCGTTGCGCAAGGCCCTGGAAGCCACCGACGCATCGCCGACCAACCTGCATGACCGCAAATATTTCCGCTCGCTCTATGCCCGCGAGCCCGGCGGCACGCTGATAGAGCTGGCCACCGACAAGCCGGGCATGACCGTGGATGAGGAGCAGGCGGCGCTTGGGACGAAGCTGTTCGCGCCGCCCGAAGCGATCACCAATCTCCACGACCTGAAGGTCGTGCTGCCGCAGTTTGCAATGCCCGGCCAGCCGCGCATCAATTACCGCGAGCTGCCATTCGTCCATCGCTTCTATACGCCGCCGGATCCCGACGGCAGCGTCTTCGTGCTGCTGCACGGCTCCGGCGGCAACGAGACGACACTGATGCCGCTCCTCAACAAGGCGGCACCGCGCGCGACGCTGCTCGGCGTGCGCGGCCGGGCGACGGAGGAAGGCTTTCCGCGCTGGTACAAGCGCATTACCCCCTTCTCCTTCGACCAGAACGACATCAAGACCGAGGCGGAGGCCTTCGCCGCCTTCATCGAGGGCGCCGTCAAATCCTACGGGCTCGATCCGCAGAAGACCGTCTATGTCGGCTATTCCAACGGCGCCAACCTGTTGAACTCACTGCTCTACCTGCACCCGAACCTGGTGCACAAGGCGGTGCTGCTGCGCTCCATGCCTGTTCTCAGCGACTATCCGCATGCCGACCTCAAAGGCACCGACCTGCTCGTCATCAGCGGCAAGACGGATGCCTACGGCAAATATGCGAGCGAGCTGGAAGAACGGCTGAAGAGTTCGGGCGCCACGGTCGATTCCGACGTCATTCCCGGCGGCCACGATCTCGGCGATGCCGATGTGCCGATCATCCAGAAATGGCTGCTGCAGGAAAACCGCTAAAGCATGTCGCGCAAAAGTGTGCCGCGGTTTTGCGGCAACGACATGCGTAAAAGCAAAAGCGAAAGCGCGTCGCATGAATCAAGTTTGACGCGGCGCGCTTTAACGATCAGCCTCGGCGGGCGACCATGATGCCGGCAAGCACGACCGCGCCTCCGAGCGCCTGCATGGTTCCGATCGCCTCGTTCAGCAGTGCCCAGGCAAGGATTGCCGCGACGACCGGCTGCAGCAGCAGCGTCAGCGACGAGAAAGCCGGCGGCAGATAGGCCAGCGCATAGGTGATCGCCACCTGCCCGCCGGCATGGCTGATAAAGGCGAGACCGAAGAGGATCGACCAGCCATAGAGACTTGCCGGCAGCATATGCCCCTCATGAATGAGAGCGACCGGGAAGATGAAGACGGCAGCCGAGGCGGTGCTCCACAGCATGATGCGGATCGTATCGAACCGGCTGCGCAGCCTGCCGATCGCCAGGATATAGCAGGCATAGAAGAAGGCGGCGATCATCGCGATACCGTCACCGCTAAGGTCGCCATTGCCGATGGCTGCCGGCCCGCCCTTCAGAATGACGACGCCCGCCAGCGCCAGGACAAGTCCGAGCAGGAAGACGCCGCTCGTCCGCGCCCGGAAAAAGACAAAGGCGATCATCGTCACGAAGACGGGCGCGAGGTTGGCAAGCAGCGTCGCATTGGCAACCGAGGTCATGGTCAGCGAAAGGTGCCAGGCGGCGAGATCGAGCGACAGCATGAGGCCGGGAAGGATCAGCATGCCATAGTCGGAAAGGCTCTGCGGCTTCGGGCCTGCATTCTTCTTCATCAGCGAGACGATAAAGATCGGGATCAGCGCCAGCGCCACGCGCCAGAAGGCCGTCGCCATCGGCCCGACCTCGGACAGCCGGACGAAAATCGGCGAGCCGCCGATCGCCGCCCCGCCGAGAATGAGGGCTGCAAGGGCGAGGCGATTGGAAGGCGAGGCTTCGGAAAGGGTGGAGGCAGCCTGCGACATGATCTCGATATTTCTGGTCGCCCAAAGGCGATGGAATTTTGGCTGGCGTGTGCGTATCAGAAGTCGATCACAAACGACAGCCGACAAGCGACATGGGAGCGCAAAATCAGGCCGGACGCGTCTTTGTCGCCAGCAGCTTTTCAGCAATCTCGGTGGCGACGAAGAAGGCATGCTCGGTCACCTGCGGCAGCCCCATCAGCTCGCCGAAAGTGCCGCGCGCCAGCGGGCCGGAGATCAGCAGCGACGGGTCCGCTTCTCCCGACTGGCCGATCGCTTGCGAATGCCCGGTGCAGGCAAGACCGAGGCCGGTGGGATCGAGCGACAGGTGCCCGTTTGCGGCAAGGGCTGCGAGCCAGGGCTGGGTATCGAGAATGCCGCCATGGGCCGGGCCGGTGGTGACGATGACGGCGTCATAACTCCGCTCCAAGGGCTGGTGCCGATGACGCGGCTGCAGGGTGCATAGGATAAGCTCGCCTTCGATACGCGCATCGGCGACCGAGCCGGCAAGGATTTCGAGGCGGCCGGCGGCAACCGCCGTGTCGAGCACGGCCTCGACCTGCGGCGCGATCCGGAACCGGTGCACGTCCCAATAGGGACGCAGATGGCGCACGAGACGGCGGCGCTCGGCAACCGGCAACGCCTGCCAGAGATCATATCCCTGCGCCCGTACCTGATCGAGCACGCCGTGCCAGCTTATGCCCTGCGCCTTCGCCGCCTCGATGGCGGCGCGGATCGCGGTCAGCAGGGACACGGCAGAATGGGCCGCATCGGAAATGAAATCGCCGAAGAGCGGCTGCGGCACCGGCGCATGCCCGCGCGAACGCAGGCCGCGGCGCGAAATCGCCGTCACGGGACCGTCGTGGCCGCGCTGGGCAAGCGAGGCGATGACATCGGCGGCCGTCAGGCCGTTGCCGATGACCAGCACCCGGTCATGCGGGCGGATGACGTCGAGCGCGCCTGATTTGGTGGTATCGGCGACAAAACGCGGATGGCCCGCAAGCCGGCTCGCCAGCCGGCCGGGGGCTGCCGGCGGCGGATGGCTGGTGGCGATTGCGACGATTTCGGCCTGCGTCACGCCGCCCTTATCGTCGCGGATCGACCAGCGGCCGGAACGGCGCTCGACGCCGGTCACCGCGGCGCGGCAATGACGCACGCGACCGTCTTCCAGCAATGGTTTCAGCAGAGAGGCGACATATTCGCCGAACAGCCGGCGCCTGGGGAACAGCAGGCCTTCCGGCCGTTTTGCCTCCGGATCGTCGGCAACGGCGTCGCGGGCTTCGATCCAGGCCTGGAATTCGCCCAGTTCGTCGGGCTGCAGGCTCATCTTGGCGGCTGGGACATTGATGCGGTGAGCCGGATCATCGGTATCATAAGCCAGGCCGCGGCCGAGCTCGGCGCGCGGCTCGAAGACCAGGATGACGGGATGCGCGTCGCGCGTCGCCCGGGCGAGATGATAGGCGACGCCCGCGCCGGAGACACCGCCGCCGATAATGGCGACGACGGGCGGTTCGGGCGTCGGAGAAGGCTTGGAATGCATGGCGGCCGGGATACTGCTTCGATACCCGAGCATAGAAGCCGGGCATGGGCCGCGCAATCCTCCGCCGGCAATTGTCTATAAATATTGTGCAGATTCAATCTAGAACAGGATGATTTTAGGCCCGGTCGGCCTAAAATCTGAATCCTGTTCTACATTAAAGGGTTAGAGCATGATGTCGTCCGAAAACCGCTCACACTTTTCGGCATCATGCTCTATGCCGATATCGTCATCGAAAAATCGGGATTGCCGCGGATCGTATTGCTCACCGTGCAGATCTCATCCTCGGCCGCATGGACGATCTTCTGCCGGGTTGCCTCGTCGATATCGCCCTTGATCGAGAAGGCGATGTTGAATCTGGCAACACGCGAAAGGCCCTCGGTCGCCTTCTCACCGGTGACCTCGGCGGTGATCTCGCTGATCCTGTCGAGAACACCCATCTGGCTGGCGGCCATGCGGGCGCTGAGCACGAGGCAGGCCGAGAGCGAGGCATAGAGCAGGTCGAGCGGATTGAAGCCCGGCTGCGACGGTGAGGTGACGATATCGATCTCGCCCCTGGTGGCGGAGGTGACATGCGGAAAACCGGTGCGGCCGAGAGCGGCGGTGGCGCCGGTCGGGCGGGGACGAGCCTTGAGATCGACCATGATGAAATCCTCTCGTGAACATTCTGCAGATGACAATGTCAGCCCGGCGCCGCACCGGGCAATGGCTGCCTGTCGGTTTCGGAACCTTTCCATCCGTCAGCAGTTGATTACACCTGAACGAAATCAGTGACAAAGGTGGATTGCGATGGCGCATGTCCGCAGAATGGATCGCCAGGGCGGGCGCATGGACGCCCGCGATCGGCTGATCGTCGCGCTCTATGCCCAGCTCAAGGCCGAGCGGGAAACACGCGAGACGCTGGAATGGGCGATCCGCAACGGCGCCGTCTCGCAGGAGGTGCTGGAGGCGATCGCTACCGATCCGGTTCCCGTCGTCACCAGCGAGGATATCGCTTCGGTGGAGAAAATCATCGCCCTCGACGAGGGGCGCAAAACCAATCGAAATTAGAGTATGATGCCCTCATGCTCCCTATCCAATTGAGAAGAGGAGATCCGAAATGGCCGATATCACCTATCAGGTTGTGCCGCATGACAATGGCTGGGCTTACAAGCTCGGCGATACGCTCTCGGAAACCTATGCCACTGCCGATGAAGCGATCGTCCATGCCAGGGACGCCGCATCACGCCAGAAGATCGGCGATGGCGACGCGCTGCTCGCCTATCCCGCGCCCGACGGCCGCGGCTGGGCATTTCAGGAACTCGAAACCGACAAGAGCAACAGTCGGCTCTGATTTGCGACGGAGGATGGAATGGCCGCGCGGGCAAGCTGGAAAGGTCATCTGAAAGTCGGCGACCTTGCCTGCGCCGTCGGGCTTTACACCGCCGTTTCCTCCTCCGACCGCGTCTCCTTCAACATCATCAACCGCAGGACCGGCCATCGGGTGGAACGGCAATTCATCGACAGCGAGACCGGCAAACCGGTCGAGCGGGACGATCAGGTCAAGGGCTACCAGATGGAGAACGGCGATTACATCCTCATCGAGGGCGACGAAATCGCGGCCCTCATGCCGGAAAGCGACAAGGTGCTGAATATCAAGGCTTTCATCGCCTATGATGGTATCGACAAGCTCTATTTCGACCGTCCTTACTATCTCGCGCCCGTGGACGAGCATGACGAAGAGGCGCTGGCGCTGATTGCCAGGGGCATGCGCGACGGCAAGGTCGCGGCGCTTGCCGAAGCCGTGCTTTTCCGGCGCAACCGGACGCTGCTGATCCGCCCGCATGACGACTATATCGTCGCGACGATGCTGAACTTCGACTACGAGGTGCGCTCGGCCGACAGCGTCTTCAACGACATTCCCGATATCAAGTTCGACAAGGAGATGCTGGAACTCGCAGGCCATATCCTCAAGACTAAGCAAGGCAGCTTCGAGCCGAGCGAATATGAGGATCGTTACGAGGCTGCCCTCGTCGAGCTGGTAAAGGCAAAAATCGAGGGCCGGGCACCGCCAAAGAAGAAACAGCGTCCGGAACGTAAGGTCGTCGACCTGATGGAGGCGCTGCGGCAGAGCGCCGGGATAAGCGGCAAGGACACCACAAAGAAGGTGCGGGCGAAGAAGGCGCCGGCGCGCAGCGACGGCCGCAGCAAGAAGGCGAGCTGAGATCGCTCTCGAAACCTATCGGGTCGAAATGCCCTCTTCGCCTAACGCGGCTTGCGCCCGTCTTCCGCGGCCAGGCTCTTCTTCAGCGCATCCATGATGTTGATGACGTTGCCGGTCGATTTCACCGGTGCGGGCTTTTTCGCGGGCGCAGCCTTCTTCAGGCTCTTCTGCTTGCCGCGAATCATCGACTTCAGGCGCTTCTGGATCGGATCCTGCACCATGGCGGGGCTCCAATCCTTGGTCTCTTCCTTCACCAGCTGTTTCATCAGCGCCAAAAGCTTGCTGTCGATCTCGGCCGCGCTGTCGAGTTCGGCCGTCGGTTCACGCACCTCGTCGCCATAACGCAGGGTCCAGAGAATAATGCCCTTGCCCTGCGGTTCCAGGAGCACGGCACGCTCGCGCCGATAGAGCACGAGGCGGGCGATGCCGACGACGTCGTTTGCCTTCATCGCTTCGCGGATGACACAGAAGGCTTCCACCCCGACCTTGTCCTCGGGCGCCAGAAAATGCGGCTTGTCGTACCAGATCCAGTCGATCGAGCCGCGCGGCACGAAACTGTCGATATCGATGGTGCGGGTGCTTTCGAGCCCGACCTCCTCGATCTCTTCGTCTTCGAGCAGGATATAGTCGTCCTCGCCGCGCGGATACCCTTTCACCTGGTCCCTGTCGGGGACCGGTTTATGGGTGACGCTGTCGACGTAGCGGCTTTCGACGCGGTTCCTGGTCTGGCGATTGAGAACGTGGAACCGCACCTTGTTGCTTTCGGTCGTCGCCGGCGTCAGCGAAACGGCGGCCGTCACCAGCGAAAGCTTGAGATAGCCCTTCCAGAATGTCTGACGTGCCATGTCTGTCTCCCCGGACACGGTTGGACATGCCATCAACGGCGGGTTCGGTGTTTGGTTCCGAAAATTGGGTTCGCCGTAAAATCGCCTGGGTAGTGCCAATAGTCCAGAGTCGATCGGACGGTTAACGGCGCGACATGATGACATGATTATATCGGCTGGATTCGCGGAATGAGTTCGCTTAAAGTCGCGCCGCATGGCGAAGTGAGACGTGCCGCCTCAAGAAGCTTGGGGCCACTGGTCAAATTGCCCTGGCCAAATCGCTCAGCGAAACGGGCAGTTTGGGAAACTAGGACGACGTTATCGAAACCGCCAAAAACGAATTCGTTCTTCGCGAGCGGAAGCCGAGGATGCGCAGATCAGTTCCCGCCTCCGTTCAATCGAATACCGGCATCGCCTTGATCGTGGCGAACAGCCGGGGTTCTGCAGATTGATTTATATGAGCCTTTGATGACGATAGAAAATGCAGCTTTGGCAAGACACCACTATCCGGCGGGCTACCACCGGCAGTCTGTGCCTCGGTGGCGCGTCCGGCGCGATGTGCTGGCAAAGCTGGTCCTTACGATAGCATTTTACGCGTCTCTATGGCGAGCGACAGGCATGTGGTACGGCCTGCCTGCAAACTTCGACGACGGCGCCGCGGTCGACCCGCTGCCGATGAAAATATTGCTCTACGGCCTTATCCCTTTGTCAGGATTATATTTTCTGTTGGAACAGAAACAGTTCCTACGGGTCTTTTCAAGGTTTTCGCCGTTCATCGTGGTTGTCGGCATTTCCTGCCTGACATCGATCGTCTTCTCCATCGACAAGACCGCATCCTTAAAGGGATTGGCTGCGGTCATCGTTCTCGCCATCCCGCCTCTTCTGTACCGCGCGCGCTACGGCAATGTCGAAGCCTTCCGAGTCCTCGGGCGCTTTGCGATTGCCGCCGCATTCATCAACGTTCTCTACACGGCAGCTTTCCCACAATTCGCCATCATGCGCGGCAGCTATGCGGGCATGGTCAAAGGCGCATTTTATCATAAGAACACGTTGGGGCAGTTTTGCTCGGTCAGTTTTGTCTGCCTGCTATCGACGGAGAAACTCGGCCGGCTTCGTTACAGTACCCTGGTACGCTGGGCTGCAATGCTCTGCCTTCTCGCCTTGATTGTGGCAACGAAGTCCTCGACGGCTGTCGTCTTGACGATGTTCGGCAGCATGATGCTGTATGGCATTCGCGTTATTCACATTTACCCGAACCGTCTTTTTCGTTCCTTCGTCGTTTTCCTGTTGTTCGTGATCGTCGGGTTCGGCGCCAGCTTCGTTTACCTCGGCGTGGCTTCAGCGGTTGCAGAAGCATTCGGCAAAGATATTACTTTCTCCGGTCGCACCAATATCTGGGAACAGCTATTGCCATTGATCTGGGATAGGCCCCTAACAGGTTATGGGTTTGCGATGTTTCGTCAGCCCGATGTCATGGAAGAGTACGTCAAGGTTACCTTCGATGCACGATCGACCCATAACACCTATCTTGAGCTAGCGCTCAATATCGGCATTCCAGGCGTTACCGCATGGACGTTGTTTGCGCTGACCCGCGTGTTCCGGAAGATGACAATCGTCGACCCCGATCCGGCAGAATCCGGCGCCAGGCGAAAGGAGATTGTTATCATCATCCTCATCATGCTTGGAGCCATGACCGAGGCAGGCATGATGCTGGCACCTTTCATTTGCTGGCCACATATGGTCATCGCACTCTCGGAACTGCGTCCCAGGTTGCGAACAAACCGGAATCAACGCCAGCCTTGAGGGAAGGTGTGCTCGACGTCTGGCGGTAGAGCGCCTCATTCCGTCGTTCTTGTCGCATCGGTCAATATCGTCGGCCGCCGGATGGGCATGCGAGCAGCCGTTCAAATCGAGAAATACCGCTTCTGCCAAGGCAGCATGTTTTCCTGCCATGCGCGCGGCGTGAAATCGTCATACGCGGTCTCAGCGATCGCCAACATCCAATTCTGCTCCTTGCGGGCCAGCAAGACGCAGGACAATTCCATGCCGGCTTCGACCGTAATGGAAGGCCGGTTGGCGCCCGGTATGTCGATCCCCTTGTCACGCCACTGGATGCGGATTTCGTCGGGCTCGGATGTCCATTCGCCCGAGGAAACGGAAGCCTTTCCGTCGGGCTTGACGCGAAGCGGCGGCGGCGTGACGTTCAGAAAGCTGCCGTCGTTGAAATAGTTGCCGTCAATTTCGCCGGCAGTCGCCTCGCCGTTTCCCTTCAAGAGAATGCCCTGCTTGCACCGCAGGAATATGTTGCGCCGAAAGCTTCCGGACCATGGTCGATTGGCGAAAAAGGCGATGTCACAATCGCTGATGACGTTGTCGTGGATATTCATATCTTTGCGAAATGCCTGATTTTGATCCGAATAACCGCTCAAACTCACGCCGCGATTGCTGTTCTCGATCCTGTTGTCATAAACATGGTGGCCGGCATGGCTGACTTGGTCGCCGACTCCGTAGCCGAAGGAATAATCGTTCATCCTGCCGTCGCGCATGATGTTGCTGCGCACCACCGCATCGTCGCCGATCGATGAAAATGAAAAATTCTTCCCGCCGATGAAATTATATTCAACCAGGTAGTTTCGGGTCCTGCCGCAAACCAACGCCCCCTTGTTCGAGGCGCTGCTCGGCCTCTGGAGAAAAAGGTTGCCCCGGACCACCACATTGGAACTTATGTTGCTATCTTTGTTTTGGTAGGCGAATTGGCAACAATCCGCTCCCTGGCCGGGCGCCGCACCGACGCGGTTGTTTTCCAGCAAAACATTCGACGTCATCGTCAGGTAGATGCCGTCGCCATTCACATTTTCCGTTTCGCAGCGCCTGACGACAAGATTCTTGCCGTTGTGAAATTTGAAGCCGCGGGGAGAATTCTTGACCACCACGTCTTCGACCACCGTATCGGAAAACACCTGATAGGCGACGCCGATATCCTCGGCACCGTCGATGACCTGCCGCCGTGTGGATGCTCCATGAATTTTCTTTCGCAAGATGGCGGGCATCAGATCTTCCTTCGATAGGCTTGCCGCCCACAATAGGGAGCGGTGGTGTGGCGGATGTTTGAATATCCGAAAATTATCTTAACCTGAACGGCCGCTGTCGCGTTCGGCCGGCCGGTACCGGGCTCGTCACACGTTCGCCCGATTTTTCCTGCATGGCGTTCTGGCAACGCCGCCGCTGCGTTTCAGCAGCCAATTTTAATCGCCCGTCAGGCCGCCCCTGCGCTCCCTCGCTGGGTCTTTCTCTCTGCGCCGAAAGCGCTTTTAAGGCGAGTAGTTTTCATTTTACCCTGACTGCGGTTGCATCTGGAGCGGTCTCGCGGTACGAAATTCCGGGAGGCCAAAAACCGAGGCCGAAAATGATTACGCATCGTCAAGATATCGACGGCCTGCGAGCCGTAGCCGTCATTTTTGTGATTCTTTATCACTGTGGATTTGATCGCATTCTCCCCGGCGGATTTATCGGGGTGGACATTTTCTTCGTGATCTCGGGGTATCTGATTACGAAAATCATTCTCGCTGAAGCGAGCGAAGGCCGATTTTCGATCGGCAACTTCTATAGCCGTCGAGCCAAACGAATTCTTCCCGCTGTCGTGGTCATGTATGCTGTTGTGATGGCGGTTTCGTATTTTACGATGCTGCCTGACGAAAGCCTGCGGGTCTTTAAATCAGTTACCTCTTCCGCACTTTTTGCTTCAAATGCCTACTTCTATCTGACGACTGGATATTTCGACGATTCCGCGGAATTCAATCCAGTCCTGCACACATGGTCGCTGTCGGTCGAAGAGCAGTTCTACGTCATCTTTCCGCTGATCGTCATGGCGGCGAGCCGGTATGGGCGCAGAGCAACCGGGATCGCCATAGCGGGGCTTTTCGCAGTCAGCATCATTGCTTCCATCATCACTGTTCCAATCAATCGCTCTGCAGCTTTCTATCTTGTGCAATATCGCGCGTGGGAACTGCTGGTAGGCTCTCTCATCGCAGCACCGGCATTGACGAAATTCGCCGATATGCGGATCAACAGCGCGCTTTCGGCAATCGGCGCCTTGGCGATCTGCCTTAGCGCACTGCTATTGTCGAAAACCTCCGAGTTTCCCGGGTTGCTGGCCTTACCGGCAACAGCAGGCACGGCCCTGATCATCTGGACGGGGCCAGGCACGTTGGTCAGCAGGCTTCTCTCATTGAGGGTCGCCACCTCTATAGGCTTGATCTCGTATTCCCTCTATCTGTGGCACTGGCCGATTTGGGTGTTTTCGAACCAATACGGGGCGTGGGAGCATGGCTGGCAGTTGGTGCCGGTCGCCTTGAGTTTTGTCGCCGCATATTTCTCGTGGCGATTTATCGAAACGCCCTTCCGAACGATGCGATACCGGCCTCTGGTGTCCGTCGCCGCCGGGGCTGCCTCGATTGCTTCAGTAGCAATGCTGGCATTCGTCGGGCAACTCGCCGCCGATCAAATGAAGGACGACAACAAGCTCGTCGAGCGCGTGGCGGAATTTGCCGATTACGACCCCTCGAAAGCCTTCCGCAGCGGAAAATGCTTCCTCACCTCAAACGACGGTATCGAAAAATACGATCGCGATGCCTGCCTGGCTCTCTCAAATACTCAGCAAAACATAGCGCTCATCGGTGATAGTCACGCCGCCCACCTGTATCCCGGCTTGAAGGCGCTGCCTGGGATCAACGTCCTTCAAGCGAACGCATCAGGATGCCGTCCGACTCTCGAGGCCGAGGGCGAAGAGCGCTGCCTGGAACTCATGAACTACGTATTCAAAGAGTTTTTGCCGAGCCACAAGGTCGATGTTCTGGTGTTGGCGGGACGCTGGACGGCAGATGACGCCAAACTCGTCAGAAAGACGGTGGACTACCTATCCCCCTTTGCCAAAAAGATCGTCGTCTTCGGACCGGTGGCAGAGTATAAATCTTCCTTGCCGCGGCTGCTCGCTCACAGTCTCTACGACAGGCAGCCATTCAAGGCCGCCGATCATTTGGCGCCTCGCCAGCACATCGGTATGGACATTCGGGACGCATTGGCCGGAAGCGGAGCACTCTACATCTCCACCTATAAGACGATGTGCAACCCAGACTGTGTCGTGTGGACACAAAGCGGGGACCCGGTGCAATTCGACTACGGGCACTTCACCGCTGATGGCTCCCGGCTGCTGATTTCGAAGGTTAAACAGGACCTCACCGTTCAACGGTAAGGTCCCAGCCGATATTGCGCGTTTTGAAACTGTCTCGATGAGGCAGGCCGTCTGTGTTCAGGCCATAAATCGCCCATCCCGCAGAAACGACAGGGCCTGGTTCCACATGGTCTTGTTGACGGGCAGGAAAGTGTGGGTGGCGGCAATGACGATATGCGCCGCCGCGCCGTCGAGACGCGTGCTCTCCACCGACACCTTGCCATCGTTCGGAACCCTGAGGCCGATAATGAGCGAAGAGACCGGGTCGATGGTCCGGTTCCCTGCGATGATACCAAGTTCGTAGTCGACCGTGCCGAACAGCTCGGTCATTGCGGTTTGATCGGTGATCAGCTGCTGCCCCGCCGGTCCATAGAACTTCCTGTAGAGCGGCCAGGCCTTGAGGAAATCGGCGATCTCACTGCCGTTGTTCGGCGTTCCGACCATGATCACTCTGCCAAGGTTGGGCGGGCGATCGTTCCTGAGAAAAGCGCGGATGATGAGCCCACCCATCGAATAGCCGACAAAATGCACACGGCCGTCGCCTGACTCCTTGGCAGCCGCGTCGATCTGCGGCCGAACGATATCGACGAGGTCGCCGATCGAAAACCTGGTGGAGGGGTAACCGACATTCACGACCCGATAACCGTTGCCGGACAGGAAGGCCGCGAGCTTCTCCATGCTTTTCTTCGTCCGGGCAATGCCGTGAAAAAGGATGACCGTGTCGTTCATCAGATGTCCATGCCGAATAGCCATAGATTCGAAAGCTTGGTTGTGGCGTAGGAATTCCTTAAATCGGAATCGATTTAAGGATAAGTTGTGCAGCATTCAAAGTGCTACAGCGTCTTTCGGTTGACGCTGCGCCAAGAAAGAAATGCGGGGCCTGTGACGACCAGCATCAGACATATCGCCAAGCTTGCAGGAACGTCGGTCTCTTCGGTCTCGCGGGTGCTCAACAACAGCGGTTACGCCTCGCCTGAGCTCAGGGACCGCGTCGAGGCGGCGATCCGAAAACTGAACTACACACCCAGCAAGGATGCCCGCATGCTGCGCGGGGCACCCAGCCGAATGATCGGACTGATGCTGCCGTCGATCGACGTGCCGTTCTTCGGCATCCTCGCCCACGCCATCGAACAGGAACTGTTTCAGCACGGCTATCAGACGCTGATCTGCAGCACGGCGGAAAATATGGATCACGAGGCGCGCTATATTTCCATGCTGCTCGCCCAGCGCGTCGACGGCGTCATCGTCGCCAGCGCTTTCGGCAGCATCGAGCATTTCGAAGTGCTGCGGGGCGCCGGCATTCCGATCATCGCCATCGACCGCGAGCTGAACGGCATCGCCGACGACGCTGTCATGGCCGATCACGAGGAAGGAGGACGGCTGATGGCGCGACATCTGATCGGCCTCGGCCACCGGGCGATCGCCATCGTCGCGGCGCCGGCCCACAGCCAGCCCATCCAGCTGCGCCTCCAGGGCATCACGGCGGAAATGGCAAAAGACGGCATCGCGCCTGCCGCCGTGGCGATGGCGGAAGAGCACAGCTTTGCCGAGGCCTACCGGCTGGCGCGTGAATTGCTGGCGTCTCGACCCGATATCACCGCGATCATCGGCACCACCGATATTTCCGCGATTGCCGCAATACATGCCGTCCAAGATCGCGGATTTTCCGTTCCGAACGACTATTCCGTCGTCGGATTCGACGACCTGCCGGAGGCGGCCTACGTCTTTCCACGGCTGACAACGGTCGCGCAGCCGATCCGCAATGTCGGGCAGCAGGCAGCACGACTGCTGGAGGTGCTGATTGAGGACCAGCAAACGGGGGATGGATCCCGACAGGCTGCGGTGGTCAAAGTGCCGGTCACGCTGATCGCGCGCGATTCCACCGGCCCCGTGCGCAGCGCAAAAAAACCGCTTTAAAAGCGGTTGCGCAATTCCCGGCAAAAGCGCTTCGCGCTTTGCCTGGGAAAAGCGCTTCGCGCTTTGCCTGGAATTGCTTTAGGGCCGGACGATCACCTTGATCTCGCCCGGCAACGGCGCGTTGCCCACCACGTCGGCGACCTCTTCGAGACCTATGGTTTTGGTGACCAATGCGTCCAGTTCCAATGCCCCGTTTGCCACCAGTGCCGCAGCGCGCGAATGGGTGAAGGGGTTGAGGTAGGCAGGCCTGATGTCGACTTCGTTGACGAGCAGATCGAAGGGTAGAACCGGCACCTCGACACCCGCCGGCGTCACGCCGAAAAGCACAAAGGTGCCACCGCGCCGCGCCATCCTCAGGCCGCTTTGAAGCGTGTCGCTCACGCCGGCGCACTCAATGACCACGTCCGCGCCGCCTCTGGTAACCTCCCGAACGGACGCGACCGTGTCCGAAGAATTCGGGTCGAAGGCGTGCGTCGCCCCCAGGCGCAGGGCGGCCTGGCGTCTCGATTGCTGCCGCGTGATCAAAATGATCTCGCCAGCCCCCGCCAGACGGGCCAACTGCACCATCAGCAGGCCGATCACGCCGCCGCCGAGGATCGCGACGCTGTCGCCCGGACGGATCCCTGCCTTGTCGATGGCGTGGATGCAGCAGGCCAGCGGTTCGGAGAAGGCGCCGTGGACGGGATCGAGGTCGGCCGGCAGGATGAAGGCCTGCGCATGCGGCACCACCACATATTCGGCAAAGCCGCCATCCCGCGTCACGCCGATGGCGGTCAGTCTCTCGCACAGGTTCGGCCGCGCCCGCGTGCAAGCAGGACAGGTGCCGCAGGCGATATTCGGGTCGACCGTCACCAGCTCGCCGCCGGCAAAGCGGGTGACGCCATCGCCGATCTCTTCGACGATGCCGCAGAATTCGTGGCCCAGCGTGACCGGGATCGCGGTCGGATATTCGCCCTTGTACATGTGGCGATCGGAGCCGCAGATGCCGGCGGCAGCAACCCGGACAAGCAGCTCGCCACGCCCGGCAACCGGTTTCTCAACGCTGCGCATGGTCAAAGACCCGATCGATTCCAAGCGTAGAGCTCTCATTCCACTCCTCCAGACCTCAAGCTCGATTGTCTATTCCTGCCTATGAAGCGAAGCGCTCAGCTCATGACATTGCCGCCATCGACATTGTAGCACTGGGCCACGATGTATGCTGCATCGGGCCCGGCCAGGAAGGCCGCCATGGCGGCTTGTTCCTCGGCGGCGCCAAATCGTCCGGCGGGAACGGCGGCGGCCACGCGGGCCTTCACCTCGCCGGGTCGCAAGCCCTCCCGGCTGCCGAGTTTTGCGTCGACGACGTCCCACATCGGCGTATCGACGACGCCGGGAGCGATGGCGTTGACGTTGATGCCGTAACGGATCAGCTCCAGGGCACAGCTTTGCGTGATGCTGATGACGGCCGCCTTGGAAGCGCAGTAAGCCACCGCCGGTCCTTCGCCGCGCCGGCCTGCCTGGGAGGAGAAGTTGATGATGCGTCCACCGGCCGCTCTTTCCACCATGTGCCGGGCGACGGCCTGCGTCATGAAGATCAGGCCTTCGATATTGACCTGAAACACCTTTGCGGTCCGTTCCCGGGATATTTCCAGGATAGACTCGACCTCGTAGATGCCGGCGGCGTTGACCAGGATGTCGATCTTGCCGGCAGCGGCAATGGAAAAACGCACGGCCTCTTCGATGCTGTCCTGGCTGGTCACATCGAGCGCCACACCCCAGGCATCAGCGCCGATCGCCTGCGCTACCCGCGCGCATTTCCCGCCATCGAGGTCCGCGACCACGACCCTGGCGCCTTCGGCGGCGAAGCGTTGGCAGACCGCCTTGCCGATGCCGCTGGCGCCGCCCGTGACCAATGCCACCTTGCCGGAGAGCCGCCCGTTTTCCGTAGATGTCATCGCGCTGTCTCCCCGGCTGCATGCAAACCGGCAAAGCCGCCGTGCGCGGCTGCCATGGTGAATAGCGTCATCTGCTCCTCCCTTTTGACTGCCTGGCATCGGCTAGGCGGGGTTCGTCTCCTTCGCCTCCCGGAGGAGGACAGACATGTCGGGAATGCCGTCGGTGGCCGTCGCGCCCGTCAGGCAATACGCAGCCGCAGCATGGGCGACAGTGCAGATATGCTCGACCGGCCAGTTCTCATGCAGGCCGTAAAGCACCGCGGCACAGAAGGCGTCTCCGGCCCCGACCGTGCTGACGATGTCACCGGGATCGACGGGTCGTGAACGCGTCATGATCGGGACGGCGCCAGGCGCGAACCAGAAACAGATCTCCGGCGCGTGGATGATCGCTCCCTTGGTGACGCCTGCGGCCAGCAGCCGCTCGCCGGCTTTCAAAAGCTCCGCCTCGATCAAATCTCCGTTCGCATCGCGAACGGCAACGCCGGTTGCCCGGCCCGCCTCCATTTCGTTGATGATCAGGAAATCGCAGAAGGGCAGAGCGACGCCGACCTTGGCCGCAAATTCCGGGTCTTCGCTCGAGACGAAATCCACGCAGGTCGTCAGCCCCGCGCGGCGTGCGGCGTCGAGCAAGCGCGAGGCTCCCGACAGACCGTCGGGGCCTATCCGGTCGAGACCCGGCAACAGCATGAGATAACCGAGATAGAACAGCCGATATCCGGCTTCGGCGAAGGCCGCGGGTGAGACGCGTTTGTCCGTGACCGCATCGTTGGCGCCGCCATGATAAAAGAAGGTCCGGTTCTCACCGGGCACATTCATCACATGCGTATGCGCCGTCACCCGGTCGGCAAGCGCGGTGAGACCGCCGATATCGACGCCGGCCGCCGCAAGCCGGGCCTTGACGATCTCTCCATCCGGATCGGCGCCGATGCATCCCGCCGCCGCCAGCCTTCCGGGAAATCCAAGCGAGGCCAGATCGGTGACGACATTGGCGGCCCCGCCTCCGACGCCGAGATCCTGATGCAGGATATGGGCGAGATTGCCCTGTTCGGGCCAATAGGACAGGGTGTGGACGCGATCGACGATGAAGTTTCCAGCACAAACGATACCGCCCTGCTTCAGCCCGCCCTGATGGTGAACCTCCTCCCCGGTTCGCATCAGCGGCCTCCCTCGTTCCACAACGGCCTGAGCGGCGGCTCGTCTTCCTCGATCGCGGCAAAGCGGCCGATCGGCTCCAGAAAGAAATTATCGCTGTTGTCGTCGTTGACCTGGCTGACTTCGCCGACGAGGACGGGTCCGCCGCCTTTCCGGCCGTAGAAGCGATGGTAAAGCCCGGTGCGGATCGTTACGCTCCGGCCGGGCTCAAGGACCAGCGGCTCCCATGCGGCGAGCCGGCGCGGCAGCCCGTCGACCGGAACCGTCACGTCATCCTTCAGCACATGGCCATCGGCATCGGTGGCGGCGAATTCGATGACGAGATCGCCCCCGGCGCGATTGATGATGTCTTCCATCTTGGCCGCATGCCGGTGTGTCGGCGTGACCTGTCCTTCCTCGACGAAGAGCAGCTTTTCGGCATAGGTCCGTTCACCCTCGACGCCGACGATGCCATTGCGCAGGCAGAACAGCACGAGGCCGCATTCGGCAAACCGGTTCGAGCCGAAATCGGTGACATCCCACCCGAGTTGGTGAGCGCGCAGATAGGCCGAGGCTTCGGGATGCGCGGCAAAGTCCGCCGCCGTCCAATAGCCCCATGCCGGTAGGGACCAGTGCCAACGATCGAGGATCGCGTTTGCCCGCTGCAATGCCGCGTTGATCTCGGAGCGCTGCATCAGACTGGCGCCCCGGCATACTCCACCGGCACCACGATGTCCTCGCGACCGGATTTGAGGGCTGCGGTCAGGACCGCATGATGCGCTTGCGCTTCCGCCGGCGTCGCGCAGCCGAAGCCGTTCGCATTGCCTCCGGCAAGCTCATCGACGAAGGCCGCCCACATCTGCTGGATGGCATCGGCAAAACCGAATTCGAAGATCTTGCCCGTGATGGCGGGAAACAGCGAGCCATAACCGAGATCCTCGGTGCTCCAAGCCTGTGCGCCGCCATTATAATCCATCCACTGCCACTGACGCGGCGACTTCGTGCTGAAGAATGCGCTCTTCTTCATGCCGAGAACGCGGATGTACCAAGTGTTGGATTCGCCGGGCGCGATGCGCCAGGTTTTCAGCACCATCGGAAAATCCTGATCCCCGGTGCGCACGCGGCTGCTGATCGTGGCATTGTCCCAGGTGGTGCAAGGCAGCATGCCGTCTTTGCCGTCAGGACGTTCGGTGACCTTCTTGACCAGTTGCGCGTGCAAGGTCGTCGGGCGCCAGCCGAGACGCAGCGGCACATGCAGCACATGCATGCCGAGATCCCCCATGCAGCCATAGTCGCCGTTGATCTCGGCCATGCGCTTCCAGTTGATCGGCTTTTGCCGGTCGATGTCCGAAGAGTGCAGGAAACCCGCCTCGACTTCGAGGATCTCCCCCATCTCACCGCTTTTTGCGAGCGCGATGACCTTCTGTGCCCCGGGGAAGAACGGCATTTCCGACGAGCAGCGGACCAGGAGTTCGGGATGCTCGGCGAGAACCGCCATGATTTCCCGGTTCTGAGCGGCGTCCATGCCGAAGGGCTTTTCGCCGAGAAGATGCTTTCCGGCCTTTATGACGTCGATATAGAATTGCTGGTGCAGCACATGCGGCACAGCGCAATAGACGGCATCGATTTCGGGATTGGCCAGAAGCTCCTTATAGTCGGCAGTGAACTGGCGAACACTCGGCACATGATCCCTGAACCAGTCGAGCAGCGCCGTGTTGGTATCGCAGACGGCGACGATTTCCGGCCGCGCCTTGATATCGGCCAGATGCAGCCAGCGCGCCGCGGCGCTGGCGAATTCGCGCCCCATCAGACCGCAGCCGATGACGCCGAAGCGGAATATTTTCGCCATGATATGTCCTCCCCGGACGCGCGTCAGCCAAAATGCAGAGCGGCCTGCTCGACGGAAGCCTTGTCATGGACGATCGCCATCAAGGCCCGCGTCATGCCGCCGGGATTGTGATGCTGAATGACGTTGCGGCCATAGACGATGCCACGGGCGCCCTGCTCCATCAACTGCTTGGTACGGATCAGGATTTCCTGATCGGAAACGCGACCGCCGCCGCGCACCAGCACCGGCAGGCCCTGGGCGATCTCGACCACGCGGTGATATTCCTCGACATTGTCGCATGGGTCGGCCTTGATGATGTCGGCCCCGAGTTCGGCCGCCTGGCGCACGAGCGGCAGGATCTTGTCGATCGCGCCATCGACCATATAGGCGCCCTTGGAATTGTCCTGCATGACGAGCGGCTCGACCATCAGCGGCATGCCATAGATCTCGCATTCGCGCTTCAGGCTGTTTACGTTGCGCACGCAGGCCCGATAGACGTCCGGCTGGTCCGGCAGCATCAGAAGGTTGACGACGACACAGGCGGCGTCCAGCGCAACGCCCTGTTCCACCGGTCTGTCGATCATTTCGGAAAACAATTGAGACGGCAGGGGATTGCCGTAGATATTGGCGATGTCGGTGCGCAGCACCAGCGCGGGGCGATGCTTGCCGGGAATGGCCTGCAGGATGGGCGCGGTTCCCGGCGGAAGCTGAATGGCATCCGGGCCGGCCTCAGCGATCACCTCGATGGCCGTCTTCATATTCTCGATGCCGGCGAGGAAGGTCCGTTCATTGAACATGCCGTGATCGATGGCAACGTCAAAGCAATTTCCGGACACGCCGAAAAGTCGGTTCAACCGCGCGAATTTCATCAAGCTCCTCCCAGATGTGGCAACGTTTCCATATTCGAATAAACGGCACGGAATTACGAGTCAAGAAAATGTGGTAACGTTTCCATATTCGTTCTTCCCGAAGAACTACCAGCAGGTGAACCCCGCATCGACGTTGACGATCGCTCCGGTCATCAGGCTGGCGGCGCCTGAAGCGAGGAAGAGGACCGCGCTTGCCACCTCCTCCGGCGTTCCCATCCGCCCCATCGGCGTGTCGGCAAGCCAGAGCGGAATGCGCTCGCGATTGGCTTCGACGGCCACCACCATCGGTGTCTCGATGTAGGTGGGCGCAACGGCGTTTACCCTGATGCCGTGCTGCGCCCATTCGGCGGCCAGCGAGCGCGTGAGGTGATGGACCGCCGCCTTCGAGACATTGTAGGCCGTCTGAGGCTGTGGCCGGTTGCAGATGTGCCCCGACATCGAGCCGAGATTGACGATGGCGCCGCGCTTCATCGAGACCATGTGGCGGCCGAAAGCGCGTGAGCACCAGAAGACGCCGTTGAGATTGACGTCCATCATGCGCAGCCAATCCGCGTCGCTGAGATCCTCTGCCGGGATGCCGCTCTGGCCAATCCCGGCATTGTTGACGAGGATCGTCGCCGGCCGGCCGGCGTCGACAAGCTCGGCGGCGATCGCGTCCATGCGGGCCGCGTCGGTAACGTCGCCCAGCCGGACGTCGATATCGTAGCCCTTGTCGCGCAACGCCAGCGCTTGCCGGGCGTCGGCCTCGCTGCGTTCGATGACGACGACGGCAGCGCCCGCCTCCGCCAGCGCCTCGGTGCAGCAGAGCCCGATCGCGCGCCCTCCGCCGGTCACCACCGCACGCTCGCCATCGAGGCGAAATTTCTGCAGGTAACTCATATCAGGCTCCTTCAGATGTCGAATGCGCTGGGAAGCACCACGATATCGCGGATGGTGACGTTGCGCGGCCTGGTCAGCATGAAGATGATCGCGTCGGCGACTTCCTTCGGCTCGATCAGAGCGCCGGCCTCCTTGGCCTTGCGAAGGTTTTCCTCCGGCCAGTCCGCAAGCAGAGCACTGATCACCGGCCCTGGAGACACCGAGCCGACGCGAATGCCGTTTTTCAGAAGCTGGCGCCGCATCGTCTGGACGAAGCAGGTCATCGCCCATTTCGACGACGAATAGACCGGCTCCCATGGAATTGCCGAATGCCCGGCGACGGAGCTTGTGACGACGATGTCGCCGGTGCCGCGCTCGATCATGTGCGGAATGACATTGTGAACGTTCTTGATGACGACATTCACGTTGAGATTGAGCATCCGATCGATCGTGTCGAGGTCGGTTTCAACAAGGTCGCCGCCGATATAGGTGCCTGCATTGGCATGCAGGATATCGAGCCTGCCCGTCTTCGACAGGACGCCCTCGAGCAATCCCGCGCACTCGTTCGGATTCAGCAGGTTGATCACCAGCGGAATAGCGCGCTCGCCGAGCCGGCGGCAGGCAGTCTGGAGCGCCTTTTCATCCCGGTCCACCAGCACGACCGTTGCGCCGGCGGCAAGCATTGCCTCGGTCGAGGCCAATCCTATGCCTGAGGCCGCACCCGTGACCGCCGCGATCTTCCCATTCAATTCCGTCATCGTTTTCTCCTCCTATCTTGATCCCGATTGCTCAATTCTTCCCGACGCCGCAGGCCGCGTGATAGTCGGCGAGGCTCTTCGTCACTCTCCAGATCAGAACCTCTTCCGGATCGAGCGGCGCGTCTGCGAAGTGCTGCGCGGCCGGCATATGCTGCCAAAGCAATGGCAGCGGCACCGATTGCCCCCGAAGGGCCTCGCACAGGCGCCGGACGGCATCCTGCGCTTCAGCTGACGCCCAGTAGTAACGGATGCGGTCGGAGAGCGAGTAATGCCGCAGCCAGCGCATCCCGGCCTCTGTGCCGTGGTAGTGACGGCGCCAATTGCCCGGCTGATCGAGCATCAGCGCTTCCATCGCCGCATAGACCGGACGCTGGCCGTAATCGGGCAACAGGTCGGAAGCGATCGCATCGAGCGCATAGAGCGCCTCGCGCAAGACGAAGGTCAGTTCGGGACCGACTTTCAGGATGGGAAACCCGTCCTTCACCAGCGCGGCCAAAGGCTGGGTGCCCTGATAATCCGTCGAGTGGGCCTCGAAAACGAATTGCGGCTCCTCGGTCAGCACCGATTGCAGCGCCTCTATCTTGCTGCTGTCGTAAAGGATGACGTTGTGATTGCCGAACTCGACACCCGGCTGAACGACCAGGCCGATGGCGCGTCCGAACGCTTGCCCGAGTCCGGCCTCCGCAAAGATCCGGCGGTGGACGTCGATCGTCTTCAGCGCTGCCGCGGCAGCGGTCGGTTCGATCGTCGTCAGCGCATGATCGGCCCCGCCCGGCGGCGGCACCTCGGTGCCGATGACGTAAACCGGCATTGCGCCGCCGGTCTTCCCGGCCGAAGCCTCGGCGACTGCGGCAAGCCGGGCGGCGCGATGGGCGGTGGTTTCGTCGTCGAGCGCCATCGGCTCGCCCAGGCAACCCATCGAGGCGTCGAGGTGAATCTTGCGGAATCCGGCGTCGACATAGGCGGCAACCATTTTCTCCGCCTCGGCCATGGCCTCCTCCGCCGGGCGATCCCGCCACGGATTGGGGCCGAGATGGTCGCCGCCGAGAACGATGAATTCTTCGGGGCAGCCCTCCTCCGCCGCTATCGTCATGACGAGGGACGCGAAATCGCTCGGCGTCATCCCGGTATAGCCGCCGAGGTGATTGACCTGGTTGCAGGTTGCCTCGATCAGCACGGTGCTTTGCTGTTGCCGCCCGTGCCGGAGTGCTGCGCGCAGCACGATCGGATGGGCAGAGCATACCGAGGTCACGCCCCGGGGATGGCCTTCGATCCTGCGCCTCGCCAGTTCGTCGAGATGCACCCGCATCACGGCCGCCTTTCCGTTGACGCGATAAACGCATCGAGTTCCGCACGGGTGCCCGCGCCTTCCATCGGGCCCAGCAGCGTCACGTTGCGGGCGCCGGCGGCCGAGGCATAGGTCAGCGCCTGCTGCGGAGACATTCCGAGCCGCCGGCAGGTGAGATAGGCGCCGCCGAAGCAGTCGCCGGCGCCGGTGGGATCGACTTCCTGAACTAGAAATGCCGAGGCGTCGATGCGCTCTCCCTGGTGGGCGAAATAGGTTGCGCCGCCGGCGCCGCGCTTCAGCACGATCTCCTTGACGCCAAGCTCGAACAAGCGGCGGATCGCTGCCGCTTCGCCTTCGACACCTGCGGCACGCTCAAGCTCCTCTCCGGACGGCAGAAGCAGATCGGCGGCGGCGACAAGCTCGGCAAAGCGGCGCTCGGTATCCTCGTCCAGCTTCAACTCCTTGCGAATGTTCGGATCGACCGAGAGCGTTCCGCCGCGCGCCTTGACGATGTCGACCGCCTTGTCGATCACCGCGCGGGCACTCGGAACCGACAGCGCGGAGCCCATCACGTGAAGATGTCCGCTCCGGTCGATCAGATCGCCGACCACTTGGGACCAGCCGAAGCGCGCGGCTGCCGAGGTGGCGATGTTGTAGACGAAATCTCTGGAGCCATCCTTCCGGTAGCGAACGAAAGCGCTTCCCGAGGGATAGTCGGGATCGATCGAGATCGCCGAGATATCGACGCCGTCGCGTTTGAGGCGATCGGTATTGACCCGGCCGAAATCGTCGTCGCCAACGGCGCCCACCATTGCCGCCTTGCCGCCGAGCCGGCCGCATTGCGAAATGAAAATCGCCGGCGCGCCGCTCGCAAACGGACCGACGAGCGGCTGGGCTTCGCGGAACCCGTCTCCAACCGTCGTCGCGACGATCTCGACGAGGATTTCCCCGACGCAAACCGTCGGACCAAGCGCGTCCGGAGCCAATATTGATGCCATGTGCAATCCTGCTTTCGATCCCTGTTGTCTTTAACTCAGCGCCGATTGGGCCGGCGCACCGTCCTCGCTGCCGAACTCCTCGTTCTCAAGCGACAGAAAGCGCTGGTGCAGCATGCATGCCGCCCCGAAGGCGGAACCGAACTCCGCATCATCGTCCACGACGATCTCCGGCGTGGGGAAAGCGATGTTCTGGCCTTCCGACATGTGGACCGCCACGCGGGCGGCCACCATCGGATAGAGGGATGCCACCGAGCCGCCCAGCACGATCCTGTCCGGGTCGAGCAGACGACAGGCCTGCAGCAATGCATAGGCGAGATGGCGCGACCAGGTTTCGGCGATATTGACCGCGGCCGGGACACGATCGCGAACGTCGCCAAGGAAGTCCTGCAGATCGGCGCCCTCGCGCCCGACGGCCTCGCGATACTGCCTGATCAGCACCTCGCGACCGATCAGCTGTTCGAACTTCTGGCCGCCGCTTCCCGGCACCAGCGTGTGGCCGATTTCTCCCGCCAGGCCGTGACCGCCGCGAAACAGCTTGCCATCGATCATGATACCGCCGCCGACGCCCGTTTCCATCAGCAGGAACAGAGTCACCCCTGCGGCGCCGTGGCGATAGCTGTCGCCGATCGCAAAGGCGTTGGCGTCGTTTTCGACCGCGATCGGGACGGCGGCCGGAAAGGCGGCCAGGAAGGCGGATCGGCCGATCTCCTTCAACGGCACATCCCGCCAGCCGATGATCGGCGCCAGGGTGACGAATCCATCGGGCCGGATATGGGCCGGCGTCGATATGCCGAGACCTTTGCACCTTTCGATCATGCTTTTCGCCATGGCGCCGATGATGAGCTCGATACCCTGCGCCACCGCCTCCTCCACCGTCGAAGAGGGCGTGTCGAACGCCATTTTCCGGCACACCCGAACGTCGGCGGAGAGATCGACGACGGCTGCCGATATATGCTCGACGCCGATCTCGATGCCGACGAAGAAGGCGGCGTCGGGAACCAGTTCGAGCATGATGCCGGGACGGCCGGCACGGGAATGTTCCAGGCGCGGCTTGCCGCTCTCTTCCGACTCCCGGACGAATCCGCCTTCCGTCAGTTCGCCGACGATCTCCCCGGAGGATGAGCGGTTCATGCCGAGCTTGCGGGCGAGATCGGCCCGGCTGAGGCTTCGGTGGGCGTAGATCGTCTGCAAGGCGGCGACGATGTTGTTCTGCCGGATCCTGCGCGGCGAACTTCCGATGGAGACGGTGTCGTTCATATGTCAATTCCCTTCAAGCCGCCCACCCTTACACGACTGGAACAGGCTGTCAGAAGGATAATCAGGGCCGCGCGTTTGTGGCGCGGCGACGCTTGGCCTCGTCATATTTCAGCTCGATGTAGCGCTTCGCGTGGGCGGCAAGCGGATCATTATCCTCCCAGGTATCGCGCCAGATCGCGCAGGCGAGCGACAGGCCTTCATCGACGACCGCCGTCGAGAAGCTTTCGAACACGACGTCTCTGTCGTAGCCGATGTCGAGCAGGGCGTCGAAGATCCGATCGAAGTCGATGACGCCGTCGCCGAGATAGCCGCGGTTGCTTTCGCCGATGTGGAAGTAACCGATCTTGTCGCCGGCAAGACGGATCGCGGCGGCCGGATTGGCTTCTTCGATGTTCATGTGGAACGTGTCGAGATGGAGACGAACATGCGCCGATCCCGTCTCGGAGATGAATTTGAGCCCCTGGGCCGTGGTGTTCAGCAGGTTGGTCTCGAAGCGGTTGACCACCTCCAGCACGAGATCGACATTCGCCTGCCTGGCGACCTCGCCGGTCGCGGCGATCGCGGCGACGCTGTTGTCCCAGCCCTTCTTCGTCGGCTGACGATTGTACTTGGTGTGCGCGGAATAAAGAATCCCGCCGAGCTTGTTGCCGCCGATATCGCGGACCGCGCGAACGGCATCGGCCAGCGTCTGCCTTCCCGCGGTCACCGCTGCAGCGTCCTCGCTCGATACGTCCTTGTCGAGCGGCAGCCCCATGGTCACGCCGATTTCCACGTCGAGAGACCGGGCCAGTTTTGCCAGCCGGTCGAGATCGAACCTCTCGGGGCGCAGATAGGCAAATTCGATGGTGCGATATCCGTGTTCGGCGGTCTTGTTGAGGGCCATCTCCAGCCCTTCCTGCGTTTGGCCGCCTGTCCATACAAATGAATGGATACCCAATCGACGCATAGGTCCTTCCTCCGCGATATGCCCTGTGAATGCGCACAGTGCTATGCCATTTAGTTTGGTAACACAACAAATAATTTTGAAGGCCCCTTTTTGTTGCCGCGCAAAAAATCTTTGCAATGCAGCATTTTATCCCGACTACCCTTGCGCTTCGACCTTTAAGGGAGATTACTTCTGCGAAAATCAAAGGGATAGGCCTATAATTTGCATGTTTAGACAACAAATATTGCGCTGCTGGTTTTTTTGTCCTACACAAGCACCGGCGAAATCATCTCGCTGCTATCTGGGAGGATTGGAAAATGCATTATGCTTTGAAGGCTAGCGCGCTTGCGCTGACGCTCGGCCTCGCCACGACGGCTTCGCCGGCCCGGGCTGATTTCTGGTCCGACGCCGGGGCCAAATACAAGGGCGTAACGCTGCACGGCGTCACCGAAAGCACCCCGCCGTCGAACTACATCAAGAACGTGCTCGCTCCGGAATTCGAAAAGAAGACCGGCATCAAGGTCGAAATCGAGACGACGTCCTGGGATCAGATGTACGACAAGGCCATCAAGGACATGGAAGCCAAGACCGGCATCTACGACATGGTCTATATCGAGCAGGACATCATCTATTCCTATCTGGCCAGGAATTTCCTCGTCGACATCACCAAGACGCTGAAGGACCAGCCGGATCTGAAGGCGCCGACCTATGACGATACGAACTTCACCAGCTTCGCCGATTACTTCAAGGACGCGAACGGCGATCTCTTCGGCACGCCGATGGAAGCTTTCCTGAAGACCTATCTCTATCGCAAGGACCTCTTCGACGATCCGAAGATCAAGGAGGCCTTCAAGAAGGAAACCGGCAAGGACCTGAAGCCGGCGACCACCCACGAGGAATACACTGAGATCGCCGAATTCTTCACCAAGTACGGCAAGGACAACGGCCTGGAACTCTGGGGCACGACCGCTCAGGCCCATACCGGCCATCCGGCATCCTGGTACGAATTCTTCGAATCCATCGTGCCGACGTTCGGCGTCTATAATTGGGGCATCGACGCCAAGAACTATTATGCGGCGACGGTCGAACACGGCGGCACGATGAACGGCGACAAGGCAAAGGCCGCACTGAAATATTGGCTGCACCTGCGCGACATCGCTCCGCCAGAATCGACGCAATCGACCTGGACGGAAACGGCGACGACCTTCGCCGCGGGCCGCGTCGCCCAGGGGCTGATCTATGGTGAGAATGCAGCGTGGATTGCAAGCGATGCCGCGCAGTCGAAGGTGGTGGGAAAGGTCGGGTTCGCCCTGCCGCCGCTCGAGCCGGGCGTGCTGGACGATGCGAAAGCCGGAAAGGGCTATATCGGCTATTACGACGGCGGCGCCTTCGGCGTGCCGGTCACATCGAAGAACAAGGAAGCGTCGCTGCTGTTTCTCGAATTCATCGGCCAGAACGAAGTACAGCCCGACTGGGCCATCGCCGCGCCGCGTATCACCAACAAGGCGACCTTCGACGATCCCAAGGTGAAGGAGATGGATACCAAGCTCGGCGGCTTCTACACGATGCTGAAGGACGAGGGCAAACTCTTCGCCGGCGCCCCTCCCTACCCCTTCCATGCGCAGGTGCGTGAAGCCACCGCGCCGATCTTCTACGACATCCTGACCGGCAAGATCGCTCCCGATGAGGGCCTCGACCAGATGGCGGCCAAGGCCGAAGAGGAGCTCACCTCGCTCGGCTATCGCAAATAAACATCCTCCCCAACTGACGGGTCGTTTCGACGACCCGTCATCTTTCGCTCCCTGGATGGGGCGGACGTCCACATAGCGTTCAACGGGGGATAGCAATGCATTCGCAGAAGCTCGGGTGGCTATTGCTGTCACCGACCATAGTGATCCTCGGGCTGTTCGGGATCTTTCCGTTCATCTACGTCCTCTGGGTCTCGTTCCATGCATGGAACCCGTTCGCGGCCAACCCCGGCATGGTCTTCAACTGGGCCGACAATTATCGACGGCTCGTCTTCGACGCCCAATTCCTGGCATCGCTCGGCATCACCCTGGCATTCGTCTTCTTCGCGGTCGTGTCGGAGCTGGTCCTCGGCTACATCCTCGCCCAGGCGCTGCTCAAGGATTTTCCTGGAAAAGCGGTGTTTCGCACGATCCACACCCTGCCGCTGATCATGGCGCCGATCATCGTCGGCTCCGTCTGGAAGCTGATGACCACACCGTCGATCGGCATCATCCCCCATCTTCTCAGGAGCTGGTTCGGCTACGATCTGAATATCGGCCAGAGTGCTGCCGCGGCCTTCACCGTCACTGTCATCATGGACATCTGGCACTGGACGCCGCTCGTCACCCTTTCGCTGATTGCCGCGCTGGTCTCGCTGCCGCCGGATCCGTTCGAGCAGGCGCAGATCGACGGCGCGGGCAAGAGCCAGATCTTCTGGCACATCACGCTTCCGCTGATCCGCCCGGCGCTCATCGCCACGGTGTTCATCCGGCTGATGGATGCGCTGCGCACCGTCGACGAGGTCCTGATGCTGACCGGCGGCGGCCCGGGTTCATCGACCCGCTACATCGGCGTCCATATTTTCAGGGAGGTCTTCCCCAAGACGAACTACGGCTACGGTTCGGCGATCTCGGTCATCGTCCTCTACCTCACCATCGTCGTCTGCTGGCTGCTCTATGTCGGCCTGATTGCGCCCCGCGTGAAGAGAGGCTGACGCGATGAAGACGCAGAACCCCTGGCTGCCGGTCGTGCTGTGGATCCTGATCAGCCTCGCGACCCTTTTCCCGATCTACTGGCTGTTCGTCATATCGGTGAAACAGCCCTTCGACCTGTTCTCGACGCCCGACGTCGTTCTCCGCAGCTTCTTCTGGAAGAACTACCAGGATGTGCTGACCAATCCGACCTTGCGCCGATACATGCTCAACTCGATGATCATTTCGTCGGGCAATGCGCTGCTCGTCACGACGCTCGGCTTTTTTGCCTGCTACGCGCTGACGCGCTTCGACCTCGCAGGCAAGGAAAGCATCTTCTTCTGGACGATCACCAACCGCATGGCGCCTCCGGCGGTCTTCCTGCTGCCACTTTTCCTGCTGCTGACGCAGGTCTACAAGATCGGCGATTTCTCGCTCGCCGATTCCCGGCTGGGCATGATCCTGGTCTACTGCTCCTTCAACCTTCCCTTCGCCATCTGGACGCTGCGCCCGACGGTCGAAGGAATTCCGAAGGAGTTGGACGAGGCGGCCTATATGGATGGCGCCAGCCCATGGACCGTCCTCTACGACATCGTCTTTCCCCTGGCGCGGCCCGGACTGGCGGTGACGCTGATCCTGACCTGGGTGTTTGCGTGGAACGAATATCTGCTGGCCGCGACGCTCACCAACTTCAATGCGCGAACCCTGACCACCGGCCTGTCGGAATATGTCACGACCACAGGCACGGCCTGGGGCATCATGGCCGCGATCTCGATGCTGACATTGGTCCCGGCGCTCATCGTCTTTTCGGTGGTGCAGCGCCACATCGTGGCCGGCCTGACCTTCGGCGCGGTGAAAGGGTGAAGCCATGACCTCTCCATCAGAAAACAACCCACGCAAGCCGGGATTTCTGCCGATCGAAACGAACTGGTTCGACCGGCTGTTCATCTCGGTGGTGATCTGGGTGGCGCTGTCGCTGTTCTGGATGCGGTTCATCGAGCCGTACGGGCTTTCGGTATGGTGCGCCGCGGCCATCTCGGCGGTCCTCGGCGCCTATATCGTCTGGAAGGGATGAGCCGATGGCTTCCGTCAACACACACGCCGCGCTGTTTTAGGGAGGAACGACATTGGCAAACGTACAGGTTAGCGACGTCACCAAGAGATATGGCGCGCTTCAGGTCATGCACGGCGTCAGCGTCGACATCGAGGACGGCGAATTCGTCGTGCTGGTCGGCCCCTCCGGATGCGGCAAGTCCACCCTGCTGCGGATGATTGCCGGTCTTGAGACCGTCAGCGGCGGCGACATCCGCATCGGCGGCCGCGTCGTCACCAACGCTCCGCCGAAGGAACGCGACATTGCGATGGTCTTTCAGAGCTACGCGCTCTACCCCCATAAGACGGTGGCCGAAAACATGGGCTTTCCGCTGAAGATGGCCAGGCGCCCCAAGGCGGAGATCGACGAGAAGGTCGGCAGGGCGGCAGAGATCCTCGACCTGACGCGCTATCTCGACCGCTATCCGAAGCAATTGTCGGGCGGGCAGCGTCAACGCGTGGCGATGGGCCGCGCCATCGTCCGCGATCCGCAGGTCTTCCTGTTCGACGAGCCGCTGTCCAATCTGGACGCCAAACTTCGCGTCACCATGCGCGTCGAAATCAAGGAGCTTCACCAGCGGCTGAAGACCACTACCGTCTACGTCACCCACGATCAGATCGAGGCCATGACGATGGCGAGCAAGATCGTGGTGATGCGCGACGGCAGGGTCGAGCAGGTCGGCAAGCCGCTCGATCTCTACGATTTCCCGGTCAACCTCTTCGTCGCCGGCTTCATCGGCAGCCCATCGATGAACTTCCTTCAGGGCCGCGTTACCTCACGCGACGGCCGGAAGGTCGTCGTCACCGACCAGGGCGTCGCCCTGCCCCTGGACAATACCAATGCCGATGACGGACGGGCCGTGACCTACGGCATAAGACCGGAGCATATCACCATCGGCGACGATGGCGTTCCCGTCGAGGTATCGGTGTTCGAGCCGACGGGTTCGGAGACATTGATCTTCGGCCGTACGCAAGGTGTACCGATCGACGCCTTGATCCGCGAGCGTATCGAGGTCGATCCCGGACGGACGGTGTATTTCCACATCGATCCCCGGCGAGCACATATCTTCGATCGGGAAACGGGCCAGAGACTGTAAGGGAGACGACCATGGACTTTAACGGAAAGACGGTCATCGTGACCGGTGCCGGCAAAGGCATCGGACGCGAAATTGCAAGGATGGTCGCCGAACGGGGTGCGCAGGTCGTCGCGCTGACCCGCGGTGCCGCCGACGTCGACGCGCTGCGTGGGGAAACCGGCTGCCGCGCCATCCAGGTCGATCTCGCCGACGCCGAGGCGACGAGGACGGCGGCGATCGCGGCCCTGCCCGCGGATTTCCTCGTCAACTGCGCCGGCACGACCGAATTGCAGCCGTTCCTGGAGACGACAGTCGAAGCGTTCGACCGTCTTGTCGCGGTCAACACCCGTGCGCCGATGATCTTGGCGCAGGAATATGCCCGTTTCCTGATCAAGCAGGGCCGCAAGGGCGCCATCGTTAACGTCTCGTCCGTCGCCTCCTTCATCGGCATCCCCGACCACGCCGCCTATTGTGCCTCGAAGGGCGGATTGGACGGCCTGACGCGGGTCATGGCAAAGGAACTCGGGCCGCACGGCATCCGCGCGAACGGCGTCCACCCGACAGTGACGCTGACGCCGATGGCGGTGAAGGCATGGAGCGATCCGGAGAAGGCCGCCGGGATGAAACAGCGCATTCCGGTCGGCCGCTTCGCCGAGCCGACCGATGTTGCCGAGGTTGTTCTGTTCCTGCTCTCGGATGAGGCGGCGATGGTGAACGGCATATCGATGCCGGTAGACGGCGGTTACATGATTGCTTGAGATCAACAGCGCTGCGTAAACGCGCAAAAGATCTACTGCACCAAGCGGCGCAACTGATCCTGATCGACGAAATGATCCGTCACGCCGGCCTCTTTATCAGGATGGCTGAAAACAAGACCATCGGCATCCTCAAGCTCCAGCGCTTGCTCAGCATTCATGATCCCGAGCGGCTGGCGCTCATACTCGGACTCAAGCGCCGCCTCGACGATGGCTTTTTTCTTGCGCATGTCCATGTCCTCCGTTCCTCCAGAGGTAACGGACGGCCGGACTCGCGGTTCCCATCGGGGTTTCACGATATGAGACCAGCTGAAACGAACACCCGACGGGCCGACATATCCAGGCCTGCCGCCGAGCCGCGCAGCCGACAGAGCAGCTGTTTGATCCGGATTTTCCCGTTCTATCCAAATTACGCAGGCAATATCGGCGGCCCTTCGGCACAAGCATTCTTTGTTAACTTGTGAACTGCACTTAATGGCTCCGGTCCATCGAGCAATGTCTCGATGCGCTGAATGCGCTTCGGCGCCGCTGCCGAACTCGTCACGCCACGAATGAATCATGGCGCTTTCCCCCGATGCCCATAAATGCACGACGTCTGGATGCTGCTCTCGAGGGGCAGCCGGACAGGCTTGCTTCCAACGACTGAGGTAAATGCATGATCTCGAGCCGCCTGCTGGTTATTGGCATGCGAGCGGTCGACGCAATCGGGTTGTCGATCATCCAGGCCGGATCGCCCAAATGAGCGGCACCGGGATGAGCGCGTTGTTAAGGATCGTCTTCAGACCAAAGGGGAAGCGGAAAACACGCCATACTCTCGCGTCGCGGGCGTTGCGGATGGCGGCACTGCGCATCGCGCTGGTCTGCGCCTGTGCGGGCGGCGTATCTTATTTTATCAATCATTCCGCGCTTGAGCGGTCGGTGCGCTCGCAGCTCTCTCTTTCGACGGAACAGGCTCTGCAGCGCGAGTCTCTGCCATTTCGCGAAGTGAAGGATCTTCAGAAGAATTTCCTCGCCGAGTTCGAGAGGATCTACGCGATACCGGAAGCCCGGCAATCCTTGGCCCGGGATTTCGACGATATTTTCTATCGCCATGAGGATGGATCCTACACCCAGCGTCCGGGATTGTTCGAAGGCGGGCCTTTGCCTGACGGGCGCAGATTTCCCGACATGTCGGCAACCTACGCGCCTGACGTGACGCCTGAGGCGGACGTGAAGACGCGGTTTGCGCTGTCCTATCTGCTCTCCTATCAATTCGGCTCTGCCGCCAAGGGCCGCCTCTTCAATTTCTATGGCGTGGTTCCGGAAAAAGGCTTCCCGATCTATCAGGCGGCCGACATCGCCAAGGTTTTCAAATATGAAGGCCCGGATGCGCTGAAGCTCGAAACCTTCGAATTTTACTCCCGCGGTTTCGGCGGGCCTCAAAACGATACTTTCTTTACGCGCATCTATTGGGACCCGTCCAATAGTGCATGGATGACGACGATCGCGACACCCGATGCGCCTGACGCTTCGGGCAAACATCGCATCATGGCCTGTGTCGACGTGCTGCTCGACGATCTGATGAAACGAACCGCCAATCCGACGCTGCCGGGGGCGCGGGCGACGATCTTTACGGCCGATGATCAGGGAACTCTGATCTTCGACGGCAAATACGCCGATGCGATCACTACCAGCGCCGGCGAAGCCTCGATTTCCTCGCTTGAAATCGCCGACTACCAGCCCTTGCTAAAGGCAAGCCAGTCGATCGAAGCGGGTTCGGTGTCGCTCATCGAGAGCACCAGCGAAATTACCGCCGTCGGCCGGATCCCGGATACGCCCTGGGCGCTTGCCGTCCATTATCCGAAATCCCTGATGCGGCCCGCCATCCTCACCAATCTCGGGATCGTCATCGCGGTCGGGCTGCTCACCCTGTTCGTCGAACTCTTCATCCTCCGTTCGATCCTGCAAAAGCAGGTCGCCGAACCGCTGGTGAGATTGATCCACGCCACGCAGCTGGTCGGCCGTTCCGGCGTTACCGTTGCCAACGACGCCCTGCCCACGCACTCCGACGACGAGATCGGCGAGCTTGCCCGCGATTTTGCGTCGATGGCCGCGCGCGTTCACGCAGCCCATGAAGCGCTTGAGGGAAAGATACGGGATCGAACCTCCGAGCTGGAGCGGCTCAATCAGAAGCTCCTGACGATCAGCCAGACGGACGAGATGACTGGTGTGGCCAACCGCCGTCGCTTCGACGAGGTTCTCGCAAGCGAGCTCGCCGGGCTTGGGCAAGGTCAGGACCTGCTGATGCTTGCCATGGTGGATGCCGATTGGTTCAAAGGCTACAACGACCGATACGGCCATCCGGCGGGAGACGCCTGCCTGAAGGAAATCGCCGGGGTGCTGGAACGCAATACGCGAAGCAAACAGGATCTGGTCGCCCGCTACGGCGGCGAGGAATTCGCCATCATTGCGCGGATCGCCTCGGCCGGCAACGCGCCCGTCATCGGACAGGCTCTCTGTTCGGCGATGGCGACCGTCAAGCTGGCGCATGAGGGATCGCCTTTCGGGCACGTGACACTCAGCGTCGGCATTGCGCTGGCGGCGGCGGATCAGAACATCTCTCCTGAGGCGCTGTTGCTCGAAGCCGATCGAGCGCTTTATCGTGCCAAGCAGGCAGGGCGAAATCAAGCCGTCGTTGCCGAGCCTTCCGCTGACACGCAGATACAGCAGATAGGCGCCTAAAAACTCTAGCTCGGGGAGGCGTCGGGGCCACCGGCGGCTCTTTGAATCAAGCGGGCAACCACTTCAGTGCGGTTCTGCGCCTGCAGCTTGCGCATGATGTGTTGCAGATGCATCTTCACCGTATGTCCCGACAAATTGAGTTTTCCGGCAATGACCTTGTTTGAACAGCCGGATTGCAACTCCGCGAGGACATCGGCCTCCCGGGGCGTGAAATCGGCAAGCGCCAGGTACTGCGTCCGATCATCCAAGCTTTTTTCGGCCTCGTTTCTGGTCGGACCATGCTCGTTTGAGCCGTTTGCGGCAGTTCCCAAAAGCTGCGGGAAAAATGTTCCTCCTGCCAGAACGAGACGAAGACCGGCAAGGGCGATGTCGATGGGAAGTGACGTCGAGAAAAAGCCGCGGATGCCGATCTTCAGCGCCTGACGGGCTATGATGGCGTCATCCGTACCTGAGAGCAACGTGATAGGAACCTCAGGAAAACGTGCAGCAATCGCGGCGAGATCATCCCGCAGGCTGGCGCTCTCGACATCTCTGCCGGCCAGATCCAATGCGATCAAACGCACCTCGGCTCCGAGCGCTCGATCGAGACTCTCGGTCGAGATCAAATCGATAAAGTTCCACCCGGCGAGCTCACGCTCAAGAAGCTTCACCACGGTCGTGCGCGCCAGTGTAGAATGCTCAATAATGATCACAGTTGGTGCATTGCGCCGGCGCTTTATTCCAGCACTGTCGGACACTTGCGTGCTCCCCAGAATATGTGCAACCCAACAGTTATTCATCCTATTCCAGTTCTCACGACATGTCATGATAAAAAGCGAGTGTATTCTCGTGATCAACCGTCGAATCTCTCATGATAATTCTTATAGTCTATAAGATTTCATCGATAGATAACTGGGATCGCAGAACACATTTAAAAGCTTGTTCATCGATATCTTCTGGTTTCACTTGTTGCCTAAGATTTTCCGGCTTTCGCCGCATTCACGTACGGCGAGCATGTCAACAAAACTTCCAAAGGCACTGAAAAGGCAACCGATCCGCTAGAAATCTGTCCAGCAAAGAGCTGCCGGATATACCGATCCGTCGATCGGCATGGCTTTATCTTCCTATCTCAATTCAAAGCAATCGCAGACCTCGACAGCAAAACGGCAAAAGCGAAAAGCAACAAAAGCCTGAGATCGCCTATGACCCGTTATGATTACTGAAAACTGCGCCCTGAAGACGCATTAATGCCAGTTAGCATCGGTCGGCAGCACCGCGCCGGCGCCGACCGATGCGATTGCACGCCATGTCGGCCCAGGAGACGAAAGCCGGGCAGAGGAGGTGATTCAACATATGGCTTGAAAAAGGCACGAAGAACAATCTCGTGCGGTTGGGTCTGCGCAATACAGATGGGGAGACTATCCCTAGCTATGCATGAAACTCAGAATGTCGTCTACGAGAGCCGAATGGGCGTCCGTGAGGTTACCCTCTCCGCCATGGCCTGCGATGCCGGCCAGCTGAAGCGCGTGCTGGTCGTAGAGAACATGATCGGTCTGCTGGGCGTCCGCCGTCCCGCCGGCGGGAACGGCAATATTGATGGGATGGAAATAGCCGACATTGACGTCGACCATGCTGCCGGTTGACGATCCAACGCCGCCGCCACCGCCGGCATGATTGCCGGTAAAAATCGTGTCCGACGAAAGGTTGAAGCCGCCGCCATTGCCGCCGATGCCTGCGATCTGCACGGTGCCCTGATCGAAAATGACATTGTTTGTCTGATGGGCCTCCGCCGAGCCGCCTGCGGCGCCGATGGCGATGTTGATCGGCGAGAAGATGGCAATACTCACGTCGACCATGCTGCCGACGAAATATCCATCGCCGCCGTGGCCGGCATAAAAATCGCCGGTCAATGTCAGCGCCGTTCCCGGGCTCATCGACGAGCCATGGCCCGCGACATTATGGTCTCCGCCCGAACCGCCCATGCCGCCGATCTGGGTTGCGCCCTGCAGGAACATTGCGTTGTTCGATTGCTCGGCGTGAGCCTCCGCGCCGGGGCCTGCAGCCACGGCAGTATTCACGGGGGCAAACAGCGCGACTTCGGTGCTGACCAGCCCACCGTAGAAGACCCCGTTGCCCCCGGTGCCGGCATGATTGCCGCCATCGCCGCTGCCGATGGCGACATTGCCGCTGCCGCCATTGCCGCCGATCCCGGCCATTTCGGTGGGATGCTGATTAATGAGCGCATCGTTGCCCTGGAAAGCACCGGCACCCGAATGAGGTCCCGCAATAGCCGCATTGGACGGCATGAAGACGGCCAGCGCATTGCTGCTGATCACGCCTTCGCTGATCCCGTCACCCCCGCTGCCGGCTGAATTGTGACTTGAACCGGAAGCGACATCCAATGGAAGCCAGGTCGGCACCAGTGCCAGATGCCCCGCGGCCACATTGGAGGCGAGGTGTTGATCGGTGCCCGTCTTGGGCAGGTCTTCCAATAAGGGCCGAGTTTCCGCCATTGCCGTCTCCATTCGCGGCCGACCGCACGTCCACCGAGCATGCGGCGCTATGCAGCCTGAATTGTTCCGGCATTGTGCCTCCGAACGTGGGAAAAGCAGAGCCTGCAATTCGTCTACATCCTGTCGGCTAGCTCTATAGCCATTTGGCTGTCATATCAGCAGCGCCGGTTGTGCGCGTTTGCGAGCCTAAATTCGCCTTTGAATGAGAGGCGCTGGCGTCGCTTCGACGAGGTCACAGACATGACCATGACACCCTGCACCAAATCACCAAGCATCAATCAAAATAACGCTCCGCCATTCCAAGTATACATCCGAAGGAATGCCGCCGAATATCTAGATAGGCCACAGATTAAATCGCGGGCAATATTCGCCGGCGGTTGTATTGGCTGCGGTGACATGCTGGACGCAGGCCGCAGGGGGACGCCGTCAAACGAAATCAGACGCAACGAAGTAGAAGGAGTGACATCAATGCCTATTCCACAAGTATCCGACACGATTCACCTCAATCACCCAGATGCAGGTGACGCCAATGCCGGCAACGGCGGTGAGGGCCACAATGATGGAAACATCAACTACAACCCGGTTGCCTATGTCACGCCCGTGCAGACGGTCTCCGGAGCAACGACCGATCTGCACAACGGCGATCACGTTTGGCAGACGGCAGCTTGGGACGCCGGCCATGGCGGACCCGGTGGCTTTACCCAGGCCCAGAACGGCTTCCTGGCGGCAATCTCGAACAGCGGCGCCGGCGGCGCGGGCGGAGATTCCAACTCCAACGGCAGTCAAGGAAACGCAAGCGGCGGCGACACGGCTGCGGTAGCCGCGGCAACGACCGCGACCCAATATACGCAGCTTGTGGCCGATCAGCATGCCACCATCCTCGCAGGCGTCGGCGGCAACGGCGGCAATGGGAACAATGCTCTGGGCGGCGACATCTCGTCAGCTCTGGTTCACACCAATCCCGACACGACGACGGTGAACAATTCCCTCGATCACTTCATCAATGCCTTCGGCCATATCGACGTCGACCATCTCGGCTCCTAACCTCAGGCCCTGAAGGTCGCCGGTTTCGGCCGGCGACCCTCCTCAATTGCCGAACCTGCAAGCAGCCTCCTTTTGTCAGTATCAAGTGCAGCAGCGAGATCTGATAATGACAACGATTTCCATAAAGCCACCGCGGCCGCCGACACAGCTCGTTGTTGCGCTTCGGGCTTGTGCCGGAGCCTTCGGGTTGGTCTTCCTTTATAGCTGCGGCTACAATCTCTTTCTTCTCGCGCCTTCCCTCTATCTTCTGCAGATCTATGACAGGGTCATGTCGAGCCGAAGTGTCGACACGCTCGTGATGCTGACGATCATCATCGCCGCCGCCGTGTTGGTCGGGTCCACGCTGGATATCGTGCGCAGGGCAGCTCTTTCGCGCATCGGCAGCTGGCTGGACCACAGGCTCCGGCCCATGGTGCTCACCGCATCGTTCGAATATGCCGCCCGCGCCGATACGGGAGCCGCCACGGAGTGCTACAGGGATCTCGCCGCATTGCGCCAGTTCCTCGATTCACCGGCCAGCTCGCTGTTTTTTGACGTTCCCTGGGCGCCGGTATTCCTGCTTCTGCTCTTTCTTGTTCACCCGCTGCTTGGGACCATCGGTCTTCTGTGCGCAGTTGCGCTGCTGCTGTTTGCGTTGCTGACGGAACTGGCGACGCGAGAGCCGCTTGCCCACGCCAATCTTGCCCTTTCGAGGAGCTATCTGCGATTTGCGACGGCGCTGAAAAACCTCGAGGTGATCCGGGCCATGGGCATGCAGGACGGCGCAGCGCTGATCGTCTACCGCGATGCGGAATTGGCAAGAAGGGCCCAGGACATCGCGATGCATCGCACGGAGATCATAATAGGTTGCTCCAAATCGATCCGCACACTGGCGCAGATCCTGATGATGGGATCGGCGACATGGCTGGTGCTCGCAAACAGCGGCAGTCCCGGGATCATCTTCGTCTCAAGCCTGCTGCTCGGGCGCGGGCTTGCCCCTATCGAGGGCGCAATAGGGGCATGGCGCTCTTTTGCCTTTGCGCGCAACGCCTTCAATCGCTTGAACAGAATGCTGATAACAGTCGCATCGGAACGCGATGACCGCATCGTGCCGCTGCCGGAACCCAATGGCCTCCTTCTCGACAATGTCAGCTATATCAAGCCATTCGCCGATCGGCCGATATTGAGTGATATCACCTTGCGCCTGGCACCGGGCGATTGCATAGCGCTCATCGGTCCGTCGGGATCGGGAAAATCGACACTGGGTCGCGTCATGGCAGGCGTTGTGCCGGCAACGAGCGGATATGCGCTTCTCGGTGGGGTCGATATCTCGGCTCTGCGCCTTTGCGGGGGGGCCGGCCACGTCGGATACCTGCCGCAGGACATCGAACTCTTCGGCGGCGCAATCAAGGATGTGATCGGCCGGCTGGATGGCGCAGATCCCGGCAAAGCGATCGACGCCGCAAAGCTGGTTGGATTGCACGAGGCGATCATGCGGCTGCCGCAGGGCTACGAGACCGATATCGGCGAAGGTGGAAGCCTGCTCCTTCGGGCGCAGCGCCAACAGCTCGGACTGGCACGGGCGGCCTATGGAAATCCGTCTCTGATCGTCCTCGACGATCCGAATTCCAGCCTGGACTACGACGGCGAACGCATGCTGTTTACGGCCATCGAGCGCATGAGATCCCGGGGGATGACCGTCGTTATCATCACGCACCGGATGGGGATCCTGCCGGTCACCAACAAGATCGCCATCATGCGCAACGGGACGGTGGCTGCCTTCGGCGACAGCGAGCGGATCTATGAAACCTATCTTCAACCGCCGTCTCGAACGGGAACCTAGGGAGGAGGGACGCTGCCATGACCCTTGTTCCACTGGACGCCACACCGGCGAGATCTTCGAATTCGTCAAGGATGGGCGAGTTGTTCCCTCGACGCTCGACAGCCAGGCAGCAGGCCGCCTATGCGCCGGTGATCGAACAGAAACGGCGCGGACCCGCCGCCCCTTCGCCCATGCCGGGGCTCAGAGGCGTTGTCTGGACGGGCAACCTGCTGATCCTGGTTTTCATTGTCGGATTGGGAATCTGGTCGGTTCTGGCGCCGCTGAAAAGTGCCGCGATCGCATCGGGCGTTATCGAACCGGAGTTCAGCCGCAAGACCATTCAGCATTTGGAAGGCGGAATTGTGCGGCGGATTCTCGTCAGAAACGGCGATGCGGTGATGGCCGGGCAAATCGTGATAGAACTCGACGACACGAAGTTCCGCTCGGAGCGCGACAGCATTCAAGGGCAGCTTTGGGACGCCGAAGGAAGCCGCGCCCGCCTGTCCGCGGAGCAGACGGGCGGCGATCATGTCGCCTATCCCCAAGATCTCAGGGCAGCAATCGACAAATATCCTTCGGTCAGCGCTATCCTGATCGGGCAACAGAAAATCTTCGAAGCCCGTCGCCGGGTCGTGCAGGCGGAAATTCAGATCGCCGATGAAAAAATCGCGCAGGTGCGGCAGGAAATCGTCGGACTTGGCGCGCAGAAAGCGGCTCTGGCCGACAGAGCCGCAATCTCGAGCCAGGAACTGGAGCAGGTGACCGCCCTCAACGCCAAAGGGCTGGAAACAAGGAGCAGGCTTCTCAACCTCCAGCGGGAAAAAGCAGACATCGATGGCCAGCAAGGTCAAATCGAGGCACAGATCTCTCGCGCCTACCAGGTGATCAGCGAGACGCAGGCCGATCTCGCAAAGCTCGAAAGCGACCGGCTGAGCGAAGTCGCCCAGGGTATGCGCGCTGCGGAAAGCCAGATCATGCAATTGCGCGAGCGCTTGCGGGCGATCGACGATCAGCTATCGAGGACCGATATCCGGGCTCCCGAAGACGGAACGATCATGAACCTGCGCATCCACACATCAGGCGGAGTGATCGGCGCGGGCGAACCGCTCGTCGATCTTCTGCCACGCGCCGATCGCCTGATCGTGTCCGCCCATGTCAGACCCGAGGACATCAATCTCGTCCATGCGGGGCTGGAGGCACAGGTTCACCTCCTTCCATACAATCAGCGGCGCGTTCCACTGCTGAAAGGGCGGGTCGAGTATGTGTCAGCCGACCGCCTCACCGACACGCAGAGCGGCCAGCCCTATTTTGCCGCGACGATCCGCGTGACGGACGAGCGGCTGGCGAAAATGCGTGATGTCGAACTGGTGGCCGGCATGCCCGTACAGACATTGATCGAAACCGGCAAAAGCAGCGTCGCGCTCTATGCTGTCAGGCCACTGCTCGACAGTTTCAACAGAGCATTTCGTGAGGACTGAAGCGGTGATGGGCAAGAGAAAATTCGACGACGATCAGATTACGGGCATTCTGAAGGAGCACCAGGCCGGGGTGACGGTGGCAGATGTCTGCCACAGATATGGCATCAGCGAGCCGACTTTCTATCGGTGGCAATCCCTGCAGCACGGAAATGTCGGCCTTCATGCCAGAAGGCTGAGAGCCCTGGAGGAGGAGAACCAGAAGCTCAAGAAGCTTCTGGCCGAATCCATGCTCTCGGCGGCAACGCTGAGCGAGATGCTGGCGAAGACATCGAAGGGGCGAAACTAGAGCCTTTCCTGGTCAGATTGAAGCATTCTGTTGGCTCAAACGGAGTCGGATGGTCGACCGGCCGGCGCGCGTCGTAGCCCGGCTCTACGGCCAAGCCGGCCGGTCGATCAGCCGGCCCGTTTCAGCCAACCCGAAGGGGCGGGCATCTTTTCGCCAGGATCAGAGGCGATCGGCTCGGACGTACCTGGAGGTATGCCCTTCGCCAATCGCCTCTGCCCTGACGAAAACCTGCTCCGGCAGAATGCTTCAATCTGACCAGGAAAGGCTCTAACCTCAGAGGTTGGTCACCTTCCGGCCCTCTCAGGAACGCAGTAGGATATTTTTGGGCGAGAGCGCCTTGATGGGATCTGAACCTATGGGCCGTTCCCGAACAGGCGTTTGGAATCAGCGCCCCTGACCATCCCGAACGGCAGCACGTTATCATTTTCAAACTGAGCTGCCGGCGCGGGGCGTCCGATGTAATATCCCTGCAGCTGGTTGATTCCGTACTGCTGCATCAGTCTCTGATGCTCAATGGTCTCGACGCCTTCGATGAGGATTCGCACGCCGCGATTGCGCAGCAGGCTGATGATGTCGAGCAGCATCCTCTTGCCTCTTTCGGTGCTGCAGTCATGGAGGAAGGAGCGATCGATCTTGATGGTGTCGAATTCTATGAGGCGAAGCCAGGAGAGACCGGCGAACCCCGTGCCGAAGTCGTCGAGCCAGACCTGAGCGCCCAGCTTTCTCAGGTCGCTGATGCAGCGAACCACATCCTGGTCGATTTCCAGCTCCATTCCTTCGGTAATTTCGAAAGCAAGCCGAGCGCCCGTCACGCCGAATTCTGCGAGTGTGGCTGCGACATAGCTGGCGAAACCCGGCATCTTGAGTTCAATCGGCGAAACGTTGACGCTGGCGACTTGCACCAGGTCGGTTGCCAACAGGTCCCGGCAAACAGTGCGAATTGCCCATCGGCCGAGTTCGATGATCGACCCTGTCCTTTCCGCAACCGGTATGAAGATGGCAGGCGCCACGGGCGTTCCATCCAGCATCCTCAAACGCATCAAAGCTTCAACAGCGTCGGTCTTGCCTGTCTGGACGTTGCGGATCGGCTGATAGACGAGGGAGACAAGACCGTGTTCAAGCGCGATCTTCAGGGTCGTGGCGATGTCCTCGCTGTCGTCGCTGCAATGCGGATCATCAGGATCGAAGACCACGAGGCTGTTGCGACCCGTCGCCTTGGCGGCATAAAGCGCCCGATCCGCTTCATGAATGACCTTGTCGACCTGCTTGGTCTGGTCCCGCGTATAGGATAGGCCGACACTCACGGTGATGACAGTCGTCCCGTCTCGCCTGTGCTCGTGGGGCCAGGCCAATGCTCGGACGGCAGCACACATTGCTTCTGCGAGTTCGGTCGCTCTTTCCAAACTTGGCATTGGTGTGACGACCAGGAATTCCTCACCACCGTATCGCCCGATGACCGCGCCCCAGGACGAGGCCACGCTCTGGAGAAGCTCGGAGACAGCCACAAGGCACCGGTCGCCTTCCTGATGGCCGTAACAATCGTTATAGCGTTTGAAATAATCGACATCGATAAGCAGAACGGCAAAGCGCGCCCTATGATCCTGCCAGCGCTGCCAATGATCACGCAGACGTTGATCGATTGCCCGGCGATTTTCGAGGCCCGTCAACGAGTCCGTGTTTGAGAGGTGCAAAAGTGCCTTGCCCCTCTCGTCGGCAGCGGCTTGCTGCAAACTGGCTTCAAGCGCATTCAGGAAGACTTTGTAGCGCTCCCTATTGAGCTGAAGGTTCACGTACGAGGTAAAAATAAAGCAGGAAATACAGAACGCGCCGAGGATCAGCTTGTGGAGAAGCAACATCGGCACGAACAAATAGAGGGCGCCGATGAAGATGAGCACGTTCGTTGCGGAGGCGGCAAGCGCAACCGGAAAACGGAAACTGAAGAACAAGTTGACGCTCATCATAAAGATCGCGCCAAAAACCATATAGTAGGAGAACGCGTCCCTGATCGTGGTCATCTGGCCGGTCAGAAGCCAGACAAGATAGGCTGCCAGCACGGACACCGCCGCGGCCATGTCGATCGTATCGGCCTTTGCTTTGCAGTAGAGCAAGAGTTCCAGCATGCAGAGCGCAGTGACGCCAACCGCCAACCGGCCAGCGATCGTGTACCGGACGACATCGCCGATAAAAAGATAGTCCGTGAAAGAGTAGGCAAGGTAAGTTGCTACCGCGATCCAGAGGCCCTTGCGCGTCGCGCTCGTTCGGCCGCTCTCGCTCTCCTGCTTATAAAGGAGACGCAACTGTTCTGGCGACAGTGCCGGCCGCGCGGCGGCGACTGCGGTCTCGGCTAACACGTGCATCATGCCCCTGCCACCCAAAATCTTCCAGCAGTTGCCCCACGCAAACCGCTAGCTGAAGCTGGGATAGCCCTACACAGACCCCTCATCAACCGATAACGCTCGAACGATCCCAAAGCGGGCAGAGTATCTCTTCGGTTCACTAATATTTTCTAAAGCTGAGACGTGCATTGGGGACAGTGCAACCTTGACGCTTGACTTCATGAGAATGCTTAAGATTTTATGCAATCTTTTAAATCTCCATTCACCGATGAGGTTTTCGTGGCTCAGCCCCTCTTTTCCCTTGATGGCCAAAGCTTGATTACACCGCAGTCCGTCAGCAATAGGTTCGCCTCCCCCAGCAAGGATAATGAAACAGACCGCCTGCGAATTGTGGAGGCTGAGTTTGTCATTGTCATCAACATTGCAATGCAGCGGTTCGCCGCGGGCAAGGACCTGCCTGAAGCAGTCAGGTGGCTGATCGGTCAGCTCCACGACATCCGGCATAAATGCGGCGCTGCGGTGTGGCAGCAGCTCATCCCGCTTATTCAGGCCCATCCCTCGGCAGAGATTCTGCAGCAGTGCCCGTTCACGCGTTGGTCTTTTGAAAAACCTCGCGGCTATTCCGGTGATGCCAGTCTTATAGACTTTATCTATGGGCACCCGGCAGTGGCCGAAGAAGTGGCCAGATCCACCCCTCTCGGTCTGAATATCTTCGAATACACGATCAACGCTCCCGGCCCGGTCGCCGTGAGGGAACGCCGCGACACCCTGACCCGCTACGTCGATGAGACCGCTGCGCGGACGGGTTCGGATACCGAGATTCTGGCCATCGCCGCCGGTCACCTTCGCGAAGCGGAGGCATCGAAAGCACTTGCAGAAGGCCGCCTCAAACGCTGGGTTGCTCTTGATCAGGACCCCGAAAGTATCGGCTCGATCTCCAGCCAATTCCACGGAACGTCTGTCGAGCCTATCCATGGATCTGTGCGCGGCCTACTGGCGCGAAAGCATCAGATCGGCACCTTCGATCTGATCTACGCAGCAGGGCTGTACGATTACCTCACGGATAAAGTGGCAATCCGACTCACGCAGATTTCCATGGAAATGCTGAAACCGGGTGGCGTCTTTCTATTTGCCAACTTCTCCGACGAGATGGCCGATGACGGATACATGGAATCCTACATGAACTGGGAGCTCCTCCAGCGCTCCGAGGCCAACATGTGGCATATTGCCAACAGTAGTGCGGCGGCAAACGCGGTCGATAACACGGTCTGGTTCGGTGCCAACCGCAACATCATCTACAGCGCCATCAGGAAACTGTCGTAAGCCTCGATGGGCCGGGCCGTTCAACTGTCACGTGAACGCGACGCCAATGCCGCCCGGTAACTGGCCCCCGCCGCCTCGCTTTATATCGGCCCGCCATTGAGCGGGCCGTTTGCTTTTAAGGCCCTCGCTACCACATTCCGCTTTGCTACCAGTATGCGACCACGGACCACAAAACGGAGCATTCGCCGGCCCAAAAAATCAGCTAATTGCAAGGAAATCAAAGTGGTGCCCAGGACCGGAATCGAACCAGTGACACGCGGATTTTCAATCCGCTGCTCTACCAACTGAGCTACCTGGGCAACCTGCTTCCGATGGTTCTTTTTAGAAAAAGAACCGCGGAGCCTTGGTGCGCCCCGGAAGCGAGCGGGGTTATAGCATCTTGTTCGGCCATGGCAAGCGGTCAAACGACACTTTTTTGACGGTCTTGCGCATTTTGCGGATTCATGAGGAAAAATAAGAGCTTCGCTGGCCGAATTCTCTAGTTTTCCTCATCGGGATATTCGGCCTTCGTTTCGTCGTCGGCAACGGGAATCGCGTAGGCGCCGGCCAGCCAGCGGGAGAGATCGACCTCGCGGCAGCGGTTGGAGCAGAAAGGGTAATGTTCGCGGTGTGAGGGTTTGCCGCATTCGGGGCAAGGGCGCGCCTTGCGCAGCGGTTCGACCTTGGCGGCGGCTTTCTTGTCTTCGGGCATGATCGGTCCGTCCTAATTCAGGAGTCGGCCTTCGGGCTTCAGCCCTCCGGCCACCGGCTATGCACGTCGAAGCCTTCGCCGGTCAGAAGCACAATGGTTTCATAAAGCGGCAGGCCGACGACGTTGGTGTAGGAGCCGACCATCTTCTGCACGAAAGTGCCGGCGAGGCCCTGGATGCCATAGGCGCCCGCCTTGCCGCGCCACTGGCCGGAGGCCAGGTAGTTTTCGATCTCGAAACCGGAGAGCCGCTTGAAGCGCACCTTGGTCTCGACGATCTTCTGGCGGATCTTGCGATCCGGCGTCACCAGGCAAACGCCGGTATAGACGAGATGGTTGCGTCCCGACAAAAGATGCAGCGAGTTCAACGCCTCGTCGGCGAACTCGGCCTTGCCGAGAATGCGCCGGCCGACGGCGACCACCGTATCGGCAGACAGGATATAGCTGCCCTTCCAGGTGATATCGCCCTTGATGGCGGCAAGGGCCGCTTCCGCCTTCTCGGCCGAAAGCCGGCGCGCCAGCGAACGCGGATGCTCCGACTTCTTCGGCGTCTCGTCGATATCCATCGGCATCAGGCGCGAAGGCTCGATGCCGGCCTGGTTGAGCAGGTCGACACGGCGGGGCGAGCCCGAGGCCAGAATGAGCTTGTATTTCAGCGCCATGGAACCTCGACCATCGGCAGACGGGGGGAGCCCCCTTGCAAAACCTTGGGCAAGCTTACTTGAAACGGTAGGTGATGCGGCCCTTGGTCAGATCGTAGGGCGTCATTTCCACGAGCACCTTGTCGCCGGCAAGAACACGGATACGGTTCTTGCGCATGCGGCCGGCGGTGTGGGCGATGATCTCATGTTCGTTTTCGAGCTTCACGCGGAACGTCGCATTCGGCAGAAGTTCGGTGACGATTCCAGGGAATTCGAGGACTTCTTCTTTCGGCATATAGTGGTTTTCTTCCTGTGGGTTGAAGAGGCAGCGCAGCGCGCGCCCTTAAAATTTGGGCGGAAACTACACAATCAACGAAGGTTTGTGAACCTTGTTGATCAGGCTTTCCTTTATTTGTTTTCATGCCGATTGCGCGGCAATGCCATTTCGTTTGAGCAGCCGGCTTTCGATGAGGCCGGCCAGGTGATCGCGGACCTCGCGGTAGCTCTCCAGAATCTGCTCGCGCGTGCCGCTGACGACGGTCGGATCCATGGTCGGCCAGTAGACGACATCGATCGCATTCGAGCGGGTCAGCTCGAGGGCGGCATGATGAGCCTGCGGCGACAGCGTGATGATCAGATCGAAATAATCGTCCTCGAGTTCCTCAAGCGTCTGCGGCAGGCGGCGCCCGAGGGAAAGCCCGATCTCATCGAGCACGACATCGACGAAGGGATCGCGCTCGCCGGCGCGAACGCCGGCGGACCTTATATAGGTATTACTCGGCAGAATGCTGCGGGCGATGGCTTCGGCCATCGGCGAGCGGATGGCGTTCATCCCGCACATGAAGAGGATGGCGCCCGGCCTCTTTCCCTCCTCGATGTCGGCGGCGCGATCCATGGCCGTCATCCGCGCCAGTAGAGCACGCAGACCAGGGTGAACAGGCGCCGGGCGGTGTCGAAATCGACCTCTATCTTGCCGGCCAGCCTGTCCTTCAGCGTCTGCGAACCCTCGTTGTGGATACCGCGCCGGCCCATGTCGATCGCCTCGATGCGGCTTGGCGTCGCCGAACGGATCGCTTCGTAATAGCTCTCGCAGATCATGAAGTAATCCTTGACGATCCGCCGGAAGGGGGTGAGCGACAGGATATGGGTGGCGACATTGCCGCCTTCCTCGGTGGTGATGGCAAAGACCAGCTTGGAATCGACCAGCGAGATGTTCAGCCGGTAAGGCCCGCCGGCATGGCCGATCGGCGCAAAGCTGTTTTCCTCGATCAGATCGAAGATGGCGACGGCGCGCTCATGCTCGACATCGGGCGTCGAACGGCCGATGGTATCGTCGAGGACGACGTCGCAAAGCCGGAAATCGCCCACCGCCATCCCTTCACCTTTCGAGGTTGAGGCGGATCGCGACCGATCGCGCATGGGCATCGAGGCCTTCGGAGACGGCCAGCGCGATCGCCGCGGGGCCGAGGGTGCGCAGCTCGCCCGGCCCGAGCCGCAGGATCGAGGTGCGCTTGACGAAATCGAGCACCGAAAGGCCGGAGGAGAAGCGCGCCGAACGCGCCGTCGGCAGCACATGGTTCGACCCGCCGACATAATCGCCGATCACTTCGGGCGTATGGGCGCCGATGAAGATCGCGCCGGCATTGCGGATGCCGTCAAGCAGCCGGTCGGGATCGGCGACGGCAAGCTCCAGATGCTCGGCGGCGATGCGGTTCGCCAGCGAGATGGCCTGCTGCAGATCGGAAACGAGGATGACCGCGCCGAAATCGCGCCAGCTTATCGCCGCCGTCTCGGCGCGGTTCAGCGTCTTCAACTGGCGTTCGACCGCCTGCTCCACCGCCTTGCCGAATTCGGCATTGTCGGTGATCAGGATCGCCTGGGCGCTGACATCGTGCTCGGCCTGCGCCAGGAGATCGGCGGCGATCCAATCCGGATTGTTGTCCTTATCGGCAATGACAAGCACTTCGGAGGGGCCGGCGATCATATCGATGCCGACGGTGCCGAAGACATGGCGCTTGGCGGCAGCGACATAGGCATTGCCGGGGCCGGTGATCTTGGCGACCGGGGCGATGGTCTCGGTGCCATAGGCAAGAGCGGCGATCGCCTGGGCGCCGCCGACACGATAGACTTCGGTCACACCGACAAGCTTGGCGGCGGCAAGCACCGCCGGATTGACCGCCCCGCCGGTGGCGGGAACGGCGATGACGATGCGATCGACGCCGGCAACCTTGGCCGGCACGGCATTCATCAGCACCGAGCTCGGATAGCTCGCGGTGCCTCCCGGAACGTAGAGACCGACCGCTTCGATCGCCGTCCAGCGCGAACCGAGGCCGACGCCGAGATCGTCCTCGTAGATATCGTCCTTCGGCAGCTGCCGGCGATGATGAGATTCGATGCGCAGCGCCGCGAGCTTCAGCGCCCCCAGCACTTCCGCAGGCACCGCCTCGACGGCCGCGTCGAACTCCTCAGGCGTGACGCGCATCGGCACGGTGGCGAAATCGATACCGTCGAACTTGCGCGAATATTCGGCAAGCGCCACATCGCCGCGGGCCCTGACATCATCGATGATGGCGCGAACGACGGTGTTCACATCCTCGGAGACTTCACGCTTCGTCGTCAGAAAGGCGGCGAAACGCTGCTCGAAACCTTCCGATGCCTGATCCAGCCAGATTGCCAAGGCCGATATTCCTTCTCAACTCGAAACTGCGATGTTCAAACGTCAAGCGTCAAACACTCATTGTTTTATGCATGTCGTTATCCCGGAACCGCAGCACACTTCCGGGCGACATGCATTAGCGGTGACGAGGCTTGGAGGAAGCCTCCCAGGCACCGCCGATATCGGCGAGCTGCACCTCGATGCATTCGACATCGAGCGCAATCGAGGCGGTGCCGGACAGCGACAGCTCGATCGTGCCCTCCGGCCCCTCGCCCTTCTGCTCGAAACGCAGCGCCAGCAGCGACAGCACCTCGTCGCGTTTGCCGCGGTCGATGCCGAGCGAGCGCACGGCCAGCACCCGCTTGAACACCAGGGCGGCGCGGCGACGCTCGAAACCCCGGCGCTTGCGCTCGGCACCTTCCCAGACGAAACGATTGACGGCAAGGGCGAACTGCGCGTCGCGCGGCGACCAGTCGATATCACCGACCTTGAAGACGCTGTCCTGCATATGCGCGGAAATGATCGCGAGGTCCTCGTCATCGAGCGCAACAAGCTTCAGGTCGGTCATTCAGGCTTAATCCCCAGCAGGCACCGCCGGAATGGCGATGCATAGACAAGGGAAATAAGATGCTGCGGGCAATTACGCAACCGGGATGAGCGCTGCTTACTCGCTGATGCGCTCGACGACGGCGCCGCAGCGGGTCAGCTTTTCCTCGAGCCGCTCGAAACCGCGGTCGAGGTGATAGACGCGGGAGACCGTGGTTTCGCCCTCGGCGGCAAGGCCGGCGATGACGAGCGAAACGGAAGCGCGCAGATCGGTCGCCATGACGGGCGCGCCGCGCAGGCGCTGGACACCCTCGATCTTCGCCGTCTGGCCGGACAGCGTGATCCTGGCGCCGAGGCGGGCAAGCTCCTGCACGTGCATGAAGCGGTTTTCGAAGATGGTCTCGGTGACGTGCGAGATGCCGGAGGAGCGGGTCATCAGCGCCATGAACTGCGCCTGCAGGTCGGTCGGGAAGCCCGGAAAGGGATCGGTGACGATATCGACCGGCTTGATGCCGGCGCCGTTGCGCCTGACGCGCATGCCGTTGTTGGTCGACGAGATGTCGGCGCCGGCGCGGCGGAGCGTCTCCAGCGCGGTGTCGAGCAGCGCCACATCGGTATTTTCGAGCACGACGTCGCCGCCGGCCATGGCAACCGCCATGGCATAGGTGCCGGTCTCGATGCGATCCGGCAGCACGCGGTGGCGGGCGCCGGAGAGCGAGGTGACACCTTCGATGGTGATGGTCGCGGTGCCGGCGCCCGAGATCTTGGCGCCCATGGCGTTCAGGCAGTTGGCGAGATCGACGACCTCAGGCTCGCGGGCGGCATTGCCGATGACCGTCGTGCCGCGGGCAAGCGTTGCCGCCATCATCAGCACATGGGTGGCGCCGACGGAGACTTTCGGGAAGGTGTAGCGCGCACCGATCAGGCCGCCATTCGGCGCCTTGGCGTTGATGTAACCGGCGTCGATTTCCATGGTGGCGCCGAGCGCCGTCAGGCCCTCGATGAAGAGATCGACGGGACGCGTGCCGATGGCGCAGCCGCCCGGCAGCGACACGCGGCAGTGGCCCTCGCGCGCCAGCAGCGGGCCGATGACCCAGAAGGAGGCGCGCATCTTCGAGACCAGCTCGTAGGAAGCGGTGGTATCGACGATGGTGCGGCAGGTGAAATGGATCGTGCGGGCGTAGGAATCCTCCTGGCGCTCGCGGCGGCCGTTGACGGCGACATCGACGCCGTGATTGCCGAGGATGCGCATCAGCAGTTCGACATCGGCCAGATGCGGCACGTTTTCCAACGTCAGCGTATCGCTGGTCAGAAGCGAGGCGATCATCAGCGGCAGTGCGGCATTCTTGGCGCCGGAAATCGGAATGATGCCATTCAGCTCATTACCGCCGACGATTCTGATACGATCCATGTGCGCTTACGGGCCGCGCCCGCCTTTCCTGAAAATACTGCCTTGGAATAGGAGTGGGGTGTTTAGGGGATTTTTCGAGACGCTTCAATTCGCGACGGACGGAACATTACGATTCGTCCATTTTTGCGGCGGGCAGTCCACTTGTTTCGTCGGCCTGGCCCGAACGGCGGGCGCGCACCTGCTGTTTACGCCTTGAAAGATTTTCCCGCAGTTTTTCGGCGGCGCGCTCGCGGCGCAGTTTCGCCTGTGCCTCGATTGCCTCTTTGCGGCTCTGCTGGCCGGTTTCGGTCTTGTCGTTCATGTCACAGGATTAGCCGAATTCGCGCCGATCCAAAAGGCCCTTGCATCCCAATCCACGCGAAGTTGGAATTTGCTGCTTGCGCTTGCCGCCAAGCTGTGGCAATAGCCGCCCCGTTCCCGCGATTTGAGCCACCCGGCTCGCACGGGTCCTGGTCCTGCTGCCGTAGCTCAGTGGTAGAGCACACCCTTGGTAAGGGTGAGGTCGGTGGTTCAATCCCACTCGGCAGCACCAGTTTTCTCTCTCAGGTACCGACATCATTTCTCGCGCGCTGGGCTCGCCCCTCATCCGGCTGCCGCCACCTTCTCCCCGCTCGCGGGGCGAAGGGACCATGCCGCGACTTCTCAGTACCTCTCCAGCGTCTAGCAGGGCACGTCCCCTCTCCCCGTTTTTTACGGGGAGAGGGTTAGGGTGAGGGGCAGCCTTCGGCGCGAACCGGACGGCGTTGCAGCAAAATTCTCTGCACGCCCGCAACCGCGATCCGTGCTGCCCCCGCTGACATTTCGCCTCAGCAGCAACAGACGATTCACCATTGTTGGCCGTGAAAATCACGCTAGAATGGCTGTTATGGCGGCGGCTCCGCGGAGGAATAGGGAGGCGCTGCACCCTTTGTTTCTGTCGACAATCGTGGAGGAGCATTGATGGCAACTGAAAAATGGGACAGCCCGGTCAAGGTCGGTTTCGAAGATGCCGACGCGCGAACGGTCAGCGGGCCGTTCGATGCGCTGAAATGCCTGGCGGATTTCTGGCCGAACTCGCGGGGGCTGCGTTATATCAAGGCGCGCAGCACCTGCCGGGCAGCACTCGATGGGCGCAAGAGCGTGGAGGAAGCACGAGCCGAATTCCTGGCTGCGGCCGAAGAGGCGAAGCTGAAGTTGCATTAGAGCGCCCAAGCGTCCGACAGGACGCGGAAGCACGCTCCGCCACGATGAACTGGGTCCTTCGGCCGGCATTTCCGTAAACGGAGTGTGCCGGAACGGTGCGACGCTTTAATTTACTTAACCCTGCATCGAACCTATGGCGGGTTTTGGTGCAACGGGCGTTGTGCCCGGGATAAGTCTATTCATAAAAGACACGCAGCCATCATGATGATGGTCAGAGGCTCGTCACCTCTGCGGGAACGCAGGCGAGCCTCGTTTGGGCAGGACTATTTTCAGCAGTCCGCGCCACCCTCACTTTCCACCTCGATATAACCGACGCCGATGATCGTGCCATCGCCGGCGCGGATGAAGGAGGGGAGATACTGCGGTTCTGCCGGCGTGCAGGCGATGGCGCCGGTATATTCATTGAGGGCGACCTGGTCCTTCGGCAGCGCCGAATAATTTGTGCCGGTTTCCAGCGAGGCATAAGCGGAACCGGCAAAAACGCCGGCCGATATCATGGTGATGACTGCCAAGAGGCGAGGAAGCGACTGCATGAGGGGTCTCCAGCGTTTCGATCCGGCATTTCAACCCGCGGAAGGGCACTTGGTTCCCTCAGCGCCGCAACAGGCGACTATGGACATAACTTCGGCCGACGATGCTCTCGGCGATCGCGACCGCCCGCTCGACATCGCCGCGCCGGCGCACGAAACCGTCGAGAATGACATAGGAACCGAGCATGCCGACGGTAATCTCCTCAGCGTCGAGATCTGCGGCGGCATGAAGAGCGCTCTCCACCGAAGCGCGTGTCGCCGCATCGCCATGGCCCTGCCGGCCGGGTTCGTCATGGTCGGGGAATACAGGAAACCCGGTCACTGAAGCGTCTCCTGAAGTTGGTATGTCAGGTTAACGCCGCAACAGCGCTTTCGTTGCGGTCCGCCGGTCTCGACCGGATATTCGCGCGCATTTCTACAGGACCCGGTGTGGCCTGCCCTTGGCGGAAGGTGCCGCGCTTTCCATATTTAGTCGCAGCCGAAAGAGGGATGACGACAATGAAAGTGCTGCTGCCCGCTTTGTTTGCCGGGGTCTTGCTCGCCGGTTGCACGTCAGCCGATACGCCGGCGCTGGATCCCATTCCCGGCAGCATCACCTATGGCGGCCAGCCGCGGACGAAGCTCACCAAATCGCCGGTCGGCAGCGCCGTCCACCACCAGTTCTACGACGGGACCGGCCAGCGCGTCGAGGAAACCTACATTCTTCAGCCGGATCGCAGCCTGAAGCTGGTGCGGCGCGTGGTAGGGCCGGATTTCCCCGATTGAGGCACCCCTCCTGCGCCAGAATGCTTGACAGCGGCTGAAATCGCGAACATTCAAGGAACATCTAATCTTTCCGCAGTGATTCTGCGGAAGCCCGACCGGACGGCTGGATGTATCTCGAAAAGCTCAATCCCCAGCAGCGCATGGCCGTCGAGCATGGCACGCTCACCGACGGCAGCCATATTGCCGGGCCGCTGCTGGTCATTGCCGGCGCCGGTTCGGGCAAGACGAATACGCTGGCGCATCGGGTCGCCCATCTGATCGTCAAGGGCGCCGATCCGCGCCGCATCCTGCTGATGACCTTCTCGCGGCGGGCCGCCGCCGAGATGGCGCGCCGCGTCGAGCGCATCTGCCGCGATGTGCTGGGTGCAAATGCCGGTATCATGGCCGATGCGCTCAACTGGTCCGGCACCTTCCACGGCATCGGCGCGCGGCTGTTGCGCGATTATGCCCAGCAGATCGGCCTCGATGCCGATTTCACCATTCACGACCGCGAAGACAGCGCCGACCTGATGAACCTCATCCGGCACGATCTCGGTTTCTCCAAAACGGAAAGCCGGTTTCCAGCCAAGGGCACCTGCCTTGCCATCTATAGCAGGGCGGTGAATTCGGAGACGGCGCTCGACCAGGTGCTGCGCGACGCTTTTCCCTGGTGCGCGGCCTGGGAGAAACAGCTGCGCGAGCTTTTCGCCTGCTACGTCGAGGCCAAGCAGAGCCAGAACGTGCTCGATTACGACGACCTGCTGCTCTACTGGGCGCAAATGGTCGGCGAGAGCGTGATCGCCGAGGATATAAGCAGCCGCTTCGACCATGTGCTCGTCGACGAATATCAGGACACCAACCGGTTGCAGGCCTCGATCCTGATGGCGCTGAAGCCCCAAGGCCAGGGGCTGACGGTCGTCGGCGACGATGCGCAGTCGATCTATTCCTTCCGGGCAGCGACGGTGCGCAACATTCTCGACTTTCCCGCCGCCTTCAGCCCGCCCGCCAATATCGTCACGCTCGACCGCAACTATCGCTCGACGCAGCCGATCCTGACAGCCGCCAACGCCGTCATCGATCTTGCCTCCGAGCGCTTCACCAAAAATCTGTGGACCGAGCGGCAATCCTCCGAGCGGCCGCGCCTGGTCACGGTACGCGACGAGGCCGAGCAGGCACGTTATGTCGCCGACATGGTGCTCGACAATCGCGAGGAAGGCCTCAAGCTCAAGCAGCAGGCGGTGTTGTTCCGCGCCTCGCATCACAGCGGGCCGCTGGAGGTCGAGCTGACCCGGCGCAACATTCCCTTCGTCAAATTCGGGGGGCTGAAATTTCTCGACAGCGCCCATGTCAAGGACATGCTGGCCGCCCTTCGCTTCGCGCAGAACCCGCGCGACCGGGTGGCGGGCTTCCGGCTGATGCAGATCCTGCCGGGTGTTGGGCCGTCGACGGCGCAGAAGGCGCTCGACCTGATGGCCGAGGACGCGAGCCCGATAACGGCGCTGGCCGAAATGCCGGCGCCGCCGCGCTCCGGCGAGGACTGGACGGCATTCGTTTCCATGCTGCAGGAGATGAAGGCGGGCAAGGCCGGCTGGCCGGCGGAAATAGAGCTGGCACGGCAATGGTATGCGCCGCATCTGGAACGGCTGCACGAGGATGCGGCGACCCGGCAGGCCGATCTCCTGCAGCTCGAGCAGATTGCCGGCGGTTATGCCTCGCGCGAACGTTTCCTCACCGAGCTGACGCTCGATCCGCCGGATGCGACCAGCGACCAGGCCGGCGTGCCGCTGCTCGACGAGGACTATCTCATCCTCTCGACCATTCATTCGGCCAAGGGCCAGGAATGGACGAGGGTCTTCATGCTGAATGTCGTCGACGGCTGCATTCCGAGCGATCTCGCCGTCGGCGCCAGCGCCGAAATCGAGGAGGAGCGCCGGCTGCTCTACGTGGCGATGACCCGTGCCCGCGACAGCCTCGACCTCGTCGTGCCGCAACGCTTCTTCACCTACGGGCAGAATGCGCAGGGCGACCGGCACGTCTATGCCTCGCGCAGCCGCTTCATTCCGGCAACACTGCTGCAATTCTTCGAGGCCTGCAGCTGGCCGCAGGTGAAATCGGAGACCGCCGCGCAAGCGCATGTGCGGCAGATGCGCATCGATGTCGGCGCCCGCATGCGCGGCATGTGGCGATAAATCGAGTATCGTCTCAGAGAGATAGTGGCGGTTCGGCCGGTTTCAGGAAACGCTCGACCATTGCCGCCTCGACGGCCTCGACACTTGCCGGCGACCATTTCGGATTGCGGTCCTTGTCGATGACGGCGGCGCGGATGCCTTCGAAGAAATCCGGATTATCCAGCATCTGCAGGCAGGCGCCGAGTTCGCGGCCGAGGCACTCGGCAAGCGAGGCGCTGCGGCGGCCGGCTCTCAGCAGCGCCAAAGCGAGTTTCAGGCTGGTCGGCGAACGTGTCAGCAGCACCCGGCGGGTCTCGGCGGCGAAGTCGCCCTCCTCCCCGGCAAGGGCTGCCAGGATCTGCTCGACGCTGTCGAAACGAAAGGCGCGATCGATCATCGCCGCATTCTGCCTGAGCCGGCTTTCTCCGGCAGGCTCCGCAAGCCCCCGCAAGAGGGTATCGACATCGCTGGACGCGCTGCCGCGCGGCAGGGCCGACAGCGCCTCGATCACCGCGCCGAGCCGCGACGAGGCGATCTGCAGATCGGCAAGCCCGGCATGGATCGCGTCGGCGGCACCGATATCGAGCCCGGTCAGGCCGAGCCATGTTCCGGCCTCGCCGGGCGCCTTCGGCAGCAGCCAGGTGGCGCCGACATCGGGGACATAGCCGATGCCGCTTTCGGGCATGGCAAGCCGAGTGCGCTCGGTGACGATGCGGTGGCGGCCGTGCGAGGAGAGGCCGACGCCACCGCCCATGGTGATGCCGTCCATCAGCGCGACATAGGGTTTGGGATAGACGGCGATCAGGTGGTTGAGGCGGAATTCTTCCCGCCAGAAGGTTCCGGCGAGGCCGTCGCCGGCGCGGGCGCTCTCATGCAGGGCGCGGATATCGCCGCCGGCGCAGAAGCCGCGTTCGCCCTCGCCCGTCGCCACGACACTCGCCACTGCGGCATCATCGGCAAAGCCATCAAGCGCGTCGGTGATCATCCGGATCATCGGCAGCGTCAGGCTGTTCAACGCCCGCGGCCGGTTGAGCCGGATGATGCCGGCAGTGCCCTGCCGCTCGATAATGACTTCGCCGTCCTGCATGGTTCACCTCATCTGTTACGACTAGGAATAGCCGACGATGCGGCATGGCTCCAGTCGATTTAAGGTCGATTCAGGCAGACAGCGAATCCCGGGCGGAGGCCGCGGCCTCGCAGCGGGCGGCGTAATCGATGGCAAGCTCCAGCGGCAGCGGCCGCGAGAAGTGATAGCCCTGCGCCAGGCGAACGCCCATCGCCTTCAAGCCCTCGGCGATCGCCTCGCTTTCGACGCCTTCGGCGACGGAGGCAATGCCGAGATTCTGGCAGAGACTGGCGACCGAACGGGTGATGTTCATGCAGCGGGCGTCGCGATCGAAATTCATCACGAAGGCCTTGTCGATCTTCAGCTTGTCGAAGCCGAGACGGTGGATATGGCTGAGGCTCGAATAGCCGGTGCCGAAATCGTCGAGCGCGATCGAGATGCCGGCAGCGCGCAGCATTGAGATGACCTGGTCGGCGGTGTCGAAATCGGAAAGCAGCGCCGTCTCGGTGATCTCGAACTCGATGCGCCGGGGATCGATGCCGGAGCGGTTGATCATGCCAAGCAGCGCCATCGAGGTCTCGTGGTCGCAGATATCGCGCGCCGAAAGATTGAAGGAGAGTTTGAGGTGGCGGGGAATGATCGCCAGCGCTTCGAGAGCCTTGGCAAAGAGGATGCGCGTCATCCGGCCGATCACGGCGGTGCGCTCGGCGGCGGGAATGAAAGCTTCGGGGCTGATGCGGCCGAAGCGGGCGCTGTCCCAGCGAGCGAGCGCCTCGTAACCGACGACACGGCCGCTCTTCAATTCGACGATCGGCTGATAGTCGAGTTTCAATTCCCGGGCGAAATCGCCTGCCTGCAGCTCGAGTTCGATCAGGTAGCGCTGCGTCAGGATCTTCTCGTGCTCGGCTGAAAAGAATTCGACGCCGCTGCTGCGCTTGCTCTTGACCTGGTAGAGGGCAAAATCGGCTTTCTCGTAGAGATCTTCGGCGGTGTATTGGCCGGCGTCGGGATAGACGATGCCGCAGGAACCGAAAACGCGAACCGAGCCATCGGGGATTTCGAAAGGATCGCGGACGGCGGCGCAGAGCGCCTGGCCGAGATCGGCGATTGCCTGGCGTGTCATCGAACAGGGGAAGATGATGCCGAATTCATCGCCGCCGAGACGGGAGACGATGCCCTCTTCGCCGACCAGCGCGCTGAAACGGCGGGCGGTCTCCTTGAGCACGAGATCGCCGGCGGCATGGCCGAAGACATCGTTGACGGGCTTGAAGCCATCGAGATCGAGAATGCCGATGACGGGTGGCCGAGACGGGTGCTTCTGCAGCCGCTGTTCCAGCGAGAGAAAGAAACTGCGGCGGTTGGCAAGGCCGGTCAGCTGGTCGTGCAGGGCGTTGCGGCTGTTGACGAGGTTCAGCTCTTCGGCTTCCGCCCGCTTCTGCTTCAACTCCTCGGTCATTCGCACGAGGCCGACGAAGTTCTGGAAATAGCTGTCGATCACCCGGAGAAAGGGCAGGATCAGGAAAAGACCGCTGACGGCGGTCGCGACGAAAACCGGATTGCCCGAGAACATGAAGGTCACGACCATGGCCGAGAAGGTGATAACAGTGGTCAGCACCGCCGCCAGCGGCAGATGCATCAGGCAGAAGATGCAGGAAATCCCGGTGACGACCAGGAAATAGGCGATCTGGCCCTGCTGGTACGCATCGCCATATTGATAGAGCGCGATCGCCCAGCCGCCGAAGGCAACGCACAGGATGCAGGCGCCCGCTATGGTGACCTTCATCAGCCGGTAGGCCCGCTCGGCAGTGATGTCCTTGCCCCTGGTCTCCCACCAGCAGAGCCGGAAAATACAGACGATGCTCAAGCCGACCGGAATATAACAGGAGAGCCAGAGAGGCGCGGATTGGAGATGGGTGATCGCCACCGCAAGGGCATTGATGATCAAGAGAACATAGAGAATGGGGATCTGCGACGACAGGGCCTGGAACTGCGCCGTCAGAAAAGTCGGATTGTCTTTTTGCAGCCTCAGCGAGGCTAGAAAGTTCCTCATCTTCTCTTGTTTCCGTTGGCCGGGGCCAGGAGATGCTCGATTTTTCCCTATTCACGTCATGTCATGCAGGTCCCGCAGGCACGGGGATGGTCAACGGGCCGATGCGCGCTCTCGCCGGAAGCGCTTCAGAAGGAAGCGGCTGCGAGTGCCCGGTGGATGCTGTGCAGGTCGTCGACATTTCTGTTCGCCAGGAAGAGTTCCCAGTCGAGCGAGCTTTGCACGATGGTTTCCAGCGAATCGTGCCTGGGCTTCCAGCCGAGCACCTGCCGGGCGAGCGAAGCGTCGGCGACGACGCTCGCCGAATCGCCGGCGCGGCGCGGCGCCATGTGGATCTTGAAGGAATGGCCGTGCAGGCGGGTGACCATGTTCAAGACGTCGAGCACGGAATAGCCGCTGCCATAACCGCAATTGGCGACGAGCGAACCCTTGTCCCTGCGCAGGTGCTGCAGCGCTTTCAGATGGGCATCGACAAGATCGGTGACATGGATGTAGTCGCGCACGCCGGTGCCGTCATGGGTGGGATAATCGATACCATAGACGCTGACGCTGTCGCGCCTGCCGAGCGCTGCCTCGCAGGCAACCTTGATCAGGTGGGTGGCGCCTGAGGTCGACTGGCCGGCGCGGTGATCGGGATCGGCGCCGGCGACGTTGAAGTAGCGAAGCGCGACATAGTTGAAATCATAGGCGGCGGCGGCATCGCGCAGCATGAATTCGGTCATCAGCTTCGACTGGCCGTAAGGATTTTCCGGATTGAGGACGGCCGTCTCCTTCACCGGCAGGTCGCTCTTCTGCTGACCGTAGACGGCCGCCGTCGAGGAGAAGACGAAGTTGCGGATGCCGGCCTTGATCGAGGAGCTCAGCAGCGCGCGGGTCTTTCCCGAGTTGTTGTCGTAATAGGAGAGCGGATCGGCGACCGAGACCGGGACGACGGCGGAGCCGGCAAAGTGGATGATCGCCTCGATGTCGTTCTCGATGAAGATCTTCTTCAAGATGTCGGGATCGGCGACGTCGCCGAGATAGAAACGCGCCGCCGGCGCCACGGCCCAGCGAAAGCCCGTGGAGAGGCGGTCGAGCACGACCACATCCTCACCCGCATCGAGCAGCGCCCAAACCATGTGACTGCCGATATATCCGGCGCCGCCCGTCACCAAAACCGCCATGTCCCGCATCCCTGCCTTGTTTTATAGCAGGGGCATCAGGCCCGGTTTTTCTTTCCAATTTTCTTATCGAATGGCCGTTCGAGGCCCTTTGAACCGGTATGTTTGGACTTGTGGTTAGAGGCGGATTTCAGGCTTTGCTCAAGTTTTATCGATCGGGCGATTCCGGCACGAAATCGCGGCATTCGCGCCTGATGGCTGCCCCTCACCCTAACCCTCTCCCCGCTTGCGGGGCGAGGGGACGTGTCCTGCGAGAGGCTGGCGGGGGACGGAGAGGTTGCGGCACATCCCCTTCGCCCCGCGAGCGGGGAGAAGGTGGCGGCAGCCGGATGAGGGGCAGCCCTCACCTATCTCCTGGACCGTGGATGACGCTCCTTTTCGCAACAGGCCGGACCGATGTCAGCGCTTGAGGATATAATCGCAGAGACGCTCGGCGGCGACCGCCACCTGGGCGGGGTCGCGCAGAAAACAGGCGCGCAGGAAGAGTTCGCCGCCGGCACCGAACGCGGTTCCGGGGGCAAGGCCGACGCCTGTCTTGTCGACGATGTCGATGGCAGCGCTGCGGCTGTCGGTGACGCCGTCGATCTTCAGGAAGGCGTAAAGCGCGCCGTCCGGCTTCAGCGTTTCGACACGGTTGGTGGCGACAAGCGCATCGCAGAGGATATCGCGGGAACGGGCCGCCTTGGCGATATTGGCGCGCACGAAATCGTCGCCCTGATCAAGGGCTGCGACGGCGCCCTTCTGCATGAACTGGGCGACACCTGATGTCGAATACTGGATCAGGTTTTCGAGCACCTGCCCCATCTCGGGCGGGGCGACGATCCAGCCGACGCGCCAGCCGGTCATCGACCAGTTCTTCGAAAAGGAATTGACGAAGACGATCTTATCGTCGGGCTCCATCACATCGAGGAAAGAGGGCGCCCGGCCGCCGGCAAAATAATAGAGGGCGTAGATTTCATCCGCCATGATCCAGAGGTCGTGCCGGCGGGCCAGCGCCAGCATATCGGCCAGATCCTTTTTCGTCGCCGTCCAGCCCGTCGGGTTCGACGGCGTGTTGACGAAGATGCCCCTGGTCTTCGGCGTGATGGCGGCTTCGACGCGGTCGAGATCGACCGCCCATTTGCCGCCTTCGAACTGCAGTTCGACGCCGACGGAGCGCGCACCCGCGATCTCCAGGGCTGCGGCGATATTCGGCCAGGCGGGGGTGAGATAGACGAATTCGTCACCCGGCGAGGTCATCGTCTGCACGGCGATCTGGATCGCCTGCATGCCGGAGCCGGTGACATAGAAATGCTCGACCGGAAGCCAGTGTCCGAAATGCCTGAAGTAATAATCCGAAAGCGCCTGGCGAAGCTCGGGAATGCCGCGCTGCCAGGTGTAGAAGGTCTCGCCTGAAGCAAGCGCGTCCATCGCCGCCCGGCTGATGAAATCCGGCGTTGGCAGGTCGCCTTCCCCCACCCAGAGAGGCAGCAGGCCTTCGCGGCCGCGGGCATAATTGACGACTTCGACGATCCCGCTTTCTGGCGCCGCCAAGGCGCGCGGGCTGAGGCTCTTCACAATCGACATGCATATCTCCGGTTTCCGCCTTCATAGAGGATTTGCGCCGGCAAATCCCATGATATCCAGTGATGGCACATCGATTTTCGTGATGAATGAGTCCGGCCGGAACGGATGGGCTCCAGCTCGGATCAAGCCGTCGGGCGTGTGGCCAGAAGATCGCGGATTTCCGTGAGCAGCTGAACGTCTGCCGGCGGCGGGGGCAGTTCCTCCGGTGCGGCCTTTTCCTTGCGCTCGACCTGGGCACGCAGGGTGTTCACGCCCTTGACCATCAGGAAGATGATCCAGGCAAGGATCAGGAAGTTGATGAGCACGGTGAGGAAGCTGCCATAGGCAAACACCGCCCCTTGCGCGCGGGCGGCTGCCAGTGTCGGCGCGTTGACGGCCGAGGAGAGCGGCAGGAAATAATTCGAAAAATCGAAGCCGCCGAAAATGGCGCCGACGATCGGCATGATGAGGTCGTCGACCAGAGATTTGACAATGCCACCGAAGGCGCCGCCGATGATGACGCCGACCGCCAAATCCATGACATTGCCGCGGGCGATAAAGGCTTTGAATTCGTTGAGCATCGGATCCGTCTCCCTTCGATCCATTTCAGAGAGTATGCGATGGATTTCATTAGCTACATCTTCATTGCGATTAATCAATCGGCAATCGCAATTATTTGGCAATACCCCCGGTGGTCTTTGACTTAAGGCCTAGACGGGCGGGAATTTTCAACGCCTCTGAAATGACTTAAGCTGAAAGGGTTGCGGGAGGTCCCGGCGGGTTTTCCGCCGGCGGAGGGTCAATGCTTCCAGGCTGGGTCATATTCGCGTCTGCCTTCGGCTATCTGCTCCTGCTTTTCGCCGTGGCAAGCTATGGCGACCGCAAGAAGCGCGGCCCGGGTGCGCTCGAAGGCGGATGGCCGGTGGTCTATGCGCTGAGCCTGGCGATCTACTGCACCTCCTGGACCTATTTCGGCAGCGTCGGGCTTGCGGCACAGCGCGGCCTGGAATTTGCCGGCATCTATATCGGCCCCATCTTGGTCTTCACGCTCGGCATGCCGCTGCTTCGCCGGATCATCGAGCTCGCCAAGGCCGAAAAGCTCACCTCGGTCGCCGATTTCGTCGCCGCCCGCTACGGCAAGAATCCGACGGTCGCCACCATCGTGGCGCTGATCTCGCTGATCGGCACCATTCCATATATCGCGCTGCAGCTGAAGGCGATCTCCAGCACCGTCAGCGCCATGGTCAATCCGTCCGATTACGGCATCGGCAGCGGCAATCTCTACTTCCTCGACCTCCCGCTCGTGGCAACGCTGGTGCTCGCCTGCTTCGCCATCATGTTCGGGACCCGGCATACGGATGCGACGGAGCATCAGGACGGGCTGATCCTGGCCGTCTCGATGGAATCCGTGGTCAAGCTCGTCGCCTTCCTGACGGCCGGCGTCTGCGTCATCTGGTTTCTCTTCGACGGCCCGAGCGATCTCTGGCAAAAGACCGTCGACAACAGCCTCGTCATGTCGGCGCTCAGCTACCACACGCCGATCAGCCGCTGGATCACCCTGATCGCCCTGTCGGCCTTCGCAATCATCCTGCTGCCGCGGCAATTCCACGTGACGGTCGTCGAAAACCGGACGCCGAAACAGCTGAAACTCGCGGGCTTCCTGTTTCCCAGCTATCTGATCGCGATCAATCTCTTCGTGCTGCCGGTGGCGATCGGCGGCCTGCTGACCTTCGGCGGCACGGGTAACGCCGACTTCTACATGCTGTCGCTGCCGCTGGCCGGCGAGATGCCCGTGGTGTCGCTGATCACCTTCATCGGCGGTTTCTCGGCCGCAACGGCGATGGTCATCGTCGATTCCGTGGCGCTGTCGATCATGGTGTCGAACGACATCATCATGCCGATCTTCCTGAGGCGCAAACTCGCCGGCCGCGCCAGCCAGCGCGACAATTTCGCCAAGACGCTGCTCAACATCCGCCGCAGCGCCATCTTCGCCGTGCTGCTGTTCGGCTATGCCTATTACCGCTCGACCGACAGCACAGCCGGCCTTGCCTCGATCGGCCTGCTTTCCTTTGCGGCGATCGCGCAGATCGCCCCAGCGCTGTTCGGCGGGCTGATCTGGCGGCGGGCCAATGCACGCGGCGCGATCCTCGGGCTGACCTCGGGCTTCGTCATCTGGGTCTACCTCTTGTTCCTGCCTTCGCTCGGCGGCCCCGATTATTCCTATGTGGCGAGTGCCGTGCTCGGCTTCATCTTCCCGGGCACCACGCTGTTTGCCGCGCCCGACGCCGATCCGCTGGTCAATGCGACGGTCATGAGCCTGCTCGTCAACACCGCCTTCTTCATCGTCGGCTCGCTCACCCGCAATGCGAGGCCGCTGGAACGCATCCAGGCCGGCATCTTCGTCAAGCGGCATTCACGCTCGCAATTCGCCACGCGCGGCTGGAAGACCCGCATCAGCGTCGGCGATCTCAAGGCGGCGATCTCGCGCTATCTCGGCGAGGAGCGCATGCAGCGCTCGTTCACCACTTACGAACAAAGCTCCGGCCGCAAGCTGGAGGACGAACAGCCGGCCGACATGGCGCTCATCCATTTCAGCGAGCAGCTGCTCGGCAGCGCCATCGGCTCGTCCTCGGCCCGGCTGGTGCTGTCCTTGATCCTGCAGAAGACCGAGGACGCCTCTTCCGACACCGCCTGGCTGCTCGACCAGGCGAGCGAGGCGCTGCAATATAACCAGGATATGCTGCAGACCGCCCTTTCGCAGATGGACCAGGGCATTGCGGTGTTCGACAGCTCCAACCGGCTGACGATCTGGAACCGGCGCTTCCGGCAATTGCTGGATCTGCCGGAAAGTGCCGGCCAGGTCGGCTTCCCCTTGGCCGATATTGTCAAAACACTCAGCGAGCGCGGCGACATCGCGCCCGGCGATCTCAGCCAGACGGTTCGGCATTTCCTGACGCTCGACAAGCCCTTCGCGCTGGTGCTTGGTGGCGGTGAGCGGATCATCGAGGTGCGCTCCAACGCCATGCCCGACAAGGGCATTGTCGCCACCTTCACCGATATCACCCAGCGCGTAAACGCCGATCAGGCGCTGAAACAGGCAAATGAGACGCTGGAGCAGCGCGTCGCCGAACGCACGGCCGAGCTGACCCGCGTCAACCACGAACTCGGCGAGGCGCGGGCCGCTGCCGACGAGGCGAATATCGGCAAGACCCGTTTCTTCGCCGCCGCCGGCCACGACATCCTGCAGCCGCTGAACGCCGCCAGGCTCTATTCCTCGGCGCTGGTCGAGCGCATGGCGCAATCCGACAACAGCCCGATCGTGCGCAACATCGATTCGGCGCTGGAATCGGTCGAGACCATTCTCGGCGCCGTGCTCGACATCTCCAGGCTCGATACCGGCGCCATGCGGCCGCGGCTTGCTGCCGTCGCACTTTCCGACCTGCTGAAACGGATCGAAACCGATTTCGCGCCGATCGCCCGGGAAAAACAGCTGAAGCTGGTGGTCATGCCGACCTCGCTGCGCGTGCGCTCCGACCCCAACCTGCTGCGCCGCCTCGTGCAGAATCTCGTTTCCAACGCCATCAAATATACGATCACCGGCAAGGTGCTGGTGGGCGCGCGGCGGCGCGGCAATCAGGTGATCATCCAGGTGATCGATTCCGGCATCGGTATTCCGCCATCGAAATTCCGCACCGTGTTCAAGGAATTCGCCCGGCTGGATGAAGGCGCGAAAACCGCCTCCGGCCTCGGGCTCGGCCTTTCGATCGTCGACCGCATCGCCCGCGTGCTCAACCATCCTGTGGAGTTACACTCGACGCATGGCAGGGGCACGGAGTTCCGCATCGCCATGCCGCTCGACGTCTCGCGCCCGGCCGAGGCGGCAGCGGCCATTGCCCCCACCGAGCGGCCGGTGCAGCCGCTGAAGGGGCTGAAGATCCTCTGCATCGATAACGAGCCGAAGATCCTCGAAGGCATGCGGCTGCTGCTCAGCGGCTGGGGCTGTGAGGTCGCGGCGCTCGATTGCCTCGCCGACGTGATCGCAAGCGACGGCCGTGACGGGCCGCCGGATCTTATCATCGCCGATTATCATCTCGACGACGGCACCGGCATTGCCGCGATCCTGCATCTGCGCCGGCAGTTCGGCGCCGACATCCCCGCTTTGCTGGTTACCGCCGACCGCACGCCTGAAGTGCGCAGCGAGGCCGAGCGGCAAGACATCGCCGTTCAGCACAAACCGGTGCGGCCGGCGGCGCTGCGCGCCTATATCACCCAGATTTCCGGTCTCAAGCGCGCCGCCGCCGAGTAAGATCAGCCCGCGCGCATGACGCGCGCGACCAGATCACGCACCCGCGCGCCATCCGGCACGTCGCCGAACAGGATGCGGTACATGATCGGCGCCACGACCCGATCCATGACGTCGTCGACATCCGGGAAACCCTCGCCGCGGGCCTTTGCCCTCTCGGCGATGACGACGATCTGCTGGCGGGTATATTCTGAGCATTTGCAGGCATTGGCGCCGGCTTGGGCCGCGAGCACGTCGCGGATCATTTCGCGGCCCGGCCCGGAGGACATTTCCTCGGCATATTGCTCGGCCCAGGCTTGAAGATCGGCCCTGCCGCTGCCGGCGTCGACCGGCTGCATATCCGGCCGCAGCCGTTCGACGGCGACATCGGCAAGAAGCTGTTGCAGGTCGCCCCAGCGGCGATAGATGGTCGAGGGCGTCACACCGGCGCTGGCGGCGATCAGCGGGATCGTCACCTCGGCGCGGTTCATCTCGGCCAGCAGCTCGCGGACCGCCTTGTGCACCGATGCCTGAACCCGGGCGCTTCTGCCGCCCGGACGGAGATTCTCTTTAACTGCCATGCCTGCAACTCGAACCTTCTATCCCGGAACCTTCCGGGCGACACGCATTACACACTCATGGTTCAAAATCTTTGACAGAACCATAAACGCAAAGAATTTGCCTTTAGCATGCATTCGCCCTACATGGAGCTAACGCAACGGCTTAGCTTTAAGAGGGCTTATATATGGTCGCCGCCGCCAAATCCACCGAGAATGCGCCGCACCCCTCGATCGGTTTTCATGCGCTGACGCTCGCCACCTTCTTCGGTGCTTCCGCGGCGCCGACGCCGCTTTACCGGATCTATCAGCAGAATTTCGCGCTCTCGCCGGTGCTGATCACAGTCGTCTTCGCCGTCTACGCCTTCGCGCTGCTGGCAGCACTGCTGACGGCTGGTTCCATCTCCGATCATCTCGGCCGCAAGCCGGTGATCTTCTTCGCGCTCCTGCTCGAAATTGTCGCCATGGCGCTCTTCGTCGTCGCCAGCGGCCCGGGCTGGCTGATCGCGGCGCGGGTCGTCCAGGGTGTTGCGACGGGCATCGCCGGCGCCTCGCTCGGCGCCGCTCTCGTCGATGTCGACCGGGCAAAGGGACAGATCGTCAATTCGATCGCGCCGCTCTGCGGCATGGCGGTGGGCGCGGTCGGCACCAGCGCCCTGATCCAATACGGCCCCTTCCCGATGCATCTCACCTATGCGCTGCTGCTTCTCGCCTTCACGCTGCTGGCGGCCGGCATCTGGCTGACGCACGAGACCGGTGGCACACGGCCGGGCGCTTTCGGCTCGCTGATCCCCAGGATCACAGTTCCCCAGCAAGTGAAGCGGCCGCTGTCGCTGGTGACGCCGATCAACATTGCCAACTGGACGCTTGCCGGCTTCTATCTCTCGCTGGTCCCGTCACTGGTCGCCAGCACGACCGGCAGCGGCGCGCCGCTGACCGGCGGAGCCGTTGTGACTGCACTGATGGTGAGCGGCGCGATCGCCGTCTATCTCAGGCGCAGCAGGTCGGCTTCGGCCAATCTCGGCTTCGGCGTGTCGGCCAAGACGCTCGGCATTCTGATGGTCGTTGCCGGCGTGCATCTCGCCAATGTGCCGCTGCTGCTGATCGGCACGGTCTTCACCGGCGCCGGTTTCGGCACCAATTTCCTCGGTTCGATCGGCACCATCATGCCGCTCGCCAAGGCGGATGAGCGGGCCGGGCTGCTATCGGCCTTCTACGTGCAGAGCTATCTCGCCTTCAGCCTGCCGGCGATCCTTGCCGGGTTCCTGGCGAAATCGGCCGGTTATGCGCTGACGACGGACATCTATGCGACTGTAATTCTGCTGCTGATGGGCGCCGGGCTGCTGGGGCTTCGCGCCGGATGGCGGAAGGCGGCCGTCTGAGGACGGCCGCCGTAATCATCCATGGATCCGTCCCCGTTCCGTTGGACGGATCGGATCAGAAATCCTCCCAGCCAGGGTCGGCGGGAGCTGCCGCCTTCGAACCGCCGCCAAGCGCGGCCGCCAGCGTCTTCTTCAACGCACGGGCCGGCGAGGGAACGGGGATCGTCGCATGCGACGATACGATTTTCGGAGCGGCGAGCGGACGCGGCGCGTTCGAACGCGACATTGCCGTCATGCCCGTGCCCGCATCGAGGCGAAACTGACCCAACCGTCCGGAGAGAGCCGAGACCTCGGTCGCAAGCGTGTGGGCTGCCGCATTCGACTCCTCGACCATGGCGGCATTTTTCTGCGTCGCCTGGTCCATCTGATTGACGGCGGTGTTGATTTCCTGAAGGCCGGTCGACTGCTCGCGGGCGGATTGGACGATCGCGTGGACATTGCGGTCGATCTGCTGCACCTCCTGAACAATCCCCTCCAGGGCATCGCCGGTCTCACGCACCAGGGCAACGCCATGGCGCACCTGGCCGCCCGAGGCGCCGATCAGCGCCTTGATCTCCTTGGCCGCGCCGGCCGACCGCTGCGCCAGCTCCCGGACCTCCTGAGCGACGACGGCAAAGCCCTTGCCGGCTTCACCGGCACGGGCCGCCTCGACGCCGGCATTCAGCGCCAGCAGGTTGGTCTGGAAGGCGATCTCGTCGATGACGCCGATGATATTCGAGATCGACTTGGAGGACTGTTCGATGTCGTTCATCGCTTCGACGGCCCGTTGCACGATCTGGCCGGAGCGTTCGGCATTTTCCTTCGTGCGAACGACCATCGATCCGGCTTCTTCGGCACGCGCCGTGGAATCCTTGACGGATGTGGTGATCTGCTCGAGCGCTGCGGCCGTTTGCTCGACGGAGGCAGCCTGCTGTTCCGTCCGGCGCGCAAGATCGTCGGCAGCAGAACGGATTTCCTCGGTGCCGCTTTGGATGACCTCGGCATTTTGCGAGAACGACACCAGCGCCGAACGCAGTTTGACGACCGACTCGTTGAAATTGATGCGGGTCTCGTCAAGCGTCGCGGCGAAAGGATGCTCGAGCGCGCTCGTCATATCGCCTTCGGCAAGTTTGGCCAGGCCAAGCGCCAATTCACCGACGGCGAATTTGACGTCCGCTTCCTGGGCCTGGTCGATCCGGGCGCGCTCGGCACGCTCCCTTTCCTGCAGCGCGCGGTTTTCTTCCGCCTCGGCCTCCAGCCGCGCCCTGTCGCGATTGCTCTCCATCAGCGCCTTCAGCGAGCGCGCGAGATCGCCGATTTCGTCCTTGGCGTCGCCGTCCTTCAGGGGCACATCGAGTTTGCCTGCGGCAATCTCGGCAGTCTCGGCGATGACGCCGGAAATCCGGCCGACGAAGCGGCGGGCGATAAGCCACACGGCAAGGCCGAGCAGCACCGCCGCCAGGCTCGTCGCGACGATGGCATCCCGCACCACCGCATAGAGCGGCCCGAAGAGTGTTGCCTTCGGGACCGACACGATCGCATACCAATTGGGGCTCTCGGCAAGCTTGACGGCGATGGCGATCGCCAGCGAGACGCTGCCGTCCTCGTTGATCACCTCATGCTCAACACCGGGCTTGGCGATCAGGCGGTCCCAATCCGCCGTCTTTGCCCCCGTCTCGGAAAGGCTTTTGCCGATGAGGCCCGCATCCGGATGACTGACGATCTTGCCGGCGCTGGTCACCAGGCCAAGGAAGCCCGCCCCCATCGGGCGGCTGGCCGACAGCGCCTTGGCGGTGTCCTGCAGCGAAAGATCGAGGCCGGCAACGCCGACCGCTTTGCCGTCGATGACAATCGGCTTCGTGACGGAGGTCATCAACACGTCTTTTCCATCGATCGCATAAGAATAAGGCTCGATGACAAGGGTTTTGCGCTGCGTGAACGGCAGCTGATAATAGTCGCCCGGCCCCGCCGTTGCGTAATCGGTCAGCGCGGTATGGGTGATCTTGCCGCCGCTGCGCACCCAGTAGGGCACATAGCGGCCCGTCGCGTCGTATCCTTCCTTGCCGACATAATCCTTGTCCTTGCCGTCGAAAGCATTCGGCTCCCACCCGGTCCAGGTCGCCAGGATTGCAGGGTTGGCCTGCAGCATGTTGAGCAGGACCTTGTCCGCCTTGGCGCGATCGGTGTCTCCAAGCTCCTTCATCGTCGTCAGCACGGCGTCAAGTCCGTTGACGATATGCACGGTGCCGCCGATATCCCGTTCGACTTTCAGCGCCTCGGCTGTCGCGATCTGGCGCATCTGTTCGATGCTGCCGCTGCGGATTTCGGTATAGGACCGATAGAAAATGACGCTGGAAGCGACAATAACGGCAATGACGCCGCAGGCCGCCACAGAGAAAAGATTGCGACTTGTCGTAGACTTGAAAAGCATGTTCCCGCTCGCCCCGCGCTGTACTGACGCACGCCTTAAGTCCAATTCGCCGGCGCGTTTAGACAATCGTCATCCAGCAAAAACTGAAGGCCCCCGATATTCATGCTGGCAAAATTTGATTAAAAGAAAGTTCTTATGCTCTGAAGCACCGCCGCGCTCCTTCAGATCCGCGCCCCGCGCCTTAAGTCTTTATTTTCTCGTATGTCTTTGCCGCAAAATCGCTGCAGGGTCTGCCCGAGATGCTTGAGCGGCGGCAGAATTATTCGACGGAGCCCGCAGTTTGCGGCTTGAGATCAAGCAGCGCGCGGCCGCTGCCGTCCATGGCGAAGGGCACCGAGGCGTGCTGATGGGCGACCAGCCAGCGGCCATCCCGCTTGACGAGGCCGAGCGTCTGGCGGAACCAGAGATCGACCTCGGCGCCATCGGTCTTGGTCCCGGTCATGCGCATCAGACCACTCCAGAAGGCGACATCGCCGCCGAGCGTCAATCTGGCATCGCGCACTTCGCCGCCGATCGGGCCTTCCCAGCTATCGAACCATGCCTGCAGGCCGACCGCGTCCCTGCCATTGCTGACGAGCGGCGGCGCCAGCGAAAACTCGACGGAATCCTCGGCCTCATAGGAAAGCGCCTCCTCGGCATTTTTTTCGCCGATCGCCTTGGCCCGCATCATCAGCATGGCGATGACCGCCTCTTCTTCGTGCCTGAGATTGGCTTCGTCTTTCACGATCATTCTCCTTTTCCACTACGGCCAGAGGACGAACGAGAGGAGGATGATCCGACAACCGCCGCACAATTTGCTGATTGCTTCAGAGATAACTCGTCACTTCAGGCTCGTTCCACCAGGCATCGTGCCTGCCGTCGTAATAACGGACTGGTAAGGCTGCCAGTTCCTCAGGGGTGAGATCGTCGAGGCAGGCGATGTTGATCGAGACATAGGCGCCACCGATCGCCTCGACATAGCCGTCGCCGAAGGCGGGCACACCGCAGGTGCGGCAGAAGCGGTGGTGACCGCTCATCGTGTTGAACTGGTAGTCCGATGTCTCGGCCTCGTCGCACATCAGCCGGAAATCCTCCGGCTTGACGTTGGCGCCCCAGTAGCGCCGCTTCGTGCAGATCGAGCAATTGCAGCGGCCGGTTCCCTCTTCGAGGTCGATATCCACCTCGTAGTGCACTTTGCCGCAATGGCAGCTTCCCTTGTAGGTCTTCTTCATGATGCGCTCCTCCTTGCCGTTGCATCCGCTTCCTGCATATGACAATATGTTGTCACTATGGATGAGATACAAAATAGACAACATGTTGTCAAACAAAATCGACCGGAGCGGACAATGGAGGGGAATGCCTTTTCCGCTTTCGCAATCACCGCCCTTCGCCTCGCCGGCCATCTGACGGCGGCCGGCGACCGGCTGGCAAAGCCCGCAGGACAGACGAGCGCGCGCTGGCAGGTGCTGGCCGCGGCAAGGCGCGGCGACATGTCGGTGGCGCAGATCGCCCGCGCGCTCGGCCTCGCCCGCCAGGGCGTGCAGCGGCTTGCCGATGTGCTGGAGGATGAAGGGCTGATCGCCTATGCCGACAACCCGCAGCACCAGCGCGCCAAGCTGGTGCGGCTGACGGCGGAAGGCGCCGCCCGGCTCGGCGTTATCGAGGTGGCGCAGGCCGGATGGGCGAATGGGCTGGGTGCTGCGTTTACGTCAGCCGAACTCGATGCGGCGCGGGCGGTGATGACGCGGGTGATGGAGATGCTGGAGAGTGGTGAGGCGGCTGGCGGCTGAGATCGCACTATGAGCGCGAGCATAGCGACCAGCCAGATACGAAAAAAGGTCGGGTTAACCCGACCTTCCCTTCCATCTCAACGAACCGTGCCAGTACATCCGTGGTCACGATCCGGAGATGATATTCAAAAAGCCTTAGAGGCTTAGGCCGCCTGGAGGCGGTCTGCCGACATCTTGCCGGACTTGTTGTCGCGGACGAGCTCGTAAGACAGCTTCTGGCCATCCTTGAGATCGCGCATGCCGGCGCGTTCAACGGCCGAGATGTGGACGAAAACGTCGGCAGCGCCGTCATCCGGCTGAATGAAGCCGAAGCCCTTGGTTGCGTTGAACCACTTTACGGTACCAGTGCTCATGACGATATCCTTTTCGAATCGCTCATAGAAGATTGCCGCGCGAACCGAAGCACGAGCGACGATGAAAACCGATTTTGGAGGAAGTTCGCCAGGAACGACGCGAGCGCCGTTTCAAAGTTCATCTAGCAAGATCGATGCGAGAACGTTTAATCGGGAATTGTGTCCGTGACAAGGCGCACGCCAAGGGAAAGTCGAATTCAGCTTGGTGGAGCATTTTTTGCACGTCGTGCCGTGTAAGCCCCCCTCTGCCCTGCCGGGCATCTCCCCCACAGGTGGGGAGATTGGCAAGTTGCCAAACCTTCCCGCCTCTCTTCCGTTTCGCCGGGCTGGACGCCAGTTGTTTGGGGAAGCGGGTACACCCAGCCGATCTCCCCACCTGTGGGGGAGATGCCCGGCAGGGCAGAGGGGGCCCCGCACGGCACGACAGTAAAGGTAGCCCGCCCTAAAACGACTTACGCCGCCGCCCCCATCTTCGCATAGGGATCAAACCGCCCATAAAACGTCTCGCCCTTGGCAGCCATGTCCTTCAGCAGCGGTGTCGGCTTGAAGTGATCTCCGTAAGCCGCCGCTAACTTCTCCGCCAACTCGACGAAAGCCTTCGCGCCCATCCCGTCGATATAGCTGAGTGCCCCGCCGGTATAGGGGGCGAAGCCGAAGCCGAGGATGGAGCCGACGTCGGCTTCGCGCGGGTCGGTGACGATGCCTTCCTCGACGGTGCGGGCGGCTTCCAGCGCGATGGTGACGAGGAAGCGTTGCTTGAGGACGGCGATGTCGACGTCATCCGCCTTCTTCTGCGGGTAGAGGCTCTTCAATTCGGGCCAGAGCGACTTCTTCGCCGGTTTCGGCGGGTAGTCGTAGAAGCCCTTGGAATTCTTGCGGCCGAAGCGGCCCTCCTTTTCCACCATGCGGGAGATCAGCTCCATATGCCTGGGGTCGATGGCCTTTTCGCCGAGATCGGCGGCCGTGGCCTTGAGGATCTTCAGCGAGAGGTCGATCGCGACCTCGTCGTTGAGCGCCAAGGGACCCACAGGCATGCCGGCCATCTTGGCGGCATTTTCGATCATCACAGGCGGCACGCCCTCGATCAGCATGTCGTAACTCTCAGACATGTAGCGCAGCACACAGCGATTGACGAAGAAGCCGCGGGTGTCGTTGACGACGATCGGCGTCTTCTTGATCGCCGCGACATAATCGAGCGCGACGGCCAGCGCCTTGTCGCCGGTTTCTTTGCCGAGGATGACCTCGGTCAGCATCATCTTCTCGACGGGCGAGAAGAAGTGGATGCCGATGAAATCGGCCGGGCGCCTGGAATTCTTCGCCAGGCCCGTGATCGGTAGGGTCGAGGTATTGGAGGCGAAGATCGCGCCTTCGGGCAGCACCGCTTCAACAGCTTCGATGACCGTTTTCTTCACCTCGCGATCCTCGAACACCGCCTCGATGACGAGGTCGGCGGTGGCGAGATCGGCATAGTCGGCCGAGGGCGTGATGCGGGAGAGCAGCGCTGCGGCCTCGTCCTGTGTAAACCGCCCCTTACCGACGGAATCCTTGACGAGGCCTTCGCAGACGGATTTGCCCTTGGTGGCAGCTTCCATGTCGCGGTCGATCAGCGTCACCGGGAGACCGGCGGCGGCGGTGACATAAGCGATCGAAGCGCCCATGAAGCCGGCGCCGACGACGCCGACATGTTTCAGTTCCGTCTTGGGAATGCCGGCGGGGCGGCGGGCGCCCTTGCCGAGTTCCTGCATGGAGATGAACAGCGAACGGATCATCGAGAAGGCTTCGCGGGTCTGCAGCACCTCGGTGAAATAGCGCTGCTCGATCTTCAGGCCGGTATCGAAGGGCACCTGCAGGCCTTCATAGACGCATTTCAGGATGGCAAGCGCGGCCGGGTAGTTGCCGGAGGTTTCGCGGCGCAGGATCGCGGGTGCGGCCGGCCAGAGCTGGGCGGAGGCCGGCGTCCAGATGCCGCCGCCCGGCAGCTTGAAGCCCTTCTCGTCCCAGGGGGCGACCGGCTTCAGCCCGTCCTTGATCATCTGCTTGGCGGCGGGGATCAGCTGATCAGGCTCGACCACCTGATGCACGAGGTTCATCGCTTTGGCGCGGGAGCCGCTCAGCGACTGGCCCGTCGTCATCATCTGCAGCGCATCCTGGGCGTTGGCGAGCCGCGGCACGCGCTGGGTGCCGCCGGCGCCGGGGAAGATGCCGACCTTGACCTCGGGCAGCGCGATCTTGACGCTCTTGGCATTGGAGGCGACGCGGCCATGGCAGGCGAGCGACAGCTCGAAAGCCCCGCCCATGCAGGTGCCGTTGATCGCCGACACCCAGGGCTTGCCTGAGGTTTCGAGCTTGCGGAACAGGCCGGACATGCGGCCGACGAGACCGAAAAGCGTCTGCACCGCCGTTTGCGGGCTCTTGGCCTTCTCGTCCTGATAAGAGCTGAACATCGACTTGATCATCGAGAGGTCGGCGCCGCCGGAGAAGGAGGATTTGCCCGAGGTGAAGACGACACCCTTGACGGCAGCGTCGGCGGTCGTGGCGTCGATGATGGCATTGAGCTCTTGCATCACCTCTGATGTGAAGACGTTCATCGATTTGCCGGGCATGTCCCAGGTGACGAGAGCGATGCCGTCGGCGTCGGTTTCGAGCGTGAAATTGGTATAGGTGCTCATCTTGGGGATTCCTCTCCCTGAATTCTCTTGCGGTGAAACCCTCCCCGAGAAGGGAGGGTTCATATCCGATCAAACGCGTTCGATAACCGTTGCCGTGCCCATGCCGGCGCCGATGCAGAGCGTCACGAGCGCGGTGTTCAAGTCGCGGCGTTCGAGCTCGTCCAGCACCGTGCCGAGGATCATCGCGCCGGTGGCGCCGAGCGGATGGCCCATGGCGATGGCGCCGCCATTGACGTTGATCCTGTCGTGGTCGATGTCGAAGGCCTGCATGTAGCGCAGCACCACGGCGGCGAAGGCCTCGTTCAGCTCGAAGAGGTCGATATCGGCAAGGCGCATGCCGGTCCGCTTCAACAGCTTCTCGGTGACATCAACAGGCCCGGTCAGCATCAGCGCCGGGTCGGAGCCGATATTGGCAAAGGCCTTGATGCGGGCGCGCGGCTTGATCCCCATGCTCTCGCCGCCCGCCTTCGAGCCGAGCAGGACGACGCCGGCGCCGTCAACGATGCCGGAGGAATTACCGGCATGGTGGACATAGTTGATGCGCTCGATCTCGGGATGGGCCTGGATGCCGACGGCTTCGAAGCCGCCCATCTCACCCGGCATCTGGAAGGACGGGTTGAGCGAGGCGAGCGCCTGCATGTCGGTGCCCGGGCGCATATGCTCGTCCTTTTCGAGGATCGTCAGGCCGTTCTGATCCCTGACCGGGACGACCGACTTGTCGAACCAGCCGTTTTCCCAGGCGTTGGCGGCGCGCTTCTGGCTCTCGACCGCGTAGGCGTCGACATCGGTTCTGGAGAAACCGTATTTGGTGGCGATGAGATCGGCCGAGACGCCTTGCGGCATGAAATAGGCCGGGAAATTCACCGAAGGGTCCATGAACCAGGCGCCGCCGGACATGCCGAGGCCGACGCGCGACATGCTCTCGACGCCGCCCGCGATGACGATGTCGTCGGCGCCCTGGGCGATCTTGCCCGCGCCGAAATTGACGGCGTCGAGGCCGGAAGCGCAGAATCTGGAAATCTGCATGCCCGGCGCCCGGGTGGAGTAACCGGCTTCGAAGGCGGCGGCCTTGGGGATGACGGCGCCGGCATCCATCACAGGATCGACGCAGCCCATGATGATGTCGTCGACGGTTTTGGTGTCGAGCCCGTTGCGGTCACGGATCGCTTCCAGCGTCTTGGCCGCCAGGCGGACAGACGGCACCTCATGCAGGGCGCCGTCCTTCTTGCCGCGGCCGCGCGGCGTGCGGACGTGATCGTAAATGAAAACCTCGGTCATTGTCTCGTCTCCCTGGCGGCGCGGCGGCGCCGGTGAATTTCAACTCCCCTTCTCCCCAGCGGGGAGAAGGTGGCCGAAGGTCGGATGAGGGGGCGCTCGCGGCAAACTCGGCCTTGCTTGCGCGCGGCCGTTCGCTCCTTCGTCGCTCACCCCCTCATCTGTCCTTCGGACATCTTCTCCCCCCTGGGGAGAAGGGGACACAATCAAAACGCTTCCGCGGCCAGCTCCATCATCGTGTCGGCGCCGGCTTCGATGCGGGTCTTGCGCAGTGCGGTTTCCGGCATGATGCGTTCCATGAAGAAGCGGGCGGTCACTAGCTTGTTCTTCAGGAAATCCTCGCGGGCTCCATCGCCTGAAGCAAGGCCGTCCTCGGCGGCTTTCGCCATCTTTGCCCACATATAGCCGAGAACGACAAGGCCGAAGAGATGCATGTAATCGGTCGAGCCGGCACCGGCATTATCGGGCTTGGCCATGGCGTTCTGCATGAACCACATGGTCGCGGCCTGGACATCGTTCAAGCCCTTCTTCAGATGCTTGGTGAAGAAGGAGAGCTTCTCGTTGCCGCGGTTCTCCTCGCAGAAATCGCCGATCTCCTTGAAGAGCGCCATGGCGGCGCGGCCGCCGTTCAAAGCGAGCTTGCGGCCGACGAGATCGAGCGCCTGAATGCCGTTGGCGCCTTCATAGATCATGGCGATGCGGGCATCGCGGACATACTGGCTCATGCCGTGTTCTTCGATATAGCCGTGACCGCCGAAGACCTGCTGGGCCATGACGGCATGATCGAAGCCCTTGTCGGTCATCACGCCCTTGAGGATCGGGGTGACGAGGCCGAGAATATCGTCGGCCGTCTGGCGCTCCTTCTCGTCGGTGGCGCGGTGGGCGATATCGGACTTCAGCGCGGTCCACAGCAGAAAGGCGCGGCCGGCTTCGTTGAAGGCGCGGATGGTCATCAAGGTCCGGCGAATATCCGGATGGACGATGATCGGATCGGCCTTCTTGTCCGGCGCCTTGGGGCCGGACAGCGAACGGCCCTGAATGCGGTCGCGGGCGTAGGCGGCGGCGTTCTGATAGGCGATCTCGGAAATGGCGATGCCCTGCAGGCCGACCATCAGGCGGGCCTCGTTCATCATCACGAACATGGCGTTGAGGCCGCGGTTCTCGGCGCCGATCAGGAAACCGGTCGCCTCGTCGTAATTCATGACGCAGGTTGCGTTGGCGTGAATGCCCATCTTGTGCTCGATCGCGCCGCAGGTGACGGCGTTGCGGGCGCCGAGCGCGCCGTCCGTGCCGACGAGGAATTTCGGAACGATGAAGAGCGAGATGCCCTTGGTGCCCTCGGGCGCGCCCTCGATGCGGGCAAGCACCAGATGGACGATATTGTCGGCGAGATCATGCTCGCCGGCGGAGATGAAGATCTTCTGGCCGGATATTCTATAGCTGCCGTCGGCCTGCGGCACCGCCTTGGTGCGCAGCATGCCGAGATCGGTGCCGCAATGCGGCTCGGTCAGGTTCATGGTGCCGGTCCAGGCGCCGTCCACCATCTTCGGCAGATAGGTGGCTTTCTGCTCGGCCGAACCGTGAACGAGGATCGCGGCGATCGCGCCCTGCGTCAGGCCCGGATACATCATCAACGACATGTTGGCGGCGGACGTATATTCGCCGACGGCGGTATGCAGCGTATAGGGAAGCCCCTGCCCGCCGAATTCCTCCGGCACCGCAAGACCGATCCAGCCGCCATCGCGATAGGCTTTGTAGGCATCCTGGAAACCCTTCGGCGTCGAGACGCTGGCATCGTCGTGGCGCGTGCAGCCTTCCTGGTCGCCGGAATAATTCACGGGAAAGAGAACTTCTTCGGCGACCTTTCCAGCCTCGCCGAGGATCGCCTCGATCATGTCAGGCGTCGCATCGGCAAAACCCGGCAGATTGTTATAACGTTCGAGGCCCAGTACGTCGTTCAGGACGAAGAGCGTATCGTTCACCGGGGCCTTGTAGACTGGCATCTCTCAAATTCCTCCCATTCGGCTGCCGGGTCGTGCCGGCCTTGGGAACCGTCTTACAAAATATTGACGTTTGCGTAAACGTCAAAATCGACATCTTTGCCGCCTTTCGCGAAAAAAATTGTAAGTGCCAATCTGCGGCTGCTGAAGAGGCTGACAGGACGTCATCTCCCCTTCCTTGTCCATCGTGGTACAGCGTATAAGCAGAAGTGTCTTTCAATCCGCAATTCAGGATGGCTTGAGATGATCAGTTTCGAGGCGATAAGGCAGCGTGCAGAGCAGCGGAAGGGCGGCGCGGCAGCGCTGCAGGCAATGCTCGACAAGCATCGGCCGGATCACGAGAAACTGCGCGCCATGCCCGACGACCGTATCCTCGCCGATATGACCCGGCGTATCTTCTACAGCGGCTTCGTCCAGAAGGTGATCGATGCGAAATGGCCGGGTTTCGAAGCGGCGTTTTCCGGTTTCGATCCGGCAACGCTCAATATCGCGCCCGACGACTATTGGCATGAGCTGACCTCGGACGAACGGATCATCCGCAACGGCGCGAAGATCATGTCGGTGCGCGCCAATGCCGCTTTCGTCAGGGAGCTGGCGAAGGAACATGGCAGCGCCGGCGCCTTTCTCGCCGACTGGCCGCGGGAGGACCAGATCGGCCTTCTCGACCTGTTGAGCAAACGCGGCAGCCGGCTCGGCGGCATGACCGGGCAATATTTCCTGCGCGGCATCGGCCGCGACAGCTTCGTCGCCACGATGGATGTGCTCGCCTGCCTGAGATCGGCCGGCGTGCCGCTGTCTGCCACCGGCACGGCGAAGAAGGACCAGCCGCTGATCCAGCAGGCCTTCAACGACTGGGCCGAGGAGACCGGCCTTTGCTTCATTCATCTGTCGCGCATCAGCGCCTATTCGATCGATGCAGGCGGGCCGCACTGAGATTCAGCCGGAAGTGAGCGCCTGAGGCCAAACAACTTTCGCGGCGGAGGCGAACAGGATAGGCTTCGGATCGTCGGAACCGAGAGGAGGACAGCGATGCCGCGCCTGGACCACGTCACGATCGAAACACGCGATGCGCCTCGCATGATCGGCTTCTTCAAGACCGTGCTCGGCGTCGAGGAAGGCTACCGGCCGCCCTTCCCCTCGCCCGGCCACTGGCTCTATCTGGACGACCGCCCGGTCATCCATCTCAGCCTGACATCGCGCGGCAGCGATTTTCCGCTGGGGATTTTCAACCATGTCGCCTTCAGCCTTTACGAATTCGCCCCGGCACTGGAGCGCATCAAGGCGAGCGGCTATCGCTACGAATATTACGATATCCCCGACACCGATCTCGGCCAGGTCTTCGTTTACGGCCCCGAAGGCGTGAAGATCGAGCTGCAATATAAGCGGCCGAGCTGAACGCGCCGGCGCCCGCCGATCCGGCGAATTGGCCGGCAATTGCCGGCAAAAACGGCGTTCGCAACACAAACGTTAAAAAATTCCCATCGATATTAACGGCTTGTTTACCACGTTTCGTGAAAGGTGCGGATTGAGCAGTAGCAATCCGCACTCCTTCTCCCAGTCTCGCGTTTGTCAGGGATGCCGCTACATCGTTCAGCTTGAGGAAAGTCTAATTGACTAACTTCTGATGAAGGATGCTCCGGCCGGCGTGAAGACGCGGGCCACAGACGGAAAAGCCAAGGATCGAGCTCTGACGAGAGGTCGAGCAGTCGAAGCGAGCAAGAAGATGAACGGATCGCGATCAAATCCTTCCCGGCAGTCCGACAGGACCTCGCTCGATGCGCTGAACCGCACGATCGAAGGTCTGGAGGCGCGCATCGAAGGGCTGATGGGCAGCGGGCGCGAACAGCGGCCGCGCACGGCACCAGCCGAGCGCGATCCCTATGCCGGCTCCAATGCTCAGCGCCCGGCAAGGGCGCCGCTCGAACAGCGGCCGGATCCGCTCGCCGAAATCCGCCAGCGCCAGCGCGCCCTTGAAGCCGGCCGCGAGCGGCCCTACACACGCGAGCCGGCCCCGCAATTGCGCGAACCCGCGCCGCGCGCCGCCGCCCCGCAGCCGGCAGCAGCCTTCCGCGCCGGCGACGATACGATGACGGAGATCGCCCAGGCGCTCGTCAATCTGCGCCAGGACCTGAAGCGCGACATTTCCGAAGGCGTCACCCGCGAGATGAGCGCGCTGCGCGCCGAACTGCGCGAGATCAAGACCAATGCCGGAGACGGCCGCTTCGCCGACGACATGCGCGCCGATATGGGCCGTCTTGCCCAGAGCATCACTCAACTGACCGGCCGTTCGAGCGCCCCGGAGGCCGCCGGCCTGCGCGAGGATTTCGAGGAGCTGCGCTCGCTGATGGACGGGCTGGCGCGCGAGGATTCGCTGCGCCATATGGAAAACCGCTGGGACGGCTTCGAAAGCCGGCTTGCCGCACTCGATACCGAGGGGCTGCAGGAAGAGCTGGTTTCGCTCGCCTACCGGCTCGACGACATCAAGCGGCATATCGGCGGCATGGGCGAGAGCCCGGCGGTCAGGGCGCTCGAGGACAAGCTCATTGCCATCGCCACGGCGATGGAGCAGTTCGGCAACATGATCCAGCCGCACGACCGGGTGATGTCGGAACAGTTCGCCGCCATGGACATGCGACTCGACGAGATCAGCCGGGCGATCGCCGCCAGCGGACGCGCGGCCGCCACCAACGATCCGGCGCTGATGCAGCGGCTGGAGGGCCGGCTTTCGGCGCTGGCCGATCAGATCGACCTGATGAGCCACGATGCGGCCAACCGCGTGAACCCTGATGACGAGCTGGCGATGCGGCTGGAGGCGCTGACATCCCGCGTCGAGGAGCTGACCAAGGCGGAAGCGACGTCGCGGCTCGACGAACGGCTGGAACATCTGTCCTATCTGCTGGAGCACACGCAGAAGGCCGCGCCGCAGCCCGATCTCACCGGACCGCTTTCCGACATTTCCCGCAAGATCGACGCGCTCGAGAACGGCGCCGTCAACGACGTGCTGGCGCAGCGGCTCGATCATCTCGCCCGACGCATCGACGAGATGGCCTATCAGCAGCCGGCGCCCGTGGCGGCGGTCGACGACGGCGCCTTCCGGCGTCTCGAAGGACGGCTGAGCGACATCGCCGCCCGGCTGGAAGAGAGCACGGCGGCAGCTCCGACCGATCCGCACGCGCTGAAGAACCTCGAAGACCAGATCGCCAATCTTTCGGCGCTGATGAGCGAGCCGCGCGAAAGCGCTGCGATCCCCGCCGATCTCGACCGGCGGATGGGCGCGATCGAAGATTATATGGCGACCAGCGACGAATATATCATCGAGGCGGCGCGCCAGGCGGCTGAGGCCGTCGTCGAGGCCTATTCGCGCAATGGCGCCGCCCAGGGCGGCGTGCCCGCCGCCGACATGTCGGCGCTGACGGCGCTGGCCGAGGATCTGCGTCACCTCGAGGATATCAGCCGCGACAGCGAGGAACGCACCCACAAGACTTTCAAGGCGCTGCACGAAACGCTGGTGCATATCGCCGACCGTCTCGACGGCATGGAAGAGCGTGGCGGGCGGATGAGTGCCCAGATGCCGGTGGCCGATGTCGATTTCGATGTCGATCCCTATGCGCTGATGGTAGCCGAGGCCGAGATGAACAGCGCGCCGGCCGCTGCCGTGACAGCGAAAGCCTCTCCTGTCATCCGCACCGCCGAGGTCGCCGAACCTGCCGCCCCGGCGCAAGCCACCGCCATGAGCGGAACGAGCGCGATCGCCATCGAGGCCGCGACCAGGACGCCGGAGGCTGCCGCGCCAACCCAGGCCCTGGCTCAGGCGCCGGCAAAGGCCGGCCTGCTTGCCAGTCTCGGCAAGCGGCTGCGGCCGGGCAAGAAGGCTGAGAACCGGGCAGCCGAACGCCCGATGATCGACCCCGCGCCGTCGATCGACCCCGCCGACGTGGTGCCGACGGATGCGGCCAACGAACTGCTCGAGCCGGGCTCCGGCGCACCCGACGTGAAGAAGATCCTCGAGCGCGTCCGCGCCAGCCAGAGTGCCGCACGCGGCAAACCTGCCGCCGAAACCGATCGCGCCGATTATATCGCCGCCGCCCGCCGTGCGGCGCAGGCTGCCGCGATGGAGGTGGACGCCAATCCGAAGCAGGCTGGCAAGGCCGAGAAGAAGGCAGCCGACAAGGCCGGCAAGATTTCCGACAAGACGGATAAGACAGGCAAGACCAGCGCCTTTTCGCGCTACCGGCGGCCGATCCTGCTGGCGGTCGGCGCCGTGCTGCTCGCGATCATGGCCTTTCCGCTCGCGAGAACGCTGACGAGCGGCGAGCGCGCGCCGCAGCCGCCGGCCGAGGTCTCGGCCCTGACCGGCGCGACTGAGAACCCGCAGCCGGCCTTGCCTGAAGCGCCATCCGCCCAGCCGGACAGCAATGCGGCAGAAACGGCCGCCCCCGCAGCGGAGGTGACGCCGCCCGCCGGCGAACAGGCACAGCCGGAGGCAGCCCCGCCGGTTGCCGGCGATCATCTGACCGACGCGACGCCGCTCGACGGCGAAGGGGCCGCGACGCTTACCCCCGGCGCACCGCAGGAGACGTCGGGCTTCGTTGCCAATACGCCGGCGGCAAGCGCGCCGCAGGCGGCGATCACCGTTCCCGACACCATCCAGCCGAAATCGCTTGCCGATGCGGCACAGGGCGGCGATGCGCTGGCGCTGTTTGAAATCGGCGCGCGCTATTCGGACGGGCGCAACGGCATCACCGTCGATCAGAAGCAGGCCGCAGGCTGGTACCAGCTTTCGGCCGACAAGGGCTTTGCGCCGGCACAATACCGGCTCGGCAGCATGTACGAGAAGGGCAACGGCGTCGAACGCGACATCGCCAAGGCCAAGGGCTTCTATGAAGAGGCGGCAAACCAGGGCAATGCCAGCGCCATGCACAATCTCGCCGTGCTCTACGCCTCCGGCGCGCTCGGCCAGCAGGATTATGCGACGGCCGCCTCATGGTTCACCAAGGCCGCCAACCTCGGCATCACCGACAGCCAGTTCAACCTGGCGATCCTCTGTGCGAGGGGCAACGGCGTTCCGGCGGATCTCGAGGAATCCTACAAATGGTTTGCGATCGCCGCCAAGGCCGGCGACAAGGACGCGGCGCAGAAGCGCGACGAAGTGGCAAACGCCATGAAGCCCGACCAGCTCGAACGCGCCCGCGCCAAGGCCGATCTCTGGAAGCCGGAGCCGCTCGACCACCGCAGCAATACCATCGACATTCCCGACGAATGGGCGGGAACGGGCCTGAAGACGGCAAGCGTCGACATGAAGAAGGCGATCCGCAACATCCAGGCGATCCTCAACAATAACGGCTTCGACGCCGGAACGCCGGATGGCGAAATGGGCGCCAAGACGGTCACCGCGATCAAAAACTTCCAGAAGTCGATCGGCCAGGAGCCGGACGGCAAGGTGACCGACGCGACCGTCAAGGCGCTGCTCGAACACAACAAGCAGGGAGCCAAGGCGATCTGAGAGGCGCCGCGGCGTCTGGTTTCCCTATTCTTCTCTCGGCATCCGAAGGACGGGGCGGTGCCCTTTGGGCGGATGGGCTTTCTCCGCCTTGGCAGAAAGTTGGGTGAAACGGCTACTACAATCTCCCTCATTCCTGTGCTCGTCACAGGAATCCAGTGCGCCCAAGTCCTTGGGCGCGAAAGACTTTTCCCCTTAGGATAGTGATTCATTCACGGCGCGGACGCGCCGTGGCTGGATTCCTGTGACGAGCACAGGAATGAGGGAAGAGAGTGTGGGACCGGCACCTTCTCCCGCACGCGGGGGAAGGGACGTGAGCTCTCCCTCCCTCACTGGCATCTCGCGAGGCACGCCCCTTGCCCCCGGGGGCAGCCGTCGTGTGCGAACCCCAAGACTCGGGCCGACTTTGTCCGCAATCCGAGCCTGGCGGCACTATGCCGCAAGGCTTTTTCCACTTTTTGCCCCTGCCCGTCATGCAATCTGAAAAAAGCCGGATTATGCGGGACATATCCATCCGCGCATCCGGCGAATCTTCTGCCACCGATCTCCATCGCTCGATCCAGGGCCGATCGAAAGCCTCTGGCAACGATTTCACAGTATGGTGCGCATTCGAACGGGGACGTGACAAAAACCGCCCGGCAGGAGCGGTCATCATTCGGGGTCGGCTGTGACAATCTATCTGCCCATCGCAGAATTGTCGGTGAACATCTTCATCATTCTCGGCATGGGAGCGGCCGTCGGATTCCTGTCTGGAATGTTCGGCGTCGGCGGCGGCTTTCTGATCACGCCGCTGCTGATCTTCTACAATATTCCCCCGGTCGTTGCCGTCGCCACCGGCGCCAACCAGGTCGTGGCGTCGTCGATCTCGGGCGCGATCACCCATTTCCGGCGCGGCACGCTCGACGTCAAGCTCGGCACGGTGCTGTTGATCGGCGGCCTCACCGGGGCCACGGTCGGCATCTGGATCTTCTCGCTGCTGCGCGCCGTCGGCCAGCTCGATCTGATCATCTCGCTGATGTATGTCATCTTCCTCGGCACGGTCGGCGGGCTGATGCTGCTCGAAAGCATCAATGCCATGCGGCGGGCGGCGCGCAACGAGCCGCCGGCGCCGCGCAAGCCCGGTCACCAGCACTGGGTGCACAGACTGCCGCTGAAGGTGCGCTTCAAGAAATCGAAGATCTTTCTCAGCGTCATTCCGATCGTCGCGCTCGGTTTTGCGATCGGCATCCTCACCTCGATCATGGGCGTCGGCGGCGGCTTCATCATGGTGCCGGCGATGATCTATCTCTTACGCATCCCGACCAATGTCGTCGTCGGCACCTCGCTGTTCCAGATCATCTTCGTGACCGCCTATACGACGATCGTCCAGGCGGCGACGAACTTTTCCGTCGACATCGTGCTCGCCTTCATCCTGATGGTGGCGGGCGTCGTCGGCGCGCAATACGGCGTGCGCGTCGGCCAGAAACTGCGCGGCGAACAGCTGCGTGCCCTGCTCGGCCTGCTGGTGCTCGCAGTCGGCCTGCGTCTGGCGATCGCCCTGGTGGTGACGCCGGCCGACGTCTATTCGGTGGTGATGGGGGCCGGCAACTGATGCGCCTGCTGGTCGCCATCATGACATTGCTTTGCCTGCTGCCGGCGGTTGCCGGGGCGCAATGGCTGCCGGGGCAGTCAACCGAAGCGGTCCGTGAAGGGCTGGAGATCGGCACGTCGACCAGCGAAATCGCCATCACCTCGGACTTCCACGGCGCCGATCTGACCATCTTCGGGGCACTGTCGAATACCGACCAGCTGCTGCTCGCCATCGGCCAGTATGACGTGGTCGTGGTGCTGGAGGGCCCGCGCCAGGATGCGACGGTGCGCAAGAAGGAGCGCGTCTTCGGCATCTGGGTGAATACCCGCTCGATGACCTTCGAATCCGTGCCGCACTCCTATTCGATGTCGAGTTCGCGGATGATCGACGACCTGACGACGCCACTCGAGCTGACCGACCAGGGGATCGGCATCGATCACATTCCGCTGACGCCGGTCGGCTTCGTCGGCGACGGCAGCAATCTCGGCGAATTCCGCGATGCCTTCCGGCGGCTGCAGCAGGGCGGCGGCTTCTACGACCGCAACCCGAGCGGCGTGCGCTTCGTTTCCTCCAACCTCTTCAAGGCGAGCCTGCGCCTGCCGGCAAACATTCCGAACGGCGTCCATACGGTGCGCGCCTATCTCTTCAAGAGCGGCATTCTGGTGACCGAGGAATCGCTGCCGCTGCGCGTCATCAAAACCGGCATCGAGCAGATGATCACCGACGCCGCCCATGGTCAGCCGATCCTCTACGGCTGCGCCTCCGTGCTGCTCGCCCTCATCACCGGCTGGGGCGCCAGCCTGATCTTCCGCAAGGATTGATCCGTCGGCTCCTGGGCTGAAGACCCCTCCCCACAAGGGGGAGGGACTTGGATGCCGCGCCGACATTATTCCTTTCGCCGTCTCATCCGTGGAAGCGTTGATGTTTTCGTTGGCGGTGCCGCGCATAGCCCTCCCCCTTGTGGGGAGGGGTGGCGGCGGCTCCTCAGAAAACTTCGTATTCGACTAAAAACCGGTCTTTAACATTTACGAGTTAGTAATCTCTCGGAAACGAGAGGTTTTGTCATGCGTACTCGTGTCATTCTGACCGCCATGGGTCTCGCGCTGCTTGCCGGCTGCGCGACGGCGCCGAAGCAGACGCGGAACATTTGCGCCGTCTTCGATCAGCGCGACGGGCTTTTCTCCAGCTGGCAGAGTGCGGCCGAGCGGACGGAGAAGAAATACGGCGTGCCGGTGCCGATCCTGATGGCGACGATGTACACCGAATCCGGCTTCCAGCCCTATGCGCGGCCGCCGCGCACCAAGCTGTTCGGCTTCATTCCCTGGACCCGGCCTTCGACCGCCTATGGCTATTCGCAGGCGCTCGACGGGACATGGGACCATTATCAGTCGCAGACGGGGAACTGGACGGCACGGCGGGCGAACTTCGCCGACGCGATCGATTTCATCGGCTGGTACCACGCCCAGAACAGCGCCGAGACCGGCATTCCGCTGAACGATGCCTATAATCTCTATCTTGCCTATTATTCCGGTCCGACGGGATACAAACGCGGCGACTGGCGCTCGAACGGGCAATTACAGCAGACGGCGCAGAAGTTCGCGCGGATGGCCGGGACGTATCAGCAGCAGTTGCGGGGATGTGATTAGCGATGATTGGGGGCGTGCCGTGGCTACCCCCCTCTGCCCTGCCGGGCATCTCCCTCACAAGGGGGGAGATCGGCAAAAGGCCAGCTCGCCGGTCCCTCTCCGACGTCGCGCGGAACGCCAGTTCGTCTTTACTTGGGGAAACCATCGCGCCCAGCCAATCTCCCCACTTGTGGGGGAGATGCCCGGCAGGACAGAGGGGGGTAGCCACGGCACGCCCTACCCGAATAGCGATCGCTACCCCCGCAAATTCCCATACCTGACCGAATAAATCCGATCGCGCCCCAGCAGGTGGGCGATCAGCGCCTCCCTGTCGAACAGGCCTTTCATCGCCTGATGGCCGAGATCCAGGCCGCCGCTCATGACGCCGAAGGCCGGCATCAGCAGGCGGGCGCCGTCGGTGGCGAAACAGGGGCGGCGGATGGATCTGTCGCGGCGGCGCACCGTTGCCGACGGGTGCAGGTGACCGGCGATTTCGCCGCTCTGCAGGCCGGTCCTCGGCTCGTGGCGGAAGGTCAACCCGGCATAATGCATCTCGTCGGTGCAGCTACCCGGCAGACCGACGACGCCGTCGGGATCATGATTGCCGTTGATCCAGATCCATTCGCGGCCGCGCGCCATCGCGACGATCAAGGCGCGGAAATTCTCCGGCAGATGCGCGGAGCCGATGCGGTCGTGGAAATTGTCGCCGAGCGAGACGACGAGCTTCGGATCATACCGCGAGATGACGGCGGCCAGCACGGTCAGGGTCGCCAGCGTATCATAGGGCGGCAGCATCATGCCGCGGCGGGCGAAGGCGGCGCCCTTTTCCAGATGCAGATCGGAGACGACGAGCAGGCCGGCATCGGGCAGATAGAGGGCGCCGAGCGGATCGCAGACGGCGGCAATGCCGTGGATCGATGTCTCGATGCCCGGCACCGCGGCCAATCCTGAAATGTCGCGCGCGAGCGCCAGGCGGTTCATCACGGTCGTTATTCCCAAACAGGTCTCAGGCCAGCGCTTCGGCGATCAGATCGTCCGCCGCTTCGGCGAGCAATGCGTCATGGGCCTCGCCCGGCACCGCCTCGCGTCCGATCTCCAGCATCACCGGCACGGCGAGCGGAGAAATATGATCGAGCGGGCGATGGGTGATGTGGCCCCTGATTCGCATCAGCATATCGCCAAGTCGGCTTATATCCAAAAGTCCGGTCGCCGCATCCTGCCGCGTCGCCTGCAAGAGGATGTGATCCGGCTCGTGGCTGCGCAGCACGTCATAGATCAGATCGGCCGACACGGTAATCTGGCGGCCGCTCTTTTCCTTGCCGGGATGGCGGCGTTCGATCAAGCCTGCAATCACGGCGCAATTGCGGAAGGTGCGTTTCAACAGGAAGGATTCGTTGAGCCAGGCCTCGAGATCATCACCCAGCATGTCGGCGTCGAAGAGGTCGGAAAGGTTGAGCCGGCCGTTGCCGATCATCAGGCCCATATCCTCCAGGCCCCAGATGGCGAGCGAATAATCGGTGGCAACGAAACCGAGCGGCTTGGTGCCCGCCCGGTCCAGCCGGCGCGTCAGCAGCATGCCGAGCGTCTGATGGGCGAGACGGCCCTCGAAGGGATAGGCGACCATATAGAAGCGGCTGCCGCGCGGGAAGGTTTCGATCAGGAACTCGTCGCGCTTCGGCAGCATCGACTTGTCCTGTTGCAGCGACAGCCAGTCGCGCACCTGATCCGGCAGTTGGCGCCAGCGGTCGGGATCGGCAATCATCGCCCGCACCTGTTCGGCGAGATAAGTCGACAGCGGGAATTTGCCGCCGGCATAGGAGGGGATCTTCGCATCGAGGGAAAAGGCCTGCGAGGCCAGGCATTCATTTTCGCGGATGCCCTCGAAGCGCAGCACCTTGCCTGAAAAAATGAAGGTATCGCCCGGCGACAATTGCTCGAGGAAATATTCCTCGACCTTCCCCAGCGTCGCGCCGCCGCGGCCGATCCGGCCGCCCTCGCCGCGCTTGACCATGCGGATATTCAGCATCGGGCTTTCGACGATGGTGCCGAGGTTGAGGCGATATTGCTGGGCGACCGCGGGATTGGAAACGCGCCAGCGACCCTCCTTCGTCTTGCGGATGCGGGCATAACGCTCATAGGTCCTGAGCGCATAGCCGCCGGTTGCGACGAAATCGACGACGCGCTCGAAGGTCTCCCAGGTGAGATCGGCATAGGGCGAGGCGCTGGTGATCTCGTCATAAAGTTCCAGCATGTCGAAGGGTTCGGCGCAAGCCATGCCGAGCACGTGCTGGGCGAGCACGTCGAGCGCGCCGCGGCCGACCGGCGGGGTATCCTGGGCGCCGAGATAATTGGCGTCGAGGGCGGCCTGGCACTCCATGACCTCGAAACGGTTGGCCGGCACGAGGATCGCCTTCGACGGCTCGTCCATACGGTGATTGGCACGGCCGATGCGTTGGGCAAGACGCGACGCCCCCTTCGGCGCGCCGACATGGATGACGAGATCGACATCGCCCCAGTCGATACCGAGATCGAGTGTCGAAGTGGCGACGACGGCGCGAAGCCGGTTTTCGGCCATCGCCGCCTCGACCTTGCGGCGCTGGGCGACATCGAGCGAACCGTGGTGGAGGGCGATCGGCAGGTTGTCGTCATTGATCGTCCAGAGTTCCCGGAAGAGCATCTCGGCCTGGCTGCGGGTATTGACGAAGAGCAGTGTCGTCTGGTGGTCGAGGAGCTTGGTGTAGACATCGGGAATGGCATATTTGGCGGAATGGCCGGCCCAGGGAATGCGCTCTTCGGTGGACAGGATCGAGATATTGGGCTTGGCGCCGCCTTCGACGACGACGAGGCCGGCATGATGCTCCCTGCCCTCCTGCCCGCTACCCTCCTGTTGGGCGACCAGCCATTTCTGCAGATCCATCGGTTCGGCGACGGTCGCCGACAGGCCGATGGTCTGGAGGCCGGGGGCAAGCCTGCGCAGGCGGGCAAGGCCGAGCGACAGCATATGGCCGCGCTTGGAGGTGACGAGCGAATGCAGCTCGTCGAGCACCACATATTTCAGATCCTTGAAGAAGCGCTCGGCCTCGCGGTTGGCGAGAAGCAGCGCGACCTGCTCGGGCGTCGTCAGCAGAATATCCGGCGGATTGAGCTTCTGGCGCTGGCGCTTGGCGTTCGGCGTATCGCCGGTGCGGTTTTCGACGGTGACCGGCAGGCCCATTTCCGCGACCGGCTTCATCAGATTGCGCTCGATGTCGATCGCCAGCGCCTTCAGCGGCGAGACATAGAGCGTATGAATGCCGGTGAAGGCGGAGCCCGGCGGAATGCGGCCGCGGCGGGTGAGATCGGTGAGCGACGGCAGAAAACCGGCAAGCGTCTTGCCGGCGCCGGTCGGCGCAATCAGCAGCGTGCTTTCGCCGGCCTCGGCGCGGGCAAGCAGCTCCAGCTGATGGGCACGCGGCCGCCAGCCCTTTTCCGCAAACCAGCGGGCAAAGGCGGCAGGCAGCAAAGGGCGGGCTTCGGAATCGATCTGGTCCACGCCCTGAAGGTAGTGAAAGCTCAGGGAAAGAGAAGAGCGGCCCTCTCCTCAGACTGCGATATACCGGTCCTTGCGGTGGTTGATGGCGAGCGTGAGGTTGAACACGATGGCGCCGAGCACGGAGCAGGCGATGATCGAGGGGCTGGCGACCAGGAAGGAGAGCGCCAGGATGATGCAGTCGAAGCCGAGCTGGACGAGGCCGGCGCGCCAGCCGAGACGATCCTGGATATAGAGGGCGAGAATGCCGATGCCGCCGAGGCTGGCACGGTGGCGGAAGAGCGCCAGCATGCCGGCGCCGATGACAAGGCCGCCGAAGAGCGCCCCGGCAATAGGATTGACGTGCCCGATGCCGATGAAGCCCGGCACGAATTCGGACAGCACCGAGGTCAGCGCGATGGCGGCGAAGGTCTTGATGGTGAAGGCAGGCCCCATGCGGCGGAAGGCGAGATAATAGAAGGGCAGGTTCACGGCAAAGAAGCAGAGGCCGAAGCTGAAGCCGGTCGCGTAATGGGCGAGGAAGGCGAGACCGGCCGTGCCGCCGGCAAGCAGCCCCGCGCCGGAGAGCAGCGATACGCCGAGCACGGCGAGCATGCTGCCGGCGACGATGCCCTGGGCGTCGTCGAACAGCGAGTGGCGGTCGGCGCTGGAGTTCAGAAGGCCTGTGAAGGCGTTGGCTGCCATGATCTTCCCCTGTCGTTTTTCCCGTTTCTATCCGCCGTCGGGAGAAAGGCAAGCCGCCAGCCGTAAGGTCTGCTCTTGACAGCCGATATAATCATGGATATCTTTTATCCACGATTAGGAGATTGCCTCGATGAAGATGAGCGATGGCGTCGAGCAGGCCATTCACAGCGTTGCGATGCTTTCCGGCCTTTCCGAGGGCGGCGTGCTGTCGGCCGCAGCCCTGGCGGAATTCCACGGTGTGTCGACGAGCTATCTGCTGAAACATCTGCAGGCGCTGTCCGGCGCCGGCATCCTCGATACCGTGCCGGGGCCGAAAGGCGGATATCGGCTGGCGAAGGCAGCGGAAGAGATTTCGCTGCTCGATATCCTGCTCGCGGTCGAAGGACCGGCACCGGCGTTCCGCTGCGCCGAAATCCGCCAGCGCGGGCCGAACCCGGTTTCCGACCGCTTCTTCGCCAAGCCCTGCAACATCAGCGCGGCGATGCTGCGGGCCGAACGGGTCTACCGGGCCGAACTCGCCAAGACCAGCATTGCCGATCTCGGCATCGAATTGAATGCCCTCGACGATGGATCGATCGCAGCCCGAGGCTGCGCCTTCCTTGAAATCCACGAACGCAAGACGGCTCGCTGAGCCCTATCAAAGGAGAAAGACATGCAACCGCGTTTCAATTTCGCCAAAGCCGCCCCCGATGCCTACAAGGCGGTCGCCGCACTCGAGCAATATGTCCAGACCAGCGGGCTGGAGCGCCGCTTCATCCACCTGATCAAACTGCGCGCCTCGCAGATCAACGGCTGCGCCTATTGCGTCGACATGCATGTGAAGGAAGCCCGCCATGACGGGCTCAGCGAGCAGTGGATCAACCTGATGTGCGTCTGGCGGGAATCGCCGATCTATGACGCCCGCGAACGCGCGCTGCTCGGCTGGGTCGATGCGGTGACCAACCTTGCCAAGTCAGGCGCACCGGATGCCGATTATGAGGCGCTGAAGGCGCATTTCTCCGAGGAGGAAATGACCAAGATCACCGTGGCGATCGGCGCGATCAACATCTGGAACCGTCTTGCCGTCGGCTTCCGCTCGCAGCATCCGATCGATGCGGCGGTGAAAGCGGCTTGAGGCCGTCGAGGCCACACGGCACCGCGTAGAACCAGGAAGTGTGACGTGTCATCCGCTGCATCGACGGCGAGTTTGGCAAAACAGGCCCCCACTCTCCGTCATCCCAGGCCTTGAGCCTGGGATCCATGGCCCCGTCTGACGGCGGCCGGCGTGGATCCTCGGGTCAAGCCCGAGGATGACGGAGTGTGGGGTGGTTTGTGGCGCAGGACAGCGAGGAATCGGGGCGGGGTAGCGATTTTTACGTGGGGCTTCACAGATCTATCTGCCCTACGGGCGCCTTTATGATGGCATCCCCAACAACCGACCCGATAAATTCGGGTCGGTTGAATATACGGTCACTCGTAATTCGGAGTGGCTCTCACGGCAACGGCGTCAGGCGATGAGCCCGAAAGGTCGATGCTGTTGAAGAGGTCGCGGACGACTTTCGCGATTTCCTCTGCGGAAGCGCCCTTGGCGTATTCTTCCTGCATGCGGCGTCTCACAAGCTTTTCCAAATCTGACATAACTCACCTCATCAAATCCGGCGCAGGAAGAAGTATCGCGCCGGGACTGGTCACAGGCAAGTTACGTTTTGTTTAGAATGGGTTACGGATTTGTAATGTCAGAGCTTGGCGTGTGTCGCGGGCCCTGAGAGAACTGCCATTTATCCGGTTCGGGCAGGGCGATTAGCGATGGCGTGCCGTGTGGTTTGCCCCTCACCCTAACCCTCTCCCCGTAAAACGGGGAGAGGGGACGTGCCCTACGAGATGTGTGCGAGGGACGGAGAGGTTGCGGCCATCCTCCTTCGCCCCGTTTACGGGGAGAAGGTGCCGGCAGGCGGATGAGGGGCAAATCACACGCGGATACGGGGCTTGGGACACCACCCTACAGCGCAATGTACCTGTCGGCGCGGTGGTTGATGGCGACGAAGAGGTTGAGGACGACGGCGCCGAGGACGGAATAGAAGACGGTGGGCGGCGTGGTGACGAGGAAAGCGGCGGCGAGGACGCAGAGGTCGATGGCGAGCTGGACGAGGCCGGCGCGGATGCCGAAGCGCTCCTGCAGATAGACGCCGAGAATGCCGACGCCGCCGAGGCTGGCGCGGTGGCGATAGAGCGCCAGCGCCCCGAAGCCGAGCAGCAGGCCGCCAAGAAGGGCCGCCCAGGCCGGATGGATGCTGGAAATGGAGAAGAAGCGCGACTGCACATCAGATAGCACCGAGGTCAGGCCGATGGCGATGAAGGTCTTGATGGTGAAAGCCATGCCGAGTCGCTTCCACGACAGCCAGAAGAACGGCAGGTTGAGCAGGAAGAAGGCAAGGCCGAAATTGACGCCGAAAGCATAATGCAGAAGGAAGGCCACACCGGCGGTGCTGCCTGTCAGAAGCCCGGCGCTGGCGAGTACGTAGAGGCCAAGGGCCGCGACGAGGCTGCCGGAGAAGATGCCCTGCACGTCTTCGGCCGGGGCATGGCGCGTGGCGCTGGTATTCCAGAAGCCGAGGGCATTGATGAGCTGTGTCATGTCGCCAGTCTCCAACAGCAGACGCGTTCGGGAACACGCCCGGGAAAAACCGGACGCGGTGGATTTTCGAATGTGAAATGAACAGGATCGCCCGGCGTCTTATCGCCGCGCTCTCTGCGGATATCCGCGCAATATCAGTCTTTTCGTGCGCCGATCAAGCGGAATAGGTAAGCAATGCTGTCCTATTTAAAAATCGCAAGAAACATTCGCTCAGGCCGGCTTGCGCGTAAGGAACAGAATGCCGGCAACCGGTTTGCCGCCATCTTTGCGAATGACCGTCTTGACGATGTCGAGAATTTCGAAGCCGTGGCGGGCAAGCAGCATCTTCACATAGGCTTCCGAATGGGCATACCGCAGCGACGGCGCCAGGTGGAAACCCCCGCTGTCGCCTGCATCCTCGACGGAAAAGGCGATGTCGGCGCCTGATGCGGCGAGGTCTTCGATGATGGCAAAGACGCTTTCGAGATTGCCGAGATACATCAGTACGTCGGCTGCCGTCACCAGGTCGGCGCGATGGCGCGCGGCATCGGAAAACAGGCCGGAGAGATCTGGCGCAAGCGAGAGATCGGCCTGGGCGAGGTGATCATACACCCCCTTCTCGGCGGCTTTGGCCAGCATGTTCTGCGAGAGGTCGAAGCCTTCGAGGCGGTCGACGCCGGCGCGTATTTCCGGGCCGAGCAGGCCGGTGCCGCAGCCGAGATCGACGGCGCATGCGTAATGCCTGCCGGTGGAAGCGACGAGGGCTGCGAGCTTTTGCGGGACGGTGTAGTCGAGTTTTTCGACGAGCGCCGATTCGAAACGGTCGGCATAGTCGTCGAACAGGCGCTCGACATAGCGGCTCGGCGGCCGGTCGGGTGTCGCGGCGTCGCCGAGAAGGGCAAGCTTGAGGGCAGCGCCGAAAATGTCTTCAGGATCGAGGGCAAGCGTGTTGCGATAGGCTTCGATCGCGGCTTCGCCCCTGCCCGCCTTTTCGCGATAGCTGGCAAGGCGATACCAGCCGGCCGCCCAGCCGGGCACGAGTTCGAGGGCCTGCTCCATCAGCTCGGCCGCGGCTTCCGGCTCGCCGCCCTCGTCGAGCATGCGGGCATAATCGGCGCGGCGGTCGGCAATGACGTCGCCTGAGGAAAGCTGGTGGGGCTGCATAATTAGACCTTGGTTTGCCCGCATTTGGCGGCGGCCACAAAAAAACTCAAGTCCTATTTCAGAGGCGAAGCGGCCAATTCCGGAAAGGGCTTGCGGGCAGAACGCGGCAACCTTATTCCAAGGGCAAACAGGAGATGGCGCATGTCCGATCAGGTGAACAGGTTCCTCGGCGATTCCTTCGCCCGCACAGTGATAAAGCTTGTCGTCGTGTCGCTGATCGTCGGTTTCGTCATGACCGTCTTCGGCCTGACGCCGTGGAACATCATCTATGGATTCCGGGATTTCATCCTGGAAATCTGGCATCGGGGTTTTTCGGCGCTCGGGCGCGTCGGCGACTATCTCCTGCTCGGGGCGACGATCGTCATCCCGCTCTTCGTCATCCTTCGCCTTTTCAGCTATCGCCGGTAACATGACATCGATCGACCTTTCCAGGCGCAGCCTGCTCATCCTTTCCGGACTTTCGCTTGCCGCCGGCATTGCCGGCTGCACCACCACCCCGCGCCTTGCCGGCACGCCCTCGAACGGCGAGGACGAGACGGCGAGCGTGCTGCCGCTCGTCAACCAGCTGCGGGCGAAGAACGGCCTGCCGCCGCTTAGCTCCGATCCGGCGGCGAGCACGGCCGCGCTCTTCCAGGCCAAACGCATGGCGAGCGCGGGCAAGATGGCGCATCTGATGGGGCTGACCGACAGTTTCGGCGCCCGCGTCAAGGCGAGCGGCGTGCGGCTGCCGGCGGCTGAGAATATCGCCTCCGGCCAGCAGAGCGTCGATGCGGTGGTGACCGCCTGGATCAACTCGCCGCATCATCTGGAAAACATGCTCGGGCGTTATGACGGCCTCGGCGTCGCCGTCGCCCATAATGCATCTTCCCGCAACCTGCCCTATTGGGCCATGGTGCTTTCCAGCTGAGGCGATTCGGCCTCGAGATCAGGCCGTCATGGACACGCGCGGTAACGACAACAGGTTCGCTTTCGAGGTGACGCACCGGCTGGTGCTGTCGATCGCAATACCGATGACGCTCGGCTTCATGACGACGCCGATGCTCGGGCTGACGAATACTGCCGTCGTCGGTCATATGGGCGACCCGCAAGCGCTGGCGGGACTGGCGATCGGCGCCATGCTGTTCGATCTCATCCTGGGCAGTTTCAACTTCCTGCGCGCCTCGACCACCGGGCTGACGGCGCAGGCCTACGGCCGGCGCGATCAGCACGAGCAGCAGGCGGTCTTCTCCCGGGCGATGATTTCGGCGCTCGGCAGCGGGCTGGCGCTGCTCTGTCTTTCGCCGCTGCTGATGGCGGCCGGCTTGCGGCTGATGGGCGCGCACGGAGCGATCGCGGAGGCGACCAGCACCTATTTCTCGATCCGCATCCTCGCCGCGCCGGCAGCGCTCGCCAATTACGCCATCCTCGGCTTCGTGCTCGGGCGCGGACAAGGCAAGATCGGGCTGCTGCTGCAGGCGATCATCAACGGCATCAACATCCTGCTGTCGATCTATCTCGGCCTGACGCTCGGCTGGGGCGTGGCCGGCGTCGCCTGGGGAACGATGGCCGGCGAGACGGCCGGCGCGCTCACCGGGCTGTTCATCGTGCTCAGCGGCTTTGCCAAGGCCGATCGGCCGGCATGGGCGGAGATCTTTTCGCGGCACCGGCTGGCGGAGCTTTTCGCGCTCAACCGCGACATCCTGATCCGCACCTTCGTGCTGATCGGCGCCTTCACCATCATGACGCGGATCGGCACCAGCTTCGGCGCGGTGACGCTTGCCGCCAATGCGGTGCTGATGAATTTCGTGCTGCTCTCCAGCTATTATCTCGACGGGCTGGCCAATGCCGCCGAGCAGATCACCGGCCGGGCGGTCGGCGCGCGCTACCGGCCGGCCTTCGACCGCGGGCTGAAGCTGACGATCCTGTGGTCCTTCGGACTGGCGGCGATCGTTTCCGCCTTCTTCTTCCTCGCCGGATCCTGGCTGATCTCGGTGCTGACGACTTCGCCCGAGGTGCGGCAGGCGGCAGCAACCTATCTGCCCTGGGCGGCGGTGACCGGGCTGACCGGCGCGCTCGCCTTCCTGATGGACGGGGTCTTCATCGGCGCCACATGGTCGGCCGAGATGCGCAACCGGATGCTGATGTCCTTTGCCGGCTATCTCCTGATGCTCGCCATCTTCGTGCCGCTCTTTAACAATCACGGCCTGTGGCTTGCGATGAACGCCTTCCTGCTCTTCCGCGGCTTTTTCCTCGCAGTGCTGGTCAAGCCGCGCGCCGATCAGACTTTTCGCGCTGCCCAGTAATCGAGCCTGCTGTCGCGCAGCTCGCGGATCGAGCCGGCCTTTTCGCGATCCAACAGTTTCGAGAGGCCGCGAACGATATCGCCGGGCAGGCCCGGGCCTTCATAGACCATGCAGGAATAGAGCTGGACGAGATCGGCGCCCGCCCTGATCTTCTCCAGCGCGGTTTCGGCCGAGGAAACGCCGCCGACGCCGATGATCGGCAGCGCGGGGCCGACGCGCTTGCGCATCCTGGCAAGCACCGCCGTCGATTTTTCGAACAGCGGCACGCCGGAGAGGCCACCCGCCTCCTTCGCCTGGCGCTGATCCTTGAGGCCGTCGCGCGACAGCGTGGTGTTGGAGACCATCAGCCCATCCAGCGCATGCGACAGCGCTTCCGCCGCGATATCGTCCATGCCTTCCTCGGTCAGATCGGGGGCGATCTTCAGGAAGACCGGCACCTTGCGGCCTGAGGTCGCCGCCATTTCGTCGCGCGCCGCCAGCACTGATGACAGCAGTGCGGCAAGGCTTTCGCGCGCCTGCAGGTCGCGCAGACCAGGCGTGTTCGGCGAGGAGATGTTGGCGGTGAAGTAACGCGCGACCGAATGGAAGCGGCGGATGCCGGCGACGTAGTCGGCGATGCGATCCTCGCTGTCCTTGTTGGCGCCGATATTGACGCCGACCATGCCCTTGCCGCTCAGCGCCGCAAGGCGCGCGAAAGCAGCCTCATGGCCTTCATTGTTGAAGCCGAGGCGGTTGATGACCGCCTCATCCTCGACCAGCCGGAAGATGCGCGGGCGCGGATTGCCGGATTGCGGCTTCGGTGTCACCGTGCCGATCTCGGTAAAACCGAAACCGAGCTTCAACAGCGCCTCCGGCACCTCGGCATTCTTATCGTAGCCTGCCGCCATGCCGAGCGGATTTTCGAAGGTGAGGCCGGCGACGGTCTGGCTGAGGCGCGGATCGGGCGTGATCTGGCAGGCCGGCACCAGGCCGGATTTCAGCGCCGCGATCGACATGCCGTGCGCCGTCTCAGGATCGAACAGGAAGAGACCCTTGCGGGCGAGACGCTTGAAGGGATCGATCATGGCTGCAGCTCCGGAAAGACATGGGCGCCGGTCTCGTCGAGCGGCAACGGCGCTTCCCAGCGCACGGCCGCCAGCGGCAGGTCGGCATAGAGATGCGGGAAGAGATCGCCGCCGCGCGAGGCTTCGAACACCAGCTTGTCGCCGAAGCCCCCGCCATCGACGGCAATCAGCAACAGGCCGGCCTGGCCGGCAAAATGCAGCGCCGCGGTCTGCTTGACCTGGCCTGCCGTCGAGAAATGGATGAAACCATCCTTGAGATCGATGCCGGCGCCATGAAAAATGCCGGTTTGTCTGGCTTGCTGCCAGAGCGTTTCCGTCACGATCTTGTAAAGGGTCGGTGTCACGCTCATCATGGCCTCGCCATTGCTGGTCCTCGATCACCAGCGCTTTGCCGGAAAGAGGCGGCGATGTCCACGCCCCGGCAGTTAAAAACAGAGCTACCACAGGCAAAATCAGGAGGATGAGACGATGAAGATTTCGGTTCTGACACTTGGCGTTCTTCTCCTGCCGCTTGGCGCCGCGGCGGCCGAGGCCGATGCAAGCCGGTTCCAGCTGGAAAGGAGCGGCGACCATTTCGTCCGGCTCGACCGGCAGACCGGGGCGATGTCGATCTGCCAGGACAAGGACGGCGCCCTCGTCTGCCGGATGGCGGCCGACGAGCGGGCGGCCTATGAGGACGAACTCGACCGGCTTTCCGAGCGGGTGACGAAGCTGGAACAGGGCGGCCTCATCCAGCGGGCGCTGCCGAGCGATGCCGAGGTCGACCGGTCGATCAGCATTATGGAAAAGATGATGAAGAGTTTCATGGGGATGGTGAAGGAGTTTCAGACCGAGGAAAACGCCAATCCCCTTCCGCAGAAGACCTGATCTGATATAGTCGCATTACTAGGCATGCATGAGAACGCCGAGGGGACGGCGGCGCATGCGGGCACGATCGGGCTCTTGGGAGGGAGTTTTCGATGCAGGAACAGACCATCATCATTGCGGACGATCATCCGCTGTTCCGCGATGCGTTGCGCCAGGCCGTCATCGGCATGGAAGGCCGCCAAGCGATCGTCGAGGCCGGCGATTTCGCGGCCGCCCGCAAGGCGGCAGGCGCCCATGCGGAGGCCGACCTGATGCTGCTCGACCTCGCCATGCCCGGCGTCAGCGGCTTTTCCGGCCTGATGGCGCTGCGCTCGGAATTCGCCAGCCTGCCGATCATCATCGTCTCGGCAACCGACGACGCGACGACGATCCGCCGGGCGCTGGAACTCGGCGCCTCCGGCTTCATTTCCAAATCCGCCGGCATCGACGACATTCGCCGCAGCATCCAGACGGTGCTTGCCGGCGATATCGCCACGCCGGAAAACTACCGCGACGGCCAGGAACAGGATCCCGATGTCGCCGACCTGATCCACCGCCTGCATACGCTGACGCCGCAGCAGAGCCGGGTGCTGACCATGCTCGGCGAAGGGCTTTTGAACAAGCAGATCGCCTATGAGCTCGGCGTCTCCGAGGCGACGATCAAGGCGCATGTCTCGGCGATCCTCTTGAAACTCGACGTCGACAGCCGGACGCAGGCGGTCATCCAGCTCGGCAAGATCAACATGGCGATGGTTGCCTGAAGCGCTTGCGATAACAGGACTTTATTCCTCCCTTGCCTTTACTCGGGCGGCACGGTCGGCTAATATTCCGGCCGGCTGACGCGCGGATGAGCCGCGCACGGAATCGGGCGCCTATGCTGTCACACGACCAGATCTGGGGAGCGATCGACAGGCTTGCCGAGCGGCACGAGCTGACGCCATCCGGTCTTGCGCGGCGCGCCGGGCTCGACCCCACCTCCTTCAACAAATCGAAACGGCTTTCCGCCGACGGGCGGCTGCGCTGGCCTTCGACGGAATCGATCGCCAAGGTGCTCGACGCCACAGGGGCGAGCGTCGAGCAATTCCTTGCCTTCCTGCAACCGGATGCCGGTTTTTCCAGGAAGCCGGCCGGGCAGCTGGCCGGGCAGCCCGACGGCGCGGTTTCGCCGGAAGGCAGCTCTATTCCGCTGCTCGGCTTTGCCCAGGCCGGCGCCGGCGGCTTCTTCGACGATGGCGGTTTTCCGGCCGGCCAGGGCTGGGACGTGGTGGAATTCCCGGTGGCCCCGTCGCAGAAATCAGCCGTCTATGCGCTGGAGGTGCAGGGCGAGAGCATGATGCCGCTCTACCGCGACGGCGATGTGCTGATCGTCGAGCCCGGCGCGCAGGTGCGCCGCAACGACCGCGTCGTGGTGCGCACATGCGCGGGCGAGGTGATGGCCAAGGTGCTGCTGCGCCAAAGCCCGCGCTCGATCGAGCTGATGTCGCTCAATCCCGAACATCCCAACCGCACCCTCGAGCTGTCCGATGTCGATTGGATCGCCCGCATCATCTGGGCCAGCCAATAGGAAGATATTCCATGCGCCCTGCCGCCGTCTTCACAGGTCTCATAGGGATGGCGGTGGTGGCCGGTCTGCTGATGGCTGGGGAAGCAAGGCTGCGGGGCGGCACGGCCGGGGACGAGACCATGTCTGCCGAGGAGACGGCGACTGCTGTGGATCCTGCCGCTACCGCCGGCGAACCGGCTGTGATTTCGGACGACCGTGCCGAAGTGCTCGCCCAATCTGCGGAATCGGCGGCGCAACCGCCGGCGCCGCCCTCCCCGGGACCTGCCGACGGCACGGCGCCCCAACCCGCAGAGAGCGAGCCGCGGACCGAGACGGCCGCCGGACAGCCGGCAAGTCCCGCCGTGAAAAAGCCGATGGAGCTGGCGCGGCCGGCAGTCGAAAATGCCGGCCTTCTCTCCTTCGGCGAGCGCAAGCTGCAGCTTGCCGGCGTGGTGCCGACGCCGGCCGACCGGATATGCGGGCCGGCTGGCCGGCAATGGCCCTGCGGCATGATGGCCAAGACCGCGCTGCGCCAGCTGTTGCGCAACCGCAGCATTGCCTGCGATCTTGATGCGGCCGAATGGAAGGAAACGGCGACCGCCGCCTGCCGGCTCGGCACGCAGGATCTCGGCACATGGCTTGCCGAAAACGGCTGGGCCGAGGCAGAGGCGGGTTCGCCGCTTGTGTCAGCCGCAGAAAAGGCCAGGCAGGCGGGAAAGGGTCTTTACGGCGAGGATCCGCGCCGGAGATGACCGGCGGCCTTGACAGGGAGCCGATCCCTTGCAATGCCGGCTGCCAATTCCCACTCTGGGCTGATCGAAAAAGGAATCAGAGATGAACAAGCCGCTTTCCGCCCATGATGCGCTGATCTACGTGATGGTGATGGCCTCAGCCGTCGACAGCACGATGAACGACCGGGAGATGACGAGGATCGGCCAACTGATCGGATTCCTGCCGGTTTTCAAGGATTTCGATGATGACAGGCTGATATCGATCGCACGCGACTGCGCCTCGCTGCTGGCAGGGCCTGAGGGCCTCGACGTCGTTCTCGAAACCGTGCGCGACACCCTGCCGGCAAAACTCTACGACACGGCCTATGCGCTGGCCGTCGAGGTGGCCTCCGCCGATCTCTCCGTGAAAGCCGAGGAACTGCGGCTGCTCAGCTTGCTGCGCGACCGGCTCGGCCTCGACAAGCTCACCTGCGCGGCGATCGAGCGCAGCGCGATTGCCCGCTTCCGCAAGGGCTGACCTTCAAGAACGCTCTGTTTTATGCATGTCGTTATCCAAAACCGCTGCACCGTTTTGGGCGACATGCACGTCAGTAAAGCCCGTAGGGAAAATAGCGCAGATAGATTTCCTGGAGACGGCCGTTGCGCGACAGCGTGGCGAGCGCGTGGTCGATCGCTGCCGTCAGCACGCTGTCCTTCTGCCGCAGCATGATCGTCATGCCCTCGCCGAGGAAATGCTCGGAAAGATAGGGACCGTCGAACAGGGCGCAGCATTTGACCGAGGCCGGCGAGGAGACCCAGAAGGAAAGCTGCAGCGCATCGGCAAAGGCGGCATCGACCTTGCGCTCCTTCAGCGCCGCAAGCAGGGCATCCTTGGTGTCGAAGGCTTGGGCCTTGATCGCCGGGAAGAAGGCGGCCAGCATCGCCTCGTGCACCGTGCCCTTGACCACGCCGACCGGATGATTGGAAAGCGCGGCAGCCGTCTTGCCGTCGAACGGCACGGCGAGATTGCGCACGAAGCGGGCCGGCAGCATCAGATACGGCCGGGAGAAAACGAACCGCCGGCGCAGCTCCGGCGTCACGGCAAGACCGGCGATCACGGCATCGCCCTGCGAGGCGGCGAGCGCATCCTTGAGGTCGGCAAAGGGGATCGCCTGAATCTGGCACTTGTCCGAAATCTCCAGCTCGCTGCAGATTTCGCGAGCGAGATCGACGTTGAAACCGGAAAGCTTGCCGTTCTGATCGGTGAAATTGAACGGCGGAAAATCGACCGAGGTCAGGAAGCGCAAGCGGACCAGCGAGGAGAGATCGGGCTTCGCCAGGCGCTCGCGGGCGTCGAAAAGCAGCGGCAACGACGGTGCTGCCTGCTGGGCGGAGGCGGCAAGGCCGGAGAACAATGCGCCCAGAAACAGGCCGAACGCGAGAAGAGCCCTCAGAATCGGAAATGCCTGTTTGGATTCGATCATCGTGGTCTCGGAGTTAAGCGCGAAGCGTTGCCGCGAGATGTAACAGAGTCAGGCCGGACGGGGAATATCCATGGGACGGATCGTGCGCATCCGCCCCTCATCCGCCTGCCGGCACCTTCTCCCCGTTTTACGGGGAGAAGGGGATTTGCCGCGACCTCTCCGTCCCTCGCTAACGTCCCGCGGGGCACGTCCCCTCGCCCCGTTTTTACGGGGGTCCGAAGGACGGGGCGAGACCAGCGGCTCGACCCCGGTTGGGTTAGGGTGAGGGGCAGCCAGCCTTCGGTGCGGTGGCAACCGTGGCCCTCCTTATCCCCAAAAATCACCGCGGCGCCGCCCGGCCGTTAGCGCGGAATTAAAGAATATCGCCTCTATTTGTGACGACGACACGGACCCGCCGGCCGATTGCATGATGCATGCGTCAATCCCGCAATAATCCCTGAGCCGCGACACCGACGCAGCGCTCCGTTTGCAACAATTGATTTCAAAGAACCGGGCATCGACGCCCGGTCAACCGGGTGACATTTCCATGTTGAAGCATCTGAAAATTCGCACGAAAATCATATCGGTCGTGGCGCTGCTCGGGCTGATCACGATGGCCGGGGTGGTCTATGTCATCGCCGAGTTCCGCCATGCGGATGCCGCCTACAGCGCCTTCATCGATCATGAAGCGCTGGCCTCGATGCAGAGCGCGCGCGCCAGCGCCTCGGTGGTGGCCTCGGTGCTGCAGGTGAGCCTGCTTGCCGACATGAAGCCCGATACGCCGGCGTTCCAGACGACGCTCGCCACGCCGAGCAAGCTGCCGCAGGCCCGTGACCGGATGAAGGAGGCGCTGGCGCTGGTGCCGAGCCGCAAGCCGGCGATCGACGAAATCCAGGCCGGCATCGACGAGATCGAAACGCTGGCGAACAAGATCATCGAGCAGAGCAAAGCCAAGGACAGCGCCGGGGCGCTTGCCAATGTTGCCCTGATCAATGCCAAGCTCAATGCGCTGACGCCGAAGATGATCGCCAACAATGATGCGATGATGGCGATGCTCAACGACGGCGGCGACGCGCTCTCGGCTTCGGTCAACGGGCGGATCGTCTTCTGCCTCATTCTGATCGGCATCGCCGTTCTCGGCGCCATCGGCTTCAGCGTCGTGGTGGCCCAGATGGGCATTGCCGGCCCGATGACGCGGCTCAACCTGCGCATGACGCGGCTTGCCGAGGGCGATACCGCAAGCGATGTCGGCGGGCTCGACCGCGGCGACGAAGTCGGCCAGATGGCGAAGGCCGTCTCGATCTTCCGCGACAACGCGATCGAACGTGCCCGGATCGAGGCGCGCGCCGAAGCCGACCGCAGCCTCGGCGACGGCGAGCGCCGCGAACGCGAGGCGCAGCGGACGCGTGAGGCATCCGAACTCGAAGGCGCGGTGACCGCGCTCGGCGACGGCCTACGCCGCCTTGCCGCCGGCGACCTCGCCTCGCATATCGACCAGCCCTTCGTCGCCCATCTCGATGCGCTGCGCGAGGATTTCAACAATTCGGTCGAGAAGCTCAACGAGGCCCTGCATACGGTCGGCGCCAATGCCCGGGCGATCGGCGCCGGCGCCAACGAGATCCGGTCTTCCGCAGACGAGCTCTCCCGGCGGACGGAACAGCAGTCGGCCTCCGTCGAAGAGACGGCGGCAGCACTGGAGGAGATCACCACGACGGTGCGCGACGCCGCCAAGCGTGCCGAGGAGGCGAGCCAGCTCGTCGCCCGCACCCGCCTCGGCGCCGAAAAATCCGGCGAGATCGTCCGCAAGGCCGTCTCCGCCATGCAGCAGATCGAAAAGTCCTCGGGCGAGATCTCCAACATCATCGGCGTCATCGACGACATCGCCTTCCAGACCAATCTTCTGGCCTTGAATGCCGGCGTCGAAGCCGCGCGCGCCGGCGAAGCCGGCAAGGGTTTTGCGGTCGTCGCCCAGGAAGTGCGCGAGCTTGCCCAGCGCTCGGCCAAGGCGGCAAAGGAAATCAAGGACCTGATCACCAATTCCGGCACACATGTGCAGACCGGCGTCTCGCTGGTCGGCGAAACCGGCAAGGCGCTCGATTCGATCGTCCAGGAAGTTCAGGAAATCAACCAGCACGTCCACGCCATCGCCGAAGCCTCGCGCGAACAGTCGATCGGGCTGCAGGAGATCAACACCGCCGTCAACACCATGGACCAGGGCACGCAGCAGAACGCGGCGATGGTCGAGCAGTCCACGGCCGCCAGCCACAGCCTCGCCACGGAAGCGGCAGCGCTGAACAGCCTGCTCGGCCAATTCAGGCTGACCGGCACCGGCAGCGCTGCCGCCGCCGCCCCGATCGCCTCGACCCGGCCGTCGGCCACAGCCCCCCGCGCCGCCGCGCGCCCAGTCGCCAAGGCACCCGCAATCCGCGTCGCCCGGGAAGGTGCGGCCCGCCCGACCGCCTCGCCCGCCCGCGCCCTCGGCCAGACCCTCGCCAACGCCTTCGGCGCAACCAACAGCGCGCCGAAAGGCCAGGATGGAGACTGGACGGAGTTCTGAGGTAACAATACCCTCAGCGTTCGGCGCCTGCCCCTCATCCGGCTGCCGCCACCTTCTCCCCGCTTGCGGGGCGAAGGGGGGTGTGCCGCGACCTCTCCTTTCCTCGCCAAAGTCTCGCAGGGCACGTCCCCTCTCCCCGTTTTACGGGGAGAGGTTTAGGGTGAGGGGCAGCCAACTCGGGCGCAAGCCGAAGTCCATCCTCTTCTCTCAAGCTTCCCCCTAACCCGGCCGCCAACCCACCTCGACGAGGATATTCCCCGGCGCCGTGCAATAAAACAGCCAGCCGCCGCGCATGGCGGCCGGCGGGCCGGAGAGTGCCGCGCCGGCGGCGACGAGCCCGGCATGGACCGCATCGACATCCGCCCTTTCGGGCAGGATGAAACCGATATGATAGGTCTGTCGCCCTATCTCCACCTGATCGGCGGTGCCGAACTTGGCGACGGCGTGGCTGAGGACGATTTCGAGGCCGGCATCGTCCTCCAGGATCGCCAGGCCGTGGTTGCCGCGCATATCCTTCAGCGTCAGGCCGAAATGGCGGATGAAGAAATCCGCCGTTTTAGCAATATCGGGTATGTGAAAATCGAGATGGTTCAGGCGCATGACAGTCTCCGTTCAAAAAAATCCCGGGACTGCCTTTTGCCGTCTCCGCACGCCGCCGGGATCCCGCATCTGATGCGGATCACGTCGCGGGTTCTCGTGCCATAGGCCACGGAGCAGAGCTTCTTGAGAGCGCTGATGACGCTCCGACGGAAGGGATCGGGCTTACCTCAACCGATCCTGCCTTTTTCGACCATGCCGATCTAGCAGACGGCGCAGGTTTCGGCAATGGAAGCGCTGACGCGATCACGCCTTTCCAAGCGGTGCTTCTCGAAGGATTGCAACTGGCCATGCCGTTTGCATGATGCGCCTGCGCCAACAGAGAGTAAGATCGCATCGCTCGGCGCATCGGAAGGGATGGACATGAAACCCGCACTCATCGGCCTGATCGGCATCCTCATTCTCAGCGGGTGCAACAGCGTTTCCTATTATGGCGGCCCCGGCCTGGAACCGATCCCGGGAAGCATCACCTATAATGGCCAGCCACGCAGCAAGCTCACCAAATCACCTGTCGGTTCGGCCTTCCCGCATGATTTCATCGACCAATACGGCCAGCAGGTGGAGGAAACCTACATCATCCAGCCCGATCGCAGCCTGATCATCGCGCATCGGAGATACAAGCCGATCCGGTTCTTTGGGGATTAGAAGAAGGCAGCTGGAGCGGGTGAAGGGAATCGAACCCTCGTATTCAGCTTGGGAAGCTGCTGCTCTACCATTGAGCTACACCCGCGATGCGCTGAGATTTCCAACAGATGGGGGCCGCTGTCAAGTCGCGTCGAGTGCTGCCTGTCAGATGCGGAAGTGCTTCGAGAGTTTGAGGCCCTGGGCCTGGTAGTTGGAGCCGAGGCCGGAGCCGTAGAGGCTGGTCGGTTTTTCCTGCATGTGTTCGTAGACCAGCCGGCCGACGATCTGGCCGTCTTCTAGGATGAAGGGTACTTCGTGGCTGCGCACTTCGAGCACGGCGCGGCTGCCGCGGCCGCCGGCCGGCGCGTGGCCGAAGCCGGGGTCGAAGAAGCCGGCATAATGGACGCGGAATTCGCCGACCAGCGGGTCGAAGGGGGTCATCTCGGCGGCATAATCCGGCGGCACGTGCACGGCCTCGCGCGAGACGAGGATATAGAACTCGTCGGGATCGAGGATCAGTTCGTTGCGGCCGCGGCTATAGAGCGGTTCCCAGAAATCGAAGATATCGTGCTGATCTTTCTCGTCGACATCGACGACGGCGGTGTGGTGCTTGCCGCGATAACCGATCAGGCCGTCCTTGTCTCCGCTGAGATCGATCGACAGCGCGATGCCGCCGCCGGATACGTTCGGCTGTTTGCTGGCAACCAGCGTCTCGCTTTCATGCAGCTTCAACAGTTCCGGCTCGCCGAGCAGCGAATGGCCGACGCGGAAGCGGATCTGCGACAGGCGCGAGCCGCGGCGCACGACGATCGGGAAGGTGCGCGGGCTTATTTCCAGATAGAGCGGGCCGGCATAGCCCGCCGGGATCTTGTCGAATTCCTGGGCGTAATCGGTGATGACGCGGGTAAAGATATCGAGGCGGCCGGTCGAGCTCTTCGGGTTGGCCGAGGCGGACATGTCGGCCGGCAGTGCCAAGCTCTCCATCAGCGGCACGATGTAGACGCAGCCGGTTTCGAGCACCGCGCCTTCGGAAAGATCGATCACATGCAGGCTCAGCCGGTCGAGCTTGTCCGAGACCAGATGCGAGGGGCCGGGCATGAAGGAGGCGCGCACCCGAAAAGCCTTGGCGCCCAAGCGCAGGTCGAGGCTTGCCGGCTGGATCTGGTCGCGGTCCAGCTCCCGTTCGGAGATCAGACGCCCCGTTTCGAACAGCGCCGAGATCGCGCGGTCCGCCAGAATTCCCGTTTCACGAGCCATCATGCCTCATCCATCATTTTGCCGCCGACAAAACCAAATACGGGGAATTGACGCAAGCCGCCAACAGCAGTATTGCAGAATTATCCCGTGGTGATTTGGCCGGTCGGCTTGCAGCCACGTTAAACAAGTGGCTAAAAAGACCGGGTTGAAACCGGTCTGCTTTTGCGGCCGGTTTTTTTGTTATGTGAAGGTGATGGCATGAGCAAGACCTGGCGCCCGGCAACCCAACTCGTCCACGGCGGAACCTTGCGTTCGCAATATGGCGAGACGTCCGAGGCAATCTATCTCACGCAGGGCTTCGTCTATGACACGTCGGAAGCGGCCGAAGCCCGCTTCAAGGGCGAGACGGACGGCTACATCTACGCCCGCTACGGCAGCCCGACCAACGACATGTTCGAAAAGCGCATGTGCATGCTCGAAGGCGCCGAAGACGCCCGCGCCACCGCTTCCGGCATGGCGGCCGTCAGCGCGGCCATCCTCTGCCAGGTCAAAGCCGGTGACCATATCGTTGCCGCGCGCGCCCTCTTCGGCTCCTGCCGCTGGGTGGTGGAAACATTGGCGCCGAAATACGGCGTCGAATGCACGCTGGTTGACGGCCGGGATCTTGCCAACTGGGAAAAGGCGATCCGGCCGAACACCAAAGTGTTCTTCCTGGAAAGCCCGACCAACCCGACGCTCGAGGTGGTCGATATCGCAGGCGTCGCCAAGCTTGCCAACCAGATCGGCGCCAAGGTGGTCGTCGACAATGTCTTTGCGACGCCGCTCTTCCAGAAGCCGCTGGAACTCGGCGCCCATATCGTCGTCTATTCCGCCACCAAGCATATCGACGGCCAGGGCCGGTGCCTCGGCGGCGTCGTTCTGGCCGACAAGGCGTGGATCGACGAGAACCTGCACGACTATTTCCGCCATACCGGCCCGGCCATGTCGCCGTTCAATGCCTGGACGCTGCTGAAGGGCATCGAGACGCTGCCGCTGCGCGTCAGGCAGCAGACGCAGAATGCGGCGAAGATCGCCGATTTCCTGGCCGAGCAAGGCAAGGTCGCCAAAGTGATCTATCCCGGCCGCAAGGACCATCCGCAGGCCGATATCATCGCCAAGCAGATGACCGGCGGCTCGACCCTCGTCGCTTTCGAGCTGAAGGGCGGCAAGGAGGCGGCCTTCGCGCTGCAGAACGCGCTCGAGATCATCAAGATTTCCAACAATCTCGGCGACAGCAAGAGCCTGATCACCCATCCGGCGACGACGACCCACAAGAACCTGTCGGAGGAGGCGCGCGCCGAACTCGGCATTTCCCCGGGCACCGTCCGCCTTTCGGCCGGCATCGAGGATACCGACGACCTGATCGAGGATTTCACCAAGGCGCTTGCCAAGGTTTCGGCCTGATCACACCAATGGCGGCCGGACCTCGTTTGGGGTTCGGCCGTGCCGGCGTTCGGAAGTGAAATTAACGCTGACAATTAGGCTTAACGATCGAAACACCTTCGATCATGACCGTTTTATTCACGATCATCGTTCCGTTTCTTGACGGACAGGCCCTCTTATAAGATACGGGTAACATATCTTGACTAAGGTGCAAGGCATGTATCGCGCCCTCACAAAAGATATCGAAGTCGTCGTCGAGCCATTTTATCTGGAGGAGCAATCCGATCCGGACGACGATCGTTACGTCTGGGGTTACCGGATTGTCATCAGCAACAATTCCGGCATCGCCGTGCGCCTGGTCAACCGCTACTGGAACATCACCGACCAGAACGGCGTGGTGGACGAGGTGACCGGCCCCGGCGTCGTCGGCGAACAGCCGCGGCTCAGCCCCGGCGACACCTACGAATATTCCTCCGGCTGCCCGCTCGACACGCCCTCCGGCCTGATGTTCGGCCATTACCAGATGGAGACGGATGAAGGCGAAATGTTCGATGTCGACATCCCTGCCTTCTCGCTGGATTCACCGGGGCTGCTGCGCGTGCTCAACTGACGGGTTGCTTTGTCAATTCGAACACGAACGCCGTGCTTGCCGCATGGGTCCTCGGGCTTGCCCAGTCATCAATCTGCTAAAGGTCAAAAGGATCCGAGGCCTGGGTGCCTGGCTTTGCTTCGAACGGATCTTTTGATTGTGGCGGCGCCGGCTGTTTCATGACCGCATCGTTTACCGCCTTTTGGCAGGCGAGCAACTCATCCGCTGCCCTCTCGGAATCTTTCAGACCGAGGGCAACAATCTCTTTTCCGTTAAAGCGGGCGCGGAAACTCAGTTTACCAGAGAACTCCTCAATCAAGTCGGCATCGTCGGTATCGATCCACAATGATTTGAGGCCGTCGAGATCCAGGCCTCTCGCATCAGCCGTCCATTGAGTCTGGTCTAACGAGAGTTCGATGGGATAATGCTTACCTTTCTCCAAGGATTTCCAGTTCGGATTTCCGAGCAGAATGTACAGAGGTTTGTCCTTTTTTCGGAAATTGAAGCCAAGACGAAAAATGGTGTCGTCATCAAAGGACGTCAGAACAAAACAGCCATTGTCTAAAGTCGGGTCGACGGCCACGGGATCGTGTCCCAGGGAGTGGTGTAGCTTAGACGGCCACGGCTCATCCCAGAGGGCCGGATGAGTGTCAGCTTGCTGCTGGCAGGCTGATGAGTGGATCATCGCTCATCGTAGCGATTGTCTCAAGGGTCATATAGCGAGATCGCTGGACGGCCCATTCATCATTCTGTTCGAGCAGCAGCGCACCGACCAGGCGCACGATGGCGTCGTCGTTGGGGAAGATGCCGACGACCTCTGTCCGCCGCTTGATCTCGCCGTTCAATCGCTCAATCGGGTTGGTCGAGTGAAGTTTGGCCCAATGCTGCTTGGGAAAGGTCATGTAGGCGAGTACGTCTTGCTCAGCGTTGTCCATCAAACTGGCAAGCTTCGGGACCTTTGGCCTGATCTGGTCGGCGACGTTGCGCCACTGAGTGCTTGCCGCCTCCGGCGTGTCTTGAGCGAAGGCCGTGGCAATGAAGGCGGAGACGACGCGCCGTCCGCTCTTTCCAGCATGGGCCAAAGCATTGCGCATGAAGTGGACCCTGCAGCGCTGCCAGGTGGCGCAGAGCACCTTCGATACTGCGGCTTTGATGCCCTCATGGGCATCGGAGACGACGAGCTTGACGCCACGCAGACCCCGCCTGGTCAGCTTGCGCAGGAATTCCGTCCAGATCGCCTCGGCCTCGGACGTGCCGATCTCCATGCCGAGCACTTCGCGTCGGCCGTCGGTGTTGACGCCGACGGCGATGATGACTGCAACAGAGACGATGCGCCCGCCACGCCGGACCTTCAGGTAGGTAGCATCGATCCACAGATAGGGCCATTCGCCCTCGATAGGCCGGTCGAGAAAGGCCTTCACCTTCTCGTCGATCTCCTCGCACAGCCGGGAGACCTGGCTCTTGGAAATGCCCGACATGCCCATCGCCTTGACGAGGTCATCAACCGAGCGGGTCGAAACGCCCTGGATATAGGCCTCCTGAATAACCGCCGTCAGAGCCTTCTCGGCCATACGGCGTGGTTCAAGGAAGCTCGGGAAATAGCTGCCGGTACGAAGCTTGGGAATGCGCAGCTCGACGGTGCCCGCCCGCGTCTCCCAGTCTCGGTCGCGGTAGCCGTTGCGCTGGGCAAGTCGAAAGCCATTCTTCTCGCCATAGCCCGCACCGGTCTTCGTGCCGACTTCCAGCGCCATCAGTTTCTCGGCAGCAAAGCCGATCATCTCGCGCAGCAAATCGGCGTCAGCGCTCTTCTCAACGAGTGAGCGTAGGTTCATCATGTCGTCGGTCATCGGTGGAGTCCTTCAGGTTGGCTCTAAGCAACCCGACCCTACCGGAAATCACCGATGGCTATGAAATCCAGCTACACCACTCCCTGGGACACGATCGGCCACGGTCCAGCCCCCGACCTCTTTCCATTGGATTGCCTTATCATCAGCCAAGCCAATTTGTGGCATCGCAGCCATGAATGCGACTACGAAATAAAAAATGCGCATGAAGTCCCATCCCCGAACCAGTTGGATAAATGGTGCACAGTGACTACCAAAAGTCGAGTCACCGTGCTGCATCATCGCTAATCTTTTGTATTTGTTCTGTGCGTGCTCAACCGAGCCTACTCAGCCGGCTGAAGTTCGACCGGCTCGAAGCGGTAGGTGGTCGAGCAGAATTCGCAGGTGACGGCGATCTCGCCGTTTTCCTGGCTGGCCTCGATCTCCTCGGCCGTGAAGCCCTTCAGCACGCCCTTGATCTTGTCGCGCGAACAGCTGCAGCGGTCGAAAACGGCGCGCGGTTCGTAGACGCGCACGCCGCGTTCGTGGAACAGGCGAAACAGCAGCCGCTCGGTGCCGACAAGCGGGTCGGTGAGTTCATCGGCGTCGATGGTCTCGACCAGCGAGCGCGCTTCGGTCCACGCGTCGTCCTCGCCATGCGGGCGGTCGCCGTTATCGCCGTCGCCGCCGTGGAGGTCGGGGTGGCGCATGCGCTCCGGCGCCTCAGGCAGGAACTGGGCGACAAGGCCGCCGGCCCGCCAGCGGTGGCGCGGCTTGCCGGCCTCGTCGCGATCGAGCAGTTCGGCGGCGGCCAGCCGCACGCGCGTCGGGATCTGCTCCGACTGGCGAAAATAGACGCCGGCAATCTCCTCCAGCGAGGTGCCGTCGAGCGCGACGATGCCCTGGTAGGGCTGGCCGAACTTGCCTTGGTCGATGGTGAAGGCGAGCACGCCCCGGCCGAGCAATTGCTCCGGCTCGGTTTCCCCAGCTTCAATGGCCTTGTTGAGCAGCGCCTGGTCGAAACGGGCATAGGCGCGGACATTTTCCGGCGTCGAGAAATCGGCGACGAGAAGATCGACCGGGCCATCGCCCTTGGTCTGCACGGTGAACTTGCCGTCGAACTTCAGCGATGTGCCGAGCAGCACCGTCAGCACCACGACTTCGGCAAGCAGCCGGGCGACGGGTGCGGGATAATGATGGCGCTCGAGGATGGCGTCGAGCATCGGGCCGAGCTGGACGGCGCGGCCGCGCACATCCAGACCCTCCACCTGAAAGGGGACGACATGGTCATCGCCGGCGAAATCGAACTGGCCGAGGGCGGCTGCAGCTTCTGCCATGGATTCACTCCTAGTTTTCAAGCGAAAGGACAGGGTGCCCTTCGCTCGCGCGGCCGCGCGTTGTTCACACGCGGCGTCCGATTATGGTTCAGATCGCGCCCAGGCACCAAGCAAGAATCGACTTCTGCGCATGAAGACGGTTTTCCGCCTCATCGAAGACCACGGATTGCGGGCCGTCGATCACCTCATCCGTCACTTCCTCACCGCGATGCGCGGGCAGGCAATGCATGAACAATGCATCGCTGCCGGCCTTCGCCATCAAGGCCGCGTTGACCTGGTAAGGCTGGAAGACGTTGTGACCCCGGGCCCGATGTTCCTGATTCATGGAGACCCAGGTATCGGTCACCACGCAATCGACGCCTTCGACCGCACGGTCGGCATCATGGCAAAGCATGATTTCGGCGCCCTCATTGCGGGCCCAGTTCAGATAGTGATCCTTGGGCTCAGAACCAAGGGGCACGGCCATGTTCATGCGGTAGCCGAAACGCGCGGCACCCTCGACCAGCGAATGCAGCACATTGTTGCCGTCGCCGGTCCAGGCGATGGTCTTGCCCTTGATCGGGCCGCGATGCTCTTCGAAGGTCATGATATCGGCCATGATCTGGCAGGGATGGGTATCATCCGTCAGCGCATTGATGACAGGCACCGTCGCATGCTCGGCAAGCTCCTGGAGCCTGGAATGCTCGGTGGTGCGGATCATGATCGCATCGACATAACGCGACAGCACCTTGGCGGTGTCGCCGATCGTCTCGGCGCGGCCGAGCTGCATCTCAGTGCCTGATAGAAACAGCGTTTCGCCGCCGAGCTGGCGCATGCCGACGTCGAAGGAGACGCGGGTGCGCGTCGACGGCTTTTCGAAGATCATCGCCAGCATCTTGCCGGCGAGCGGCTTGTCGCCCTTGCCAGCCTTGAAGGCCTGCTTGCGGGCGAGCGCATCGTTCATGATGGTTCTGAGGTCGGCCGAGGTGACGGCCGATAGATCGAGGAAATGTTTAGGAGCCATGTTCTTACCTGTCGTGCGCCCGCGGGCGCAATCCTTTCAAGCCGTCTTCTTGACCTTGGAGGCGCGGATGCTCTCGGCGGCGCGCTCGATGCGGGCAAGGCCCTCGCGGGCTTCCTCGGCGGTGACGACGAGGGGCGGGAGAAGGCGGATGACGTTGTCGCCGGCGGGCACGCCGAGCAGATGCGCGGCGCGGATCGCCTGCAGCAGTTCGGCCGAGGGAATAGCAGCCTTGACGCCGAGCAGCAGCCCCTCGCCTCGGATATCCTCGATCACATCGGGATACCGATCCTTCAGCGAGGCCAGCCCCTGACGGAAAACGAGGGCGACGTCACGCACCTGCTGGAGGAAGCCATCGGCTAGGATGATGTCGAGCACGGCGCCGCCGACGGCCATGGCCAGCGGATTGCCGCCATAGGTCGAGCCGTGCGTGCCGGCCTTCATGCCCGAGGCGGCCTCCGAAGTGGCCAGGCAGGCGCCGAGCGGGAAACCGCCGCCGATGCCCTTGGCGACCGCCATGATGTCGGGGGTGACGCCCGACCACTCATGGGCGAAAAGCTTGCCGGTGCGGCCGACGCCGGTCTGGACCTCGTCGAGGATCAGCAGCAGGCCGTTTTCGTCGCAGATCTGTCGCAGCGCCCTCATGAATTCGGGGGTGGCGGGGCGCACACCGCCCTCGCCCTGCACCGGCTCGATGAGGATTGCCGCGGTGGCGTCGGTGATGGCGGCCCGGACCGCGTCGATGTCGCCGAATGCCACCTGATCGAAGCCCGGCGCCTTGGGGCCGAAGCCTTCGAGATATTTCTCCTGGCCGCCGGCGGCGATCGTCGCCAGCGTGCGCCCATGGAAGGCGCCTTCGAAGGTGATGATATGGAAGCGCTCGGGATGGCCCTTGGAAAACTGATAGCGGCGCGCCGTCTTGATCGCGCATTCGAGCGCCTCGGCGCCCGAATTGGTGAAGAACACCTTGTCGGCGAAGGTCGCGTCCGTCAGCCGCTTGGCCAGGCGTTCCTGGCCGGGGATCTCATAGATGTTGGAGAGGTGCCAGACCTTGTCGGCCTGTTCCTTCAAGGCGCCGACCACGTGCGGGTTGCTGTGGCCGACCGAGGTGACGGCAACACCGGCGCCGAAATCGAGATAACGCTCGCCGCCTTCGGTGATCAGCCATACGCCCTCGCCTCGCTCGAACCGCAGCGGGGCACGAGAATAGGTGTCATAAAGCGGCGCGGCTTCGGCCATGGCGCGGGTCTCCCGATCAGCGTTATCTAGCAACGGACTCCGGCTAAGAAAACCAGGCCCGAAAAATCAAAAATGCCGCCTTGCGGCGGCCAGCGGTACTATTTCCTTTTCGCGCTGCAATGTCAACAAAACTGCGGCCTTAGCGCATGCAGCAAGCTTGTGCAGCGGTGTTTTCGACCTTCAACAGGCAATATTGCAGAAATGACACGCCGGGGCAGCAAGTTGGGGAAAACTCCGAATTCGATTCATCCGGATTCATGCGACTCTTGTCACGGAGTCAGGCTCACACTAGGTTAAAGTTCAATTACTAGACTGCATGCGGCGGAACTAGTCACCAAAATTGATCAGGCGTTTCTTGTTTCGGAGGCTTCCGGGACAACGGTGAGGGATTCTGCCATCACCAACGCGAAAGGTGGAGACAGGGCATGAACTGGACAGACGAGCGGGTCGAGAAACTCAAGAAGCTTTGGGCCGAAGGACTGAGCGCCAGCCAGATCGCGGCACAACTTGGCGGTGTCAGCAGAAACGCTGTGATCGGCAAGGTACACAGGCTGAGCCTTCCCGGCCGCGCCAAGGCCGGCGGCACGGCCGCCACGGCGCGGACGCCGAAACGCAATACATCTGCGCCGCGCGCGCCGAACTACGCCTCCCGGATCGCCACCCGCACCGTCACCCGCCAGCAGGGCGCGACGATGCTGAAGGAAGAGATCGAGATCGAAACGGTCGAGGAAATGGAATACGTGCCGAAGGGCAACGTGGTCGTGCCGATCTCGCGCCGCCTCGGCCTGACGGAACTGACCGAACGCACCTGCAAATGGCCGGTCGGCGATCCGCTGAAGGACGACTTCCACTTCTGCGGCTGCGAGTCCCCTGATAATTCGCCCTATTGCAGCTATCACCAGAAACTCGCCTACCAGCCAATCAACGAACGCCGCCGGGCGGCAGCGCGGGCCAGCTGAGCGGGTAAGGCATTGCCGGAATACGAAAACGGGCTGAAAAGCCCGTTTTTTTGTGTGAGTGTGTTGGGTGTGGCTGCCCCTCATCCGCCTGCCGGCACCGACCGGGGGGGCGAGCCACATGTCTCGACCCGTCCTTCGGACCCCGCTTGCGGGGAAAAGGGATATGCCGCAGCGTCTCGATTCCCTCTTCTCCCCAGCGGGGAGAAGGTGCCCGTAGGGCGGATGAGGGGGCCGGCGAAGCCGGTCTTTCCCAACAACGCCCGTGCGGGTTTCGACCGTGCTTAGGGCGTTCGCCGTTGATATGATGGGATAGGTGATGACGGGAGGGGGTGCCGTGTGGGCCCCCTCATCCGCCCCTTCGGGCCACCTTCTCCCCGCTGGGGAGAAGAGGGAGCAAGCGGCAATCTCTCCGTTCCCGGCAACCTCTCGCGGGGCACGTCCCCTCACCCCCGTTTGCGAGGCTCAGGCTTCCATCGAATAGCCGGCGCCGCGGACGGTGCGGATGACGTCTTGCATGTTGGAGAAGTTCAGCGCCTTGCGCAGGCGGCCGACATGGACGTCGACGGTGCGTTCGTCGACGTAGATGTCGTGGCCCCAGACGCCGTCCAAGAGCTGCGAGCGGGAAAAGACCCGGCCGGGCGACGACATCAGGAATTCCAAGAGGCGGAATTCGGTGGGACCGAGGCGGACTTCGCGGCTCTTGCGGTGGACGCGGTGGGTTTCGCGGTCGAGTTCGATATCGCCGCATTTCAGCACGGTCGACAGTACCTCGGGGCGGGCGCGGCGCAGCATCGCCTTGACGCGGGCGACGAGTTCCGGGGTCGAGAAAGGCTTGACGACATAATCGTCGGCGCCCGTCGACAATCCGCGGACGCGCTCGCTCTCCTCGCCGCGCGCCGTCAGCATGATGATCGGCAGGCGCTCGGTTTCCGGCCGCATGCGCAGGCGCCGGCAAAGCTCGATGCCGGAGACGCCGGGCAGCATCCAGTCGAGGATGAGAAGGTCGGGCGTGCGCTCCTGAAGCCTGATTTCGGCCTCGTCGCCACGAAGGATGGTATCGACCTCGAAGCCCTCAGCTTCGAGATTGTAGCGGAGAAGCACGCTCAGGGCTTCCTCGTCTTCAACAACTGCAACTCTCGGGATCATGCGTGTCGGTCTCCTCGCGCTTGATCCTTAAACCGGGGGTGATTTAAGCAATGCATCCTGCGCAAATTCACAAAAAATGGCTGCGACCTCTTTGCGCGCCCCAGATGGGCGCGCACGCAATGGTCTGGTTTAGGCGGTTATTCGGTGACCGCGCCGACGGTGTTGGCGCTGTCGTCCTTCGGACGGTCACCTTCCGGCTGCGCGCCGGTCGCCATGTAATAGATGGTCTCGGCAATGTTGGTGGCGTGGTCGCCGATGCGCTCGATATTCTTGGCGCAGAAGAGAAGATGCGTGCAGCTGGTGATGTTGCGCGGATCTTCCATCATGTAGGTCAGGAGCTCGCGGAACAGCGAGGTGTACATCGCGTCGATCTCGTTGTCGCGCTCGCGGATCGCACTCGCCTTGTCGGCGGCGCGCGTCGTGTAGACGTCGAGCACTTCCTTGAGCTGGACGAGCGCCAGTTCGGACAGATGCTCGAGGCCGCGGGCGAGCTTGCGGGGAACGCCGGTGCTCTGCACGGCGATAACACGCTTGGCGGTGTTCTTGCCGAGGTCGCCGACGCGTTCGAGATCGGCGGCGATGCGGATCGAACCCATGATTTCGCGCAGGTCGGCGGCCATCGGCTGGCGGCGGGCGATGGTGATGATCGCCTTGTCGCCGATCTCGCGCTCGGCGTGATCGAGGATCACGTCGTCGGAGATGACCTTCTGGGCGAGCGCCGTGTCGCCGTTGACCAGGGCGCGAACGGATTCGGCGACCATCTGCTCGGCCAGGCCGCCCATTTCGGAAATCCGTCTGGACAGGAACTTCAGATCATCATCATAGGCAGAATAAATATGTGTCGATGCCATGGGGCTTTGTCCTCGAATAACGGGAAGGCTTCGGATGACCGCAATCAGCCGAAGCGACCCATGATGTAGTCCTGGGTGCGCGGATCGTCGGGATTGGTGAACATCTTGTCGGTGTCGTTCTCCTCGACGAGATTGCCGAGGTGGAACATGGCGGTGCGCTGCGAGACGCGCGCGGCCTGCTGCATGGAGTGGGTGACGATGACGATCGTGTAGTTCTCGCGCAGCTCGTGGATCAGCTCCTCGACCTTGGCGGTGGCGATCGGGTCGAGCGCCGAGCAGGGCTCGTCCATCAGGATGACTTCGGGGCTGACGGCGACGGCACGCGCAATGCAGAGGCGCTGCTGCTGACCGCCGGAGAGGCCGGTGCCGGATTCGTGCACGCGGTCCTTGACCTCGTTCCAGAGGCCGGCGCGCTGCAGGCTGGTCTCGACGATCTGGTCGAGATCGGCCTTCGACTTGGCAAGGCCATGGATGCGCGGGCCGTAGGAGACGTTTTCATAGATCGTCTTCGGGAACGGGTTCGGCTTCTGGAAGACCATGCCGACGCGGGCGCGCAGTTCGACGACGTCGATATCGGGATCATAGATGTCGTCGCCGTCCAGCGTGATCTTGCCGGCGACGCGGCAGCCGTCGATCGTGTCGTTCATGCGGTTCAGGCTCCGCAGGAAGGTCGACTTGCCGCAGCCCGACGGGCCGATCAGCGCGGTTACGGTGTTTTCGCGGATGTTCAGGTTCACATCGAAAAGCGCGCGCTTCTCGCCGTAGTAAACCGAGACATCCTGGCCGATCATCTTATACGGGACGTTGCTCATCTTCTGATCCAGCGCCTTTTCAACTGCAGCTTCCGTCAACATGTTCATGATCTGTAACTCCGTTTACCAGCGGCGCTCGAAGCGACGACGCAAGAGGATGGCGCCCATGTTCATGACGATCAGGAACAGGAGCAGGACGATGATGGCACCCGAAGTACGCTCGACGAAGGCCCGTTCGGCCTCGTTGGCCCACATATAGACCTGCACCGGCAGGGCCGTCGAGGGATCGAGCGGTGTCGTCGGCGCGTTGGCGACGAAGGCGACCATGCCGATCAGGAGCAGCGGCGCGGTTTCGCCGAGCGCATGCGCCAAGCCGATGATCGTGCCTGTGAGGATGCCGGGCATGGCGAGCGGCAGAACATGGTGGAACACCATCTGCATCTTCGAAGCGCCGAGGCCGAGCGCTGCGGCGCGGATCGACGGCGGCACGGCGCGCAGAGCCGCGCGCGTCGCGATGATGATCGTCGGCAGGGTCATCAGCGTCAGCACCAGGCCGCCGACCAGCGACGCCGAACGCGGCAGGCCGACGAAATTGATGAAGACGGAAAGGCCGAGCAGACCGTAGACGATCGACGGGACGGCGGCGAGGTTGTTGATGTTGACCTCGATCAGATCCGTCAGCCGGTTCTTCGGGGCAAACTCCTCGAGATAGATCGAGGCGGCGACACCGATCGGCAGGGAGAGCACCAGCACGATCAGCATCAGGTAGAGCGAGCCGATGAGGGCGACGCCAAGGCCTGCAGCCTCCGGACGGCTGGAATTGCCGTTGACGAAGAGGCCGGTGTTGAACTGCTTGTGCAGAGCGCCGCTCGCCTTCAGCTCGTTCATCCAGCCAACCTGCTTGTCGTTGACTTTGCGGTTCTTCTCATCGACCGAAAGGTCGATCTGGCCCTTGTTGGCGCTATCGACATTGGCGTCGGCAAGCACGGTGACATTGACCGTCTTGCCGATGATCGACGGGTCGGCGACGACCATGTCGCGCAGCTGGATCGGCGCGCCCTTGGAGAGCATGGCGGCTGCATCGCGCACGTCGGGCTTGCTCGAGGCATTGATATTCAGCTGCTTGACGATCGCATCGCGCAGCAGAACCGGGTAATTGGCGGCGATCAGCACCGAAGGGTCAGTCGCACGCTTGTTGCTGGGGTCGATCGTCTTCTCGGAGAATTCGATCGGCAGGGTGATCGCCGTCTGCTGGAAGGCGGTGTAGCCTTTGCCGATCACCGTCCACAACAGAATGAACAGGAAAACGAGACCGAAGGCGATGGCGGCGATGCCATAGGCCTGGAACCGGCGCTCGGCGGCGTAGCGGCGCTTGATGCCGATATCGCGGCGCGCCGGCGCCTTGGAGATGGTGACGCCTGATGTGGGAGAAACAATATCCGTCATTCGTACTGCTCCCGGTATTTGCGCACGATGTAGAGCGCATAGATGTTGAGGCAAAGCGTGATGCAGAACAGGGTGATGCCCAGAGCGAAAGCAACCAGCGTCTGCGGCGAGGTGAACTCGAGGTCGCCGGTCAGCTGATTGACGATCTTGACGGTCACCGTCGTCATCGGCTCGAAGGGATTGATCTGGATGCGGGCGGCGACACCGGCGGCCAGCACGACGATCATGGTTTCGCCGATGGCGCGCGAGGCGGTCATCAGAAGCGCGCCGACGATGCCGGGAAGAGCGGCCGGCAGAACCACCTTCTTGATGGTTTCGGAGCGGGTGGCGCCGAGACCGAGCGAACCGTCGCGCAGTGCCCGCGGCACGGCGGTGATGATGTCGTCCGACAGCGAGGAAACGTAAGGGATCAGCATGATGCCCATGACGATGCCGGCGGTCAGAACGCTCTGCGCCTGGATGAAGTTGGTGTAGCTGCCGGAGAGCAGGCCGCTGATCTGAGCCGAGAAATCGCGCAGGAACGGGCCGACGGTGACGAGCGCGAAGAAGCCGTAGACGATGGTCGGAATGCCGGCGAGCACTTCGAGCAGCGGCTTGGCGATCCCGCGCAGCTTCGGCGAGGCGTATTCGGCCATGTAAATAGCGGCGAACAGGCCGACCGGCACGGCAACCAGCATGGCGACCAGGCCAATATAAAGCGTGCCGAGCAAGAGCGGGATCAGGCCGAACTGGCCGAAGGATGAGCTGCCGGCGCCGGCGAAACGCGGATCCCAGACGGTGCCGAAGAAGAAATCGGCGGCGGGTACGGCGGCAAAGAAGCGCGCGGCTTCCGACAGCATCGAAAGCACGATGCCGATCGTCGTCAGGATGGCGATCGACGAGGCAAGCAGCAGGCCCCAGAGCATGACGCGCTCGACCCGGTTGCGGGCGCGGAAGCGGGGCGCGATGGCGCGCAGCGCATAGAAGGCGCCGGCAACGGCGAGAATGAAGACCACCGCCGTCATGGCGAGGCGGCTCGTTGCGCTCATGGCGTTGAGCGTCTTGGCGGCGCCGAGCATGTAAGGCAGCGGCTGGCCGGCAAGCGGCACGCCCTTTTCGCTGAGCTTGGCCTGCAGTGCCGCCGGATCGGTGCCGACGGCTGCGGTCTCCTCAGCGGTCAGCATCGTCAGGCCGCGGGCGAGCGTCGCTACCATGGAATAACCGAGATCCTGCTCGACGGCGGCCTGCGCCTTGACCTCTTCAGGGAAGTGGCTGCGAACCGAGGACTGGATGATGCCGGGGCTGACCGAGAGCCAGACGCAGATGACGATGAGAGCGGGAAGAACCGCCCAGATCGCCGCATAGGCGCCGTAATAGGCCGGCCGTGAATGCAAGGCAGAGGATTTGCCGCCGGCAAGTGCCGAGGCCCGGCTGCGCGCGACCAGATAGGCGGCGGCACCGATCACCACAAGGCACAAAAGTATGATGGATGTGCTCATTCGTTACGTCCCCAGGCCCGCAGCCCCAAAAAGCCCAATCATGCGGAATGAATTTACCCTGCAGCACCGGAAACGCCGGCACGCAAAGGGATAAGGCAATGCCGGCGCGGGCTTTGCAGCGCCGCGCCGGCAAAGTGATTACATGGACTTGCCGGCTTCGACGTCCTTGCGGATCGCGTCGCGCTCGGCATCCGGAGCGGCAACCAGGCCGTATTCGACGAGCGGGCTGTCGGGGCCGATCATCTGGTCGGATACGAAGAAGTTGACATATTCCTTCAGGCCCGGAACGGCGCCGAGATGTGCCTTCTTGACGTAGAAGAACAGCGGGCGGGAAACCGGATAGGTGCCGTTGGCGATCGTTTCCGTCGACGGAACGATGCCGCTCATGGTCGCAACCTTGAGCTTGTCGGCATTGTTTTCGTAGAAGGAGAGGCCGAATACGCCGACGCCGGTCTTGTTGGCAGCGATGCGGGCGAGCGTTTCCGGATAGTCGCCGTCGATGTCGACAGCAGCGCCGTCCTTGCGGACTGCGACGCAGGCCTTCGTCTGAGCGGCCTTGTCGGAGATTTCCTTGGCGATGACGTCGAGAGCACCCGAAGCCTTGCAGCCGGCAGCGAGAACGTTCTGTTCGAAGACTTCGCGGGTGCCGTGCTTTTCGCCCGGGATATAGGCAGCGATATCAACAGCCGGAAGCTTCGGGTTGACGTCCGACCACTTCTTGTAGGGGTTGGCGACGAGCTTGCCGTCGACGACGACCTGGGCTGCGAGGGCCTTGTAGATGTCTGCGGGAACGTAGGCAACGTCCGGGTTGGACGAGTCGGTTGCGAAGACGATGCCGTCATAACCGATCTTGACTTCCTGAATGTCGGTCACGCCGGCAGCCTTGCAGGCCTCGGCTTCGTTCTTGTTGATCGGACGCGAAGCGTTGGCAATGTCGATGGTGTCTTCGCCAACGCCCTTGCAGAATTCCTTCAGACCAGCGCCGGTGCCGCCGGATTCAACGACCGGCGTCTTGAAGTTGGTGAAGGTTTCGCCGAAGGACTCGGCAACGATCTTTGCGTAAGGCAGGACGGTGGACGAACCGGCAACCTGAATCTGGTCACGGGCGACGGCAGCGCCAGCGAAAGCGGCGGTTGCAGCGAGCGCGGCAACGGTGAGCTTGAAGGTGTTCATTAGAAATCTCCCGCATTGGGCTTGTGTGAGTGCGGCCTTTCGAGAGGCCCTCGCAGTGCCTTTTTTCATCGGCGGGACTCTCTTAGCGCTGTAAGCACCGTCCTTTTATGTCAAATCGGTGAAACATTTGTGACAGGTTAAGTTGTTGATATTAAATAATTAATTTAATACACGTCGAGCGGATGCGTCCGCAAGGATCTGAACTTTGGCCGCAGATCTACTTTTCATTGTAAATCCATTAAGCACACCATAAAGTGAAGGGCTCTTGCATCCTTTCATTCAGATCATACCGTGTGTCTGCCCCTCATCCGCCTGCCGGCACCTTCTCCCCGCGCGCGGGGCGAAGGGGATATGCCGCAACCTCTCGGCCCTCACCCACCTCTCGTAGGGCACGTCCCCTCTCCCCGTCAGAACGGGGAGAGGGTTAGGGTGAGGGGCACTTTCCTATCCGTTTCTCAGAACCGCACCGTAAAATCGGTGCCCTTGCCGACCTCGGATTTGACGATCAGCCGCGCCCGGTGGCGGGTGAGGATGTGCTTGACGATGGCGAGGCCGAGGCCGGTGCCTTTTTTCGAGCGGCTGTCCTCGATGCTGACGCGATAGAAGCGCTCGGTCAGGCGCGGCACATGCTCGGCCGGAATGCCCGGTCCCTTATCGACGATGCTGACCTCGACGGGCTCACCGGCGCCGTTCTTCAGCCAGACATCGACGATCTTGCCCTCCTGGCCGTATTTGCAGGCGTTTTCCATCAGGTTCTCGAACACCTGGACGAGCTCGTCGCGGTCTCCCAGCACCTCGACCTTGCCGTCGGGCAGATGCAGGTCGATATCGACGCCGACATCTTTTGCCAGCGGCACCAGCGAATCCCGGACATGGCCGAGCAGCGGCACCAGATCGACCTTCTCATCCGGCGCGATATGCGATTTCAGCTCGAGGCGCGAGAGCGACAGCAGGTCGTCGACCAGCCGGCTCATGCGCGTCGCCTGATCGAACATGATGGCGAGGAAACGCGCCTGCGCCTTCAGATCGTTTTTCGCCGGTCCCTGGATGGTCTCGATGAAGCCGCGGAGCGACGCCAGCGGCGTGCGCAGCTCATGGCTGGCATTGGCGACGAAGTCCGAGCGCATGCGATCGATGCGGCGGACCTCTGAAATATCGCGGAAGGAGAGGATGAAATAGCGCTCATGCGGCCCGCCTTCGGCCGAAAATTCAATGGGCGCGCTGCGGACGATATAGACGCGCTCGGAGGGCAGCCGCTCGGCATGCTCGATCTGGTTCGGGGCGTTGGTAGCGATGGTTTCGCGCACCATGTCGAGCACACCGGGCGAGCGCATGCGGCCCGATATATGGGCGCCGAGCGCCACCTCGCCGAAGGCCTTTTCGGCCGCCCGGTTCTGGAAGAGCACCGAGGCATCGTCCGACAGCACCATGACCGGGATATCGAGGCCGGCGAGCGTGGCGGACACTTCAGGCAGGCGGCTCGGCGGCACCTCCGGCGCAATCTCCACCGGCTCAGCGGGTTCGTCCTTGATGACGGGCGCCTCGTTGAAAAGCGCGGTGACGATCATGATAAGCAGGAGGCCAAGCACAACCCACTTGTTCATGCCGGCGGCAAGCGCGGCGAGCGCGCTGACGATCGCCGCCAGCAGCACCGGCCGCTCGCGCCGGATGCGCGCCAACAGGCTTTTTCTCCACGGAGTTTCGTCTTGCAAGTGCCCTCGCGGCGTCGATTCGTGTTTCTTATATTGAACTCTGCCTGATAGCGGCAATTCATGACAGAAATTTTCGGTCGGCCGCGTCTCAAGCGAAAGGCCGCAGCCGAAACCCGCGAAAAATGATCGGCGAATGCGAGAGATTTGATTTTCAACGGTAAATATGTTCGCCTGCAGGAAAGAAGCGATCGGGCTTAAGGAGGAGCATATGGCCGAGACCGTCGAAAGCAGGGCCGTGGAGCTGGAGATCCGCGGAAAGCAACGTATCTTCGATGTCGACGATCCCATCCTGCCGGACTGGGTGGAGGAACACGCGCTTGCCTCCGGCGACTTTCCCCACAAGAAGAAGCTGAAGGAAGAGGACTATGTCGAGCAGCTGGAAAAGCTGCAGATCGAGCTCGTCAAGGTGCAGTTCTGGCTGCAGGCATCAGGCAAGCGGGTGATGGCGCTGTTCGAAGGGCGCGATGCGGCCGGCAAGGGCGGCGCGATCTCGGCCTCCTCGGAGAATATGAACCCCCGCCTTGCGCGCGTCGTGGCGCTGACGAAGCCCACCGATCGCGAACAGGGACAATGGTATTTCCAGCGTTATATCGCGCAGTTCCCGACCGCAGGCGAATTCGTGCTGTTCGACCGCTCCTGGTACAACCGCGCCGGCGTCGAGCCGGTCATGGGTTTCTGCACGCCGCAGCAATATGAGGATTTTCTCAAGCAGGCGCCGCAGCTCGAAAAGATCATCGCCCATGAGGGCATCTTCTTCTTCAAATTCTATCTCGATATCGGCCGCGAAATGCAGCTCAAGCGCTTCCACGACCGCAGGCACGATCCGCTGAAAGTCTGGAAACTGTCGTCGATGGACATCGCCGCACTGACGAAGTGGGGCGATTACAGCGAAAAGCGCAATCGCATGCTGAAGGAAACCCATACGGATTTCGCGCCCTGGACGGTGATCCGCGCCAACGACAAGCGGCGCACGCGCCTCGAACTCATCCGCCACATGCTGAACAGGATGGATTATGACGGCAAGGACGAGAAGGCGCTCGGCACGGTCGATAAGGAGATCATCGGCTCAGGGCCCGGCTTCCTGAAGTAGGCGGCGAGCCGGCGCCGGGCCGCCAGTTACTGGGACCGAGGCCATCGGCTTCGCCGAGGCTGGGGCCACCGGCTTTGCCGGGGCCGGGGCTACCGGCTTCGCCGGAGCCGGATTATTGCCCCGGCAGGATGCGGACGGCGAAGAGGTTGATGCCGCGCGCCTTGCCGTCGAGATCGCTGTTGATCGTCAGCGTGCCCGGCGCATTCGGCGCCAGCGAGCGGTCGAATTTCACCTGCAGCAGCGCATCCGATTTTTCGCGGGTGACGTTGAAGCGGTGGCGGGCGCAATTGCCGAGCGACTGGAAATTGCACTCGACGGTGACCTGCGTCGGCTCGTCGGTGGTCGATTGCAGCGTCAGCGCGATGGTCGAGGATTTGCCGGCAAGCTGCTGCAGCACCGAGGCGGGCACGCTGATCGAGATATTGCCGTCGGCCGCACCGCTTTCGGAAATCAGGCGGACGGCGGGGCCGTCATTCTCGGCGATCTTTTCGGTGCGCGCCCGCGGGCCGCTCTGGATCTTGTCGGCATCGTCGGGCTTGAACAGCGGTATCCAATCGGCCGAAAAGCTGTTCTGCGGATCGATGGTCACCGGCTCGTCGGTGTGAGGGGCCACATTGCCGGCGCTGTCGTCATTGCCGGTGAAATCCTCGGGCTGGGTGCTCGCCGGCGGATTGGCGACGCTGGTGTCGCGCTCCGCAGCCGTCATCAGCAGACCGGATGTATGCGCCCACCAGGCGCCGATGCCGATGAAGGCAAGCAGCACGCACCAGACGAGAAGCCTGGAAAAGAATTTGCGCGGCTTGCGGCGGCCTGCCGCCCGCTCCGGGCGAAAATCCATGTTGGTGGCGCGCTGACCGCGGGCAAGCCGCTCCTCGCCGACCGGGGCGGCAGCCAGATGGTCGGCACTGCCGGCACGCACGTCGTCGAGGCTGAAATCGTCGCCGCGGCCGTGGGTCACCTCGGGAGCGCGGGTCTCGCCTGCGGCCGCAGGGCTGTCGATGAGGTTGTCGATATCGCCGACATCCCCCTTTTGAACCGGCGGCGTCGGCATTTCCACGACGGGCGGCACGGGCACTTCAGGCGGCCTCTGGCGCGGGTGCAGCCGATCGCGCTCCTCGCTTTCGATGGCGTGGATGGTGGTTTCCAGGCGATGGCGATGATGGGCAACGACCTCGGTCTCGGTGATATCCTGCTTGCGCAAGCCGGCTTCAAGCGCCTGGCGGGCCGACTGATAGATCCTCGCTCGAACCTCCGGATTGTCGCGATCGGAATTATCGAGCGCTGTTCTGATGGCCGTTTCTAATCCGCTCACCTCAAGTCCTTCACCTTGAACCCGGCATCGGACTGCAATCCCCGCCGTTCTCCATCGAAATTCGGTAGCGGCAAGCGCGGCAAACCGCAAGCCTTGCAGGCCCGGTTGCAGCGGATCGGCGGGGATAATCGCCAGGTTTCGCCGCTTGCGGACCTTATTCTACCAGCTTTGTCAGCCGCATATATTCGGGCAGAAATCGACGAAGGCGTGGCGGCCGCTCTTTTATCGGCTTTTCTTCTCTGTTATGAGATTGACGTTTTCGTAAACGTCAATGGATGCATGAACCATGGCCCTGCCCCCGATCCTCCGGGATAAATTGAGACTGCCGGTCATCGGCTCGCCGCTGTTCATCATCTCGCATCCGGCGCTGACGCTGGCGCAATGCAAGGCGGGTGTCATCGGGGCGTTTCCGGCGCTGAACGCCCGGCCGGAGAGCCAGCTCGACGAATGGCTGGCCGAGATCACCGAAGAACTCGCCCGTCATGACGCCGCCCATCCCGATCGGCCGGCGGCCCCCTTTGCCGTCAACCAGATCGTCCACATGTCGAACAAGCGGCTGGAGCACGACCTGTCGCTCTGCGTCAAATACAAAGTGCCTGTCGTCATCTCCTCGCTCGGCGCCGTGCCGGAGGTCAATGCCGCCGTGCATTCCTATGGCGGCATCGTGCTGCACGACATTATCAACAACCGCCACGCCCATTCGGCCATCCGCAAGGGTGCGGACGGACTGATCGCGGTGGCGGCCGGCGCCGGCGGCCATGCCGGCACGCTCTCGCCCTTCGCGCTCGTCCAGGAAATCCGCGAATGGTTCGACGGGCCGCTGCTGCTCGCCGGCGCGATCTCGACCGGCGGCGCCATCCTTGCCGCGGAAGCGATGGGCGCCGATATGGCCTATATCGGCTCGCCCTTCATCGCCACTGAAGAAGCGCGCGCCACTGAGCCCTACAAGCAGGCGATCGTCGAAGGCGCTGCCGGCGATATCGTCTATTCCAACTATTTCACCGGCGTGCACGGCAACTATCTCAAACCCTCGATCGTCGCCGCCGGCATGGACCCGGACAACCTGCCTGCCGCCGATGTCTCGAAGATGGATTTCGAACAGGCGGTCGGCGGCGCCAAGGCCTGGAAGGACATCTGGGGCAGCGGCCAGGGCATCAGCGCCATCAAGGCCGTCGAACCGGTTGCCAAACTCGTCGACCGGCTGGAGGCCGAATATAAGGCCGCCCGCGCCCGGCTAGCACTCTGAGGGCAGTCTTCCACACCCCGCCCTCTTTTTTGCCAAAGCCATGACAGGGCGCTTGAAATCTTCGGACAATGGCTGTATCAGCGCCATGCAAATCGCGGGCCGCATGCTTCGGCCGTGAAATGCCGCTTTAGCTCAGGTGGTAGAGCACATCATTCGTAATGATGGGGTCGCAGGTTCGAGTCCTGCAAGCGGCACCATTTTTTCCTCAATCGCGTGCTAACAACCTCCATTATAAGCCCCATTTAATATCCTGCGTCCACCTTTAGCTACGTTTGGGCGCTCGGCAGGCAAGCTTCGACAGGTGGTGGGCATCTTCTCTCAACGCGGTCGGGCTGCCCTTCAGTTCGCATGAGCGGCTGGATGTCGATCGAGCGCGTGCAGGCCAGCAATTAGGAGGATTTATGCGGATATCGCTTTTGAGTATGGTAGTTTTCACCTTTGCTATGTCCTCGGCACAGGCCGAGGATTTCCCTCTCGCCTCATGTGCTGGGTGGGACGGAACGCTGGTCAGCAGGACCGGCACCGATTCACGCGCTGCGGTTATGGAAGGGAACGTCAATCAGGCCAACTTTCAGGAATATTGCGAGCGAGATCCGGGATACGAGACGGTCGCACATGGCGGGAAACTGACTGTTGAGCAGTGCGTGGCGATGTATCTGCAGGAAAATGGCAAAGACACCTACCGTTCCACCGCCGATTGCCGCAAGGGCACCCTGTCCTTCGTTCCTCCTGGCGGAGAACCGCTGCGGGCCACTTTCCCATTACCGGAGGATGCAGATGTGTCGTGCTCCTCAGGCATGCTGCCGCTGATCAAGCAGTTCACGATGCTTTGCCCTAAGGCGGCGCGAAAGTTTAAAATGCTGGAGGGCGAATGAGTGTCCTGCGTAGGCTATAAGTTCATCGAGCTGCCGGGTAGGCATAGACGGTCGGGATGGTCACGATCAGCGCCCCTAGTATGATGAGCAGGTGAAGCGGCCGCGCGACCAATTCCGCTCGGAACAATGCCGCCGCCGAGCCGGTTCTCCCCTTGAGACAAACGAGCATGGAGAACATCATGTCCTGCAAACTCATCGCAATATCCCTCCTTTCCATCGGCCTTGCCGGCTCGACCATGGCGCAGACGGCTGGTGGTGCAAATTCCAGCGGGCGGCTTTCGGTGGCGCCTGTTATCGGCGGCTCGGGAAGTTCCGGCTCAGGCTCGGCGGGCACCGGATCCACCGGCCCTGGTTCGGCGGGCAGCGGTTCCGTCGGCACGGATCCCGGCACCACCGGCAGCACGAGCGGCAATGGCGGCGTCGAACTCAATAGCGGCCGCAGCACGATCAATCCCGGCGGGGTCAATCCTGATCTCAAGCCGACGCCGGGTTGCACCGCCGGCTCCGGGGATACCGGCTCGGGCGGCGAGGCCTGCCCGCAGTGAGGATAGGGCGGATGTCCGCCTGATTGGATAAGGGCCTGGGGCTGGGCGCCGGGCCTTCGTTTCGCTGCCGTCAAACCGCATAAGACAACGGTTGCCGTGAGAACTGCTTTACCGGCCGGTTTCCAGGACGTAATAGTACCGCATCCCTCCGCAAGCGGCGATCGCCCTGCCCAGCCTGCCGTTTTCCGGCATCTGCGGAGCACCCGAAGAGGATCGTCATGTCGAATGCAGCGCATCGCTCGAACCGCGTGCTTGTCGTCGCCACCATCATGCTCGCCACTTTCATGGTGGCGATCGAGGCGACGATCGTGGCGACCGCGATGCCGCGCATCGTCGGGGAACTCGGCGGCTTTTCCTATTACAGCTGGGTGTTTTCGGCCTTTCTGCTGGCGCAGTCGACGACGACAGTCATCTACGGCAAGCTTTCCGACATCTTTGGGCGCAAGCCGGTGCTGATCGGCGGCATCCTGATCTTCCTCGTCGGCTCTTTGCTCTGCGGGCTTGCCTGGTCGATGATGTCGCTGGTGCTGTTCCGGCTGCTGCAGGGGCTCGGCGCCGGCGCCATCCAGCCGGTGACGACGACGATCATCGGCGATCTCTTCAAGCTCGAGGAGCGCGGCCGCGTGCAGGGCTTCATGGCGACCGTGTGGGCGACCTCGGCCGTCGTCGGGCCGCTGGCCGGCGGCATCATCGTCGACAATATCTCCTGGGCCTGGATCTTCTGGATCAACCTGCCGATCGGCATCATCTCGATCATCGCCTTCATGCTCTTCCTCAAGGAGGACGTGGCGCACAAGCAGGCAAAGATCGATTACCTCGGATCGGTGCTGTTTTCGATCTCGATCGTGGCACTTCTCGTCATGCTGACGGAAACCGATGCCAGCGCCTGGATCCTGCTGTCGCTTTTCGCCGTCTTCGTGGTCTCGGGCATCCTTTTCCTGGCCCAGGAGAGGCGGGCGCCGGAGCCGATCATCTCGATCCCGCTGTGGAGCCGAAGGCTGATTGCGACCAGCAATGCGGCGACGCTGCTGGCCGGCATGGCGCTGATCGGGCTTTCGACAATCCTGCCGCTCTATGTGCAAGGCGTGCTCGGCCGCTCGCCTCTTGTCGCGGGGTTCACGCTCACCATGCTCGTCGTCGGCTGGCCCTTGGCGGTGATGCTCTCCGGCCGTTTCTACAGTGTCTTCGGCATCCAGCGCACCTTGCGCGTCGGCAGCCTGATGTTTCCCTTCGGCGCCTGTTTCCTGTTGTTCCTGACCCCTGACAGTTCGCCGATCGTTGCCGGTGCCGGCTCCTTCTTCATGGGCTTCGGCATGGGTCTGATCAGCCTCACCAGCATCGTGCTGGTGCAGGACAGCGTCGAATGGTCGATGCGCGGCAGCGCCACCGCCTCGATCATCTTTGCCCGCAGCCTCGGCAACACGCTCGGCGCCACCGTGCTCGGCGCCATCCTCAATGCCGGCATCAATCACTATGCGAGCGGCGAGGCGGCGGCCGGTCTGCATGAGGCGCTGAACCAGCCGACCGGGCTTTCGGCGCTTGCCGCCGACCCGGCAATCCGCGCCGTCTTCAACGCGGCGCTGCATTGGAGCTTCTGGGGCGTGGTGGTCGTCGCGGTGCTGACCTTCTTCACCACCTGGCTGATCCCGGTCGGGCACGGCCGGAAAAGCGAGGGCGCGGCCGTCGCAAGCGAGGCGGCCTCGCATTAGGCGGTTCAGCCGATGCCCGGACGCGTGACCCGGCTGACGGGCGCAGCAGCCGGATCCTCGGCGCAGGTTTAAAGGCAATATTGGACTTACGAGAGGAACGCTCATGCACAAAGGATCCTGTCTGTGCGGCGCTGTAACTTTTGAGATCGAAGGCGATCTGCAAGCGCCGGACGCATGCCACTGCTCCAAATGCCGAAAACAATCCGGGCACTTTTTCGCTTCAACCGACGTGCCTCGACGTCAGATCACGATCCGGGGAGGCGAAAGTGTCACCTGGTATCAATCCTCGGAAAAGGTGAGGCGTGGATTTTGCGCGGTATGTGGATCATCGCTGTTTTGGGATCCACCGCATCGAGACTGGATTGCTGTCGCGATGGGTGCATTTGATAGCCCGACCGAAACCCAACTTAAAATGCATATCTTTGTCGCGGATAAAGGCGACTACTACGACATTGCAGACGACCTCCCCCGGAATCAGCAATAGAAGCGTGAAGCTGCGTATCCGACAAGCGGGGGCACTCCGCGCACCCGACCAAGCCGACGTCAGTGTCTGTTCCGCGGCTCCCCCGTCTTGTTCGAGGCCGTGCCGGCCTTCGGCACGGCGCGGCGCTTCTCCAGAACGCGTGACAGCAAGTTCCGTTTTCTCTTGCGCTTGATGAGGTCGATATCGCTGACGAGCTTTGCGCCGCCCTCGCGCCGTTCCAGGGTGATCTTGCGGCTATGGAAGACTTCGAGCTCGGCGCGATGCGCGACGCTGATGATGGTCACCTCCGGCAATTCATGGATCACCATCTGCATCATCTTATCCTGGCTCTTTTCGTCGAGTGCCGAGGTCGCTTCATCGAGCACGATGATATCGGGCGTATGCAGCAGCAGGCGCGCAAAGGCGAGCCGCTGCTTTTCGCCGCCCGACAGGGTCTGGTCCCATGGCGCGTCTTCCTCGATCTTGTCGTTCAGGTAAGCCAGTCCCACCTTGTCGAGGGCCGCCTTGATCTCATCGGACGTCCAGCTATCGGCAGCGCCGGGATAGGCGACTGCGCGGCGCAGCGTCCCGGAAGGAATGTAGGGTCGTTGCGGCAGCATGAACAAGCGGCGGTCGGCGTGGAAATTGACGCTGCCGTCACCCCAGGGCCAAAGACCGGATATGGCCCGCACCAGCGTGCTCTTGCCAGAACCGGATTCTCCGGAGACGAGCACCCGCTCGCCGGGCTCGATCGCCACCCGGGTTTCCGTGACCACGGCGGTGCCGTCGTCGAGCGACACGGAGAGATCGTTCAGGCTGAGCATCGCCTCGCCTTCCGTTTCGCCGCGCTTGATGCGGCCGAGCGCGTCGCTCTGTTCGGCCCGCTCCAGCCCGTCGAGCGACATCATCAGCGAAGCGACGCGCCGGGCACAGGCGTTCCAATCGGCAAGACGGGGATAGTTGTCGACCAGCCATCCGAACGCGCCCTGGACGATGGCGAAAGCAGAGGCTGCCTGCATGACCTGTCCGAGCGTCATGCTGCCTTCGAGAAACTTCGGCGCGCAGAGCAGGACCGGCACGACCGGGGCAATCAGCATGGAGCCATGCGACACCAGCGTCGTGCGCATGTGCTGGCGGGCAAGCAGCGCCCATTGCCCGAGCACGTTGGCGAAGGTTTTGTCGAGGTCGTTGCGCTCCTCCTCCTCGCCGCCGAGCAATGCGATGCTCTCGCCGTTTTCCCGCACATGCGTCAGCGTGTAGCGAAATTCGGCCTCCGTCTGGTTTTTGGTCTCGGAGACCTGGACGAAATGGCGGCCGATCACCGCCATTGAGCTGGAGGTGATCGCGGCATAGAGGACCGCGGTGACGACGAGAAAGCCGGGAATGGTGACGGTGAAACCGGCGATCGGCAGCGTCAATGCGCCGCCGATCGTCCAGAGCACGACGATGAAGGTCGAGGCCGCCAGGAATGCGGAAATGACGCCGGCGATGAAATCGACGGGGGCCTCTGTGGCAATGCGCAAATCCTCGGAAATGCGCGCCTCGGGGTTCTTGTGGTCGCCGCCGATCAGGTTCAGCTGATAGTAACGGCCGTTTGCCAGCCAGCGCCCGATGACCGCGGTCGTCAGCCAGGAACGCCAGCGCCGCTGGATCATCATGCGAAGCGCAACCTGTGTGGTGACGACAGCGACGGTGCCGAGCACCAGCGGCACGAAGACGGCGCTGAGGAAATAGACGGTGCCGGCATCGCGTTTCTCGATGGCGTCGAAAATCGATCGATTCCAAAGATTGATTCCATATTGGAAGCCGACATTGATGCCGATCAGGGCCAGCAGCCCAAGTGTGCACGGCCAGGCGAGCCTGTCGCCACTGCGGCCCCAATAATGGCGGGCGCTGATCCAGAAACGCTTGAGCAGATACTTCTTGCGCGCCTGCTCGGCCTCCTCGGGCGTCAGCTCCAGACCGGGCTCAACGACATCTGGCGGGGGGACTTCTGGCGGTGGGACATCTGGCGGCGGCACGGCCTCGGCAGTCGATGGCTTCTCCTCGGCCGCCGTCTCGGAACCCTGCGGTTCGGTATCGTCGACCGATTTCGGTTTAAGTTTTGCGCCGCTCATAAGCACGATAACGGCTTATGGATCAGAAGGTTTCATGATGCGTGTGTGGAAGGCGGTGTTTGGCGTTGTGCCGTGCGGCCCCCTCATGCGCCCTCTGTCGCCATCTGCGGCAGGGATTGCAGCAGGGTCTGGCGGGCGGAGCGCAGGTGGATGCGGCAGGCTTTCTCGATTGCGGCCTGGTCGCCGGATTCGAGGGCGGCGATATAATCCAGATGCTCGTGGATGGCGCGCTCGTTGCGTTCGCGGGCGGCGGTCTTGTTCCACTGGTAGTGATAGTGGAAGACGATGGCGATGGCGTCGTAGAAGTCGGCGATGAAGCGGTTCTTCGAGGCGCGGTGGATCAGCAGATGGAAGCGTTCGTCGAGGACGGAGAAATCCTTGAAGCGCTGATTGATATCGGCAAGCATGGCGTGATGTTCGTCGCGGATGGCGGCGAGATCGGTCCAGGCCTGGCTGTCCCGGGCAAGCCGGCCGAATTCGGCGGCGGAATGCAGCTCGAACATCTCGCGCACATCGGCCAGTTCGAGGGCGAATTCGCGGGTGAAGCCTTTCAGCGTCCAGTGGCTGTTCGGCCGTTTCTCGATCAGACCGAAGCGGGAGAAGCGGATCAGGAATTCGCGCACGCTCGTCGTGCCGGTGCCGATCTCGCGGGCAAGCTCCAGCTCGTTGATCTGCATGCCGGGGGCGGCATCATCGGCGAGGATGCGCTGCATGAAGCTGCGCTCGATGATATCGTGCAGGGAGTCGGTTTCTTCGGAGGGAAAGAGGTCGCGATCGGTGGGCTGGCGCAGCACGATCTTCTGGCGCTTGTTCCAGCGAATGATGCCTTCCTCGCTGAGACGGGTGAGGATGGCGCGGGCCGTCGAGCGGCTGACGCCGAGCTGGGCGGCGATCTCCGGTTCCGAGGGCAGTGCCGTATCCGTGCGCAGGGCGACGGCATACCTGTTGTAGGCTTCCTTGAAGACCGTATTCTGCCTTGCCACCAGACCCCGCTTTCCGCCCTCGTGCCCGCTGCCCGGCTCTAAAGCAGGGCAAACCGACCGGGGCTTGTTCAAACGACCTTAACTGATTTCCGGCCGCCTGCGGCTCATTGCCTCCCTCGTCCACAGGATCAATATTCCCGTTGACTTGAAAATGTTTATTGTAGATAAAAAACAAAATCAATGCACATCCGAAAACCGTTTACACTTTTCGGCATCACGCTCTGGGAGAAGAGACTTGGACAAACTGCCTTGGATCATCCTGTCGGCCGGTGACAATGTCGCGGTCGCAACGGCGGCCATCGCACCGGGTTCGACGGTTGCCGGCATCAAGACCTCCGAGAAAATCGACCCCGGCCACAAGGTGGCGATTGCGGATATTCCGCTTGGGGCTCCCGTGGTGAAATACGGACAGGCGATCGGCCGCACCACGGCCGAGGTCAAGGCCGGCCAGCACGTGCACAGCCACAACCTGCATTTCGAAAACGACCGGCTGGCGGCGACCGCCAATTCGGCGCCGGAAACGGCGACTGATGAAGACAAGGCGCGCACCTTCATGGGCTACCGCCGCGCCGACGGGCGGGCGGCGACGCGCAATTATATCGGCATCATCGCCAGCGTGAACTGTTCCACCACCGTCTGCCGGGCGATCGCCGACGAGGCGAACCGGACGATCCTGCCGCATTACGAAGGCATCGACGGTTTCGTGCCGATCGTGCACGACCAGGGCTGCGGCATGAGCTCGACCGGCGACGGCATGAACGTGCTGCACCGGACCCTTGCCGGCTACACCAGGCATGTCAATTTCGGCGGCGTGCTGATGATCGGCCTCGGCTGCGAGGTCAACCAGTTGACGCTTTACGGCCAGAGCGGTGCCGGCGCTTCCAAGCGGCATTTCAACATTCAGGATGCCGGCGGCTCGCGCCGCGCGGTCGAGCGCGCCATGGGCATGCTGCGCGAAATCGCCGCCGATGTCGGCAAGGAAAAACGCGTGCCGATGTCGGTCGGCGAAATCATCATCGGCCTGCAATGCGGCGGCTCGGACGGCTTTTCCGGCATCACCGCCAATCCGGCGCTGGGTGTCGCGGCCGATCTCTTGGCAGCGGCCGGCGGCACGGCGATCCTGTCGGAAACCTCGGAAATCTACGGCGCCGAGCATCTGCTGCGCAGCCGCGCCGTCAGCGATGACGTGGCCAGGAAGCTCGACGAGAAAATCGCCTGGTGGGAGGATTACGTCGCCCTGCATGGCGCCTCGCTCGACAACAACCCCTCGCCCGGCAACAAGCGCGGCGGCCTCACCACCATCCTGGAAAAATCGCTCGGCGCGGTTGCCAAGGGTGGGCGCTCGCCGCTGACGGCGGTCTATGGTTATGCCGAGCGGGTCACCGCCCCCGGCCTCGTCTTCATGGATACTCCAGGCTACGACCCGGTCTCGGCAACCGGCCAGGTGGCCGGCGGGGCGAATATGATTGCCTTCACCACCGGCCGCGGCAGCTGCTTCGGCTGCCGGCCGGCGCCGTCGCTGAAGCTTTCCAGCAATTCGGCGCTCTATGCCTCGATGGAAGAGGACATGGACATCGATTGCGGCACCATCGCCACCGGCGATGCGACGATCAGCGGCAAGGGCCGCGAGATCTTCGAGCTGATCGTCGACACGGCGTCGGGCAAGAAGACCAAGAGCGAACTCTTCGGCTACGGCGACAATGAATTCGTGCCCTGGCATCTCGGCGCAACGCTCTGATCTGAAATAGAAAATCCCAAGGCTTGACGAGGAAGCATGATGAAGACGAGACGCATCGGCAAGACCAAGCTCGAGGTGACCGAAATCAGCTTCGGCGCGGCAGCGCTCGGCGGTCTTTACCGCGCCTGCCCGCGCGAGGTGGCGATGGACACGCTGCAGGCGGCCTGGGACAGCGGCATCCGCTATTTCGACGTGGCGCCCTGGTACGGCCTCGGCCTTGCCGAACGCCGGGTCGGCGATTTCCTGCGCGACCAGCCTGATGGTTCCTACGTGCTGTCGACCAAGGTCGGCCGGCTGCTTCGGCCGGTGCCGACCGGCACCGTGCCCGATTACAGCTATGTCGATCCGCTCTCCTTCGATGCCGATTATGACTATTCCTATGACGGCATCATGCGCTCGGTCGAATTCAGCTATGCCCGCCTCGGCCTCAACCGCATCGACATTCTCTACGTGCACGATATCGGCGGCTATACGCATGGCGCGGCGAAGAATGCGGTCTATCAGAAGCAGCTGCTCGATTCCGGTGTGAAAGCGCTCGAGGAACTGAAATCCTCAGGCGCGATCGCCGCCTTCGGCCTCGGCGTCAACGAAGTGCCCGTCTGCCTCGACGTCATGCGCAACGCCGATCTCGACTGCATCCTGATGGCCGGCCGCTACACGCTGCTCGACCGGTCGGCAGTCGCCGAGCTTCTGCCGCTCTGCCAGCAGAGGGGCACGTCGCTCGTCGTCGGCGGCGTCTTCAACTCCGGCATTCTCGCCACCGGGCCGGTGCCGGGATCGCATTTCGACTATATGCCGGCCGATGACGAGGTGCTGGCCAAGGTCGGCGCCATGGAGGCGATCGCCAAACGCCACGGCGTGCCGCTGGCCGCACCCGCCCTGCAGTTTCCGCTGCGCGAACCGATCGTCGCATCGGTGCTGATCGGCACCGCCAAGCCGTCGAGCCTGATCCGCAACATGGAGATCGTCGAGCCACGGCTTGCCGATGAGATCTATGCCGAATTCGAGCCCTATACGCTGGTCGCGCCGCCGCTCGGCGCCGAAGCTGTCCGGGTCTGAGGAGACACTATGCTCAAAGGTATTCATCCGCTGCTCGGCCCCGATCTGCTCCACGCGCTGAAGACGATGGGACATGGCGACGACATCGTCATCGCGGACGCCAATTTCCCCTCTGGTTCGATGGGCCCGCCGGTCATTCGCGCCGACGGCGTCAGCGCCACCGACATGGCCGAGGCGATCCTCGCCCACATGCCGCTCGACACTTTCGTGCCGGAGACAGCCTGGCGGATGGAGGTGGTCGGCGACCCGCACGCCGTGCCGGAGGTCTGCGCCGAGTTCCAAAAGATCGTTTCCCGGCGCGCCGGCAAGTTTGCGATTGTGCCGGTCGAGCGTTTTGCCTTCTACGCGATGGCTCGCAAGGCTGCCTATATCGTCGCGACGACGGAATTCCGGCTGTACGGCAACCTGATTTTGAAAAAGGGCGTCGTGCATCCGCATGAGGTCGATCTCGGCCGGTAGCTATTTTAGGCTATCGTTGTATTGGAATAAAATCAGTTGCTTGGGAGGAGTTTGCCAAAGCAAAAAAGCCGGATCGGCACTCTTGCAATTTGATTGCGCCTCGGCTAGCTTCTCCCTGCAAATGTTTTTTATCGATAAAAATCGTCCGCCTGCGTTCAGCGGCCGATTTATTCGGAGGAGAACGCATCCTGAGAGGAGAACCCTTATGACCATCGTGAAATCCCTTCTGTCGCGCCGCGCCTTTACCGCGCTCGCCGGCGCTGCCGTCATCGCCACGGCGATGCCGGTCACGTCCTTTGCCGCCGACGTGACGATCCCGATCATCGTCAAGGACACGACGTCCTTCTACTGGCAGATCGTTCTGGCCGGCGCCCGCAAGGCCGGCAAGGATCTCGGCGTCAACGTGCCGGAACTCGGCGCCCAGGCGGAATCGGACATCAACGGCCAGATCAGCATTCTGGAGAACGCCGTTGCCGGCAAGCCGGCCGCCGTCGTCATTTCGCCGACCGAATTCAAGGCGCTCGGCAAGCCGATCGATGAAGCTGCCAAGTCTGTTCCGATCATCGGCATCGACTCGGCCGCCGACTCCAAGGCGTTCAGCTCGTTCCTGACGACCGACAACGTCCAGGGCGGCCGCATCGCCGCCGACGGTCTGGCCGCCGCCATCAAGGAGATGACGGGCAAGGAAGAGGGCGAAATCGTCATCCTGACCAATCTTCCCGGCGTCGGCTCGCTGGAGCAGCGCCGTGAAGGCTTCCTGGATCAGATCAAGACCAAGCATCCCGGTCTGAAGGTCATCGCCGACAAGTATGGCGACGGCCAGGCAACGACCGGCCTCAACATGATGACCGACCTGATCACCGCCAACCCGAAGCTCGTCGGCGTCTTCGCCTCGAACCTGATCCTGGCACAGGGTGTCGGTCAGGCGATCGCCGAAAACAAGCTTGGCGACAAGATCAAGGTCATCGGCTTCGACAGCGACGACAAGACGGTCGGCTTCCTCAAGGACGGCGCCATTGCCGGCCTCGTCGTCCAGGACCCCTACCGCATGGGTTATGACGGCATCAAGACCGCGCTTGCCGTCTCGAAGGGCGAGAAGGTCGAAGCCAATGTCGACACCGGCGCCAACCTCGTCACCAAGGCGAATATGGCCGATCCGAAGATCGACGCACTGCTGAACCCGAAGATCAAGTAAGTACGACAGAGAGGCCGCGCCGGTTTTTAAAAACCGGCGCGGCTTTTTCCATCATGCTATGGTTTGCACGGGTGGAAATGAGGCGACCAAGAGGAGGAGAGGTCCATGATCGGACTGGAAGAGGTCAGTCATCGCCATGATGACAGCGCCACGCTGAAAGAGGCCAATCGCATCCCCACCGGATCGCCCATCCTCGAGCTCAAAGGCCTGCAGAAGAATTACGGTCATGTGCAGGCGCTGAAGCCGGCGACGCTGACCTTCCTCGCCGGCGAAATCCACGCCATCGTCGGTGAAAACGGCGCCGGCAAATCCACTTTGATCAAATTGCTGACCGGCGTCATCACCCGCACGGCCGGCGAGGTGCTGTGGTGCGGCCAGCCGGTGGGACTGTCGACGCCGAACGAGGCGATCGCCCGCGGCATCAACGCCGTGCACCAGGAGGTCGTGCTCTGCCGACACCTGACGGTTGCCGCCAACCTCTTTCTCGGCGACGAAGTCAACCGCTACGGCCTGATGCGCAAGAAGCAGATGGAGAAGCTGGCGCAGGCCGTGCTCGACGATCTCGGCTTCGGCCTGCCGGCCGGCGCGCTGCTCAGCTCGCTGACGATCGGCCAGCAGCAGCTGGTGGCTACGGCGCGGGCGGCGATGCGCGGCACCCAATTCCTGATCTTCGACGAACCCACAGCCTATCTCACCCGCCAGGAATCGGCGCAGCTCTTCAAGCTGATCCGCCGGCTGCAGGGCGAAGGCGTCACCATCGTCTATATCAGCCACCGCATGGAAGAAGTCTTCGAGCTTGCCGACCGCGTCTCGGTGCTGCGCGACGGCACCCATGTCGGCACGCGGCTGATCGGCGAGACCAATGACGCCGAGCTGATCGCGCTGATGATCAACCGCTCGATCGAACAGATCTACCACAAGGAAGAGATTGCCATCGGCGAAACGATCGTCGAGGTCCGCGGCCTTTCGGGCCCGGGCTTCGAAGACGTGTCGCTGAGCGTCAAGGCTGGACAGATCGTCGGCCTCTACGGGCTGATCGGCGCCGGGCGCAGCGAATTCGCGCTCGGGCTCTACGGGCGCCAGCCGACGACGGCAGGCGACATCCAGTGGATGGGCAAGCCTGTCGATATCAAGAACGAACGCACCGCGATGGAGCTCGGCATTGCGCTGGCGCCGGAAAGCCGCCGCGACCAGGGGCTTTGCCTCAACCTGCCGATCGGCCTCAACATCAACCTGCCGGTGTTCGGGCGCCTCAGCCATGGGCCGGTCATCAACCACGCGCGGGAATCGGCCAATGCCGACAGGCAGATCCGCGATCTCAGCATCAAGACGCCGAGCCGGCGTGTGCCGGCCTCCAGCATGTCGGGCGGCAACCAGCAGAAGATCGTCATCGGCAAGTGGCTGAGCCATGGCGCCAGGCTGTTCATCTTCGACGAGCCGACCGTCGGCGTCGACGTCGGCACCAAGGCGGAAATCTATAGGCTGTTCGCCAAGCTGCTGAAGGAGGGCGCCGGCATCATCCTGATCTCCTCCTACCTGCCCGAGGTCTACGAACTGGCCGACCGGCTGCACGTCTTCCGCGGCGGCAGGATCGTCGCGAGCCATGATTTCCACGCGGCGACGCATGAGGAAGTGCTCAGCGAAGCGATCGGCGTCTGAGCACAAGCAATTCCAGCAAAAGTGCGTAGCGGTTTTGCGTCCGGAAATTGCGTGAGAACAAAGAGATAGAGAATTTCCGCCATTCGGAAAAACGAAAATTCTCTAAGAGGGAGAAAATTCATGACTGCCACCCCCACCGAAATCGCAGCACCGCCGCCGCGCCGGAAAATGAACATCCTGTTCGGCCTGACCCTGATCGGCCTGCTGGTCTTCCTCTGGGTCGTGCTCGGTCTTGTCACGCCCAGCTTCTGGACGCCGCTCAACATTTCGAACCTGCTGCGTCAGGGCGCGATGACGGCGATCCTGGCGCTCGGCCAGACCTTCGTCATCATCACAGCCGGCATCGACCTTTCGGTCGGCGCGATCGTCGGCTTCTGCACCGTCATCATCGCCTGGCTGCTGCAGGCGGGCGTGCCGCTCTGGGGAGCGATCGCGCTGACGCTGCTGATCGGTGTGGCGATCGGCGCCTTCCACGGCTTCGGCATCGTCCATATGGGCCTGCCGCCGTTCATCATCACGCTCGCTACGCTGACATCGCTGCGCGGCATCGGCTTGCTGATCACCAACGGCTCGACGATCAGCATCACCGACGAGAGCTTCAGCAATTTCGCGCGGGCCGATTTTCTCAGTATTCCGAGCCTGTTCTGGATGGTCATCCTGGTGGCGGTGCCCTCCTTCGTCTTCCTGCATCTCAGCCGCTGGGGCCGCTATCTCTTCGCCGTCGGTTCGAATGCGGAAGCCGCGCGCCTTTCCGGCGTCAACGTCAAGGGCATGATCTACCTTGCCTATATCCTCTCGGCCGGCTTTGCCGCCTTCGTCGGCGTGCTGCTCGCTTCGCGCATCGCCATCGGCAATGCGACGCAGGCCGACGGCTGGGAACTGCAGGCGATCGCCTCCTCCGTCATCGGCGGCACCAGCCTGTTCGGCGCGGTCGGCTCGGTGCACGGGCCGCTGATCGGCGCCTTCATCCTCGCCACCATCAACAACGGCGCCAACCTTCTGAACGTCAACTCCTTCTGGCAGCGCATCATCACCGGTCTCTTGATCATCGTGATCGTCTTCTTCGACCAGCTGCGCCGCCGCAAGAGCAATTGAGCGGCGAGCAGAAGATCGCCGCCTACCCGCCCCTCATCCGCCTGCCGGCACCTTCTCCCGGCTCGCGGGGAGAAGGGACCAGGCCGCAACCTCTCGGTCCCTCGCCAACGTCTCGCTGGGCACGTCCCCTCGCCCCGCAAGCGGGGAGAGGGTTAGGGTGAGGGGCAAATCTCGCGACACAGAGTAAAAACGAAGAATCGAGATCCGTCATGAAAGCAGTCGTTTGCCGGGAGCCCGGCGTGCTCGAGATCGCCGAACGCCCTTCGCCCGCCGCACCGGCGCCCGGCTGGGTGCGGTTGGCCGTCAGCCATGTCGGCATCTGCGGCACGGATTATCACATCTTCGAGGGCAAACATCCTTTCCTCGAATATCCCCGGGTGATGGGGCATGAGGTCTCGGCGACGGTGCTGGAAGCCGGCGACGGCGTTGCCATGGCGGTGGGAACACCCGTCATCGTCAATCCCTATCTCTCCTGCGGCCAATGCGTCGCCTGCATCAAGGGCAAGCCGAATTGCTGCACCAATATCAAGGTGCTCGGCGTCCATACGGACGGCGCCTTCTGCGAGGAGATCTCGGTTCCCGCAGGCAACCTCTACGCCGCCGAGGGCCTGAGCCTCGAAGCGGCGGCAACCGTCGAGTTCCTGGCGATCGGCGCTCATGCCGTGCGCCGATCGATGACCGGCGCCGGTGCCAGGGCGCTCGTCATCGGCGCCGGCCCGATCGGGCTCGGGGCGGCGATCTTCTCGCGCATTGCAGGCCATGACGTGACGCTGCTCGATACCAGTGCCGAGCGGCTGCAGATGGCCTCGGACCGTTTCGGCTTCATCTCCGGCATCGTCGCCAACGAGCAAACGGCGGACGCCGTGCGGGAAAAAACCGATGGCGATGGTTTCGACGTGGTCTTCGATGCGACGGGTTACGGCCCTTCGATGGAAAAAGCCTTCTCCTTCGTCGCCCATGGCGGCGCACTGGTGCTGGTCAGCGTCGTCAAGGACGAGATCCGCTTCTCCGACCCCGAATTCCACAAACGCGAAATGACGCTGATCGGCAGCCGCAACGCCACCCGCGCCGATTTCGAGCACGTGGCCGCTTCGATCGCCAAAGGCCTGGTGCCGGTGGACAAGCTGATCACCCATCGGACGACGCTTGCCGATGCACCGCGCGATCTCGCCCGCTGGGCGCATGAGAAGAGCGGGCTGATCAAGGCGGTGATCAGGGTTGGTTAGGGAGGGTTAGCGCCCCGTTTCGCCGAGTTGGATCGGCGGGACAAGCCCCTCATCCGCCTGCCGGCACCTTCTCCCCGCTTACGGGGCGAAGGGGGCGAGCCGCGACCTCTCCGTACCCCACTAACCTCGCGCAGGGCACGTCCCCTCTCCCCGTCAGAACGGGGAGAGGGTTAGGGTGAGGGGCAGCTGTTGAGCGCTGTGTTTGCGTCGGCGGCGCTCGCTAACCCACCGCCGCAATCACCCTGCACATCTCCCTGACCACCGCGACATCCGTCCTATTGCTGCTTTTCGCCTCGAAACCGAAGGCAACCGCACGGGGGTCCGCGCTTTCCACAGGCGAGCTGCAGGATCCATGGATCTCGCGGGCACCGGTTGCCTGCAAGATCGCCCTGGCATTGGCGGGGCGGATGCCGCTGCCGGGCATGATGGATATGCGGCCGGCCGCCTTGGCCGAGAGGCGTTTCAGGGTTTCGATTCCGTCGGGCGCCTTCAGCGCGCAGCCGGAAGTCAGGATGCGTTCGCAGCCGAGTTCGACCGCCTGTTCCAGCGCCTGATCGGCATCCGGCACCAGATCGAAAGCCCGATGCAGCGTCGAGCCGAGGCCTGAGGCATGCGTCCTCAGGCGATGGATCAGTGGCATGTCGAGCGTCCCGTCCGACCGGTTGGCGCCGATGACGACGCCGGTGAGGCCTGCGGCGCGCACGGCATCGATATCGAGCAGCATCGCTTCCTCATCTTTCCTGCCGAAGATGAAGGGACCGGCATGCGGGCGGATCATTGCGTAGACGGGAATGGGGGCGCGAGCGGCAATCCGCATCAGGCTCGGCAGCGGTGTCAGGCCGCCGAGCTCCAGCGCCGAGCAGAGTTCGATGCGGCCGGCGCCGCCTTCAATCGCGGCAGCGAGGCCGTCGGCGCTATCCACACACACTTCCAGCAGGACGGTCACGCGGCGCTCTCCCTGGCTTCGGCGCGCGCCATGGTCTGCGCGACGGCTTCCGATGTAAGTCTCGCCGCCGCTTCGATGATGACGGCGCAGGCATCGGCGGCGGCTTTGCGATGGTTGAAGGCGACGTGATAGGACATCGGCAGATGTTCGTCGAGATCGACGATGCGCACCTTATCGGCGATCGGCATGGCGCTGACCCGGCCGAGGAAGGAGACGTAACCGTGATTGGCGACGAGGTCGACGATGACGGGCAGCGAATCCGCCGCGGTGATATCCCGGCTGCGCCAGCGCCGGTTGGGCGCCCGCTCGTCGCTGAAGGCCATCGCCGCGTGGCCGAGGCCGGTGCGCGGGCTCGGCATGCAGATGGCGTGGCCGGCGACGAGGTCGGCGACTGTGGTTCCGGTACTATCAGGTGGCGCGATCACCACCATATCGGTCTGCAGCAATTCGCGATGGCGAAAGCTCTCCAGGCCGAAGACCGAATCCAGGATTGCCACATCGATGCGGCCGCTCTTCAGCGCCTCGCGCAGATCGTCGGCGGTCATAGAAACGAGCGAGATCGCATTGTTGCTGCGCCGCGCATTCCACTCGGAGACCAGCGAGCCCAGGCAGCGCGCCACCCAGCTTTCCGAGCCGGTGGGGATGATCGAGCCGATGCGCAGCGAGCGGGCGGCACGGCGATACCGCTCGTCGGCCGACGACTTCAGATCGTTCCACGCCTGGCTGATCGCCGTGAAAATCTGGTAGGCGCCCCTGCCCTCCTCCGTCAGCACCGAGCCCTGCGCCTGCCGCTCGAACAGGCGGTGACCCAGAAATTTCTCCAGATTGGCAAGCTGAAGCGAAAGCTGCGGCTGACCCAGGCGAAGGCGGCGGGCGGCACGGTTGATGCTACCCTGATCGGCGACTTCGAGAAAACGCTCGATGGTGACGATCTTGACGGGGATGCGGGCTGCCCAGGCCGCAGAGACGTCGGCGGCCGCGGCGGCCTGACCGGTGAATTGACCGAGTTCGCCGACCGCAGCGGTGATCGGCGTCAGGCCTTCCAGCACCCCGCCGCTGGCAAGCAGCGTCACCAGTTCACCGGAGGCGCGTTCCGTCAGCTTGATCGCCAGCGCGGTCTCGAGATGGCGGATCGCCGTCGAGACGGTGGAAGGCGACAGCTCGAAGCGGCGCGCGATCTCGCGGACCGAGCCTGACGTCAGGACATGGTGGCTTATGAACAGGGCGCCGAGATGCAAATCTCTCCCTCCGGAAAGCGCTGGAAAAACCGGACGATATGATGTGTTCACGAAAAAAGATATCCCTGCATCGGCAGAGCCGGATTATCGTTTCCGTCATAAGAAATCCGGGCGGCGGAAATTCCGCGGAAGAGCCAGGGAATACCGTGGAAACACGCAAGGGGACAAAAACAAATCGCGCCGGCCCTGGAAAAGGGAATGCGTTTCCGCGCCTGGACACGTATTCGCCGCCATAATCGTGCCGCGACGGCAAATACTGGAGGGGGCTTGCATCGATTTTTCGAGCGCGCACGCTATTTCCATGACGCACGCAATTCCGGCATGGCGGCCCAAGGGGTCCACGGTGCCGGCGGATTTTCTGCGCGCGCAGGCCTCCCGCCGAGGTTTGCGCCATATTCAACGGTGTCAACGAAGGGGACTTTCCATGCTGAAGAAACTCGCACTCGCCGTCTCGCTCTCCGCCTTCGCGGCGGGTGCGGCCCATGCCGCGGATGTCGTCGTCTCGTCGAAGATCGACACTGAGGGCACGCTGCTCGGCAATGTCATTGCGCTTGCGCTCGAAGCCAACGGCATCAAGACGCAGGACCGCATCGCGCTCGGGGCCACGCCGGTCGTGCGCAAGGCGATCACTGCAGGTGAAATCGACATCTATCCCGAATATACCGGCAATGCCGGCTTCTTCTTCAACAAGGCCGACGATGCCGCCTGGAAGAATATCGACCAAGGTTACGAGTTGGCGAAGAAACTCGATTACGACGCCAACAAGATCGTCTGGCTGACGCCGTCACCGGCCAACAACACCTGGGCGCTCGCCGTGCGCAACGACGTCGCCGAGCCGAACAAGCTGAAGAGCCTCACGGACTTCGGCAAATGGGTTGCCGGCGGCGGTGCCGCCAAGCTTGCGGCGTCTTCCGAATTCGTCAATTCGGCCGGCGCGCTTCCCGCCTTCCAGACGACCTACAGTTTCCAGCTGAAGCCCGACCAGATGGTAGTGCTCTCCGGCGGCGACACGGCGGCGACGATCAAGGCGGCGGCCGACCAGACGAACGGCGTCAACACCGCCATGGTCTACGGCACGGATGGTGCGATCGAAGCGGCCGAACTGACGGTTCTCGAAGACGACAAGAACGTGCAGCAGGTCTATGCGCCGACGCCGATCATCCGCGAAGAGGTGCTGAAGGCCAATCCGAAGATCGAGGAAGTGCTTTCGCCGATCTTCAAGAGCCTGACCGCCGACGAGCTGCGCAAGCTCAACGCCAAGATCCAGGTGGACGGCGAGCCGGCAAAGTCCGTCGCCGAAGCCTATCTCAAGGAAAAAGGCTTCCTGAAGTAATCATCGCTCGCTCCGCCCGATTGCGGGCGGAGCCTCCCTTTGCTGATAGGGTTGGCCGGACGGGACTGGTCAGACAGGGTTCGATTGATGGAAGAAACCTCAGCGGTCCGCAGGCTGGACCGGCTCGGCGTGGTTCTGGTGGCGGGCGGCATTGCGGCGACGGCACTGATGCCCTTCATCTACGTCAAGGCGAACCGCATCGCCGCCGGCAAGCCGATGCTGCTGACGCAGCTTCTTCCCCAGCCCTCCGTCGTCATCCTGACCGCGCTTCTCATTCTCACCGCCTTCGCCGCGCTGTTTCTCCGCAGCGCAATGGCGCGGCTCGTCATCGCCACAATCTGCCTCGCGGCGCTGGTCGTTGCGATCGGCCTCACCTCGACTGCGGCGACGCCGCCCGGCAGCACCGTGGCGCGCATGACGCCCGGCGGCGGTTTCTGGGTGCTGTTTGCGGTGATCGGGCTCGTCATCTCCGATGCGCTGGTGAAGATAAGGCTGGCGCCGTGGATGCGGGTCGCAGCGCTTGCGGCCTATACGGCGCTGCTCTTCATCTCGCTTTCCTCCGGCCTGCTCGACAGCCTGTCGATCATGAAGGAGTTCTCGACGCGGGCGCCGCAATTCGAGACGGAGGCGATTTCGCATCTGCTGCTCGCCTTCGGTTCGCTTGCCATCGCCATCATTCTCGGCCTGCCGCTCGGCATCCTCTGCTTCTGGGTGCCACGGCTGCGGGCCGTCGTGCTGCAGGGCCTCAGCCTCATCCAGACGATCCCCAGTCTTGCCCTCTTCGGCCTGTTGATGCTGCCGCTCGGTTATCTCGCCACCCATGTGGCACTGGCCGCCGCTATCGGCATTCGCGGCATCGGCACGGCGCCGGCGCTGATTGCGCTGGTGCTCTATTCGCTGCTGCCGATCGTCGCCAACACCGTCGTCGGCCTGCAGGGCGTCGACCCCTCGGTGCGCGATGCTGCGGCCGGCATGGGGCTGACGCGCCGGCAGATCCTTGTCCGTATCGACATGCCGCTCGCCTTTCCGGTCATCCTCACCGGCATCCGCATCGTGCTGGTGCAGGCAATCGGCATGGTGACGATCGCCGCGCTGATCGGCGGCGGCGGCTTCGGCATCTTCATCTTCCAGGGCCTCGGCCAGACGGCCATGGACCTCGTGCTGCTCGGCGCCGTGCCGACCGTCTTCTTCGCCTTCTCATCGGCCGTCATCCTCGATGCGGTCATCGACAGCATCCGGGGGCCTGCCGCATGAGCATGATCGAAATCCGCAACGTCACCAAGCGTTATGGTGCCGCCACCGTCGTCGACAATGTCTCGATGCAGGTCGAAAAGGGCTCGATCACCGTCATCGTCGGCACGTCGGGTTCCGGCAAATCGACACTGATGCGGATGATCAACCGGCTGGTGCCGATCACCGAAGGCGAGATCTTCGTCGGCGGCCAGAATGTCATGGACGTCGAGGTGACCGAGCTTCGCCGCCGGATCGGCTACGCCATCCAGGGGCACGGCCTTTTCCCGCATCGCACCGTGGCGCAGAATATCGCCACCGTGCCGCAGCTTCTCGATTGGGATTCCACACGTATTGCCAGGCGCGTCGAGGAACTGCTCGGGCTGTTCAATCTCGATCCGGCGACCTTTGCCGAGAAATATCCGCATCAGCTTTCCGGCGGCCAGCAGCAGCGCGTCGGCGTCGCCCGGGCGCTCGCCGCCGAGCCGGAACTGCTGCTGATGGACGAGCCGTTCGGCGCGCTCGACCCTGTTATTCGCGGCAAGGCGCAGGACGACCTCCTGGCGATCCAGAAGCAGTTCGGCACCACGATCATTCTCGTCACCCACGACATGGACGAGGCCTTCCATCTCGGTAACCAGATCGCCGTCATGAGCGAGGGCCGGCTGCTGCAATGCTCGACGCCGGAAAAGATCCTCACCGAACCCGCCGATCCCTTCGTCCAGCAATTGACCGGCACCTCCGACCGGGCGCTGAAGCTGATGTCGCTGCTGCCGCTGAAGGAGAGCATGGAGCCGGCCAAGAGCGGGCTTACCTATACCCTGCCGCAGTCGCTCAGTCTGCGCGACGCGCTCGCCGAAATGATCTGGCAGGGGGTCGACGAGGCGGCCGTGCAGGACGGCGAAAAAGCGCCGGTGGGATCGATTTCGATGACGCGGCTGCTCGAACTGGGCCGCAAGGCATGAAACTCGTTGTCGCCAATCTCTTCCGGCTGGCCGCACTCGCCCTGCTGCTCATCCTGCTGTTCAGGACCGAGTGGCTTTCCTTCCTCCTGATGCCGCTGACCAGCAACAATGCGCCGGCCGTCTATACGCAGAACAGCCTTGCGTCGCTGGCCGCCGGCCATCTGCAGCTCGTCGTCGGATCGATCGCCTGCAGCGCCGTACTCGCCGTGCTCGGCGGCATCTTCGTCACCCGCGAAAGCGGCGCCGACTTCCTGCCGCTGTCGCGGGCGATTGCCAATGCCGGGCAGACCTTTCCGCCGGTCGCGGTGCTGGCGCTCGCCGTCCCCGCCACCGGCTTCGGCGCCATGCCGACGCTGATCGCACTGTTTCTCTACGGCCTGCTGCCGATCTTCGAAAATACCGTCGCCGGCCTGAAGCAGGTGTCGCCGCAGGTGCTCGATGCGGCCGACGGCATGGGCATGAGTGCCACCCAGCGGCTGTTGCGCGTCGAGCTGCCGCTCGCTTTGCCGCTGATCCTCGAAGGGCTGAAAGTCGCGACCGTCATCAATATCGGTACGGCGACGATCGGCTCGACGGTGGCGGCAAAGGGCCTCGGCGAGGTGATCATTGCCGGGCTGATTTCCGACAATACCGCCTTCATTTTGCAGGGCGGGCTGATCGTCGGGCTGATGGCGGTGCTGATCTATGACGCCATGGGTCTTGTCGAAGCGGCGATCACGCGAAGAATCGGCTTGTGCGCGGCGTGAAAGGACCGCTACCACAGGCGTGACCGAAAGAATGGGAGGCAGAATTGGCGAAGATGATCCACTCCATGATCCGCGTTCTCGACGAGACGCGTTCGGTCGATTTCTATCGCAAGGCTTTTGGCCTTTCGGTTGCCGATCGCGTCGATTTCGAAACCTTCACGCTGATTTATCTCAGCAATGCCGAGACCGGCTTCGAACTGGAGCTGACCGTCAACAAGGGCCGCACCGAACCCTACGATCTCGGCAATGCCTATGGCCATCTCGCCGTGTCCGTCGAAGAGGTGGCGATCGAGCGTGAACGGCTGACGAAGCTGGGGCTGAAACCGGGTGAGTTGGTGGAGCTCAACCGCGACGGCAAGCTCTTCGGCCTGTTCTTCTTCATCAGCGACCCAGACGGCTACAAGATCGAAGTGCTGCAGCGCCACGGCCGGTTTCTCTGACGCGCCGCGGCGCCCCTCCTAAAGCCACCCCACCACAATTTCGAGCGGCATAAATCAGGAGCCTGCCATGATCGAGAAGACCGCGCTCAATTCCGGCTGGACGCTCACCTGCAACGATACAGGAAGGCCCGGCCTGCCGGAAACAATCGCCGCGACGGTGCCGGGCTGCGTGCATCTCGACCTTCTCGCCAACAGGCTGATCCCCGATCCCTATATCGACATCAACGAGATCACCAATGACTGGATCGGCAAAACCGACTGGACTTATCGCTGCACATTCGAGGCCGCGCCTGACGACGACAGGGTGCAGGAGCTCGTCTTCGACGGGCTCGATACGGTCGCGGTGATCGCGCTGAACGGCGAAGAGATCGGCCGCAGCTTCAACATGCACCGCACCTATCGTTTCGATGTTTCCGGGCTGCTGAAGGTGGGGGCCAACGACCTCGCGGTCAGCTTCCGCTCCGCCTATGCCTATGGCGCCGAGATGGAGAAGCATTACGGCTACCGTCCCAACAACTATCCGGGACCGGGCAATCTGATGCGCAAGATGGCCTGCAATTTCGGCTGGGACTGGGGTCCGACGCTGGTGACAGCGGGCCTCTGGAAACCAGTCAGGCTGGAAAGCTGGCGTCGGGCGCGGCTTGCCGAAACACGGGTGTCGGCCACGCTTGCCGGCGGTGACGGGCTGGTGAAGATCCATGCGAAGGTGGCGCGTCATGGCGACAGGGCGGCGTGCCGGCTGGTCGCGACGATCGGCGGCGTGACGACGGCGGTGGCGATCGGCGCCGGAGAAGACACCGCCGCCCTCGAGCTTCGCCTGCCCTCGCCTAAACTCTGGTGGCCGCATCATCTCGGCGCGCAGCCGCTCTATCCCCTGACACTCGAACTGATCGACGATGCCGGCGGCGATCTGCTCGACACCTATCAGCGGGAGCTCGGTTTCCGTTCGCTGAGGCTCGACACCTCGGCCGATGCGCATGGTTCGGCCTTCACCTTCGTCATCAACGACGTGTCGCTGTTCATCGCCGGCGCGAACTGGATTCCGGACGATTGTTTCCCCTCGCGGGTGACGGCCGAGCGCTATGCCGCCCGGATCGAGGAGGCGAAGGCCGCCAATATCCACATGCTGCGCGTCTGGGGCGGAGGCATCTTCGAGCGCGACGAATTCTACGAGGCCTGCGACCGCATGGGCATGCTGGTCTGGCAGGACTTCCTCTTTGCCTGCGCCGCCTATCCGGAGGAGGAACCGCTTCGAAGCGAAGTCGAGGCCGAGGTGCGCGACAATGTCGTGCGGCTGATGCCGCATGCCTCACTGATCCTCTGGAACGGCAACAACGAAAATATCTGGGGCTTCGACGAATGGGGCTGGCGGCCGATCATCAAAGCAGGCGAGAGCTGGGGGCTGGGCTATTATCTCGACCTGCTGCCGAGGCTCTGCGCCGAACTCGACCCAGACCGGCCCTATTATCCCGGCAGCCCCTATTCCGGCTCGATGGAGATCGAGCCCAATGCCGACGCGCATGGCTGCAAACATATCTGGGACGTGTGGAACGATGTCGGCTACGAGGTCTACCGCAACTATATCCCGCGCTTCTGCTCCGAATTCGGCTGGCAGGCGCCGGCCGCTTGGGCGACGATCGAAGAAAGCGTGCATGACGCGCCGCTGACGCCGCAATCGAACGGCGTCTTCCATCACCAGAAGGCGACGCAGGGCAATGACAAGCTGATCCGCGGCCTCGCCGGCCACCTGCCGGAACCGAAGACGATGGATGACTGGCACTTCGCCACCCAGCTCAACCAGGCCCGCGCCATCCGCTTCGGCATCGAGCACATGCGCTCGCATCGGGCGATCTGCAAGGGTGCAGTGGTCTGGCAGTTCAACGATTGCTGGCCGGTGACCTCTTGGGCTTCCCTCGATTCGGCCGGGCGCCGCAAGCCGCTCTGGTATGCACTGAAGGCCGCCTATGATCCCCGCCTGCTGACCATCCAGCCGCGCGGCGACGGGCTTTCGGCTGTGGCGGTCAACGAGAGAACGCTGTTCTGGCGGGCAAAGATCGCCGGCAAACGCCTGAGGCTCGACGGTACGGTGCTGGCCGAATTCGAATTCTGGCGCCTGCTCTGCGACCGCTTCGAGGCCAGGGAATTTCCGCTGCCCGAAAATATCGTCAGGCCTGGCTTACCGAAAGACGAGGTTGTTGTCGTCGAGATGCTCGACAGGCGGGCTTTCCATTATTTCGTCGAGGATATCGAACTCGCTTTGCCGGCGCCGCGGCTGAGCGTCGATGTCGCGGCGATCGAGGGCGGATTTGCGGTTACGGTGACGGCTCAGAACTTCCTCAAGGATCTCTGCCTGATGACGGACCGGCTGGATCCGGATTCCGTGGTCGATTCGATGCTGGTGACGCTGCTGCCGGGAGAGAGCCATGTGTTTGCGGTAAGGACGGCGAAGGTGATTCGGGCCGAAGACATCGTCCTCGGCACGGTACTGCGGTCCGCCAATGATCTTGTCGCAGGTCCGCAATAAACGCGGCCGCAACGTCTCGACTCCCTCTTCTCCCCTCGGGGAGAAGGTGCCCGTAGGGCGGATGACGGGGCCGAAGACACCGGCCTATCGAAGATAGGAGCCATGCGGACAGCGGCTGCATCGTGAACGTGATAAAGGTGCTGGAAAACGGCGTTGGCATTGGCGTGCCAGAATGGGTTCTACGTGAGGGGTGCGCCGTGTGGCCCCCTCATCCGCCTGCCGGCACCTTCTCCCCGAGGGAAGAAGAGGACATGACGTGAGCTCCCAGTTCCTCGCAACCTTTGTAAGATACGGCTACCACGCACCAAAAGGCCCCGCATCGCACGGGGCCCTTCCAGTTCCGCCTATCGGACGACGTTACATCCAGTAGGGCGGCACGCCGTAATAGTCATACACTCGGCGGCCATTATCGTTGTACCAGGTGTCGTCATCGTCCGCATAGCTCGGGGCGCCTTCGATCTGTTCCTTGGTCAGGTCGATGCGATAGCCGTCCAGCTGGGTGTCGTAGTTCAGCTTTTCCCAGGGCAGCGGGTAGTGGTCGTGGCCGATGCCCAGGAAGCCGCCGAAGCTCAGCACGGCATAGGCGACGCGGCCGTCGAGCTTGCCGATGATCAGGCGTTCGATCGAGCCGATATGCCTACCATCGGGGCCATAGACACGGGTGCCTTCGACACGGTCGCTGGCGATCAGCGAGTGGGTATCCTTGGCATTCGGGTCACGGCTGGTGGCGCCGGTATCCTGATTCAGCATTGTGCATCTCCTTTTGGTTTTCTCGGATTGGGTATGGAAGATCAACGTCATGGCGGGTTCAAAGTTCCCCATCTCCGGCAGGATTGCGCGACCGGTGAATGTTGACGTTTACGTCAAGGTTAGTATAGCTTCAATTCGGCTTGAACCATTCGAGCAATGGCATAAGCTGCCGGACTGGAAGATGGAGGATCTTTCGGTCGATCTGCCGACCGATCGTCGGCGCGGCGGCCGCAAGGGAGAGAGACACGATGAACAGCATTTCCGTCCATCCGAACGGAGCCAAGCCCGAGAAACCCTGGCTTGCCGCCTATCCGGAGATGGTTCCGGCCGAGCTTCCGCCGCTGGAACATGCCTCGCTGGCGGAACTGCTCGAAAAATCCTGCGCCCGTTACGCTGACCGGACCGCCTTTTCCAGCATGGGCAAGGCGATGAGCTACCGCGAGCTGGAAAGCCAGACGCGCAAGGTCGCCGCCTGGCTGCAGAGCATCGGCCTCAAGAAGGGCGACCGCGTCGCGGTGATGATGCCGAACGTGCTGCAGAACCCGGTCGCCACCTACGCCATCCTGAGAGCCGGTCTCGTTGTCGTCAACGTCAACCCGCTCTATACGCCGCGTGAACTCGAACATCAGCTGCGCGATTCCGGCGCTAAGGCGATCTTCGTCCTGGAAAATTTTGCCCGCACGGTGGAGCAGGTCCTGAACAAGACCGACCTCAAGCATGTCGTCATCACCTCGCTCGGCGAAATGCTGGGGCTGAAGGGGCTGATCGTCAATTTCGCCGTGCGCAAGGTGAAGAAGCTCGTTCCCTCCTGGTCGATCCCGCAGCACAAGAGCTTCGGCCAGGTGCTGCGCGAAGGGACGAAAAAGACGCTGCAGCCGGTGACGCTTGCCGGCAGCGACATCGCCTTCCTGCAATATACCGGCGGCACGACCGGCGTTGCCAAGGGCGCGGTGCTGACGCATGCCAATCTGCTTGCCAACAAACTGCAGCTGTCGCTCTGGCTGCGGTCGGCCTTCGAGCGCAAGAAACAGCCGGAGGTGCTGAATTTCCTTTGCGCCCTGCCGCTCTACCACATCTTCGCGCTGACGGTGAATTCGCTGATGGGCATGTCGCTCGGCGCCCGCAATATCCTGATCGCCAATCCGCGCGACATTCCCGGCCTCGTCAAGGAATTCGGCAAGTCCGATGTCCACATCTTCCCCGGGCTCAACACGCTGTTCAATGCGCTGATGAACAATGCCGATTTCGCCAAGCTCGACTTCTCCCCGCTGATCATGTCGCTCGGCGGCGGCATGGCCGTGCAGCGCCCGGTCGCCGAACGCTGGCTGAAGATGACGGGCATGGCGATAACCGAGGGCTACGGCCTTTCCGAAACATCGCCCGTCGCCACCGCCAACCGCTTCGATTCGCCCGAATTCACCGGCTCGATCGGCCTGCCGATGCCTTCCACCGATCTCGATATCCGCGACGAGGACGGAAAATCGCTGCCGCTCGGCGAGGTCGGCGAGATCTGCATCCGCGGGCCGCAGGTGATGGCCGGCTATTGGCAGAAGCCGGAGGAGACGGCGCGGGTGATGACCGACGACGGCTATTTCCGCTCGGGCGACATGGGTTTCATGGACGCACGCGGCTATACCAAGATCGTCGACCGCAAGAAGGATATGATCCTGGTGTCCGGCTTCAACGTCTATCCGAACGAGATCGAGGAAGTCGCCGCCATGCATGCCGGCATTCTCGAGGCGGCGGCGATCGGCGTGCCGGACGGGCATTCCGGCGAGGCGGTCAAACTCTTCGTCGTCAGGAAGGATCCGAAGCTGACGGAAGCCGAGGTGAAGGCCCATTGCATCGCCAATCTCACCAATTACAAGCGCCCGCGCTTCATCGAATTCCGTACCGAACTGCCGAAGTCGCCGGTCGGCAAGATCCTGCGCAAGGATCTGCGCGGCTGAATTTGACGAATTCAAAGTGTTATAGCCTCCTTCGTCTTTCAGACGTGCGGCGCCCTGTAATGAAATCAGCAGCCATCCGCTTCCTGCAGATGGCTCAGGCTGCGGGCAAACCATAAAACCCGCGACGTCATCCTCGGCCTTGTGCCGAGGATCTCGCCGGCCCCCATTAAGCCTCTGAAAATAAACGTTTTCCTGTCAAGCAATGATTGTGCTCAGATGCTCGGCACAAGGCCGAGCATGACGGAGGAGACTTTTTTCCCGCAGGTGGCTTTTTTCATATTAGAGGGGCGGCTGAACTTGATTTGGCCCCGATAAAGCGAATAGTTTCCGCAACCCTTTCCGCCTCCAAAGGAGCCTCCCCATGAACGCCATCGTCGAACAGCTGAAAAGCACTGCCGCCGCCACCAAGGCGACCGATCTCCGTGCGGCCTTCGCCGCCGATGCGCAGCGCTTCTCGCGTTTTTCCGTTTCGCTTGACGATCTGCTGATGGATTTTTCCAAGACGGCGGTGAATGACGACATCCTCAAGCTGCTGGTCAAGCTCGCCGAAGACGGCGGCGTCGAGAAGAAGCGCGAGGAGATGTTCTCCGGCAAGGCAATCAATTTCACCGAGGATCGCGCCGTCCTGCACACCGCCCTGCGCAACCGCTCCAACACGCCGGTCCTGGTCGACGGCAAGGACGTGATGCCCGATGTCAATGCGGTGCTCGCCGCCATGGGCAAGTTCGCCGACGACGTCCGCTCCGGCGCGCTGAAGGGTGCCACCGGCAAGGCGATCACCGATGTCGTCAATATCGGCATCGGCGGCTCGGATCTCGGTCCTGTCATGGCGACGCTGGCGCTTGCCCCCTTCCATGACGGTCCGCGTGCGCATTTCGTTTCCAATATCGACGGCGCCCATATCGCCGATATCCTGAAGCTGGTGCAGCCGGAGACGACGCTGTTCATCGTCGCCTCGAAGACCTTCACCACCGTGGAGACGATGACCAATGCGCAGACGGCGCGCAAATTCATCGCCAAGGCGCTCGGTGAAGCGGCCGTGCAGCATCACTTCGCCGCCGTCTCGACGGCGCTCGACAAGGTTGCCGCCTTCGGCATCGACAGCGCCCGCGTCTTCGGCTTCTGGGACTGGGTCGGCGGCCGCTACTCGATCTGGTCGGCGATCGGCCTGCCGCTGATGATCGCCGTCGGCCCGGAGAGTTTCGGCAAGTTCCTCGATGGCGCCCATGCCGTCGACAACCACTTCCGTCAGGCGCCGATTACCGAGAACCTGCCGATGCTGCTCGGCCTGATCGGCTTCTACCATCGCAATGTGCTGGGCTATCCCACCCGCGCCATCCTGCCCTACGACCAGCGCCTGTCGCGCTTCCCGGCCTATCTGCAGCAGCTCGACATGGAATCGAACGGCAAGGGTGTGACCATCGACGGCACGCCGGTCGAAGGCAATTCCGGCCCGGTCGTCTGGGGCGAGCCCGGCACCAACGGCCAGCACGCCTTCTACCAGCTGATCCACCAGGGCACGAGCATCATCCCGGCCGAGTTCATGATCGCCGCCAATGCCTTCGAGCCGGAGCTGCGCCATCAGCACCAGTTGCTGATCTCCAATGTGCTCGCCCAGTCGGAAGCGCTGATGAAGGGCCGCACCTTCGCGGAAGCCAAGAAGCAGCTGACCGACAAGGGCATGGACGACAAGAAGGCCGAATTCATCGCCCCGCACCGCGTCTTCACCGGCAACCGCCCGTCGATCACCTTCGTCTACGACAAGCTCACCCCTTACGCGCTCGGCCGCCTCATCGCGCTTTACGAGCACCGCGTCTTCGTCGAAGGCGTGCTCTTCCGCATCAACTCCTTCGACCAGTGGGGCGTCGAGCTCGGCAAGGAACTGGCGACGGGCCTGCTGCCGGTTGTCGAAGGCAAGGAGAGCGCGGCAGGCCATGATTCCTCGACGCAAGGGCTGGTCGCGGCGCTGTCGAAGCTGGCGAAGTAAGCGCTCGATATTGCCCCTCACCCTAACCCTCTCCCCGTTCTGACGGGGAGAGGGGACGTGCCATGCGAGAGGTGAGTGGGGAACGGAGAGGTTGCGGCATTGTCCCTTCGCCCCGTTTACGGGGAGAAGGTGGCGGCAGCCGGATGAGGGGCGAAGCGCGCTCCGGCCTTACAAACCAAGCTCATGCACCAGAGCGGATTGGCGCCAACATGGTCATTGCGGCCCGCAAATGATGAACTGAAAGCGGCCGGCCTGGGTGTATTCCTGGCGATAGGCCCTGCGGCACGAACCGGATTGAACGTTCTTCTAATAGAAAATTTTAGAAAGAATTCTTTCAATCTGATGGAATCGCCCTAGATTTAAGCAAATTCTGTGCGGAAATTCTCCGTTGTCCCCGTTGGCATCTGCACCGGCCCGCTCGCGTCCGGGTCGGCTCTGTCGATGTCGGCGCCTTCACCGTATGGTCCCTGCCCAAGTTCAGGAGATGCCTCAAGACGCTCGTCACACAGCGTTTTCATGTCCCATCTTCACAAAAGGAACCCCATGAGCCGTCTTATCGTCGTTTCCAATCGCGTTCCCGTGCCGAGCAAAGATGGCGGTGCGGCGGCCGGCGGCCTCGCCGTCGCGCTGCAGGCAGCCCTGCAGGAGCGCGGCGGCATCTGGATGGGATGGTCGGGAGAGTCGAGCGGCGACAGGGAACCCGGCGCGCTGTCGCTGCAGCAGAGGGGCAACATCACCTATGCCCTGACCGATCTCACCGACACCGACGTCGAGGAATATTATCGCGGCTTTGCAAACCGCGTTCTCTGGCCGATCTGCCACTACCGCCTGGATCTCGCCGAATATGGCCGCAAGGAAATGGCCGGCTATTTCCGCGTCAACCGTTTCTTTGCGCACCGGCTGGCGCCGCTGATCGAGCCTGATGATATTATCTGGGTTCACGATTACCACCTCATTCCGCTCGCCGCCGAACTGCGGCAGATGGGGCTGAAGAACCGGATCGGCTTCTTTCTGCACATTCCCTGGCCGCCGGCCGACATTCTCGTCACCATGCCGGTGCACGAAGAGATCATGCGTGGGCTCTCGCATTACGATCTCGTCGGCTTCCAGACGGACTATGATCTCCAGAACTTCGCCGGCTATCTCAGACGGGAGGGCATCGGCGACGACCTCGGCAATGGATTGTTCGATTCGCACGGGCGGATCTTCAAGGCCGGCGCCTATCCGATCGGCATCGAGACCGCAGCGTTTGCCGCATTCGCCGAAAGAGCGGCAGACAACGTGATGGTCCAGAAGACCCGGCGCAGCATCGAAGGCCGTGACATGATCATCGGCGTCGATCGCCTCGATTATTCGAAGGGCATCATTCAGCGGCTGGAAGCGTTCGAGCGCTTCATCACCGGCAATCCGGCCTACCAGAACAAGGTGACGTTTCTGCAGGTCACGCCGAAATCGCGATCGGAAGTGCCCGAATACGAGCAGATGCAGAAGATGGTCGCCGAACAGGCCGGCCGCGTCAACGGCGCCATCGGCACGGTCGACTGGGTGCCGATCCGCTACGTCAACCGATCGATCAGCCGCAACGTGCTCGCCGGGCTTTTTCGGCTGGCGACGATCGGGCTGGTCACGCCGTTGCGCGACGGCATGAACCTCGTCGCCAAGGAATATGTCGCCGCCCAGGATCCGGATCGCCCTGGTGTCTTGGTGCTATCGCGTTTCGCCGGCGCCGCACGCGAGCTGAAGGGCGCGCTGCTGGTCAACCCCTACGATGTCGAAGGTACCGCCAATGCGATTGCGCGGGGGCTCGCCATGTCGCTTGAGGAGCGCCGCGACCGCTGGAGCATGATGATGGAACATCTGCTCTCGCACGACGTCTCGCTCTGGTGCGAAAATTTCCTGCGGGACCTCGTGGCTGGTCCCGAACTTCGGCCGTAGCGTGGGTCCCCTTCTCCCCGCGGGGGAGAAGAGGGAACCTAGACGTCGCGGCATTCCTCCTTCGCCCCGCAAGCGGGGAGAAGGTGCCGGCAGGCGGATGAGGGGCCTGGAGCTCACGGCCGGGGCCGACGCTGGCCTATTCCTTAAAGCCCGATCTCATGCGCCCAGGGCGGGTTGGCGCCAGCGCGGGAGACGGTGACGGCGGCGGCTTTGGCGCCGAGTGTCAGGGCGTTGCGCACCGCCTGTTCGTCGAGCGAGGCGACCTGCGGCTTGGTCAGCAGGCCATCCCTCTTCAAGGACGCCAGCACTCCGGCATCGAAAGTATCGCCGGCGCCGACCGTGTCGACGACCGTGACGCGTTCGCTCGGCACCGTCACCTTGCGATCCTTGGTGTAACCGGAAGCGCCTTCCGCACCCTTGGTGATGACGACGAGCTTGGCGCCCTCGGCGATCCAATGGGCGGCGAGCGCGTCGTGATCGCCTGCAAGACCGAACCAGTCGAGGTCTTCGTCGGAGAATTTGACGATGTCGGATTTGGCGGCCATGCGCTTGATGCGGGCCATATGCGCCGGCTTGTCCTTGATGAAGCCGGGGCGGATGTTCGGATCAAGCGAGATGACGCGTTTGCCAGCCTCGCGGTCGAGTAGCGCTTCATAGGTTTCGCCACAGGGGCTCGGGATCAGGCTGATCGCGCCGAAATGCAGCGCTTCGCAATCATCGCCGAGGGTTGGCAGGTCAGCCTCGGTGATCATGCGGCCGGCCGTGCCCTCATCGTAGAAGGCATAGGTCGCCTGGCCGTTGACGAGCTTGACGAAGGCGATCGTCGAGGGGCGCTGCGTGATGGCGCAGGGGCTGTAATCGACATTGGCGGCCTTCAGCGTCGCAAGCAGGATTTCGCCCATCATGTCGTCGGCAATGCCGGTGAAGAAGGCCGTGGGGATGCCGAGGCGGCCGAGCGCGATCGCGGTATTGAAGATCGCGCCGCCGGCATAGGGGGCAAAGCCCTTTTCGCCAAGGGTCGTGTCCCTCGGCAGCATGTCGATCAAGGCTTCGCCGCAGCACAAAATCATCATATTCCTCCCAACAGCACTGATAGGTTCATCAACCGATTAAGCGAGCTTTTGTCAACTGGCTAGAGCGAAAGCTCACTGACGCCACCATTCCGTCCCGACCAAGCGAGCGGCGCATCGAGGAAGGCCTCGACTTCGTCAAGCGTCTTGGCGTCGAACAGCTTCTGCGCCTTGGCGACTTCAAGCATATTGCGCCAGGTGGCGATGTGATGCAGCCTGACCTTGCCGTCGGTAAAGCGCTGCTGGCCGAAGATGTCGTAGAAAAACAGCGCGATGCCGTGATCGACGATGCCGCCGGCGGCGCGGACGGCATCGATGAACTTGAACATGCTGGTTCCGGCCGTCGTCAGGTCCTCGATGACCAGCACGCGCGACCCTTCCGGCATATTGCCTTCGATCTGCGCATTGCGGCCATGGCCCTTCGGCTGTTTGCGGACATAGATCATCGGCAGACCGAGGCGATCGGCAAGCAGGGCGGCGAAGGGGATCCCGGCGGTCTCGCCGCCGGCGATGCAATCGAACTGCTCGAAACCGGCATCGCGCAGCAGCGTGCTGGCGGCGAAATCCATCACCGTCGAGCGGATGCGCGGGAAGGAAAGCAGCTTGCGGCAATCGATATAAACAGGGCTCGCCATGCCGGAGGCGAGTTTGTAAGGCTGGGCGGCATTGAAATGCACCGCCTTGATCTCCCAGAGCATCTTGGCCACCAGTTCGGCCATGACGGCGCGGTCGGGAAATGTCGTCTGGATCATGCGGCTCTCCTTCAGCTTTGCGTCTCCGGCAATAGCAGCAAGAGCCCATCGTTTCCAGACGCAAGGCGAGCCTTACAGCAAGAGACGGCCGATATCGGGCCCCTGCATCTTCTTGAAGAGCGCAATCGCCGCATCGCCCGCTTCCGCATCCAGCGAAACGGCATAACGCACGGCGGCGGCAAGCAGCTGCATCGTCAGCCGGGCGATCGCAAGAAGCTCGCCACGGTCACGCTCCGGCCACAGGCGGGCGAGCACGGCGAGCAATGCCTGGGCATGGAATTCCATATCCTCTGCATCGACCTGCTGCAGCAGCTTGTCGGTATGGGTCGCATGCCAGATGTCGCGCATGACAGGCTCGCGCCGGAAAAAGGCATAATATTCGTCGGCGATCGTGGCGAGCGCGCCGGCGAGCGCCGCCGGATCAGTGACCTTCGCCAGTTCCGCTTCCACGCAGCGCCTGCCCTCCTCGTTGAAGCGCTCGGCCAATGTCCGGATGATCGAACTCTTATCGGGGAAATATTGGTAGAGCGCGCCGAAGGAAAGACCGGCCTTTTCGACGATCTCGCTCATCTTCAAGCCGTCGCTGCCACGGCTTTCGATCAGCTCGGAGGCGACGGCGAGGATCTTTTCGAAGCGTTCGCGGCCGCGCTGCTGGCTGGGAATGCGGCGCGGCTGGCCGGTATGCTGCTGGCGCCTGCGTGTTGCGACCGGCTGTTGCGACATCGTCTCTCCTTCGACGGTTGACAAGGAAAATAAGAGAGTTTATCTGATTTTGCAAATGGGAGAGTTTCTCTTATTTTAAACCCTCGGAAGGAGCTTCGACATGCAGATCGTCCTCATCCTTTCCCTCGTCGCCGCGGCGATCGGCAGCGGCCTCGTCGCCGGCATCTTCTTCGCCTTCTCGACCTTCATCATGACCGCCTTCTCCCGCATCCCGCCGGAACAGGGCATCGCCGCGATGAACTCGATCAACGTGACGATCGTCCGCTCGCCCTTCATGGCGCTCTTCGTGCCGACGGCAATCCTCTGCCTCGTCATCGCGGTGCTGGCGCTGATGAACTGGCGCGGCGGGGCATCAACGCTGATGCTGGCGGGTGCGGCCCTCTATGTCTTCGCCTCGTTCCTCTCGACCATCGTCTTCAACGTGCCGATGAACGATGCGCTGACGAAGGTCAGCGGCAGCGGGGCGGAGGCGGCCACGCTCTGGGCGACTTATCTGAGGGACTGGACGTGGTGGAACCATGTTCGGACCCTGGCCTCGCTGCTCGCCTCGATGGCCTTCGTCCGGGTGTTGATGATGGTGTGAGAAAGCGGCGCCGGTGGCTGCCCCTCATCCGCCTGCCGGCACCTTCTCCCCGCTCGCGGGGCGAAGGGGGATAACCGCAACGTCTCCGTCCCTCGCCAACGTCTCGCGTGGCACGTCCCCTCGCCCCGTTTACGGGGAGAGGGTTAGGGTGAGGGGCAGCCACTGGTACAAACCCTACAATGCTACGCCTGCTCGCAAAAAACGATGCGGTTGCTGAACGGGTCGATGACGGTCATCTCCAGTCCCCAGGGCGCCTCTTCCAGGCCGGGCTTCATGTAGCGGTAGTCCTTGCCGGCGAGTTCGGCGTGGTAGGCGCGCACATGGGCGACGCGGACGAAGGCCTTGGCGCCGGGGCTGGCGTCGCCGGAATGTTCGCTGAGGTGCAGCGCCATTCCGTCACGCGAGACCTGGCAATAGAGCGGGGAGTTTTCCTCGAAGCGGTGCTCCCAGTCGAGATGGAAGCCGAGGAAGCCGCAATAGAATTCCATGGCCTTCTCGACCGAGAAGATGCGGAAGATCGGCATTGGCGGTTCGATGCCGACAGCCGAGCGGGAAGCACTCGCCGCATCGATCTTGGCCGAGAGGATATTCCATTGATCGAGCCCGAACTGGCGGGCGACGATTTCGAGGGTCTCGCTATGGGTCAGCGTAATGTCGCGGTCGGCAAGCGCCTGCCGCAAAGTCTTTGCCATGAGTTTGGCATCGCGAAAATCGCGCATATCTCATCCTTCCGTTGGCGGCAAACAGGACGATCAGTGCCCGCGTCTGCTGACCCGTTCGCCATCGATCGCCAAACGGCAAGGGATGTGAAGGACGGTAACTGGATGCATTCACCATAACGCCAGAGTGTCAAACGTCGGGCGTCGCGGGGCGGCTGGCCGCATCCGGCCAGGGGCGACATTATGAGAGGAGCCGTCAGGAATCAAGACGCCGTGCGCGCCACCTCGAGCGGAACCGCCTGCAGGTGGCCGGCCAGCTCGACCCGGTTGCGGCCGCCCCGCTTGGCGGCGTAAAGCGCCTTGTCGGCGGCACTCAACATGGCATCGAAATCCAGGCTCTTGGCGCGTCCGGGCGCAACGCCGACGCTGACGGTGCATTTCAGCACCTGGTCATCGATCGGGATCTCGCGCGCCTCGAAATCCCTGCGGATGCGCTCGGCCGCCAGTTCCGCCCGGCCGGGCATGGTCTCCTTCAACACCAGCGCGAACTCCTCGCCGCCCAACCGTGCGGCAGTATCGCCGGGGCGGCGATTGGCTGAGAGTTCGGCGGCGAAGACCTTGATCACGCGATCGCCGGCCGCATGGCCGAAGCGGTCGTTGACGGATTTGAAATGGTCGATATCGAAGACGATGACGGCGGTGGTCGAGCCCATCGGGCGCGTGCCGTATTGATCGAACAGGGCGCGGCGGTTGAGCAGCCCGGTCAGCGGATCGGTGATCGCCTCGAGCCGATGGCGGGCGGCAAGCCGCCACTGATGCAGCGCCAGCGACAGCGCGCCGATCCCGGTCATGCCGGCGATGCAGACGGCAAGGCTCAGATCCTCGGCCCAGTTGCTCGGCGCCTTGCCGAGCACCAGCTTGCCGTCGGAAATCAGCACGGCGGCGCAGAGCACGAAGGAGATCGCCGTCAGCGTATAAAGTGCCGAGATGCCGAGGATCGGCGCCGGCGCTTCGGCGCGGGCGAGCCAATATTGCCGAGCGGTGGCAAAGAGCAGCAGGGCAATGGCGAGATTGTCAGCGATGAAGGCCAGGCCGTCATAACCCGACACCAGCGGCACGATGGAGAAGACCATCGCCGCCAGGGCGCGGATCGCAATGCCCGGCAAGGGCAGGCGGCCGGTGAGAAACTGCCGGCCGGCACCCCAGATAGTGGCGAAACCGGCATGAAACAGCACGAAATTGGCAATGCCGAAGCCTATCTCCGGCCTGTCCACATAGGCGCTGTAGACAAAAATGCCGCTGACGACGAAGACTAGGCCGACGGTGGCGGTGAGCAGCACGGTTTCGGCCCGGCGGACAAGCCAGCCGCCCATCAAGGTCACGGCAAGGCACGCCGTGGACACGCCGAGCGCCAGCAAGAGGGAGTTATAGTCAAGCATCATGCTTTTTCAGTCTCCGCGACCGCGGCCACGCCGGATAATATTGGCAACCTATGCGATCGGAAGTGAGGAATGTCTTACGCATTCCGTTAAAAAATGATGCACTGCACAGGGAAATGTTAGGGCGGTAACTTCGAGGCGAAGCTCGCGCATGAGGCGCCCCTCATCCGGCTGCCGCCACCTTCTCCCCGTAAACGGGGCGAAGACCAACCTCTCGCGGGGCACGTCCCCTCGCCCCGTTTTTACGGGGAGAGGGTTAGGGTGAGGGGCACTTGAGGCTTGGCGCTTACGCCACCACCCGCCAATGCAGCGGAAACATCGGATCGAACACCGTCACCGTACCAGCGCCGGTTTCGATCCTGGCGGGGAAGACGACCGGCTCGGCCTGCTTTGCCAGCGTGATGCGTTCCTCGTTCGGTTGCAGCCCGTACCAGGCCGGGCCGTTCAGCGAGGTGAAGGCTTCGAGCTTGTCCAGCGCGGCCTCCTGCTCGAACACATGGGCAAGGCAGCTCATCGTGTTGATCGAGGTGTAGATGCCGGCGCAGCCGCAGGCGCATTCTTTCAGCGGGTCGACATGCGGGGCGGAATCGGTGCCGAGGAAGAAGCGGGCGTCACCGCTGACGGCGGCGGCGCGCAGCGCCAGCCGATGGTTCTCGCGCTTGGCGACCGGCAGGCAGTAATAATGCGGGCGGATGCCGCCGACGAGGATGGCGTTGCGATTGATGATCAGGTGATGGGTGGTGATCGAGCCGGCGAGATTTGATTTGGCCGCCTTGATGTAGTCGATGCCATCCGCTGTCGTCACATGCTCCATCGTCACCTTCAGCTCCGGCAGGCGGCGGCGCAACGGATCGAGCACGGTGTCGATAAAGACCGCTTCGCGGTCGAAAATATCGACCTCAGGCGTCGTCACCTCGCCATGGACGCAGAGCGGCAGGCCGATCCTGGCCATGCGCTCCAGCACCGGCATCGCCTTTTCCATGTCGCGCACGCCGCCATGCGAATTGGTGGTGGCGCCGGCCGGATAAAGCTTGACGGCGGTGATCAGGCCGCTTTTGGCGCCCGCCTCGACATCGTCGGGGCTGGTATGCTCGGTGAGATAGAGCGTCATCAGCGGCTGAAAGCGATGACCGGCCGGCATGGCTTTCAGGATGCGCTCGCGATAGGCCGTCGCGTCCGCTGTGGTGACCACCGGCGGCACCAGATTGGGCATGATGATGGCGCGGGCGAAGGTGCGGCTCGTATCGGCGATCACGCCTTCCAGCATGGCGCCGTCGCGCAGATGCAGGTGCCAGTCGTCAGGGCGGCGGATGGTGATCGATTGCATGGCAGGCCTCCGAAGCGATGCGTCTGCGGCCTCGAATAACACTAAAGCGCGTTGCATTGAAATCGATTCATGCAACGCGCTTCAGCTCTTTGTTCATGCATGTCGTCGTCGCGGCATCATGCCAGCGCGATCTCCAGCGTCACATCGGCCGGGCGGCGGTTTTCGAGGATCAGCCGGCCGTTCGGCAGGTCGTTGTCGTAAACCTTGGCGCTGGCGGCCTCTTCGCTGAGATTATATCCGCGCCAGCGCGCCCAGAGCCGCTCCTCGAGCACTTCGATCGGCGGCGCCAGCATGATTGAAAAGTCGAAGACGCCATCGAGTTCGGCCCATTTTCCCTGCGTAAACAGCAGGTAGTTTCCCTCGACGATGATGAAGCGGTCCTTCGGGTCGATCGGCCGGGCCGAGGCGATGGCGAGTTCGCGCGAGCGGTCGAAGACCGGCGCCAGAACCTCCTGGTCGGCCCGCCGGACGGCGGCGATGATATCGAGGAAGCCGCGGACATCGAAGGTTTCAGGAATGCCCTTGCGGGCCAAAAGGCCGCGCTCGATCAGGATGGCGTTATCCATGTGGAAGCCGTCCATCGGCAGGACCGCAGCACTTTCGCCTCTGGCTTTCAACGCCGCCGCCAGATTGTCGGCCATGGTCGACTTGCCGGAACCCGGCGGGCCGGCAATGCCGATGAGGAAGCGTCTGCTATCGCCGGCGCGGCTGAGAACCTCGCCGGCGATTTCCTCGGTGCTGACCGTCATGCCGGAACCGGCTCCGTCGGCACCGCCTTGGCGCCGGTCATGAAGGCGACGGCGTCGGACATGGTGTATTCCTTCGGGTCGATCACCGTCAGGCGGCGGCCGAGACGGTGGATATGGATCCGGTCGGCCACCTCGAAGACATGCGGCATATTGTGCGAGATCAGCACGATCGGCAGGCCGCGGGCGCGCACGTCGAGGATCAGCTCCAGCACGCGGCGGCTTTCCTTGACGCCGAGGGCGGCCGTCGGTTCGTCCATGATGATCACCTTGGAGCCGAAGGCGGCGGCGCGGGCGACCGCGACGCCCTGGCGCTGGCCGCCGGAGAGGGTTTCCACCGCCTGGTTGATGTTCTGGATGGTCATCAGGCCGAGCTCGGAGAGCTTGTTGCGCGCCAGCTTTTCCATCGCCGGCCGGTCGAGCATGCGCAACATCGAGCCGAGCACGCCCGGTTTGCGGATCTCGCGGCCGAGGAACATGTTGTCGGCGATCGACAGCGCCGGCGACAGAGCCAGGTTCTGATAGACGGTTTCGATACCGGCCTCGCGCGCTTCCATCGGCGAGCGGAACTGCACCTGCTTGCCTTCGAGGGTGATCACCCCCTCGTCGGGGGTGACGGCGCCTGAAATCGCCTTGATCAGCGAAGACTTGCCGGCGCCGTTATCGCCGATGACGGCGAGGATTTCGCCCGGGTAAAGATCGAAATCGGCATTGTCGAGCGCGGTCACGCGGCCGTAGCGCTTGACGAGACCGCGGGCGGTGAGAAGGGGTTCGCGAGCCATGATTACACCGAAACCTTTCTGATCCACTGGTCGATGGCGACGGCGGCGATGATCAGCACGCCTGTCAAAAGGACTTTCCATTGCGGGTCGGCGCCGAGCATATTGAGGCCCATCGAGACGACGCCGACGATCATCGCACCGAACAGCGTGCCGAGGATGGAGCCGCGGCCGCCGAAGAGCGAGATGCCGCCGATCACCGTCGCGGTGATCGCCTGCAGGTTATAGTCGGTGACCGCCGAGGACGGCGAGATCGAGCCGTTGCGGCCGATCGAAACCCAGGCGGCGAAGGCGGCGATGACACCCGAGATGGTGTAGACGGTGAGCAGCACCTTCTTGGTCTGGATGCCGGAGAGCTTGGCGGCTTCAGGATCGTCGCCGACCGCATAGACGTGCCGGCCCCAGGCGGTGTGATTGAGCACATACCAGAGCAAGAGGACGAGCAGCACCATGGCGATGACGCCGAGGGTGAGCACGGCGCTGCCGAGCCTGAAGCTCGCAGCGAAAAGATGCAGCAGCGGCGCCTGTTCGTCGACATCGGTGTCGCGGATCGTCTCATTGGCGGAATAGATGAAATTCGTCGCCATGACGATATTCCAGGTGCCGAGCGTGACGATGAAGGGCGGCAGTTTCATGAAGGCGACGAGGAAGCCGTTCAGCAAACCGCAGAGGCCGCCGACGAGGAGGCCGCCGATCACGGCGATCGGCGTCGGTACGCCGTAGGTGATGGCGACATTGCCCATGATGACAGCCGAGATCACCATGATGACGCCGATCGAAAGGTCGATGCCGGCGGTCAGGATGACCAGTGTCTGGGCGGCGCCGAGAATACCGACGATGGCGATTTGCTGCAGGATCAGCGTCAGCGTATAGGACGAGAAGAACCGTCCGCCGATCGTTGCCCCGAAGATGATGATCGCCAGCACCAGCACGATCAGCGGCACGGCGGCCGGCGTCGAGTGCAGAAAATGCTGGGCGCGCTTGATCAGCGAGACATCCTGGTGCTCGAAGGAGGCGACATTCTTGTCGCTGCCATCGAGGACGCGTTCGAATTCCTGAGTTCCGGTCATGGTTCCTCCTCCGCATCCGCGCGCCGAACCCGCGCGGAGGCCGTCACCCTATTCATCCGTTCGTTGCTTAGCCGGGGGGCGACGGCACATCGTCCGTCGAAAACGGCCGGGGATCAAGCCCCGGCCGTTTCTCTTTCAAGAGATCGGGCTCAGCCCCAGCACTTGTCGGTGCCTTCCTTGGTGTCGATCGACTTGACGCCGGAAACCGGCTTGTCGGTGACGAGCGAGACGCCGGTGTCGAAGAAGGACTTGCCTTCGGTCGGCTTCGGCTTTTCACCCGAGTCGGCGAACTTCTTGATCGCCTCGATACCGAGCGACGCCATCAGCAGCGGGTACTGCTGCGAGGTGGCGCCGATGACGCCTTCCTTGACCGACTTGACGCCCGGGCAACCGCCGTCGACCGAGACGATCAGCACGTTCTTTTCCATGCCGACGGCCTTCAGCGCCTGATAGGCGCCGACAGCGGCCGGCTCGTTGATCGTGTGGATGACGTTGATACCAGGATCCTTCTGCAGAAGGTTTTCCATGGCCTTGCGGCCGCCTTCTTCATTGCCGTTGGTCACGTCATGGCCGACGATGCGCTTGTCGTCTTCGTCGCCGATCTTGTCCGGGTTCTTCGGATCGATGCCGAAGCCGATCATGAAGCCCTGGTCACGGAGAACGTCGACCGTCGGCTGCGACGGTGTCAGGTCGAGGAAGCCGACCTTGGCGTCCTTGGCCTTGTCGCCCATGGTTTCCTTGGCCCACTGGCCGATCAGCTTGCCGGCGAGCAGGTTGTCGGTGGCGAAGGTGGCGTCGGCGGCATCGGCCGGCTCGAGCGGCGTGTCGAGCGCGATGACCAGCAGGCCGGCGTCGCGGGCCTTCTTGACCGCGGGCACGATGCCCTTGGTGTCCGAAGCCGTCAGCAGGATGCCCTTGGCGCCATCGGCGATGCAGCTTTCGATCGCGGCCACCTGGCTTTCGCTGTCACCGTCGATCTTGCCGGCATAGGACTTCAGCGAAACGCCGAGTTCCTTGGCTTTGGCCGTCGCACCTTCCTTCATCTTGACGAAGAAGGGGTTGGTGTCGGTCTTGGTGATCAGGCAGGCGGAAACATCCGCCGCCATGACAGGAGCGGAAAAGGCGACACCAAGCGCCAGCGCGCCGAAAGCGAGAACAGATTTCTTCATGGAACTCCTCCCAGAGTTTGCCGGCGCCGCCCCTGCGGGCCGGAATTTTAAGATATGGCACTTCGCCGTGGAGTGTTAAGCTTCCAAAGCCGTCCCGTGCCCTTGACGAGGGCAATTAAGAGCGAAAAGAAATCGCCTTGTCAATAAATAAATCCAATTGAATTATTAATTCGATGTGGCATGCTCCGTTCAAATCGGGCATAGGCCAACGATCGGGAGGAGCGGCCATGTCGACCTTGGATGGACCGGAACACACGCCGGTCCCGCCGCCAATTCTAAATCCGGCCGGAGGTGCGAACCAGGTCAGGGTCCGGGCCTATAATGAACGGCTCGTGCTGTCGCTGGTGCGCCTTTACGGCGCGCTGTCGAAGGCCGATATCGCGCGCCGCAGCGGCCTGTCGGCGCAGACCGTCTCGGTCATCATGCGGGTGCTCGAGAAGGAAGGGCTGCTGTCGCGCGGGGCGCCGGTGCGCGGCCGCGTCGGACAGCCGTCGATCCCGATGCACCTCAACCCCGACGCCGTCTATTCCTTCGGCCTGAAGATGGGCCGGCGCAGCGCCGATCTGGTGCTGATGGATTTCGTCGGCCGCATCCGCATGCAGCTGCACCGCACCTATGCCTATCCGCTGCCGCATGAAATCCTCGCCTTCGTCACGGCAGGCATCGAGGAGATCGAAAGCCGGCTCGACGACAAGCAGCGCGGCCGCATTGCCGGCCTCGGCATCGCCGCCCCCTTCGAGCTGTGGAACTGGGCCGAAGAGGTGGGCGCGCCGCCCGGCGCCATGGAGGTCTGGCGCGAGGTCGACCTGCAGGCCGACATCGTCGCGCGCGTCTCCCATCCGGTCTTCATGCAGAACGACGCGACCAGTGCCTGCGGGGCCGAACTGGTGTTCGGCGTCGGCCCGTCCTACCCGGATTTCGTCTATTTCTTCATCGGCTCCTTCATCGGCGGCGGCATCGTGCTGAACTCGGCGATCTTCTCCGGCCGCACCGGCACGGCGGGCGCGATCGGGCCGCTGCCGGTGCGGGGCAAGAACGGCGAGACGATGCAGCTGCTCGAAATCGCCTCGATCTTCGTGCTCGAAAACATGCTGCGCGAACGCGGCATCGATCCCGAGCCGCTGTGGTATTCGGCCGACGACTGGGTGGATTTCGGCGAGCCGATGGAAACCTGGATCCAGGACAGCGCCAAGGCGCTGGCGCAGGCGATCGTCGCGGCCGCCTCGATCGTCGATTTCAGCGCCGCCGTCATCGACGGCGGTTTTCCCCATTGGGTGCGCAGCCGCGTGGTGCAGGCGACGATCGACGAAGCCGCCAAGCTCGACCTGCAGGGCGTCGTCATGCCCGAAATCATCGAGGGCGCGGTCGGCGCCCAGGCCCGCGCCATCGGCGGCGCCAGCCTGCCGATCTTTGCGCGTTACCTCACAGACCAGAACGTACTCTTCAAGGAGGTAGACCATGCTGAAGGGACTTGATCCGCTGTTGAGCCCGGAATTGCTTTTCACGCTGCGCGCCATGGGCCACGGCGACGAAATCGCCATTGTCGACGGCAATTATCCGGGTGTCGAACATGCCCGCCGGCTGATCCGGCTCGACGGCCATCATCTCGTGCCCGTCCTCAACGCCGTGCTCAGCGTGCTGCCGATCGACGATTTCGTGCCGGAAGCCATCTTCCGCTCGACCGTCAAGGCCGAGCGCGACAAGCTCGATCCGGTGCACGAGGAAATGATCGACTGCTGCGCCCGCCACGAGCCGCACCGCCAGGTGGTGCCGCTGATCGGCCCGGATTTCTACACCAGGGTGAAGGCTGCCCATGCGGTGATCCAGACCAGCGAGCCCCGGCTCTACGCCAACATCATCCTGCGCAAGGGCGTGATCTATCCGAAAGAGCCGGGCGCCCAGGCGGCCGCCGGGGTGGATCCGTTCGTCTATTAGGATGGATGCATCCGGGCACGGATGACCATCCAAGAAACAGGCGCTAAGAAAGCCTCATCCTGAGGCACCCCGCAGTGACCTCGAAGGACGAGGCGGATGTGCCGGCGTTCGAGGCATGCAAGGAGCAGCGTTGGAAGGTGTCCTTCGAGGCTTCGGCCTTTGGCCTACGCACCTTCAGGATGAGGGACGTAGGAGGATGCCGCGGCTCCATCGCGAGCGGCCTGCCCGTCAAGCGCGACATTCCAGAGAGCCTTATCCTGAGGTGCCCCGCAGGGGCCTCGAAGGGTGAGGCGGGTGCGCCCACGTCCCAATTGCGGACAAGCTATCCGTTTTGCGCAGCGAAACGCCTGTCGTCTGATCAGGACAACGCGCCATTAACCTTGGAAGCTCACAACGATCTTGCGGACTTGTCGGCGCTGCGCGTTTCGGCAATTTCTGCAATGCTTGAAAGCATATCGGGGACGATGCGGTTCTGCGAGCTGGCCATGAGGGCTCTTCACACAACAGGAGCCTGTTCTATGCCTCGCATCCAAGCAACCAGACCCCAGATGGAGATACTGGCCTGGCTCTCGATCTTCCTGCTTCTCTTCTGCCTATCCTGGCGCTTCGATTGGCATGAGGGGCTCGATGGGTTCATCGAGCGGCATCACGACTATCCGCTGGATCACGCGCTTCTTGCCCTCAATATCTCCGGGTTTCTGGGGCTCGTTTATTCCGCGCTGCGAATCCGGGATCTTTCCAGCGAGGTCAATCGCAGACTGCAGGCCGAAAAGAACGTCGACTGGATTGCCTGCCACGACACGCTGACCGAGCTGCCCAACCGCAGATTTCTGGATTCGATATGCGCGCAGGCGATGGCCGAGCAAAGAGCGCACGAAAGCTATGCCGTGTTCAGCATCGATCTCGACGGCTTCAAGAAGGTCAATGACCTGCTGGGACACGATCACGGCGATGCGGTGCTGAAGACGGTTGCGCAGCGGCTTTCCGCCCTCTTTCCCCGCGAGCATGTTTTCCGCCTTGGCGGAGACGAGTTCGTCATTCTCTCGCGGCGAACCGGAAATCCCGATCTTGCCGCTTTGGCGGACCGCATCGTCAGCGTGATCGGCAAACCGTTCACCTTCAATGGTGTCGCCGTCGACCTCGGCGCCAGTGTCGGTTTCGCAGTTTATCCGGAGGATGGCAACGACCTCGCTCAAGTCATCCGGCATTCGGACTGTGCGATGTATGTGGCGAAAAAGCAGGGGCGCAATCTGGTGAAGTCCTTCCTGCCTTCGATGCAGGACGAGTTGGCGAAACGGATTCGAATAGAAAGGGATCTGCGCGCGGCGATCAGGAAGGCGGAGATCGTTCCCTATTACCAGCCGCTGGTGGACCTGAAGGCGAACAAGATTATCGGCTTCGAGGCGCTGGCACGCTGGAAGACGGCTTCCGGCGCATTCATCCCGCCGAGCGAATTTATTCCGGTGGCGGAGGAAGCCGGCCTGATCGTCGAACTGACGGATCAGCTGCTTCGCAGCGCCTGCACCGATGCGCTTTCCTGGCCAAGCGAACTCGTCCTGTCCTTCAATCTTTCTCCGATCCAGCTGAGCGACCGGTTGCTGGGCCTCAGAATTCTCAAAATACTGGGCGAGGTCGGGCTTCCCGCGCACAGGGTCGAGCTCGAGGTGACGGAGAGCGCCATCATCCAGGACGCCGTCACGGCGCGAATCGTTCTCGACGATCTGGTGAATGCCGGGGTCAGGATTGCGCTCGACGACTTCGGAACGGGCTATTCCAGCCTCTCGCAGCTCTCCAACTACCGCTTCGACAAGATCAAGATCGACAGGAGTTTCGTCGCCTCGTTCGAGACCAACGACAAGCAGGACAAGGTGATCAAGGCCATTATCGCTCTCGGCGCCGGACTTGGCGTGACGATCACGGCCGAAGGCATCGAAGAGGAAAGCCAGCTTCAGCGGCTTCAGGATCTCGGCTGCGACATCGGCCAGGGATATCTGCTCGGCAGACCGGCGCCGATCGAGGAAATCACCGCGGATCAGATCGGCACCAGGATTTTGCAGCGCGGTTGATGGGGCAGGCACGCCGCCCTCTCTCCGGGTGGTTGCTGAGCGGCCGAGCGGGTTGCCGTTGATCGGTGCCATGCAGAGTGGCCGTTGGCACAGCACCTTCCGGCGACACAAGCGCGACCTCCCTCCGCTCTCATCCTGAGGTGCCCCGCAGGGGCCTCGAAGGACGAGGGCGGCCACCGGCGTCTTCTCGGCAAGCCTCCGGCCTGCGCACCTCATCAGGATGAGGGCTGAACGCTCAAATCTCCCCCGCCGATGGTCCCCAGACATCCGTCAGCGCAAAGCCTGCGGGATGCGGGTCGAAGGGGTCGAGAGCCACCTGGGTCAGGCCGAAGGTGAAGCCGCGGCCGGTGATCGTCGGGATGACGGCGGGGCGGCCCGCCACCTCGGTCACCGCCTGCAGCCCGACCTCGAACTCGGAGCCGATGATCGATTTCGAGGTGAAGACATCGCCGACCTTGGCCCTACCGCGGGCATGGAGCGCGGCGAGATTGGCGGAATTGCCGGTGCCGCAGGGTGAGCGGTCGGCCCGGCCCGGCCACATGGTGGTGCAGGTGCGCACCGTGCCGTCGGTCTCGGTATCGCGGAACATCACATAGGCGACGCCTGAGATCGCCGGGATCTCGGGATGGACGACCTTGATGTCGCGGTTGATCAGTTCTTTCAGGATCATGCCGGCCTGGACGAGGCCGGCGGCATTGGCCTTCTCGATCGTCAACCCGATCTGGCCGACATCGACCAGCGCATAGAAGATGCCGCCATAGCAGAGATCGGCTTTGATCCTGCCCCAATGCGGCGTGTCGATCTCGACATCAAGCTGATGCACGAAGGACGGCACCATGGTGAGCCTGACCTTCTCGCAGCGGCCGTCGCGGCAGGTTGCCGTCGCCTTGACGAGGCCGGCGGCGGTTTCGAGCGTCACGATCGTCTCCGGCTCCTGCATCTCGACGATGCCGGATTCGAGCAGCGCCGTCGTCACGCAGATCGAGTTCGAGCCGGAGCTCGCATGCGCCTGGTCGGGCTGCAGGATGATGAAGGCGGCGTCCGCTTCCGGATGCCTTGCCGGCAGCAGCAGGTTGACCGAGCCGATCGGCGCGCCGCGCGGCTCCAGGCAGAGGAAGCGGCGCAGCTCGTCGCCCTTCGGATCGGTGTTCAGCCAGTGCAGCTGGGCGGCGATGGTTTCACCGGGAATTTTCGGGACGCCGCCGATCGCGACGCGGCCGATTTCGCCTTCGGCATGGACATCCAGCAGCTGGATCGTGCGCTTCCATCTCATAGAAGAAACTCCGGTTCAGAGGTGACGGGCGACGCCGCCATCGACAGTAAATCCTAATATCGGTCTATGCGGAACGGGGTGATGTCGAGGGACGGTTTGAGCCCGGTCACCATATCGCCGATCAGCCGCGCTGTCGTTGCGGCATAAGTCAGGCCGAGATGGCCGTGGCCGGTCGCATAGAAGACACCCGGCATCTTCGACGACGGCGAGATGATCGGGATGGTATCGGGCAGCGCCGGGCGATGGCCCATCCAGTCCGTCGCCTCTTCGAGCTTCAGGCCGGGCAGCGCGCGCTGGGCATGGCGCACCAGCACCCGCGGGCGGCGGAAATCCGGCGCCGCGTCGAGGCCGGCGAGTTCGACATTGCCGCCGACGCGAATACCGCCCGCCGTCGGCGTCACCATGAAGGCGCGCGCCGGCCAGATTACCGAATAGCGCATGGAGATGCCCGGCTTCATGATCTGGGTGTGATAGCCGCGCTCGGTTTCGAGCGGGATCGGCTCGCCGAGCTTTTCGGCGAGGAAGCGGGTGTGGACGCCGGCGGCAAGCACGACGGAACCGGCCTCGATGCGGCCGCCATCTTCGAGGAGAACGACGGCGGTGCCATCGCCCTTGCGCTCGATATTCCGCACGGTGCCGGAGACGAAGGCCGCACCCGCAGCTTTGGCCGCCTCGGCGAGTTTGACCACCAGCTGATAGGGATCGCGGATCGACTTGTTGTCGGGCAGCAGCACGGCCTTGGCGATCGAAGGCGAAAGGGCCGGCTCACAATATTGGATGGCGCCGTCGCTCAACACTTCGAATTCGAGACCGTAGCGCTGCATCATGGCGATATGGCCGCGATCGGCGGCAAATTCCGCCTCGGTCTCATAGATCGCCAGACACCCCTCCTCGGTCATCAGCTCGGGCGCGCCGATTGCCTCGAGCATCTGCCTGAAATCGCCGAGCGCCTGTTGCGACAGGCTCATGCCGGCATCCTCGATCGCTCGGAGGCGCGACGGGCGGCCGGCGGCAAGGAAGCGCAGGAACCAGGGCAGCATCTTCGCCGCATAGGAGGGCCGCAGCCAGACCGGACCTTCCGGATCGAGCAGCCAGCCTGGCATTTTCCTCCAGGTCGAAGGGCCGGAACCGGCGGCGAAATCGAGCGCGATGCTTGCCATATTGCCGAATGAGGTGCCGCGCCCCGGCTCGCCCTTGTCGACCAGCGTCACCGCAAGCCCGCGCCGCTGCAGTTCGAAGGCGATCGAGGCGCCGATCACGCCTGCGCCGACGACAACCACGCTTTTCTTCGTCTCATCCACCATGCATCAACCCACCCAGACGGCAGACAGAATTGCCGCTCGCCACTCTGATATATCAGATCCGTGGTGATGCCTATGGAATTTTTACTGGCTTTCCGGCAGGCCGGCGCCGACGCTGTCGCCGACCGAGCCGACGGTATTGTCGACCGACCGGCCGAGGCGCTTCAGCTGGGCATCGTAATTGCGGCGGGTGCGCGGATCGAAGATGGCGATCGGCGTGCTGACGGCGACGCTGACGGCACTTCCGGCCGTCTGGGCAGCGCCCATCGCTACCGCGCCGACGGCTTCGCCGAGGCCGACATTGGAATCGGTGATCGTCTGGCCGGCGATCAGCCGGTCGCCGATCAGCTTCACCACTTCGGGGCTCTCGGCGAATTTGCCGTGGTTCAGCCGGTCGCCGCCCTTGAGCTTGGTGAGATCGAGCACGGTGATGCCGGCCGCCTCGAGCTTGCTGCGATAGGGTTCGGCGGAAGGATCGATCTGGCCGAGGCGATCGACATTGCCGGAGATGCGCCGCGACAGCGCCAGCGCCCGGTCGTCCCTGGAGACGAAGATGGTGAAGTGCGGCTTGTCCTTGCCGAGGCTGACGAACTGGCGGCCGAAGACGTCGACATCGAGATCCGGCGAGGCGAGGATGACATTATTGATCTTCGACGCGACGTGGCCGTTGCGGATCGCCATTTGTCTCAGCGCTTCGACGGTGAGCCAGGTGCCCATCGAATGCGCCATGATGGTGACGTCGCTGACGGCGGGATTGGCGGCGGTGCGGGTCAGCAGTTCTTCCAGCGCATCGCGGGAATAATTGGTGCTTTCCTTGTCGTAATTGTAATCGAAGATGCTGGCGCGCGAGGGCCAGGTGAAGACGACGGGCGCGACGTCGGCATGCGAATCATGGACGATCTGCGCGAAGCGGTAGACGGCATCCTCATAACGATTGTTGAAACCGTGCACGAAGATCAGCACCCGGCGGCTTTTCGGCATATGGCCCTTCAGCCAGCTCTCGCCCGCCCGCTCGCCTTGGAGCGGATCGACGGACACGGTGACGAAATCGCGTAAGGGATCGGCCGGCAGCCGCTTTGGCCATTGCACCTGGCCGACCTTGCGATTGGCCTCCGGCGGGATCGAGACATCGACGGCATTGACGGTGAGCCCGGTGCCGCGTTCGCCTGAAAAAAGCACGGCGGGATTGTCGTCGGCCGCGCGCGTCGTAGCGACGAGAAGATCGACCTTCGAGGTGCCGGGCGGCACGCTGCCGGCCGCCTGCATGACGCCCACCGGCCTGCCGCCGCAGCCGGCAAGCGTAAACGCCGCCAGCAGAAGACCTGTCAGAGCCGCCCGCGGGCCGCGCCATTTGCCGATCATGATCAAACTCCAACCGGTTCGCGCACCGACAGGCGGCGCCCGTTCAAATAGGCTGACGACGGCTGCGGAGTCAAATTGCGTAGAAGGAAGAGCTTGATTGGGAAAACGAAAAGAGCCTGGCGCGGGAGGAGGTGCGCCAGGCTCTTGATCCTGACTGACAACTGGGAGGAGGAGTGTTGTCAGTCCGATGTAAGAGCGCTGGGAGGAGGAGTGCGCTGCTTACGAAGATAGTGATACCCCATTCATTTGATCGGGAATAGCGAAAATACCGCAATGCAGCAATGCGCTGGATGCAAGGCTTGCCCTGAAATTAACAGGTAGTCGCCTTATTTTTTAGCATGTTTGACCAGGTGGTCAAAATTGTGCGGAAAGTTTAGCCTGCGAGGAGGTTGCCGCCCGCCCCTCATCCGCCTGCCGGCACCTTCTCCCCACGCGCGGGGGAGAAGGGGATATGCCGCGACCTCTCGGTCCCTCGCTAACGTCTCGTGTGGCAGGTCCCCTCGCCCCGTTTACGGGGAGAGGGTTAGGGTGAGGGGCAGCGCTGAGCACTACCAGCGATTACCAATTCGCCCCGCTCAAGCCGCCTTGAACACCTTCCGGCCCTCGGCATCGAGCGCCGAGAATTCCTCGTCCGACAGGGTGATATCGACGGCCGCGACGTTTTCTTCGAGGTGCTTGACCTTGGAGGTGCCGGGGATCGGCAGCATGACGGGGCTGCGCTTCAGCACCCAGGCGAGCGCGATCTGGCTCGGCGCGGCATTGTGTTTCTTGGCGATCGTATCGAGCAAGGAGCCTGGCTTGGCGAGATCGCCGGCGGCGAGCGGGAACCAGGGGATGAAGCCGATATTGTGTTGGGCGCAATAATCGAGCACATCCTCGCTGGTGCGGTCGACGAGATTGTAGCGGTTCTGGACGGTCGCCACCTTGAAGTGTTTCGAGGCCGCCTCGATGTCGGCAACCGAGACTTCGCTTAAGCCCGCATGGCGGATGAGACCGGCATCGAGCAGCGATTTGATCGCATCGAATTGCTCCTTGGCCGGCACCTTCGGATCGATGCGGTGCAGCTGCCAGAGGTCGATCTGTTCGAGCCCGAGATTGCGCAGGCTCTTATGCGCCTGCTGGATCAGATATTCCGGGCGGCCGACCGGCAACCAGATATCGGGGCCGTGCCGCGTCAGGCCGCCCTTGGTGGCGATGACGGATTTGCCGCCATAGGGATGCAGTGCCTCCTTGATCAGCCATTCGGAAATATCGGGGCCATAGGAATCGGCGGTATCGATGAAGTTGACGCCAAGTTCCGGCAGGCGTTTCAGCGTGCGGATGGATTCGGCGTGATCGTCGGGCTCGCCCCAGATGCCTTTGCCGGTGACGCGCATGGCGCCGAAACCGAGGCGGTTGACCGCGATCTCGCCGCCGATCTTGAAGGTGCCTGACTTGGCTGCGTTATGACTGGACATGATCTTTCCTCTCCTGGTCAATGAAATCGTTAAAGTCGGTGGAGCGGTCAGGTGCCGCCCGGTTCACCTGCCATGGCGGGCGCCTGGCCGAAAGCGATGCGGGCATGGTGATGATCCGCTCATCATCATGGGGATGTTGAGAATGTGGCCGTTGTGACGCTTGCACATATAGGAGGACGCCGCGGGGCCGGACAGGGATGGCGCTGAAAATGCCGCAGGGCGCGCGGATTCATCGATACGCATCAATGCCCGGTCTTCGCCGCGTCGCCGAATTCCGCCAGGATCGTCCACAGCTCGGCGAAGATCTCACGGGCGAGATCCTGCGGTGCTGCGCCCGGCGGGCGCTGCTGCCAGAGTTCGCCCCCGACGCGCAGCGCGCCGATGACGACCGCCGCCAGCACGCGCATGCGCGACCGCTCCCGCGGATCATTTCCCTTGCGCAGAAGCAGCGCCTCGGCGAGCTTCTGCTCCAGCCTGGCATATTTCAGCTGGTCGCGGGCCTTCAGCGCCGGCGTGCGATGGATGAGTTCGCCAAGCGCCAGGCCGCGTTCGTCGACGGAGGCGACGACGGTGGCGGTGATCGCCGCCTCGACCACGGCCACCGAGGATTCTTCTGCCGGTCTTGCGGCGATCGCCGCCATCAGCCGATCGGCGAAGCCATCCTGCCAGGCGAACACCACCTCTTCCTTGGAGGGGAAATAATCGAAGAAACTGCGCTTGGAGACGTCGGCCGCCTCGGTGATGTCCTCGATGGTCGTGGCCTCGAAACCGCGCTGGAGAAAGAGGGTCATAGCCGCCTGCTCGATGCGCTCGCGGGTCTGCCGCCGCTTGCGTTGCCGCCTGCCTTCCGTCGCTGCCGTCCGCTTGCTGTCAGCCATTTCAGCCCGGCATCATCGTTCGGCCGCCGGTTTCGTTGGAAAAGGCGGCGATATCGTCGAGTTCGGCTTCGCTCTCACGATAGCTGAAGCGCTCGCGCGACAGCTCAAGCGGTTTGCGGCGGGAAATCCTGTAGACGGAGGCCGGCGGCAGGTTGCGCACCGTGCCGCCGATGCGCACCGCCTTCAGGCCGAGACGGTCGAGGATCGGCCGCGGCACCGGGCAGCGCGGCCCATAGGTAAATTGATAGACAGCCCCGCCCGGCCGCATATAGGCGAAGGCGCCGGCCAGGATCGAGGCGATCTTGCGCGGCGACATGGACAAAAGCGGCAGGCCGCTGACAACGGCGCCGACCGGCTCACCCTCGAAAATATCGGCATGGGCGAGTTGGGCCGCATCCATCTGCAACACGCGCGCCATCGGGAAACGCGCCTGCAGCGCGGTGATGAATTCCGGGCCGTACTCGATCAGGGTCAGATCCGCCTCGCTGACGCCGCGCGCCAGCAGCGCCCGGGTGAAGACGCCGGTGCCGGGACCGAGCTCGATGATCGGCCCGTCAAGCGCGGCAATTTCACTGGTCATGATCCTGGCAAGCGAATCGCCCGACGGTGCGATGGCCGCGACGCGAAGCGGGTTGCTGATCCAGGAGCGGAAAAAATGCAGGAAATCGGAGCATGCGGCCTTTGCGGTCATGACTATCCCACCTGTCTGAAATTCGATTGATTATGAAAAGCGACCATCGCGGCGAGCATGGCAATTCCAAGGCAGGCGCATCAAACACCCGCCCGACCAGGCGATCGACGCGAATTTTTCGGTTGAAACTCGATGTTTGCTTGTACTTATTGCATCTTTGCATTTGATGCGAGATTTAAGAGGCGATGCCAAGCAGAGATGACAACTTCTTTCGCCCTTCGGCGCCGCAGGCCCCTCACCCTGACCCTCTCCCCGTAAACGGGGCGAGGGAACGTGCCGTGCGAGGCGCTGGTGAGGGACGGAGAGCTTGCGGCATATCCCCTTCGCCCCGTTTACGGGGAGAAGGTGCCGGCAGGCGGATGAGGGGCTCTCCCCTTGACCATCACCCTCGCACATTGAGGCTGACGACCTTTCCCGCGTTCATGAATCGGCGGGATCGAAGGCGAACCGTCACAGCGCGGCCGCTCGCGATTGCGAACGGCCGAGCGCCTCGTCAATAATTGCAGCCGGAGCTGCTCGTCGGGTTGAAGCCGAGCTTGCAATCCATGTTGAGGGGCTTCTTCGGGTTCGTCATATAAGGTGTCGAGCGCGTGCTGTCCGCGCGCTCGCCGATCGAACCGGTCGTGCGCCTGTCATGTTCAACCTTGGTTTCCTGGGCAACCCGGCGCGCAGTTGCGCCGTGCTCCGTCGCGCTCGACTGGGAGGGGGCTGCCGCGGCTGGAAAGGCCGCGAGGCCGAGGATCGCACCGAGGGCCGCGGCGGTCAGGCCGGTCTTGAAGGTGGTGGTCATAATCGTCTCCTTGGGAGGATTCAGGGACTTTACGCCCCGGAGTTAGGAAGGCGATCTGTCACAATCCACGGCGCCAAAGCGGAGGTCACGGATATATGAGCGGCCCCATGACCGAGAAAAAGGCGGCTCGTCGCCGCCTCTTTCATTTGCCGGCTCAATAGCCGTTATCGCAGGGCATGCTGCCGGGACCGATCGATCCCGAAAACGTGGGGTTGCACATTTCCGGGGCCGCCGGTCTGTTCACCGGCTGGCGGACGATGGAGCCCGTGGTGCCGGGCTCGACGCCGAAGGCGGCAAGCGGATACCAGTAGCCGTCGGAATGGCGGCGGGTGCCGGGGCGTTCGGTGCGGAAGCCCTGATAGCCATGCCAGGACCCGGCATGTGGTTTATATTGCATCATTTTTACGACTTGGACATCGGGCGGTCGGACCGCCTGGACGGGGGCCGCCTGCACTGGAGCAATCGAAGCGAGGGCGAGAAAGGCGCCGAGCGCTGTGGTGGAAGAGGTAAGTCTGGGCATCTTCATGATAAACCCTCCTTCGTGGATTTACCTGATGAAAATGCCTTTCCCAACGGCGGAGTTCCCCGTTCACATGCAACTTCCAAAACTCGTGATTGCAGGCGATCCGGCGTGAGAAAATCGCCGAAAAACGTGAAAAGTCGCGATCGGCGGAAGGGCTCAAGCGGCGCTCGGGCGGAATTACGAATTCTCTGTTCTCAATTCGCGTATAATGTCCGGTAGCCCTGGCCGGAGAGGCAGGCGACATATTGCCGGTGGGCCGCGGCGCGCGCTATCGTTTCCGCCTCCAGCTCGTCGGCCCCGGCATAGCCCGTCAGCTGGGCGCGCAGCTCATACCGTCTCCTCGCCTCACGATACATGGCGTTGCCGTCAGTCATGCAAATGCCATGCGCAACAGCAGGCGGATTGACCGGCACGCCGATTGCCAGGAGCACCGGATCATTGGCATGGTCGATGCAGCCGGCAAGCGCCGTCATCATCGTCAGGACTGCCAGGGCCCGAAAAATTCCCACCATCATGCATTCCTCCGGCCGCAGCGCCTCTGAGATCATCAGACCTGCGGGTACATCAGCAAGGTTGCGCGAAACTAGAATTACAGCTGCATTTTTGATTTGAGGTGTGCTGCCTTGCTGCGGCTTGGTGTGCCCGTCGCCAAAACGACCGTGTGACGCATGAAGGTTCAATTCGCCGTCGTACAAGGCGGGTTTGCGATCCGGCGAATTTCCTGGATCGACCACCGGATCAATTGCTGATGTCGGGCTCTGAGCGCGGCCTCTTTTTTAGGGGTCGCATATCAACTGGAATTCTATGGACTGCGCTTTTAGATTTCGAACGAAATCTAATGTTGACTTAGATGACAAAAGACCTCTAAGTAGGTCCAGTTGCGAACGCTATTCGCGGGGCCTAGCCATGAATCGTCCCTCTTCTTCGAACATAATTCCGGTCCAGCAGCAAGAGGTTCGACTTGGCGTGCTGGATGGCCCAATCATCCCAACCATTCTCAGTCTTGCAACACCAACGATCCTAGTCCTCGTGATCCAGACACTCGTGGGCGTGGCAGAGACCTATTTCATTAGTTTCCTGGGCACTGACGCACTTGCCGGTGTCAGTTTGGTCTTCCCGATACTGATGCTCATGCAAATGATGTCGAACGGTGGGATCGGAGGCGGGACGGCTGCAGCCATTGCACGCGCTCTAGGGGCAGGTCGTCGAGGAGATGCCGACGCGCTGGTTTGGCATTCTATCGTCCTTGCCTGTGCTCTTGGGGGGATTTTTACTGCGCTTGCGCTTCTATTTGGATCGACCCTTTTCCGATCCATGGGAGGGGAAGGCCAAACGCTCACTGCGGCGGTCACCTACTCATCCGTGGTATTTTCGGGCTCCGTTCCGATCTGGATCACAGCGCTCCTCTCATCCGCTTTGCGTGGAGCGGGCAATCCAAGAATCCCGGCCTTGGTGATTTTTGGGGGGACGATTGTGCTTCTTCCTCTGTCTCCAGCCCTTATATTTGGCTGGGGCCCCTTCCCGATACTTGGTATAGCCGGTGGCGGGCTTGCCATCGTGGTCTATTATTTGATCGCAGCTGTAGCCCTTGTATTGTATCTAAGATCGCCAAACACATTTCTGAAATTGAAGGTTGTTCCTCTGGAACGACGACTGTTCGGCGAGATACTCGGCGTAGGCCTGCTCTCCGCGATTGGAACCGTCCAGGTCAATTTGACCGTAACCTTCGTCACCGCCGCCGTTGGCCATTTTGGAGTTGACGCATTGGCCGGTTACGGCATTGCCTCCCGTCTCGACTACCTCCAAATTCCTGTGATCTTCGGGCTCGGGACTGCGATAGTAACGATGGTAGGCCTCAACATCGGCGCCAACCAAATCGAGCGGGCTCGCCGTATCGCATGGATCGGCGCTTTTCTCGCGTTCGGATTTTCGGGGATAATTGGCATTATTGGGGCGCTTTGGCCGGCGGTCTGGATGAGAATCTTCAGTGATGACCCCGACGTTTTGAACCAGGGTTCCCTATATCTGAAGACGGTAGCGCCTTTCTATGGGTCCGTCGGTCTGGGTCTCGCCCTTTATTTCGCCAGCCAAGGTGCAAAGAGCGTCCTGTTGCCGGTGCTTGCCGGAACCGTTCGAATGGTAATTGCAGCCTTCGTAGGATGGTCTGCCGTCCAATGGTTAGGTGTTGACCTTGTCTCACTCTACGGCATCGTCGCGTTTGCTGCGCTCGTATACGGGGCACTCACCGCTGCGGCCATTTACTGGGGAAAATGGACGCGTGACGCGGTATCCCTACTCGAGCACGGTAAATCGCCTTGAACGGCAGGATCCACCAAGATAAGGGCGATCAATGAACGAGCTTCGGAGCCTTGCCGCTTGGATCATCGACAAGGGCATTTGCAGCAGCAGCATCGAGGAAATTCTCCTGGGCTCAAGCAAACGACTTGTCGCACTCGGATATCCCGTTATGCGCCTGTCGATTTTGATGCCGTCACTTGATCCAACGCAACGCGGATTTTCTATATCGTGGTCATCGTCCACAGGTGTTTCCACCGAAATAACAACTCATGGAACTGCCGGCCAAGAGTCGTTTGAACGGTCCCCCGTCTTTTATTTGCTTTCGAATGAACTCCAATTCGCTCGGTGGAAGCTATCCGAGGGTGCAGATAAGCACCCTTACCCAATTCTTTCCGAGTTGCGTGAACAAGGTGCAACCGACTACGTGCTGAAATTGATCTCATTCCCCGGCGAGGCGGTGCTCGTTGGCATGGGTTTTTCGATGGCAGCAGACGGTCCCCAGGGGTTCTCACAAAAGCAGATCGACGACCTCGATATGTTTTTACCCGCGTTGGGTCTGGCATGTTACCGCATTGCTGCAACCCGAACCGCTACAGAAATGCTTGCTGTCTATACGGGTCCACGAACGAGTGGCAGGATTTTGAGCGGTCAGACCGCGCGCGGTGAGGGCACTGCTATCTACGCCGCAATTCTCCTGGCTGACCTCAAGAACTTTTCCGCATTGAGCGAGGTCTACGGTGCCAACCGGATCGTGGCATGGCTTAACGAACACTTCGAGGCAATAGGCGGTGCCGTCGAAGCTAATGGCGGCGAGATATTAAAATTTATGGGCGACAGCGTCCTATCCATTTTCCCGGCCGATCTCGATATGCCGGCAAACGCGTGTAAAAAGGCCTTTGTCGCGGCTCAGATGGCCCATACCGCCAACGACAATCTCAACCGGAGGCGATTGGCAGCAGGCGGCCCGGAGCTCTTGGTCGATGTGGTTTTGCATGTGGGTGAAATCTTTTATGGAAACGTTGGATCGCCTCGACGTCTCGATTTCACAGCCATCGGGAAAGCCGTTAACGAAGCCGCACGGATCGAGAGACTGTGTGACGCGGTAGGGCGAAGACTTTTGGTCTCAGAGAGCTTCGCAAACCATTTCGAGGACGTCTTCGAGAAAGTAGGAACGTTCACTCTGCGGGGCATCGCCGCAGCCGCCGATGTATACGGAATAATGCCTCACCTGGCCGATGGACGTTCGCTTTCAGCTTCGGAAGCCGATGTTGAATCTTGACCGGGCAACTTTTCGTAGGCTGTGAGCGAGCGATATTTGCGGCGAGCTGTTTGCTAAATGACTCGCTCCCGCTGCTTTCAACAATATGAACTAGCCCCCGAGTCTATCTTCCGTCCCCATCTGCCGGCACCGCCTCGGCGGCGCCGGCAGCACCGATCGAGCCGAAGATCGTTGATCTGGTACACGGGGGCAAGATCGAGATCGATTGGATTATTACCCAGGAGAAGGGCGAGCATCGGAGAGAGGTTGTCCTGGCCATCCCCTCCGGTGCCAGCTTCTCCTACCGTGCGCATGTCCTCGTCCGTATTCTCAGACCAGCCGTGGACAGCGCGGATGTAGTTCGCTTTCGGTTCAGTTACCATGAAAGACAGGGGGACGACCTTCCGATTGCGCGGCCAGGCCTTCGATGAAGTCCTTGGTACGATAGAGTGCAGCATACTGAGCGCCGAGCTGCGAGAACGCCTCGGCATCACCAGAATCAACGGCCAAATGCGCTGAAGTCAGAGTCGCCGCCACGCCGAGCGGCGCATTGGCTGCAATATTGGTGGCGATCTCAATCGCGCGATCGAGGGCACCTTGGGGCGTCTTGACCATCTCCTGCAGGGTGCCCATCCGGTACGCCTCTTCGGCGGTCCAATGATCTCCACTGAGCATGTATCGCATCGCATTGCCCCAGCCAGCTTCACGGACGAAGCGTACGGTCGAGCCGCCACCAGGGAAGCGACCATGCGCGTTTTCGTCCTGACCGAAATTGGTTTCGGCTGCGGCGACCCGGATATCCGCCGAGAGGAACAATTCGTGGGCTAAATTCCAGGTATCACCGTGAACGGCGGCAATCAGCGGCTTCTTGCGCTGTGTTGGGCCGTAGTTGAGAGGATTGATGACGTGGGTCAGGCCGGCGAGGGGGCCCTCGCCGTTCGCGACGGCTCTGTATGCTTCCACGTCGATGCCGCGTGAAAACCGCTCGCCGTGGCCAAACAAGATCGCTGCTCGCAACGACGGATCGTGGTCATAATCATAAAGGGCTCTCGCCAATGCCTGAAAGGTTTCCGGATCGACCCGATTTTCGATGGCGGGGCGATTGAGGCCGAACAAGGCCACTTGGCCGCGGCGTTCGATGGTTAATTTGGCGCCAGAGCCAAGGCGCACCTCCACCAGCGTCGTAGCTTGTGCCGGCTGCACGGCCGCAGTCGATTGCGTGGGTTGAGTTTGCTGGGTCCGCTCTGCACCGAGGACAGACGTGGCCGCTGTGGTCACGGGGACAATGGCAGCTATCGTTGCGGTCGCCTTGATGAGATCGCGACGCGCGATGATCGGCTCGTTCTTCATTCTCGATTCTCCGTATTTCGTGGCCATACGGCCTGTGTGCCTGTTGGTCGCTTGTTGGCCGGCTACCCGCCGACGGAGGGGCACGCTCAAGGAGGCGGCGCGTGGGAGGCGGCGCGTGGGAGGCGGCGCGTGGGAGGCGGCGCGTGGGAGGCGCAAGAGAACAGGGCCTGGAAGGGCAAAGTCTGTAAGGACCGCATTCGCTATCCCGCGCCCTGGTCTCACCAGACGAGTGCCGAGTGGTTCGCACCAGGGCTCTTCAATCGCAGAGGAAATGGGTGGGCGGCTTCAGGCCGCCCACCGGACAATGCCACTGCCGACATATTGGCCTGGCGCTCCGCAAGCAGGCTTAGTTCGGTCCGTCAAGAAACGTATCCACTTGCGAGACGAAGAGCGTGTCGTGCTGAAACAGCGACCCGTGACCGGAGTCTGGATACAGGCTAAGCTGAGCGTTCGGGATGCGCTGAAACAGCGTAACGGACTCAAGCGTCGGGGCAATGAGATCCTTGCTTCCGTTCACGATCAGCACAGGTTGTTTGATTTGCGCAAGCTGCTCGGAGTTCTCCGGCATGCTGCCCCAGGTAACGAGAGCTTTGGCTTGCGCGCCCATGGTCTGTTCAGACGCTGGAGCCTCGGGGTCAACTGAGTGGTTGTTGATGTTCTTCAAGTACTCGTCGGCTTCTGCCCTACCCAGTTCAGTGTCGGTGAAGAACAGAAGGGCACGTAGCGGACGTCCGGTCTCCCCGCTGGTTTTGATTGCCGTTGCAATCACCTTGGGAAGCTGCCTGAAGCCTGCCGAACCTTGTGGTGCCGAACCGACCAGGACTGCCTTTCTGATCAGTGATGGCTTTTCTATCAGAAGCTGTTGAACTATGGAGCCCCCGAGAGAAAAGCCGAGTGCGTCGACCTTCTGCAGCTTTAGGGCCTCTATCAGTTGCACAGCGATCTCGGCCATGCCCGCCACACTGTCCGGAGATTGTCCTTCGGACGCTCCGACGCCCGCATTGTCGAATATGATGAGCTCCCGCCCCTTCGCCAGACCTTCTACAGTTCGTCGGTCCCAATCATCCATGGTGCCGGTAAAGTGCTGGAAGAGAACAAGGGGTGGCTTGGCACCGCGGTTGCCGATCGTTCGATAGGCGTAGCGCGTACCACCGACTTCGACATATTTGTTTTCGGTCGTAGTGTAGTCAGAGGCTAGAACGGGTTGGGCGGAAGCGACGCTGCCGATGACGGTCGCCGAGAGGAGCATCGCGGATAATATTAAGCGCTTGATCATTTCGCACCTTACTTTTGTTTTACCGACGCGGGCGCGTTAGCGAAGAAACTCGAGAGCTTGCTGCACGAACAACTTGTGGTGCTGGAAGATTCCGCCGTGACCCGTGCTCGGGAAAATGCTCAGGCGGGCATTGGGCAGGCGCTTCGCGAGATCGAAGGAATTTACCGTGGGCACCATGATATCCTCGTCTCCGTTTGCGACGAAAACCGGATGTTCGACGGTGCTCAGATCGGTTGCTTCACTCCCGCCCCAATTGTCGATGGCGGCGATCTGTGCGCCGATCGTCTCATCCCGGGCGGGTGCATCCCGATTCTCCGTGCGCTCTTCCAGGCGCGACAAGAATTCGTCGCCGGCTGCCTGCCCTTCGGCTGTTTCTGTGAAGAACAGAAAGTGCTTCGGATGTTTCCCGGTAGCTCCAGCCTTCTGAAATGCATTTTGGATCAGGGCCCCGACACCCGAGATGCCCTCGCCTCCGGCCGGCCCCGTTCCGGCAAGAATGATCTTACGAACGAGCCCCGGCTCGCGTTGGACGAAGGCCTGCGCAACGAAACCTCCAAGCGAAAAGCCGAAGAGGTCAACCTTTTCAATCCCTAACGCATTCACAAAGGCAACCGCGTCCACCGCCATCTCGTCAACAGTTGCCGGTGCAATGCCGTCAGTCCCACCCAGGCCGCGGTTGTCGAAAAGAATAACCGGGTGGCTGGCTGCAATTCCGTCAATCAACCGGGGGTCCCAGTCATCCATCACGCCAGTCAGATGATGCAGGAAAAGAACGGGCACACCGTCCTTCGGGCCAAGCGTGCGGTAAACGAACTTCGTTCCATTTACATCAGCGTCCTTGGTTTCGGCAGTAGCAAAGGTCGTCATCGGCATGGCCTCTTTCAAAACACGTCGGCGCCAACGGATGTTGGCTTAAGATAACGATCGTGATATAACGATCGTTATGCTATCAGCGTGCAGCATGTCAAGATGTGATTGGAGCAAGCAATGAGATACCCACCCGACCAGAAGGCGAAAGCACGGGCCGCGATGGTGGAGGCTGGAGCAAAAGCTCTTCGACGCAAGGGATTCAACGGGATCGGAGTCGACGGACTTGCGTCTGCCGCAGGTGTGACATCAGGTGCGTTCTACTCAAATTTTCCCAATAAGGAGGCACTGCTGCAGGAGGTCATTGAGACTTCTCTCGGAGAACCATTTGTCGCCTCGCAGGGAACGGTCCTGGAGCGTCGACAGAAGCTGAAAGAATGGATGGCGTTGTATTTCAGCGTTGATCATCGAGACAGTCCGGACACGGGATGTGTAATGCCCGCCCTGAGCGTGGATGTGGCCCGTGCGAGCCACGATGTCCGCGTCGCCTATACGGAACGGATCAATTTCCTTGTTGCGAAAATCGCCGAAGTTGTGGAAGGCGACACCCGCGAACGCGAACGGAAGGCGTGGAATATCATCGCATTGATGATCGGTTCCGTTTCCGCTGCACGCGCTATGTCCAACCAACAATCTGCGGAGACCGTTCTTGGCTTCGCTCTTGCATCGGCGATGGCTCAGATCGAGTGAGCCGTGGACATGACGGGGTCCAAAATCCCGCAGATGCTCTGCCGATTGGCGTGCGGCTCTCGGAGGGACAGTTCGGGACAAGGCAAACCGACGTCGAATGTTTAAATATTGCTTAAATATTATATTAATGCTTACTTATGGTCACAGACGCTAATCTCTCCGGGGGAGGAAGATTATGGCTTCGCCTTGGGTAAACGACGCGCTGTCGCATGCGCAATCGGCGTTTTCCAACAAGATCAGCACTGACATTCTCGAAGTTGGCGGCGGCTCCCGCACGCATATCCCATTGCAGGGAGCGAGATATACGGTCCTCGATATCTCGAAGGAGCAGCTCGAGAAGAACCGGGACGCTTCCGAGCGGATCCTTGGCGATGCGCAAACCATAGACTACGGAGATCGCCACTTCGACGCCTGTGTCTTCTGGGACGTCCTCGAGCATCTGGAAAGCCCGCGGGCCGCCTTGCTCAGAGCCCATGACACCCTGTCTCCCGGCGGCCTGGTGTTCGTCAAGGGCCCGATCCTGAGCTCGGCCAAAGGGATCTTCACCGACCTCACGCCCTGGTGGACCCACGTCCTGTTCTATCGCTATGTGCTGCGGCAGAAAAATGCGGGAAAGCCGGGTTATGCCCCCTTTCGCGTCGAGCACGCCGCGGAGGCATCGCATTCGGAGATTGCCGGGACATTGAAGGAGCTCGGCATGGATATCGTCTTCGTCGGCGAATATGTGTCCACGCAGGTGCATGCGCTCAAGGACCGGATTCCCCCGCTTTATTGGCTTTATGAGGCTTTCGGCCTTCTGCTTCGCACAGTTTCGGCCGGAAGGATCGGCGGGCGGGAGACGGAGTTTCTGATCGTGGCGAAGTGCCTGCGTTAAATCACTCCCACCAAACTCTATATAGCACTTCGGAATCCCGAAATTGGCTGCGGCATTGAAATCCTTCACTCTTTCCTGAGGGTCACAGCTCACGAAGCGCGGCGGATTTCGGAATCCCGAAGCGGTGGGATTTCGGGATTCCGAAGTGGCGTTTTTTTCTTCCGGCCGACGCGCCCGCGTTTGTCGGCGGCAAGCTTGCGGTCGGTCTCCGACCATTTCCGGCACCTTTCCACCGTGCATTGTTTCCACTCGTCGGTGGCCGGCGCGCCTTCATGATCGCCGACGAATGTCAGCGTGAACCGGTTGGGATGCGCCACCCCGCTGCCTGCCCGGCCGCGGCGAACTTTGATCAGCCCCTTATATGCCAGTTCATCAAGCGCATCGGCGACATATTCGCCGGTGACGCCGTAGGACACGAACTGGGGATGGGTCACGACAAGCTTGCCGTTTTCCCAGGCGGCATGGGCGGTGTGTTCGATGACGATGCGGAAGAAGGCGCGGCAGGCATTGGCGCTCAATGTCGTGAATGCCGGCGATTCCAGCAACTGGATCGTCAGCCATTGCCAGCGAAGGCTGCCGTCATCGCTCCCGCCTGGCGGAGCGGTATGCTTGCGCACCATCGCCCGCGTCTTCCCGGCATTGGTTCGGCTTTTGTCGCGCGGGTTGAATTCCACCATCAGCCCCTCGCCCTCGTTGCCGGCCGATCCTTCGACAAGACGCCCACCTTGCGAGGCCGGGAATTCTGCAGGCGGCGGCCGAAGCGCGTCCGGACGATCATTTCGCCAACGGGAAAAAATTTGCTCGACATTCAGCATTCCATGGTTGCAATTGCGTGCAACCTATCGCAAGCACGATCCACAGGCTAGGAAAATATTCTTAGTTTTGATCTTATGTCACCGAGGCCTTCCTGCTAGGATCTCGGCAGGAATGTCAGGGGCCAGCCAGCATGAAATCGCCGCACTGGAAAAGACTTGTCTGGTTTTATGTCTGCGCCGCGCTCTCCGGTCCGGCATGGTCCGAGGATGGCGTCACGATCACCGGTTATGCGCCGGCGACCGGCGTCGAGCATGGCTACAGCGTTCAAAAGGCGACTGAAAGCGACATGTCGTTCTGGTTCGACAAGCCAGGCGCCTCGGTCACGGCGCGCGGCGCATTTCACCCACGCATGACGGTTCTATCGCGGGATGAAAACGGCATGCGGGCCCGCTGGTCCCTCAACGCGGCGCTGCCGGAAGACACCGCCGGCCCCGCCGACAGCTATCAGATGAACCTGCTCTATCAGAATTCCCTGGCGGCCTATGGCACCAGCACGCTCGACCTTGAAACTGATTTGAACGGCTTTCCCAGCAATCTGTTCGGCGTCGATCGGATCCTGGCGCATATGCGGGAGATGGCCGCCAACGGACCGGGCGGGGCCGCCGCGCCCGCGGAGAACGGGGTCCCAGGGAACGCGGCCAATGGCATCATCGGCAAGATAGAGCAAAACCCGCTGCTGATCGTCACCGCCTTGGCGCCGGAGGCGCAGCTGCTTGCGACAGGGCAATTCTATCAGGATCAGGTCATGCAGATAGGCCAGGCCGCGGCAGCGTCGCGGACCGAGGATTATGGCGGCGTCGATGTTCCCGTGACGTCGACCTGGACACTTGAGTCCACCGACGCGGCCGCGCGCATGGCGACCCTTTCCCTGTCGGAGGACGTCGATCCAGCGGCATTCAGCCAGTCGCAGGAGCCGGCGATCGCAAAGATGATGGCGGCCTTTCCCGAGCGGGTAAAGAACCTTACCGCCGATCAGATGGCGTCCATCCAACGTGCCGGCAAGACCCGAAACGCCAAATTCGTCGTGTCGCTGGACGATGGCTCGGCGGTCGAAGCCACCGAGATCGTCAGCGTGACGACCGGTGGGTTCACGCTCAGCACCTACACTCACATATTGCGAGACGATATGCCGGCACGCTTGCCGCTCCCCGCCGTGCTGACGGCCAAGGTCTTGCAGACGCCCGATCTGCATGTCGAGCCGCTGCCATCTGAAAAGGCCGGGCCGGGCATCCTCGATGAGCTTTCCACGCCGCCTTCACCGCCGGCATCGCAGGAGACGGCGGTAGCGACGGGCAATGACGGGGCCGAGGCGATCGCGCCTGTCTCGCTCGAGGTGAAGAGCGCCGAGGTCGGCCGGTCCCCCGTGTCTTACGACCGGGGGCTGAATATCGTGCTCACTCCTGAGAGCACCGCCAAATTCCGCGATTTCACGCAAGCCGCATTGGGGCGGCAAACGCAGTTGCTGGTCAACGACAAGGTCGTCATGGAACCCTGGATGCGGGAGCCGATCATGGATGGCCGCATTGTTCTGGCGGGAACGGATGGGGAAGATCTGGAGGCGATGGCCGAACAGTTGAGGGCTCCGGGCGCTTCGATCGTCGTCCGGCTGCGCCCATGAGGGTGCGCCACCCCATGTCATGGCCTATCCCATATCATGGATTGACCCATCGACAGGCTGCAAGCGCGCCCGTCTCGTCATAGGTCAACAGCGCCCTTCGATTGCCCTGCCGGCGCAACTCGAACCAGTCCAGTGTCCGAGCACGAAAGATCAACAGGCCGAAGTGCGGTTTTCCCTCGGCTTGATCCGCAGGCTTCGGCAGAACCGCCTCATCGATGACATCAGAGGCACACTCGTCCCCGGGGGGACCGCCTGTGTAGGTTGTCCGCGTCCAGGTGGAGAGCCTGTCCCAGGCGGCGTTCGCCAGATCGCTGCCTGCGGCGTGCAGTTCGACCATCCCCTGCAGCCGAAACTGCAGCCGCGTCTGCGTGGAGAAGCCGAGGATGGTGACATTCGGATTTGCCGAAAGCTCAAGCCATTTCGGGCTGCGGCTATCGGTGTGAAATTCCAGAACCCGTGATGGACCGTCGGCGCGCCGCAAGACCACCATGCGCGCCTGCGGCCTCGCCTCTGAATCCACGGAGCAGAGGTTCAAGAACCGGAAACCCGACTGCGGGCTTGCCGCCGCCGTTTCAAGCTCCCGCCATGCGGAAGCGTCTATAGCCGCGAGGTTCGGCGGGATGGCGTCATGATCTGCTTCCATGGCCTGGCTCAGACGGAACGGGTAATGCCGCCGTCGACGCGGATGTTCTGGCCGGTGATGTAGCCGGCGCCGTCGGAGAGCAGGAAGGCAACGGTCGCGGCGATTTCCTCGGCAGTGCCGTAGCGGCCCATCGGCACGCTGTCGCGCCGCTCCTCGGTGGCGGGCAGGCTGTCGATCCAGCCGGGCAGGACGTTGTTCATGCGGATGTTCTTCGCCGCATAGGTGTCGGCGAAAATCTTGGTGAAGCTTGCCAGCCCCGCCCTGGCGAAGGCCGAAGTGGGAAACATCGCCGACGGTTCGAAGGCCCATGCCGTCGAGATGTTGACGATGGCGCCGCCGCCCTGGGCCTCCATGATCGGCGTGACCAACCGGATCGGCCGCACGGCGCTGAGGAAATAGACCTCCATGCCCTTGTGCCAGTCTTCGTCGGTAATTTCGAGGATCGGCGCGCGCGGGCCGTGGCCGGCGGAATTGACCAGCGCATCGATCCGCCCCCATCTCTCCATCGCCAGGTCGACGAGCCGCTTCACATCGTCATTCACCAGGTTCGAGCCGGTGACGCCGACACCGCCCAATTCCTTGGCGAGCGCCTCGCCCTTGCCCGACGAGGAAAGCACCGCAATGCGATAGCCGTCCGCAGCCAGCTTCTTTGCGGCGGCAGCACCCATGCCGGAACCGCCTGCGGTGATGAGAGCGACTTTTTCTTTAGACATCGGAACCTCCAACGATTGATTTGCCTGGCACTATGCCAGAGATAAGGCCGAGTTTCGCGCCAGAAAGAAACATGCCAGACTGTAGAAAATCTACTGGGAATGCGCCGATGATCCCGCCCCGCCACAAGCTGCCGCCGCTGAATGCGCTTCGCGCCTTCGAAGTCTCAGGCCGCAGATTGAATTTCCGCGCCGCCGCCGAGGAGCTGGGAGTGTCTCAGGGTGCGGTGGCGCAGCAGGTGCGCGCGCTCGAAGATCAACTCGGGCTGATGTTGTTTCAGCGCCTGCCGCGCGGCCTGGCGCTGACCTCGCAGGGCACGACCTATCTGGCGGATGTGACCCGCGCCTTCGATACGCTCGGTGAGGCGACCGGGCGGCTTCTCGCCCGGCCGGACGCCGTGACGATCAGCGTCACACCGACGGTCGCCGCCAAGCTGCTGATCCCCCGTCTCGCCGAGTTCAAGGCGGCCCTTCCCGACGTGGAATTGCGAACGGTCGCCACCGAGGCGCTGTCCGACTTCGACCGCGATCAGGTGGACATTGCGGTGCGACTGACCCGCGGGCCTTTTCCGACCTCGCTGGAAACGCGGCTGCTGTTCCGCCAGCAACTGGTCGCCGTCGCCAGCCCGCACTTGGTCAAGCACCTGCCCCTTCCGCTGACGGCCGATGAGCTTCGCAAGCTGCCGCTTCTGCATGACGCGGTCAGTCCCTGGCCGCTCGTGCTGCGATCGCGCGAGAAGCTGCCGGGCGCCGTGTTCAACCACACCACGCTGGCGCTGGATGCGGCGCTGGCCGGCCAGGGCGTCGCCTTGGCCTGCCGGGCGTTCGTGGCGGCGGATCTCGAGGCCGGGCGGCTGGTGCAGGTGATCGATGAGACGACGCTGATCGAACCGGACTATTTCCTTATCCGCAAACGCTCGTCATCGCCACGAAGGGCGGTCGATGCGGTGTGGCATTGGTGCGCGGCGCGGCTGTCGCTGGGTTAAACCCATAAACCGACGCCAAGTCGGATTTCAATCATTGGGTTCAGGGATCAGGCGTATCAGCGTTCCGTTAGACGCCGCGCCGCTGATTGTCGTTGATATCTGCCGAAGCGGTCCGCGAGCGATGAGCATCTCTGGCGCAAGGTGTTTTCCAGGCCCCGGATCGGCAAAGGCTGAAAACGCGTGATCCGAGTCGAGCATCGCCATGAATGATGTCGCGACGATTGCTTCGCCGCAGGCGGCGCATCGAAGAATGTACGAACCGAGGTGCACGATCGATTCTGTTTCGTCCAATCCGCACGATGGGCAAGCCAACATATTGTTCATTGGTTCACTCCAGTCCTATGACGCGGCGGCCAGAACGATGGCGATGACGAGCAGCATGGGGCCCATCCACTTGAAGTGACGAACCAGAGGCGGTTTGGCCGAGTAGCCGGGCAGCGGCAGATAACCAAGGCCCACCGAGGTCATCCACAGGCCGGCGCAAAACATGATGATTTCATCGATATAGGCTGCGATCATGGCTCTCCCGCCGTCGTAAGAACACTGTGACGCTCTGCCTCGACAAGCGGAGCCGCTCTATCCTAGCCGGACGGCGACCTCCAATTAAACATTTGGCGGCGCCTTCGAAAAGACCAAGGGCTAAACTCAAGGTGGTACAGCCTCTGCGAATCCCGTAAGCATCTGAAACTCGCGACGAATGCGACCAAGCCAATTCGGGAATAACACATGCGCAACGCCCAATTCATTCGCTTCACTGCCTTCTCGCTCAGCATCGCTTTTGCGACATTCCAGACTGAAAACCTCATGGCCGGGCCGGCCAATGAAAAGTTCTTCGATGCCGCCCTGTGCAAACCGCCCTATTCGATGACATCGGCAACGGAAATTTATGATGCCGCGGAAGCTCTGGCCAAGCCGGACACCTCGTCGCTCGGTGCGGCGATCTACAAGATCCCGAGCCAGATCGGCCGCGACGGCTTCAAGTCGACGGAGGTTTTCTTTGCGAGCAATGCGGTCGGAATTCTGGTCGAAGGCCAACGCGCTGACGATCTGGCGAAAAAATACGGGTTGAAGCCGGAGAGTTCGGACCTGCTTGGAACATCCACCAAGGGCTATTCGCGCGAGCTTCCAGCCGATCAGCAGCCCGAACCGGGACTTGCCGGTCCCGGAAAAGTCCGGATTGTCGCCCGCCAAGGGGACGCCTTGCCGGGCAAGACATTGCTGGCGTGCGAATTCGCCCAAGATTTTTGAAAGGCGCCGCATAGGCCTGCAATCGGCTTTGCTCGAAAAAAGCAGCTCGTTCAAGCCGTCGTCTCGCCACGCGGGATAAACCGCCTTATGTGAGGATGCGGCAGAGGGCACGCAGCGGAGATCCTGAGACAATGCAAACCATTTGGAAGAAGCCGGTGACGTTAGCCCTTGAAGGCCCGGATCAGTGGGTGGTCATCCAGACGACCCAGGCCGCAACATGGGCGTTGGTCGAAGACTGGCCGACCGAAGAGGGTCCGGCGCTCGATCGGGCTTGCGCGGTTTGCGCGGATGTCATGTCGGGCAAACGAAACCGGGAAGAGGCGCGGCAGGCCTTCATCGAGGCTGCGATCGAAGCCGGAATCCCGATCAAGGAGTAGGGCCAGGCATTTGGACGCTGTTGGGCTTGATGCCTCCACCGAGAGGCGCGAGCCGGCGGCTTCCGGCACTGGGGCGGCTTTTGTCCTGCGGGTTGAACTCCCCTATCAGCCCCTCAGCTTGGCTGCCAGCGCCGCCTTCCGAGAAACGACAGAAGAACTCGTTTTTCACAGATGCGGAGGGAAAGACCGACCCAAGCGCCGACATCGCCAATCGCCACAATATTCTTCGGAATTCAACATTCCATGGTTGCAACGGCAAGCAATCTAGCGTAAGAACATTCCATGAACTAGGAAAAAAATCTTAGGGCATTTTTGAGGTCACCTGATCCCGTCAGACGGTGGCAGGTAATTGAACGTGGTGGAGGGCAGGATGCGAAAGGTCGGCATGAGGAAGAAGGGCGCGATGGTCTATGGCCAGCGGCTGCTGGCATTGGTTTCGATCCTGCTGGGAAGCGCCGTCCAGGCCTTTCCCTGCGATCAGCCGGTCGTGATTTCCAACTGGTCGTTCTGTGCGACCGGCAATGTGAGCGCTGAGGGCGGCGCCGCTGATTGGAAAGTCGTTCCCGCATGGACTCGCGAGGACGCCATAAGCGCGTATTTCGGAAACGACCCGCGGCTCTTGGCAAACCACGGACTTTGCAACGCCAAATTCCGTCGGGTCGTCCTCTGCCAGCCGGGATGGCAAACGGGCAACCCGGATGAGTGCTCATATCTGGTTTGCAGCGGCTATTACTCATCCTTGATCGGAAAGGAAGAAAGGGAAGCTTATGAAAGAGACTTCCCAGCCGAGCAATAGTTTGTCGCTTCGCTGCCTTGGGGGCACAGACTGTAACGGCTATCGCGGCGACCTTTTCATCCGCCTGTATTCTTGAACACGAGGCATTGGGTGAAGCGGTTGCCGCTTTCCACTGCATCAGACCAATTCACCATAATTTCCCCCTCGAGCGTCATGACCTCAGACAAAGCTCGTCCGAGATCCCAGACAAGGGGAGAGAATTGTTCGTTGGTCAGATTGTCGGCCTGAACGACAAGATAGGCATTCGTCCTCATGCGCTGGCAGATCCGGCCGTATATTTCCTGCATGCGTTTCAGATAAACGTCATAGCCGTCATAATCGGGATCGCCGTTGTAAAGCGGGTTCCATTTATGCCAATGGGGCATGTATGGCGGCGATGTGATGCAAAAATCCATTTCGGGAAGGCCGAAGGCTGCCAGCTGCGCGCTATCACCGCAGAAGAGATGATCTTTTGCCGTGATGCGTTCCCTGACCCATTCATATCGCTGCCGATCGGCTTCTATCCCATAAGGCAGCCTACCCCTCTGCTCGCAGACGAAGAACGTCGTTCCCAAGCCGACAAAGGGGTCGAAGACCGCGTCTCCTGGTTTTGTAAACCGATCAAGCAATGCCGACACCAAAGCGCCGGGGAACCTGATTTCATCGCCGTTCTGAAAGTCCGGCAAGGGAAATTGATGTTGGTTGGAGACCGTCAATAATTCTGAAATTGCCACGGCAAACTCCCTCTCCGCAGACAACTGCCACTGGGCAAAGTTCGTCCGCTGGAACTATGGGAAAAACTGCTGGTCAGCTACGCACAGTATCAGAGGCACACGTCAGATGACGTTCCCTTTCGGGAGCCAAGCGGAGTTAAGGCTGATAAAAAGGAAATGGCGCACCCGAAGAGATTCGAACTCCTGACCCCCAGATTCGTAGTCTGGTGCTCTATCCAGCTGAGCTACGGGTGCGTGCAAGTGCGGCGGTGCCGCTTGCGTGGGCGATCCTCTAAAGCGTCCTTCGGGACAATGCAAGAGCATTTCGGAAAAAATCGCGCGTTTCATAATTTGCGGCCACGGCTTTTGAAATCCTGTCACTTTTCGATATGCGTCCGGCTGCGGTAATCCTCCAGCGAAACCGGGCGATCGGGGATCTCGATGCGGAACTGGGTTCCAACCGTCGGCTTTTCCACAAGCGCGATCGTGCCGCCATGAGCGAGCACCAGCTCGCGGGCGATCGTCAGGCCGAGGCCGGTGCCGCCGGAGCGGGCGGAGCCGCGGAAAGCGGCAAAGAGGTTCTGGCGCGCCTTCAGCGGCATGCCGGGGCCGGTATCATCCACGGTGATGCTGACGACGCTGCCGACCCGCTGGGCGGCGACGGTGATGCGCCTGACCGCGCCTGGGGCACCCTCGCCCGGCGCCGTCAGCGCCTGCAGCGCGTTTCGGCAGAGATTGTGGATGACCCGGAACAGCTGCTCGCCATCGGCATCGACCTTGAGATCGGCGGCGATCTGCTCCGAGAATTCGATGCCGCTTTGCGGATCGATCGCCAGCATGTCCTTGACGTCCTGGGTGAGCTCCAAAAGCGGGATATGGCGGCGGCGCGGGGCGGATTCGCTCGCCTTGCCATAGGACAACACCTCGGTGGTATAGCCGACGGCGCGGTCGATGGTGCGCAACAGCTTCGGGGCGAAGCTTTTCACCATCGGATCGTCGACGTCGACCAGCCGGTCCGACATCAGCTGCGCCGAGGCCAGGATATTGCGCATGTCGTGATTGATCTTGGAGACGGCGAGGCCGAGGGCGGCGAGGTTTTTCTGCTGCTTCAGCGTCTTTTGCAGCTCCATCTGCATCGAGGTGAGGTTGCGGCCGGCGACCGCCAGTTCGTCGCGGCCACCGTCACCGATATAGATATGGGCGGGGTTCTCGGGATCGGAGGAGAATTGCTGCATGCTGCCGGTCAGCCGGCGGATAGGGCCGATGAGGATGCGGTTGATCGCAAAGAAGATCAGCGTCGCGGTGAAGAGCGCGATCAGCACCGACAGCAGGAGAACGTTGCGGGAATAGGCAAACATCGCCGTGCGCAGCTGCCTGTCCTTCATCACCACCTCGACACCGGTATTGGTGTCGCCGACAGGGCCATAGACGCGGATCATCCTGCCGCCGCCAAAGATCAAGGTGTCGAGCGCATCACGTATCGCCGTTGCCGGCGGCACGTCGGTGAGATCATAGGCTTCATCGACCGAGGTCGGCATATCGGTCGTCGCCAAGAGCCGCGAGGTGCCGTCCTTGCGCAGCACGATCGCCTTGGTGCCGGTCGCCTCCAGCGTTTCCTTCTGGAGCGCGCGCGGCAGCTCGACCGGCTGCAGCCCATCGATGACGATGGCCGCGGCAGCGGCCGTGTTCAGCCTGTCCTGCAGCCAGCGTATGCGCATGCTGGCGACCGAGGGAAAGAAGATCAGGATTTCGGCGAGCATGATAAAGACGACGGTGAGCCAGAGCAGCTTGCCCGACAATCCGCCGAACATGCCGCCGAACATGCCGGCAGACGGGCATGGCGCCCTGGCGGTCTCGCCGGCCGCGGGGGTTTCCGCCGAAGGATTGTCGCCCTGATCTTGTACCGGCATTCTCGTCTCGCCCGATCGGCAGCACTGCAGCCGCCCTCACCGTTGGGTCTCTATATTAGACCAAAAGGCTCCGCTTTCAAATCTTTGCGAGCAGCGTCATGTCGTCACAAAGAAACGCCGCCCGAGAGGCGGACACGGCGGTTTCATTTATTCTCTTCGGTTCGTGCTGGGGGCCAGCCCCTCATCCGCCTGCCGGCACCTTCTCCCCGTAAACGGGGCGAAGGGGATATGCCGCGACCTCTCCGTTCCTCACAAGCGTCTCGTGTGGCACGTCCCCTCGCCCCGTTTTTACGGGGAGAGGGTTAGGGTGAGGGGCAGCTTTCGGCATTCGAGGCGATGGTCAATAACAGATCAGAACTCTTCCCAGCTCTGCTCTGCCACAGCCGCATTGCCGCCGAAGGCGCGGGCGACCTTGGCGATCGCGCGGCGGGCGGGAGAGGCGACCGGCCGTTGCGGTTCGTTGCGGACAAGCGCCACCGGCGCCGGCGCATGATCCGGCAATTTGAAGCGGGCAATGAGGCTGACCAGCGCGCCGGCTTCGGCCGACAGCCTGTGCGTGGCGGCGGAGGTCTCTTCCACCATGGCGGCATTCTGCTGGGTCACCTGATCCATCTGGTTGACGGCGGTATTGACTTCCTTGAGGCCGGTCGACTGCTCGGTCGCAGCCGTGGCGATCGAATGGATATGGTCGTTGATGGCGATGACCCGGGTGCCGATTTCCGCCAGCGCCTCGCCGGTCGCTTGCACCAGCTTGACGCCGACCTGCACTTCGTCGCCCGACTTGGTGATCAGCGCCTTGATGTCCTTGGCGGCGGTTGCCGAGCGCTGGGCAAGTTCGCGCACTTCCTGGGCGACGACCGCAAAGCCCTTTCCGGCCTCGCCGGCGCGCGCCGCCTCGACGCCGGCGTTCAGCGCCAGCAAATTGGTCTGGAAGGCGATCTCGTCGATGACGTTGATGATCTGGCTGATCTCGCGCGAGGCCTGCTCGATGCGGCCCATCGCCTCGACGGCGTTGCGCACGACGACGCCTGATGCGCCCGACTTGTCCTTGGCTTCGGAGACCATGACGGTCGCTTCATGCGCCCGCTCGGTCGAGTTCTGGACGACGGCGGTGATCTGATCGAGCGCTGCCGAGGTCTGTTCGAGGGCGGCCGCCTGCTGCTCGGTGCGCTTCGACAGGTCGTCGCTGGCATTGCGCAGCTCGGCGGTGTTGCCGTTCATCGCCTCAGTCGTCTCGCGCACTTCGCGCATCGTCGCCTGCAGGGTCACGAATGTATTGTTGACGTTCTGCTGCAGCTCGGCGAAGGCGCCCTGGAAACTGCCGCGCATCGTCTGGGTAAGGTCGCCTTCGGCAAGGCTCGCGATGACGCGGCGGGTCTCGCCGATGCCGGCATCGACGCTCGACAGCAGCGTGTTGATGTTGCCGGCGAACTGGTTGAGGTTCTCGTCCTCATAGTCCTTGCTGATGCGGTGGCTGAAATCGCCGGCCGCAGCCGCGGCGACGACGACCGACATGCTCGACTGCAGGTCGTCGCTCTTGGCGCGCATGGCCGCCTCCTGGGCGTTCAGGCGCTTGACGGCAAGGCCGTTCTGCTTGAAGACCGCGACCGCTGCGGCCATCTCGCCGATTTCGTCCTGGCGCCCGGCAAAGGGAACTTCGGCTTCGAAATTGCCGTCGGCGACCGCCTTGATCGCATGGGTGACGCGCTTAATCGGGCGGCTCAGATGGCTCGTGCCGATATAAAAGCCCATGCCGATGCCGGCGGCGATGCCGATGCCGGTGATGCTGAGGACGAGCATCAGCACCCAGGAGCGGAAACTTTCGATCTCGGCGTTGACGGTCTGCAGCGCGGCCTTGTCGATGGCGACGACCGCGTCGATCTCCGCCTGGAACGCCTTGCGGTTGGCGCGGTTGGCTTCATTGTTGCCCTGGGCGCTGGCGGCCTCGGGGCCGACTTCGGTGCCGAGGCGGGCCGTTTCGGCGCGGAAGGTGCGGAATTCCGCGGCGCGGGCGGCAAGCTTGGCGAAATCGCCCTTCTCCTCCTCCGGCACCAGCGGCGTCCAGCCCGCGATGACCTTGTCGATCTCGTCGAGGCCGGCCAGCAGGCCCTTGGCGAAGTTCGGCGTATCCTTGATCGTCTTGGCCGCATAGATGCCGCGCGATTCCATCACCACGGCGGTGACGAAACGGTTGAGGCGTTCGCCGGCATAGGCGCGGGCGGCAGCCTGCTCGTAAGCCGTCAGGTTGCGGCTATATTCGTGCATGGCCGACAATGCCGTTGCGCCGATCAGAAGCGCGACGGAGCCCATCACGCATACCAGCAGATTAATTTTGCCGCGGATCTTCAATGCACTGTCTCCTACCTACGCCACTGCCTGGAAAGCAAATTGCCAGCCGACGGTCTGAATATCGGCGAAATTTATTAAAGTTCGATTGCCAATATTTACGATTATGGCTGGGGAATATTATCCATGCCGCTCCTGGCGAGGGCGCGAAAAGCCCGGAAAACCGGGCAACCGATCCGCAGCGGCGACCAAGCACAACCACTCGGCGCAGGTCGAATTTCTTAACACCAGAATGCGAAAATACTTGTCAAGCCGGGGCGCCAAGTGAAATTATCCGGTATAATTGACTTTCACCGGCTTCATCCGTATAAGCCGCCGCACGTCCGGTCACTCAGGCCTTTCATGGCCCGCCCGTTCGAAAAACAACGCTCCTTGCATTATGCAAATTCAAGAAGGGCCGCACTCCGCGGTGTTTAAATAAATGAAGCGTACCTACCAACCATCCAAGCTTGTTCGCAAGCGTCGCCACGGCTTCCGTGCGCGCATGTCCACGAAGGGTGGCCGCAAGGTCATCGCCGGCCGCCGCGCGCAGGGCCGCAAGCGTCTTTCGGCTTAAGGCCGGGTTGCCCGAGAAGAGATGGCGGGCGAATTGACGACCAATGAAGAAAAACACACTGTCGGGCGGCTGAAAAGCCGCCCGCAGTTTCTTGCCGTGCGCGAGGGCGAAAAACGCCGCGGCGGCCTCTTCCTTCTCGAAGTCCTCGACCGGAAGGAACCCGACAGCCAAGCCCGCGTCGGTTTCACAGTCACCAAAAAACATGGCAACGCAGTCGAACGCAACCGTATGCGCCGCCGCCTGAAAGAGGCGGTGCGGCTTCATGCGGGGTTTGCAATGCAGCCCGGACACGACTATGTGGTTGTCGCGCGCAGGGACGTGCTTGAGGCGTCCTTCAAAGAATTGGCCGCGGAACTGAAATTTCGCGTGGAAACCAGGCCGAAACCCCGGCGCTCCGGAGACGGACGCCCCAGGAACGTATGATGGAAAAAAACCGCAATTACTTCATTGCGATCGCTCTCTCGGTGCTGATCGTCCTCGGCTGGCAGTTTCTCTATATGAATCCGCGCATCGAGGCCCAGCGCAAGGCGCAGGAAGCCCAGAAGGCGCAGCAGAAGACCGAACAGGTGCAGCAGCCCGCGGCCGACGGCGCGACGCCGGCTCCGACGAGCGGCACGGCGCCCTCCGGTCAGGCCGTCGCCACGGCGACGCTCGAACAGGCGCTCGCAAAGAACCCGCGCGTTGTCATCGATACCCCTGCACTTTCCGGCTCGATCAACCTTGCCGGCGCCCGGCTCGACGACCTGAAGCTCAAGGGCTATCACGAGACCGTCGACGACTCGAGCCCGACCATCACCCTGTTCAGCCCGGCGGAAACCAAGGACGGCTACTTCACCGAACTCGGCTATATCGGCAGCGATGCGACGGGCAGCGTTCCCGGCGCCTCGACGCTCTGGACCGCGCCCGAGGGCGCCAAGCTTACCGACAAGACGCCGGTGACGCTTTCCTACACCAATGACAAGGGCCTGACCTTCACCCGGACGATTTCCGTCGACGAGCGCTACATGTTCACCGTCGCCGACAAGATCGAAAATACCGGCCAGGCTCCTGTATCGCTGTCTTCCTACGGCCGTGTCACGCGTTACAACAAGCCGACGACGCCCTCGGTCTACGTGCTGCATGAAGGCTTCATCGGCGTCATCGGCGACGACGGCCTCGTCGAAACCAAATATACCGCCGTCGAGAAGGAAGCCGTCATGCCGGCGAAATCCACCGGCGGCTGGCTTGGCATTACCGACAAATACTGGGCCGCGACGATCGTTCCGCCGCAGACGTCAGCCTATGAAGCGCGCTTCTCGCATTTTGCCGATGGCCAGCCACGCTATCAGGCCGACTACAAGGACGATGCCTTCACCGTCGCGCCGGGCCAATCGATCGAGCTCAAGAACCTCGTCTTCGCCGGCGCCAAGGAAGTGCCTGTCATCGACGGCTACGAGGCCAGCTATTCGATCCCGAAGTTCGACCGGCTGATCGACTGGGGCTGGTTCTATTTCATCACCAAGCCGATGTTCAAGCTGATGGACTTCTTCTATCGCTTCTTCGGCAATTTCGGCGTGGCGATCCTGTGCACCACCATCGTCGTCAAGGCGGCGTTCTTTCCGCTCGCCAGCAAGCAATATGCGTCGATGGCGAACATGAAGCGCATGCAGCCGAAGATGGAGGAGTTGAAGGCGAAATTCGCCGACGACCGCATGGGCCTGCAGCAGGCGACGATGCAGCTCTACAAGGAAGAGAAGATCAATCCGATCGCCGGCTGCTGGCCGGTGGCGCTGCAGATCCCGATCTTCTTCTCGCTCTACAAGGTGATCTACATCACCATCGAAATGCGGCACGCGCCGTTCTTCGGCTGGATCAAGGACCTTTCCGCCCCCGATCCGACGACGATCGTCAATCTGTTCGGCTTGCTGCCCTTCGAAGCGCCGACCATTCTGCATCTCGGCGTCTGGCCGCTGATCATGGGCGTCACCATGTTCGTGCAGATGCGCATGAACCCGACGCCGCCCGATCCGACGCAGGCGATGATCTTCAACTGGATGCCGCTGGTGTTCATGTTCATGCTGGCAAGCTTCCCGGCCGGCCTCGTCATCTACTGGGCCTGGAACAACACGCTCTCGGTCGCGCAGCAGTCGGTGATCATGAAGCGCCAAGGCGTCAAGGTCGAGCTCTTCGACAATCTGAAGGGCCTGTTCCGACGAAAAACGGCGCCGTCGAAATGACGCAGCTGCCTATTGCAGCAGGTTAATGTGCTACAGAAAAGCCCCGCTCCGGCGGGGCTTTTCTGTTCGTATCGGTGAGCAATCACCCTGCACCGACGCGGCTTCAGGCAGCGCGCATGGAAAGCTCGATATCTTCGGAAAACGGCGTCGACATGTAACCGCGGCCAGGCGCGCGCACGTGGCCGAGGTATTCCGGGCAGGCGTCGGCATCGTCGGCGATGACAATCGCTCCCTGCCGGAGGCGACCTTCCAGGATGTGCAAAATCTCCAGATAGAGCGGCTTTGCGCCGTCCATTAGGACCAGATCTATGCTGCCGGGAAGATCGGCGCCGAGGGTTTCAAGCGCATCGCCCTGCCGAAACTCGACGAGATCGGCAAGCCCGGCCGCCGCAAGGTTATGCCGTGCTCTGGAGATCTTGTCGGGCTCGAACTCGGTGGTGATCAGCCGGCCGCCGCCGTTATCGCGTAATGCGGCGGCGAGATAGAGCGTGGAAATGCCGAACGACGTGCCGAACTCGACGATCTCACGTGCTCCACTGGCGCGTGCCAGCATATAGAGCAACTCGCCGGTCCGGCGCGACACGGGCAGCCACAGGTCCTTTATCAGGCCGTAGAAATTGCGGTATTCCGTCTTGCTGTGGAAGAGGCGATCCCGCTCCTCCTGCGACAGTGCCGCCAGGCCGGGGCTCGTCGCCTTGTCGGCCTCTTCGAACAAATGCTCGAGCAGCGGCGCGAGCGGTGCGGTCGTTAACGTGGTCATGGCAAATCCTTTGTCGAGAGCGTTGTTGTGCCGATCGAAAAAATACGATTAATTCGTCGCATTCGCTAATCGCATCCGGGAGCCTGGAAATGGCCGATCGCCCAAGCTCTGAAATTTCCTCACGAAAACAGCCCAAACAGGCGCGGTCGAACGAGCTCGTTTCGGCCATTCTGCAGGCTGCTGTTCAGGTTTTGGCGCAGCAAGGCGCGCACCGCTTCACCACCGCGCGCGTGGCTGAGAAAGCAGGTGTCAGCATTGGGTCGCTCTACCAATATTTTCCGAACAAGGCGGCGATCCTGTTTCGGCTGCAGAGCGACGAGTGGCGCGAGACCACCGGTCTTCTGAGTGAGATCCTCAACGACCGATCGGAGCCGCCGCTTCGCCGGGTGCGCAGATTGGTTCAGGCTTTTATTCGCTCGGAGTGCGAAGAGGCCGCCGTCCGTGTGGCGCTCGGCGACGCCGCTCCGCTCTACAGGGATGCGCCGGAGGCCCGGGACGCGCGACAGGCTGGCGATCCGGTGATCGAGGCGTTCCTGAGGGAGGTGCTTCCCGCCCTCCCCGAGGCAGCCCGCGTGCTCGCCGGCGACGTTATGATGACAACGCTGACGACCGTCGGAAAGGATTTCTCCGAAAGACCGCGGAAGAGCGAAGATGTGGAAGCCTATTCGAAGGCAATGGCCGATATGCTGTGCGCCTACCTTGTCAGCCTGGGCGCACGATGAGACGCAGAGCCGTCGGCCGCAGGGACCGCAATGGGCTCTGTTAACCGCCTCAAAGCTTGACATCTCCCCTCAAAACCACGAAGCCCGGTGAAGAGACAGAACCCGGAGATTGCAGAGCCCGCATGCCCGAAACCGAAAAGCCGCTCTTCGGCCACCCATGGATCTTCATCCGCGGCGTACCCTCGCTCAATTTCCTGCCGCCGGAAGGGCCGCTTGAGGTGGCCTTCGCCGGCCGTTCCAATGTCGGCAAATCGTCGCTGATCAATGCGCTGGTCGGCCAGAAGGGGCTGGCGCGCACGTCGAACACGCCGGGGCGAACCCAGGAGCTCAATTATTTCGTCCCGGACGGCTATTCCGGCGAAAGCGGCGACATGCCGCCGATGGCGATCGTCGACATGCCGGGCTACGGTTATGCGCAAGCGCCGAAGGAGCAGGTCGACAAGTGGACCAAGCTGGTTTTCGACTATCTGCGCGGCCGCGCGACGCTGAAGCGCGTCTATGTGCTGATCGACAGCCGCCACGGCATCAAGAAGAACGACGACGACGTGCTCGATCTGCTCGACAAGGCGGCCGTCTCCTATCAGATCGTGCTGACCAAGACCGACAAGATCAAGGCGCCGGCCGTGCCGAAGCTGCTTGCCGAGACCGCGGAAAAGATCCGCAAGCGCCCGGCCGCCTATCCCGGCGTGCTGTCCACCTCCTCGGAAAAGGGCGACGGGCTGGACGATCTGCGCCAGGCGATCGGCGAAACCGTCGGCGTCGCCCGCTGGAAATAGAGCGGCGCTAGATGCGCTCAGCGCTCGCCGATAGCTGCGGCAATGTTCGGCGACGCGCGAATCCGGCCAGTTCCGAAGCTCCTTCCCACATTTTCGGATCCGCGGCTTTTCAGTCGGCCGAGTCCCATTTGGTGCAAAGGCCACCGACGCATCCGAAGGTTGAATCGACCAGCCATGAAAAACTAACGGTTGACGACGCGGGTCCTTTGCGCTACATGACAACTATCGAATTTTGCTTGCTGGCTTGGTTATCGCGCGATTAGCACCGCGGCCTGAACGAACTTCCTTTCAAAAATCGCTATCACCATCCGTATCGCCCTGGCGCTGCGGTTCTTCAATATTGCTATGAAAGGGTTCATCATGACCACTGGCACCGTTAAATGGTTCAATTCCACCAAGGGCTTCGGCTTCATTCAGCCTGACAATGGCGGCGCTGACGCGTTCGTTCACATCTCCGCCGTCGAGCGCGCCGGAATGCGCGAACTCGTCGAAGGCCAGAAGATCGGCTTCGATCTCGAGCGTGACAACAAGTCGGGCAAGATGTCCGCTTGCAATCTCCAGAACGCTTAACTCGATATCTGCTTTCCTTTGACCACGGATGTACTGGCACTGCCGGAAGCACGTTATCCATGCAAGGCCAGGCGAACTGCCTGGCCTTTTTGTTTTCTCTCGCCCATCGAACTCTTAGTATCGGACCCGACATGACAGAGACATACAGCAAATCCCGCCAGCGGGCGGAGATTGCCTTCGGCAACGTCCAGAGCCAGTTCTTTGCAAAGAACAAGGCGGCCGAGGAACTCGAATCCGACGTCCAATCGCAACAGGCAAAGACCTTGCGGCTTCGCGAGGCGCGGCTTTCCAGGGAACGCAACGACCGGGCAGCAACAACGGCCGCGCTCGTTGCAAAACGCACCCGGGCCGGCTGACCTCACACTGCGCTCACCGTGAACTCATCCTGAAGGAAGCTTGAATGGCGGACGATATCAAGGAACTCCAGTCGATCAATACGGCTTGGCAGATCGCCATTCAGGAGATTCTCCGAATGGTTATCAGGGACATGTATCATGGTGGCGGCGAGGCTTCGTTCAGGACGCACATCAAGCGTATCGAAGAGGCAGCGGTGGACAGCATCTACACGGACTTGCGGCTGCGCGGCACGGATGAATGGACGGAGGTCCTGGTCAAGGAACGGGCGAGCAATTTCGTGACGACGCTGCTGACCTCGTTTACCTATGACCGGGCATAGCCTTGCCGGGTTTGGCCCCACGGGTTCGGATGCTTATCATCGCATAATGAAACTGCTTGCGTAAGCGGATCAGCGGCGATTGCACTTGCGTCCCCGCAGTATTTGAAGCAACCCTCCATCCCAGGCGGTGCAATAGCAGTCCGCGTGCGCGAGTAATGAGATGACCGATAGCAAAGACCAGCCGCTGTCGCCGGAAGGCGTCGGCAACCTGCCCCATCTGGCCGAAGCCCTTGACGACGATCGGTTTCGACACTTTCTCGATCACGTCCCTTTTGCCGTGGCCGTCTCCGAACTCGGCGACCGCGAGGCGCTGATCTATGTCAATCTCGAATTCGAACGGCTGACGGCGCTGAGCGCAAAGCAGGTCGAGGGAAAGACCTGGTCCGAGATCGAATTGAATTCCACCGCCATTTCGGGAGGAGCGACGCTCACGGCCGCCGTGACCTCTGCCGAGGAGTATATTGGCGCGTTCTCGCTGGTGGCCGAACCCGAGAGCACTGCCATTATCGATGTCTGGTCGAATACCATCGTCAACGATGATGATACCCCGCTGTTCCGATTGGTGGCCTTTGCGGCGCGCAATGAGGCGGCGGCCGATCAAAGCTTCGGTGAACTGCTGACGGAGAAGGATGTCCTTCTGCGCGAACTTCAGCATCGCGTGAAGAACAATCTTCAGATGATCACAGCGCTGATCCGGATGGAGGCACGCAATGCGCAACAGAGCGAGGAAAGCGAAAGGTTTGCACGGCTTGCCGGGCGGATTGAGGCCCTGGCGCTGCTGTATCGCTCGCTGTCGGACGAAGAGAAAGGTGCCACAGTCGATCTTGGAACCTATGTGAGCCAGATTGCCGCCTCGGTGATGGCGGCTCACGCCGTGGAAGGGATCCGGCTGGACATGAAGGTCGACACCTGGCCGGTTTCGGTCGATGTCGCGATGCCCGCCGGCTTGGTCATCAACGAACTGCTCACCAATACGCTCAAACATGCCTTTGTGGGACGTGATGGCGGAGAAATCACGCTCCGTTGTGTCGTCAGCGATACAGGGTGCAGGATCACCGTCGCCGATAACGGGGTCGGGCTTCCTCAAGATGTGACTTGGCCGCACCCGGGTAAACTAAGCGCAATGATCGTACAGTCGCTGAAACAGAACGCCCGCGCCAAGGTCGAAGTCACCTCGTCTCCCGACGCCGGCGTGAGTGTCTCGCTCGTTTTCCCAATAGCCGAAGCGAGCCGATAGCCTCATCGCGGGAAAACTGGTCGGAAATCACAAGGCAAGTCATTCTCATCTACTTTCGGGGCGCCCCGAGGAGCGCCCCGGGCCCTGCCAAGATGGGCGGGCTTACATCTTCGGCAGCAGCACCTTGTCGACGACGTGAATGACGCCGTTCGACTGTTTGACGTCGGCGATCGTCACATGCGAGACGCCGCCGTTTTCGTCGGTCAGGGTGATCTTGCCCATGCTTTCCTTGGCTTTCAGCACGCAGCCGCCGACGGTCTTGATGTCGTGCTCACCGCCGTCATCCTTGATCATCTTGGCAACCGTCTTGGCCATCGCGTCGGCGGCAACGACATGGCAGGTCAGAACCTTGGTGAGCGTCGCCTTGTTTTCCGGCTTCAGCAGCGTCTCGACGGTGCCCTTCGGCAAGGCGGCGAAAGCTTCGTTGGTCGGCGCAAAGACGGTGAAGGGGCCCTTGCCCTCGAGCGTGCCGACCAGGCCCGCCGCCTTGACGGCTGCGACCAGCGTCGTGTGATCCTTGGAATTCACGGCGTTTTCGATGATGTTCTTGGTGGCGAACATCGCCGCACCGCCGACATCAGGGTTCTTGGCGGCGGCAAAGGCGACGGCGGACAGGGCGGTGGCGAGCGCGAAGCCGCGCAATAGGGACTTGATCATGATTTTCTCCTCACCGGACACCATCCGCGGGCCTTATGCCTGAGCGTCGTCCGGACATTTCGAACTACGGAGGTTCGCGCCGAAGAGTTTCAGGCGGGAGAATGATTTTATGCGGCGCCGATTACGACCGGCGCCCGATCATGGCCGGCGTAAAGCGCCGCTTGCGATCACCGGACCGGTCGCCTGGCCGGTCGGCGAGCCGCCGAAGGGTTCGAGGCTGACGGCAAGCGTTGCGCCGTCGGCGAGATGGCCGCGCAGATCGGCGGGAATGACGAGTTCGCCGCTCTCGCCCGGCTGGAAGACGCCGAGCGATTTCGGCAGGCCGCTGCCGGGCACCAGCCAGAGTTCCAGCGACTTCTCTTCCGGCTTGCCGGCGGCGACCGGCACGATCTTCAGCCGGCCGCTCTGCAGTTCATAAGAGGCAAGAAGATTGATGGCGCTGTTCTGGCCGGAAAGTGAGGCGACGAGCGGTGTCGGCCCCTGCGGCTCAGGCACCACGCCGGAGGCGAAGATGACGGCGCTGACGGCGACGACGATGCAGGCAAAGCTCAGCGAGCGCCAGAAAACCGCCGAATTCCAGAGCCCTTGCGAAAAGGATGCAGGTTTTTCAGCATCGCCGAACAGCCGCGCCTCGATCCGCTTGAAGGTTTCCCGGCTTGGCGCGGCGGTTTCATACTCGTCATTGAAGGCGGAAAGGTTGGTTTCCCAGCGGCTGACGATGGCGGCGAAGGGCCGATCGTGGCGCATGCGCTCTTCCACCACCCGCCGGTCCTGCAGCGACAGGACGCCAAGCACATATTCGCCGGCGAGAACCTCGTCGCGGGAGCGGTCTCCCTTGCTTTTGTCGGGCGATGTCATCGTTCCAAGCACTCTCTCAGTTTCAACAGGCTGCGCCTGAGCCAGGTCCGCATCGTGTTCAGCGGCACACCAAACTGATCGGCCAGTTCCTGATAGCTCAGCCCTTCGACATAAGCCCGTTTCACCGCGACCGCACGATCAGCTTCCAACTCTTCCATGCAGGTGTCAATCCGCCTTCCTTCATCCTTCGTCACCGTCTGCATTTCCGGGTCGGGTGCGGCGTCGGCAAGATCGTAGGCGCTGTCCAATTCGTCGGCGACAGGCTTGCGCGTCCTCAAGATATCGATCGACCGGTTGCGGGCAATCGCCGAAAGCCAGGCCGAGGACGAACCGGTGGCTGCCTGGAAACTTCCGGCCCTTTGCCAGATGCTGATATAGACTTCCTGCAGGGCTTCTTCGGCTTCCGTGCGATCCTTCAAGATACGCAGGCAGATGGCGAAAAGTTTCGGTCCGGTCTGATTGTAAAGGGCAACAAAGGCCCTGCGGTCGCCGAGCGCGACGCGGCCGATCAGGTCTGCAATCTCATCGCCTTGCATGCCGTTCCTCATATCACGCTTGCATGCGCCGGACGCGAAACACCACCGGCTCCGGGCCAGATACGAAAAACTATTGCCCTCTGGATTATTCCCTCTGTCGGAAACTTGCGATAAAAGGCCGCGAACAATTCCGCGGGGTCCCCATGAACGAGTCCGAAAGCGAACTGCAGGCACGGCTGCTGGCCAAGGCACTGCCCTTCATGCAGCGTTACGAGAACAAGACGATCGTCGTGAAATATGGCGGCCACGCCATGGGCAATCCCGAGCTCGGCAAGGCCTTTGCCAGCGACATCGCGCTGCTGAAGCAATCGGGCGTCAACCCGATCGTCGTCCACGGCGGCGGCCCGCAGATCGGCGCCATGCTGAACAAGATGGGCATCGAATCGAAATTCGAGGGCGGGCTGCGCGTTACCGACCAGAAGACGGTCGAGATCGTCGAGATGGTGCTCGCCGGCTCGATCAACAAGGAAATCGTCGCGCTGATCAACCAGACCGGCGAATGGGCGATCGGCCTGTGCGGCAAGGACGGCAACATGGTCTTCGCCGAAAAGGCACGCAAGACCGTCAAGGATCCGGATTCCAACATCGAGCGGGTGCTCGATCTCGGCTTCGTCGGCGAAGTGGTCGAGGTCGACCGCACGCTGCTCGATCTGCTCGCCCGCTCCGAGATGATCCCGGTGATCGCACCGGTCGCGCCCGGCCGCGACGGCGCCACCTACAACATCAACGCCGATACTTTCGCCGGCGCCATTGCCGGCGCGCTGAACGCCACCCGGCTGCTGTTCCTGACCGATGTGGCCGGCGTGCTCGACAAGAACGGCCAATTGATCAAGGAGCTTTCGGTCGCCGAAGCCCATGCGCTGATCGCCGACGGCACGATCTCGGGCGGCATGATCCCGAAGGTCGAGACCTGCATCGACGCGATCAAGGCCGGCGTCCAGGGCGTCGTCATCCTGAACGGCAAGACCGCCCATTCCGTCCTGCTGGAGATCTTCACCGAGCACGGCATCGGAACGCTGATCGTTCCCTGATCGAGGCTGCGCCCGGCCACGAAGGGCGCATCTTCCTTAAGTCAGCGTATCGGCCCGAAATCGAATGCGATTTACTCTGCGCTCGAAATGCCTAAGCAAACAGTGTCGGAACAGGATAAGACAGCGCTAGGGACGGCATGTCGTCCTTGGCAAAATATCGAACCGATTTTGTCTCGGTGTCCGTCCAAGCGCCGCCGCCTTTTAGCACTTGGCATTTGAACAGTGTCACCACGTACTCGACTTGATGACCATTCGGGTAGATGTACCTAAATCCACGTCCGCCGAAAACGCCGAGAATGCTGGTCAAGGAGACAACAAGACCAGTCTCTTCCATAACCTCGCGAATGACGGCTTCCTGCGGCGTCTCGCCAGGCTCGATTGCACCAGCCGGTAGGCTCCATCCTTCTCCTGAAGCCTTCTCTTGCAGGAGAAGATTGCCTGCATCGTCATGGATGACGGCGGCCACGGAAGGGACCAGAAGTAAGCGGTTTCCAATCAAACCGCGAAGTTCCATGATATGGGATGTCATTCAAGGTGCTCTCTTTCAAAGAGTTCCAGCGTCCTTCACGACCCGAAAAGACAAGCGCGCTGTAGAACATTTCTGATTTCTCTCCAGTCACGGAAATGCTCTTGCCCTCAAAGCTGGCTCTAAATCGCCGCCCGATGCTCAAGGCAATTCTTTCGCCCGGGCGCGCGCCTGGCTTTCCTTCTTGATCGGTCGGCCGACCGGGCAGACCTCCTGCACGAAGCCGTTGAGCGTATTGACGAGATTGTTCTCGATCAGGGAATAGTGGACGAACTGGCCCTGCTTCTCCCGTTTGATCAGCCCCGCCGTTTCGAGGATGGAAAGATGCTGCGAAACGGCCGGCTTGGACATGCTGAAGCGGTCGGCGATCTCGCCGGCGGTCAGGCCCGATGCCGAGAGATAGGCGAGAATCTTCCGCCGTGGCGCACTGGAAAGCGCGTGGAATACCCGCTGGGCAGCGCTGACGGAGCTGCCTTCTGCAGTGTCGTCGAGAGTGTCGTCTTCCAAGTCCGGTCTCCGTGCCTGTGACATTATCGCGTCGATCCGTCAATGAATTAAGCAATTAATGTATTGCTTAATTATTTCGATCGGTGCAAAGTAATTAGGTAATTGCTTAATTAATGAATTGGCGGGCGATGTTCAAGTGGAGAATGCGCCCGATAGGAAGGAGTTTGCCATGAGCAGCATTTCCACCGGGCGCATGATCGACGATAGCAGCGATGCCGTGACGGGCAGAGTGGTCTGGATGCCGGCAAAGTCGATCTGGATCACCGCCATGACCCTGATCGCCATTATCGGCGGACCGCTGACCTTCACCTGGAGCGCCTTTGCCGTCTTCATCCTGCTGACCGCCATCACCATCTGCCTCGGTCATTCGGTCGGCATGCACCGGCTGCTGATCCACCGCTCCTTCAGCACTCCTCTGTGGATCGAGCATTTTCTCGTCTATCTCGGTGTGCTGGTCGGCATGGCCGGCCCCTTCGGCATGATCTACGCACACGATATTCGCGACTGGGCGCAACGGCAGAGAGACTGCCATGACCTCTATGCCCATCGGCGGTCTTTCTTCACCGACGCCTTCTGGCAGATGCATTGCGCAGTGGCGCTCGATCATCCGCCACGCTTCGTTCTCGATGAGCGCGAGCGGCGCGACCGCTTCTATCGCTTCCTGGAGGCGACATGGATGGCGCAGCAGATCCCCTTGGCACTCGCGCTCCTGGCGCTTGGCGGACTGCCGTGGGTGGTCTGGGGTATTGCCGTGCGGGTATCGGTATCGCTGACCGGACACTGGCTGATCGGTCATTTCGCGCATCGGGCTGGTCATCAGGGCTGGAGCGTCGATGACGTCGCGGTGCAGGGTTATAACCTGCCGCATTTCGGGCTGGTCACCTTCGGCGAGAGCTTCCACGGCAACCATCACGCCTTTCCGGAATCGGCGCGGCTCGGCATCGAGCCGGGGCAGTTGGATCTCGGCTGGTATTTCATCCGACTGCTGGCGGGGATCGGCCTTGCTTCGGCGATCAAGCTCCCGCACATGATCGTACCAAGACGCGGGTTGAGACGTGTTGAAATCGCCGGAGACGCTGGTGGGGCTCATTCTGCGGACAGCTTGAGCGGTACCGCAGAATATAGCGCGGCGTTCAAGAGAACCTCGCCCTGAGGTGCCCCGGAGGGGCCTCGAAGGGCGGGGCGGGCGCGCTGCTGGGCGATGCATGCAAGGAGCAGCGCTGCAGCGTGTCCTTCGAGGCTTCGCCCTGCGGGCTACGCGCCTCAGAGCCTGTGAATGTTTTGTGGCGGTGTCGATGGGATTGTGATTCTGTTGGGTGGTTGATTTGCTTGGGGGATGATGGTGAGCGACGAGCTGTTCGAAGGATTGCCGGTGCATGGATCGCAGCGCAGTGCTCAGGCGGGGCGCGGGGCGGCGCGCATGCGCGAGCCGGTGCGCGATCAGATCGAGTTGCGTGCCGTGGATATCGACAGCTTGATCGGCCAGGATCACGCGGTGCGCGTGATTTGGAGCTATGTCGAGGGACTGGATCTGAGCGCGCTTGAAGATCGGATCAAAGCGCGTGAGCAGCGGCCGGGCCATCCGCCGATTTCGCCACGGCTTTTGCTGGCGCTGTGGCTCTATGCCAGCAGCGATGGCGTCGGCAGTGCGCGGGCGCTGGAACGGCTGTGCGGGAGCCACGACGTCTATCGCTGGCTGTGCGGCGGCGTCTCGGTGAACTATCACACGCTGTCGGATTTTCGGGTTGGTTGCGCCGATCTGCTCGACCGGCTGCTGGCCGAGCATCTGGCGGCGCTTGCCGATGCCGGCCTCGTCGCTTTCGATAATTTGGCGCAGGATGGCGTGCGGGTCCGGGCGAGCGCGGGTGCCGCCTCGTTCGGCCGCAAGGCGACGCTTGATCGGCATCTTTCCATTGCCGAGGCGGTTGTGGATCAGCTCAAGCGCGAGGTCGATGCGCGTTCGGATGCCAGCACTCGGCGCATCGAGGCTGCCAGGCAACGAGCGGCGCGTGAGCGCGGCGAGCGGCTCAGAGCAGCCAAGGCCGCTCTTGACGAGATTCAGCGCCATCGCCAAGCGCGCGAAGAAAAGCGCGGCAATGGCAAAAAGCCGAAGGAGCCGCGCGCCTCCAGCACGGATGCGCAGGCGCGGGTGATGAAGATGGCCGACGGCGGCTTCCGTCCGGCTTATAATGTGCAGGTTGCGAGCACCGCCGGCGAGCAGTTCGTGGTCGGGCTCGAGGTGACCAATGCCGGCTCCGATCGCGGCCTCATGCGGCCGATGCTGGAGCGGTTGCGCGCGCTGAGCGGCCATCTGCCGCGCCGCTATCTCGCCGATGGCGGCTTTTGCAGCGCTGAAGATATCGAGTGGGCGCACGGCGAAGGGGTCGAGGTCTTTTGTCCGCCCACGCAGTCCAAACACGGAACCGATCCCTTCTTGCCGCGGCGCGGCGACGGTGCGGGTGTGTCAACCTGGCGGACCCGCATGGGAAGCGAGACGGGCAAGGCTCAGTACAAACCCCGCTCGATCTGCGAATGCATCCATGCCCGCTGGCGCAACTGGAATCTGCGACAATTGACGGTGCGCGGCATCGAAAAGGTCCAGGCCGTCGTGCTCTGCTACGCACTCACCAACAATATCCTGCAAGGCCATCGGCTTGCCAATGGCTAAACCAGGGCAATCACCCTGACGCCAACACGCGACCATCAAAACGCACCGCGTAATCGGCTAACGCTCGATGGCATCAGCCAGCCAAGACCAGCCAACACTGGCCTGAAACGCACAAGATTCAAAAGCTTCACAAGCTCTCAGGATGAGGGAGGTTGGAGGGTGCCGCGCCGAGGCACAGGCGGGGGAGAGACGGCTCAGCTTCTGCATGAGAGGCACCCCGCGGATCATCGTCAGCCTGCAAACCCTCCCAAGCAGCAATATCCATGCGACAGGTCGCAAATCGTACGATCTAGCCTTGGCAAGGTTTCGAATCGTGCTTTAGGTTGCGCCCCGAAAACTTAACGGGTCGAGCAAACAGATGCGCCTTACAGACTGCTATAATTTTCACGACTTCCGGCGCATGGCCAAAAAGCGGCTTCCCGGGCCGATCTTCGATTATATCGACGGCGCTGCCGATGACGAGGTGACGTATCGGCGCAATACCGCCGCCTTCGAGGCCTGCGATCTGGTGCCCGACGTCTTGCGCGGGGTGGCCGAGGTCGACATGTCGGTAACCGTCATGGGGCAGAAGCTGGCCATGCCGGTCTATTGCTCGCCGACGGCGCTGCAGCGGCTGTTTCACCATCAGGGGGAGCGGGCAGTCGCGGCAGCGGCGGCCAAACACGGCACGATGTTCGGCGTCTCCTCGCTCGGCACGATCAGCCTTGAGGAAGCCAGACAGCTCAGCGCCGGGCCGCAGGTCTATCAATTCTATTTCCACAAGGATCGCGGCCTCAATCACGAGATGATGGCGCGGGCGAAGAATGCCGGCGTGCAGGCAATGATGCTGACGGTCGACAGCATCACCGGCGGCAACCGCGAGCGCGACAAGCGCACCGGCTTTGCCATTCCCTTCAAGCTCAATCTCGCCGGCATGATGCAGTTTGCGATCAAGCCGTCCTGGGCGATCGACTGGATGACGCATGAGGCGTTCCGGCTGCCGCAGCTCGAAAACCACGTCAAGATGGATGGCGGCGCCCTGTCGATCAGCCGCTACTTCACCGAAATGCTCGACCCCTCCATGTCGTGGAACGACGTGGCTGACATGGTACAGGCCTGGGGCGGGCAATTCTGCCTGAAAGGCATCATGTCGGTCGAAGACGCCAAGCGCGCGGTCGAGATCGGCTGCACCGGCATCGTGCTGTCCAATCATGGCGGCCGCCAGCTCGACGGTTCGCGCAGCGCCTTCGACCAGTTGGCCGAAATCGTCGATGCGGTCGGCGACCGAATCGACGTGATGATGGATGGCGGCGTGCAGCGGGGAACACATGTTCTGAAAGCCCTGTCGCTGGGCGCCAAGGCCGTCGGGCTCGGCCGCTACTATCTCTTCCCGCTTGCCGCCGCCGGACAGCCCGGCGTCGAACGGGCGCTGGAGACGATCCGCACCGAGATCGAACGCGACATGAAGCTGATGGGCTGCACTTCGGTCGACCAGCTGACGCGGCGCAATCTGCGCTTCCGTTCCTGAGCGGAGTGGGATGTCATTTTCGGGCCGCAGTCTTTCATCTGAGAGCTGCGGCCCGCGCACATCTCGGCCTCAGAGCGTGCTGTAAATCGCCGCCGCCTCCTGTTTCAGCTTTTCCATCATCGACCGGTAAGGCCCCGGTCCATAGCTGATGCGGCCGACACCGAGCTTTGCCAGGGTTTTCACATCGGGAGCGCCCGCCCGCATCATGATATTGACCGGCAGCGACGATGCGGCGCAGATCTTTTCGATCAAGGCGGGATCGATCAGGCCGGGAACGAAGAAGCCGTTGCCGCCGGCGGCCGCATAGGCCCTGCCGCGCTCGATCGCCTCGTCCACCAGACCGGCATGTTTGGCAAGATCGCCTTCGGCGAGGAAGAGATCGGTGCGGGCGTTGATGAAGAAAGGGATGTCTCTGCCGTCGGCCATGGCGCGAATGGCGCGGATGCGGGCCGCCTGGCTCTCGGCGGGATAGAGCCCCTCGCCGGCGACCACCCGATCTTCGAAATTGATGCCGATGGCGCCGACATCCACCAGCCTGGCGGCATTGGCCGCCGCCCCCTCGGGCTCCGCCGAATAGGCGCCTTCGAAATCGACCGACAGCGGCAGGTCGACAGCATCGGTGATGGATTTCGCCGTCTCCACCAGCACCGCCATCGGCAGTTTTTCGCCATCGGCAAACCCGTGGGCGGCGGCGACCGACCAGCTTCCCGTCGCAAGCGCCTTGGCGCCGGCTTCCGCCACCGCCTTCGCGGTGCCGGCATCCCAGATATTGTAGAGGACGATCGGATCGCCCTTCCGGTGAAGCGCGGCGAATGCCTTGGCCTTTTCAATCTGGTTCATGTTGTCTCCTCCATCCTTGCTTGCATCCTGATCTTTTCTTCATGCCGCAGCAGCCATTGCTTGCGCCAGAGCCCGCCGCCGTAACCGGTCAGCGAGCCATCGGCGCCGAGGATGCGGTGGCAGGGCACGATGATCGCCAGCTGGTTGGCGCCGTTGGCGCGGCCGACGGCACGTACCACCTCCGGCCTTTGCATCTCCCTGGCAAGATCGCCATAGGCGCGCGTCTTGCCGACAGGGATCTCCATCAGCTTTGCCCAGACATGTTTTTCGAAGGGCGTGCCGCCGAGCGCCAATGGCGTCGTGAAAACGGTGAGCCGCCCCTCGAAATAATCCCGGATTTCCGCCTCGATCTGGTCGATGACAGGCGTGCGGCCGATCGCGACCGAGGAGCGGACGCGCTTCTGCAATGCTTCGAGCTCGGCCGGCAGCGCCTTGCGATCGTGAAATTCGAGGAGATGCAGATGGGTCTTGTCGGCAACCGCGATCATCGGTCCGAGCGGGGTGTCGAACCAATCGGCAAAGAGCAGTTCGCGGTTCTGCGAGAGCGCCGGCGCCTTGCCGACGAGCCGCTGGAAAGCCGCCCGGAAACCGCTCGGCGAACCGTATCCGGCGTCGAGCTGCGCATCGATGACGCGCGCCCCGTCGGCGAGCTGCCGGGCCGCTTCGCCGAGCCTGATGTAACGGACGATATCGTGGAAGGTCATGCCGAGCGCCCGCTTGAAGGCGCGGCGCACCGTCGAGGGATCATGGCCGCGACGCAGAAGCTCGTCTTCGCTCCAGCGAACCTCCGGCTCGCTGTCAAGCGCGGCAAGCAGCGCGTCGACGACCGGCTCCCGGCCCGGCTGCTCCAGCGGCCGGCAGCGCCGGCAGGGGCGAAAGCCGGAATGCATGCAGGCGGCGATCGTCTCGAAGAACAGGGTATTTTCCCGCTTCGGCTTGCGCGCCGGGCAGGTCAGACGGCAGAAGATGCCTGTCGTCTTGACGCAGACATAGGCCTGGCCCTCATAATCGGCGCTGCGGGCGATCAGGGCGTCATAGAGCGTGTCATCGTCGGGGCGTTCGAACAGCATAGCCGTTTCTAGCATCCCGCGCCTCCAACGTCCGCCGAAAATCGGGCGTCTATTTTATTCCGCCGCGTCGAGGCTTTTCATATGCCGCTGCGGGCGCAGCATCGACTCCTCCTCGGCATCCTGCGGCGCGCCCCAGAAATTCTGAAGCGTCGGGCCATCCTTCAGATGGCGGCGGCGGAAAAGGAATTCGAGGATCTCGTGAAACCAGACGCGCCGGCCCATCTGCGTATACCAGCGCATGGAATGGCGCTGCTCGCGGTCGCGATGGAAGAGGATGCGCATCAGTGCCTTCGGTCGCGCCTGGACCGCAACCTCGATGAGCTTGACGCAGGCGACCAGCACGAAGGGGTTCAGGTATCGCATCTTCAAGACCTGATGTTTGTAATCCCATTTGCGGATATCGGTCTCGATCACCTGCCGGTCGCGGGCGATGCGGAAGAAGGGCGTCCAGCGGTGCGGGGTGACATAGAGCGCCTGGATCTGGTCGGGGTCATAGGAAATCAACTGGCGGAAGCCGCGCCAGAGATCGCTCAGCTTCTCCTCCTCGAAACCGACGACCCAGGTCGCCATCGAGAGAATATCGTGCTGGCGCAGCAAGCGGATCGCCTCCCTGTCGGTTGTCTTGCCTCCACCCTTCTTGATCAGCGCCAGGGTCGCCTCATCGGTGTTTTCCATGCCGAGCAGCCAGCGCACGACACCGGCCTTGCGATAAAGATGCAGAATATCGGCATCGCGGACGATATCATCGGCCCGCGTCGAACCGACGATCTGCACCGGCACATTCTCGGCGATCATCGCTTCGAGAAATGCCAGCCAGGCCTTGCGCGACGAAGTCGGGTTCTCGTCGGCCAGATTGATGAGTTCGACACCCTGTTCGCGGTAGAGCCGGGCGATTTCCTGGGCAAACAGTTCCGGCGAGCGGTGACGCCAGCGGGTCCAGAAGCCGCGCTGGCCGCAGTAATTGCAAAGATGCGGACAGCCGCGGGAGAACTGCATCACGACGGCGCGCTTGCCACCCCAATAGCTGTAGCTGGCGTGATCGATCAGTTCCCAGCCGATGCGATAGGCATCGAGATCGGCGATCGCCTGCGCCGGCTGGGTCGCCTGGATTTCGCCATCGCCGTCCCGATAAGCGATGCCGGGAATGGTTGCGAGCGGGCGGCCCGTCGCCAGGCAATCGGCAAGGCGGCGCATCGTTTCCTCGCCCTCGCCGCGCACGAGGATATCGAATGCCTCCGTCTCGGCCAGCACCTCCCGCCAGTGGTACGTGGGGAAGACGCCGCCATAGACGATGCGGATTGCAGGATCCTTGCGTTTGACCGCCTCTGCGATCAGTCTCGCGGTGGGATGGGCTGACGTCGAGCCGGAATGGCCGATCAGCACCAGATCGGGCTCGATCGCCGCCACTCGGTTGACAATTTCCGCTATCGCCATCGGTCCGAACTCGGCATCGACAAGGCTGACACGGTGACCGCCGTCGATCAGCGGGCCGCCGACCGAGAGCAGGCCAAGCGGCGGAAGGTGATCATCGGGAATGCGACTGCCGATCGCCGTATGCGGCGGATTGATCAGAACGATCTTCATGCGACTTTACCCTTGCGGGTCCCCCTGTCTGACGCAGGCAGAAGGTCACCAGCGATCAAGGCGATATTCAGCCAAAATCTTCTTAAAGTTGTGAAAATCTGGCGGCGTTTTTGCGAAAATCGACAGAGGCGAATCCGGAAGCAAAAACCTTTGGTTTCAGACCGCAGCCATGCCATAAGTCCGCCATGACAAAGATCGACCGCACGCCTGATAAAGCCGATTTCGCGCACGTCACCGACTGGGTCTTCGACCTCGACAACACGCTCTATCCGCATCACGTCAATCTCTTCGCGCAGATCGACAAGAACATGACCGCCTATGTCGCCGCGCTCTTACAGATGGAGCGGGACGAGGCGCGCAAGCTTCAGAAGCAGTATTATCTCGAACATGGCACGACGCTGCAGGGGCTGATGATCCATCACGGCATCGACCCGAACGATTTCCTCGAAAAGGCGCATGCGATCGACTATTCGGCGCTGACGCCGCAGCCGGAACTCGGCCAGGCGATCAAGGCGCTGCCGGGGCGCAAGTTCATCTTCACCAATGGCAGCGTCAAACATGCGGAAATGACGGCGGAGGCGCTCGGCATTCTCGAGCATTTCGACGACATCTTCGATATCGTCGCCGCCGACTACGTGCCGAAGCCGGCGCAGGCGACCTACGACAAGTTCACGGCGTTAAAACGCGTCGAAACGAGCAAGGCGGCGATGTTCGAGGATCTGCCGCGCAATCTGACGGTGCCGAAGGCGCTCGGCATGCAGACCGTGCTCTTGGTGCCGCGCAATCTCGAAGAGACACTCGTGGAATGGTGGGAAAAGACCAGCGGCGAAGAGGATCATATCGATTTCGTCACCGACGACCTCGCCGCCTTTCTCGGCAAGATTACCGGTCCGGGCTGATTGGTCCCTGGCTGACGGTACGGACGGATTACCAAAGTTTCATTCAGCTTACCGATGTTTAACTGGGTCTTTCCGCCCTGCTGCCGTAGCTTTCTTCGTGAGGGGACACCTCACGAAAGGCAAATACGATGTACCGCAACAAGCTGATACTGGCAGCGCTTTCCTCCACTCTGATCTTCGGCGCAGCCGCCGGAGCAGGCTATGCCGCACCCGGTGACGGGCCGCGTCAGCACGCCGGCATGCACGGTCCACACGGTCCAGGATCTGCCGCCTTCCGCGAAATCACCTATGTCAGGATGCTCAAGCAGTTCGACGCGAACAAGGACGGCAAGGTCACCAAGGAAGAGGCGACCGCCGGCCTCGACAAGGTTTTCGCTGCGATCGACACCAATAATGACGGCTCGCTGACGCCCGGCGAAATCCAAGCCTATCAGAAGACGCAGATGCAGGCGATGCGAGACCAGCGCAAGCAGGAAGCCGGCGAAAACAAGGATACGGATACCGCAGCCGCCACACCGGACAATGACGACCAGGGACGGCCGCCCCGCGACGGGCACGATGGTCGTGACGGGCATCGCTGGATGCGCCATGGCGGCAACATCATGCGCGCCTCGTTGATGATGCATCGGATCGATACCGACCAGAACGGCCAGATCTCCAAACAGGAAGCCGTCGCCGCCTTCGACAAGCTGTTTGCGCGGATGGACCGCAACAAGGACGGCGTCATCTCGATCGACGACATGCCGGACCGGCCGCTGCTGTAAGCCCGTTTCTGTAAGGCTGGGCGAACCATCCTCCGCTCTTTCCCCGCCCGGCGGGGAAAGAGACACGTCTCACGGTCGAGACGCTGAGCCGCTATTCGCGATGCTCATAGAAATCCTGGATGATCTTCCACGCGGCTTCGGCCGTATCGACGAAGCTGATCAGCTTGACGTCGTCGGGCGCGATCGTGCCGAATTCGGCCAAAGCGTCGAAATTGATGATACTGCGCCAGAAGGCCTCGCCGAAAAGGATCAGCGGCAGGCGCTCCATGCGGCCGGTCTGGATCAGCGTCAGGCATTCGAAGAATTCGTCGAGCGTTCCGAAGCCGCCGGGAAAGACGGCGATTGCCTTGGCGCGCACCATGAAATGCATCTTGCGAATGGCGAAATAGTGGAAGTTGAAGCTGAGTTCCGGCGTCACATAGGCGTTCGGCGCCTGCTCGTGCGGCAGCACGATGTTGAGGCCGATCGACGGGGCGCCCTCGTCGGACGCGCCGCGATTGCCGGCCTCCATGACGCCCGGACCGCCGCCGGTGACGATGACATATTCCTGGAAACCGAGGGTCGCCGAATATTTCGAGCAGAGCCGGGCGAATTTGCGCGCCTCGTCATAATAGACGGAGGCCGCCTCGAGATTGGCGCGCTGGACATCGTTGCGCGCCGCCCAGGCGCTCTGGCCGGGGGCGGGAATACGGGCGCCGCCGAACATGACGACGGTCGAGCGGATGCCGCGCTCCGTCAGCATCATCTCCGTCTTCAGCAGCTCCAGCTGCAGGCGGATCGGCCGCAGCTCCTCACGGCAGAGGAAATCCTCGTCGACATAGGCAAGGCGGTAGGCGGGCGACATCGTCTGCGGCGTCTTCGGCACAGCCTCGGCACGCTGCCTGTCGGTCGAGCTGCTCTTCAGCGGGTCCCATACGCCATCCTTGCGCCGCGATCCGCCGTTTCGTCCCTTCGCCATGTCGAAATGCCTTTCAGTACTGCCGGTCGTAGTGCCGGATATGTCGCTATAACGCCTTGAATCCAAGTATGATCTTGTTGGAAAAATCATTCCGTTCTACGGCTGCATGCTGTAGAGCAGGTTAAACCCCTGCCAACCGCATTCCGGAGACTCCGCCGTCTCCACGATAAAGATCGAAGTTTAAGGAATTCTCATGAGCGCCACCGACCTCACATCCCTCGAAAAGACCATCGAAGCCGCCTTCGACAATCGCGACAATGTGAACACGTCGACCAAGGGCGAGGTTCGCGATGCGGTCGAAGCCGCGCTCGACCTGCTCGATGCCGGCAAGGTTCGTGTCGCAACGCGCGGCGCCGACGGCGCCTGGACGGTCAATCAGTGGCTGAAGAAGGCCGTGCTCCTGTCCTTCCGCCTCAACGACATGGACGTGGTCAAGGGCGGCTCGGGCAATTCCACCTGGTGGGACAAGGTGCCCTCGAAATTCGAGAACTGGGGCGAGAACCAGTTCCGCGCCGCCGGCTTCCGCGCCGTGCCGAACTGCGTCGTGCGCCGCTCGGCCTATATCGCCCCGAACGCCATCCTGATGCCCTCCTTCGTCAATCTCGGCGCCTATGTCGGCGAAGGCACGATGGTCGATACCTGGGCGACGGTCGGCTCCTGCGCACAGATCGGCAAACATGTGCATCTCTCCGGCGGCGTCGGCATCGGTGGCGTGCTGGAGCCGATGCAGGCCGGCCCGACGATCATCGAAGACAATTGCTTCATCGGCGCCCGTTCGGAAGTGGTCGAAGGCTGTATCGTCCGCGAAGGCTCGGTGCTCGGCATGGGCGTCTTTATCGGCAAGTCGACCAAGATCGTCGACCGTGCCACTGGCGAAGTGAGCTACGGCGAAGTGCCGCCCTATTCCGTCGTCGTCGCCGGCTCGATGCCGTCAGGCAGTGCGACCATGGGCAACGGCAAGCCGGCGCCGCATCTCTACTGCGCCGTCATCGTCAAGCGCGTCGATGAACAGACCCGATCCAAGACCGGCATCAACGAGCTGCTCAGAGATTGATGACACCAGGACTTTGATCCGGTAAACAGGCGGCGTCTTTTGCGCGAGGCGCCGCCGCCTTGCCATGTCTTTGCCATTCCCGCCGGATAGTTCGACGCCATGACCGCTACCGATCCCGTCGCCAATCTTCAGACGCTGATTCGCTGCCCCTCGGTGACACCGGCCGAAGGCGGCGCGCTGTCGGCGCTCGACGCCATGCTTGCGCCGCTCGGCTTCACCGTCGACAAGGTGAAAGCGAGCGAAGCGGGAACCGCCGATATTGAAAACCTCTATGCCCGGCTTGGCAAGGACGGCCCGCATCTGATGTTTGCCGGCCATACCGATGTCGTGCCGGTCGGCGACGCGGCCGCCTGGACGCATCCGCCCTTTGCCGCCGAGATTGCCAAGGGCGAACTGTTCGGCCGCGGCGCCGTCGACATGAAGGGCGGCATCGCCTGTTTCGTCGCCGCCGTCGCCCGCCATATCGAGAAGAGCGGACCGCCCAAGGGCTCGATTTCCTTCCTGATCACCGGCGACGAGGAAGGCCCGGCGATCAACGGCACGATCAAGCTGCTGCAATGGGCGGCCGAACGCGGCGAGCGCTGGGATGCCTGCCTGGTCGGCGAGCCCACCAATCCCGACAGGCTGGGCGACATGATCAAGATCGGCCGGCGCGGCTCGCTGTCGGGCAGGATCACCGTGCACGGCGTCCAGGGCCACGCCGCCTATCCGCATCTTGCCGACAATCCGGTGCGCGGCATGCTGCAGCTGACGCAGGCGCTGATGGACCCGCCCTTCGACGGCGGCACCGACGATTTTCAGCCCTCGAACCTTGAGGTGACCACGGTCGATGTCGGCAATCCGGCGACCAACGTCATTCCGGCCAAGGCCTCGGCCAGCTTCAACATCCGCTTCAACGACAGCTGGACGGCCGAGACGCTGCGCGCCGAAATCCTGCGGCGCCTCGACGCCGCCGCCGGGGATGGTCGGCTGCGGCCGGGCCGCGAACCGGTGAAATACGATATCGTCTGGGCCGACCGGCCGAGCCATGTCTTCCTGACCCGCAACAATGGCCTGATCGCCTCGCTGTCATCGGCCGTCGAAAGTGTCACCGGCCGCTCGCCGAAGCTTTCGACCACCGGCGGCACATCGGATGCGCGCTTCATCAAGGATTATTGCCCGGTCGTCGAGTTCGGCCTCGTCGGCCAGACGATGCATATGGTCGACGAGCGCGTCGCCGTTGCCGATCTGGAGATGCTGACGGCGATCTACGAAACCTTTATCGCCCATTGGTTCGCCAATGCCGGGGCTTAGGGAGGTCCAGTATTATCTGGCCGGCCTCTGGCTGCTTATCCGGCTGGATCCGCGCGGCTTCCGCTACCTCGACATGTCCGAGCGCGGCGTGAACCGCTCGTTCTGGGCGATCGCCTGGTGCCTGCCGCCGATGGGCATTTCCTGGCTCTGGTGGCGGCAGGTCTTTCTGCGGTCGATGCCGACGGAAGCCGATGTCGGCTTTGCCTTCTATCTCAGGCTCGGCTTCGTCGAACTCGCCAACTGGTTCGTACCGCTGGTTTTTGCCGGGCTGCTGCTGCTTGCCTTCCGCATGGGCGAGCGTTTCGCCCCCGTCGTCGTCAGCGTCAACTGGCTCGGCGTGCCGCTCTCCTATATCAACGGGCTGCTGCTGGCGATGGTGGTCTTCTTTCCCGGCTCCGTCGGCCTCGTCTCGCTGCTGCTGCTTGCCTTCATGCTGGCGCAGGTCTTCGTGCTGGCGCGCATTCTCCGGATGATCTGCCACGGCCACGCACTGATGGTCGGGGCAATGACGCTGGTGCTGCTGGTGCCGTCGATGATCCTTTCGGAATATCTGCAGCACTTCCTCGGCATCTATCCGGTCTGATCAAGCCTAGAGCCTTTCCTGGTTAGATTGAAGCATTCTGCCGGAGCAGGTTTTCGTCAGGGCAGAGGCGATTGGCGGTGGGCATACCCCTTGGTACGTCCGAGCCGATCGCCTTTGATCCTGGCGGAAAGATGCCCGGCCCACCGGCCGCACCGCTTCGCCGTGGCGAAGCGATAAGTGCGTCCGGCGATTCCTAAGTCTTGCAGATTTGCCAGGCAAATCTGCGGGAGGGTTGGCTGAAACGGGCCGGCTGATCGACCGGCCGGCTTGGCCGTAGAGCTGGGCTACGACGCGCGCCGGCCGGTCGACCATCCGACTCCGTTTGAGCCAACAGAATGCTTCAATCTAACCAGGAAAGGCTCTAGGATTGATCGTCATCGGTCTCGCTGACCGGCCTGCGCCGATCGATGATCACGTCGGGATAATCCACCTGCAGGAAATAGAGCCCGTCGGGCGGCGCCACCGGGCCGCAGGCCTTGCGGTCGCGCGCTTCCAGTGCCGCCTCGACATCGTCAGGCGTCCATTTGCCTTCGCCGGCGAGCTTCAGCGTGCCGGCGAAGGAGCGGATCTGGTTGTGGAGAAAACTCTGCGCCGTGGCGCGGATCTCGATCAACTCGCCGCTGCGCGTCACATCCAGCCGGTCGAGCGTGCGCACCGGACTGTTTGCCTGGCACTGGGCGGCGCGGAAGGTGGAGAAATCGTGCCGGCCGACCAGCCGCTGGGCAGCGGCGTGCATGACCTCGTGATCGAGCGCCTTCGGCACCCACCAGGCCTTGCCGGCCTCGATCGCCAGCGGCGCCCGACGGCTGACGATGCGATAGAGGTAATGGCGGCGCAGCGCGGAGAAGCGGGCATCGAAAAAGTCGGGAACCGCCGCGACATCGAGAATGGAAACACGTTCGCCGGCAAGCCTCAGATGCGCGTTCAGGGCATTCTGCAGCTGGTAAGGCGACCAGTCCTTGGAAAGATCGGCATGGATCACCTGCCCCATGGCGTGGACGCCGGAGTCGGTGCGGCCGGCGCCGCGGATCGAGACGGTCTCGCCGGTCAGCGACAGCACCGCGGCTTCGATCGCGCCCTGCACCGAGGGGCCGTTCTCCTGCCGCTGCCAGCCAACATAGGGGCCGCCATCATATTCGACGGTCATGCGGAAACGCGGCATCAGGAAAGCCTCGTGCCGGCGGCAAGCGGCGTGCCCCTGAGGAAATCGGCTGCTGCCAGCGGCTTGCCGCCTGCCTTCTGCAGCCTGGTCAGCCGCACCGCGCCGGAAGCGCAGGCGACCACGAGGTCGTCACTCAGCAATTGCCCGGCAGCCCCCTCGCCTTCAGCCAGCTCGGATCCCAGCACTTTCACCCGCTCCGGCTTGCCGCCGATCTCGAGCTCGAACCAGGCGCCCGGAAACGGCGCCAGGCCGCGGATATGATTGTGCACATCCCGCGCATTCCTGGCGAAATCGATGCGGGTCTCCGCCTTGTCGATCTTGGCGGCATAGAGCACGCCCGCTTCCGGCTGCGGCGTCAGCGGCAGATCGTTCATTTCAAGCTTGACCATGGCTTCCGCCATCGCCTTGGCGCCGACCTGCATCAGCCGGTCGTGCAGCTCGCCAGCCGTCATGTTCGGGTCGATCTCGACCTCGCGGGTGAGTGCGACGGCACCGGTGTCGAGACCCTTGTCCATCTTCATTACCATCATGCCGGTCTTATCGTCACCGGCCATGATCGCCCGCTGGATGGGGGCGGCGCCGCGCCAGCGCGGCAGCAGCGAGGCATGGCCGTTATAGCAGCCGTCGCGGGTGCCGTTCAAAATCCTCTCCGGCAGCAGCAATCCATAGGCAACGACCACGGCGACATCGGCGTTGAAGGCGGCGAACCTCTCGCGCTCGTCGGCATCCCTGAAATTGACCGGTGTGAAGACCGGAAGACCGAGCAGTTCGGCCGCCTGATGAACCGGCGATTTCTGCAGATCCAGCCCGCGCCGCCCGCCCGGCCGCGGCGGCTGGGTATAGACGGCGACGATCCTGTGGCCGGCATCGACGAGCAGGCGCAGGGTCGGAACCGAGAACTCAGGGGTTCCCATGAAAATGATGCTAAGAGACATTCTATCTCGCCAATTGAGGATCAGCCGTCTTCAAACGGGTTTACGAGCTTGAGATCAAGCCCCTCGAAATCTCTGGTGTCGCGGGTGGCGAGCGTGGCGCCGTTGGCAAGGCAGATGGCGGCAATCATCGCATCCTTCGTTTCCATCGGTCTCCCGGCCTTTCTGCGCTCCGCAGCCAGCAGGCCGTAGCGGTTCGCCGCACTGAGGGAAAACCCGAGGATACGGCCTGAAAATTCCGATTCGATCCGATTGAAGTCGGAAATCAACGCTGTCCTTCGCCTGCCATCGTCGAGGAGTTCAAGCCCATAGCGCATTTCGGCGACGGCGATCGTCGTCAGGAAAAGCGCCTCAACATCGTAGCCATCCAGCCAGTTCAATATCCGCTCGCAGTGGGTCCTCCCCTGCATTTCGGAAATCACATTCGTATCGAGGACGATCATCTGTCGAAACGCGGCGGTTCACGGTCGGGTTCGTGGCGAGAGGCGGCAATGGCGTCCACCTCATCATCGCTCAATCTTTCGTCCCCCATCAGCGCACGCAGGCGCTGCCCGGCCGAAACGCCCGAGCGCTCCGTAGCGATCTGCCGGCGGAGGATTTCGATCGCCTCTTCCGAAAGGCTGCGGCCATTGCGCTGCGCACTTTCCTGAAGCTGCCGTTTCATTGCCTCAGGAACATCGCGAATAAGCAGGTCACCCATTCGGCACCTCCACTATGATATCGCTGATATCATAGTGCCTCGCCGGCGAATTTTCAACGCGGCGCTCAGAGCGCCTTCGACTTCGCCGCCTTGGTGAACTTCTTGATCACCATCTCCCGCTTCAACCTCGAGATATAATCGATGAACAGCACGCCGTTCAGATGGTCGATCTCGTGCTGCAGGCAGGTGGCGAGCAGGCCGTCGGCCTCCACCGTCTGTTCCTTGCCGTTGCGGTCGAGATATTTGACCGAGACGACAGCCGGGCGCTCGACCTCGGCATAATAGTCCGGGATCGACAGGCAGCCTTCCTCATAGACTGAGCGCTCGTCGGAGGAGGTGACGATCTCCGGGTTGATGAAGACCTGCGGCTGTTTTTCCTCGCCCTCGCGCGACACGTCGATGACCAGCATGCGGCGCGACACGCCGATCTGGATCGCCGCAAGACCGATGCCCGGCGCGTCGTACATGGTTTCCAGCATATCATCGGCCAGACGCTGCAGGTCGGCATCGACCCGCTCGATCGGTTTGGAGATCTGGCGGAGAAGGGGATCGGGAAGAATGATGAGTGGCTTGATGGTCATGGCGTTCCCATAACCCATCTTTTCCGACTATGGAATTATCCGGCGGGCGGGGAAGACGCTTTTTTGCATCTCCGCCCGGAATTTCGCCATATTCGCCTTGGGCCGCAGGGTGGCAGCAGTGCCGGAACGACCGCATAGGCCGGGAGGAGCCTCGGCGTGCAAGCATATTGGGGGCGCTATATCCGTTCACGTTTTGATCTATATATTGCCGCCTCTTCTGTTATGGTTGCGGCATGACCGCCCATTCCGATTCGTTCACTTTGTCGCTTGCCTCGATCAGCCCGGCCATGCTGGCGCTTGCCGGCGGGGTTCTGCTGGCTCTTGTCCTGCTGGTGATCGTGCTGCTGCTGCGCGGCGCAAACCTTCGCCGCGAGCAGGCGGAGGAGGCAAGCTTTCGCGCTGGAGAAAGCGACGCGCGCATGGCCGAGCTTCTGAAGATCCAGGCGGAGATGCAGGGCCGCATCGCGGCAATGACCGAGGTCTTCGGCGCGCGGCAGAGCGAGCTCAACCAGGCGATCAGCCAGCGCCTCGACGGCATGTCGCAGCGCGTCAGCTCGACGATCACCGAGCAGACCAAATCGACGCATGAGAACCTGCAGCGGCTGCAGGAGCGGCTCGCGGTGATCGATGCGGCGCAGAACAATATCCAGACGCTCGCCAAGGATGTCGTCGGGCTGCAGGCCATTCTGTCCAACAAGCAGACGCGCGGCGCCTTCGGCCAGTCCCGGATGGAAACGATCGTCGCCGACGGCCTGCCGATGGGCGCCTATGCCTTTCAGCAGACGCTGACCAACGGTTCGCGGCCGGACTGCACGATCCGCATGCCGAACGGCGCGCCGCCGCTGGTGATCGATGCGAAATTTCCGCTCGAAGCCTGGAACGCGATCCGCGAGGCCGGCAGCCCGGAGGCCGGCAAGATCGCCGGCCAGCAGTTTCGCCGCGACATGGAGATCCATATCAGGGACATTTCCGAGAAATATCTGATCCAGGGGGAAACCCAGGATACGGCCTTTCTCTTCGTGCCGTCGGAATCGATCTTCGCCGAGCTCCACGAGAATTTCGAGCCGGTGGTGCAGAAGGCGCACCGGGCGCGTGTTGTCATCGTCTCGCCGTCGCTGCTGATGCTGTCGATCCAGGTCATCCAGGCCGTGCTCAAGGACCAGCGCATGCGGGCGCAGGCGCATCTGATCCAGGGCGAGGTGGCGATCCTGATGGACGATCTAGGCCGCCTCGACGAGCGGGTGCGCAAGCTGCAGGGCCACTTCGCCCTGGCGCAGAAAGACATCGACATGGTCGTCACCTCGGCCGACAAACTCACCAAACGCGGCGCCAGGATCGAAGCGCTGGAATTCGAGGCGGGCGGCAGCGAGGCCAAGCCGGCCCGCGATGGCGAACCCGCTGCCAAATCGGTGGAAAGCCGCACCGGCCTTCTCAAGCTCCGGGTGGTTGACGAGGAGTGACCGCTTCGGGCAGTGTCTCGCCCGCATGAAACAGCAGGAGCATGACGTCGCCCGCATGCGCCAGAGGACGGGACACCCCTGATGATTACAGTTTTCGGGTCCATCAACATGGACCTCATCGCCACCACCGAGCGCCTGCCGAAGCCCGGCGAGACGGTGGCCGGCAACGGCTTTGCCACCGCCGCCGGCGGCAAGGGCGCCAACCAGGCGCTGGCCGCACGGCGTGCCGGCCGCTACGTGCATATGGCCGGCGCCGTCGGCAAGGATAGCTTCGCCGCCGATGCCCTTTCCCTGCTCGATGATGCCGGAACCGATCTTTCCCTCGTCAGGCATGTCGACGGTCCGACGGGCACGGCGCTGATCCTGGTCGGCGCCGACGGCGAAAACATGATCGCCGTCGTTCCCGGCGCCAACGGCTTGGTCACGCCTGACGATGCCGACGCCGCGATCGGCGGCATGCAGGAAGGCGATATCCTGATGCTGCAGCTCGAAGTGCCGACTGATGCCGTCGAACGCGCCCTGTCGGCCGCCCGCACCAAGGGCGTCACCAGCATCCTCAACCTTGCTCCCCTGATTCCCGATGCGCCGCGTCTCGGCCGGCTTGCCGATATCGTCATCGCCAACGAGACCGAATTCGAACGGCTCGCCGGACAGGACGGCATGGACGCGCAAGCGCGCGAAGCGGCCCTGACGCGCCTGCATGCCGAAACCGGCCAGACGCTGATCGTGACGCTCGGCGGCGACGGCGTCGTCGCCATCCGCGACGGGGCGATCGCGAGGGCTAAGGGCCTGAAGATCGAACCGGTCGATACGGTCGGCGCCGGCGATACGTTCTGCGGCTATTTCGCTGCGAGCCTCGACGAGGGGCTCGATTTTGCCTCGGCGCTGCGCCGGGCGGCCGTTGCCGGGTCGCTCGCCTGCCTTAAATCAGGGGCACAGCCGTCGATCCCTTCGGGTGAAGACGTCGCAGCCAGGATATAGCGGGGTTTCGTTGCGAAGCCGCCGGCCAAACTCCTGCTGATTCAGGGAATTCCGGCGGTTTCCTGCCTGACGCGCATCGCATGATCGCAAGGCTGCTGCACAGTTTTAGAGGCCTGTTCAGGCGGCGTTCGACGTCTGCTCTTCATTGAGGAAGGCGTAGATCGCCGAAGCAGAATCGGTGGCGCGCAGCTTGGCGACCAGATCGTGATCGCGCAGCACGCGGGCAATCCGCGACAGGGCCTTGAGGTGATCAGCGCCCGCGCCTTCCGGCGCCAGCAGCAGGAAGACGAGATCGACAGGCTGGTCGTCCAGGGCCTCGAAATCGACCGGCTGCTCCAGCCGGGCGAAGATGCCGACGATCGAATGGATGTTGACCAGCTTGCCGTGGGGAATGGCGATGCCGTTGCCGACGCCGGTCGAGCCAAGCCGTTCGCGCTGCAGGATGACGTCGAAGATCTCCCGTTCGGAGAGCCCGGTGATCCTGGCGGCTCTTGCGGCCAATTCCTGAAGCAGCTGTTTCTTGGAATTTACTCTGAGGGCGGGAATGATCGCATCCTGATGGAGCAAATCTGCCAATGCCATTTCTTTTTCCTTCTGTCGCCGGGATCAAATGCAAGGAGCGGCGGCACTACCGCCGCTCACCGCCCTGACCTCAGCCTTTGATATTAGCCGAATCGATCCAGCCAATATTTCCGTCGTGCCGACGGTAAACGATATTCAAATGTTCCTTGCCGGGGCTGCGGAACAGGAGAAGCGGCTCGTCGGTCATGTCGAGTGCCATCACGGCGGTGGCGACCGACATGGTCTTCAGCTGCTTCGTGCTTTCGGCGACGATTGCCGGGGCGAAATCGTCGGGAATTTCATCTTCGTGATCAGGAACAGAGTCCATCACCGTGTAGGAGACTTCTGCAAAACCGTTCAGATGGTTTCCGGCATGATGGTCCTTCAGCTTGCGCTTATAGCGGCGCAGGCGCTTTTCGATGCGCTCCGAAGCGGCGTCAAAAGCAAGCTGGGGATCGGTCGCTTCACCGGCCGCATGCAGCACTACTCCACTGTCGAGATGAAGCTTGCAGTCTGCGGAGAAACGAGAACTCGCCTTTTCCACGGTCACCTGGCCGGAATACCCCCCGTCGAAGTATTTCGTGATGGCCATACCAATTTGGTCCTCGATCTTTTGACGGAACGATTCACCAATTTCCATATGTTTACCGGACACACGCACACTCATGGAGTTTCCCTTCTTCTGTCGTTTGCGGGTATCAGTTTACGCCAAGCCTCAGGTTCATCCAAGCACTTCGCGCAATCTCAAGCAAGATCGGCGTCAGCCTGCTGGTCCTTGGTACCCTTCTGATGCTGGGGATAACTCCAGACGCCGTTTGCGGCATCGATTGCGGCGGGCTTCTAGCCAGAGGTTACCAAAAAGTCAATAGGGCGGAAAATTGCCTGCGGCGATGCGCGGAAAACGTGCAGAGAATTCCCTGCCGACAAACGCCTCCCATGATCGCGGCTTTGATGACCTTCAATCCTTCGCGCTTAAGCTGTGCCGCCCTCACGGGTATCATCATTACCGCAACATCACTGCCCTGTAAGACGTCGGCGAGGGCCGGAGAGGTTGCAGCATATTCCCTTCACCCCGCGCGCGGGGTCCGAAGGACGGGTCGAGACGCGTGGCTCGACCCCGGTTGGCGGCGGCAGCCGGATCATGCGCAGGCGGCGATCTCTCAAGGTGACAATTGAATTGCCTCAGACGCTGAGAAACGTCTGACACCCAATCGAATCAACACCGTGGAGCAGGTCCACCAAATTTAAGCCCGACATCGGCGCAGTGACACCTGAGATGGCTTGCGAGGCCGTTCCGACAGAACCCGGCATCCGGACAAGGCTCGCGTCAGAAGCCGGCCACCTTGGCAAGCGCCCGCTTTTCGCGGCGGCGCTGCACCGAGGAGGCGATGTTCATGGCTTCGCGGTATTTGGCAACCGTGCGGCGGGCGAGATCGATGCCGCCCTTCTTCAGCATGTCGACGATATCGTCGTCGGAGAGCACCGCATCAGGGCTCTCCTGCATGATCAGCGCGCGGATCTTGTGACGCACGGCCTCCGCCGAATGGCTGTCGCCGCCGGCAACGGCGCTGATCGAAACGGTGAAGAAGTATTTGAGCTCGAAGAGGCCGCGCGGCGTCAGCATATATTTGTTCGAGGTGACGCGGCTGACGGTGGATTCGTGCATCTTGATCGCCTCGGCGACCGTCTTCAGGTTCAGCGGGCGCAGGTGGTCGACGCCGTTCAGCAGGAAGGCGTCCTGCTGGCGGACGATCTCGCTTGCCACCTTCATGATGGTCTTCGCCCGCTGGTCGAGGCTGCGTGTCAGCCAATTGGCGCTCTGCAGGCATTCGGAAAGGAAGGCGTGATCCTCGCCATTCCTGGTCACACGGGAAAAATAGGATTGGTTGACCAGCACGCGCGGCAGCGTATCCGGATTGAGCTCGACCAGCCAGCCGCCCTCCGAAGAGGGCCTGACGACGACATCGGGCATGATCGCTTCCGAGACGCCGGTCTCGAAGCCGCTGCCGGGTTTGGGATTGAGCTGACGGATTTCGCCGAGCATATCGAGGAGATCTTCCTCGTCGACGCCGCAGAGCCGCTTCAGCGTGGCGAAATCGCGCCGCGCCAGCAGTTCGAGGTTTTCGACCAGCGCCTGCATGGCGGGATCGTATCGGTCCTTCTGCCTGAGCTGGATCGCCAGGCATTCGGCGAGGCTGCGGGCGAAAACTCCCGGCGGATCGAGCGTCTGGAGGGCGGCAAGCACACGCTCGGCCGCAGTCAGGCTCGTGCCCAGCCGCTCGCCGGTCTCGACGAGATCGACCTGCAGATAACCGGCATCGTCGAGCTGATCGACGAAATTCTGCGCGATCAGCCGATCGGCCATGTCGGGCAGGACGAAGGGGATCTGCTGGGCGAGATGATCGCGCAGCGACACCTGGCCGGCGACGAAATCGTCGAGATCGTAATCGGCGCCCTCGCCGCCGCTGCCCGGCATCGATTTCCACTGGCCGACGAGCTCCGGCGCGTCGAGGCGCTGCGGCGCGCTGTCATCGGGAAAGACATTGGTATAATTGGCGTCGAGTTCGTCGTTCAGCCGGCTGGTGCTGGCGCTGCCGCCATTGTCGTACCAGTCGCTGGAGAGCGCGTCGGTGCGGTTGTCGTAGCCGTCGTCCGAGCCCGCATCCTCCGGCGGATGACCATAGGGCTCATCTTCGGCTTCGCCGCGTTCGGCCCCTGCTTCGCCGTCATTCGACGGAAATTCGAGCAGCGGGTTCTTCTCCACTTCCTGGGCAATGAACTGGGTGAGCTCGACATGCGTCATCTGCAGCAGCTGGATGGATTGCATCAGCTGCGGTGTCATCACCAGGGATTGGTTCTGGCGCAGGAAAAGACTGGCGGACAGTGCCATGACGGACGCGAAACTCCCTCGATTCCTCCGGGAAACCGCGTCCGATCACACTTCAGGCGACGGAAATCCAACTGGCCCAAAAATTGCTTTTTTATCTCATTTGGTCAAGCGGAACTATGTCGGCGCAGTTAATTTCTGCGGTGGGACAGGTGTCGGCGAAAGGTCTGCGCCGTTTCAGGACGACTGAGACGGCGTCCCCGTCTTTGGCGTCATCAGCCGCTCAGAGGCTGAAATTGTCGCCGAGATAAAGCCGGCGCACTTCCGGATTGTTGACGATGTCGTTCGCCCGGCCATGGGTGAGCACTTCACCGGCATGGATGATGTAGGCGCGGTCGATCAGGCCCAGCGTCTCGCGCACATTATGGTCGGTGATGAGAACGCCGATGCCGCGCGCCGTCAGGTGGTGGACGAGATTCTGGATGTCGGCGACCGAGATCGGGTCGACGCCGGCGAAGGGTTCGTCGAGCAGCATGAAGGTCGGGTCGGTCGCCAGCGCGCGAGCGATTTCGAGGCGGCGGCGCTCACCGCCCGACAGGGCGACGGCGGCACTCTTGCGCAGCTTCTGGATATGGAATTCCTCCAGCAGCTCGTTCAGCTTCTGCTCGCGCTCGGCCTTGTCCTTGACATGCACTTCGAGGACGGCGCGGATATTTTCTTCCACCGTCAGGCCGCGGAAGATCGAGGCTTCCTGCGGCAGGTAACCGACGCCGAGACGCGAGCGGCGGTACATCGGCATGGTCGTGACGTCGTTGCCGTCGATCTCGATCGTGCCTTCATCCACCGGCACGAGGCCGGTGATCATGTAAAAACAGGTGGTCTTGCCGGCGCCGTTCGGGCCGAGCAGGCCGACGGCCTCGCCACGGCGCACCACCAGCGAGACGCCGTTGACGACGCGACGCGTCGCATAGGTCTTCGTCAGACCGCGTGCGATCAGCGTTCCCTGATAACGGCTTTTGTCGGCGGCGCCCGCAGCTTGTGGCCCGGGCTGGCCGAACATGGTGGATAGCGATGATAATTTCACGTGGGAGGCCGGCTTCTCAGTTCTGCTTCTGCTGCGCATTCGGCTGCGATTTTGGATCGAGCTGAATCTGGACACGCCCGCCGCAGCTTTCAAGCTCCGCCTGACCGGTTTGCATGTGAACGGTCAGTTTGCAGCCGGTAAAGACGTTCGGCCCATCCGACAGAATAACCTTGTTGCCCTGATCCGCCGTGAGGATGAATGTCTGCGAGGCCATATCGAAAGCGCCGTCATCGGCAGTCGCCGTCTGCGTGCCCGATGTCAGCAGGACCTTATCGGTCACCAGGATCTTGTCGATATCGGCACTGCCCGATGCCAGCGAGGCCGACTGCTGCGGCTGGGCCGCGGGTTGGGTTCCGTCAGCGGCCGGCTTTGCCGCCTTGTCCTTGTAATAGACGGTCATCTTGCCGGACTGCATCGTCGTCGTCCCCTGGACGACCTTGACCTTGCCGGTGAAGAGGGCGGTGTGTTCCTGATCGTGAATCTCCAGCTTGTCGCTTTCGATCTGGATCGGCTGGTCGTTGGAAAGCTTCATGCCCGACATCGTGGCCGCCTGTTGCGCGCCTGCGCCCGGGGCCATCAGAATAAGGGCAAATGCGCCGGCAATGAATGCCATGCCAGTCTTGCAAGTGGAAAAACGACAATCTTTTGTCATGGATGACCCGGCTGGTTAAGTGCCCTGTTTATGGATGGTGGATGGATCGACATTCATGCGAACATTCCCCTCGAATGTGATCACCCGCCCCTTATCGGTTATCTCCATCGTCTTCGCAACAATGGAGGCATTATCCTTGGTGATGGTGACGGGGTCGTCGCTCTTCATGTTTCCGCCCTTGATGTCGAGCCGGGCGGACTGGAAATTCGCGTTGAGGCCGCTGCTCAGCACCAGGGTGAAGGGGGCCGTCATATGCAGATTGTCGGTGGCGCGATTGTAATCGGCCGTCGAGGCGACGACACGGGCGATCAGCCCATCATTCATCGGCACGGCGGCCTTGATGGTCTCGAGCGTGATCAGATCGGGATTGCGGATATCCTGCAGCGCCCTTTCGGCAAGCATCGAATAATTGACGCCGTCGGAATTGCGGCCCGCGATCGCCGGCTTTTCCATCACGACCTTGCCGTTCTCGATCTTGGCGCCTTCCATCTTGATGTTCTCGGGCAGATAGATCTTGACCAGCGCCACCGCCGTCAGGCCGGCCGCGACGACGAGGGCTGCCACCGGCAGCAAAATCTTCAGCCGCCGCACGCGGGCGGAATGGAACAACGCATCGCCATAGGCACTCCTGCCGGAGCCCGCATAGGCGGCATTTCCGTTGTTCTTCAGGGTATCGAGCATAGGTCTCGTTCCAGGTGCGGTGATCGCCAGGCCTTCATAACAAAGCCCGCCGCCAATCACAGTTCGTTTCGCATTATTACATTGGCTTGCCAATATGGAATTTTTTCTGCAACAAGCAACAAAACGGAAAAACATCAAAAAGTGGCATTCGTACGCGCCGCTGCCACCTATTTCACCGGATCGATCGGCCGTATGCCGAAGCCGGGGCCAGCGCTGGAGGTATCTCATGGACAGTTCGATGATCGCGGATCGCCGGCGGCTGCGCCGCAAGCTCTGGTTCTGGCGTCTCGCGGCGGTGGCCCTCTTCGTGGCGCTGGGTTTTGCCTTCTACAGCTTCGCCGTCGGCGACACCAAGAGGAGCCGCCCGCATATCGCCCATGTGACGATATCGGGACTGATCGTCGACGACGACGAGCTTCTGGAGCGGCTGAAGAAGGTCGAAACCAACGACCAGGTGAAGGCCGCGGTGATTTCGATCTCCTCGCCCGGCGGCACGACCTATGGCGGCGAAAAAATCTTCAAGGCGATCCGGGCGATTTCGGCCAAGAAGCCCGTCGTCTCCGACGTGCGCACGCTTGCCGCCTCCGCCGGCTACATGGTCGCCACCGCCGGCGATACGATCGTTGCCGGCGACAGCTCGATCACCGGCTCGATCGGCGTCATCTTCCAGTATCCGCAGATCCAGCCGCTGCTCGACAAGATCGGCGTCTCCCTGCAGGAGATCAAATCCTCGCCGCTGAAGGCCGAGCCCTCGCCTTTCCACGAGGCGAGCGAGGAGGCCAAGGCGATGATCCGCAACATGGTGGTCGACAGCTATAACTGGTTCGTCGACCTGGTCGCCGACCGGCGCAAGCTGCCGCGCGACGAGGTGCTGAAGCTCGCCGACGGCACCATCTATACCGGCCGCCAGGCGCTCAAGGTGAAACTCGTCGACACGATCGGCGGCGAGCCGGAAATCCGGGCCTATCTCAAGTCGCGCGGCGTCGACGCCGACCTGCCGATGGTCGACTGGGACAAGAAGAGCAACACGCCGTTTCTGCTCGCTGGGGCTGTTTCGCGGTTGATTACGATCTTCGGTTATGATGATCTCATGAAAGGCCAGGATATCAATGGAATCCTGCCCCCAAAGTTGCTTCTTGACGGGCTGCTTTCAGTTTGGCAGGTTGGCCACGATTGATAAGAAATCAATAATTTAAGGGGGCGACTGTGATCAAGTCCGAATTGGTGCAGATTGTTGCGGCACGCAACCCGCATCTCTATCATCGCGACGTCGAGAATATCGTCAATGCGGTTCTCGACGAGATCACGGATGCACTGGCTGCGGGCAACCGCGTCGAATTGCGCGGCTTTGGCGCGTTTTCAGTCAAGAACCGCCCGTCCCGCTCCGGCCGCAACCCGCGCACCGGCGATACCGTCTTCGTCGAGGAGAAGTGGGTTCCCTTCTTCAAAACAGGCAAGGAGCTGCGCGAGCGGCTCAATCCCGGCCAGGCGGACGAAGAGGATTGAGCGGCGCAAGCCGCCTGCGGCGAATCCGCACTTGAACTCGTAGGCCATTTTCCTATTCTGCTCACACATCGGCCCCGAAAATCGGAATCGATTTTCGGGGCCGATGCGCAGATACAACGCGCTGCTCGAAGAGGGCGGCGCCATCCGACGCATGGAGAGCTCAAATGGCCAAGAAGATCGTCAACCTGTTGATTCTGCTGCCGCTCGGCGTCGTCCTTATCGTCTTCTGCGTCGCCAACCGGCAAAGCGTCACGCTCGCCTTCAATCCGTTTCGGCCGGAGGATCAGGTGCTTGCGGTTTCGGCGCCCTTCTTCGTCTTCCTGGTCGTTGCGCTGATCGCAGGCATGCTGATCGGCTCGGCCGCCACCTGGTTCAGCCAGGGCAAACACCGCAAGCGCGCCCGCACCGAAGCCAAGGAAGCCATCCGCTGGCAGGGCGAGGCCGACCGCCACAAGAGCCGCGCCGAGGAAATCGCCGGGCAGCTTCCGGCACGGTAAAACCGGCTCGGTTTCGACGACGCTTCCGCACCGGTCAGACCGGAAAAAAGCTCAGCTCCTCATAATCGCCCTCCGGCGACGCGCCGTTGCCGGTCACGCGGAAACCGTGGGCGAGGTAAAAGGCCTTCGCCCGCCGGTTCTTCACCAGGCACTTCAGCCGGTAGCGGTGTTGCGGCCATTCCGGCAGCGCCTGCAGCAGCGCCGTACCGGCGCCAGAGCCCTGGAAGTCCCGGCTGATATAGAGCATGTGAATGAAATCATCGGCCGGCCACAGCGACAGGAAGCCGGCTATTCCACCGTTTTCATGCTCGCAGACGAAGACCGTCTCGCCATTGGTATGAGCTGCAAAATCCTCGCGGTGGAACTTGCCGGGGTCGACCCAGACGAATGTTTCGCGGCGCACGGAAAGATAAATCTCCGCAAGCATGTCCCGGTCTTCCGCCCGCGGCGGCCTGATTGTCCACGTCATGACGTCGATTTAACCCATGCCCCCACTCCGCGCCAAGCCCAAAGCACGTGGTGCCGGGCCGGGATCAGCCGGCCGCCATCTTCGCGACGACGGCGGCATTGAAATCCGAAAAGAACCCTTCGGCGAGCCTCTGCGAGGTCGAATCGAGCAGGCGTGCGCCGAGCTGGGCAAGCCTGCCGCCGAGTTCAGCCTTTGCCCGATAATGCAGGATTGTCTCGGCGCCGTTTTGCTCGAGCACGATATCGGCGCTGCCCCTGGCGAAGCCGGCAAGACCACCCTTGCCTTCGGCCGACAGCGTATAGCTTTTCGGCGCATCGACATTGGAAAGCGTCAACAGCCCATGAAAGGTCGCCGACAGCAGGCTGAACTTGACCTTGATCGCCGCCTCGAACCTGTCGGGCGACAGCCGCTCGATGCTCTGGCAGCCCGGAATGCAGCCGCGCATGATCTCGGGATCGTTGAGCGCTGCCCAGACGACATCCCGCGGCGCGGCGATGCATTCTTCGCCGGTAAAATCCATTCGACAGCCCCATCTCCGATTCGTTCACCTTATCCCAGCGGGAAAGGCTTTTGCCAGGCGGAGAGGAATGTTATCCCGCTCGTTCCGGAGCAAGGAATTGGCGATGAGTGATGAATTGAAGCCCTGGAGGGTGACGGCAAGCCGCATCACCTATGAGGACCGCTGGATCCGGCTGCGAAGCGACGATTGCGTCACCGCCGACGGAATTGTCGTCGCGCCCTTCCATGTGCTCGACTATCCCGACTGGATCAATGTCGTGCCTGTGATGCCCGACGGGCGCGTGCTGCTGACGCGGGAATACCGGCACGGCCGCGGCGAGATCATCCACGGTCTCGTCGCCGGCGGCGTCGAGCGCAGCGACAGCGGGAGCGGCGATGCGGCGTTGGCGGCAGCCCGGCGCGAACTCCGGGAGGAGACCGGCTATGAAGCCTCGACCTTCGTCAAGCTGCTGACCTCCTATCCGAATGCCGCGAGCCACAGCAACGCGGTGACGAGCTGGCTGGCGCTCGGCCTCAGCCGGGCCGGCGAACCGCGTTTCGACCCCGGCGAGAAGATCGAACTGCTGTTTGCGGATCTTGCCGCCATCCTTGGCGACCTGCAGTCCGGCGCGTTCGTCATGCAGTCGATGCATGTCGCAGCCCTTTATGCGGCAGAAAGCTGGCTTCGCCGGCGGACATCCGAGACCTGAAATACATGCCGGGCCGGCGCGCAGTTGATCCGGCACGCTTTTCTGGGCTACTGCATAATTCAAAGGGCGCTGTGCCCGACAGAGACGCGGAAGAGCACGTTGAAACAGAAAGAACGCCGGCCGGGCCAGAAGAAGACATCAGGTCCTTCCGGTGAAAGCCGCAGAGACGATCGGGCCGGCCGGCCGCCGAAGCCGGTCGCGCGGCCACCGGCTGCCCGTGAGACGGTGCGCGAGGCTGCCGTGCCCGCCGCCACCGAACGGCCGCTGACGACGCGCAGCGGTGAGCGTCCGACCGAGCGCGTGCCTGTCATCCTCGAATCGCTCGGGGCCGGCGACTTCCACCTGATCGACAGCGGCAACGGCGAAAAGCTGGAACAATACGGGCCTTATCGCATCATCCGTCCCGAGGCCCAAGCGCTGTGGCGGCCGTCGCTGCCGGCCCATGTCTGGGAAAAGGTCGATGCCGTCTTCACCGGCGATACCGACGAGGAAGGCAGCGGCCGCTGGCGCTTCCCGAAGGCGGCGCTCGGCGAGACCTGGCCGCTGAACCTGCTCGGCGTCGATTTCCACGGCCGTTTCACCTCCTTCCGTCATGTCGGCGTCTTCCCGGAGCAGATCGTGCACTGGAGCTGGATGAAGGAGCAGGTCGAAAAGGCCGGCCGGCCGCTGAGGGTGCTGAACCTTTTCGGCTATACCGGCGTCGCCTCGCTGGTTGCCGCCGCGGCCGGCGCCGAAGTCACCCATGTCGATGCCTCGAAGAAGGCGATCGGCTGGGCGCGGGAAAACCAGGCGCTCGGGCGCATGGAGAAACTGCCGATCCGCTGGATCTGCGAGGATGCGATGAAATTCATCCTGCGCGAGGAACGCCGCGGCAGCCAGTACGACATCATCCTCACCGATCCGCCGAAATTCGGCCGCGGCCCGAACGGCGAAGTCTGGCATCTCTTCGAACATTTGCCCTTGATGCTCGACATCTGCCGCGAGATCCTGTCGCCGAAGGCCGTGGGCTTGGTGCTGACGGCCTATTCGATCCGCGCCAGCTTCTATTCGATCCACGAGCTGATGCGCGAGACGATGCGGGGCGCCGGCGGCGCGGTCGAATCCGGCGAGCTGGTCATCCGCGAAGCCGGCCTCGACGGCAAGACGCCGGGCCGCGCACTTTCCACCTCCCTCTTTTCCCGCTGGGTGCCGAAATGAGCAAGGACTTCCACGATCAGGGACCGCGCAGGGTCGGACAGGTGAAGGAAGTCACCTCGCTTGCCAATCCCATCATCAAGGACATCAAGGCGCTGACGAACAAGAAGTCGCGCGAGGAGAGCGGGACTTTCCTCGCCGAGGGGCTGAAGCTCGTCATCGATGCGATCGAACTCGGCTGGACGATCCGCACGCTGGTCTATGCCAAGGCGGCCAAGGGCAAGCCGCTGGTCGAGCAGATGGCGGCAAGGACCGTCGCCTCGGGCGGGCTGGTGCTCGAAGTCAGCGAAAAGGTGATCGGCTCGATCACCCGCCGCGACAATCCGCAGATGGTCGTCGGCATCTTCGACCAGCGCTGGATGCCGCTCAAAGACATCCGGCCGAGAGAGGGAGAGACCTGGGTGGCGCTCGACCGCGTGCGCGATCCCGGCAATCTCGGCACCATCATCCGCACAGCGGATGCGGCCGGGGCCTCCGGCGTCATTCTGGTCGGAGAGGCAACCGATCCGTTCTCGCTCGAGACCGTGCGCGCCACCATGGGCTCGGTCTTCGCCGTTCCGGTCGCACGCGCGACGCCGGAGGAATTCCTCGCCTGGCGGAAATCGGCCGGCGTTTGCGTGGTCGCGACGCATCTTGCCGGCGCGGTCGATTACCGCACCATCGACTACCGGAAGAAGCCCGTCGTGCTCTTGATGGGCAACGAGCAATCCGGCCTGCCCGATCAGCTGGCCGGGCGAGCCGACGCGCTTGCCCGCATTCCGCAGCAAGGCCGCGCCGATTCCCTGAACCTCGCCGTCGCCACCGCTGTCATGCTTTTCGAGGCGCGCCGCCATCTCCTCTCACTTGCCGAGGGCAAATGACCGAACAGACTTTTGCCCGCCCCGCGCTGTTTTCGCGGCCGGCGCCGATCCTCTTCTTCATCGTCGTCGCCGTGCTCATCGATCAGGCCGTCAAGATCGCGGTCGATCATTACCTGCCGCTGCAGGAGGCCGTGCCGGTTATTCCGATGCTGGCGCTCTACCGTACCTACAATCTCGGCGTTGCCTTTTCGATGCTGGAGGGCATGGACGGCTGGTTCATCGTCGGCATGCGGCTCGTCATCGTCGCCTTCGTCATGTGGCTGTGGTATCGCACGGCGAAGGACCGCTGGCTCGCCCATCTCGGTTATGCGCTGATCATCGCCGGCGCGATCGGCAATCTCGTCGACCGCTTCGCCTACGGCCATGTGATCGATTACATTCTTTTTCACACCGACAACTGGTCCTTCGCGGTGTTCAATCTCGCCGACAGCTTTATCACCATCGGCGCGGCCTGCGTCATTCTCGACGAGCTGATGCTGCCGAAAACGGCCGGCCGCTAAAATCTTATCGAATTCCTGAAGGCATTCGGAAGAGGCCTCATGTTAGCCAGATAGCATGCACAACCTGGGACAATTGCAGGAAAGATTGTCCGCCGCCTTCGGCGGACCCGCCGCCAAGCCGCATGAAGAGCGGATGGCGGGCTCCTTCTCGCGGCCGGTCGCATCGGCGCTTGAGGCAGCAGATGACGGCAGGATGGGGCCTGCAGCGACACGCCGCCTGCTGGTCTACTGGCTTGGCGGCGCCGGCCTGCTGGCCGCAATGATCCTGACGCTGCTTGCCCATGCCGGCGATCCTCTGCTGCTTTCGGGCGGTCTCGTCGTTCTCGGCCTCGCCGTCATCGCCAGTTATGCCGTCCTGATGGCTCGGCGGCGCAAGCCCCCGCGCGGCGGCAAATCGCTGCCGGATTGGAACGATGGCGCCAAGCTGTTTGCCGACGTGCACGACGTGCTCGGCGACATCACCGTCAGCCGCAGCATGGACCGGCGCATCATTTCGGCCAACGACACGTTTCGCCGCCTGACCGGGCGGCTGCGTCCGGAGGGGCGGAGCTGCGAGGAGATCGGGCTTGCCTTCCGCCCCGGCCCGATCCCGCACTGCTTCGACGTCGAGATCTCGACGCCGGACGGCCAGCGCATCTTTCTCTGGCGCGACGTCGTCACCCGCGACCCGGCAAACGGCCGCCTGCTGCTGCAGAGTGTCGCGCGTGATGTGACCGATGAGCGGCTGATCGCACAGGGCCGCGAAGAGGCCCGCCAGAAGGCGGAATATAACAGCGCCGCCAAATCGCGGCTGCTTGCCACCGTCAGCCACGAGGTGCGCACGCCGCTTTCCGGCCTCCTCGGCATGACGCATCTGCTCGCCGAGACACGGCTGACGCAGGAGCAGCAGGATTATCTCGCCAATATCCGCCAGTCCGGCCACGCGCTGACGCAGCTCGTCGAGGATCTGCTCGATTTCTCCACCATCGAGGTCGGCCGCTTCGCACTGCACCCGCGCTCGGAATCGCTGCGCAAGCTCTTGGAAAGCGTCGTCGAGATGCTCGCTCACCGGGCGCATGAAAAAGGCATCGAGATCGGCGCCACCGTGTCTTCAGACGTGCCGGAGAATATGAGCTTCGACCCGGCGCGGCTGCGCCAGGTTCTGTTCAACGTCATCGGCAATGCCGTGAAGTTCACCCAGGCCGGCGGCGTCTTCATTCGCGTGTCGCTCGACGCCGACGACCTGTCGATCACCGTCACCGATAGTGGTCCCGGCATGACGGCGGAAGAGCAGGCGCGTGTCTTCGGCGAGTTCGAGCAGGGCGGGACCGTCGCCGACAGGAGCAGCGGCACCGGGCTCGGCCTTGCCATCTCCGCCCGCATCATGCGCGAATTCAACGGCGCGCTGACGGTTGCCAGCGAAAAGGGCAAAGGCAGCGAATTCACCATCCGTTTCCCGGTCGATATCGGCAGCGAGCGCCCCGACAGGCGCAATACGCTGCTTGCCGGCAACAGCGTCGTGCTCCTGGCGCCGGCGGGCGCGGCGCGCACCGCCATCGCCGAGACGATTACCGCGCTTGGCGGCCTCTGCCATCTCGTCGCCGACGGCGAGAGCGCGCGGGCAACGCTGCTCGGCTTGGCAAACAGCGGAAAGCGGCCGACCGATATCATCATCGATCATCGCATGTCGGCCGAATTTTCCGCCCACCTTGCCGATCGAGCCGAAATTGCCGCCCTTGGCCTGCGCAAGGTCCTGCTCGTCAATCCGGAGGAGCGCAGCGCCCATCCGCTCGATCTCTTCGATGCCTGGCTCATCCGGCCGCTGCGCGAACAGTCGCTGATCGACGTGCTGCGCGGGCGCATGCGCGGCATGGAGAAGCGCGACGCGCTGAACGACAACCAGCCGGGCTTCGGCCTTTCGGTTGCGGAGACGATGGTGGCCGCCAGCGGGCTCAACATCCTGCTTGGCGAGGACGATCCGATCAATGCCATGCTGGTGCGCGTCGTGCTGGAGAAGGGCGGGCATAAGGTGCGCCATGTCGAGGATTTCGAGGCGCTGCTCGATTGCGCCCTTTGCGAGGCGAATGCCCGGCCCGACATCATCATCAGCGACCTGTCGATGCCCGGCGGCAACGGCATCGATATGCTCGGGCGCCTGCGCGGCCACGAAAGGCGGCTCGATCTTGCCTCGGTGCCGGTGATCGTGCTCACGGCCGACAAGAGCGACGAATCGCGCCGCCAGGTCCTGCTGAACGGCGCCAACCGCGTCATGGTCAAGCCGGTCGACCCGGTGCGGCTGCTGACCGAAGTTCAGGCCGTCGCCGCACTTTCCGCCCGCCGGGCGGAGGCGCGATAACGTGCCGCGGGGCCGGCATGCGTCTTGCGCTGGGAAATCCAATATGTCACTTTCCTGTCGCAGAGAAGTGTTTTATGGCGTCGATAAGCCGGCAACGGGAGAATCGCCATGTCCGCCATCGACATCCTGAATCGTGACACCATTGCCGAGGCTGCACCGCCCTCGACGGCGGCAGTCCAGAAGGACGGCGATATCCTCGGCCGCATCGGCAATCTGGAAACCCGCCTTGCCCGCACGGCGCGCGAGATCGATGCCGCCCAGGCCGTGCGCTACCGCGTCTTCGTCGACGAAATGAAGGCGCAATTGCCGCTGGACGCCATGCGCCGCCAGCGCGATGTCGACGCCTATGATGCTTTTTGCGACCATCTTCTCGTTCTCGACCGCACGATCGAGGGTGACCCGGAAGACCAGATCGTCGGCACCTACCGGCTGCTGCGCCAGGATGTCGCCATGGCCAATGGCGGTTTTTACTCGGCTTCCGAATTCGAGATCGACGGCCTCCTTGCCAAACATCCGGACAAACGCTTCATGGAACTCGGCCGTTCCTGCGTACTGCCGGAATACCGCACCAAACGCACCGTCGAGCTTCTGTGGCAGGGCAATTGGGCCTATGCGCTGAAGCATGGTGTCAGCGCCATGTTCGGCTGCGCCTCTTTCCCAGGCGTCTATCTCGAAAGCCACGCGCTGGCGCTGTCCTTCCTCTACCACAATGTGCTGGCGAAGAATGAATGGGCCGTCAGCGCATTGCCGCATCTCGCCCGCAACATGGACCTGATGCCGGCCGAGGCCGTCAACCCGAAGCGGGCGCTGATGGCTCTGCCGCCGTTGATCAAGGGTTATATGCGCCTCGGCGCGATGGTCGGCTCCAGTGCGGTCATCGATCATGCCTTCAACACGACCGACGTGCTGATCGTGCTGCCGATCTCCAGCATTTCCGACCGCTACCTGAATTATTACGGCGCCGACGCCGGCCGCTTCTCGAGCTAGAATCTGAAAGATCGCGGAGCGCTTCAGGCTCTCCGGTGGCGCACCCTCACATATCGAACCGCCTTCTCGTATCCGACGGGTTCTCTCCATACGCCGCCCGATAGGTTGCCGCAAAACGGCCAAGGTGAAAGAACCCCCACTTCAAACAGATGTCCCGCAACGGCTGCCGGTTTGAAGGATCGCGCAGATCCTCGCGGACCGCTTGCAAGCGGATCGTCCTGAGGTAGGCAGACGGCGTGGTTCCCTTGAAGGCACGAAAACCGACTTCGAGAGCGCGAATGGAAATGCCCGCCGCCTCCGCGACATTCTGCATCGTCATCGGCTGCGCGATGTTTGCATGCATGAATTCGATGGCCCGGCGGACATGCCGCGGTGCGATCAGATGGATTTTCTTGTCGAGGAGATGCGAGAGCCGATGAGGAACCAGGCGCACCACCAGATCGGCAAATGCCTGGATCAGGTTGGACATGGCAATGGGCGAGTGGAGGAGCGGCCCGTTGTTGCGCATGCCGATGATCATCGTTTGGGCGAGACCGCCGATCAACTGTCCCGCCGCGGTGGACCGATCGACGACCGGCGCCAGATCCATTGACCCGGTCAGCGGGGTCTCCAATACGGCGGCGACGGTCTGCGCTATGATCGCCCAGCTCAGGCTGAGTGTGTCCGACCGATGAGGCGCTGCCCTCACGGAAACCCGTTCCGGTTCAAGATTGTTCGTCAGCAACAGCCGCCCGGGTGTCGCTTCGGCCACGGTCCGACCAAAGCCTACGTCGAGAGCACCCGTGCGCGGAACGATGATTGCCAGAGTTTCCGGCGTTCCATGTGCCGTTCTTGCCCCCCAGCCGCCGGAATCCTGGTTGCTGACCAGCGACAACCGCTCATCGCCCCAAAACCCGACCTTCCAGTCGAGGGGTTTCTCTCGGCCATTGCGCCATGCGTCGAACGAACCGAACCCCTTGGTCAGGGCCTCGACCATATCGTCGAAAGTTGCCCCCTGAAATCGGGCGATGAAATTGGGGGATGCATTTTCCGGCATGGGAACCCAAACGGCTGATGAAATTAAATTATGCCCCGCGTTTTGCATCAAAAGTATGACTTATCAGATCAACCCTTTCAACCGCGGCCTCGGTGCGTAAGCCACAAAAAGCCGTGCCCGGCCGACATGTTGTCGGCCGGGCACGGAATGCCGTCTCATATGGGAGGCAGAGCGCGTTTACGAACCCGCGCCATAAGCGGCGATCGCCGCCATGTTGACGATGTCGCTGTCCTTGGCGCCCATCGAGGTGATCTGCACCGGCTTGTCGAGACCGACGAGGATCGGGCCGATCACCGTGGAGCCGCCGAGTTCCTGCAGCATCTTGGTCGAGATCGAAGCCGAGTGGAAGGCCGGCATGACGAGCACGTTGGCCGGACCCGAGAGGCGGCAGAAGGGATATTGCTCCATCACCTTGCGGTTCAGCGCGACATCGGCCGCCATCTCGCCGTCATATTCGAAATCGACACGGCGCTTGTCGAGGATCTTCACCGCCTCGCGCACCCGCTCCGAGCGTTCGCCCGAGGGATGGCCGAAGGTGGAATAGGCGAGCAGCGCGACACGCGGCGAATAACCCATGCGCCGCGCCAGACCGGCGGCCTCCTCGGCGATATCGGCAAGCTGCTCGGCGGTCGGCATGTCGTGCACGGCGGTATCGGCCACGAAGACCGTGCGGCCGCGGCAGAGCGCCAGCGAGACGCCGATGACGCGGTGGCCGGGTTTCTCGTCGATGCAGCGGCGCACGTCCTCGAGCGCCGTCGAATAGTTTCGGGTGATGCCCGTCACCATGCCGTCGGCATCGCCGAGCGCCACCATCGTGGCGGCGAAGTGGTTGCGGTCGTTGTGGATCAGCCGCTGGACGTCGCGGTGCAGGTAACCGTGCCGCTGGAGCCTCGCATAGAGATAGTCGATATAGGCCTCGACCCGGGTGGAAATACGGGCATTGACGATCTCCAGGCCCGGCCGGTTGAGATCGATACCGGCGCGTTCGGCCGTCGACCGGATCAGGTCCTCGCGGCCGAGCAGGATGGCGGTGCCGAGCTGCTGGTTGGCGTAGGACAAGGCGGCGCGCAGCACCTGTTCTTCCTCGGCCTCGGCAAAGACGATCCGCTTCGGGCGGCGGCGTACCCGCTCATAGAGGCTGGCGAGCGTCGAGGCGATCGGATCGCGGCGCGCCGAAAGCTCGCGGGCATAGCCGGCCATATCGGTGATGACCTTGCGGGCGACGCCGGTCTCGATCGCGGCTTCAGCGACCGCGACGGGGATCGCCGAGATCAGCCGCGGATCGAAAGGAACCGGGATGATGTACTGCGAGCCGAAACGCGGCCGGTTGCCCTGATAGGCGGCGACCACGTCATCGGGCACATCCTCGCGGGCAAGGTTCGCCAGCGCCTTGACGGCAGCGATCTTCATCGCGTCGTTGATGGTGGAGGCACGGACATCGAGAGCGCCGCGGAAGATATAGGGAAAGCCGAGGACATTGTTGACCTGGTTCGGGTAATCCGAGCGGCCGGTCGCCATGATGGCGTCGTCGCGGATGCGGGCGACCTCCTCCGGGGTGATCTCGGGATCGGGATTGGCCATGGCGAAGATGATCGGCCGATCCGCCATCGAGCGGATCATCTTGGCCGAGAAGGCGCCCTTCTGCGACAGGCCGAAGATGACATCGGCGCCCTCCATCGCCTCCTCGAGCGTGCGCGCGTCGGTCTTTGCCGCATGCGCCGATTTCCACTGGTTCATGCCCTCGGTGCGGCCCTGGTAGATGACGCCCTTGGTGTCGCAGAGGATAACGTTCTCGGGCGCAAAGCCCATCGCCTTGATAAGCTCGATGCAGGCGATCGCCGCAGCGCCGGCGCCGTTGCAGACGAGCTTCGTCGTCTTCAGGTCGCGGCCGGTCAGTTCCAGCGCGTTGATCAGGCCGGCGGCGGCGATGATCGCCGTTCCGTGCTGGTCGTCATGGAAGACGGGAATGTCCATCAGCTCGCGCAGCCGGCTTTCGATGACGAAACAATCCGGCGCCTTGATATCCTCGAGGTTGATGCCGCCGAAGGAGGGGCCGAGGAAGCGCACGCAGTTGATGAATTCGTCGACATTTTCCGTATCGATTTCGAGGTCGATGGAATCGACGTCGGCGAAGCGCTTGAACAGCACCGCCTTGCCTTCCATGACCGGCTTGGAGGCGAGTGCGCCGAGATTGCCGAGACCGAGGATCGCCGTGCCGTTGGAAATGACCGCGACCATGTTGCCGCGCGCCGTGTAGTCGTAGGCCGTCTGCGGATCGGCGGCGATCGCCTTGACGGGCACGGCGACACCCGGCGAATAGGCAAGCGACAGGTCGCGCTGCGTCGCCATCGGCTTGGTCGGGACGACTTCCAGCTTGCCGGGCCGGCCCGTGGCGTGAAAATCGAGCGCCTCCTGGTCGGTAACTGATGTCGCCGGCCGGTCCTTCTTATCGATATCGGGCATAAATCCTCCAACGTCCTGTGGGCGACGCTTCGCTCTTCCTCAAATGCTGTTGTCATCTATAGCGGCGCGCGGATAGGGTTGGCACCTGTTTTTTTGGGAAAAACTGCACCTCCGTGAACGCACGAATAGACACAGAGAACGAAGCCTTTTCGGCTGCCGAGCTTGCCACGGCGGAAAGCCGTGCCTCGGCCACGCCGATGATGGAGCAATATATCGAGATCAAGGCGAACAATCCGGGTTCGCTGCTCTTCTATCGCATGGGCGATTTCTACGAGCTGTTCTTCGAGGATGCGCTGGAGGCTTCGCGCGCGCTCGGCATCACGCTGACGAAGCGCGGCCAGCACATGGGCCAGGATATCCCGATGTGCGGCGTGCCGGTGCATGCGGCCGACGATTACCTGCAGAAGCTGATCTCGCTCGGCTTCCGCGTCGCCGTCTGCGAACAGGTCGAGGATCCGGCCGAAGCGAAAAAACGCGGCGGCAAATCCGTCGTCAAGCGCGATGTCGTCCGCCTGGTCACGCCGGGCACGATCACCGAGGAAAAGCTGCTTTCGCCCTCGGAATCCAACTATCTGATGGCACTGACCCGCATTCGCGGCGGCGCCGAGCCCTTGCTGGCGCTTGCCTGGATCGATATTTCCACCGGCGTCTTCCGGCTGGCCGAGACCGAAGCCTCGCGGCTGCTTGCCGATATCCTGCGCATCGATCCGCGCGAACTCATCCTGCCCGACACGATCTTCCACGATCCGGAACTGAAACCGGTCTTCGACGTGCTCGGCCGCACCGCGGTGCCGCAGCCTTCCGTGCTCTTCGACAGCGCCAGCGCCGAGGGCCGGATCGCCCGTTATTTCGGCGTCGCGACGCTCGACGGCTTCGGCAGCTTTTCGCGCGCCGAGCTGGCGGCTGCGGCCGCCGCCGTCGCCTATGTCGAGAAGACGCAGATCGCCGAGCGGCCGCCGCTTGGAAAGCCGGAGCGGGAAAGTGCGGCGTCGACGCTGTTCATCGATCCCGCCACCCGCGCCAATCTGGAACTGGCCCGCACGCTGTCGGGCGATCGCAACGGCTCGCTGTTGAAGGCGATCGACCGCACCGTCACCGGCGGCGGCGCGCGGCTTCTGGCCGAGCGGCTGATGTCGCCGCTGACCGACCCCGCCCGCATCAATGCGCGGCTCGATTCGATCGGCTTTCTGATCGACGAACCCTCGCTCTCCGGCAAGCTGCGCGACACGCTGATACATGTGCCCGACATGCCGCGCGCGCTATCGCGCCTGGCGCTCGACCGCGGCGGCCCGCGCGATCTCGCGGCCATCCGCCAGGGTCTTCAGGCGGCGAGCGACGTTGCGACCATGCTGGCAAGCGCGATGCTGCCGGAAGAGCTTGGTCAGGCGCTGTCCGGGCTGCAAGCCCTTCCCGAAGCACTCGAAAGCCTGCTGGCCGAGACGCTCGCCGAGGAACTGCCGCTGCTGAAACGCGATGGCGGCTTCCTGCGCGACGGCGCCAGCCCCGAGCTCGACGAGGTGCGGGCGCTGCGCGACCAGTCGCGCCGGGTCATCGCCGGCCTGCAATTGCAATATGCCGAGGAAACCGGCATCCGGTCGCTGAAGATCAAGCACAACAACATCCTCGGCTATTTCATCGAGGTCACGGCCGGCAATGCCTCCCCGATGACGGACACGGCTGAGGCCAAGGCCCGCTTCATCCACCGCCAGACGATGGCGAGCGCGATGCGCTTCACCACCACCGAACTTGCCGATCTCGAAAGCCGCATCGCCAATGCCGCCGACCGGGCGCTGACGATCGAGCTCGCCGCCTTCGAGAAGATGACGGCGGCAGTGGTTAAGGAAGCCGAGGCGATCAAATCCGGCGCGAGGGCGCTTGCCGTCATCGACGTTGCAGCTAGCCTGGCGCTGCTCGCCGATGAGCAGGCCTATTGCCGGCCGCAGGTCGACGGCTCGAAGATGTTTGCCATCGAGGGCGGCCGTCATCCTGTGGTCGAGCAGGCGCTGCGGCGGCAGGCGGGCGGCCCCTTTGTCGCCAACCATTGCGATCTGTCGCCGAAAACAAGCGACAAGGACGGCGCGATCTGGCTGCTGACCGGCCCCAACATGGGCGGTAAGTCGACCTTCCTCAGGCAGAACGCGCTGATCGCGATCCTGGCGCAGATGGGTTCCTTCGTGCCGGCGACCTCAGCTCATATCGGCATCGTCGACCGGCTGTTCTCGCGCGTCGGCGCCTCCGACGATCTGGCGCGCGGGCGCTCCACCTTCATGGTCGAGATGGTCGAAACCGCTGCGATCCTCAACCAGGCGAGCGACCGCTCGCTCGTCATCCTCGACGAGATCGGCCGCGGCACCGCCACCTTCGACGGGTTGTCGATCGCCTGGGCCGCCGTCGAGCACCTGCATGAGGCCAATCGCTGCCGCGGCCTGTTCGCCACGCATTTCCACGAGCTGACCGTGCTTTCGGAAAAGCTTGGCCGGCTATCGAACGCCACGATGCGGGTCAAGGAATGGGACGGCGATGTCATCTTCCTGCACGAGGTCGGGCCGGGTGCGGCCGACCGCTCCTACGGCATCCAGGTTGCCCGCCTGGCCGGGCTTCCGGCTTCGGTGGTGGCGCGGGCCCGCGATGTGCTCACCCGCCTGGAGGATGCCGACCGCAAGAACCCGGCGAGCCAGCTGATCGACGACCTGCCCCTCTTCCAGGTGGCTGTGCGCCGTGAGGACACGGCCCGCGGACCGTCCAAGGTCGAGGAGGCGCTGAAGGCGATGAGCCTTGACGACATGACGCCGCGCGAGGCAATGGACGCGCTTTACGACCTCAAGAAGAAGCTGAAATAGGGCAGCGGCACGCGATGTTCATGGAAAAGCTGGTTCGCGAAACGGAGCGTCTGTCGCTCATCTGCTCGATGCTCGACACGATGCGGCGCGCCGACAAGGATCGGAATGCGCGCGGCTGGACGTCGCCGATCGGCATGCTGAAAATCACCCGCTGTTGCGCTATGATCTCAGAACTCGGCACCTCGATCGCCAAGGCCGGCTATCGCGAATGCGACCGGCAGTCGCTCGAGGAGATCATGAGAGAGACGCGGCAGGTGCTGCATTTGCTGAACGCGCGGGCCGCCCTCTGAATTTTTCGGGAAAGCCGCCGCGCAGCCTACCAACACCATTTCGCCAAATTTAAAGGTTCTTGCAGTATGAGGGCGCGTGTCGATCGCCTGACGAAGGGGTTATAGCGCATGCAGACGAAACACGAGGCGAGCCCGGATCCGGTCGCCCGGCATGAACAGGAAGCCGCCCCGGCGACAGTGATGCGCGCGCTTGATTTTTCCCAGATCCTCGACGTCGAGCTGTTGCAGAAGCAGTGCGACGCGGTTGCCGAGGCCAATCGCAACCGGCCTGACCTGCTGCGCGCCGACCTTCTCGCCGTCCTGAAAAAGGCCAGCACGGAAGGCCGGCAGAAGGCGCGGGCCGCGCTGATGGCCGATGGCGGCGGGCTGAATTGCGCCTACAGGATTTCCTGGCTGCAGGACCAGATCATCACCGTCCTCTACAATTTCGCCACCGCCCATATCTTTCCGCAGCAGAAGGACAAGTTCGCGGTCACCGCCGTCGGCGGCTACGGCCGCGACACGCTGGCGCCGGGCTCCGATATCGACCTGCTCTTCCTCTTCCCGCCGCGGCCGACGGAGGAGACGCACAAGGCGGTCGAGTTCATGCTCTACGTCCTCTGGGACATGGGCTTCAAGGTCGGCCACGCCACCCGCACGGTGGAGGAATGCATCGCGCTTTCCAAATCCGACATGACGATCCGTACCGCTATCCTGGAGATGCGCTATATCTGCGGCCTGCAGCGGCTGGAAACCGAGCTCGAGACCCGCTTCGACAAGGAAATCGTCACCGGCACCGGCCCTGAATTCATCGCCGCCAAGCTTGCCGAGCGCGACGAGCGCCACCGCAAGGCCGGTGATACACGTTATCTCGTCGAGCCCAACGTCAAGGAAGGCAAGGGCGGGCTTCGCGACCTGCACACGCTGTTCTGGATCTCGAAATATTATTATCACGTGCGCGATCAGGCCGAACTGGTCAAGCTCGGCGTCTTGTCCAGGCACGAATACCGTCTGCTCGAGAAAGCCGACGATTTTCTCTGGGCGGTGCGCTGCCATATGCATTTCCTCACCGGCAAGGCCGAGGAACGGCTGTCCTTCGACATCCAGCGCGAGATCGCCGAAGCCTTCGGCTATCACACCCGCCCGGGCCTTTCGGCCGTCGAGCGCTTCATGAAGCATTATTTCCTCGTCGCCAAGGATGTCGGCGATTTGACGCGTATCCTCTGCGCCGCGCTCGAAGACCAGCAGGCGAAGTCGATCCCCGGCCTTACCGGCGTCATCAGCCGTTTCACCCATCGCACCCGCAAGATCGCCGGCAGCGTCGAATTCGTCGAGGACCGCGGCCGCATCGCGCTCGCCGACGCTGACGTGTTCAAGCGCGATCCCGTCAGCATCCTCCGGCTCTTCCACGTCGCCGACATCAACGGGCTGGAATTCCATCCGGATGCGCTGAAACGCGTCACCCGCTCACTGGCGCTGATCGATAACCGGCTCAGGGAAAACGACGAGGCCAACCGCCTGTTCATGTCGATCCTGACATCGAAGCGCGACCCGGCGCTGATCTTGCGGCGGATGAACGAGGCCGGCGTGCTCGGCCGTTTCATTCCCGAATTCGGCAAGATCGTCGCGATGATGCAGTTCAACATGTATCACCACTATACGGTCGACGAACATCTGATCCGCACTGTCGACGTGCTCTCCGAGATCGACAAGTCACGGTCCGAGGATCTGCACCCGCTCGCCAACAAGCTGATCGCTAACATCGAGGACCGCGAGGCGCTCTACGTCGCCGTTCTTCTCCACGATATTGCCAAGGGCCGGCTGGAGGATCACTCGATCGCCGGCGCCCGCGTTGCCCGCAAGCTCTGCGCCCGCTTCGGCCTGTCGCAGAAGCAGACGGAAATCGTCGTCTGGCTGATCGAGGAACATCTGACCATGTCGATGGTGGCGCAGACCCGCGACCTCACCGACCGCAAGACGATCACCGATTTCGCCGACCGGGTGCAGTCGCTCGACCGGCTGAAGATGCTGCTGATCCTGACGATCTGCGATATCCGCGCTGTCGGCCCCGGCGTCTGGAACGGCTGGAAGGGCCAGCTTCTGCGGACGCTCTATTATGAAACCGAGCTGCTCTTGGCCGGCGGTTTCTCGGAAGTCTCGCGCAAGGAGCGGGCGAACGCCGCCGCCGAGGCGCTGCGCGGCGCGCTCTCCGACTGGAGCCAGAAGGACCGCAACACCTATACCAAGCTGCACTACCAGCCCTATCTGCTCTCCGTGCCGCTGGAGGACCAGCTCCGCCACGCCCATTTCATCCGCCAGGCCGACAAGGCGGGCCAGGCGCTCGCCACCACGGTGCGCACCGACAGTTTCCATGCGATCACCGAGATCACCGTGCTGTCGCCCGACCATCCGCGCCTGCTCGCCGTCATCGCCGGCGCCTGTGCTGCGGCCGGCGCCAACATCGTCGACGCGCAGATCTTCACGACCTCGGACGGGCGGGCGCTCGATACGATCCATGTCAGCCGCGAATTTGCCGACGATGCCGACGAGCTGCGCCGGGCCGCGACGATCGGACGGATGATCGAGGACGTGCTGTCGGGGCGCAAGCGGCTGCCCGAGGTGATCGCCACGCGGGCGCGCAACCGCAAGAAAAACAAGGCCTTCGTCATTCCGCCGTCGGTCAACATAACCAACAGCCTGTCGAACAAATTCACCGTCATCGAGGTCGAATGCCTCGACCGACCGGGACTTCTGTCGGAGATCACCGCCGTGCTCTCCGATCTGTCGCTCGACATCCAGTCGGCCCGCATCACCACCTTCGGCGAGAAGGTGATCGACACCTTCTACGTCACCGATCTGGTCGGCCAGAAAATATCCGGCGACAGCAAGCGCGCCAACATCACCGCCCGGATGAAAGCCGTCATGGCCGAGGAGGAAGACGAACTGCGCGAGCGCATGCCCTCCGGCATCATCGCGCCGGCCGCCACCGCCCGGACATCGCCCTCAGCCGACAAGAAAGCCGATTCGCCCGCATGAGCCCCACACGCATGAGCCTATACGCATGAGCCTCGTCAAGAAATTCGCAACCGTCGGCGGCGCCACCCTCGGCAGCCGCATCTTCGGCTTCGCCCGCGAAACGCTGATGGCCGCCGCACTCGGCACCGGACCGATGGCCGACGTCTTCTATGCCGCCTTCCGTTTTCCGAACCTGTTCCGCCGGCTGTTTGCCGAGGGCGCCTTCAACGCCGCCTTCGTGCCGCTTTTTGCCAAGGAGATCGAGGCGAACGGCACGGAAGGCGCCAAGCGCTTTTCGGAGGAAGTCTTCGGCGTGCTGTTTTCGGTGCTGCTCCTCATCACCATCGTGATGGAGCTGGCCATGCCGCTCCTGGTGCGCTTCGTCATCGCGCCGGGCTTTGCCGACGATCCGGAGAAATTCTCGATCACCATCCGCATGGCGGCGGTGATGTTTCCCTATCTGATGTGCATGTCGCTGACGGCGATGATGAGCGGCATGCTGAACTCGCTGCATCATTTCTTCGCCGCGGCCATCGCGCCGGTTTTCCTCAACGTGGTGATGATCGGGGCGCTGTTTTATGCGCTCTATACCGGTGCGGATCCGCTGGCCACGGCCTGGTATCTCTCCTGGGGCGTGCTTGCCGCCGGCGTGCTGCAGCTCGCCGTCGTCTATATCGGCGTGCTGGCAGCCGGCATGAGCATCGGTTTCCGCTTCCCGAAGATGACGCCGAACGTCAAGCGGCTGCTGATCCTGGCGGTGCCGGCGGCGGTGACCGGCGGCATCACCCAGATCAACCAGCTGATCGGCCAGGCGATCGCCTCCTCGCGCGACGGCGCGATCGCAGCGCTGCAATATGCCGACCGCATCTACCAGCTGCCGCTCGGTGTCGTCGGCGTCGCCGTCGGCGTGGTGCTGCTGCCGGAGCTTGCCCGGGCGCTGAAAGGCGGCAACCTGCGCGAGGCCGGCAACCTGCAGAACCGCTCGATCGAATTCGTGCTGTTCCTGACGATCCCCGCCGCCTTCGCGCTGTGGATCCTCTCCGACGAGATCATCCGCGTGCTCTATGAGCGCGGCGCCTTCCATCAGGAAAACACCGCCGTCGTCGGCTCGATCCTGGCGATCTACGGCATCGGCCTGCCGGCCTTCGTGCTGATCAAGGCGCTGCAGCCGGGCTTCTATGCGCGTGAGGACACCAAGACGCCGATGCGTTTTTCGGCGATCGCGGTTGCCACCAACTGCGCCACGGCACTCACCCTGTTTCCCTATATGGGCGCGCCCGGCATCGCCGTTGCCGAAGCCACTGCCGGCTGGATCAGCACCGTGCTGCTGTTCACCACGCTTCTGCGCCGTGGCCATCTGACATGGGAATGGGCGCTGGCAAAACGCACCGTCCTGCTGATCGTCGCCGCAGCCGTGATGGGCGGCGCCATCATCTTCCTCAAGCAGCAGTTTGCGCCCTGGCTTGCCTCCGGCGCGCCGCTTCTCACCAAGATCGGTACGCTCGGATTGCTGATTGCCATTTCCATGCTGGTCTATTTCGCCGCCGCCTTCCTGATCGGCGGCGCCGATCTCGGCATGATCCGGCGTAACCTGAACCGCAAGCCGGTGCCGGCGAAGGACGGGTGAGGCTAGGGTGATTGCCGAAACCGCCCCTCATCCGCCTGCCGGCACCTTCTCCCCGCAAAAGGGGCGAAGGGGATATAAGGCGACCTCTCCGTCCCTCACCAGCGCCTCGTGGGGCACGTCCCCTCGCCCCGTTTTTACGGGGAGAGGGTTAGGGTGAGGGGCAAATCCGCACAAACCGGACCAACAGACACATAGCCGAGCAGCACTTGCCTTAACAATCCACCCACCGCCGCTGCGGCCCGACATCGACATGGACGATGCCGTTGCAATAGGTGCCGATGCCGCCGATGCCGGGGGCGCTTTTGGCGGCTGCGACGATGGTGCGCTCCGAGAGGCCCGGCATCCTGATATCGGCCGCCAGGCATTTGCCGTGCAGGGACCCATGGCGGCGGGGATGCGACCTGAGGCCGGAGGTGATCATCGGCCGGCGTCCGGTTTTTGCGGCGATATGCGACAGCACCGCCTGAAGACGCGCGGGAAAACAGCCGGTGCGGACACTGACGGTCTGGACGGTGTAGGCTGGGCGTGCCTCCTGCTTGGGAAGATGAATGACCGGCCGTTTGCTGTCTTGACCGACGGCGCTGGTTGCGGATTGTAGGGCGAAAAGGCCTGCCATGGCGAGCAAACTGGCGGTCTGCATGGTTCCTCCTGGCGGTTGACAGGGCGGCCATCGCACGCCCCTGCGCGGTCGAGGATTTTCAGTTCAATAAAAGCTTTTCTGTGAAATTTTATACTCAATTGTGAGTAAGCAGCTTGATCACTTTGGCTTAAAACAACGGAAATCGTCGATGCAAATTGGAATAAACATCTCAACCGGAGATATGACATGACGATCCAGTCGCTTTTCCTCGTCACCCTCGTCGTCGACGACTACGACCGCGCCAAGGCTTTCTACTGCGACGCCCTTGGTTTCGATTGCCTTCAGGACGAGAAACAGCCGGAGGGCAAGCGCTGGGTGGTGGTGAAGCCCAGGGGCGGAGATGGCGCAGCCTTTCTGCTGGCGCAGGCGGCAAACGAGGCGCAGCGGGCGGCGATCGGCAACCAGACCGGCGGCCGTGTCGGCTTCTTCCTGAAGACCGACGATTTCGCCCGCGACCACGCCGCCATGCTTGCAGCCGGCGTGCGCTTTCTCGAAGAGCCGCGGCATGAGGTTTACGGCACGGTCGCGGTGTTTTGCGATCCCTACGGCAACAGCTTCGATCTGATCCAGCATGCCGCGGCCTGAACCCCTTGATTGCGGCCGGTTGCCCGTGCATAAGCCGCGGCGTTAGCAACATGGGCGAACAGCCACTGCTTTACTCCTCAAGTCGGAATCGACTTGAGGAGTAAAGCAGCAATTTAGAATGTTACAGCGTCCTTTGCGCGTCTGAAAGACGCGCGGCGCTGCAGGCCCTCCACCAGCCTATTGAGGACGACATGAGCGAATTCAAGAAACTCGTATTCTCCGGCGTGCAGCCGACCGGCAATCTGCATCTCGGCAACTATCTCGGCGCGATCCGCCGTTTCGTGGCGCTGCAGGAAGGCAATGACTGCATCTATTGCGTCGTCGACATGCATGCGCTCACCGCCCAGCTGGTGCATGAGGACATGCCGAGCCAGACGCGCTCGATCGCCGCCGCCTTCATCGCCGCCGGCATCGATCCGGAAAAACATATCGTCTTCAACCAGTCGGCCGTGCCGCAGCACGCCGAACTTGCCTGGATCTTCAACTGCGTCGCCCGCATCGGCTGGATGAACCGCATGACGCAGTTCAAGGACAAGGCCGGCAAGGACCGCGAGCAGGCCTCGCTCGGCCTTTACGCCTATCCGAGCCTCATGGCCGCCGACATTCTCGTCTATCGCGCCACCCATGTGCCGGTCGGTGAGGACCAGAAGCAGCATCTGGAGCTTGCCCGCGACATCGCGATGAAGTTCAACCTCGATTATGCCGAGCATATCGGCAGGACCGGTTACGGCGTCGACATCACCGTCGGCAACGAGCCGGTGCATGCCTATTTCCCGATGGTCGAGCCGCTGATCGGCGGGCCGGCGCCGCGGGTCATGTCGCTGCGCGACGGCACCAAGAAAATGTCGAAATCCGACCCTTCCGACCTCTCGCGCATCAACCTGATGGACGACGAGGACGCGATCTCGAAGAAGATCCGCAAGGCCAAGACCGATCCGGACGGCTTGCCGAGCGAGGTGGACGGGCTGCAGGGCCGGCCGGAAGCCGACAATCTGGTGGCGATCTATGCGGCGCTCGCCGACAAATCCAAGGCCGAGGTGCTTGGCGAATTCGGCGGCCAGCAGTTCTCCGTCTTCAAGCCGGCGCTGGTCGATCTCGCCATCCATGTGCTGGCGCCGATCACCGGCGAGATGCGCCGGCTGATGGACGATACCAGCCATATCGACGCGATCCTGCGCAAGGGCGGCGAACGCGCCAGGGCCCGCGCCGAGGTGACGATGCGCCAGGTCCGCGACGTCATCGGCTTCCTCTATTGAGGCACATCTCCTCTTCTCCCGGTTGGGGGAGAGGGGAACTTCTCCCGGGGGGAGAAGAGCAAAAACTGAGCTTGCAATTTTTCTGCTTCGGGTGTCAGAGTCCGCGCCATGGTATCGAAGCGACTCTCACGGCTCGAAGGTCATCGCCGCAAATTCATGGCGGTGATCGACGGTACACCCGAATGCCAGCGCGCCGTTCATTATGCCGGCCGGCGCGCGAAGAATTCCAATGGCGGGCTGGTGCTGCTCTACGTCATCCCCGACGGGGATTTCCAGCAATGGCTGGGCGTCGAGGCGATCATGCGGGCCGAGGCGCGCGAGGAGGCCGAGGCGGTCGTTGCCAAGATCGCCCAGATCGTGCGCGAGACGATCGGCATCGAGCCGGAGATCGTCATCCGCGAAGGCGGCGCGGCCGAACAGATCAACGCCGTGATCGAGGACGACCGCGATGTGGCGATCCTCGTTCTGGCCGCTGGGTCGGCGAAGGAGGGCCCGGGACCGCTGGTCTCGTCGATCGCCGGCCGCGCAGCAGCCTTTCCGATCCCGGTCACCGTGCTGCCGGATACGCTGACCAATGAGGAAATCGACGCCCTCTGCTGACAATTTCTTGAGTAAAAATCTCTTGAATGGCGCCGGCAATCGGCTTATCTTCTTTTGAAGAATTCTAAAGACGGCGAAGCCATGGGCAGCCGCATGGAGACCCAGATGTTCATTCAGACCGAAGCCACGCCGAACCCCGCCACGCAGAAGTTCCTGCCGGGCAAGGTGGTGATGGAAAACGGCACGGCCGAGTTCCGCAGCGCCGAGGAAGCCGAAGCTTCGCCGCTTGCCGCCCGCCTGTTCGAAATCCCTGGCGTCACCGGCGTCTATTTCGGCTATGATTTCATTTCCGTCTCCAAGGACGATGCCGAGTGGCAGCATCTTAAGCCGGCTATCTTAGGCTCGATCATGGAGCATTTCATGTCCGGCAAGCCTGTTATGGGCGATGCCTCGATCCTTTCCGAGGACGCCGATGCCGGCGACGAGTTTTTCGACGAAGGCGATGAATCGATCGTGCTGACCATCAAGGAGCTGCTGGAGACCCGCGTGCGGCCGGCCGTTGCCCAGGACGGCGGCGACATCACCTTTCGCGGTTTCAAGGACGGCAAGGTCTATCTGAACATGAAGGGTTCCTGCGCCGGCTGCCCGTCTTCGACGGCGACGCTGAAGCACGGCGTCCAGAACCTGCTGCGCCATTTCGTCCCGGAAGTGCAGGAAGTGATCGCCGCTTAAAAACGTGAATTGGTCCGGCCGTTCATCTCCCGTTCGGCCGGATGAATTTATCATCGGGCGACAATAGATTTTTCGGAAATTGATGGCATGATTGTTCTGGCGCTCGACACGGCAGGTGTAGACTGCGCTGCCGCCGTTTACGACAGCGGCAGGAATACGATGCTGGGGGAGGCATCGGACATGATCGGCAAGGGGCATGCTGAACATCTGATCGGTATCGTCGATCGCGCGCTGGATCAGGCCGATATGACACTCTCCGATATCGACCGGATTGCCGTCACCGTCGGTCCCGGCTCGTTTACCGGCATCCGCGTCGGGGTTGCCGCCGCCCGTGGTTTTGCGCTTTCGCTCAATGTACCCGCCGTCGGCGTCACCACGCTCGAGGTCATGGCATCGGCCCAGCGCGAGAAGACGCCTCATCGCGCCGTGCTGGCCGCGATGGATGCCAAGCGGGACGAAATCTACCTCCAGTCCTTTTCATCGGACGGTTCGCCCCTCGACGCGCCGCGGGCGTTGAGCGTTGCGCAAGCGCAGGCTTTTGCGAGAGGCTTCGACGGCGAGATCACCGGTTCGGCGGCGCCGCTCTTGAAGGCCGACGCCGGCGGCGATCACACCAACAATTTCCCGATCTCTATCGTGGCGCGCCTCGGTGCTGCCGCCTCCTCCGATGCCGGAAAGCCGAAGCCCCTTTATCTGCGCGGACCCGATGCCAAGCCGCAGGCCGGGTATGCGATTGCCCGACGAGTATGACGATGCTGGAAGCCTATCTGACGCTAAAGCCGGAATTCGAGATCATCGCCATGGAGCGCGAGGATTGCCGCGATGTCGCCGTCCTGCACGGCGAGCGCTTCGCCCGGCCCTGGGGCGACGGCGAATTTCACGGGCTGCTGATGCAGGAGACCGTGTTCGGCTTCGTCGCGCGCCAGACCAACGCCATCCTGAAAAAGCCGCTTCCCGGCTTCATCCTGGCCCGCCATGTCGCCGGCGAAGCTGAGATCCTGACGATCGCCGTCCAGGCCAAGGCCGCCCGCGCCGGGCTCGGCTGGCGGCTGATGCAGGCGGCGATGCGGGAAGCGCGCGCCCGCGGCGGCGAGAGCATGTTTCTCGAGGTCGACGACGGCAATACGGCAGCGCTTGGCCTCTATCGCAAGCTCGGCTTCGAAAAGGTCGGGGAACGCAAGGGTTATTACAAGCAGGAAAACGGCGCCCTCTCCACGGCGCTTGTCATGAAGCGCGTTCTTCGGTAGTTCCCTGCCAGAGAGATGACATGCTGATCGGCGCCAAAGCCCTTCGGCATTGTCGCAAGACGAATATCTTTTGAAGGCGGGCCATGTCTGATGTAGCCAAGACCCTTGAGGAGCTTTGCACCGAACGCGGCATGCGCATGACCGAGCAGCGCCGCGTGATCGCGCGCATCCTGGAAGACTCCGAAGACCATCCCGATGTCGAGGAACTCTACCGCCGCTCGGTGAAGGTCGATGCGAAGATCTCGATCTCGACCGTCTACCGCACCGTGAAACTGTTCGAGGATGCCGGCATCATCGCCCGCCACGACTTCCGCGACGGGCGCTCGCGCTACGAAACGGTGCCGGAAGAGCATCACGACCACCTGATCGATCTGAAAACCGGCACGGTCATCGAATTCCGCTCGCCGGAGATCGAGGCGCTGCAGGAGCGCATCGCCCGCGAGCACGGCTTCCAACTCGTCGACCACCGGCTGGAGCTCTACGGCATCCCGCTGAAGAAGGACGATCTCTGAAGCGATGGCCGCCCGGGGGACCAGCCTTTGATCGCCTGGCTGCGCATTGCCTGTGCTGCGGTCGTCATCCTGGCCGTCAGCATCGTGCTCGTACCGCTGCAGCTGCTCGCCCTGCGTTTCGACTGGCGGCTGCGGCGCCGGCTGCCGCGCGTCTGGCACCGCATCGTCTGCTCTTGTCTCGGCATCCGCGTTCGCGTCACCGGCCGGCTGGAAGAGCGCCGGCCGCTGATGCTCTGCTCCAACCATTCCTCCTGGATGGATATCATGGTGATGTCGGCGGTTGCCGACGTCGCCTTCATCGCCAAGATCGAGGTGGCCGAATGGCCGATCTTCGGCACGCTCGCCAAGCTGCAGAAGAGCGTCTTCGTCGTACGCGAGGAGAGGCGCAAGACCGGCCATCAGGCAAACGAGATCGCCGGGCGGATGGCCGATGGCGAAATCGTCGTGCTCTTCCCAGAGGGCACGACCTCGGACGGCAACCGGCTGCTGGAGGTCAAGTCCTCGCTGTTCGGCGCCGCCGCCATGGCCGTGCCCGCTTCGCCCACAGGAACCGTGGTGGTGCAGCCGGTGGCGGTCGCCTATACAAGAGTGCACGGCATCGCCATGGGCCGCTATCACCGGCCGCTCGCCGCCTGGCCGGGGGATATCGAGCTCTTGCCGCACCTGATCGATATCGTAAAATGCGGCGCGATCGACGCCGAGGTTTCCTTCGGCGAGGCGGTGGAATACCGCGCCGACACCAATCGCAAGGAAGTGAGCGCGACCATCGCCTCACGCATCCGCAACCTGTTGAACAGCCGCCTGCGCGGGCGCGACATTGCCTGAAACAAGATTTCGATTTTCTCGGGCGTGAAAAACCACTAAATAGCCCGCCATGACACAGGACAGCGCCCTCCTCCAGGCCCCGGAGCAGACACTCCGCGACGGCTCCAACAGCCGCAAGGTCTTCATCAAGACCTATGGCTGCCAGATGAACGTCTATGATTCCACGCGGATGAGCGATGCGCTCGCCCGCGACGGTTACGAACCGACCGAGGATATGGAAGAGGCCGACCTCGTTCTGCTCAATACCTGCCATATCAGAGAGAAGGCGGCCGAGAAGGTCTATTCGGCGCTTGGCCGGCTGCGCGACATGAAAAAGAGGAAGGCGGCCGACGGCCGGGAGATGATGATCGGCGTTGCCGGCTGCGTCGCCCAGGCCGAAGGCGAGGAGATCCTGCGCCGGGCCCCCGCCGTCGACGTCGTCATCGGCCCGCAGACCTATCACCGTCTGCCGGAAGCCTTGCGCCAGGCCAAGCAGGGGCGCCGCGTCGTCGATACCGAATATGCGATCGAGGACAAGTTCGAGCATCTACCGATCGCCGAGAGCCGGAAGATTCGTGCCCGCGGCGTCACCGCCTTCCTGACGGTGCAGGAGGGCTGCGACAAGTTCTGCACCTTCTGCGTCGTGCCCTATACACGCGGCTCGGAAGTGTCGCGGCCGGTTTCTCAGATCGTCGAGGAAGCCGAAAAGCTGGTCGAGGGCGGCGTGCGCGAGATCACCCTGCTCGGGCAGAACGTCAATGCCTGGCACGGCGCCGGGTCGCGGGGCGAGGCATGGAGCCTCGGCGACCTGCTCTACCGGCTTGCCGAGATCCCCGGCCTTGCGCGGCTGCGCTACACCACCAGCCATCCGCGCGACATGGACGACCGGCTGATCGACGCCCACCGCGATCTCCGGGCGCTGATGCCCTATCTGCACCTGCCGGTGCAATCGGGCTCCGACCGTATCCTCAAAGCGATGAACCGGCGCCACACGGCGGCCGAATATCTCTCGCTGATCGAACGCATCCGCACGGTGCGGCCCGATATCGCCCTGTCCGGCGATTTCATTACCGGCTTTCCGGGGGAGACAGACGAAGATTTTGAGGATACATTAGAACTTGTGAAGAAGGTGCGCTATGCGCAGGCCTTCTCGTTCAAATACTCGACACGGCCGGGCACCCCCGGCGCGGAACTGAAGGACCAGGTGCCGGAAGAGATCAAGGCAGAACGGCTGGAACGCCTGCAAGCGCTTCTCGTGAAGCAGCAGCAGGAATTTGCCGAATCCTGCATCGGCAAGGAGATCGACCTGTTGCTGGAAAAGCCCGGTCGCATGCCGGAACAGCTGATCGGCCGTTCTCCCTGGCTTCAATCCGTGAATGTTGATGCAAAAGCATCGCAAATCGGTGACATTATTAAAGTGCGAATCACCGGAACCGGAAACAACAGCCTGTTTGCCGAACGTGCAGAGGCTGCGGTTTAACCCAAGGAGCCCGACCGCTTGAACGGACAAGAATTGGTTTCTTCTTCACCGCGCCACCCCCGCACGCCGAGCGACACCAATCACTTCGTCCTGACGTTCGAGAACAACCGCTTCGCCAGCGAGCTCTTCGGTCAATTCGACCAGAACCTCAAGCTGCTCGAGGAACGGCTCAACATCGATGCGCGGGCCCGCGGCAATTCGGTCGTCATTACAGGCGATGTCGTGACCACCAACCAGGCGCGGCGCACCCTCGATTATCTCTATGAAAAGCTTCAGAAAGGCGGCAGCGTGGAACGATCCGACGTCGAGGGCGCAATCCGCATGGCGGTCGCCGCCGACGACCAGCTCAGCCTTCCCACCATGGAGCGCAAGGCCAAGCTGACGATGGCGCAGGTTTCCACCCGCAAGAAGACGATCATCGCCCGCACGCCGACCCAGGACGCCTATATAAGGGCGCTTGAGCGTGCCGAGCTGGTCTTCGGTGTCGGCCCGGCCGGCACCGGCAAGACCTATCTCGCCGTCGCCCATGCCGCCCAGCTGCTGGAGCGCGGCGCGGTCGAAAAGATCATCCTGTCGCGCCCGGCCGTCGAAGCCGGCGAACGCCTCGGCTTCCTGCCCGGCGACATGAAGGAAAAGGTCGACCCCTATCTTCGCCCGCTCTATGACGCCCTCTACGACATGATCCCCGCCGACAAGGTCGACCGGGCGATCACCGCCGGCGTCATCGAAATCGCGCCGCTCGCCTTCATGCGCGGCCGCACGCTTGCCAACGCCGCCATCATCCTCGACGAGGCGCAGAACACGACGTCGATGCAGATGAAGATGTTCCTGACGCGTCTCGGCGAAAACGCGCGCATGATCGTGACCGGCGACCCGAGCCAGATCGACCTGCCGCGCGGCGTCAAATCCGGCCTCGTCGAGGCCCTGCAACTGCTGAACGGCGTCGAGGGCATCTCGATCGTGCGCTTCAAGGATACCGACGTCGTCCGCCATCCGCTGGTCGGGCGCATCGTCAGGGCCTATGATTCCACCTATGCCGCCGAAGCCGAAGCGGTCAGCCGGCAGGACTGATGGCAGACCTCGACATCCAGATCAGCGTCGACGACATCGGCTGGCCGGGCGAGGAGACCCTGCTGTCCTTTTGCGAGCGCGTGCTCGGCGCAGCCGTGGTCTATCTCCGCGACAGCGAGAAGCAGCCCTTCCCGGCCATGCCGCCCGAGGTGTCGCTTGTCTTCACCGACGACGCCTCGATCCAGGACATCAACGCCGAATGGCGCGGCAAGGACAAGGCGACAAACGTGCTTTCCTTTCCGGCCTTTCCGGTTCAGCCCGGCAAGATGCCCGGTCCGATGCTCGGCGACATCATCATCGCCCGGGAGACGGTGGAGCGGGAAACCGAGGAGCTCGAAAAGAGTTTCGACGACCATTTGACCCATCTTCTGGTGCACGGTTTCTTGCATCTTCTCGGCTACGACCATATGAATAGTGCCGAAGCCGAAATTATGGAGGGGCTGGAGACTCGCATTTTGGCGCAGCTCGGCCTATCTGATCCCTACGAGGGTCAAGACCTTAAAATGGAACCATGAGCGACTTTACGACGAAGCCGGCGGCAGACGCCAAGGACTCCGAGCCATCCTCCTCTTCCGAGGAGGCGGGCAGTAGTAGTCGGCCATCCGGCCGATCCCAATCCTTCTGGTCGCGCGCCGCGCGCATCCTTCGCCCGCAGCAGGGTTCTCGGCTGCGCGAGGATCTTGCCGATGCGCTGATGACCGATGCGGCCGGCGACGACGCCTTTTCGCCCGACGAACGGGCAATGCTGCACAACATCCTGCGCTTTCGCGAGGTGCGCGTCGCCGACGTCATGGTGCCCCGCGCCGATATCGAGGCGGTCGACCAGAACATCACCATCGGCGAGCTGATGATCCTGTTCGAGGAATCCGGCCGTTCGCGCATGCCGGTCTATGCCGATACGCTCGACGATCCGCGCGGCATGGTGCATATCCGCGACCTGCTCTCCTATGTCGCCAAGCAGGCGCGCAACAAACGCCGCGGCCCGGCGAAACCGGCCGTTGCCCTGCCGGCGATCGAGGTTGCACCCGAAAACATCCAGAAGCCGACGCGTTCGGCCAAGCCGAATCTGGATCTCGCCCGCGTCGACTTGCAGAAGACGCTGACGGAAGCCGGCATCATCCGCAAGATCCTGTTCGTGCCGCCGTCGATGCTGGCCTCCGACCTGCTTCGCCGCATGCAGGTCAACCGCACACAGATGGCGCTGGTGATCGACGAATATGGCGGCACCGACGGGCTCGCCTCGCATGAGGATATCGTCGAAATGGTAGTCGGCGATATCGACGACGAACATGACGACGAAGAGGTAATGTTCAAGCGGGTCGCCGAAGACGTCTTCATCGCCGACGCCCGCGTCGAACTGGAAGAGATCGCCGCGGCGATCGGGCCGGATTTCGACATCAGCGAGCAGGTCGACGAGGTCGATACGCTCGGCGGCCTGATCTTCTCCGCGCTCGGCCGCATTCCGGTGCGCGGCGAGGTCGTTCAGGCGCTGCCCGGTTTCGAATTCCACATCCTCGACGCCGATCCGCGCCGCATCAAGCGGCTGCGCATCACCCGCAAGCGCCATGCGATCCGCCGCCGCGCCAAGGTGGATGGCGATATCCCGCCCGGCTCCGACACCGGCGACGACCGGCCGGCGGAATCGACCGCCAACTAAAGCTGTTTGTTTTAAGCATATCGCCCGGAACCGCTGTGCGGTTCCGGGCGATATGCATTAACGGGACAAAGAGCCGCTTTTTTGAAAGACTGCGAACGGGTTGATTCGCGGTTTGATGGGAGTGGGCATGGAGCGGCTTGCGGACAGGGTTATCCTCGTCTGGGGTTTCAAACGGTCGCTGCTGGCCATCGCTGCCGGAGCATTCGGCGTGCTGGCGCTGCCGCCCTTCGGCTTTTTCGCGGCGATGTTCGTCTCCTTCCCGCTGCTCGTCTGGCTGATCGACGGGGCGGCGGCTTCGCCTGAAAGCGGCCTCGCCGGCCGGCTGTGGCCGGCCTTTGCCACCGGCTGGCTGTTCGGCTTCGGCTATTTCGTCGCCGGTCTCTGGTGGCTCGGCCATGCGCTGCTGGTCGATCAGGAGGAATTCGCCTGGGCGCTGCCGCTCGCCATTCTCGGGCTGCCGGCCTGTCTGGCGATTTTCTACGGGCTGGCGGCGGCCCTTGCCCGCATCTTCTGGTCCGACGGCATGGGACGGATCGCCGCACTTGCGGCCAGCTTCGGGCTGATGGAATGGCTGCGAAGCGTTGTTCTCACCGGCTTTCCCTGGAACGCCATCGGCTACGGCATGATGCCGGTTCCGCTGATGATGCAGTCGGCGCATGTGATCGGGGCGATGGGGGTGACGGCGCTTGCCGTCTTCATCTTCTCCGCGCCTGCCCTTGCCGGCACCCGGCAAGGCGCGCGGGCGGGTCTCGCGCTCGCCGCCCTGCTGTTTGCCGCCCATCTCGGTTACGGCGCTTATGCGCTCCATCTCGCGCCGCGGGCGGCCGCCTTGCCTGAAGATAAGCGGCCGGTGGTGCGGCTGGTGCAGCCTGATATCGACCAGGCGGCGAAGATGGACAATGACGCCGACCGCAATGCGATCTTCGAGACGCATCTGAAGCTGTCGGCCGAAACGCCGAAAAACGGCGGGCGCAAGCCCGACATCATCGTCTGGCCGGAAACCTCGATCCCCTTCATCCTGACCGACAACCAGGATGCGCTGACGCGGATCGCCGATACGCTCGACGACAACCAGATCCTGATCGCCGGCGCGGTGCGCGCCGAGGAGATGGGGCCGGGCACACCGGCGCGCTACTATAATTCCATCTATGTCATCGATGGACGCGGTCAGATCATCGCCGCCTCCGACAAGGTGCATCTGGTGCCTTTCGGCGAATACCTGCCCTTCGAGGATCTGCTCACCGAATTCGGCATCCAGAACGTCGTCGAGATGCCGGGAGGGTTTTCAGCGGCGGCGAGCCGGCACTTGCTGGCGCTGCCCGGCGGGCTCAATCTCTATCCGCTGATCTGCTATGAGATCATCTTCCCCGACGAAATGACCGGCGACATCAAGGACGCCAATGCGATCCTCAATATCACCAATGATGCCTGGTTCGGGGCAACGCCCGGCCCCTATCAGCACTTCCAGCAGGCGCGGGTGCGGGCTGTTGAAACCGGGCTGCCGCTGATTCGCGACGCCAATAGCGGTATTTCAGCAATTGTGAATGCACGAGGGGAAATTGTTGCCGGCCTCGATCTCGAACAAACCGGCTATATTGATGCAACTCTTGATAGGCCAGGCGTAGAAGCCGGAACGACATTCCCCCGGCAAACATACTTCTGGTTGACCGAGGCCCTGCTCATTTTGATTGCGCTGGTTTCTCGTAGAGGTTTTATTTCCGGGTTGAATTGACCAAAAACCCCTAAAATTGCATAGTGATGACAATCGGCGTTCCGAACGTATGTTCAAGGGCGGGTTCTCACCGCTTGCAACGTGGCGTTTGGGATGGATCAGGGGCATGCCGGTTAAACAGGTTGAAATTCTTAGCTAGGGCACGACCATGATTGAAAACAAAAAGAAGCCGAATCCGATCGACATCCATGTTGGCAGCCGTATTCGCCTTCGCCGAACAATGCTGGGCATGAGCCAGGAAAAACTCGGCGAAAGCCTCGGCATCACATTCCAGCAGATCCAGAAATACGAAAAGGGCACCAACCGCGTCGGCGCAAGCCGCCTGCAGAACATTTCGAACATTCTCAATGTTCCGGTTTCCTTTTTCTTCGAGGACGCGCCCGGCGAACATTCCGGCGCCGGCGGCGGCATGGCCGAAGCCTCCAGCTCGAATTACGTCGTCGATTTCCTCTCCTCTTCCGAAGGCCTGCAGCTCAACCGCGCCTTCGTCAAGATTTCCGATCCGAAGGTTCGCCGCAAGGTCGTGGAGCTGGTGAAGGCTCTGGCAGCCGAGGCCGACTCCGACTGAGCCACACCCATCGCAGAATCCGAAAGGCGGTCGGAAGGCCGCTTTTTTGCGTTTTTAGGGCAAAATTTGTCACTTTGCCGCAGATATAAAGATATATTTATGTCCTTCTGCGCTTGTCATCGGGCCTCGAACTGAGTACCTACTAGCGAGCTTTTGTTCTTTGAGGGGAATCCCGGAATGCGCGCGAATTATCTCTTTACCAGCGAATCTGTTGCCGAAGGTCACCCTGACAAGGTCTGTGACCGCATCTCCGACGAGATCGTCGATCTGGTCTACCGCGAAGCGGCCAAGACCGGCGTCAATCCGTGGGGCGTGCGCATTGCCTGCGAAACGCTGGCGACCACCAACCGCGTCGTCATCGCCGGCGAAGTCCGCCTGCCCCCGAGCCTGATGAAGAAGGACAAGGACGGCAAGGACGTCATCAATCCTTCGAAGTTCAAGGCCGCCGCCCGCCGCGCCATCAAGGATATCGGCTATGAGCAGGACGGCTTCCACTGGAAGAAGGCCAAGATCGACGTGCTCCTGCACTCGCAGTCGGCCGACATTGCACAGGGCGTCGACAGCGCCGCCGACCAGCAGGGCGACGAGGGCGCCGGCGACCAGGGCATCATGTTCGGTTACGCCTGCAAGGAAACGCCGGATCTGATGCCGGCGCCGATCTATTATTCCCACAAGATCCTGCAGCTGCTCGCAGTTGCCCGCAAGAAGGGCGACGGCGAAGTCGCCAAGCTCGGCCCCGACGCCAAGAGCCAGGTGACCGTGCGCTACGTCGACGGCAAGCCGTCGGAAGCGACTTCGATCGTGCTTTCGACCCAGCATCTCGACGATAGCTGGGATTCGAAGAAGGTCCGCGCCGTCGTCGAGCCCTATATCCGCGAAGCGCTCGGCGAACTGAAGATCGCCGACGATTGCAAGTGGTACATCAACCCGACCGGCAAGTTCGTCATCGGCGGACCGGACGGCGATGCGGGCCTCACCGGCCGCAAGATCATCGTCGACACCTACGGCGGTGCCGCTCCGCATGGCGGCGGCGCATTCTCCGGCAAGGACACGACGAAGGTCGACCGTTCGGCCGCCTATGCCGCCCGCTATCTGGCCAAGAACGTCGTTGCCGCCGGCCTTGCCGACCGTTGCACGATCCAGATCTCCTATGCGATCGGCGTCGCCCAGCCGCTGTCGATCTATGTCGACCTGCATGGCACCGGCAAGGTCAGCGAAGATCAGGTCGAAGCGGCGATCCGCAAGAACATGGACCTGTCTCCGTCGGGCATCCGCCGCCATCTCGACCTCAACAAGCCGATCTACGCCAAGACCTCCGCCTACGGCCATTTCGGCCGCAAGGCCGGCCGTGACGGCTCGTTCTCCTGGGAGCGCACCGATCTGGTGAAGGCGCTCAAGGAAAGCCTGAAGGCCTGAGATAAAGCATGACGGATATGGAACGCCGCGGCCGGGCGACCGAAGCCTTTTTCGGTCGCCGCAAGGGCAAGGCCCTGCGTGAACACCAGGCCGAGACGCTGAACAGTCTGCTGCCGGCATTCCTTATCGATCTCTCAGCGGCTCCACCGGAGCCGCTGACATCTCTCTTTCCAGTTCCTGTCGAGAGATTGCGGCTGGAAATCGGTTTCGGCGGCGGCGAACATCTGATCCACCGCGCCCTGGAGAGACCGTCCACCGGCTTTATCGGCGTCGAACCTTTCGTCAATTCGATGCAGAAGCTGCTGTCGCGCATCGGCGAGACGGGGGCGCGCAATATCCGCGTCTATAATGACGACGCGACGCAGCTGCTCGACTGGCTGCCGGACGCGTCGCTCGACCAGATCGACCTGCTCTATCCCGACCCCTGGCCGAAGCGGAAGCACTGGAAACGGCGCTTCGTCTCGAAGACCAATCTCGACCGCTTCCACCGCGTGCTGAAACCCGGCGGCCGGTTCTGCTTCGCCTCCGATATCGACACCTATGTCAACTGGACGCTCATCAAATGCCGCGACCACGGCGGCTTCGACTGGATGGCCGACAATGCGGCGGATTGGCTGACGCCCTATGAGGGCTGGCCGAGCACGCGCTACGAGGCCAAGGCGCGCCGTGAAGGCCGGTCCTCGGCCTATCTGACGTTTAGGAAAGTCTGAGTTTTAGGGAACGTCGGTGAACGCAACGCAATGTTCGTCGGCGCGAACCGGAAGCAGTTAAAGGGCGTGCCGTGCGGCCCCCTCATCCGACCCTGCGGGCCACCTTCTCCCCGCTGGGGAGAAGAGGGAGCAAGGTGCGCCGACACAGCCCAAATGAACCCACCTGCTCAAAGGCACTCCGTTCAATAGGATCGATGCCGAAACGGCATTCTCCCCTCTTCTCCCCAGCGGGGAGAAGGCGGCCCGCAGGGTCGGATGAGGGGCTCCACGGCACAGCGTCAACGACGATCAGTTAGTCCCAAAGCAGCATCGCTGCCGTAGCCCTGAAGGCGCCACATCAGCCGCGAGCGCAGCCAAATCGAATAGAATGACCACGCACCGCAACAGCGGCGAAACGCGGCAGGCGCTGTCTGACGGTCAGTGCAGGCTGACCGTCTTCAGTTCATCTTCGGCAGCCTTGAAGAAGGTGCTGGAGCGGTTGTCCGTCAAGAGGATCGGCGTGCCGTCGGCGCCGAAGAGTGCCCAGAGATCGACGTTCGGATCGATATCCGGGGCCTCGGGAAAGCACTTGGCGACCTCTTCGGTGCGCATTTTTCTGATATAGGCGACCTCGCCGCTGCCGATGTGGGCAAGCTCGGATTTGGTCAAGTGAGACGTGGCTTCTTTCATCAACATTCCTGTTCCTCCGGAAGAAGGGACCAACGGTTCGACAAACCGTTGTGCTACTGTGAGACCGAAATGTTAATTTTCTTGACCATGCGCGCCGGCTCGGGTCGAATTAGATCGACGGAGAGCAGACCGTTCTTCAGACCGGCGCCGAGCACCTGCATGCCGTCGGCAAGAACGAAGGTGCGCTGGAACTGGCGGGCGGCGATGCCGCGATAGAGATAGTCCCGTTCTCCCTGCTCGACCTGGCGGCCGCGAATCAGAAGCTGGTTCTCCTCGATGGAAACATCGAGTTCCTCCTCGCCGAAGCCGGCGACAGCGAGCGTGATGCGCAGACGTTCCGGCGCGCCGCTATCGGCGCCGATGCGTTCGATATTGTAAGGCGGATATCCGTCGCTCGCCTTGGAAATGCGCTCCAGCGTCTTTTCCATGGCATCGAAGCCCAGAAGCAGCGGGCTGGCGAAAGGGGTAATGCGGCTCATCTCTTTTCAAGTCCTTGATGCAAGCGACCATCCCGGACCTTAAGGGCAGCATCCGGATGCCGCTAATATGGGGACAGCACCCCGGCGCTGCAAGACGCGGGCGACGTCTCGGCGCCACCCCGCAATTTTAAGGTGGCGGCCGGGGGCTGCTTGACAAAGCGCCTGCTGCCTCGCATCAAAACGTGCCGGCGCGCAATGTGCCGATTTGCGACGAGAAATGAAGAAAACGGTGCATCGGATGGCAAGCGCAAGAAAGATCATCATCGACACGGATCCCGGCCAGGACGACGCGGCCGCCATCATGCTGGCCTTCGGCAGCCCCGACGAGCTGGAGGTTCTGGGGATCACCACGGTCGCCGGCAATGTGCCGCTTGCGCTGACCAGCCGCAATGCCCGCATCGTCTGCGAGCTCTGCGGCCGGACGGAGACGAAGGTTTTCGCCGGCGCCGACGCGCCGATCGCCCGCAAGCTGGTGACTGCCGAACATGTGCACGGCAAGACCGGTCTCGACGGTCCTGAGCTCAGCGAGCCGACGATGGCGCTGCAGCAAGGCCATGCCGTCGATTTCATCATCGAGACGCTGCGGCGCGAGGGCGAAGGCACCGTGACGCTCTGCACGCTCGGGCCGCTGACCAATATCGGCCTGGCCCTGCAGAAGGCGCCCGATATTGCCCCGCGCATCCGCGAACTGGTGATGATGGGCGGCGGCTTTTTCGAAGGCGGCAACATCACGCCGGCTGCCGAATTCAATATCTATGTCGACCCCGAGGCCGCCGATATCGTCTTCCGCTCAGGCGTGCCGATCGTGATGATGCCGCTTGACGTGACGCACCAATTGCTGACCCGCAAGGACCGGGTGAAGCGCATGGCCGAGATCGGCACCGCGCCGGCAAAGGCGATGGTCGAGATGCTGGAATTTTTCGAGCGCTTCGATATCGAGAAATACGGCTCGGACGGCGGGCCGCTGCATGACCCGACAGTCGTCGCCTACCTGCTGAAGCCGGAGCTTTTCGAAGGCCGGGACTGCAATGTCGAGATCGAGGTCCGGTCCGAACTCACCGTCGGCATGACTGTTGTCGACTGGTGGCATGTCACCGAGCGCCCGCGCAATGCGAAAGTCATGCGCCAGGTCGATGCGGACGGTTTCTTCGATCTTTTGATCGAACGCTTCGCCCGCATCTGATTTCAGCATCCTTCTCCATGGGGGAGAAGGAGCGGTTCAGGCGTCTTTCTCGTCGAAGACCGAATTGGTTTCGGCTTCGGCCTTCGGGCCGCCCTTGGCGACGCCGACCATGGCCGGGCGCAGCACGCGCTCGCCGATGGAAAAACCTGCCTGCACGACCTGGACGACCGTGTTGTTCGGCACATCAGGGTTCGGCACTTCGAACATCGCCTGATGGAAATTCGGATCGAACTTCTGGCCGACCGGTTCCAGTTTGCGAACGCCGTGACGCTCGAGCGCCGAGAGCATGGCGCGCTCGGTCATCTCCACACCCTCGATCAGCGTCGTCAGGCCGGCATCGGCCGCATCCTTGGCCTCCGGAGAGATGGCATCCAGCGCCCGGCGCAGATTGTCCGAGACGGCGAGCATGTCACGCGCAAAACCGGCGACGGAATAGGACTTGGCGTCCTTGACCTCACGCTCGGTGCGGCGGCGCAGATTGTCCATTTCGGCGGCAAGGCGCAGATAGCGGTCGCGCAGCTCGCTGTTTTCGGCTTTCAGAAGCTCGAGCGGGTCTGGCTGGGCGGTCTCTTCCTGCACGGTATCATTCTCGACGTAGGCGGCAGCGTCGGCTGCGGCATCGGCCGCAGTTGCGTCAGGTCCGTTTTTCGTCGTGTCATCGGTCATGACGGTCTCCGGTTGGTGTCTTCAGATGCGCCCGATATCGAGGTTTGACCGAAAAAAATCAAGTCTGCGTGACAAAGAAGCGAAAATTCCGCGGTCTTCGTCAAAGTGGCGTCAATGCGGATTGCGCGAAAGCCGGGAGACGAGCTGGGCGGTGTAATCAACCATCGGCACGATGCGGGAATAATTGAGCCGCGTCGGGCCGATGACGCCGACGGCGCCGACGATTCGATCGTCATCGTCACGATAGGGCGCGACGATGAGCGACGAGCCGGACAGCGAGAAGAGCTTGTTTTCCGAGCCGATGAAAATGCGCACGCCCGAACCGGTTTCGGCGAGGTTGAGGATCTCGATCAGGCTGTCCTTCTTTTCGAGATCGTCGAACAGCAGGCGCAGCCGGTCGAGATCCTCGGCGCCGGCAAGGCCTTCGAGCAGGTTGGCGCGGCCGCGGATGATCAGCTGCGCCGGCTTGCCCTCGTCCGGGCTGCCGGCCCAGACGGCGATGCCGCGCTCGACGAGATCACGCGATAGGGCGTCGAGCTCGTGACGGACATCATCCTTCAGCTGGCTTAGTTGTTTGCGCAGCTCCGGCAGGGTCTGGCCGGACATGTGGGCATTGAGAAAATTCGCCGCCTCGGTCAGCTGCGAGGAGGTGACGCCCGCCGGCAGTTCGATGATGCGGTTTTCCACCTGATCGTGATCGCCGACGAGCACGGCCAGCGCCTTTGTCGGCTCCAGCCGGATGAACTCGACATGTTTGAGCACCGGATCGCTTTTCGAGGTTATGACCAGGCCGGCGCCGCGCGAAATGCCCGACAGCATGCGGCTGGCCTCGTTCATCATCGATTCCACCGGATTGCCGCCGCTTTCGGCCCGCACCTGGCGGTCGATGCTGGCGCGATCCTCGGCCGAGAGGTCGCCGACCTGCATGAAGGCATCGACGAAGAAGCGCAAGCCGATCTGGGTCGGCAGCCGGCCGGCGCTGATATGCGGCGAATAGATCAGGCCGAGATCTTCGAGATCGCTCATGACGTTGCGCACCGAGGCCGGCGACAGCGACATCGGCAGCAGCCGGGACAGGTTGCGCGAACCGAGCGGCTCGCCGCTCTCCAGATAGCCTTCGACGATACGGCGAAAAATTTCCCTGGAGCGCTCGTCCAGCGCAGCAACGGCATCCGAAACCGATGTCGACCTGATGCCCATGAAGCTTACGAACCCGCGCTGATGATACTTCCCGAAAAGTAAGTCAAACTCGCAGCCGTGGCAAAAGGGAATTTGCAAATGGGCGCCGCCAATCGTAGAAGCGGTCAACAAACCCCAGGAGATAAGAATGCGGCCTTCAGGCAGAAAAATCGACCAGATGCGCAAGGTCTCGTTCGAGCGCAATTTTTCCAAGCATGCGGAAGGCTCCTGCCTGGTGAAATTCGGCGATACGCATGTGCTCTGCACGGCCAGCCTCGAAGAAAAGACGCCGCCATGGCTGCGCAATACCGGCAAGGGCTGGGTCACGGCCGAATACGGCATGCTGCCGCGGGCGACCGGCGAGCGCATGAAGCGTGAGGCGGCCGCCGGCAAGCAGGGCGGCCGCACCCAGGAGATCCAGCGGCTGATCGGCCGGTCGCTGCGCGCCGTCGTCGACCTGCAGGCGCTCGGCGAACGGCAGATCACCCTTGATTGCGATGTCATCCAGGCCGATGGCGGCACGCGGACCGCGTCGATCACCGGCGGCTGGATCGCGCTTTACGACTGCCTGAAATGGATGGAAAGCCGCAACATGATCAAGGTCGACCGGGTCCTGAAGGATCATGTCGCCGCCATTTCCTGCGGTGTTTTCGCCAGCCAACCGGTGATCGACCTCGATTATCTCGAGGATTCCTCGGCCGAGACCGACGCCAATTTCGTCATGACCGGTGCCGGCGGCATCGTCGAGATCCAGGGCACGGCCGAAGGCACGCCGTTTTCCGAAGAGGAATTCACCTCGCTGATGGGTCTTGCCAAGAACGGCATCGGCGAACTCGTCGCCCTGCAGAAACAGGCAATTGCGGGATGAACCCCATGCTGGAAGGCATGTTGGAAACGGCGCTCTATGCGCGCGATCTCGATGAGGCCGAGGCGTTCTACGAGAGCGTTCTCGGGCTCGAAAAGATCACCCGCGCCGCCAACCGGCATGTCTTCTTCCGCTGCGGCCCCGGCGTTCTGTTGATCTTCAATCCCGAGGAAACGGTCAAACCGCCGGCGCCAGGCGCCCTGCAGGTGCCGCCGCACGGCACATCAGGAGCGGGCCATGCCTGCTTCAGGGTCTCCGGCCGCAATATCGATGCGATGGCCGAGCGGCTGAGAGCGGCCGGCGTGGCGATCGAATCCGAGGTGCATTGGCCGAATGGCGGCCGCTCGATCTATTTCCGCGACCCTGAGGGTAACAGCCTGGAATGCGCGGAGGCTAAAATCTGGGGCATCGAACAGGATATCTGAATGCGCAAGCTCGAAACGAAGACCATCGTCGTCGCCAGCCACAATGCCGGCAAGATCCGCGAGATCCAGGAATTGATCGGGCCGCTCGGCTTCACCGCCAAATCGGCCGCCGAGCTGAACTTCGTCGAGCCCGACGAAACCGGCACGAGCTTTGAGGAGAATGCGACGATCAAGGCGATAGCCTCCGCCAAATCAGCCGGCATGCCGGCGCTTTCGGACGATTCCGGACTGGTGGTCGACGCGCTTGACGGCGATCCCGGCGTCTACACCGCCAATTGGGCAGAGACATCGGACGGCACGCGCGATTTCGACATGGCGATGGCGAAGGTGGAAAAGGCGCTGCAGGATGCCGGCGCGACCAAGCCTGACCAGCGCACCGCGCGTTTCGTCAGCGTGCTCTGCCTCGCCTGGCCGGACGGCCATACCGAGCTCTTCCGCGGCGAAGTGGAAGGCAATGTGGTCTGGCCGCCGCGCGGCACCCAGGGCTTCGGCTATGATCCGGTCTTCCAGCCCGAGGGTTACGGCGTCACCTTCGGCGAGATGAGCGGCGAGGAAAAACACGGCTGGAACATCGGCAAGCCGCAGGCGCTGTCGCACCGGGCCCGCGCCTTCAAACTCTTTGTCGAAACCTGCCTGGAGGCATAAGGTCGCCACGTGGACAATTTCGACACGCCAAGCCCCTCGCGCGACGCGGCGCTGCTGCCCGATACCGGCGAGCCCGGCTTCGGCGTCTATGTCCATTGGCCCTTCTGCGCGGCGAAGTGTCCCTATTGCGATTTCAACAGCCATGTGCGCCACCAGCCGGTGGATCAGGAACGCTTTACGGCAGCCTTCCTGAAGGAGATGGCGGCGATCCGGGCGATGAGCGGGCCGAAGACGGTGACGAGCATCTTCCTCGGCGGCGGCACGCCCTCGCTGATGAAGCCGGAAACGGTGTCTTCAATTCTCGACGGCATTGCGCGGCACTGGCACGTGCCCGATGGTATCGAGATCACCATGGAGGCCAATCCTTCGAGCGTCGAGGCCGAGCGCTTCCGCGGCTACCGGGCGGCCGGCGTCAACCGCGTGTCGCTCGGCGTGCAGGCGTTGAACGACCGGGATCTGAAATTCCTCGGCCGGCTGCATGATGTCGCCGACGCGCTGAAGGCGATCCGGCTGGCGCGTGACATTTTTCCACGCATGTCCTTCGATCTCATCTATGCCCGGCCGGACCAGACGGTCGAGGAATGGGAAAAGGAGCTTAAGGAGGCGATCTCCTACGCGGTCGACCATCTTTCGCTCTATCAGCTGACAATCGAGGAAGGCACGCCCTTCTACGGCCTGCACAAATCAGGCAAGCTGATCGTGCCGGATGGCGAGCAATCGGCCGTGCTCTACGAGGCGACGCAGGAGATCACCGCGCGCGAGGGCATGCCCGCCTATGAGGTTTCCAACCATGCCCGGCCGGGTGCGGAAAGCCGGCATAACCTGACCTACTGGCGTTACGGCGATTATGCCGGCATCGGCCCCGGCGCGCATGGCCGGCTGACGCGCGGCCCGGAGAAGATCGCGACGGCGACCGAGCGCAAGCCGGAAGCCTGGCTCGATATGGTCGAGCGCGACGGCCATGGCATTCTCGACGAGGAGCGGCTCGGCTACGAGGAACAGTCCGACGAATTGCTGCTGATGGGACTGCGGCTCCGGGAAGGCGTCGATCTTGCCCGCTGGCAGCAGCTTTCCGGCCGCGAGCTCGACCCGAAGCGCGAAGAATTCCTGCTCGAACACAAATTCATCGAGCGGATCGGCAATTCGCGCCTGCGCTGCACGCCCTCCGGCATGCTGATCCTCGATTCCGTCGTCGCCGACCTCGCCTGCTGACATCAGGACAACGGATTGTTTCCAGCGCGGCAACGATATCGCCATCCGCGCCGGAAACCATTCTCACCTGTGGCTGGTGGCGCCGGCCTTGAACAGGCTGCCGGTCGGCGTCTTCAGGAACATCTCCAACGGAATATGCTCCTGGTGCAGGAAGCCGGTGGCCGGCAACAACCCGTCGCGGACCATTTCGATGACGGCGACGACGGAGGCCGACGTCGTCCAGGCGATCGCCGTGCGGCGTGCACCGGCAATCTCGATCGGATAATAGGCGCGCACGAATTCCTTGCGGCGCAAGCTGCCGTTCTCCGTGCCCTCGGCGGCGACATGGACATAGACGACATCGTCTTCGACAGGCGGCTTGGCATTGGTCAGGATCTCGCCGGCGAGCTTGCGCTTGTCGCGCATCAAGAGCTCGTGGAAGAAGAAGTTCATCAGCTCCATGTGACCGGGATAACGCATGGTCTTGTAGTCGAGATTGTCGATCTTGCCGAGCATGGTGTCGCACATGGTGCCAAGGCCGCCCGAGGTGGTGAAGGCTTCGAGCTTGACGCCGCCGACATAGACGGTCTCGTGCCATTCCATCGGCGAGACGAGCTTGCGCACCCCACCCTCGATGACCTCGCAATCGTTCAGATATTCGTTGACGACCCCTTCAGGCGACCAGTTGAAGGCGTAGCCGAGAAGGCCCGTCGGATGCTGCGGCAGGGCGCCGACGCGCATGCGGATCGAGCGGCAGCGCTCGAAGCCGTCGGCAAGGCTTGACCCGACGATGCCGACGAAACCCGGCGCCAGGCCGCATTGCGGCGCCATCAGGCCGCGGGCGGTCTTGGACAGTTCGATGATGAAATTGGTGGTGGGAACGTCTTCGGTCAGGTCGAAATAATGAATGCCGGCGAGATGGGCGGCGCGCGCCAATTCGATGTTCAGATGGTAAGGAAGGCAGGAGAGCACCGCCTCGACATTCGACAGCAGCTCGCCGACCACTTGGACGTCGGCAATATCGCCGGCGCGGCACTTGAAGGGGACGTCGCTCAACGGCAGCTGCGCATCGACGCCGATGACCTCGAAACCGCCTTCATGCAACAGCGTGGCCGCCAGCCGTCCGACCTTGCCGAGGCCGAGAACGGCGATCTTTCTAAAACTCATTCATTATCCTCCCATGCGCCCTCTCGGCGCTTCAGTCTTGTCCGACGCATGCCGCTCCAAATCGGACATGCGCGGGATGGCCGGAGGTATAGAATAAAACGCTCATAAAGCAAAACGGCCGGAATCGCTTCCAGCCGTCTAAGTTTTCCGAAAATTGGGTGATTATTCGTTGATCAGCCGCTTCAGGAGCTCGACTTCGTGCGACAGCTTGGTGTCTCCTGATATCAGCTCTTCGATCTTGCGCACGGCGTGCAGCACGGTCGTGTGATCGCGCCCGCCGAAACGGCGGCCAATCTCGGGGAAGGAGCGCGGCGTCAGCGTCTTCGACAGATACATGGCGATCTGGCGCGGCTTGACGATGACGCGGGTGCGGCGGTTCGAAACCAGTTCCTGGCGCGAGACATTGTAGTGCCTGGCGACGATGCGCTGGATATCCTCGATGCGCACCCGGCGGGGCTCGCCTGAGCCGACCAGATGGGCCAGAAGTTCGTCGACGCGCTCAATCGACAGGTTCGGCTCGAAGGAGCGGCGGAAGACCAGCTGGTTGAAGGCGCCTTCGAGTTCGCGGCCGCTGGCCGTGATGTTGCGGGCGACGTGCTGCAGCAGGTCGGCCGGAATTTCGAGCGACGGATCTTCGAGCCGGGCGGCCGCCAGGCGGCGCTTGAGGATTTCGAGACGCATCTCGTAATCCGGCGCGTCGAATTCGATCGCCACGCCGCCCTGCAGGCGCGAGCGGACGCGGGGATCGAGCGATTCCAGCTCCCAGGGGGCGCGATCGGCGGCGACAACCACCTGCTTGGCGCTGTCGAGCAGCATGTTGAGGAGATGGCAGAATTCATGCTGGATCATCTTGCCCTGCAGGAACTGCATGTCGTCGATGATCAGGAGATCGATGTTGCGCAGCGAATCCTTCAGCGTCAGCGCGTCATTGTCGCGGATCGCCGTGGCGAAGCGCCACATGAAATATTCGGCTGTGAGATAGACGACGCGCAGCGCCCGCGGGTTCTGCACCGCCGCATTGGCGATTGCCTGCAGCAGGTGGGTCTTGCCGAGGCCGACCGCCGAATGGATGAACAGCGGATTGAAGCGCACGGCGCCGGAACCGGCTTCGGCGATCGTCTTCGCCGCCGCAAGTGCGACACGGTTCGAGCTGCCTTCGACGAAGGTGTCGAAGGTGAAGCGGCTGTCGAGCGGCGAACCAAAGAGCGGCGAGCCAAAGCTTGCGGGCCTTGCCGCAGCAACTGACGAAACCGCCTGCTGGACGGCCTGGCCGGCCGGCTGGGCGCTTGCCGGGCGGCGCGCCTGGGGGGCAACGACCGGCTCGGGCTGGACCGCCTCATCGAGCGCCTTCGTGCCGCTGCGCGTCGCCGTGCGCACCAGGACTTCGATCTTCAGAATTTCCGGATCTTCGGCCTGGAACAGACCGGTGATGAGATCGAGATAACGATTGTTGATCCACGACTTCAGGAAGGTGGTGGGTACCGACAGGCGTACCACGCTCTTCGATACCGAATGCAGCTTCAGCCGGGCGAACCAGCTGGCATAGACGTCAGGACCGACCTGAGCCTTCAAGCGCGCGCTGACGCGCTCAAACAAGATGCTGTGCTTCATTTCCGCCTTTGCTTCTCCCACTTCGAGGCGCATGGAGCCAAACGCCTGCGGTGCCACATCCCCATTGTCGAGCCCGCCCGTCGTCATCGTATTCATCTGCATAATGCCGCCTTTCAATTCCACCGGGCGGCTTCCGCTAAAATAGCCGCCCGATTATTCCCCGCTTTGGCGAGCTGACGGCATCCTCATGAAGCCGCTTACCTGCCGGTTCACTCAAACACTGCCCCCGAAGGGACCGGCATAGAATTCCGTTGCAGGAACCGCATTCATGCGGCAACCTTCATCGGCTTTCCGTGCCAGGCCGGCGGTCGATCCTCGTTTTCGACCGATCAGCCCGAACGCAATATCACTTTAACCTTCTCCGGCGGCCTCGCCTTAAACGTGTGGCCACTGAAGACACAAAACATCCCTGCCCGTAACAGCCACGTTACGGCCCAAATCCGTCGAGTGCTTGAAAAAACGGAAGCGCAAGGCTCCGTAACAAATGGCACAAACTTATCGCCCTGCCGACGTGGCAGTTAAGACCGAGCCTCTGCAGGTGATGTCCGCGCCCTTTGTTGGAAGCCATTTAGGCAGGATCAAAAGGCAATATCAACGATGAATTTTACGCAAAATTAAGAAGCGGGCATTGACTCCGCCGGCCGTTTTCGGGCGTCACACCAGCGTCAAAAAAGAATCGCTTTTGAATCAAGGAGATTCCCCGTTCGGGCTATTTTGACACGCATGGAAAGAAAAAAAATAAAAATCTTCTTGACTCCCCCCTGGTCCCGGAAGCTCGGGGCAGAGTCGCGCGGCATGAAAGCATCCTTGCGCAAGTCTTTGTTTTTAAACAATTTTTCCTGTCATGGCACTGACACGAAACAGTCGCAGGATTAACCATAGAAGGGCTGATCGGCGGAATCGAAAAAGCCCGGTAAAATTACCGGGCTAATCATAAAGAGGAAGACCTTAACGGAAGATTACGCGGTCGCGGTGACCGAGAGAGCCTTCACACGAGCGGCCAGGCGCGAGACCTTGCGGGATGCCGTGTTGGAGTGCAGCACGCCCTTGCTGGCGGCGCGGGCAAGCTCGGGCTGAGCGGCCAGGAAAGCGGCCTTCGCCTTGTCGGCGTCACCGGATGCGATGGCCTCTTCGACCTGGCGAACGAAAGTACGAACGCGCGAGCGACGAGCCTTATTGACGTCGGTACGGCGGGCGATCTTGCGGGTCGCTTTTTTCGCCGAAGTTGTATTGGCCATGGATGCCTCTCTCAAGAATTCGAACAAACTCCGCCATTACCGCGGGCCCTGCGGCCACAAAATCCAGCAATGCGGGAGCAATCGCGGAAAACCAGACCGGCTTTCCGAACCGTGGGCGGGCATATAACTCTAAAGCCGGCCCACGTCAACGCGGTTTTTCAAGCTTTGCCGCCCGAACAGCCTAAAAGCGTTCAACGGTGCTTAAAAGCCGGTTTGCGCTTCTCGACGAAGGCCGCCATGCCTTCCTTCTGGTCGTCTGTGGCAAAGAGACTGTGAAACAGCCGGCGCTCGAAGCGGAGCCCCTCCTCCAGCGTCGTCTCGAAGGCGCGGTTGACCGCCTCCTTGGCCATCATCACCGAGGGCTGCGAAAGCGAGGCGATCTTTTCGGCCGCGGCAAGAGCCTCCTCGAGCAGACGCTCGGGCGCCACCACACGCGATACGAGTCCCGATCGCTCGGCTTCCGCCGCATCCATCATCCGGCCGGTCAGGATGAGATCCATCGCCTTCGCCTTGCCGACGGCGCGCGTCAGCCGCTGCGAGCCGCCCATGCCGGGAATGACGCCGAGGGTGATTTCCGGCTGGCCGAACTTCGCCGTCTCCGCGGCGATAATGAAATCGCACATCATGGCGAGCTCGCAGCCGCCGCCGAGCGCAAAGCCGCTGACGGCGGCGATGACCGGCTTACGCGCCTTGGCGACCTCATCCCAGCCGCTGATGAAATCGCTCTTATAGATATCGGCGAACTGGAGCGGCTGCATCTCCTTGATATCGGCGCCGGCGGCAAAGGCGCGCTCGGAACCGGTGATGACGATGGCGCCGACCGCCGCGTCGGCATGGAAGGCGGCATAGGCCTCCTTCAATTCCTTCAGCACGGTGGAGTTCAGGGCGTTCAGCGCCTGCGGGCGGTTCAGCGTGACGAGGCCGACATTGCCTCGGGTTTCGACGATCAGGGTCTCATAGGCCATGCTGTTCTCCCGGTTCTCTCTTATTTCTGGCAGGTGGCGCAATAGAAGGTGGAGCGGCCCGCCTGGACGATACGGGCGACCGTACCGCCGCAGCCGGGCGTGCGGCAAGCCTGACCTTCGCGATCATAGACGGAGAAGGAGTGCTGGAAATAGCCGAGCGATCCGTCGGTCTGGATATGATCGCGCAGCGAGGATCCGCCGGCGGCAATCGCATCGGCGATGACATCGCGGATCGAGGCGACCAGCAGGTCGAGCTGCTGCTTCGGCCGGCCGCCTGCGGTCACCAGCGTGCCGGCGGCGCGGAGCGGCGAAAGATGCGCGCGCCAGAGCGCTTCGCAGACATATATATTGCCGAGACCGGCAATGTTCTTCTGGTCGAGCAGCGCACTCTTCAAGGGCTGCGCCTTGTCGCGGAAGCGTTCGGCGAGATAGGCGGCGCCAAGCTCGTTTCCGGTCGGCTCCGGGCCGAGATCGCGGAAGAAGGGATGGGCGGCGAGATCGGCGCGCTCCACCATATCCATGAAGCCAAAACGGCGCGGGTCGTTATAGACGACGCGGCGGGGGCCGCCCGGAGCGTCGAGATGAAAGACGACGTGATCGTGCTTCTCGTCCTTCGAGCGGGCATGATGGAATTCGCCGGGTGTCCCCGAGGCGACGCCCTCCTCGATGCGAAAAGAGCCGGACATGCCGAGATGGGAAATCAGCGTGTTGCCGTCGTCGAGATCGACCAGCAGATATTTGGCGCGGCGGCCAAGCCCGACGATGGTGCGGCCGGACACCCTGTCGGCGAAGGCCTCGGGAAAGGGAAAGCGCAGATCGCCGCGGCGCAGCTCGAGCCGGGCGACGCGAGCCCCCTCCATCGCCGGCGCCAGGCCGCGTTTCACCGTTTCGACTTCTGGCAATTCCGGCATCTTAACCCATCTGTATCTAACGTGTTTCAACCGAGGACGATGTGCGCTATAGCGCCAGTGGTCCGCGGAGAGCGCGGCCCAGTGATAACGTCGCGCGCGGTCTTTCGCTATGGCTTGCGCGGCTGAATATCAAGGAACGGAGCAGTCTGATGTCAGAAAGCCGCACTTCCGCCGATGGCGGCATGGAGACCTCCTACGGCTTCCGCGAGGTGTCTGACGGCGAGAAGCAGGGCCTCGTCAACCAAGTGTTCCACAAGGTCGCCAAACGCTACGACATCATGAACGACGTCATGTCGATGGGCATGCACCGCGCCTGGAAGGATGCGATGATTGCGGCGCTGAACCCGCGCAAGGAGCCGGGCTACAAGGTGCTCGACGTTGCCGGCGGCACCGGCGACATCGCCTTCCGCATCGTCGAGGCTTCGGGCCGGCAGGCGCATGCGACCGTGCTCGACATCAACGGCTCGATGCTCGGCGTCGGCGCCGAGCGGGCGGAAAAGAAGAAACTGTCAGGCAATCTGACCTTCGTCGAGGCCAATGCCGAGGAGCTGCCCTTCGAGGCCGCGAGCTTCGACGCCTATACGATCGCCTTCGGCATCCGCAACGTGCCGCGGATCGATGTCGCGCTGTCGGAGGCCTATCGCGTCCTGAAGCGCGGCGGACGGCTGCTGGTCTTGGAATTTTCCGAAGTCGACATGCCGCTTCTCGACAAGATCTACGACACATGGTCGTTCAATGCCATTCCGCAATTCGGCAAGGCGATCACCGGCGATGCCGAACCCTATCAGTATCTGGTGGAATCGATCCGCAAATTCCCCAACCAGGAGAATTTCGCGGCAATGATCCGCCAAGCCGGCTTTTCGCGCGTCAGCTACACCAATTATACCGGCGGCATCGCCGCGCTGCATTCCGGCTGGAAGCTCTGAGGGAATGAGGGAAGAAAAGACAAACCTCCCTCGGCGGGGCACTGTGGCATGAGCACATTCGGGGCCTATTTCCGCCTTTGGCGCGTCGGCTGGGTGCTCGTGCGCGAAGGCGTCGTCTCGGCGCTGCCGTCCGAGGGCCTGCCGCCTCCGGTGGCGCTCGCCAAATCCTTCGTGACGATTTTCGAGCGCAGCAAGGCGCGGCACCAGAAGCGCAGCGACCGGTTGGCGCAGGCCGTCGAGCGGCTCGGTCCCTCCTATGTGAAAATCGGGCAGTTCCTGGCGACGCGGCCGGATGTCGTCGGCGTCGAATTCGCCAATGACCTGTCGCAACTGCAGGACCGGATGGCCTTCTTTCCCTCGGCTGCCGCCAAGGCCAATATCGAAGGCTCGCTCGGGCGGCCGATCGGCGAACTCTATGCGAACTTCGACGAGCCGATTGCCGCCGCCTCGATCGCCCAGGTGCATCCGGCCGAAGTCGAGACATCGGCGGGGCGCAAGAAGGTCGCCGTCAAGATCGTGCGGCCCGGGGTACGCCAGCGTTTTGCCCATGACATCGAGGCGATGTATCTCGTCGCCCGTATGCAGGAGCGTTTCCTGCCTTCGAGCCGGCGGCTGCGGCCGGTCGAGGTGACGAAGACGCTGGAACAGACGACGAAGATGGAGATGGATCTTCGCCTGGAGGCGGCCGCTCTTTCCGAAATCGCCGAGAATACCGAGAGAGATCCCGGCTTCCGCGTGCCGAAGGTCGACTGGGAGCGAACGGGGCGCGACGTCATCACCATGGAGTGGATCGACGGCACGAGGATGTCCGATGTCGAGGGACTGCGCGCGGCCGGCCACGATCTCAACCTGCTTGCCGATACGCTGATCCAGTCCTTCCTGCGCCATACGCTGCGCGACGGCTTCTTCCATGCCGACATGCATCCGGGCAACCTCTTCGTCGATGCGGGTGGCATGATCGTCGCCGTCGACATGGGCATTGTCGGGCGGCTCGGCAAAAAGGAACGGCGGTTCCTCGCCGAAATCCTCTATGGCTTCATCACCCGCGACTATATCCGCGTCGCCGAGGTGCATTTCGAGGCCGGCTATGTGCCCGGCCACCACAATGTCGAGAGCTTCGCCCAGGCGATCCGGGCGATCGGCGAGCCGATCCATGGGCAGCCGGCCGAAACGATTTCGATGGGCAAGCTCCTGACGCTGCTTTTCGAAGTGACCGAACTCTTCGACATGGCGACGCGGCCGGAGCTGGTGATGCTGCAGAAGACCATGGTCGTGGTCGAAGGCGTGTCGCGCATGCTCAATCCGCGCTTCAACATGTGGAAGGCCTCCGAGCCCGTCGTCGGCGACTGGATCCGCACCAATCTCGGGCCGAAGCGGATCGCCACCGATCTCAAGGACGGGCTGAAGGCCGCGGTGAAGCTCGCCGAAGCCGTGCCGGAAATTGCGGCGAAGACCGAAAAATTCCACCACCAGCTTCTGCATATGAGCGAACACGGCTTACGTTTCGACGAACAGACGGCGGAGGCGATCGGCAAGGCCGAGGCTCGGCACAACCGTTCGGCCAGGATCGCGCTGTGGATCATCGCATTGACGCTTCTCTATATTGCCTGGATGCTGAGCTGATCCGTCCTAAACATGCTGTGTTCGGCATTTGGGATATCCCATATGACGGAGGAGGCGCTTAGTCTCACCGTTGGAGCATGATGCCGAAAAGTGTAAGCGGTTTTCGGGCGACATCATGCTCTAGCTCTTTAATTTAGAACAGGATTCAGATTTTCGGCCGGACCGGCCTAAAATCATCCTGTTCTAGGAGATATGGCACATGCAGCACGAACGCCTTGGCATCGAACTTTCCGGACGGCCGCTCGGTTTTGCCGAGATGGCGGCGATCGGTGCGGGCAAGGCGACGATATCGGCTTCGGCGACCGGCATGGCCCGCATCGCCATTGCCCGCGAGATCGTCGAGGATGCGATTGCCTCAGGCATGCCGGTCTACGGCTCGACGACGGGCGTCGGCGCCATGAAGGATGTGGAGTGGTCGGCCGACGAACTCGACACCTTCAACCTCGGCCTGGTGCGCGCCCATCATTTCGGCACCGGCACGCCCTTTTCCTGCAATGTCGTGCGCAACGCCATGGCGATCCGCGTCAATACGGCGCTGACCGGCCAGGTCGGCTGCACGCCGGAGCTGATCGAAGCCTATATCACCATGCTGAAAGCCGATCTGATCCCGGTGGTGCGCCGCACCGGCTCGATCGGCTGTGCCGATATCGGCCTGATGGGGCAGATCGGCGCGGTGCTGACCGGCGTCGGCGAAGCGGTCTATCGCGGCAGCCGCATGCAGGCAGCCGACGCCTTCCGGGCAGCGGGACTGGAGCCGGTGCGGATGGCGCCGCGCGACAGCCTCGCCTCGCTCAGCATCAATGCGGTGAGCTTTGCCGCGGCTGCGGAAACGACGCGCAATGCCGCCGCCTCGATCCGCATCCTGCTGGCGACGGCGATGATGGCGGCCGGCGCGCTCGGCGCCTCCCGCGATCCCTGGAAGGCGGTGCGCCATGTCGGCACGGCGCGCGAGGCGCTGATCGGCGCCTGGCTCTGCAATGCCTCCGACGACTGGAACTGGCCGGTCGCGACGCATGTGCAGGATCCGCTCAGCCTGCGCATGATCGCCCAAGTGTTCGGCGCGGTCATCGAAAACCTGCTGTCGACAGGCCATAAAATCCTTGCCGCCACCGGGCGTTCGGACGACAATCCCGTCGTAGTCGAAGGCCGGGTGATGACCTCGGGCGGTTCGCTGCCGCTCGATGTGACGATCCTCTTGGAATCGGCCGCACTCTGCATGGCGCATGCGGCGCGCAACGCCTTCAACCGCTGCGTCATTCTCGGCAACGGCCAGCGGCGCGACCTGCCGGTCAATCTCGTGCCGCCAGGGCGGATCGCCACAGGTTTCGGGCCGATCATCAAGCTTGCCGGCGAGATTTTTTCGCGCGTGCTGTCGATGTCCAATCCGGTGTCGGCGCAGTCGCTGGTGGTGGCCGCCGGGCTGGAGGACGAGGCGGCCTTCCTGCCCCTGGTCATCGAGCGCTTCGAGCGCCAGATGCAGGCGCTGAAGCGTCTGGCAGCACTGGAGGCGCTGCTGTCTGCCCAGGCGATCGACATTCTCGGCGACGAACCGAAGGGGGTTGCCGCCATGCTCTACGAGGTCGTGCGCAAACATGCGGATTTCTATACTGTCGACCGGCCGCTTTCGGCCGAGGTGGAGGCAATCGAGGAGGAGCTCGGCTCGGACGACTTCCTCTCGAGGCTGACCGAGCAGGTTCCGATCGCCTCCTTCGACGATTTCTTTGCCCTCGGGTCACTGGAGCATATCGAGGAGCGCCTGACCCACCACGAGGCGCAGGCACTCTGATCTCAGCCTGGGAGGAAGCGTCATGGACTTCGATCTCGTTCTGCAGGGCACGGTGGTGTTGCCCGACCGCATTCTCGAAGAAGGCTATGTTGCCGCCCGCGACGGCAGGATCGCCGAGGTCGGCCTCGGCGTGCCGCCTGCGGCGCGTGAACGGCATCTGCTCGGCAAAGCGCTGATCCTGCCCGGTGCGATCGACGCCCAGGTGCACTCGCTTTCCCAGAAGGATCAGGAGGATTTCATCTGGTCGACGCGTTCGGCGGCGGCCGGCGGCGTAACAACGATCGTCGACATGCCCTATGACGAGGGCGATCTCGTCTGCTCGGCGGCGGCGGTCAAACGCAAGATCGACCATGCTGGCCCGCAGGCGCGTGTCGACTTCGCGCTTTACGGCACGGTCGATCCGGAAGAAGGCCCGGCGCGGATCGGCGAGATGGTCGAGGCAGGCGTTGCCGCCTTCAAATTCTCGACTTTCGGCACCGACCCCAAGCGTTTTCCGCGTATTCCACCGGCCCTGCTCGACGCCTGCTTTGCCGCGATCGCGCCGACGGGGCTGACGGCAGGCGTGCACAATGAGGATGACGAGGCGGTGCGCAGCTATATGGCTGCGGTGAAGGCGAGCGGCATCACCGACTGGCGGGCACACGGCCTGTCGCGGCCGCCGATTACCGAACTCTTGGCGATGCATACGATCTTCGAGACGGGGGCCGCCACCGGCTGCCCGGCGCATGTGGTGCACTGCTCGCTCGGGCGCGGCTACGATATCGCCCGTGCCTATCGCCGCGACGGTTTTGCCGCGACCGTCGAATGCTGCGTCCATTACCTGACGCTCGACGAAGAGAACGACGTCAAGCGCCTCGGCGGCAAGGCGAAGATCAATCCGCCGCTGCGGCCGCGCGCCGAGGTGGAGAAGCTCTGGCGGAAGGTGGCCGAGGGCGATGTCTGGCTGGTCTCGACCGATCATGTCAGCTGGTCGGAGAACCGCAAGACCAATCCCGATATGCTCGCCAATGCCTCCGGCGTGCCGGGCCTCGAGGTGATGGTGCCGCTGTTCGTCAAAGGCGCCAGCGAACGCGGCATTCCGCTGACATGGGCGGCCCGGTTGATGGCGGAGAACCCGGCCAGGCATTTCCGCCTCGACCATATCAAGGGGGCGCTGAAGCCCGGCAAGGATGCCGATATCATCGTGCTGGAGCCGCGGGACGGCATCTATGACGCGTCTGCCAGCGGCAACAACGTCGTCGGCTGGAGCCCCTATAACGGCATTCGCCTGCCGTGGAGCGTTGCGGCCACCTATCTCAGGGGCGAAAAGATCGCCGAAGGCGGCAAGGTGCTGGCCGAGCCCGGCACCGGCCGGTTCGTCCGGCCGCTGTCGCGCCAGGTCGTTGCCGGAGCGCTCGCATGAGCCGCAATCTTCCCGTCGATGCCGGCCGGATCGCCGGGGATATCGAGGCGCTCGCCGCGATTACCGAGCCCGGCCATCCCTGGACGCGGCGGGCTTTCACGCCGCTCTTTCTCGAAGGCCGGGCCTATATCGAAGCGCAGATGAAGGCGGCGGGGCTGGAAACGCGGATCGATGCCGCCGGCAATCTGATCGGCCGGCGCACGGGCCGCAAACCCTGGCTCGGCACGATCATGCTCGGCTCGCATTCCGACACGGTGCCGGATGGCGGCCGCTTCGACGGCATTGCCGGGGTGATCTCGGCGCTTGAGGTGGCGCGTGCGCTCAGCGACCGGGCGATCGAGCTCGACCACGATCTCGAGATCGTCGACTTCCTTGCCGAGGAGGTGAGTATCTTCGGCGTCTCCTGTATCGGCAGCCGGGGGATGACCGGGCAATTGCCGGAGGCCTGGCTTTCGCGCGTCAGCGACGGGCGCGACCTGGCCGAAGCCATCGCCGAGGTGGGTGGCACGCCAGGCGTGCTGGCGCAGCAGAAGCGGCCGGATATCGCAGGCTTTCTCGAACTGCATATCGAGCAGGGACCGGTGCTCGAAGCCGAACGGGAGGATATCGGCATCGTCACCGCCATCTCCGGCATCACCCGCATCGAAATTGCCGTCGAGGGGCGAGCCGACCATGCCGGCACGACGCCGATGGACCGGAGGGCGGATGCGCTGGTGGCGGCCGCCCAACTGGTGCTCGACATCCGCAACGCCGCCGCCGAGCTTGCCAAGATGCCGGGCCACTTCGCCGCAACCGTCGGCGAATTCAGGATCGAGCCGAATGCCGCCAATGTCGTGCCGTCGAAGGTAGCGCTGCTGATCGATGGCCGCGCCGAAATCCGCGCCGATATGGAAGCCTTCTGCCGCTGGCTCGACGGTCATGTCGAAAAGCTCGCCGACGCTTATGGCGTGACGATCAAGCCGCCGAGCCGGGTGTCCGACAATCTGCCGACGCCGGGCGATGCCGGGCTGCTTTCGACGCTGGAGGCCGCCTGCATCCGTGTCGGCGCCAAACACCGGCGCATGGCGTCGGGCGCCGGGCACGATACCGCCTGGATCGCCAAGGTGGCGCCGGCGGCGATGATCTTCGTGCCCTGCCGGGAGGGCCGCAGCCACTCCGCCGACGAATGGGCCGACAATGACGACATCGCGCTCGGCGCCGCCGTGCTGTTCGAGGCGGTGCGCGAGATGGACAAGGATTTGACGCGGGAGAAGGCCGATGGGACGCATACTGGTTGAGAAGGACGTGGAAGCCGCGGTCAAGGGCGGCTCCGTCTATGCCGCCGGCGGCGGCGGCTGGGCCGATCACGGAAGGATGCTTGGGCTTGCAGCCGTCAATGTCGGTAAGCCGGAGCTGGTCTCGATCGAGGAGCTGAGGGACGACGACTGGATCGCCACCGCAGCCGCGATCGGCGCGCCCGCCTCCACCACGCCCTGGGAAATGCAGGGCATCGATTACGTGAAGGCGGTGCAGCTCTTGCAGGAGGCGCTCGGCGAAAAGCTGTCCGGGCTGATCATCGGCCAGAACGGCAAATCCTCGACCCTGAACGGCTGGCTGCCCTCGGCGATCCTCGGCACCAAGGTGGTCGACGCGGTCGGCGATATCCGCGCCCATCCCACCGGCGACATGGGCTCGATCGGCATGGCCGGCTCGCCGGAGCAGATGATCCAGACGGCCGTCGGCGGCAATCGAGCCGAGAACCGGTACATCGAACTGGTGGTGAAGGGCGCGACGGCGAAGATCTCGCCGGTGCTGCGCGCCGCCGCCGATCAATCCGGCGGCTTCATCGCCAGCTGCCGCAACCCGCTGCGCGCTTCCTATGTCCGTGGTCACGCCGCACTCGGCGGCATCTCGATGGCGCTTGCGCTCGGAGAGGCGATCATCGCGGCGGAGAAACGCGGCGGAGCCGCCGTCATCGACGCGATCTGCAAAACGACGGGCGGGCATATCCTCGCCGAGGGCGTCATATCTGGAAAGGACGTCGTCTACACCAGGGAAGCTTTCGACATCGGCACGGTCAGCGTCGGTTCGGGCGCAAAATCGGTGACGCTGCATGTGATGAACGAATATATGGCCGTGGACGATGCCGATGGCGGCCGGCTTGCCACCTTCCCCGCCGTGATCAGCACGCTGTCCCAGGAGGGCGAGCCACTCAGCGTCGGCCAGCTTAGGGAAGGCATGCAGGTCTTCATCCTGCATGTGCCGAAGGATATCATCCCGCTGTCGGCAAGCGTGCTCGATCCCACCGTCTATCCCGTCGTCGAGAAGGCGATGGGGATCGAGATCGCCCGCTATGCGCTAGCGGCGAGGGCCTGAGCCATGGCGCGCGATCGGGGACTGGAAGACCTGCTGCGCGAGGCACTCGGCGATCGGCCTGGCCTTGCCGAAAAATCCATGTTCGGCGGCTGGGCCTTCCTGCTGAACGGCAACCTTCTCTGCGGCGCGCGCAGTGACGGCATGTTGATCCGTCTCGGCAAGGGCAATGACGGCTGGGCGCTGATGCTGCCGGGCGTGATCCAGATGTCGATGGGTGAGCGGGTCATGCATGGCTGGGTGCGCGCCAATGCCGAGGCCTACGGCGACGATGCGCTGAGACGGCGTCTGCTCGATGCGGCGCTCGCCTATGTGGAATCGCTGCCGGGCAAGTGACGACTGCGCTTTCCCCCTTCTCCCCAGCGGGAGAAGATGTCCTAGGGATAGATGAGGGGGTGAGCGGCAAGGCCGCGAGTGCCTGAGCGCAAGCGAAGGGCAATGAATGTTATGCCGTGTGGCCCCCTCATCCGACCCTTCGGGCCACCTTCTCCCCGGCAGGGAGAAGGGGAAACAGAGACCAAGCGAGGAACAACCATGCCGAAGGCCAATCCGCGTCATCCGAAATTTCCCATCCCCGGCGGGCCGGAGCTGCGGGCCAGGGGCTGGCGGCAGGAAGCGCTGCTGCGCCTGCTCGAAAACGTGCTTTCCGTTGGCGAGGATCCCGAAAACCTGATCGTCTATGCCGCGCTCGGCAAGGCGGCCCGCAGCTGGGCGGCGCATAAGGGCATCGTCAAGGCGCTGACCGAGATGGAGGAGGATCAGACGCTGCTGATCCAGTCGGGCAAGCCGATCGGGCTGGTGCGGACGCATGCCAAGGCGCCGCTCGTCATCATGGCGAACTGCAATATCGTCGGGCAATGGGCGAAAGCCGAGGTGTTTTATGAGCTGCAGCGCAAGGGACTGATCTGCTGGGGCGGCCTGACGGCCGGCGCCTGGCAGTATATCGGCAGCCAGGGCGTCATCCAGGGCACTTACGAGATCTTCATGCGCATTGCCGAGCGGCGCTTCGGCGGCGATCTCGCCGGCCGGTTCGTGCTGACGGCCGGCCTCGGCGGCATGGGTGGGGCGCAGCCGCTCGCCGGCCGCATGGCGGGGGCGGCGATCCTCTGCGTCGACATCGATCCGGAGCGCGCCCGCAAGCGCCAGGAGATCGGTTATCTCCAGGAGATCGCCCCCGATCTCGATACCGCCCTTCAGATGATCGACGCGGCGGTCAAGGAGAAGCGGGCGCTATCCGTCGGGCTCGTCGGCAATGCGGCGGAGGTCTATCCCGAAATCGCCCGGCGCGGCATCGTGCCCGATATCGTCACCGACCAGACTTCGGCGCACGACCTCGTCTATGGCTATGTGCCGAAGGGCATGGACCTCGATCAGGTGAGAGGATTGCGCGACGACGGCCAGGGGCAGTTGATGGCGGCAAGCCGCGCCTCGATCGTCGAGCATGTGACGGCGATGCTGCACTTCCAGAAGCGCGGCGCGGAAGTCTTCGACAACGGCAACCTCATCCGCACCCAGGCGAAAGAAGGCGGCGTCGCCGATGCCTTCGACATTCCGATCTTCACCGAAGCCTATCTGAGGCCGCTGTTCGCCCGGGCGATCGGCCCGTTCCGCTGGATGGCTCTGTCGGGCGAGGAGAGCGATATCGCCCGCATCGACGATCTGCTGCTCGAACTCTTCCCCGACAACAGGATCATCACCAACTGGATCCGGCTGGCGCGCGAGCACGTTCCCTTCGAGGGGCTGCCGGCCCGTATCGCCTGGCTCGGCCACGGCGAACGCACGATGCTGGCGCGGCACGTCAATGCGCTGGTCGCAGGCGGCGAGCTCAAAGGCCCCATAGCCTTTTCCCGCGACCATCTCGATGCCGGCGCCATGGCGCATCCCAACATCATGACCGAGCGGATGAAGGACGGATCGGATGCGATCGCCGACTGGCCGCTGATCGACGCGATGATGCTCTGCTCGTCGATGGCCGATCTCGTCGTCGTCCATTCCGGCGGCGGCGGTTATGCCGGCTACATGACGAGCTGCGGCGTCACCGTCGTCGCCGACGGCACCGATGCCGCCGACGAGCGGCTCGACCACGCGCTGACCAACGACACTGCCCTCGGCGTCATGCGTTACGCCGATGCGGGCTACGAGGAGGCGCTGGATGAGGTGGCGAAGAAGGACGTGCCCTATATCCGGCTGGATTGAGCCCGGAGGCGGATATCGGCCTATCGAGCGTCAGTCGATCAGGTTCGAAACTTCGATGAGATTGCCGTCTGGGTCTCGGAAATAAACCGAACGCAACCGTCCGGTCGCGCCGGTGCGTTCGACCGGACCTTCCTCAATCACAATGCCTGATGCCTGCAGGTGGGCAATGACGTCGGCAATCGGCGTTTCGGCGATGAAGCAGAGGTCGCCGGAGCCGGGGGCGGCATGTCTCGCCTTGGGTTCGAATTCGTGGCCGGCCCGATGCAGATTGATCTTCTGGCGGCCGAATTTCAGCGCCTTGCGGCCTTCCGCGAAGGTTTCGACCGACATGCCGAGGATGCGGGAATAAAAATCGCAGGTGGCTGCGATATCGGCGACGGTCAGCACGAGATGATCGAGACGGTCGATGCGGATCATGTTTTTCTCCTGGCGAGACGCTGCGCGACACAGGCGGAGATAAAGGCGAGCGCCAGCATGACAAGGGTGAAGGCGACGACGGCGGCCCAGCCGTCGATTGCCCAGAACCAGCCACCCGCCGACCCCATGAGGCTGGAGCCGACGTAATAGGCCAGCATATAGAGCGACGAGGCGTGGCCCTTGGTGCCATGCGCCAGCCTGCCGACGAGGCCGCTGGCGATGGAATGGCTCATGAAGAAACCTGATGTCAGCACCACGATGCCGAGAATGATGGAGGGCAGCGGGGCGAAGAGCGTCAGCGCGCTGCCGGCGGCGGTCAGCGCAAGACCGAAGAGAAGAACGCGGAAGTGCCCGATCCGGTCTCCGATCAGGCCGCCGATCGAGGCGGCGCCGATGCCGAAGAGATAGACGGTGAAGATCAGGCCGAGTTCGGTCTGGTTGAGGCCATAGGGCGGCGCCACGAGACGGAAGCCGGCGTAATTGTAGATGGTCACGAAGGAGCCCATCGCCAGGAAGGCGATGGCGAAGATGAAGGGCAGCGCCGGATTTTTGAGATGGCCGAGCCAGGCCTTCGCGTGGAAACGCGGATCGAAGCCGGGCCGGCGGACGAAGTTCTTCGACGGCGGCAGCAGGGCGATGAAGCCGAGCGCGGCGGCAAGGCCGATGGCGCCGATGAGGAACAGCGCCGGCCGCCAGCCGAGATATTCGGCGAAGATGCCGGTGAGAACGCGGCCGGACATGCCGCCGAAGGCCGTGCCGCCGACATAAAGGCCCATGGTGGCGCCAAGGCCGCGCGGATCGATTTCCTCGGCGAGATAGGCCATGGCGACGGCGGGCACGCCGCCGAGAACGAAGCCCTGCAGGGCGCGGATGACAAGCAGCAGCTGCCAGTTCGGGGCAAAGGCGGTGGCCACCGTCAGCAAGGCGGCGCCGACCAGCGATATCGACATCAGGCTGCGGCGGCCAAGGCCTTCCGAGACGGCGGCGGCGCAGACGATGGCGAGTGCGAGGAAGCCGGTGGAGAGCGAGAGCGACAGCGAGCTTCCGGCCGGGCTGACGGCAAATTCCTGCGAGAAGATCGGCAGCAGCGGCTGCACGCAATAAAGCAGCGAGAAGGTGGAGAAACCGGAGAGGAAAAGCGCCAGGCTGGCGCGTCGATAAGCGCCGGCGCCGCGTGTCAGGTAGTGCTTTTCCCCTGCGATCATAGTCTTCGCGCCATGCGCTGGCAGCGCCATATCTTCATCCTGACGAACCTTCGAATTCATGGGTTAGAACAGGATGATTTTAGGCCGGTTGGCCTAAAATCTGAATCCTGTTCTACATTAAAGAGTTAGAGCATGATGTCGCCCGAAAACCGCTCACACTTTTCGGCATCATGCTCTATCCGCAATATCCCAATAGGGCGGATCGCCAAAACTCTTCTTCAGATGATCGGCGATGGCGCGCAGCTTGGCGGAAGGATTTCGTCCCTCGGGATGGGCCATATAGATGAATTCGGCCTCCGGCCTGTGACCGACATCGATTTCGGCAAGCAGTCCCTCGCGGATGGCCGGGCCGGCAATGAAGGCGGGCAGCAGCGCGATACCGAGACCGGCGATCGCGGCGTCGCGCAGCATGTCGCCGTTGTTGATGCCGAGCGCCGGTTTTGCACGGACGAGGATCGCCCCCTCCGGCGTCTGGAAGCGCCAGTCGGCGACGCCGCGATTGGTGTAGAAGATACCGCGATGGCTGTTGAGATCATCAAGCGACAGCGGCATTCCCTCCCGCGCGAGATAATCCGGCGACGCGCAGAGCAGGCGGCGGCTCGGCGCAAGCTTCCAGGCAACCAGCCGGCTATCGGCGATCGGGCCGTTGCGGATGATGGCGTCATAGCCGTCCGAGGCGGCATCGACACGCCGGTCGTCGATATCGAGCGTCAGTTCGATATCGGGATGGTCGGCAAGAAAGGGATAGAGCGCCGGGCCGAGATGCATGCGGCCGAAGGTGACCGGGGCGGCGATGCGGATCGGCCCCGACAGCGTGCCGCGCCGCTCGGCCATATCGGCGGCAGCCTCCTCGATCTCGCGCACGATACGCCCGGCCCGCTCCAGGAAGACCTCACCGTCCTCGGTCAAGGTGAGCTTGCGCGTCGTTCGGTGCAGCAGCGTGCCGCCCAGCGATTTCTCCAGCTCGGCCAGCCTTTCGCTGACGACGGATTTGGAGAGCCTGAGCCGCCGGGCCGCCTCGCTGACCGAGCCTGCCTCGACGACGGCGACGAAAGCCGCAATGCCTTCGATCCTGATCATCGTTCGGTCTTTCCGAATTCGAATTCCTCTATTTGAAGACTAATCCGAACGAAGGGAAAATGCCATCTTCCTGTCAACGAAAGGGACGGCAGGGGCCGCCTCGCTTCCAACACAGGAGATGGAACCATGAACCGCTTGGACAACAAGGTCGCGATCGTCACCGGCGCAAGCTCCGGCATCGGCCGCGTCACGGCAAAGCTCTTTGCCGCCGAAGGCGCCAAGGTCGTCGTCGGTGCCCGACGTCGGGCTGAGCTCGCCAGTCTCGTCGCGGAGATCAAAGCAGAGGGCGGCGACGCCGTCGCCATTGCCGGCGACGTCCGGTCGGAAGACTATCACAAGGCGCTGGTCGCGGCTGCCGTGACCCATTACGGCAAGCTCGACATCGCCTTCAACAATGCCGGCATCATCGGCGAGGCCGGCCCGAGCACCGGTGTCTCGGAAGTAGGCTTCAGCGAGGCGCTTGATGTCAACCTCACGGCATCCTTCCTCGCCGCCAAACATCAGATCGGCGCGATGGCGGAAAAAGGCGGCGGCTCGGTGATCTTCACTTCGACCTTCGTCGGCTACAGCTTCGCCTTTCCGGGCGTTGCCGCCTATGCCGCCAGCAAATCCGGCCTGATCGGCCTGACGCAGGCGCTCGCCGCCGAATTCGGAGCGCAGGGCGTGCGCGTCAACGCCGTCCTGCCGGGCGCCGTCGATACCGAGATGTACCGGGACATGAACGATACGGCCGACAAGCGGGCCGCCGTCACCAATATGCATGCGCTGAAGCGCGTCGCGACACCTGACGAAGTCGCCCGCTCGGTTCTCTACCTCGCCTCCGACGATGCGAGCTTCGTCACCGGTACGGCTTCGCTGGTTGACGGCGGCATTTCGATCACCCGCAGCTAAGACGGCGCGGCGCGATTTCCGGGTTGGAGACCCTCCGATTGCCGACGCCGGCCCCTCATCCGCCTGCCGGCACCTTCTCCCCGTTTTACGGGGAGAAGGGGATATGCCGCGACCTCTCCGTCCCTTGCTAACGTCTCGCGGGGCAAGTCCCCTCTCCCCGTTTTACGGGGAGAGGGTTAGGGTGAGGGGCAGGCATGGGCGCCGATCAGACAGCAGTACCTCGAGCAAGCTCCATAGCTTCACCGGCGCGATTGCATGTTCTCCGCCAAAGGCTTAGGGTCGGGGCCGGTCAATAAGGCGACGGGAAGAAAGCCATGGCTCTCAGCGGAAAACGCATCCTCCTCATCATCTCCGGCGGCATCGCCGCCTATAAGAGCCTGGATCTGATCCGCCGGCTGCGAGAGCGCGGCGCGAGCGTGCGCCCGATCATGACCAAGGGCGCCCAGGAATTCGTCACGCCGCTGGCCGTCGGCGCGCTGGCGGCGGATCACGTCTTCCTCGATCTGTTTTCGCGTGAAGACGAACAGGATGTCGGCCATATCAGGCTGGCGCGCGACTGCGATCTCGTGCTCATCGCCCCTGCCACCGCCGACCTGATGGCGAAGATGGCGAACGGGCTTGCCGACGATCTCGCCTCGACCGTGCTGCTGGCGACTGAGAGGCCGGTGCTGGCGGCACCGGCGATGAACCCCAGAATGTGGGCGCATCCGGCGACGCGGCGCAATGCGGCGCTGCTCCGGGCAGACGGCATCCGCTTCGTCGGGCCGATGGCCGGCGAGATGGCGGAGAGCCGGGAAGCCGGGCTCGGCCGGATGGCGGAGCCGCTGGAGATCGTGGCGGCGGCCGAAACCATGCTCGACGACGGAGAAAAGCCGCTGAAGGGGCGCAAGGCGATCGTCACCTCAGGACCGACGCACGAGCCGATCGACCCGGTGCGCTACATCGCCAACCGCTCTTCCGGCCGGCAGGGCCATGCGATCGCCGCCGCCCTTGCCAGGCTTGGAGCCGAGGTGACGCTGGTCTCAGGGCCGGTGACGATCGCCGACCCCGTCGGCGTCAGCACCGTGCATGTCGAGCGGGCGGAGGAAATGCGCGACGCGGTGCTTTCGGCGCTGCCGGCCGACATCGCCGTGATGGTCGCGGCGGTGGCGGACTGGCGTGTCGCCTCGGCCGCCGACCAGAAGCTGAAGAAACATCCGGGCGAATCCATCCCGACGCTGGCGCTGACCGAAAACCCCGACATCCTCAAAACCGTCGGCCATCATACGATGCGGCCGAAGCTGGTGATCGGCTTTGCCGCCGAAACGCAGGACGTGGAAAGCAATGCGCGGGTCAAACTCGAGCGCAAGGGCGCCGACATGATCGTCGCCAACGATGTCTCGCCGGCCACCGGCATCATGGGCGGCAGCCGCAACAGCGTCAAACTCATCCGCCGCGACGGCGTCGAGCAATGGCCCGACCTGGCAAAGGAAGAGGTTGCTGAAAGGCTGGCAGCGCTGATCGCCGCGCAGTTCAGCTAAGGCGTTTCAGGCAGGGATAGCCATGCGCTGCGGCCGGGCGGCACTTCGCTTTCCCGGCCGGAAGTCCGCGACGTCGATCCCGTTTTCGCCGACGGTGACGGCGCTGCCATCGGGAATTTCAGCCCAGGCGTCGACATCGTCGTTCAACGGCTCGGAGACGAGGCAATAGCCGGCGCTGGCAGGGGATGCATAAAGCGTCGGCGCCTTGCGATCGGTGGCATAGCGGATCGCATAGAGCGTCTTGCCGTCGGAGAAGGCGGCGGTGAAGCGCAGCAGGATCGAGCCGAGGAGACTTTCGGCCAGATCCTCGACGAAACCGACCATATCGGCCATTGCGGCGATCGGCGCCTCGCGCAGGCCGAATTGCAGCGCCAGCAGAAACATCAGCTCGGAATCGGTCGTGCCGCCGCGGGCGTTGAACAATTCGTCGTCGAGCATCGCTTCCATCGGCCGGCGCAGCCGCTCGAAGCCGGAGATCTGGCCGTTGTGCATGAAGGACCAGGTGTCATGGGTGAAGGGGTGGCAATTGTCGCGGCGCGTGCCGCCGCCGGTAGCGGCGCGGACATGGGCGAGGAAAAGCGGCGAGCGGATCTGCCGCGCCAGGCTCTTCAGATTGCAATCCGACCAGGCCGGCAGGATATCGCGGTAGCGGCCGGGCTCCGGCCTGTCGCCATACCAGGCGATGCCGAAACCATCGCCATTGGTCGCCGTCTTGGCGCGGGTGGCGCAATGGGACTGCTCGATCAGCGAATGGGCGGGCGAGGACACCAGCTCCTCGAGATAGAGGGGATCTCCGCGATAGGCTGCCCAGCGACACATGGCTTTCTTGCTCCGGGACCCGCCGCCGCATCGGCGGGCATGCTAGATTGTCTGCCGTCGCGGCTAATAACAGCTTAATGCGCGGCCGGTTTGCAAGCACAAGGTGACGGATTCGTGGCGTCCTGGATGTTCAAATTCAGCGAAACGCTGTGTTCTTTCGTGAATGCCGGTCTTCCTCCAGGCGGGAAATCCTGCAGATTTCTGCTTGCATCTGAAAAGAATCAGCCTACCTTCGACTTATCAGCAACAGAACGAAAGGAAGGTGATCCAATGTCTAATGAGATTTCGGACCTCGTAACGGGCATGGGAGAGGTGAAGAAAGCGAGGCAGCCCTCGCTGTAATCCCGCCTTCCTGGGGCTGCGTAGACAGCCCAGGCCAGTTTGAGGCCAAACTCATGGAAAGGGTCGCCGAGGCGGCCCTTTTTATTGCCCTGATATAAGATCGTTGACGGACCATCGAAATCCCACTACTCATAAAGTCATCAGATGACTTTATGAGTAGTGGGATGCGCGCGATCAGCAGGACCAATCTCGCCGATGAGGCAATCGAGGCGATCCGCAGCGATATTCTCGGCAAACGCTGGGCGGTCGGCGAGAAACTGCCGAATGAAGCCTCGCTGTCGGCCATGCTCTCGGTGAGCCGCGGCACGGTGCGCGAGGCGGTGCGGGTTCTGGTCTCCCAGGGCTATCTCGAAACCCGGCAGGGGTCCGGAACCTATGTGCGCTCGACCAGCGATACCGGCCGGCCGCTCACCATGGCCCGCCGCGCCAGCCTGCGCGACCAGTTCGAAGCGCGCCTGGCGCTCGATGTCGAGGCCGCCCGGCTGACGGCAGTCCGCAAGACGCCGGCGACGGTTGCCGGGCTTCGCCGGCTGCTTGCCGAACGCGGCAGTTATGATGGCCGCGACAAGGCCGCCTTCATCGAACGCGACCTCGCCTTCCACAAGGCCGTCATCGCCGCTTCCGGCAACCGGGCGATGATCGAGATCTACGATTTCTTCTCGACCTCGATCGCCGATACGATCGCCGCGACGCTCGGCAAGGATATTCCCGAACCGGATATGCAGGCGCATGCCGATATTGTCGACGCAATCGAAACCGGCGATCCCGACCAGGCGGATTTGGCTGTGCGCCGCTTCATGGCGCCGGTTCTTGCCGCCCTCGACCGGATGATCCTGTCATGACCACATCTTCCGCCGATGCCGTCACGACATTCGACGCATCCGATGAATTGCTTGTAGACGTCGAGGCCGGCAGCCTGCCGCCGCCGCAGGCAACACCGGTGCGCGGAGCCGCGGATCGTTTCCTGCTTGGCGCCAGCCTCGTGTTGATCGCCTTCAACCTGCGCCCGGTCTTTTCGAGCGCTTCGGCGCTGCTGCCGGAAATCCGCTCCGAACTCGGTCTTACCGCGCTCGGCGCCAGCCTGCTGACGACGCTGCCGGTCGTCTGCCTCGGCGCCTTCTCGCCGCTGGCGCCGCGTCTTGCCCAGCGCCTCGGCGCGGAACGCACGCTGCTCGGCGTTCTCCTGCTTCTGGCCCTTGGCACCGGTTTGCGTGGGCTCTCCTCCGTGCCGCTGCTTTTCATCGGCACCGCGCTCGCCGGTGCCTGCATCGCCGTCGGCAACGTGTTGCTGCCGGGGCTGGTGAAGCGGGATTTCGCCGGGCGCGCGGCATTGATGACCGGCTTCTACACCATGGCGCTCTGCGCCGGTGCGGCCAGTGCGGCAGGGCTGACGCTGCCGATCGAACAGGCGCTCGGCGGCTCTCTCCAAGGCGCGCTCGCCATCTGGGCACTGCCGGCGCTCGTCGTCGCCTTGCTCTGGCTGCCGCAGATTCTGCGCAGCGGAGGCCAGGCAAGGCGAAACGGATTTCATGTCAAGGGCCTCTGGCGGGACCGGCTGGCCTGGCAGGTGACGCTGTTCATGGGGCTGCAATCCGCACTTGCCTATTGCGTCTTCGGCTGGCTGGTTCCGATCCTGCGCGAACGCGGCCTCGACGGCGTCACTGCCGGGGCGATCGTTTCGCTCTCGGTGATGGTGCAGGCCGCATCCTGCCTCATCGTGCCGCATATCGCCGTGCGGGGGAAAGACCAGCGGCTGATCAATGCGAGCCTTTGCGGCGTCGCCGTCACCGCCCTGCTCGGCCTGCTCTTTGCGCCGCTGTCGACCGTCTGGCTCTGGGCTGTGCTGCAGGGCATCGGCCAGGGCGGGCTGATCGCGGCGGCGATGACGACGATCGTGCTGCGCTCGCGCGATCCCGATGTTGCCGCCCATCTCTCCGGCATGGCGCAATGCGTCGGTTACCTGCTTGCATCAATCGGCCCGCTCATCGTCGGCCTCATCCGCGGCTGGACCGGCAGCTTTTCCTGGTGCGCCGTCCTCTTCGTCGCACTCGGACTGGGCGCGGCGATCAACGGCTGGAGGGCCGGGCGGGCGGTGGAGATCAATGTCCATGCGGTCGAAAAGGACGGCTGAGCCCTCGCTCACCTATCCATCACCATCTCTTGATGCCGGTCGCCGGCTGCGGATGCTACGCTATTTCAGCCTGCACGACCCACCGCCGGAGAAGATATCTTGCGCCTACGAACCCTGTTTCTGCTCGCTGCGCTTGCGACATCGCTGTCCCCGGCCCTTTCTCTGGCGCAGGAAAGCGGAGAAGGCCGGGCCAATGTCCAGAGCGGCGCACGCGACGGCGTGCTGAGGCTGCTGCCAGCCGATTCCGTCACCGAACATGACCTGACCGCCGGCGATCGCAAGATCGCCTATACCGCCACCGCCGGCACGCTTAATCTCTTCGGCCAGGACGGCGCGCAGACCGGCGCGATCTTTTATACCGCCTATGTCGCCAGGGATGGCGGGCCGAACCGGCCGCTGACCTTTGCCTTCAACGGCGGGCCGGGTGCGGCTTCCGCCTTTCTGCATCTCGGGCTGGTGGGGCCGAAGGTGCTCGATTTCGGACCGGACGGACGCGACGGCGCCAATGCCAAACTCGTCGACAACCCGCAAAGCTGGCTCGATTTCACCGATCTGGTGATGATCGACCCGATCGGCACCGGCTGGAGCCGGACAGCAAAGGCCGACGATGCCTCGAACTACTACAACGTCAACGCCGATGCCCAGAGCATCGCCAAGGCAATCGCGCTCTACGTCACGCATAATGGCCGCTCCAACTCGCCGAAATATCTTCTCGGCGAAAGCTACGGCGGCTTCCGTGCCGCCAAGGTCGCTTCGGCACTCAAGGAAAGCCAGGGCATCATCATTGCCGGCGCGGTGATGCTCTCGCCGCTGCTCGAGGGCCAGCTGATGTTCAACGCCGACCAGTTCGCGCTCGGCGCGGCCCTGGAATTGCCGTCGCTGGCTGCCGCCGAACTCGACCGGCACAACGCCTTTGACGAGGAGAAGCAGAGGCAAGCCGAGACCTTTGCGCTCGGCGACTATCTGACCACGCTTGCCGGACCGCCGCCGACGGGAACGGATGCCGCGGCCTTCTACGGGAGGGTTGCCGGGCTGACCGGCATTCCGCAGGATATCGTCACCCGCAATCGCGGCTTCCTCGGCAGTGCCTTCGTCAAACATTCCGACACCGGCGAGGTGATGAGTTCCTATGATGCCGCTTTTGCCGCGCCCGATCCCTATCCGGAATCGGATTACGATCGCGGCGACGACGCCATCCTCGATGGTTTCACCCGCGCCTATGGCGGCGCCTTTGCCGACTATGCCCGCAACGAACTCGGCTTCAAGACCGATATGACCTACACCCTGCTCGAAGGCGATATCAGCCGGCGCTGGGAATGGGGCGGCGGGCGCGGCGGCGGATCGCGCTTCCAGGCCAGCGCCACCGACGACATCAGGCAGCTGCTCGCCTCGAACCCGGCATTCCACCTGCTGATCGCCCATGGCTACAGCGATCTGGTGACGCCTTACGGCGTCAGCCGCTACGTCGTCGACCACCTGCCGCCCTCGCTCACCGGCGGCCGGGTCGGGCTCAAGCTTTATCGCGGCGGCCATATGTTCTATACCAGAGCCGAACAGCGGGCCGCCTTCACGGCGGATGCGAAGATCTTCTACGCCACCCACCCGGCCGCGCAGCCGGCGGATTGAGGGATTATCGATGCACATCACCGGCGGATGCCACTGCGGCGCGATCCGCTATCAGGCCGAGATCGTTCCGGAGCGGGTGTCGATCTGCCATTGCACCGATTGCCAGCGGCTGACGGGCTCCGCCTATCGCATCACCGCACCGGCGCGGCCGGGAAGTTTCACGCTTACTTCAGGCGAGCCGCGCGGCTACACGAAATATGGCGACAGCGGTGGTCTCAGCCGGCAATTCTTCTGCCCGAATTGCGGATCGCCGCTGTACCGCACGGATGGTGACGGCAAAGCGATCGGCATCCGCGTCGGCAGCATCGACCAGCGGCGGGAGCTGACGCCCAGGAAACAGATATGGTGCCGCTCGGCTTTGCCCGGGGTGGAAAATATCGAGCCGCTGCCGCGATTTGATCGAGAGGATTAGCAGGCCGGTAAGCTTACTTCAGGTGGCACGCACAACGACCAGCCCTCATCTGAGGTGCCCCACAAGGGGCCTCGAAGGAGGGGCGGGTGGCTGGATACCGCTCAGCATCTGCATTTGCCGAGACCGGTGGCCAGCCCCCTCCTTCGAGGCTCCGGCCTTTGGCCTACGCGCCTCAGAGCCTGTGAATGTTTTGTGGCGGTGTCGATGGGATTGTGATTCTGTTGGGTGGTTGATTTGCTTGGGGGATGATGGTGAGCGACGAGCTGTTCGAAGGATTGCCGGTGCATGGATCGCAGCGCAGTGCTCAGGCGGGGCGCGGGGCGGCGCGCATGCGCGAGCCGGTGCGCGATCAGATCGAGTTGCGTGCCGTGGATATCGACAGCTTGATCGGCCAGGATCACGCGGTGCGCGTGATTTGGAGCTATGTCGAGGGACTGGATCTGAGCGCGCTTGAAGATCGGATCAAAGCGCGTGAGCAGCGGCCGGGCCATCCGCCGATTTCGCCACGGCTTTTGCTGGCGCTGTGGCTCTATGCCAGCAGCGATGGCGTCGGCAGTGCGCGGGCGCTGGAACGGCTGTGCGGGAGCCACGACGTCTATCGCTGGCTGTGCGGCGGCGTCTCGGTGAACTATCACACGCTGTCGGATTTTCGGGTTGGTTGCGCCGATCTGCTCGACCGGCTGCTGGCCGAGCATCTGGCGGCGCTTGCCGATGCCGGCCTCGTCGCTTTCGATAATTTGGCGCAGGATGGCGTGCGGGTCCGGGCGAGCGCGGGTGCCGCCTCGTTCGGCCGCAAGGCGACGCTTGATCGGCATCTTTCCATTGCCGAGGCGGTTGTGGATCAGCTCAAGCGCGAGGTCGATGCGCGTTCGGATGCCAGCACTCGGCGCATCGAGGCTGCCAGGCAACGAGCGGCGCGTGAGCGCGGCGAGCGGCTCAGAGCAGCCAAGGCCGCTCTTGACGAGATTCAGCGCCATCGCCAAGCGCGCGAAGAAAAGCGCGGCAATGGCAAAAAGCCGAAGGAGCCGCGCGCCTCCAGCACGGATGCGCAGGCGCGGGTGATGAAGATGGCCGACGGCGGCTTCCGTCCGGCTTATAATGTGCAGGTTGCGAGCACCGCCGGCGAGCAGTTCGTGGTCGGGCTCGAGGTGACCAATGCCGGCTCCGATCGCGGCCTCATGCGGCCGATGCTGGAGCGGTTGCGCGCGCTGAGCGGCCATCTGCCGCGCCGCTATCTCGCCGATGGCGGCTTTTGCAGCGCTGAAGATATCGAGTGGGCGCACGGCGAAGGGGTCGAGGTCTTTTGTCCGCCCACGCAGTCCAAACACGGAACCGATCCCTTCTTGCCGCGGCGCGGCGACGGTGCGGGTGTGTCAACCTGGCGGACCCGCATGGGAAGCGAGACGGGCAAGGCTCAGTACAAACCCCGCTCGATCTGCGAATGCATCCATGCCCGCTGGCGCAACTGGAATCTGCGACAATTGACGGTGCGCGGCATCGAAAAGGTCCAGGCCGTCGTGCTCTGCTACGCACTCACCAACAATATCCTGCAAGGCCATCGGCTTGCCAATGGCTAAACCAGGGCAATCACCCTGACGCCAACACGCGACCATCAAAACGCACCGCGTAATCGGCTAACGCTCGATGGCATCGGCCAGCCAAGACCAGCCAACACTGGCCTGAAACGCACAAGATTCAAAAGCTTCACAAGCTCTCAGGATGAGGCTGGAGAGAGGGGGCGCCAACCATTGCCCCGGGATCACGCCGCCTTGGCGGCGTGATATTCCTTGATGGCGACCATTTTGATCGCCGGATGGCGCTCGGACTCGTAACGCAGCGAAAAACCGTCCTGGGCGAGGAAAACCGGATCGCCGTCGAGATCGCGGGCGATATCGCCGCGCTTGACAGTGAGGAATTTCTCCAGATCGGCCGGCTGCTCGGCCGAGATCCAGCGGCAGACGGAGAAACGCGACATTTCGAAGGAGACCGGCAGGCCGTATTCGGCCATCAGCCGCTCCTTCAAGACGTCGAGCTGCAGGGCGCCGACGACGCCGACGATCGCCGGCGAGCCGTCCTCAGGCGAAAACAGCTGGACGACGCCTTCCTCGGCCATCTGCTGCAGCGCTTCCTTCAGCTTCTTCGCCTTCATTGCGTCTTCCAGCCGCACGCGGCGCAGAATTTCGGGCGAGAAGTTCGGCACGCCCTGGAAGACGAGGGCTTCGCCTTCGGTCAGCGTATCGCCGATGCGCAGCGTGCCGTGATTGGGAATGCCGACGACATCGCCGGCATAGGCGGTGTCGGCAAGCTGGCGCTGCGAGGCGAAGAAGAATTGCGGCGCCGTCAGGCCGAGCTGTTTGCCGGTGCGGGCAAGCCTCGCCTTCATGCCGCGTTCGAGCTTGCCGGAGCAGATGCGGGCAAAGGCGATGCGGTCGCGGTGGTTGGGGTCCATATTGGCCTGGATCTTGAAGACGAAGGCCGTCATCTTGTCGTCGGTCGCATGGACCGTCCTGGTGTCGGCGACCTGGTCGCGCGGCGGCGGCGCAAATTCGCCAAGCGCGTTGATCAAATCGCGAACGCCGAAATTGCGCAGCGCCGAGCCGAAGAAGACCGGCGTCATATGCCCTTCGAGGAAAGAGTCGCGGTCGAACGGCCGGCAGGCTTCGATCGCCAGTTCCGTCTCCTCGACGAAGGCCCGGCGCTCGTTTTCCGGCAGCCGGTCGGCAACAGCCTGCGGACCGTTGACCGGCGTTCCCTCGATCTCGGTATCCGAGCCGCGCACCGTGTTGGCGGCAATATTGTAGGAGCCGCAGAAGGTCTTCGAGCGGCCGATCGGCCAGGTGATCGGCGCCGTATCCAGCGCCAGCTTCTCTTCCACCTCGTCGAGGATCTCGAAGGGATCGCGGCTTTCGCGGTCCATCTTGTTGATGAAGGTGATGATCGGGATATCGCGCATGCGGCAGACTTCGAAGAGTTTTAGCGTGCGCGGCTCGATGCCCTTGGCGGCGTCGATGACCATGACGGCGGCGTCGACAGCGGTCAGCGTGCGGTAGGTATCGTCGGCGAAATCCTCGTGGCCCGGCGTGTCGAGGATGTTGAAGACGTTGTCGTTATATTCGAAGGTCATCACCGAGGTGACGACGGAGATGCCGCGCTCGCGCTCGATCTTCATCCAGTCGGAACGCGTCTGCATGCGATCCTTCTTCGCCTTGACTTCGCCGGCAAGCTGAATGGCGCCGCCGAACAGCAGCAGCTTTTCGGTGAGCGTCGTCTTGCCCGCGTCCGGGTGGGCGATAATAGCGAATGTGCGGCGGCGGGAGACCGCCTCGGCGAGACTTTCGGCCATACTATGAATCCTGTGGAATTGCCGCGTATCTACCGATTAAAGCCCGGCTTTGCAATTGACCTCGGCGCTCAGGGCGCAAAGTAATGGGCCATGACCATTCATCACGACACGCGCCCGACGCTGAACCTCATCCGCCTGGCCAATGGCGAAGGCCTCGACCTGCCCGCCTATGAAAGCAAAGGAGCGGCCGGCATGGACCTGCGCGCCGCCGTCGACGCGGATGCGCCGCTGACGCTGCTGCCCGGCAAAAGGGCGCTGGTGCCGACCGGCTTCATTTTCGAGATCCCCGAGGGGTTCGAAGGCCAGGTGCGGCCGCGCTCCGGCCTTGCCTTCAAGCACGGCATCACCTGCCTGAATTCACCCGGCACCGTCGACAGCGACTATCGCGGCGAAGTGAAGGTGCTGCTCGCCAATCTCGGCGAAGAGGCTTTTGTTATCGAGCGCGGCATGCGCATCGCCCAGATGGTGATCGCGCCGGTGACCCAGGCGCGGGTGGCCGAGATCACCGCGGCAAGCGAAACCGCGCGCGGCGCAGGCGGCTTCGGCTCCACCGGCGTGTGATGGCAAAGGGCCTCGACAGCGCAGGCCTGACCTTCCGGCAGGAGTATTTCGGCGACGCTGCAGGATGGGCGGCGCTTGTCCGCCTGCTCCGGGATATTTTCGGCATCGATATCGGTCCGCTGCAGCAGCTTGGCGGCCCCGATGCCTCAAGCATGCCATTCGGCTGGTTCGATGCCGAGGGCGGACTTGCGGCCAATCTCTCGGCCTTTGCACTGCCCTTCGTTCTCAATGGCAGAATCGTCTATGCCGCCGGGCTGCAATCGGGCGCGGTGCGGCCGCAGTGGCGCGGCCGCGGGCTCTATCGCGATCTGACGGTGAAGGCACTCGACTGGTGCGAGCGGCAGGGCTTCGAGGCCGTCATCCTCTATACCGACAAGCCGTCGCTCTACGAAGCCTACGGTTTTCGGGTGATCGCGCAGCATCGATACGAAGGAGCGGCCCCCGCCCCCTCTCCTTTCGCCGGCCCCGCTCGGCTGCTTGCGCCGACCGACGCGGATGATCTTGCCCTGCTGCAATCGCTGCTGGAAAGACGGAGCCCGGTTTCGACATCGCTCGCGGTAACAGCCAATGCGGCAATGTTTCTCATCAACACGCAGCTCGATCCCGATGTGCGCGTCAGCTTCCTGGAAGACCAGGCAGCAGCCATCGCCTGGAAGACGGATGCGGCGGGCCGCTTCAGTCTTCTCGACATCGTGGCGGCGGAGATGCCGACACTGGCAGAAATCCTCGGCGAGCTCGACATCGCCTCCGCCGCCGTCGACGTGTTTTTTCGTCCCGATAAACTCGATTGGACGGGCGCTCCACAGCCGCTGGAAAGCGGCACGGTGCTGATGCTGCGCGGGCTCGGAGACGACGTCCCGCACTTTCCGGCGATGCTGTCGCCGATGGCGGATTTCTAAAGCTCTTTGTTTTGATGCATGTCGTTGGGAATCGCTGCACACTTCCGGGCGACATGCACTCATTCGCCGGCTTTACTTTTTCCGTGACAGCGGCGGCAGGCGGCGTTTGACGGGCGAGGCTTTGATCATCGCGGTGTTGGTCTCCGCCCGTTCGGCGACCCTATCCAGCAGGCCGTCGAGTTCCGCCATCGAGCGGATCACCAGGCGGGCGATAAAACAATCCTCGCCGGTCACCTTGTCGCATTCGACGATTTCGGGAATCTCCTGAATGAGCCGCTCGACCATGTGCAACTGTCCCGGCAAAGGCCGCACACGGACGATCGCCTGCAGGGGATAACCGACGGCGGCGGGGTCGAGATCGATGGTGAAGGCCTTGATGACGCCGCGCTCCTCCAGCCGCCGCAGACGCTCGGCGGCACTCGGCGAGGAGAGCCCCACCTGCTGCGCCAGCTCCTTCAGCGAGATGCGGGCATTACCGGCCAATGCTTCGAGAATGGCCTGATCGGTTTCGTCGAGCGATTGCACATCATTAGGCATGACGTCAATATTTCCTCATATTATTAGGCGATGCCGTTCATAATCCGTTCCAACATTATATAAAATCGCGCGCCGCCGCAATATTATGATGCCATCGAAAACGGAGGCGATCATGAGCAGCGACATCAAAAGAGGCACGGCTGAGATGACGGCAGCGATGCTGATCTCGGGGACGATCGGCTGGTTCGTCGTCATGTCGGGCCAGCCGGTCAGCGGCGTGGTTTTCTGGCGCTGCCTGTTCGGCGCGCTCACCCTGCTCGTCATCTGCGGCGTGCTCGGGCTGCTGCGGCCCGGCATCCTCACGCTGCGCACCTTCGCCATCGCCGTGTTCGGCGGCATCGCCATCGTGTTGAACTGGCTGCTGCTGTTTGCCTCCTACTCGCATGCGACGATCTCGATTGCCACGACCGTCTACAACACCCAGCCCTTCATGCTGCTGGTGCTCGGCGCGCTGTTTCTCGGCGAAAAGATCACCGCGACCAAGCTGTTCTGGCTGGTGCTCGCCTTTGCCGGCATGATGGCGATCGTCCAGGCGAAACCGGGCGGGAGCAGCGGTACATCAGACGGTTACGGCCTCGGCATCCTGATGGCGCTGGGCGCGGCCTTTTTCTATGCGCTGGCAGCGCTTGCCGCGAAATGGCTGAAAGGCACGCCGCCGCATCTGATCGCGCTGATCCAGGTCGCGACCGGCATGCTGATGCTGGCGCCGATGACCGATTTTTCGCATCCGCCCGTGGATCTCGGGACATGGGCGATCCTCATCACCGTCGGCGTCGTCCATACCGGGCTGATGTATGTGCTGCTCTATGGCGCCATCCAGAGGCTGCCGACGCATCTGACCGGCGCGCTGTCCTTCCTCTATCCGATCGCGGCGATCCTCGTCGACCGGCTGGCCTTCGGCCACGCGCTGCAGCCGCTGCAGATCGCAGGCGCCGCAATCATCCTCATCGCCGCCGCCGGCATGAACCTCGGCTGGAGCCCGAGATGGCTGCGGCCGCGGGCACTCCAGAGCTGAAGCCAGCACGCCGGCACGCCGGTTTGCCGGCCCTACCTCTGCGGGCGCGTCGTTTCGAACAGGAACCAGGTGCGGCGCTCTCCCTCGTCGATCCAGTTCTCGATCAGGCTGGCGGTCGCGACATCATTGTGCTCGTCGCAGAGATCGTGCACCTCGCGCAGCAGCGAAACGAGCTGGCCATTGTCCTCACCCAGTTCCGACAGCATGTCCTCGGCCGTGACGAAATCCGCGTCATTGTCGGCAATGCGCTGCTGGCGGGCGATCTGGCCGATGGAGCGCAGCGTCACGCCGCCGATCTTGCGGGCGCGCTCGGCGATGTCGTCGGTCATGGCGAAGATCTGCTCGGCCTGTTCGTCGAGCAGCAGGTGGTAGTCGCGGAAATGCGGGCCGGACATGTGCCAGTGGAAGTTCTTGGTTTTCAGATAAAGCGCGAAGACATCGGCAAGCAGCGCGGTCAGCGCCGCCGAAATATCGGTGACGGCATTGGTCGGCAGGGTCGAAGGCGTCTTGAGCGGCGAGAGCCTGCGGGTTTCGGCTGAGGTCCGGGACATCAATTCTCTCCTTGGTGATCAAATCTCGAGCGCGCCGCGCGCCTTTTCGCGAGGCGCAAAGGGTGCTGATGGCGCGCGTGCAGAGGGAGAACTAGCAAGGCCGGATCGCTTTCCAAGTGGATCATGGTGCCGCAGACCTATTCCTGATGGTGATGGACCGATCAGCGCCGAAGCATTGATGGCGCCGCAACACACGCCTATAGAGAGGTCACCCAATCTCATGGATATCAAAGATGAGCCTTACCGCCCTGATCGCCTATGCCGGAGCGCTGTTCATCGCCGCCGCCATTCCCGGGCCGGGGATCACCGCGATCGTCGCCCGCGCGCTCGGCTCGAATTTCCGTGAGACCTTCTTCATGGGCCTCGGCCTGGTGCTCGGCGACATGACCTATCTGACAGCGGTCATTCTCGGCCTGGCCTTCGTGGCGCAGACCTTCACCGAGGTGTTCATCGCGATCAAGATCGCCGGCGCCCTCTATCTCGGCTATATCGCCTGGAAGCTCTGGACGACGGGACTGCTGCCGCAGGATATCGCGGCGAAGAAATCCAGCAATATCGGCCTCTCCTTCCTCTCCGGCCTGCTGGTGACGCTCGGCAATCCGAAGACGATGCTGTTCTATGTCGCGCTGGCGCCGACGCTGATCGATATCGGCCATATCAGCTTGCGCGACTATGCGATGCTGCTTGCGGTGACCTTCGTGGTGCTGATCGTCGTGCTGGTGCCCTATATGCTGCTGGCCTCGCGGGCCCGGACGATGCTGAAAAAGCCGCGCGCGCTGCAGGCGCTGAACCGGGTTGCTTCAGGCATCCTGGCCGGCACGGCCGCCTTCATCGCCACGCGGGCGGCCTGAAATAAACATCCGGCAGACAACGGTTTTCAAAGCTTTTTTTCTCCGCGTCCCGCTCTCCCGGCATCAACGCGGGCTGGCCTCTTCAGGCCTTTGACCCTATTCTCCTCCTCGATTTCAGACGCATGATTTCAAAGGGAGGCACTCATGTCGCACAAGCCCGGCCGCGGCCGCATCTATTCCTCGATCACCGAGACCATCGGCAACACGCCGCTCGTGCGCTTCGACAAGCTGGCGCGGGAAAAGGGCGTGGTGGCGAACCTGATCGGCAAGCTCGAATTCTTCAACCCGATCGCCTCCGTCAAGGACCGCATCGGCGTGGCGATGATCGAAAGCCTGGAAGCGCAGGGCAAGATCACCCCCGGGAAGACCGTGCTGATCGAGCCGACCTCCGGCAACACCGGCATCGCGCTGGCCTTCGCCGCCGCCGCCAAGGGTTACCGGCTGATCCTCACCATGCCGGAAACCATGTCGGTCGAGCGCCGCAAGATGCTGGCGCTGCTCGGCGCCGAGCTGGTGCTGACCGAAGGGCCGAAGGGCATGAAGGGCGCGATCGCCAAGGCCGAGGAGCTGGCGTCCTCCCTTCCCGATGCCGTCATTCCGCAGCAGTTCGAAAACCCGGCCAATCCCGAAATCCACCGCAAGACGACGGCCGAGGAAATCTGGAACGACACCGAAGGCACGGTCGACATCCTCGTCTCCGGCATCGGCACCGGCGGCACGATCACCGGCGTCGGCCAGGTGCTGAAAAGCCGCAAGCCCGAGATCCAGATCATCGCCGTCGAGCCCGCCGATTCCCCCATCCTCTCCGGCGGCAATCCCGGCCCGCACAAGATCCAGGGCATCGGCGCCGGCTTCGCCCCCAAGATCCTCGATACCGGCATCTACGACGAGGTCGTCACCGTGACCAATGACGAGGCCTTCGAACAGGCACGCCTTGTCGCCAGGCTCGAAGGCGTGCCGGTCGGCATCTCCTCGGGCGCGGCGCTAGCGGCGGCCATCAAGGTCGGCAGCCGTCCGGAGAATGCGGGGAAGAACATCGTCGTGATCATTCCGTCCTTTGCGGAGCGTTATTTGTCGACGGCGCTGTTTGAGGGGTTGGGGAGCTGAGGTAAGGCTTTATCTCCCGGTTTCCCATTCTTAATCCCCGCGGGAATATTGGGGGGCGCTGCGGCGCCCCTAGGAGTCGTGGACTCTTGGGATTCCCAAAGGTGAGCAAATCAGATTCAAGACTGTCTTTTGGAGGCAGTCATGGGTGTTTTAGATCGTCTCATTCTTCGAGATGACCAGTGGGAGCGGATGTCTCGCCATATCATTGGCGACGATCGCACGCGCGGTTCGTCTGGACGTGACAATCGCATGTTTGTGGAAGCGGTCTTGTGGATCGTGCGGACGGGTTCGCCCTGGCGCGATCTGCCGGAGGTGTTCGGTGATTGGAACAGCGTGTTTCGCCGCTTCAGCCGCTGGAGCCAAAAGGGTGTCTGGTGGCGTGTCTTTGAGGCGATGTCGGAGGATACCGACTTCGAATATCTGATCGTCGACAGCACTATTATTCGCGCCCACCAGCACGCCTCCGGCGCAAAAAAGGGGCTGAAGATCAGGCCCTTGGCCGTTCCCGCGGCGGCTTGAGCACCAAAATCCATATGGCCGTGCGTGGCCTTGGATGTCCCGTTCGTTTCATCCTGACCGCCGGTCAGAAAGGCGATGCACCGCAAGCCGATCTCCTGATCGAAGACCTGCCAGCCGAGGTCGTCATGGCCGATACGGCCTACGACAGCGACCGGCTACGCAAACTCATTGCCGACAAGGGCGCGCAAGCGGTCATCCCGAACAATCCCTCGCGTGCCAAGAAGTATCCGCTCGACAAGCAACTCTATGCTCAGCGTTATCTCATCGAATGCTGCTTCTCGAAGCTCAAGCAGTTTCGACGCATCGCCACACGATATGAGAAAACCGTTCGAAACTACAAAGCCATGATCGCTCTGGCCGCCACAATCCTATGGCTCAGATAAGTGTCCACAGCTCCTAGCTCTTGCTGATGTGATCCGCTGGGGTGAACTTAAAATTGGGTAAAACTTGGGGGCAAAGTCACGGTCTATACAGTTAAGCGGGGATTTGCGTTCATCCTTTTCGGCTCGATGAAAGCTAATTGCACTGGTGTGGGAAGGAAAGAATGTTGAACGCGCAGGCGCGATTATTATGTACAGCGGTTTTGGTTCTATCGGCTATTGGTCTGCGGCAGACCGCGGCAATGGCGCCGTGTCCTAGCCAGAAAGTACTGCTTGCGAAGGCAGAGATCGTCGTGGAGGCGAGGGTCAGATCACTCTCCATCAGCCCTTCTGGTTTGATACCGACCGACAAAGATTTCCCAGGGCAGCTGGTAAGAGCAGAGTTGGAGATCAAGAAGGTCGTCAAAGGAAAGTTCGCTGCAAAGGAGGCGATAGTGTACGGCATCCCATTTCCTCCCGGGCCGTTCACTGAGTTGACTACCATGGCACTAATCTACGGGTACGAGGGCCATGACACATTCGAGTGGGAACTTTCGCAGGCCGACATGGACCATGGTATAGGGTGGTTCAGGATCAATGACTGCATCTATCACAAATTCCCCGAATTAGACGTCGGTCCCCGCTGACGAAGGTGACCCGCCCTGCATTACGCAGAGCTAGTTGCAGACGTTCGTCCCATCGAATTCGGTCTAGACCCAAATTTGTCGTTGATTGAAAGCATGGCTTGTTCCAGATGTGGCGCGAGCAGGGCATTGCTGTCATAGGCCTTATCGCCGAGCACCGCCGTGCCTACCTGACCAACGAGAAGAGCAGGACGTCAGCGCGCCCGCGGTCCTCATCTCGCTATGCCGCCGCCGTCAACCTCTCCCCGGCAATCCTGTAGGAAATCGCTTCGGCGAGATGCAAACGGCCGACGGTCGTCTTATCGTCGAGATCGGCCAGCGTGCGGGCGACCTTGAGGACGCGGTGGTAGCCGCGGGCGGAGAATTTCATTTTTTCGGCGGCGTCGCGCAGGAGCTGCAGGCCGCCGGCGTCGGGTTCGGCGAGTTTTTCGATCATCGCGGTGGAGCAGCGGGCATTGGTGCCGATGCCCTTGGCGTCGGCGGCCTCGAAGCGCTGCTGCTGGAGTTCGCGGGCGCGGGCGACGCGGCGGGCGACGTCGGCGCTGGTTTCCGCGGCCATCGGGCGGATCAGATCGGCGGCGGAGACGGCCGGCACGTCGATGCGGATATCGATGCGGTCCATCAGCGGGCCGGAGATGCGGGCCTGGTAATCGCTCATGCAGCGCGGGCCGCGGGCGCAGGTGTGGCCGGGCTCGCCGGCCATGCCGCAGCGGCAGGGATTCATCGCCGCGATCAGCTGGAATTTGGCCGGATAGGAGACACGGTGATTGGCCCGCGCAATAACGCATTCGCCGCCTTCGAGCGGCTGGCGAAGCGCATCGAGCGCCTGCGGCGTGAATTCCGGAAACTCGTCGAGGAAGAGCACGCCGTGATGGGCAAGCGAAGCTTCGCCGGGACGGGCGCGGATGCCGCCGCCGACAAGTGCGGCCATGGTGGCGGAATGATGCGGGGTGCGGAAGGGCCGGCGGTCCGACAGCTTGCCGCCGGTGAGCTGGCCGGCGATCGAATGGACCATCGAAACCTCCAGCAGCTCGGCGGCCGAGAGCGGCGGCAGGATCGACGGCAGCCGCGACGCGAGCATCGACTTGCCGGAGCCGGGCGGGCCGACCATCAGCAGATTATGGCCGCCGGCGGCCGCGACTTCGAGCGCCCGCTTGGCGCTTTCCTGGCCCTTGATCTCGGCGAGATCCGGCAGGTTGGCGGCATTGGCGCGGATCGATGCCTCAGGCCGGGTGAGCACCTGCGTGCCGCGGAAATGATTGGCAAGGGCAATCAGGCTGCGCGGGGCGAGAATATTGACCTCGGCGCCGGCCCAGGCGGCCTCGGCGCCGCTTTCGGCCGGGCAGATCAGCCCCTTGCCGAGCGCATTGGCGCCGATCGCCGCCGGCAGCGCGCCTGAAATGGCGGCGATCGTGCCGTCGAGGTTAAGTTCGCCGACGACGACATAATCCGACAGCGCATCGGCGGGGATGGCGCCCAGCGCGGCCATCAGGGCAAGCGCGATCGGCAGGTCGAAATGCGAGCCTTCTTTCGGCAAATCGGCTGGCGCCAGATTGACGGTCACCCGCTTGCCCGGCAGCGACAGGCCGGAGGCGTGAAGGGCGGCCTGCACCCGCTCGCGGCTTTCGGCCACCGCCTTGTCGGGCAGGCCGACGATCTGCATGCCGATCTTGCCGGGCGCGACCATGACCTGGACCTCGACTGGCACACCTTCGATGCCCTGAAATGCCACCGTACTGACACGCGCGACCATAAACCCATCCCCCAGCCCGCCAACTCTTATAGCGCCTGCAACCCGTCAGGGCCAGCGGTTGCAATCTGGCATGGAAGCATGAATAAAACAAGAACAATAAAGGAACGTAGTCGGATATACACTGTGACCGGGGTTGTACCCGGTCAGCAGGTGCTTGGGGTCAGGAGGCGAGATCAGCCGCGCTTGCGCTCGATCGCATCCCAAAGCAGGCTTGCGATATCGGCGCCGCCGAACTTTTTGACCTCGCGGATGCCTGTGGGCGACGTCACGTTGATCTCGGTCATGTAATCGCCGATCACATCGATGCCGACGAGCAGGAAGCCGCGTTCCCGCAGCGCCGGGCCGATGCGCTCGCAGATCTCCTTTTCGCGCGCCGTCAGCTCGGTCGCCTCGGCGCGGCCGCCGACATGCATGTTGGAGCGGCTGTCGTGCTCGGCCGGCACGCGGTTGATGGCGCCGGCGAATTCGCCGTCGACCAGGATGATGCGTTTGTCGCCCTTGCGCACATCGGGCAGATATTGCTGGGCGATGAAGGGCTCGCGGAAAAGCTGGCCGAACATTTCCAGCAGCGAAGAGAGGTTGCGGTCGTCGCGGGTCGAATGGAAGACGCCGGCGCCGCCATTGCCATAGAGCGGCTTCAGGATGATATCGCCCATCTCGTCGCGGAAGCGGCGGATTTCGGCGGGATCCTTGGTGATCAGCGTCTTCGGCATCAGGTCGGCAAATTCGGTGACGAAGATTTTCTCCGGCGAATTGCGCACCCAGGCCGGATCGTTGACGACCAGCGTCTTCGGATGGATGCGCTCGAGCAGATGCGTCGAGGTGATATAGGCCATGTCGAAGGGCGGATCCTGGCGCAGCAGGACGACATCCATGGTGGAGAGATCGACGCGCTCCGGCGCGCCGAGCTCGAAGTGATCGCCCTTGACGTCCTTCAGCAGCATCGGCTCGACGCTGGCATAGAGCTTGCCGTCGCGGAAGCTCAGCCGCTCAGGCGTGTAATGGAACAGCCGGTAGCCGCGCGCCTGGGCTTCCAGGCTCATGGCGAAGGTGGAGTCGCCCGCAATATTGATGCCGGCGACATGATCCATCTGGACCGCTACATTGGTGATCTTGGCCATTTCCGTCCCTCGCTGAATGCCGGACAGATGTAGGTCGGCCGAGTATCAAACGCAACGGTCAATCAAGGCTTGCCGCCGCCACCCGATTACCGTGTTTCGAGGATCCGCATCAGCCGGCCGCGATAGCTGTCGAGGATGACGGCGAGCACGATGACGGCGCCGATGACGATCGGCTTGATGTTGTCGTCGGCGCCCAAGAGCTGCAATCCGGTCGACAGCACCTGCAGAATGCAGGCGCCGACCAGCGTGCCGATGATCGAACCCTTGCCGCCCGAGAGGCTGGTGCCGCCGATGATGACCGCGGCGATGGCATTCAGCTCGTAGCCGATGCCGGCGACCGGGCTGCCGACATTGAGGCGGAGCAGATAGACCATGGCGGCAATGCCGGCCGTCAGCCCTGAGATGGTGAAGACGGCGATCTTGTATCGTTTCGGCTGGTGCCCCGACAGGCGGACGGCCTCTTCATTGGTGCCGATGGCGAAGACGAAGCGGCCGAAGACGGTGTAGCGCAGCACGAACCAGCCGATGAGCACGACGACGATCGCAATGAGGAAGATCGACGGAAAAATGCCCCAGAAGATCAGGTTGCCGAAATCGACGAAGGGCTGCGGCAGACCGGTGATCGTCGAATTGTCGCTGACGACGCGGGCCAGGCCGCTGGCGACGTTCAGCATGCCGAGGGTGACGATGAAGGAGGGAAGCTTCCACTTCTCGCAGATCCAGCCATTGACGGCGCCAAGCAGAGCACCGGTGCCCATCGAGGCCAGGCAGGCGAGAACGATCGCCTGCCAGGGTGAAAACGCCGGATTGATCATGATCGTGGCGCCGATCACCGTGCAAAGGGCAAGCAGGGATCCGACGGAGAGATCGATGCCGCCGACCAGGATGACGAAGGTCATGCCCGCGGCCAGCACGGTGTTGATGGCGATCTGCACGAAGATCTTCAGGAAATTCTCCGGCGTGGCGAAATAGGGCGCCGTCGCCGAGAAAAACGCCAGGATCAGGACGAGGGCGATGGCGACGCCCGCCTCCTTCATCGAGATCCGGATGAGCTTGTCCCAGAAGCGCGCTTCTTTTGCCTCGGTCTGTTTTTCAATGCTGGCGGACACGGCTGTACTCCTTGTAAGCGAGCGACAGGATCCTGCTCTCGTCAAATTGTTCGCGGGCGATTTCGCCCGATATCTTGCCGTCGGAGAAAACGATGATGCGATGGCAAATGCCCATCAGCTCCGGCAGATCCGAAGATACGACCAGAACACCTTTTCCCTCGGCGGCAAATTTCCACAAAAGCTCATAGATCTCGGCCTTGGCGCCGACATCGATGCCGCGGGTCGGCTCGTCGAAAATCAGCACTTTGGGGCCGCGGAACAGCCATTTGGCAATGACCACCTTCTGCTGGTTGCCGCCGGAAAAAGTTCTGACCGCCTGATGGATGGACGGGGTCTTGATCCGCAGCTCGCGCACCAGGCGCTGCGAATGATGGTCCTCCGCTCGCCGGTTGATCAGCCCGTTGCGGGAGATCCTGGCGAGATCGGTGATGGTGGAATTCTGGGCGCAGCTCATGTCGAGCATCAGGCCCTGCATCTTGCGGTCTTCGGTCGCCAGGCACAGCCCGGCCGCAACCGCATCCTTCGGCGAGTTGATCTCGACCGGCTGGCCGTTCAGGCGGATCTCGCCTGATGCCTTCAGGTCGGCGCCGAAGAGGGCGCGCACCGCCTCGGTGCGGCCGCTGCCGACAAGGCCGGCAATGCCGACGATTTCCCCTTTTGCAACGGAAAAGGACAGTTCCGGGCTGCTGCGCGTCACTTTCAGGCCGGAGACACCGAGCGCCTCGCCGGATACTGCGCTGTCGCCTTTAAAAATGCCGTGATCGGCAAGCTTGCGTCCGACCATCAGCTCGACGATATCGGGGATAGCAAGCCCTGCCAGCGGCCGGGTGATCACGTGCTGGCCGTCGCGCAGCACCGTCACATCGTCGCCGACGTCGAAGATTTCCTCCAGCCGGTGCGAGATATAGAGCGTGGTGACGCCGCGGCCCTTCAGCCGCTTCAGGATTTCGAACAGGCGGTCGACCTCCTTGGAGGTCAGGGTCGCCGTCGGTTCGTCGAGAACGAGAAGCTTGCTTTCGTAACACAGCGCCTTGGCGATCTCGACCAGCTGCAGCTGGGCGACGCTGAGGCGGCTTGCCAGCGTCGTCGGGGCGACGTCGAGGCCGACCTCTTCGAGCAGTTCGGCCGCCCTGGCGTTCATCGCTTTGTAGTTCACCAGGCCGTAGCGGCGCGGCAGATGTTCGAAGAGCAGGTTTTCGGCCACCGTCAGGTTGGAGAGGGGATGCAATTCCTGGTGAATGACGCGTATGCCGGCCCTGAATGCCTCGAGCGGCGAGGCCGGGTGATACGGCTTGCCGTCGAACAGGATGTGGCCGTCATCCGGCCTGAAGACACCGCCGAGCAGGTTGATCAGGGTCGATTTTCCGGCGCCGTTTTCGCCAAGGAGAATATGTCCCTTGCCGCGGCCGATCCGCATCGAGACATCCTTGAGCGCCACGACGCCCGGGAAGCGCTTGCCGATGCCTTCCAGCCTCAGGATATCGTCATCTGCTGCGTCTGACACGTCGACCTCATGCACGCTTATACGATCCTTCGCGAAGGCGCATCGGAGAGGCTCGAAAACGAGCCTCATCCGGAGCGATCGACGCGTCAATCGTTTGTGAGCGGTTGGCGCCGGCCAGCAGCCGGCGCTCCTTTGGTTTTACAACCGGCGATCCCGACTATTTCAGATCGGCAGCGGTGACGAGCTTGACGTCGGTCTTGACCCAGCCGGTGAATTTTTCGCCGGCAAGTTCGCGCATGCCATAGTCGATGCCCATGACCGCCATCTGCGCGCCGTACTGCTCGACGGTGGCAAGCATCTTGCCATCCTTGATCAGCGGCTGAACCGGCGGGATGTTGTCGAAGCCGACAACCTTGATTTTGCCGGCCTGGCCGGCCGCATCGAGAGCCTTGACGACGCCGAGGGCCATGGAGTCGTTGGCGGCCATCACGCCTTGAATATCCTTATACTTCGTCAGGAAATTCGTCATGACGGTGTTGGCTTCCTCGGTCTCCCAATGGGCGGTCTTGCTGTCGAGAAGCTCGAGCTTGCCCGATTTGACCGAGTCCATGAAGCCTTGCTTGCGCTCCTTGGCGTTGTCGGCCTCGGGATTGCCTTCGAGGATGACCACTTTGGCACCGGCTCCGAGATCCTTGGCCAGCGCATCGCCCGCGAGCTTTGCCCCTTCCTTGTTGTCAGGCCCGAAGAAAGCCAGATCGATGCCGGCCTTCTTCTTGGCATCGGCATCAAGGGGTACGTCGATGTTGATGACCTTGACGCCTGCCTTGACCGCCTTTGCCAGCGGCGTTGCCATTGCCTTTGAATCGGCGGGTGCGACGACGATGATATCGTATTTCTGGGTGACGAAGTTCTCGACGGCGTCGACCTGCGAGGCGAAGTCCCGTTCGTCCTTCATGCCGACGGCTTTGAATTCGAACTTGTCCTTGTTCTCGGCCGCATATTTGTCGGCGCCGGCCTTCATCTGCTTGAAGAACTCATTCGACAAGGATTTCATGATCAGTCCGACCTTCGGCTTCTCGGCCGCAAAGGCCGGCGACACGCTGCAGGTCAGCGCCAGCACGGCACCGGCAAGGCCGAGCTTCAGGGCCGCACGACGCGGTGCATTGATCAAGACGGATTCACGCTTAAAATTGGACATTTTTTCCTCCCGAACGGCCCTGGGCTCAGCTCCATCTGAGTTGCCCGCGGCAAATGAACCGTTTCCAACGCCAAATGGGTAACACGCCTCCAAAAATTGTCAAGCGGCCAAAACTGCGCCACGAAGCGCGCTGCATCACCACGTTCGAGGCATATTGACATGCGCACGATGAACCGTTTCCATGCCTTCGGGCAGGCGCTACTCTGATGTTCAGCCGCCGGAATCGAGACACGGCCCTTTGACTAGGGGCCTGAAGACCATTAGCTGGAAGCCAGGATCGGGCGCCCTCGGGTGTCTTGCGCAGGCGAAGATGAAGGGCATCTATTTCTGTCATGTCAAAGGTCGGGATCAGGGATGTTGCCAAGCTTGCGGGTGTTTCCACCGGCACCGTTTCCAGGGTTTTGAACGATCACCCCTCCGTGACCAAGGACGTACGGGCGCGCGTCGAAGGGATCATCAGGGAGCTGGGTTATCTGCCCGACCCATCGGCAAGAAGCATGCGCAGCAAGGTCAGCCGCCTGATCGGCATCGTCATCCCGGATCTGACCAATCCCTTCTTCTCCGAACTCGTGCAATCGGCGGAACAGGCGGCGGCCAATCACGGCTATAACATCATCGTCATGACCTCGCTCGATCACGCGGCCAAGGAAGCCGATCGGATCAAGCAGCTGACGAGCCGGAAGGTCGACGGCATCATTCTCGTTCCCAGCAATGATTTTCATACGCTCAAGCTGCCGAAAGGATTGCCGATCGTCGTCGTCGACCGCCTGATGCCGGGATATTCCGGCATTGCCGCCGATCACCGCGCGGGCGTTCGCCTCGGCGTCGAGCACCTTCTGAAGCTCGGCCATCGCCGGATCGGCTTCATCTCCGGGCCCGGACACTCCGTCCCCGCCAACGACCGCCTCAGGGGTTATCTCGATGCAATCGAGCAGGCGGGGGAACAGGCGGAGGGCGGCGCGAAAATGGCGGGACCGCCGCTGATTGCCGAGGCGGCCTTCGATTACGAGAGCGGCCGTTCGGCGGGAAATTATCTTCTGGCCCGCGCCCGCAATGAGCGGCCGACGGCAATCTTTGCCAGTTCGGACCAGCAGGCGATCGGCTGCATGCGGGCGGCGCATGATCTCGGTATTCCGGTTCCTGCAGCCCTTTCCATCGTCGGTTTCGACGGCATCCCGCTCGCCAGCATGACGACACCGCGCCTGACGACGGTGAAGCAGCCGATCCAGGACGTCGCCGCCGCCGCGGTCGCCGTCCTGTTGAACAAGCAGACCGCGCCTGAGCTCGACAATCCGATCCTGTTTGCCTGCGAGGTTTTAGAGGGGGAAACGACCGCCCCACCGCAGCCGGACTAGCACCTAACCGGCTGCGCTGTTCAGGCGGCGATGCCCTGATTGCCGCCATTGCGCAGCATGTTGCGGAGGCGATAGGCGATCGCCAGCGGCTTGGGGAAGGGCTTGCGCAGGAAGGCGACCTTGCGGACGTAATTGTCGACCCGCCAGCTTGCCCAGGTGCCGCCGGCGAAAAAGGCGACGTCGCCGGCGCACAAGGTTCGTTCGGTGCCGTCCTCGGCGGTGATATGGACCTCGCCTTCGAGGATCATCACGGTCTCGTCCCAGCCGAAATACCAGCGGAATTCGCCTGCCGTGCAGTCCCAGATCGCCGTCAGCGAGGCCTCGTCATGACCGCGCGAATGTTCGGCGGTGCGGGCCTGCGGATTGCCGCTGATAATCCAGTCCGGATTGATCGGCGTCGATTTCAGCGGCAAGAGATCGCTCGCATGCGCGACGAAGGATTTGCCGGCCGGCTTCGCCACGGCATAAGGCACCGAGCGCGCGGCCATGGCGACCGCACTTGCAAGCATCAGCTTCCAGGCCATGAAACAACCCCCAAATCTTTATCCCTACCGAGATTTGGGTAACAGACAGTCGTAAGAACCTGGTTCACGCGGGGACTAAAAGTTTAACGATCGGGAAAGCGATCGGTTGAAGAGAGGTCAGAAAGCATCCGGAAAGTGCCGCGGCAGCCGGCCGGGCGTGACCGCGACGATATCGTAGCGCTGGGACAGACGGGCCTGATCCGCCTGGCGGGCGAGCCAGAGATCGCTTGCCGCCCTTATGCGCTTCTGGGCGACGGCGGAGACGGCGTCGACGGCCGCCGCCTCGCCATGGCGGGCCTTGACCTCGACGAAGACGGCGAGATCGCCCTTGCGGGCAATAATATCGATCTCGCCGAGCCGGGTGCGGTGGCGCAGCGCCAGGATGCGGTAACCCTTCAGCATCAGAAAGACGGCGGCGACATATTCCGACATCAGGCCCCGGCGCAGCGCCTTCCTTTTCAGGGCGGTGAGATCCCTATCGCCCATCGGCGCCCTTCAGCTCCAGCAGGCGCTGGTAGAGCACCTTGCGCGGCAGGCCGGTGAGACGGGCCGCCTCGGTCGCGGCCTTGGCCGTCGGCATGGTTTTTGCGAGATCGGCCAGCACGGCTTCGACATCGGCCTCCGGCGTTTCCACCGGCTCCGGCGGGCCGACGACGAGGACGATCTCGCCCTTGACGTTTTCCACCTGCTGATAGTGTGCGGCAAGCTCGCCAAGCGTGCCGCGGCGGAACTCTTCATAGGTCTTGGTCAGTTCACGGCAGACGGAGGCGGGCCGCGCACTGCCCAGCACGTCGGCGGCCGCAAGCAGCGTGGCGCCGATGCGATGCGGCGATTCAAAGAAGATCAATGTCGCGGGGGCCGCGACCAGTTCGCCGAGACGGTCGCGGCGGGCCTTGTCCTTGACCGGCAGGAAACCGGCAAAGAGAAAGGCATCGTTCGGCAGTCCGGAGCCGACAAGGGCTGCGAGCGGCGCCGAGGCGCCGGGAATGGGAATGACGCGGTAACCTGCCGCAATCGCCTGCTGCGCCAGCCGATAGCCGGGATCGGAGACCAGCGGCGTGCCGGCATCGGAGACGAGCGCCACCGAGCGGCCGGCTTCGAGCGCCTGGAGGAGCCGCGGGCCGGCCTCGTCGGCATTGTATTCGTGATAGGCGAAGGGGCGGTTCTGGATGCCGTAGCGGTCGAGCAGGACGCGGGTGACACGCGTATCCTCGCAGGCGAGCACATCGGCGCCGGCCAGCGTTTCCAGCGCCCGCAGGGTGATATCGCCGAGATTGCCGATCGGGGTGGCGACCAGATAAAGCGCCGGTTCCAGCGGCCGCGCCGGCACCGCCATATTGTGCAGGCGGAAGCTTCGCCGGGTGGCGGCCTGCTCTGTTGTTTCCTCATTCATGCCATTTGCTTTCGTCCCGCCGTCGTCGCGCCTTTATGGGCGAGCGGCACGGCTTCGGCAAGGGTTCGGATTTCTGTGAGAATTGCCCGGGAAAACCGCAAATGCAGGCGCTTGGCCCTGCATGCCTCTTGCAATCCGATGCTGAAGTCTGCCATTTTGCCCGTCCACTCCCCCGGTCCCAGATCGGGAAAGCATTCCTCGGGTGCTCGATGCGCCCGGACAGTCACGGTCGAAAGCGGTAGCATTCCATGCGTATTACTATTGAGCGGTCAAACCTGTTGAAATCGCTGAACCACGTGCACCGCGTGGTCGAACGTCGCAACACGATCCCGATCCTGTCCAACGTATTGCTCAAGGCCGACGGCCAGAACCTCGACATGAAGGCGACCGACCTCGACCTCGAAATCACCGAGGCGACGCCGGCAAGCGTCGAACAATCAGGCGCCACCACCGTTCCGGCCCATCTTCTCTACGATATCGTTCGCAAGCTTCCCGACGGCTCGGAAGTGCTGCTCGCCACCAGCACCGACGGCGGCTCGATGACCGTGCAGTCCGGCCGCTCGAAATTCTCGCTGCAGTGCCTGCCGGAATCCGACTTTCCCGATCTGACCGCCGGCACCTTCACGCATTCCTTCAAGCTGAAGGCGACCGATCTGAAGATGCTGATCGACCGCACGCAGTTTGCGATCTCGACCGAGGAGACGCGCTATTATCTCAACGGCATCTTCTTCCACACGATCGAGAGCAAGGGCGACCTGAAGCTGAGGGCCGTCGCCACCGACGGCCACCGGCTGGCGCGCGCCGATGTCGATGCGCCTTCCGGCTCGGAAGGCATGCCCGGCATCATCATTCCGCGCAAGACGGTCGGCGAGTTGCAGAAGCTGGTCGACAATCCGGAAGCGATCGTCACCGTCGAAGTCTCCGATGCCAAGATCCGCCTGACCATCGGCTCGATCGTCATGACCTCGAAGCTGATCGACGGCACCTTCCCGGATTACCAGCGCGTCATCCCGACCGGCAACGACAAGGAAATGCGCGTCGATTGCACGACCTTCGCCCAGGCCGTCGACCGTGTCTCGACCATCTCCTCCGAGCGCGGCCGCGCCGTGAAACTGGCGCTGTCCGAGGGGCAGCTGATGCTGACGGTCAACAATCCGGATTCCGGCAGCGCGACTGAGGAAGTCGCCGTCGGCTACGACACGGATGCGATGGAAATCGGCTTCAACGCCAAATACCTGCTCGACATCACCGCGCAGCTTTCCGGCGAGGAAGCGATCTTCCTGCTGGCCGATGCCGGCTCGCCGACGCTGATCCGCGACACCGCCGGCGACGATGCGCTCTACGTGCTGATGCCGATGCGCGTTTGACGGGAACGAAGGCCGCTCGCCTCCGTTTTTCCTCCTGTGAAGTGGAGGATTGCTCCTCCTGTGAAAGCGGAGGATCCGATGACGAAAAAGGCAGGGACGGTGCGCATCGGCGTATCCGGCTGGACCTATGCGCCCTGGCGCGGCCAATTCTACCCGAAGGACCTGCCGCAGAAGCAGGAGCTTTCCTACGCCGCCCGGCGCTTCCCCTCGATCGAGATCAACGGCACCTTCTACAGCCTGCAGCGCTCGACAAGCTTCGGCCGCTGGCGCGACGAAACGCCCGAGGATTTCGTCTTCGCCGTCAAGGGGCCGCGCTTCATCACCCATATGCTGCGGCTGCGCGAGATCGAGACGGCGCTCGCCAATTTTCTCGCCTCCGGCCTGCTGCGGCTTGGCCCCAAACTTGGGCCGATCCTCTGGCAATTCCCGCCAAACATGGCATTCGATGCCGATCTTTTCGAAAATTTCCTAGCGCTGCTGCCGCGGGACCGCGATGCGGCTAAAGCACTCGCCAAGCGGCATGACGGGCATGTCAAGGGACGGGCCTGGCTTCGAAGCGACGGCGATCAGCCGATCCGCCACGCGCTCGAAATCCGCCACGGCAGCTTCCGCTCTCCTGCCTTCATCGAGATGCTCCGGCGACATAATGTCGCTCTCGTCTGCGCCGACACGGTGGAATGGCCATTGCTGATGGATATCACCGCCGATTTCATCTATTGCCGCCTGCATGGTTCCGAACAACTCTATGTCAGCGGCTATGAGGACGAGGCACTCGACCTATGGGCCGAACGCATTCGCGCCTGGGCAACCGGCGGGGAACCGAAAAATGCGACGCGAGTGCTGGCGCCGCTTGCAGCGTCCGACAAGGGCCGCGACGTCTATCTCTATTTCGACAATACCGACAAGAAGCTGCGCGCGCCCGTTGACGCCGATCATCTCAGCCAAAGGCTTGCCGATTTCATGCCGCGTTCCGCGCCGAAAGCCGCATGAGCTGTTGATGCCGGTATCCTCGTTGCGAAAATCCTTGTCCCGACAGCGACAAGCGGCATATTAAGACAGTCGATCAACATGCGGATGGGTGGAGAATGCGCTTAAGGGTCAAGGTCAAGGAACAGCTCGGGAAGAGATTCGATGAAGAAATCCGTTTCTTCCGGGGCATGATGCAGGGGCCGAAGACGGTCGGCTCGATCGTGCCGACCTCCTCGATCACCGCCAAGCGCATGGCAAGCGTCATCGACATGCATTCCGGACTGCCGGTGCTCGAGCTTGGACCGGGCACCGGCGCGATCACCAAGGCGATCCTTGGCCGCGGTGTGAAGCCCGACAATCTGGTCGCGATCGAATATTCGACGGATTTCCACCAGCATCTGCTGCGCGCCTATCCCGGCGTCCACTTCATCAACGGCGATGCCTTCGATCTCCAGACGACGCTGGGTGAATTCGGCGATCGGACGTTCGATTGCGTCATTTCCTGCATTCCGCTCTTGAACTTCCCGATGGCGATGCGCGTCTCGCTGCTCGAAAGCCTGCTCGACCGCCTGCCGCCAGGCCGGCCGGTGGTGCAGATCTCCTATGGCGCAATTTCGCCGATCGCCGCCAATCCCGACCGCTACCATATTCAGCATTTCGACTTCGTCATGCGCAACATCCCGCCGGCGCAGCTCTGGATCTACCGGCGCGGCTGAAATGTTCGGGCTCTATATCACCCATCCGCAAGTCAGGATCGATGCCAACGTGCCGGTGCCGAAATGGGGGCTTTCCGATCTCGGCGCGGCGCGGGCGCGCAAGGCGGCCGAGAGCGGCTGGGCGAAGCAATTGCGGCGCATCGTCTCCAGCGACGAGACGAAGGCGATCGAGACGGCCGAAATTCTGGCGGCAGCTTCCGGCGTGACGATCGAGATCGTCCACGCCATGCATGAAAACGACCGTTCGGCCACCGGCTTCCTGCCGCCGCCGCAATTCGAGGAAGCGGCCGACTGGTTCTTCGCCCATCCTGAGGAAAGCTTCAAAGGCTGGGAGCGCGCCGTCGATGCGCAGGCCCGCATCGTTACGGCGGTGAAGGCCGTTCTCGCCACCCATGATGCGACAGCGCCGATCGCCTTCGTCGGTCATGGCGGCGTCGGCACGCTGCTCAAATGCCATCTGGCCGGCCGGCCGATCGACCGCGACCGCGACCAGCCGGGCGGCGGCGGCAATCTCTATGCTTTCGGCCTTGCGGATCTGGCCCTGACATGCGACTGGACACCCATCGAAGACTGGCAGGGGTGACTTGAAATGGACGCACGCGAGCGGCTGATCGTCGGCTTGGATGTTGCAACGATCGGCGAGGCGGAAAAACTGGTCTCCACGCTCGGCGACGACATTCTCTTCTATAAGATCGGCTATCAGCTGGTCTTTGCCGGCGGCCTCGAATTCGCCCGCGATCTCGCCGCAAGCGGCAAGAAAATCTTTCTCGACATGAAGCTGCTCGACATCGACAACACGGTTGCGTCGGGCGTCGAGAACATCGCCAAGATGGGCATGTCGATGCTGACGCTGCATGCCTATCCCAAAGCGATGAAGGCCGCGGTCGAGGCTGCGGCCGGCTCCGGCCTCTGCCTGCTCGGCGTCACCGTGCTGACCTCGATGGATGCCGAAGACCTTGCCGACGCCGGCTACAGCCAGGATCCGCACAGCCTGGTGCTGCGCCGCGCCGGACAGGCGCGCGCCGCCGGCATGGGCGGTATCGTCTGCTCGGCGGCTGAGGCGGCCGAGGTGCGCGAGATCGTCGGACCCGACATGGCGATCGTCACACCCGGCATTCGCCCGACGGGCAGCGACCATGGCGACCAGAAGCGGGTGATGACGCCGTTCGACGCGCTGAAGGCGGGGGCGACGCATCTCGTCGTTGCCCGGCCGATCGTCAAGGCGCCCGATCCCCGGCATGCCGCTCGCGCCGTGCTCAACGAAATGGTTGCTGCGCGCTGGCCGGCAAACCGCTGACAGACACGAACGCAAAAGGGAGAAGATCATGGCCAAGGGATATTGGATCGCCCGCGTCGACGTTCGCGATGCCGAGCGCTATAAGGATTACGTGGCGGCGGCCAAGCCCGCCTTCGAAAAATACGGCGCGAATTTCCTGGCGCGCGGCGGCTCCTTCACCGAACTCGAAGGCAAGGCGCGCGCTCGCAATGTCGTGATCGAATTCCCCTCGATGCAGCATGCCGTCGACTGCTATAATTCACCGGAATACCAGATCGCCGCGAAAATCCGCCAGGAAGCGGCGGATGCGGAAATGGTCGTCGTCGAAGGTATCTGAACGAGTTCGCATCCGCACAAACTGACGGTGCGAGAGGCCTTTCCGTCGCGCCGGGATTGGGCTAAGACGGAGCCGTTACAGCATCCCGCCAAGCCTTTCGAGGAGCCTGCCATGACCCTTGCCAACCTGCCGCCGCTCGTCACCGTGTTCGGAGGGTCCGGCTTCGTCGGCAGGCACGTCGTTCGAGCGCTCGCCAAGCGCGGCTATCGCATCCGTGTCGCCGTGCGCCGTCCCGATCTCGCCGGCTTCCTGCAGCCGCTCGGTAATGTCGGCCAGATCTCCTTCGTCCAGGCAAACCTGCGTTATCGCAGCTCGATCGACCGCGCCGTCGACGGTGCTGATCATGTCGTCAACTGCGTCGGCATTCTGCACGAGACCGGCCGCAACACCTTCGACGCGGTGCAGGAATTCGGTGCGCGCGCGGTCGCAGAAGCGGCGCGCAACGCCGGCGCCACGCTCGCCCATATTTCGGCGATCGGCGCCAGCGCGAATTCCGAGTCCGGCTATGGCCGCACCAAGGGCCGCGCCGAAACCGCAATCCTCTCCGTCAAGCCCGATGCGGTGATCTTCCGCCCGTCGATCGTCTTCGGCCCGGAGGACAGCTTCTTCAACAAGTTTGCCGACATGGCCCGCATGTCGCCGGTTCTGCCGCTGATCGGCGGCGGCAAGACGAAATTCCAGCCCGTCTATGTCGAGGATGTCGCCGAGGCCGTCGCCCGCGCCGTCGACGGCAAGGTCGCCGGCGGCAAGATCTATGAGCTTGGCGGGCCGGAGGTGCTGAGCTTCCGCGAATGTCTCGAGATGATGCTGAAGGTGACGACCCGCAAGAACCCGCTGGTCTCCCTGCCCTTCGGCATTGCGTCGATGATCGGCAGCATCGCCTCGCTCATCCCTTTCATAACCCCGCCGATCACGCCGGATCAGGTGCGCATGCTGAAGCATGACAACATCGTTTCCCGGGAAGCTGGGGCGGAGGGCCGCACGCTGAAGGGCCTCGGCATTGCGCCCACCATGGCCGCATCGGTGCTCGGCTCCTATCTCGTGCATTATCGTCCGCACGGCCAGTATACCGGCACCGGCAAGGCCGCCTGAACAATTTCGAAGCTTCCGGAGAACGCCGTTCGCGCATGCCGCGGACGGCGTTTTCCTTTGCCGGCTCAAGCAAAGCTGGCGCAAGTTTGAAATGTTGTTGTGCCGCCCATCTCAGGCGCAGTTGCATAAAAGACGCATCGGAAAATTTGTGGAATTAACGCCAAATTTAGCAGGAACATTTATTGCTATTTGCCATTCCACTGACTACCAAACCCGCGCGTCTTCCAACGGACTCAACGCTTGGGATCACGTGCGGCAATCACTGTGAAAGGCATTACTCGATGGGCAAGTCAATCGCGCTTCTGTTTGCGAGTGCGGCGCTGGTTATCCTTGCAGGCTCCTTCGTTGCGTCCGGCTCGGTCGCAGCAGTGAAGGGCGGCTGTTCGCCGGCCTACGGCGTCGATCCTTGCTCGACGGCTTCGATCAGCCATTGACGAAAGACCGGCCCCGCCGCCGGCATCTTTCATAAAGACACGTCGCGGTCGGAGCGCCTGAAGCAGGACGCTCCATAATGAACGCCCGGTCTTGCCCGCTTCCAAACAGCAGCAGGCACCTATCTTTTTATATTGCTCTCTGAAAACACGGCCCTCGGCCGGCGATCGCATGTCTGCCCGCAAGCTCGACGCGGCACCTTGCATTCGCGCCCGGGAGTCGCGCGAATGCAATGCGTTGGGATGCCTCAGCCGATCAGGCCGGTTGCGGCCATGCCGAGCAGCAGGGCGCCGAGAATGATGCGGTAGACGGCAAACAGCGTGAACCGGTTGCTTCTGATATAGGCGAGCAGCCATTTGACGGCGATGAACGCGACGAAGGTGGAGACGACGAAGGCGATGCCTAGCGCCGTCCAGTCTTCATTTGCCGCGCCGCCGTCCTTGAAGGTCTTCAGCAATTCATAGCCGCTTGCGGCATACATTGTGGGGATGCCGACGAGAAACGCGAATTCGGTCGCTGCGGCGCGGTTACCGGTGCCGGCCAGCATGGCGACGAAGATCGTGGCGCCGGAGCGCGACGTCCCCGGGAAGACGCCGGCAACGATCTGGGCGATGCCGACCAGGATGGCGACGAGCCAGGTGATTTCCTTATGGGGGGCTTTGCGCGCCGCGGCCCATTCGGCAAAGATCATCCAGAAACCGCCGATGATCAACGCCCAGGCAATCGGTGTGGCCGTCTCCGGCAGCTCGAAGCCGAGCTTCTTGACGACAAGCCCGAGGATTGCGGTGATGAGAAAGGCGACGATCAGCTTGGCGGCATAATCGCGATTGGCCGGCTCCCGCCAGCCAAGCACCAGATCCAGCAGCCGACGCCAGTAAATGATGGTGACGGCGAGGATGGCGCCGGCCTGGATGACGATGTTGAACATGTCCGACCGGTGGCCGAGCCATTGTTCCGCAATGATCAGATGGCCGGTGCTCGAGATCGGCAGAAATTCGGTAACCCCCTCGATGACACCGAGAAGCGCAGCATTGATATAATCCATACATTGTCTCCGTTTAAAGGTCGGTCGGGCCTGACCGCTTGGGTCGATCAGGCCGCCGCTTCCATTCGTTCGTTAGACCGTATCTCGCCATTGTCAGATGGCGTAAAATCCGATTCGCTTGTATTGGCGGGGCCAAGCTCCTATAGCTTCAACCAATGAGTCATGACTAGGGCGCTATAACTGAGCTGCCACACAGTCCTGTAACAGCAATCACGAAGCTCGAGTATCGATGCCCACGCTTTATCATCATCCCATGTCATCCGCATCTCGCTTCGTCCGGCTGATCCTGGCCGAGTACGGCTATCAGGCGGATCTGATCGAGGAGCAGACATGGGAGAAGCGCCGGGATTTCCTGGCGCTCAACCCGGCCGGCACGCTGCCTGTTTATGTCGACGACAGCATGCGGGCGCTCTGCGGCGCCACCGTCATTTCCGAATATCTTGACGAGACGCACGGCGTGCTGAAGCGCGACCGGCGGCTGCTCGCCGAGGACCCTTTCCAGCGGGCGGAAATCCGCCGGCTGAGCGAGTGGTTCATGCAGAAGATGGAAAACGACGTGACCAAGCCGCTCGCCCGCGAGCGTGTCTACAAGCTACAGATGACCGCCGATCAGGGCGGCGGAGCCCCGGATTCGAAGATTTTGCGCACGGCCCGCGCGAATATCCGCCAGCATATGCGCTATCTCACCTGGCTTGCCGGCTCGCGCCAATGGCTGGCGGGCGAGCGGATGAGCTATGCCGACCTTGCCGCCGCGGCCTCGATCTCGATCCTCGATTATCTCGGCGAGATCGACTGGGCTGATGCGCCCGTCGTCAAGGACTGGTACCAGCGGCTGAAATCGCGCCCCTCCTTCCGGCCGATGCTGACCGAGCGGGTGCGCGGCCTGACGCCGGTTTCGCATTATGCCGATCTGGATTTCTGACGAGGGCTCTCCATGCCCGAAGCCGATAAAGATGACAAAGAGCGCCGCCGCCGCGACAATTTGACCCTGTTCGTGCGGGCGGAATCTGCCGCCAAGGGCTTCGATCTCTGCCGCATCACACGACCCGACGCGATTCCGCAAGCCAAAGAGCGCCTCGGCCAGTTCATCGATGCCGGGCGCCATGGGACGATGGAGTGGATGGCGGAGACGCGTGAGCGGCGCGGCGATCCGCGCACCCTTTGGAGCGAGGTGCGGTCCGTCGTGGTCTTCGGCCTCAACTACGCCCCTGAAGAAGATCCGCGCGGCATTCTCGCCAAGGCCGATAAGGCGGCGATCTCGGTCTATGCCCGCAACCGCGATTATCACGACATCATCAAGGGCCGGCTGAAAGAGATCGCCACGCGTTTTGCGGCACGGGCCGGCGCCGACGTCAAGGTCTTCGTCGATACCGCGCCTGTGATGGAAAAGCCGCTGGCGGCGGCAGCCGGGCTCGGCTGGCAGGGCAAGCATACCAACCTCGTCAGCCGCACGCACGGCTCCTGGCTGTTTCTCGGCAGCATGTTCACCACCGCCGATCTTGCCGTCGACGCCGAAGAGGCCGATCATTGCGGCTCCTGCCGCGCCTGCCTCGACGCCTGTCCGACGGCCGCCTTTCCCGCACCTTACCAGATCGATGCGCGGCGCTGCATCTCCTATCTCACCATCGAGCACAAGGGGCCGATCGACCCCGATCTCAGGCCGCTGATCGGAAATCGCATCTATGGCTGCGACGACTGTCTTGCCGCCTGCCCGTGGAACAAGTTCGCAAGTGCGGCCTCCGAGATGAAGCTGAAGGCGCGGGACGATCTGCAGGAGCCGTCGATCGCCTTTCTGCTGACGCTCGACGATGCCGCCTTCCGCGCCTTCTTCAGCGGCTCGCCGGTAAAGCGGATCGGCCGCGATCGCTTTATCCGCAATGTGCTGATCGCCGCCGGCAATTCCGGCGAGACGGCTCTTATCGCCCAATGTCGGCGGCTCGCCGACGATGCCTCGCCGGTGGTGCGGGGAATGGCGGTGTGGGCGCTGTCGCGGCTGATGGAGGCTGGCGAATTTTCAGGCTTTGCGACACAAAAGGCCGATGAGACTGACGACGACGTGCTGAATGAATGGCGGCTGGCGGGAGTGGGCTGATGCATGTGATGATTTTTGGCTGCGGTTATTCCGGCACGGCGATCGCCAAGGCCTTCGCCGGCGACGGCGTGCGCATTTCCGGCACCACGCGCTCTGCCGACAAGATCGAGGCGCTGCGGCGAAACGGCGTCGAAGCCTTCCTTTTCGACGGCGAGACCATGGACGACGGGTTGCGCCGGGCTCTGGCCGATATCACCCATCTCGTGCAGTCGATCGCACCTGGAAAAGCCGACCCGCTGCTGCGGCTGCTCGGCGAAGACGGCGCAAGCCCGCCGCCCGGCCTCGAATGGATCGGTTATCTCTCCACCGTCGGCGTCTATGGCGACCACAAGGGCGCTTGGATCAACGAGGAAACGCCGTGCGTGCCTGTGTCGGGGCGCTCGAAGGAGCGGCTCGAGGCGGAAGCGGGCTGGCTGGCCATGGGCGAGAGATGCGGCGTGCCGGCGGCGGTGCTTCGCCTTTCCGGTATTTACGGGCCGGGGCGCAATGCCTTCTGCAATTTGGACAAGGGCACGGCACGGCGGCTGATCAAGAAGGACCAGGTGTTCAACCGCATCCGCGTCGAGGATATCGGTGCGGCGAGCCGTTTCCTGTCGGACCATCGCCTCGGCGGCATCTATAATATCACCGACGACCGGCCTGGCCCGCCGCAGGACGTGATCGTCGAGGCGGCGCGGCTGATGGGCGTCGAACCGCCGCCGGAGCAGGCCTTCGAGACCGCCGAGCTGACGCCGATGGCGCGCTCCTTCTACGGCGAGAACAAGCGGGTTTCGAATGCGAAACTCAAGGCGGCCGGCTTCGAATTCTCCTTCCCCGACTACCCGATGTCACTTGCGCAATTGTGGCAGGACGGACGCTGGCGCGGTTAGACCAGGCCCGCTTGAGGCGACCAGGTTATCACCCGAAATGAGTAGGAAATTCCTACTTTCTGCATTTGGCAGAACAATTCTCGCCGCATATCATGGTTAACGGCCTTTGAATTTGCGCAAATGTGGCAGCAAATATGGCGAAGCTCGAAAAAATATTTCGTGATTTTTGTGAAGGCTGGGAAGTTTAAAACTTCTTCGGAAAAATCATTTGAATTTTAGCTGATTTCATTGCGTTTTTTCCACATTTTTCCGCACGCGGCAAATTCTCATATTTTATCAATGACCTCACGAATGTTACGGATTGCAATATTCCGTGAATGGACGCGGCACTTTTTCGCCACTTTTTAACAGATTTAAGCCCCGCCGCCTGCAGAGGCGTTGAGTTCAATAGTTGAGGGATACTCTGTTTTGAAGAAAATACGTCGTTCTATTATCGCTGCCGTAACTATTGCAGCATGCTCTTGCCTGCTTCCGGCGGAGAGTTTTGCTGGAAATGGATGCGGCGGTGCTTCATGGTACGCACTTCGCTCCAAAACTGCTTCCGGGGAACGTATGAACCCTGCCATCTTGACTGCCGCGCATCGTTCGCTTGCCTTCGGCACCAAGGTCAAGGTCACCAACCGCAACAACGGCCGCACCGTCGTCGTTCGCATCAACGATCGCGGTCCGTTCATCCGCGGCCGCGTGATCGACCTGTCGCGCGCTGCGGCACAAAACATCGGCATGGTGAGCTCCGGCACCGCGAAGGTCTGCTACCAGGTGATCAGCTAAGCTGACAGCCGAGGTGATCAGCTAAGCTGACAGCCGAGGTGATCAGCTAAAGCTGACAGCCGAGCCTGACAACCAGCTGCGCCGTCAGCGGCGCTTGCTCTTGCCGTCAATCGCGGTTACCACGCGCTTGAGACTTGCGAACAATCCCGCGCGGAACGAGCGCATGCCACGGCAACAGGAGACTTGTGAATGCGTCTGGGCGGCCGCCTCGAAGGGGCGATTTCTGTGCTCGCGGATATCGATGCCCGCAAGCGGCCTGTCGCCGACGCGCTGAAGGACTGGGGCCTTGCGCACCGCTTCGCCGGCTCCGGCGATCGTGCCGCGATCGGCAACATCGTCTATGACGCGCTGCGCATGCGGCTTTCCCATGCCTGGCTGATGGATGACGACAGTGCTGCTGCCATTGCCCACGCCGTCATGTTCCGCCAATGGGGTTTCACACCGGACAGTCTTGCCGCCGAACTGGCGGACGACAAATTCGCGCCGGCGCCGCTGAGCGCCGATGCCGTGGCCGCCTTTGCAAGCCGCCGTCTCGACGACGCGCCGCCGCATATCCGCGGCGATATTCCTGAATGGGTCCAACCCTCCTTCGAACAGGCCTTCGGCGCCGACTGGCTTGCCGAGGCACAGGCGCTCGCGGCGCGACCGACGCTCGATCTGCGCGCCAACATTTTGAAGTCCTCCCGCGACAAGGCCGTCAAGGCGCTCGAAAGAGCCGGCGCGCAGGCGGCGAAGATCGCCCGCTACGGCATCCGCATTGCCGCCGGCGAAGGCGCCTCGCGTCTTCCCAACGTGACGGCCGAGCTTTCGTTCCAAAAAGGCTGGTTCGAAGTTCAGGACGAGGGATCGCAGATCGTCGCCGACCTGGTGCTCGCCAAAGACGGCGACCAGGTTCTCGACTATTGTGCCGGCGGTGGCGGCAAGACGCTCGCCATGGCGGCCGCCATGCAGAACAAGGGACAGGTTCACGCCTACGACGCCGACCGCAAACGGCTGGCGCCGATCATCGAGCGGCTGAAGCGGGCGGGCACCCGCAATGTTCAGGTGCATGACGACCCCAGAGGCCTTTCCGGCCTTGCCGGGCGCTGCGACAAGGTGCTGGTCGATGCGCCCTGCACCGGCACCGGCACATGGCGCCGCCGTCCCGACACGAAATGGCGGCTGACGGCGAAGAACCTCGACGAGCGCACCGCCCAGCAGCAGGACGCGCTGGCGCAGGCAGGCGGCTTCGTCAAACCGGGCGGCGAGCTGATCTATGTCACCTGCTCGGTGCTGCCCCAGGAGAACGAGGAACAGGTACGCCGTTTCACGGCCGACAATCCCGATTTCCAGATCGTCAGCGCCCTGCCCGCCTGGGATGGCCTCTTCGGCAAAGACGCCCCGCGGCCACACTCTTCCGACGGGCTGACGGTGACGCTGACCCCTGCTTCCACCGACACGGACGGTTTCTTCTTCTGCCGCATGCAGCGCAAGGGCTGAGCCCGCGGCGAAAGAGCGCGCGGCCGCCGATTTTCCGGGCGAATGCCTGGCAAAACAAGCGCCTTCGCAGCCCCTCTCCATCCTTAAAACCATTCCAAACTAGAGCATTTGACACCAGTTTGCTTTTGCGCGAAGAGACGGAGCCCGATTTAGGCGGAATATCCGTCACAGGAGAGGATCATGAAGCTCAATAAATTCCGCGCAGCCGTGCTGGCGATTGCCCCCGCCGCCCTGCTCGCCCTTCCCGCGCATGCCGAAACCGATGCGGCTGCCGTGGTGAAACATTATGCCGACGTGGCGTATGCGAAATACGAAGACTCGCTGACCACGGCGAAGGCGCTCGACGCCGCGATCGACGCCTTCCTGAAGGCGCCTGATGACGCGACGCTGAAGGCCGCCCGGGACGCCTGGATCAAGGCGCGCGTTCCCTACCAGCAGACGGAAGTCTATCGCTTCGGCAATCCTGTTGTCGACGACTGGGAAGGCAAGGTTAATGCATGGCCTCTCGATGAAGGTCTGATCGACTATGTCGATCCCTCCTACGGCACCGAGAGCGACGAAAATTCGCTGTATGTCGCCAATGTCATCGCCAACAAGACGATCAAGATCGACGGCAAGGACGTCGACGCCTCCAAGCTGACGCCGGAATTCCTCTCCGGCACGCTGGCCGAGGCCGGCGGCATCGAAGCCAACGTCGCGACCGGCTACCACGCCATCGAATTCCTCCTCTGGGGCCAGGATCTGAACGGCACGGGACCCGGCGCCGGCAACCGCCCGGCAACCGATTACGACCTGAAGAACTGCACGCACGGCAATTGCGACCGCCGCGCCGAATATCTGAAATCCGCCTCCACGCTGCTGGTTTCCGACCTGCAGGAAATGACCGACAACTGGAAGCCGGACGGCGCCGCGACGAAGAACGTCGAAGCCGACCCGAAGGCCGGCCTCGTCGCCATCCTGACGGGCATGGGTTCGCTCTCCTATGGCGAGCTTGCCGGCGAGCGCATGAAGCTCGGCCTGCTGCTGCACGATCCTGAGGAAGAGCATGATTGCTTCTCCGACAATACCTACAACTCGCATCTCAACGACGCGATCGGCATCGCCGCCGCCTATACCGGCAACTATACCCGCGTCGACGGCACCAAGCTCAGCGGCCCGTCGCTGCACGATCTGGTGGCCGCCAAGGACAAGGCGCTCGATGCCGAGATGGAAGGCAAGCTCAACAAGACGCTCGACGCGATGAACGCCATGGCAAAGCGCGGCGAGACGGTCGAGAAGTACGACCAGATGATCGGCGAGGGCAACAAGGAAGGCAATGCCGTCGTCCAGGCCGCCATCGACGGGCTGATCGACCAGACGAAATCGGTACAGCGCGTTATTGCCGCACTCGATCTCGGCACGGTTCAGCTTGAAGGTTCCGACAGCTTGGATAATCCTAACGCCGTCTTCAAATAAGCAAAAAGGCGGGCCGCTTCGACAGCCGGAGCGGCCCGGACTCTGAAATGTCGCATGCCCCGGCCCGCCGATTGATCGCCCGCGCAGTGCTCTGCGCCACGCTAGCCGGCTTTACCGCAACGATCGCCGCCGGTTTCGATCTGCCGACGACACGCAGCGACCTCTCCGAGGCCGATCTGAAACGCGTCGCCGACGTCACCCGTCCGACCAGGGATTTTTCCAAGGCCGAGCAATATGAGGCGATGCAGGCGGGTGCGACGACCTCGATCGATCCGGTGACCGAAGACAGTTTCTCGCATATTTCGGCCAATATCCCCTTCGAGGAAGAGCAGAATTTCAAGCTCGGCAATGCGCTTTTCCGCAAGCTCTGGGTTTCCTCGCCGTCTTCGACGCAGGCCTCCGATGGGCTCGGGCCGCTCTTCAACGCCCGCTCCTGTATGAGCTGTCACGTCAATGACGGCCGCGGCAAACCGCCGGAGGGAGGCCCAAGCGCCGTCTCGATGTTCCTGCGGCTCTCCCGTGCGCCCAAGACAGCAGAGGAGGAAAAGGCGATCGCGGGCGCTGATGTCCTCAATTTCCCCGATCCGATCTATGGCCATCAGCTGCAGGATCTTGCCGTTCCCGGCCTTGCCGCCGAGGGCCGGATGACGATCCGCTATGATGAGGAGACGGTCACACTTGGCGACGGCGAGACCGTGTCGCTGCGCCGGCCGCATTATGCGGCCACGAACCTTGCCTACGGGCCGCTCGACGCCGCGACGACGATCTCGGCGCGTGTCGCCCCGGCGATGATCGGCCTCGGGCTGATCGAGGCCATTCCCGAGGCCGATATCCTTGGCCATGCCGACCCTGAGGATGCCGATGGCGACGGCATTTCGGGAAAGGCGGCGATCGTCCGCGACCACCGCAGCGGCAAGATCGCGCTCGGCCGCTTCGGCTGGAAGGCGCAGAACGCCACGGTGCGCGACCAGAATGCCGACGCCTTCGCCAATGATATCGGCATCTCGACACCCGACCATCCGGACGCGCATGGCGATTGCACCAAGGCGGAAAAAAAATGCCTCGATATGCCGACCGGCGTGCAAAAGCGGCTGGGCGAAGAAGAGGCGCCGGGGCCCATTCTCGACCTCGTGACCTTCTATTCCGAAAACCTTGCCGTTCCCGCGCGCCGCAAGGCGAGCTTTCCCGAGACGCTGCGGGGCAAGCAAATCTTCTACGAAAGCGGCTGCATTTCCTGCCATGTGCCGAAATTCGTCACCCGCCGGGATTCGCCCGACAAGACGCAGTCCTTCCAGCTGATCTGGCCCTATTCCGACTTTCTTCTGCACGATATGGGCGACGGGCTTGCCGACGGGCAACAGGTCGGCCTTGCAAGCGGACGTGAATGGCGCACGCCGCCGCTATGGGGTATAGGACTGACCCGGACTGTCAGCGGACACAGCTTTTTCCTGCATGACGGCCGTGCGCGGAATCTCACCGAGGCGATCCTCTGGCACGGCGGCGAAGCTGAAAAGGCCCGCAACGCTTTCTCCTCCCTGTCGAAAGACGACAGGGAGGCCCTGATTACATTCCTGGAGTCACTTTGATGCGCCTTTGGCACCCCCTGCTCTGCCTCACTCTGATCGGCCTCGCCACATCAGCGGCCGCCCAGACCGCCGCTCCTCCGGCAGGGTTGAACGAGGATGCCGTTCCCGCCGTCATGCAGCGCGCCGTCGACGAGGTGATCCGTCCCGGCTATCGCAACATGCAGCAATCGGCCGCCCGGCTGACGACGGCGATGAAGGATCTCTGCGACGGCGGCACGCAGCAGACGCTGGATAAGGCGAAATCGGCCTTCGACGATACGATCCGCTACTGGTCGGTCATCGAAATCGTCCAGACCGGGCCTGTCATCCAGGACAATCTCTTCGAGCACATCCTGTTCTACCCGGACCGCAAGGGCGTCGGCCTGAAGCAGGTGCAGGCGCTGATCGCCAAGGCCGATCCCAAGGATGCAACGGTCGATGCGATCGCCGGCAAGAGCGTGGCGCTGCAGGGCCTGACGGCGCTGGAATACGTGCTTTACGGCAACGGCTCGGACGATCTGATCAAGCAGAAGGGCGGCTTCCGCTGCCTTTACGGCGCCGCGGTCGCCGGCAATATCCAGCGTGAGGCCGGCGAAGTCGTCGCCGCCTGGGAAAAGCCCGACGGCGTGCAGGCGAGCTGGAAACATCCAGGCCCTCAGAGCGACGATTTCATGGATAATAAGGAAGCCGTGACCGCACTGCTCGGCATTCTCGTGCACGGCGCGGAGAATGTCCGCGACCAGCGGCTCGAACAATTCTACAAGGGCAAGGACTCGGCGCCGCGCCCGCGCATGGCGATCTACTGGCGCTCCAAGAATACCTGGAAATCGATGGCCGCCAATCTGGAGGGGCTGCGCACGCTCTGGCAGAAGGCCGGCATGGCCGAGCTTCTGCCGCCGGACAAACAGGCGATCGCCGCTTCGATCGACGAGGATTTCAAATCGCTGCTCGACAGCGTGCCGAAACTCAATCCCGATATAGACGCCGCCACCAGCGATGCCGAAAAAGCCAAGCTCGACACGCTTTTGGCCGAAAGCCGTGATCTGATCACCCGGATCAGCGACGACTATGGTGCGGCCATCGGACTTTCGGCCGGCTTTTCCTTTTCGGACGGAGACTGAAGCGATGATGCGGAGCGCCGCGATCGACCGACGCAATTTCGTCAAGGCGGCCGGACTGGGCTTCCTCGCCACCTTGGCGCCGAGGTCGCTGTTGGCGCTTGAACGGGCCGATGCGGTCTACGCCTCGGGCATTCGCACGGCAAACGGCTCCTTTGCCATCGCGACCGTGACCGAGCGCGGCGAGATCATCGATCGGGTGGCGCTTCCCGCCCGCGCCCACGGCATGGCCTTCAGCGCCGCCACCGGCAAGACCGTCGCCTTCGCGCGCCGGCCAGGCACCTATGCGATGATCTTCGACCCCTGGAATAAAAGCGAGCCGATCGTCATCAGCGCCAGGGAAGACCGGCATTTCTACGGTCACGGCGCTTTTTCTCCCGACGGTCGTTTGCTCTATGCCAGCGAGAACGACTTCGACGGCAATCGCGGCATGATCGGTATCTACGACGCCAGCAACCGCTTCACCCGCATCGGCGAATTCGAGACCTACGGCATCGGCCCGCACGATATGACGGTTTCCGACGACGGACGCCTTCTGATCGTCGCCAATGGCGGCATCGAGACGCATCCGGATTTCGGCCGCACCAAGCTCAATCTCGGGGAGATGCAGCCGTCGCTGGTGCTGGTCGACGCGGCGACCGGGGCGCTCATCGAAAAACATGTGCTGCCGGCGCAATGGGCGGAGCTTTCCACCCGCCACGTCGATCTCGACGACAAGGGCCGCATCTGGTTTGCCTGCCAGTACGAAGGCCACCGCAAGGATTTGCCGCCGCTCGTCGGCCATTTCGCCAAGGGCGAGGATCTTTCCTTCATCAACCTGCCGGAGCAGACGACGCGCAGGCTTGCCAATTACGTCGGAGCGATTGCCGTCAATCGCAGCGAGGGCATCGTCGGCATTACCTCGCCGAAGGGCGGCGCCTCGGTGACCATCGACGCAAGGACGGGCAAGGTGCTGGCCGAGACCAGCGTTCCGGACGCCGCCGGCATCGCGCCGGCAAAAAGCGGCTTTGCCGTCTCCTCCTATGACGGCGATTTCCTGTCGACGCGCAGCGACGTCGCCTGGGATCAGCACATCGTGCGGATCTAGAGCATGTCTCGCAAAAGTGTGCTGCGGTTTTGCCAGGCAAAGCGCAAAGCGCTTTTGCCGCAAAGACATGCGTAAGAACAAAGACCTAAAGCGTGACAAGCGAATCTGAAAGATCGCGACACGCTTTAGCCGGCGCGAGAATAGGCCTTCTGCTCGGCACTGACGCATGAGGCCGCGGCTCTTGCCGCCTCATGCAGCCATTCGTTTCCCCGTGCCTTGATATCGCGGAGGATCACGGCGACCGCCGCCGCATTGTTGGAATGGCAATTGGCGATCTCGAACCCCATCAGCTCGAGCATCGTCGGCGAAAGCAGGATTTCGGGGTGCCGGTCGATTTCGATCTTACAGCTGTTCGGCGAGAGCCGGCGAACGAGGATGCGGCCGGAAACCTGGTAGTGCGGATCGACGCACCGCGCCCGCCCATTGGCGATCTCTCCCGCATGGATCGCCACGTCCTCAGGTCTGTGGCGAAGCGACCAGGCGGACGGCAGCAGCGCCTTGGCCTCACGCAGCACCGGCCCGCCCTGCCATTCCGCATAGGCGACGAAACGCGGCCGGCCGAGGCTGCCGGTGCCGCCGCTGCGCGGCTTCGCCACGAAAGGTCCCGAGCCGGGCGGCAGTGCAGCCGCAAGCGCCTTGGCATAAGCGGATGGCGGCGGCTCCTTGCCAGGAGGCAGCATTTCGTATTTCTCCCAGAATTCCCGGCGTTCGGAATTCGGCAGCATCAGCGCCTTGCGCAGCCATTTGTGATCGCGCTCGAGGATGACGGGCAGTGGATTTTCAAGGCCTCTGCGATAGCCGGCGAGGATCAGCTCGCCGATCATCCGCACCGAGGGACCATCGCCGTTGCGCGCCAGGATGGCGCTTGCCGCAAGGCGAACGAGATCCAGCGCATAGGGCATCACCGCCGCATCGTCGAAATCATTGACGCCCCAGACGAGCCGGCCCTCGGCATCGCGCCAGGTGCCGAAATTCTCCAGATGCGTATCGCCGATCGCCAGCACCTCGGGCGCGCGGCCGAGCTCCGGGCAGATATCGAGGATGGTCTCGCACCAGCGCCAATAGGTGGCGCGCAGGAAGACGAAGCCGCCGCTTCGCATCTTCTCGTGTTTCTCCAGGAGATCGTCCGCGACGAGATCGGCCCCGAGTTCGCCGGCCAGCCAGGTCTCGAAATTCCGGACCGATTGCGATATCGTCGTCATGCGCCGGCGCTCCGTTCTTTCGAGGCATGACGCGGAGAATACGCGCTGGACGCGAAGCTGCAATCGTCTTTGCACCGGCCTGTGTCACCGGCTTGCATGGCGACGGAAAGGCGAAAGGTTGCCCCGGCGACACGGCCGCAGCTTTCCATCGGCGCCGAGACCGATTTCAGCAATGTGCAGCTTGTCGAATCCGGCCCGCCATGCCACTTTCCCGGCTGCAAGAGGGGCAGACATGAGCGAGACTGACAGGGGCGATTTCCGCGCGCGAATCCGCCGCAATTTTGCGCGGCAGGCGGCGATGGAGACGATCGGCGCGGAGCTGACGCGCGTCGAGCACGGCGTCGTCGAGATCGAGCTTCCCTTCGACGTCAAACTGACACAGCAGCACGGCATCCTGCACGCAGGCATCATTTCCGCAGCGCTCGATTCGGCCTGCGGCTTTGCCGCCTACAGCGTCATCGACCCCGAAGCCTCGATCCTGACGATCGAGTTCAAGGTCAATCTCATGTCGCCGGGGCGTGGCGATCGTTTCCTGTTTCGCGGGGAAATCACCAAACCCGGCTCCACCATCATCGTTGCCGACGGGCGAGGCTACGCGATCAGCGACGGGCCGGCGAAACTCATCGCCTCCATGACCGGAACGATGATGGTGATCCGCGGCAGAGAAGGAATTACGGGATGAAGTTTGAGCTGAAGTCGGTCGCGGGTAAATCCATGCTGTTCGTCATGGCGGCGGAGGCCGAATACGGCCCCTTCCTGCGGTCGCGCATCGAACCTTTGATGACCGGCGTCGGCCCGGTCGAGGCGGCGGTGGCGCTGACCAAGACGCTGGCGCGGCTGGACGCCGCCGACGATCTGCCGGATCTCGTGGTTTCGCTCGGCTCGGCCGGCTCCGCCAAACTGGAGCAGACCGAAATCTATCAGGTAACCTCGGTTTCCTACCGCGACATGGACGCCTCGCCGCTCGGTTTCGAAAAAGGCAGGACACCGTTTCTCGACCTGCCGGCGACACTCGAACTGCCGCTACGCATTCCCGGCATTGCCGAAGCCAGCCTTTCGACAGGCGGCAACGTCATTTCGGGCGCTGCCTATAGCGACATCGACGCCGACATGGTCGACATGGAGACCTATGCGGTGCTGCGCGCCTGCCAGGGTTACAAACTGCCATTGATCGGCCTGCGCGGCATTTCCGACGGCGCCGTCGAGCTGCAGCACATTTCGGGCTGGACCGAATATCTGCACATCGTCGACCGCAAGCTCTCCTACGGCGTCGACAGCCTGTTCACGGCGCTGGAGGACGGGGTTTTCTGGTTCTAGGCCCTAAAAGCCGCGCGCCTTTCCCGGCGCGCGAGGGACAATCGGAACAATAAAAACCCGATGCCGCCGATTTCCCGGATTGCCAGGCGAAGCGCTTTTCATTAAAGCCTCGCCATGACCCAGACAGCACATCCCGACTCCGTTCTCATCGTCGATTTCGGCAGCCAGGTGACCCAGCTCATCGCACGACGCGTGCGCGAGGCCGGCGTCTATTGCGAAATCGTTCCGTTCCAATCGGCCGAAGAGGGCTTCAAGCGCCTCCAGCCGAAAGCCGTGATCCTGTCCGGCAGCCCGGCTTCGACGGTGGACGAGGGATCGCCGCGAGCGCCGCAGATCATCTTCGACAGCGGCCTGCCGGTCTTCGGCATCTGCTATGGCCAGCAGACGATGTGCATGCAGCTCGGCGGCAAGGTCGAAAGCGGCCATCACCGCGAGTTCGGCCGCGCCTTCCTCGACGTCGACAAGGACTGCCAGCTGTTCGAGGGCCTCTGGTCCTCCGGCTCGCGCCATCAGGTGTGGATGAGCCATGGCGACCGTGTCACGGCGCTGCCTGACGGTTTCGAGGTGGTCGCCACCTCCTCCAACGCGCCCTACGCCTTCATCGCCGACGAGAAGCGCAAATATTACGGCGTGCAGTTCCATCCCGAGGTCGTGCACACGCCCGACGGCGCCAAGCTGATCGGCAACTTCATCCACAACATCGCCGGCATCAAGGGCGACTGGTCGATGTCGGCCTATCGGCAGAAGGCGGTCGACGAGATCCGCAAGCAGGTGGGCGACAAGCGCGTCATCTGTGCGCTTTCCGGCGGCGTCGACAGCTCGGTCGCGGCACTGCTGATCCACGAGGCGGTCGGCGATCAGCTGACCTGCATCCTGGTCGACCACGGCCTGATGCGCAAGGACGAGGCGGCAAACGTCGTCGCCATGTTCCGCGAGCATTACAATCTGCATCTGCTGCATGTCGATGCCTCGGACCGCTTCATCGGCGAGCTCGAAGGCGTCAGCGACCCGGAAACCAAGCGCAAGATCATCGGCCGGCTGTTCATCGAAACCTTCGAGGAAGAGGCAAAGAAGCTCGGCGGCGCCGATTTCCTCGGCCAGGGCACGCTCTATCCCGACGTGATCGAGAGCGTTTCCTTCACCGGCGGCCCGTCGGTGACGATCAAATCGCATCACAATGTCGGCGGCCTGCCGGAGCGCATGAAGATGCAGCTCGTCGAGCCGCTGCGCGAACTCTTCAAGGACGAGGTGCGCGCGCTCGGCCGCGAACTCGGCCTGCCCGACAGCTTCATCGGCCGCCACCCCTTCCCCGGCCCCGGCCTCGCAATCCGCTGCCCGGGCGGCATCAGCCGCGAAAAGCTGGAAATCCTGCGCGAAGCCGATGCGATCTATCTCGACGAAATCCGCAAGGCCGGCCTCTACGACGCCATCTGGCAGGCCTTCGCCGTGCTGCTCCCCGTCCAGACCGTCGGCGTCATGGGCGACGGGCGCACCTACGAATTCGTCTGCGCGCTGCGCGCCGTCACCTCCGTCGACGGCATGACGGCGGATTTCTACCACTACGACATGGAATTCCTCGGCCGCGCCGCAACCCGCATCATCAACGAGGTGCGCGGCATCAACCGGGTGGTCTACGACGTCACGTCGAAGCCGCCCGGCACGATCGAGTGGGAGTGATTTTGGCCTATCAGAACGCCGCCGATAGCGCGCCAAAACCCTTAATAACGCACTGAGAAAACAATAAATCATCTGCCGTCTATCGCCGGGCAAGCCTCGGGATAGACGGTCGATGGCAGGCCGCCGAACTCGTGACTCTGCTCCACAAGGCGACAGGCCTGAACGACCGTCAGAGAAGACCCTTGCCCTTGAGATCAGCGGCGAAGGTGGCGAGCGGCATGACAAGCGTAAGCGGCTGGCTCTCCAGCGGCTCGGCCCCATAGGTGACGTACCATTGGGCCGCTCGCTCGTCCTTTGCGTCGATAATCAGCAGAACGCCGCCGGCTTCGGACGCGATCCGCAGGCAGCGAAGCGCCGCGGCCGCGAGGAGCTGTCCACCTAAACTAGGCTCGGATCGCAACCGATATCTCTGTAGCGGGCCATCTGCCCCGGCGGCTCCCGGCGATCAGTGGTCGGACCGGGAGGGCTGCTCGTCGCGCCACCGCTCCCAGCGGCGACGCAAGTCGCCTTTCCTTAGGCCGTTGCTCGCCTCCAGCACTTCGATCTTAAGCATGCGATCGGTTCGGAAATGACGGAAGTCCTGCCGTAATTCTCACCACGCGACAATCAGTCACGTTGCTTCACTGTAGCCGAGGATGACCGGCCACACGACCCGCTCGGTCTCCTCCCCAGTATCGGATCGATACCGCAGGCGAAGCTTCCGATCTTCACGGATCGCATGGCGCAGTTCGTTCGTATCGACCGTGTGTGTCGGGGTGATCGTGCCAGGCTTTGCTCCAACGCTTGGCTCGGCGATGTATGGACGTAGCCTTTCGGGGATAACGGCTGCGATCTTGCTCACTACGTCCCGTGCCGCTGCGGATAACGCCTTATCGCCGCGTCCTGCGACCCATTGTGCACCCAGCACGATCGCCTCGATCTCGTCGGGCGTCAGCATCAGAGGCGGCATGTCATAGGTAGGGTCGAGCAAATAACCGAAGCCGGCCTCTCCGACGATAGGGACCCCTTGGCCGATCAGGTCGGCGATATCGCGGTACACCGAGCGCCTGGACACTTCGATCTCTTCGGCGATTGCCGCGGCAGTCACCGGCCGGTTCGTACGGCGCAGGATCTGAATGATCTGAAACAGACGATCGGCTTTTCGCATAACTGCTGACTCCTGTTGCCATAATGCTGGCAACAGGCCTGTGCGACAAGGCCTGAGCGACGCGGCGCGCGTTTGCGGTCTTCTGGAAGGAAAAGTCATGAAATTTGCCTCAACCCGGCTGATTGCCGGCAATATCAAGGCTGTGGTCGGCTTCTACGAAATGGTCACCGGACAATCGGCCGAGTGGTTGGCGCCGGTTTTCGCCGAGATCGTCACCCCTTCGGCGGCACTCGCCATTGGCAGCATGGAAACCGTACCGCTGTTCAAAGAAGGCAGCGCCGAGGCCGGCGCCAACCGAACGGCGATCATCGAGTTCATGGTGGATGACGTCGACGCAGAATATGCACGGCTGAAGGATAGGGTCGAAGTTGTTCATGAGCCTAAACTGATGCCGTGGGGCAATCGGTCGGTGCAGTTCCGCGATCCGGAAGGCACGCTTGTCGCGTTGTTCATGCCGTTCACGGATTCGGCAAAGCAGCGCTTTGCGTCGCGATAGGCGCGGCCCTGACACTTAATATGATCGGGTAATGTCGGATCTTCCCGGTCCGGTTCGTCCTTGGGCCAAAGCCAAACGAGGAGAACGCCATGAGAGACCTGATCCTGAAAATGTCCATATCGGTCGATGGTTTCGTCAGTGATCTGGATGGCCGGAACCACATGGATGTTCGGCGCCGATCAGGAGGCGAAGGATTGGAGCGTGGATTATATAGGGAAAGCCGGCCTGCACATTATGGGCAGCCGCAGCTTCCTCGCCATGGCCCCCTTCTGGCCGACTTCCACCCTGGCCTTCGCGCCGCCGCTGAACCAGATCCCCAAGGCCGTCTTCTCACGACAGGGGCCGGCGATCCTCGGCAAGGTGGTGGCGACGCTCGATGACATCGGCGCCAAGGCGGGGACCGGACAATCTCCAGGGCTGCAGCCCGGCGCGGAAAGCTGGGCGGAGGCCCATGTGGCAGGCGGAGACCTCGCGGAAGAAATCGCGACGCTGAAAGCCGAGGAGGGCAAACCGATCATCGCCCATGGCGGCGTGAGCTTTGGCCGCAGCCTGATCGCCGAGGGACTGGTCGATCAGTTCGCCCTGCTTGTGATCCCCGTGGCGCTCGGCAAAGGCCTGCCGTTATTCTCCGAGCTCACCGCGCCGAAGCCTCTCAAGCTGATGAGCTCGAAGGCTTTTCCAGGCGGCGCGGTGGCGCAGATCTATCGGCCAGCCTGAACTGGTCGCCGGAGGTCAGCCGGCTTCAGCGGCCGTAGGTGACCTCGATGGAGGCCTTGGCGAGCGTATTTGCCCTGACATAGAAACCAACCATGGCCCCGGGCGCGGTCTCGGGAAGCGGCAGCTTGTCGACCGAGAGCGCGTAGATGGTGAACTGGTAGTGGTGCGGCGCATCGCCGGCCGGCGGGCATGCGCCGCCATATCCTGACGTAGCGAAGTCGGTGTGGCCTTCCACGGCACCCGCTGGAAGTTTTTTCTCACCGCTGGCGCCAGTGGCGATTTTCGAGACATTTGCGGGAATGTTGAAGACAGACCAGTGCCACCAGCCCGAGCCGGTGGGAGCATCCGGATCGTAAGCCATGACCGCAAAGCTCTTGGTTCCCTCGGGTGCAGCCGACCAAACGAGTTCCGGCGAGATGTTGCTGCCCGCGCAACCAAAGCTGTTGAAGACCTGCGCATCAGCCATGGACTTGCCTGAAGTCAGATCTTTCGAGGTGAGTTTCATTTCGGCCTGGGCGGCCGTGGCGCCAAAGACGGACGCGGCGAGAAGGACTGCTGTTATGAGACGCATGCTGTTTTCCTGCGGTTGATGACGCCGGAAAACTACCGTCAGCGAGTCAGTGCATCTGCCCCGCTATGCTCAACTTCTGCCCCGATCCGTTCAAAATGCTCGGAACCACTGCGCACGTGGCGCGGACTGACGCCGAACCGCTCTTTGAAACGCGCCGAAAATTGAGAGGGTGAATCGTAGCCGACCTCAAGCGCGACCTGCGCCATCGGCAGCGTCGTCGTATGAATGAGCCCCAGCGCCCGGTTCATTCTCGTATCACTCAGGATCTCGCTGAAGCCGGTATTCTCCGCGGCCAGCCTGCGCCTCAGTGTCGCTTCGCTCATGTTGAACGAACGCGCCGCATGCGCCAATGTCCAATCAAAGGCCGGATCGCTTTCGATCATCTGCCGCAGCCGATCCTCAAGCCGAGGACTCTGGCCTTCACCCAGCACCGCACCGCAGAGCGCAAACCAGGTGACGAGTTCCATCAGCCTGGCCTTGGCAATGGCGCCAGGAAGCCTCGCCAGGTTGCCGGGCTGACAGCAATAGTCAAACAATACGGCGGCTTCTTCCGGGAAGCTCGAGGTGCTTGCCGGAAGCGGCCGCGAGGGAACGGCGATTGGCCCCATCCTCGCATAGGCATCCTCGAACAACTGTCTCGGAACAGGAAGTGCTACGGTCTGATAGTTTCGCGGCGCCTTCGGAATGTTCTCCATCGTCAATGGCTGATAGTCGGGCAGCAAGCCGTATGCGCCGGCCTCAAGGCGCAAAGGCCTGTCATCCGCCATGATGATCTTAGTTCCCGATTGCACTTGGAACAAAATGGGGCTCGTATTGACGAGACGATAAAAACAGGCTCGCCCACCCTGCCGGATCAAGGCCCTGGTCGGAACGGGAAAGACTTCGTCCAGCATAGCTTCTCCAGCAAAAGGGCGCGCGCCTCGCCCGGATCGTGATCCTTGGGTATCGCGGCCCACCTGTCTATCTTATGTTCGTCTTCCAAACGGGACCAAACCGATGACCCGCGCTGAAAACCTCATTACCACCGTATCGACCAAAGGACAGGTCATACTTCCCAAAACCGTGTGCCAACGGCGGGAATGGAAGGCGGGAACTCGTCTCATTGTCGAGAAAACCCCGGACGGTGTGCTGCTAAGGCAAGCGCCCGCCTTCGCGCTGACGCAGGCAGACGACGTGTTCAGCACGCTTCCCTTCAATGGCGAGCCGAAAACCCTGGAAGAGATGGAAGCCGGCATCCTGGCCGAAGCCCGACGTTCCCATGATCGCGATTGATACGATCTCATCGCCCGATACCTGACAGACGATCACAGCCTTGATCGCGCCGTGCTCGGCGGGCTTTCATGCAAGCGGTTCCAGGCGCGGCGTAGCTGCCGCGCCGAGCCGAAGCCGGCGCGCATTGCGACCGCCTCCATGTCCAGCCGCGAACCGGCGAGCATCTCGCGGGCGAGCGCCACGCGCATACGATTGACGAAATCCGTGACGCTCATGCCTGTCTGTTCGTTGAACAGCCGCGAGAGGTTGCGCGGGCTGGCGCCGCTGAGGCGGGCAAGTGCTGCGACCGACCAGTCCTGAGTCGGATCGGCCACCACTGCGTCCTGCGCACGATGAATGACCGGATGGATATGGTTTCGGCCTTCAAGCCAGGGTGAAAGCTGCGGGTCCGAGCCGCCGCGCCTGAGATAGACGACGAGGTATCGCGCCACCGCGACAGCGCAAGCGTGGCCCGCCGCTTCGGCGACGATATGCAACATGAGGTCGATGCCGGCGGTGATGCCGGCGCTCGTCAGGCGCTCTCCGTCCTCGACATAAAGCCGATTCTCCCGGACACGCGCCGTGGGCGCGAGCCTGATCAGATCTTCCATGCAGCCGTGATGAGTGGTGCAGTCGCAATCGTCGAGCATTCCCGCCTCGGCGGCGAGCAATGCGCCCGAACAGATCGAGGCCAGGCGAATTCCCGGACGAATGGCACGTCTCAGCCATTCGACGATGGCAGCCTCATCGGCGCATTCCCGTTCGCTATGCTCGAGGCCGTTTTCCATCGGGGCGTCGGCGCTGCCGGCAATGACGACAAGCGCGCCATCCGGCAATCGCTCCGGCAGCGGAGCAACGCCGGTAACGGCAAGAGCTATCGAGCTGCCGACCGTCGACGACGGACCGATATAGGTGACGGTAAAGCGCACCCTGTTCTGTTCGAGGTTGGCCTTACGCAGCACCTCGATCGGGCCGGCCACGTCGAGCAGCAGAACGCGCGGCGGGACGACGACGAAAACCGGGATATCGAGGGGCTGCGCAGGGTCGGTCATGCGGCGAGCAGCTCCCCACGGCCTGTCAGTGCCTGTTCGACGGTCGCGATCCGCGCGAAGCGACCGGAGAGAACAAGTTCGGTTCGGTCCCGGATTTCCCTGGCGCTCCAGCTGCGTCCGATACCGTCGGTCATCGGGAATGTCAGGGTCGCTTCGCCGACATAATCGACCTGATAGCCGAGATCCGAGGCGTGACGCGTCGTGGTCTCGCAGCATTGTTCGGTGCGGATGCCGGAGACGAGGAGACGGCGGACGCCATTCTCGGTCAGCCACACGTCGAGCCCCGAACCGACGAGAGCGCTATGGCGGCTCTTCCTGAAGGTCGCCTTCGGGGCGATCCGGAGTGGGGCAAGCGTTCTGACGAGCCCGGAGCTTTCGGAGAACGGCCCGTTTCCATCGACATGAAAGATCTGAATGACAGTTATGCCGCGGGCTTCCGCGCCGTCGATCAAAGCCTGCTGGCGATCGATATAGGCGGAGGCGAGGTCTTCATCCCAATAATCACGGTGCCTGAAGGATTCCTGGGCATCGATGACGAGAAGAACGGTATCATGATCGGACATTTTTTGCTCCTTCGAGATTGATCATGACGCCATACTCCGCGATTTGAAAGCGGAGCGAAATGCACGCCGCGGACAAAGAGCGGACAATTCACGCCAATAGCTGCTTTCAGCGGCAGGCGACTAACGCCTGCCGGAGGCGCGGATATGGTCCACCAGCGCCCGCAGCTTCAGCGGCTGCCGCTGACGCCTGGGAAAATAGAGATAAAAGCCCGGAAAGGGCGGACAGAAATCTTCGAGCAGCGGCACAAGGTCACCTCGTTCGAGATAGGGCTGAAAGGTTTCCACCATGCCGAAGGTGATGCCGGCGCCGGCGCAGGCCATGTGGATCATCATGCCCATGTCGTTGGTCGTGACGGCGGGATCGACGGAGACGTCGAAATCGCGATCATTCTCGGTGAATTCCCAGCGATAGGGCGCGGTATCCGGGCGCGGCCGCCAGCCGATGCAGGTATGGTCCTGGAGTTCGCTTGGATGGCGGGGACGGCTGCGGCGCTCGAGGTAGGCGGGGGATGCGGCGGCGCATTGCCGCTGCGGCTCGGAGACGGAGATCGCGATCATATCCTGCTCGATGACTTCCCCGAGCCGGACACCGGCGTCGAAGCCCGCCTCGACGATATCGAATTCGTCATCGGTGACGGTGATATCGAGTTTGATCTCAGGACAGGCCTCGATGAAGCCGGCCAACAAGGTGCCGGATAGAAAATTCTCGGCGATCGAGGAAACGGTGATCCTGAGCAGGCCGCTCGGGCGCGCCTGCATGTCCCGCACCGTCTGCATCGCATCCCTGACCTGCCGCACCGATGGGCGAACCGCGTCGAAGAAGACTTCGCCGGCTTCGGTCAGGCTGACGCTGCGTGTCGTGCGCTGGACGAGCGCGGCGCCAAGGCGATCCTCCAGGCGCTGCAAGGCCTGGCTGACGGCGGAACGGGTGACGCCGAGCCGCTCGCCGGCAAGACGAAAGTTGCGCGCCTCCGCCACCGCGAGAAAGACCGAAATGCCTTCGAGATCATCGCTCATTGGTTAGTATTTCTAACCAAGGCATCCTGCATTGGCAACTTAATCACGTCGACCAAGGAGACTATCTTCCTCTCGAGGCCAGGCAAGGCAGGGCTCATGGACAGGCCTCTTTCGAAGGGAAGACCGATGCGAAATATTTCGGCGAGACCTGTTCTGCATATTTTCGCCGCAACCACCTTGGCCGGCACGGCGATCGGCTCGTCAGCCGCGGATGCCGTCCGCGACCGGCAATCCGTGCGTCAACAAACAAGCGAGAACATCATGCAGCACCATCCTTATGTCGGCATGTGGGTCACGGATGACGGCCGTGTGCGCCACGGACTTCTGGCCAACGGCCGTTACGACGAAGCCCGCGGCAGCCGGGAAAGCGCCTATCGCGGCCGCTACGAAGTCACCGGAAGCCATATCGAATACTGGGACGACACCGGCTTCACCGCCGACGGCGATTTTGTCGACGGCGATACTCTCCATCATGGCGGTATGGTGCTTCGCCGCAAATAACCCATCACTCGGGATAAGGGCCGTTTCCGGCCGGAAAGGATGACGATCATGTCTTCCACCACACCCATCTGGTTCATAACAGGCGCTTCGTCCGGCCTCGGCCGGGCGCTTGCCGAAGCGGTTCTCGCCCGTGGCCGGCGCGCCGCCATAACCGCGCGCAGACCCGAGGCCTTGAGCGATCTCACGGCAGAGCATGGAAACCGCGCACTTGCTCTCGCACTCGATGTGACGGACAGCCGCTCCGTCGCCCGCGCGGTTCATGATGCCGAGGCGCATTTCGGGGCGATCGACGTGCTCGTCAACAATGCCGGCTACGGCTACCTCGCGGCGATCGAAGAGGGCGAGGATGCCGAGATTCGCGCCCAGTTCGAGACCAACGTCTTTGGCTTGATAGATGTTACCAGGCAGGTTCTGCCGGGCATGCGGGCACGCCGGCGGGGTCACATCTTCAACGTCTCCTCGCTCGGCGGGCTCGTCGCCTTCGCGGCCACCGGTTATTACCACGCCACCAAATTCGCGGTCGAAGCCCTGTCGGAATCGCTTTCCCATGAGGTCAAGCCATTCGGCATCGATGTGACGATCCTCGAGCCCGGCGCCTTCCGCACGGACTGGGCCGGCCGATCGATGGTCGAATCCAGGACTGTTATCGACGACTATGCCGAGACATCGGGCAAGCGGCGCCAGGCCACCCGTTCGGTCTCCGGCAAACAGCCGGGCGATCCGGCGCGTGCCGCAGTCGCGATCATATCGGCATTCGAGGCGGAGGAGCCGCCGCTGCGGCTGCTCCTCGGCGCACCCGCCCTGAAGATCGCCCGCGAGCGGCTCGATGCGCTGCGGGCAAATTTCGACGCCTGGGCGGAGACGACGCTGAGCGCCGATTTCCCCAGTTGATCGCACACCCGAGGAAACCTCAGCCTGAAAAGGAGCTTGAAATGTCTGGTATCGAAGGAAAAGTCATTGCCATCACCGGCGCCAGCAGCGGCATCGGAGAGGCTGCGGCAAGGGTGCTGGCTGCCGCGGGCGCCCATATCGTGATCGGCGCACGCCGCAGCGAGCGGCTGCAGGCGCTTGCCGGCGAAATCGAAGCCAGGGGCGGCAGCGTGCGCCTGAGAAAACTTGACGTCACCGACCGTTCCGAAGTTGAGGCCTTTGCAGGTTTTGCGAGATCGGAATTCGGCCGCCTGGACGTCATCGTCAACAATGCAGGCGTCATGCCGCTCTCGCCGCTCGAGGCCCTCAAGGTGGACGAATGGGACCGGATGGTCGATGTCAACATCAAGGGCGTGCTCTACGGCATCGCCGCAGCGCTGCCGATCATGAAGGCGCAGGGATCGGGGCAGATCATCAACCTGTGTTCGATCGGCGGTCACAGCGTCTCGCCAACGGCCGCCGTCTATTGCGCCACGAAATTCGCAGTCCGGGCGATTTCGGACGGGCTGCGGCAGGAGACCGATCGCATCCGCGTGACCGTCATTTCTCCCGGCACGACGACATCGGAACTGGCCGACACGATCACCGATGCGACCGCACGCGACGCCATGAAAGCTTTCAGGGCGGTGACGATCAGCCCCGAGGCCGTCGCCAAGTCGATCCTCTATGCCGTCAGCCAGCCTGACGACGTCGATGTCAGCGAGATCATCATCCGGCCAACGGCCAGCCCGCATTGAGTTGCCGTCACGCCTAAAAGCCCAGCGACTGCTGGGCGGGCGGCGGCGGGGCGAGGTTGACGCCTTCGAGCTCCAGCATGCGGGTCTTCGACGACGAGCCGCCGGGAGCGGAGAAGCCGCCGATCTTGCCGCCAGCCGCCAGCACCCGGTGGCAGGGAATGATCAGTGCGACAGGGTTCTTCGCCATCGCCTGGCCGACATCGCGGGCGGCTTCCGGCCCGGCGCCAAGCTCCTTCGCCAGCGCGCCGTAGGTGGTCGTGCGGCCCCAGCCGACACGCCGTGCCGCCGCGTAAATATCCCTGAAGAAGGCATCCTGCCCGGCAAGATCGAGTTCGACGCCGGAAAAGTCCGTTTCCTCACCCTGGAAATAGCGCTTCACGGCGGCGACCGTTTCGAGCACATCAGGTGCCGGCGCGCCGGGTTCGGCCTCCGGCAGGCGTCGCAGCAGCAGGCGTTCGGTCGCTTCCGCTGACTTCGTCGGCAGCTGGAAACGGGTGATGCCGGCGTCGCTCCAGGCGATGCCGCAGAAACCGCCCGCGGTTTCGAAGATGTGATAGTGATGGATCGTCTCGGCCATGACACAGCCTCCGCGTTGTCGATTACCACCAAAATCGTACGGGACCGCCGCCGTTTCAACCCGATTCTTGCGCATCTCGTTCTTTTTTTGTTCTTGATATTCTCCCTTGCCGGCGTATCTTTCACCCGTTTTGGGAGCGCGAGGCGGTCATGACGACCTGACAGGCCATGGACCAGATTTCCTTCGATTTCGACCATGGTCAAAATCGGCGCGGGCGGGCGGGTGAAAGCCGGAACGGCGGCCACAGGCTTTTCTTTGCGCTCCGCCCGGCTACGACCGTCGAACGGCAAGCGGCTTCGATCGCCGATGACTATGGCAAGACCTTCTGCCTTTCCGCAACGCCGCGGCTGACGACCCTGCATGTGAGCGTTATCGGCATCGGCGACTATGACGTGTTGCCGGAGGACGTGATCTTTGCGGCCCGGCAGGCCGGCGCCACAGGATCATGAGCTTCAAGCGGGAAGGCAAGGTGCGGCCTCTAGTGCTCTGCAGCAAAGGCGGGTCGATGCCGCTCATGCGCCTGCATGTCCAGTTGGGCGTCGGCATGCACAATACCGGCTTGCATCACAATATCGATCGCAATTTCACGCCGCATATGACGCTGCTCTATGACCGCAAAGCGGTGCCGCCGACGAGCCTCGACCAACCGGTTTCATGGACGGCGCGGGAATTCCTGCTGATCCACAGCCTTCTCGGCAAGAGCGAACACCACATCATCGATCGCTGGCCGCTGCTCGGCTGAGGGCACCGTGCCCGGTGAGGCTTGCGCTTGCCGGACATCCGCGCATAAAGCTGGAGGAACCGTTCGGATGGCAAATGCGGAGCGACGACAGCATGGATGTTTCAGAGATCCTCATCCCCGGCGATACGCCGGGAACGGAGTGGCGGCTGCCGGTGCTGCATTTTGCCGGCCGCGATCCGAAAGCGCCGACGATCTATATCCAGGCGGCACTGCATGCCGGCGAACTGCCGGGAACGGCGCTCCTGCATTTCCTCTGCGAGCGGCTGCGGCAGGCGGAAAGCGAAGGCGGGATCGCTGGCGACATCACCATCGTGCCGCAGGCCAATCCGATCGGGGCGGCGCAGTCGCATTTCGGTGATTTGCAGGGCCGTTTCGACCTCGGCTCCCGCACCAATTTCAACCGGGATTTTCCGCTGATCTCCCTTGCCGATCGAGCAACGCTGATCGAAGAACTCGACGATTACCCGGCTACCGACAGACTGAAGCGGCAACTCCTGCATATGGCGCTCGGCGCCGATCTCGTCCTCGACCTGCATTGCGACGACGAATCCCTGCAATATGCCTATATCGACGAGGCTTTCTGGCCTGAAGCGGCCGATCTTGCCGGCGCGCTCGACATGCAGGCCGTGCTGCTTTCGGATGGCGAAAGCTCGGCCTTCGAAGAGGCCGTCGGCTTTGCCTGGAAATACGAGGTTCCCGGCGAGCGCCGGTCCCGGCTGCCGGGCAGGCTTTCCGTCACCGTCGAGCTGCGCGGCAAGCGCGACGTCGATCCGCTGCTGGCGAAGCAGGATGCCGACGGGCTCTGGCGTTTCCTTGCGGCGCGCGGGATCGTCAGCGGCGGGACGACGCCGACGGCATTTTCCGGTCCCGCCGTGCCGCTCGACAATGTCGAGATCCTCAGGGCGCCCGAAGGCGGGGCGGTGCTTTTCCATCGCAAGATCGGCGACAGGGTTGCTGAGGGCGAGCTTCTGGCGACGATCGTCACCCGGCCGGGGCAGCCGGGCGGCAGCCTCGACCTGCATGCGCCGCAGGATGGGCTGATCCTGACCCGGACATCCGACCGGCTGGTGCGGCGGCGCGGCGATCTGATGAAGATCGCCTGCGGCGGTCCCAGCAACGCCTCCCGCAAGGCCGGCGCACTGGAGAATTGAGCAGGCGCTGCCGGGGATAAATGCCGCACGGCGTTTGCGCCGCCCTTTGCGCATGTTATCCCGCTGTCATCACAGGGAGATCGATCGGCATGACTGTCACCATTTATGGCATCAAGAATTGCGACACGATGAAGAAGGCCCGCAGCTGGCTGGAAGACCACGGCGTCGCCTATGAATTTCACGATTACAAGGCATCGGGCATCGACCGCGCCCATCTCGAATCCTGGATCGATCAGGCCGGCCTCGATACCGTGCTCAACCGCGCCGGCACCACTTTCCGCAAACTGCCCGATGCCGAGCGCGAGAACCTGACCCGGGAAAAGGCGATCGCGCTGATGCTCGAGCAGCCGTCGATGATCAAGCGTCCGGTGTTGGCGGCGAAGGGCAAGCTGCTGGTCGGGTTCAAGCCGGAGGTTTACGCCGGCACATTCGCGGGATGATCGGCGGCCAATGTCCAAGACCACACGCGCGACACAGCTTCTTTCCCAGGCAGGCGTCGCCTTCACCATCCACACCTATGATTACGATCCCGGCGCCGAGCGCGTCGGGCTGCAGGCGGCCGAGGCCCTAGGCGAAGCGCCGCATCGGGTGCTGAAGACGCTGATGGCCGAGGTGGACGGCAAGCCGGTCTGCGTCGTCGTGCCGTCGGATCGCGAGGTCAGCATGAAGAAGCTTGCCAGTGCCTTTGGCGGCAAATCGGCCAATATGATGAAGCCTGCCGATGCCGAACGGCTGACGGGTTATCATGTCGGCGGCATCAGCCCCTTCGGCCAGAAGAAGACCGTGCCGACGGCAATCGAGGAAGCCGCCCTTGCCGAACCGCTCGTCTATATCAATGGCGGGCAGCGCGGGCTGCAGGTGCGGCTCGATCCCAAGGAGGCGCTGAAGGCCTTGAAGGCGGTCGCTGCATCGTTGGTCGCCTGATCCTAGAGAAAACGGTCGAGCAGGCCGGCAAGCGTCTTCGCCTCGTTTTCGGCAAGCTTGCAGCCGATATGGGTCTCGATCGCGCCGGCATAGACGGCCCACATACGCTCGCGGAGCTGCCGGCCAGCCTCGGTGATCACAACCCAGCGGCCGCGTCCATCCTCGGCGAAGACTTCGCGGCGGACGAAGCCCTCCCTTTCCAGCCGGTCGATCAGGCGGGAAAGATTATATTGCGCAAGCAGCGTCCGCTCTTCGATCTCATAGGGGCGCAGCCTGCCATCTCCGGCGCGCACCAGTTCCCACAGCACGTCATACCAGGCAAGCGGCGGCATGCCGGCCGCCTTCAGCTCGGCTTCGATTGCGCCGAGCAGACGCTCGCGAGCGCGCATGATGCTCGTCCAGGCAAGGGTGGAGGCTTCGCTCGGTTTCGGCATTTTCTCCGACATAAATGCAATTACATCTATCTTGAATTCCGCCGCAAGCGCTATTAGATGCATTTGCATAGATTGTGACAGGAGATTTCCATGAGCAGGCTTACCCTCATCAGCCATCACCTCTGCCCCTATGTGCAGCGCGCGGCGATCGCGCTTCTCGAAAAGGGCGTGCCGTTCGAGCGCATCAACATCGATCTTGCCGACAAGCCGGATTGGTTCCTGAAAATTTCGCCGCTCGGCAAGGTGCCACTGCTCAGGATCGAGGAGGAGGATAGCAGCGAGGCCGTCCTGTTCGAAAGCAGCGTCATCTGCGAATATCTGGAGGAAACGCAGCCGGGCGTCGCGCTGCATCCCAAAGACGCGCTGACGCGCGCCTTCAATCGAGGCTGGATGGAATTCGGTTCGTCCGTGCTGTCCGATCTCTGGGGTTATGAAACGGCACAGGATGAACTGCAGCTGGAGGCCAAGCGCAAGGCGCTCATTGCAAAATTCGCGACGCTGGAAGGGGTGTTGGGCGACGGACCTTATTTTTCCGGCAGCAGCTTCAGCCTGGTCGATGCCGTCTTCGCGCCGGTCTTCCGCTATTTCGATCTCTTCGATACGCTCAGTGACAGCGGCATCTTCGAAGGGCTCGCGCGGGTGAAGCGCTGGCGCAAGGCGCTGTCCGAACGCGCGAGCGTGAAGGCCGCCGTTGGCGAGGATTACCCGCAGCGGCTGATGGAATTCCTGCAGAAGCATAACTCGATCCTGCTCAGGCTGCCTGCCGCCGCCTGAAGCGCAACCTGGCGGCCGGACATCCATCCGGCCGCCAGCAATTCGGCGACACGACGCTTCATTTTCGCCGCAAACGGGTCTAAGTCTGCCAGCCTCTTGGAGTGGTTCAGCTTTTCACGGAAGCGCAGAACCGCTCCAATCTTTTGGATTTACGCAATTCCGGACGGAAAACCGCTTCGCACTTTTCCTGGAATTGCTCTAGCGTCGACGACAGAAGGCAGGTTGAACCATGACTTTCATGCCCCAGAGCCAGAACACCATTGATCCCGTCAAGCTGGAGAAGCTTGCTGAGGTCGCCGTCAAGGTCGGGCTGCAGCTGCGCAAGGGTCAGGATCTGGTGATCACCGCGCCTGTGGTCGCGCTGCCGCTCGTTCGGCTGATCACCAAGCACGCCTATCAGGCCGGCGCCGGCCTCGTCACCGCCTTCTATTCCGACGAGGAAACGACGCTGGCACGCTATCAGCACGGCAGCGACGAGAGCTTCGACCGCGCCTCCGACTGGCTCTATGAGGGCATGGCCAAGGCCTATGCCAACGGGGCGGCGCGCCTTGCGGTCGCCGGCGACAATCCGCTGCTCCTGTCCGAGCAGGATGCCGGCAAGGTCGGCCGCGCCAACCGCGCCACATCGACCGCCTACAAGCCGGCGCTGGAAAAGATCTCGAATTTCGACATCAACTGGAACATCGTCTCCTATCCCAATCCGTCCTGGGCCAAGGTGGTCTTCCCCGGCGATCCTGAACCGATCGCCATCGCCAAGCTCGCCAAGGCGATCTTTGCCGCATCGCGCGTCGATGTCAGCGATCCCGTCGCCGCCTGGGCCGAGCACAATGCCAATCTGGCCAAGCGCTCCGCCTGGCTGAACGGCGAGCGCTTCGCTTCGCTGCATTTCCAGGGACCGGGCACCGACCTGACGGTCGGGCTTGCCGACGGGCATGAATGGCATGGCGGCGCTTCCACCGCCAAGAACGGCATTACCTGCAACCCGAACATTCCGACCGAGGAAGTTTTCACCACGCCGCATGCGCTGCGCGTCGAAGGCCATGTTTCCAGCACCAAGCCGCTGTCGCACCAAGGCACGCTGATCGACAATATCCAGGTGCGCTTCGAGGCCGGGCGCATCGTCGAGGCCAAGGCATCGCGCGGCGAAGAGGTCCTGAACAAGGTGCTCGATACCGACGAGGGCGCGCGCCGGCTCGGCGAAGTGGCACTGGTGCCGCATTCCTCGCCGATCTCGGCGAGCGGCATCCTGTTCTACAACACGCTGTTCGATGAAAACGCCTCGTGCCACATCGCGCTCGGCCAGTGCTATTCCAAATGCTTCCTGAACGGCGCGACGCTGAGCCAGGAAGAGATCAAGGCGCAGGGCGGCAATTCCAGCCTGATCCATATCGACTGGATGATCGGCTCGGATAAGGTCGATATCGACGGCGTCACGCCGGATGGTTCGCGGGTTCCGGTGATGCGGCAGGGCGAATGGGCCTGACCGGCATCGTCGCGCGCTGACTGAGCCAGACGCTGGCAAGCACCATGGCGAAGCCGGCGATCTGCGCCGGCGCCAGGCTCTGGCCGAGCGCCAGCCAGCCGAGCAGGGTGGCGACGACGGGGCTTAGAAAGCCGAGCGAGGCGACCGCCGAGGGCTCGATGCGCGACAGGCCGCGAAACCACAGAAGATAGGTGAAGGCCGCGCCGATCAGGCCGAGATAGGCGATGCCGGCGATATTTGCGACGGTCGGTTCCGGCAGCGCCGGTTCGAGGAAAAGCGCAAAAGGCACCAGCAGGATGCCGCCTGCCGTCAATTGCCAGGCGGTGAAGGTGAGGTTTGACACCGGCGGTGCCCAGCGCCGCGTCAGCACCGTGCCGAAGGCCATCGAGACGGCGCCGGCAAGACCGGCGGCAACGCCCGCAGGATCGAGCCCCGCCTTCGGCGTCAATACCAGCAATCCCACGCCGGCCATGCCGGTAAGACCCGCCAGCACGGCAAGCGGCCGGATCGCCTTGCCGAGGAAAAGCCGCGACAGCGCGATGACGATCAGCGGCTGCACCGCGCCGACCGTTGCGGCAACGCCGCCCGGCAGCCTGTAGGCCGAGACGAAGAGCATCGCCCAGAAGAACGCGAAGTTCAACGCGCCGAGAATGAAGGCCCTTGCCCACCAGATGCCGTAGGGCAGTTTTCTCACCAGGAGCAGAAGCAGCAGCCCGGCCGGCAGCGCGCGCAGCATCACCACCGTCAGCGGATATCCGGCCGGGAGAAATGCGGTGGTGACGATATAGGTGCTGCCCCAGATGGCGGGTGCAAGGGCGGTCACCGCAAGATCGGCGGTATAGCGGCTATTTATCTTCATCTCAAGAATCTCTATTTCAAGATAAATTCATCTTACCCGGTTTTATCTTGACGTCAAGATAATGGATGTTATCGATGGATGATGAGCAAAGACAGCAGGATGGATCACGTCGACAAGATCCTGGCGCAATGGCGCCAGGAACGGCCGGATCTCGACGTCGAACCGATGGGCATCCTCGGACGCCTCAAACGCCTCGGCACTCATCTCGGCCGCGAAGTGGAGGCGGTGCTGCTGAAACACGGGCTTTCCACCTCGGCCTTCGATGTGCTGGCAACGCTTCGCCGCTCTGGCCCGCCCCACCGGCTCTCGCCGGGCGAGCTTCTTGATATGACGATGGTCAGTTCCGGCACGATGACGAACCGCATCGACCAGCTCGAAAAGGCGGGCCTCGTCGAGCGCATCGTCAACCCGGATGACAGGCGCAGCGTGTTGATCGCTCTGACGGAAAAAGGGCTGACGACGGTGGAAACCGCCGTCGACGCCCATGTCGCCAATCAGCACCGGCTGACGGGGAACCTGAGCGCTGCCGATAAGGCGGAACTCGACCGGTTGCTCAGGAAGTTTCTTTCGGATTTCGAGTAGTTTCCACCATCTGGCGGAGTGCTTGCGGCATGGGTCCTCGGGTCAAGCCCGAGGACCCATGCCGCAACCACCACGTTTGGCGTTCACGCTGTCCGCCGTCACGGAACCGCTCTAAAACAGACTTCCCTGCTTCGACGGATCGCCGGCTTCCCTGGCAGGCCGCTTCTTCAGCGAGGCAGGCGGTGCCCCGCCCTCCGTGGTCACCGCGCCGATGCGGCCGTCGGAAAATTCGATCGAGACGGCGGCACCCGTCGAAAGAGCTGAAGCCTGCGACACCGGCCTGTCCTCTTCGTCGCGGATCACTGCGTAGCCGCGCTTCAGCACATTCTTGTAGGAGAGCGACTGCAGCACGCGATCCTGCGCCGCAAGCGCGGCTTTTGCGCGGATCAGCCGATGGGATGTCGCGGTGTCGGCGTGCCTGATGAGATTGGCGAGGTGGTCGCGGGCGCGGCCGGTCTGCGCCTGCAGGCGGGCGGGCAGTGTGGCGAAGACCGCCTCGGCGCGGCCGACGCGAGATTTCGAGCGGTCGATCAGCCGCTCGACCATGCGCTCGGCCCGCACCATCCGCTCGTTCAGCGTCTGCCGCCGCTCGGCGATGCGGTTGGCCAGCACATCAGGGCGCAGATGCGCGGCGACGCGCTCGAAGCCGCGGCGCTTGTTGATGGTGTTGAGTTCGAGCCCGCGGCCAAGGCCGGCCGCCGCCTCGTCGAAACGCCGGCGCGGCAGGGCGAGGAGCTGATCGAGCGACGGCAATGCCCGCATCAGAGCCCGCACCGACTGGCGGCGCTGATCCATCTGCCGGTTCATGCAGCCCTGCAGCCGGGCGGCAAGGGCGGCGGCCTGGGCCTCAAGCTCCGCCTTCACAGGCACGGCCATCTCGGCAGCCCCCGTCGGTGTCGGCGCACGGACATCGGCGGCATAGTCGATCAGCGTCCAATCGGTTTCGTGTCCGACCGCAGAGATCAGCGGGATCCGGCTTTCGGCCGCAGCCCGCACGACGATCTCATCGTTGAAACTCCAGAGATCTTCCAGGCTGCCGCCGCCGCGCGCGACGATCAGCACATCCGGGCGCGGAATGGCGCCTGTCGGCTCCAGCGCATTGAAGCCGCGAATGGCGTTCGCCACCTCCTCGCCTGATCCCTCCCCCTGCACCTTTACCGGCCAGACGAGGACATGCACGGGGAAACGATCGGAGATGCGGTGCAGAATATCGCGGATCACGGCGCCGGTCGGCGAGGTGATGACGCCGATCACATCAGGCATGAAGGGCAGCCGCTTCTTGCGGGCGGCATCGAACAGGCCTTCAGCGCCGAGCCTGCGCTTGCGTTCCTCGATCAGCGCCATCAGCGCGCCGGCGCCCGCCGGCTCCAGCGTCTCGATGACGATCTGATATTTCGAGGAGCCGGGAAAGGTGGTGACCTTGCCTGTGGCAATCACCTCCATGCCCTCCTCAGGACGGAACTTCAGCCGCGAGAAGGTGCCCTTCCAGATGACGGCGTCGATGCGGGCGCGATCGTCCTTCAGGGCGAAATAGGCATGACCCGATGAGTGTGGCCCGCGATAGCCTGATATTTCGCCGCGCACGCGAACCTGGTCGAAGGCCGTCTCGACGGTGCGCTTGATCGAGCCGGAAAGTTCCGAAACCGAATATTCGGCAAGGTTGGTCGGCGAATCGCTGTCGAAAAGGTTGCTCATCCCTTCTTTCTATGTCGATCGGCGGCAAACGGGAAGGCCGGCATCGGCGCAGCGAGCTGTTTCCCCGGCTGTTGAAGTCGGCGGCGGCGGGCGGATGCGGTCGCGGCAGCTTGGCGGATGGACAGCGAAATCGGGTAAATCCGTTTGGTTGCGGAACGCATCGTTAGAATGCGCGTTATAGACGAAAGGGATTGCTAACCACCGCAATACAAAGGCTTTTCGGCGGAGCCTGCCGGTAAATCTTTGTTAGCTGGCGCTTCCTATGCTTCCCCTCGTTATCACTGGGAAGGTGCTGAAATGATTATTCTCACAGCAGCAGCATTGGGCATCACCGCCGGGCAAACGCGCTCGGCTGCCGCGATCGCGTTGGTTGCCGCGCTGATCGGAATAACCTTTGCGGTGGCGGCGATCACCTCGCCCGGGCCGGTCTCCATCCTGGCCTTCGTCTATGCCGTTCTCGGCTATAATGGCGGCCTCATGCTCTTCGTTCTCGGGCTCTATGCCAAAACGCTTCTTCGCCCCGCGACGCGCGCTTCCCACTAAAGATTAGCCGAAAACTGCCGGCGTCAATTCGCCGCCGGCCGATAGCGAAAGAATTGAACGCCCGCCCCGGCCGCCTTCGGAAGCGGCTCCAGATAAGGCGGAATATTGCCCTTGCCGAGCTCCGCATAGAGCCCATCCGGCTTCAGCTTGGCAATCTCCCGCGTCTGCAGGTCACCGGGGCAGAAGCCAAGCACGGTCACATCAGCGCCCTTCAGGAAGGCTTCCGCCTCCTGCGGCTCCGCCAATCCGATATGCAGCTCCGTCAGCATGCCGCCCTGATTGCGGTGATAGGGCGCGGAGAGAACCCGGTTTTGGGTGAAACGGAGAATCGGCACGCCCATTTCCGAGGGTGCGGAGACCAGTCCGGCCGGAAGCCCGGCGAGTGGCGCCAGCGCCGCTTTCGATGTGCAGGAAAGCCCCTTTTCCGCCGTCTGCTTCTGGGCGCCATTCTCCATCTGCAGCGAGGCAAGTCCGCCGCCGAGTGCCCAGGCGGCCGGAACGCTGGCCAGCACCGTCACGATATAGACGAAGGCGGCGGCAACGTTCTCGCTGTCGCTGTTGGATATCCGCCTGATATCGATGATCAGCAAGGCAAGCGGCAGAATGGAGAGCAGGTTCGAGAAAGTGCTGCCGCGCACCTGGACAAGCGCGATCGCCCAGCTGGTGATAAGCAGGAAGAGCAGAACCAGATGGATCTGCATGCGGTCGCGCCGAACGATACGGAAAATGCAGACCGCGATGGCGAACAGGCCGGCCGCATAGAAGCCACCGATAGAGAAGGGATCGGTGCGAAGAAGAACGAATGCCGACTGCGCTTCCGACACATTCCTCAGCCAGAGCTCGACCAGCATCGGATCGAGACCGGCGAGCGGGTCGCTCAGGCATTGCGGCGCAATCACCATTGCCGAACCGAGAACGCCGGCACCGACGAGGCCAAGTGCGGCAAAGCGCAACGGCCGGCGCAGGCGGCTCGCAAAAACCGCCGAAAACAGCAGCAGCCCGCCGCCGATCGCCGCCAGGCTGTAATAACCGAGCGAGAGATTGTCGCAAGTGACCGTCGAATAGAGCCGGGGCGGCACCGTTGCGACAAAGAGAATGCTGATCGCAATCGCCAGCGCCAGGCCGAAAGCCTTCGCGGCGGCGGCGAATTTTTCCCCTTCCCAGGCCCAGAGCAAAGCGATGGTCACGCAGACGGCGGCGACGAAAGGCGTCGTCTCGGCGCCGATGGCGATGGCGACCGCTGCGGCGATGCCGGCAACCGCATAACTCCAGCCGCGCCGCTCCGGATCCAGCAGCATCGCCACCATCGTCGCAACCAGCGCCAGCTGCGCATTGTGATGATCGATGGCTCCAGGCGCAAAACGGTTGCCGGTGTAGATCGCAAGACCGGTCATACCGAGACAGATATGCATGCCGGCAATACCGCCGATACGCCGCCCCGCAACGGCCATGGCGAGCATGGCGGGCAGAACCAGTGAAACCGGCCAGACGGCAAGCGCCAGCGCCTCGGCCGTCTCGTGCGGTGCAAACAGGCCGAAGAACCAGATCAGCGAAGCGATCGGCAGATCGATCAGCCGCGACCAGTGCATCAGCGTGCCGCTGCCGAGGCCGAGGCGATATTGCATCAGATCGAACCAGCCCTGGCCGGCGAGGAAATCGCGAACCTCGATGAGACGCATTCCGTCGTCATTGTCGGGACCGACATAATCGGTGGCGGTAAAAAGCTTGGCGACGAGGAGGATAGTGGCGAGAACGACGCTATAGGCGATGACGGTTGGCCACAGACGCATCATCAATCCGCCCAGCCCGCCCCTTTGGGCGGAGGTCACGGATGCGGCATTGGCGATCGGCTGCACGGCATTCATCGTGGTTAGCGCTTCGTTTCCAGATGGCCGAAGCTTAGCCGTCGCCGATCAAGAAAGTGTAAAGCCGCTTGCGCAGCTGCCGATTTTGCCTGCGTCATAGGGTCTTATTAACGGCGGGTGATTTAGGCTGCGTGCGGCTTTCAGTGTAACGAGTAGAGTCATGGCCCGATCGCGTACCGATAATCCGAATATTGCCGTCCTGCTTCCCTGCTATAACGAGGCAGCGACAATCGGCCCCGTGGTGCGGGGTTTCCGCGCGACGCTGCCGGATGCTACGATCCACGTCTACGACAATAATTCCACCGACGGCACCGCGCTGCAGGCCATGCTTGCCGGCGCGCATGTCGTGCGCGAGCGGCGGCAAGGCAAGGGCCACGTCGTGCGCCGCATGTTCGCCGACATCGACGCCGACATCTACATCATCGCCGATGGCGACGGCACCTATACGCCAGCCGATGCCGAAGAACTGGTGCGCACACTGCTGACCGAGCGGGCCGACATGGTGGTGGGAACCCGGCGCGGCGTTCATGCCGATGCCGGCCGCCAGGGCCATGCGCTCGGCAACCGGCTTTTCAACCTGCTCTACCGGACGATCTTCGGCCCAGACTTCACCGACATCTTTTCCGGCTACCGCGCTTTCTCGCGCCGCTTCGTCAAGAGCTTCCCGGCTGTATCGGGCGGCTTCGAGATCGAAACCGAAATGTCCGTGCACGCCTCGCGGCTGAAACTGCCGGTCAGCGAACTGGAACTCGATTATGGCCGCCGGCCGGAAGGCTCGCATTCCAAGCTCTCGACCTTCCGCGACGGCGGCAGGATCCTCTGGATGTTCGCGATGCTGATGAAGGAAACCCGGCCCTTCGCCTTCTTCAGCACGATCAGCGCCACCTTCATGCTGGCGAGTCTCGGCTTCATGGCGCCGGTGCTGGCGGAATATTTCGCAACGGGTCTCGTCAGCCGCATGCCGACCTGGGTGCTGTCGATGGCGCTGATGATGATCTCCTTCATGCTGTTTACCGCCGGCGTCATCCTGGATTCGGTGGCCCGCGCCCGCGCCGAACAGCTTCGAATCCATTATATGAACCTGGAGACGCCGAGCGCGGCCAATGCTCCGCTCAGCGAAGCAGCGTCCGCATCTCACGCGCGTCCCGGCAAGGCGGATGCGGCATGAGAAAGCTCATCCGCTTCGCCATTGCCGGCGGCATCGGCTTTCTCGTCGATGCCGGCGTGCTGTCGGCGCTGCTGCATCTGACGCCGCTCGGGCCTTTCCTGGCACGGCTCGTCGCGATCGCGCTGGCAATGGCGGCGACCTGGGTTTTCAACCGGAACTTCACCTTCGATCGCTCCGGCCGTTCGCTCGCCGCCGAAGGCTTCCGCTACGGCTCGGTCGGCGTCACGGCGGCGCTCGTCAATTACGGGCTTTATTCCGCGCTGCTGCTTTCGCTGCCTGGGCTCCAGCCGCTTGGCGCGATGATGGTTGCCAGTATCGCGGCAATGGTCTTCAGCTTCTTCGGCTATTCGCGCTTCGTCTTCCGCGCCGAGTGATTAGAGCGCCGCGCGTCCAAAAGGACGCGCTAAGGACGCTCTAACACTTTGAAGTGGCGCATAATCCTTTCCGAAAATCGATTCCGATTTTCGGGGTTATGCACTAGACCGCTTCCCAGCCGTCCTTCTCGCTGGCGCGGTAGATCGCGTCGATCACCTTCTGGTTCAGCTTCGAATTTTCGAGCGTGACGAGTTCTTCCTTGCCGTCCTTCACCGCCCGCGCGAAGGCTTCGACCTCACGCTTGTACTGGCGGCTGTCCTGGAAGCGGAAGATGCGCGATTCATTGTGGCTGCGGTCGGCAAGCTCGATCTCCTCAGGCCCAAAGCGATTGGCGTTGAATGGCGACTTCACCTCGATGTAACCGTCGGTGCCGTGGAAGACCATGACCTGGCGGTTGGCCATCTGCGTCGAGATATAGAAGCTCAGCTCGAAATCGCCGAAATCGGCTTTGACGCTCGAATAGATATCCGTACCGAATTCGGGATCGCGCTCGGTGACCGCCTGGATCCGCAGCGGTTCCTTGCCGGTGGAAAAACGCGTGCCCATGACGGGATAGACGCCGATATCGGGAAGGCCGCCGCCGCCAAGCTCGGGGACGTTGCGCATGTTGGCGGGATCGCGGTTGAAATAGGTGAAGGCGCCCTGCACATGCCGCAGCTTGCCGATCGCGCCCTCATCGATCAGCGCGCGCACCTTCTGCCAGACCGGGGAATAGGTGATCATATAGGCTTCGGTGACCACCACGCGGTTGCGGTCGCGGGCGGCGATCACATCGTCGATATCGCCGGCCTTCAAGGCGAGCGGTTTTTCACAGAGCACGTGCTTGCCGGCATCGGCTGCTTTGATCGACCATTCGATATGCTGCGAGGTCGGCAGCGGGATGTAGACCGCGTCGATGAGATCGGAGGCCAGCATCTCCTCATAGGAGCCGAAGGCATGCGGCACGGAGAAACGGTCGGCCATCTCCCTGGCACGGGCGAGATCACGGCTGGCAATCGCCGTGACGACGCAATTTTCCGCGTCCTGGATTGCGGGAACGACATTGTCGCGGCCGATCTTCGCCGTTGAAATAATACCGAAGCGCAGCATATCCAAACCTCCCAAACAGATTTCCGCGAACCATATTCAGGCCTCAGCTGCGGCGCAATGGCGCGGGCTGAAATCACGGAAGTTTGCCTTCCCGGATGCCCGCAATGCGCTAAGTTCTTCCAGATCGTCAGAGCATGATGTCGTCCGAAAACCGCTTACCCCTCTCGGCATCATGCTGCGGGACGGCGTTCTGCCGTATCCGCGATTTCAATCATTGCAGAATTTTGGAGAGCGTCATGGAAATGCGCCGGCTTGGAAAAACAGGTCTTTCGGTCGCGCCGATCGTCATCGGCGGCAATGTCTTCGGCTGGACGGCCGACGAGAAAACATCCTTCGCCATTCTCGACGCCTTCTTCGATGCGGGCCTGAATACGATCGACACGGCCGATGTCTATTCCGCCTGGGTTCCGGGCAACAAGGGCGGCGATTCCGAGGAAATCATCGGGCGCTGGCTGAAACAGGCAAGCCTCTCCCGCGACAAGGCCGTGATCGTTACCAAGGTCGGCTCGGACATGGGACAGGGAAAAACGCTGAAGGAGAGCTATATTCTGAAAGCGGTCGAGGATTCGCTCACCCGGCTGCAGACCGATTATATCGACCTCTATCTCTCGCATTGGCCGGATGCAGATACGCCGCACGAGGAAACGCTCGGCGCCTATGCCAAGCTGAAGCAGCAGGGCAAGATCCGCGCCCTCGGCTGCTCGAATTATGATGCGGCGCTGCTCCAGGCTTCCTTCGACGCTGCCGAAAAGGCCGGGCTGCCGCGTTACGATGTGGTACAGCCGGAATATAACCTCTATGAGCGCGCAAGCTTCGAGGGGCCGCTCGCCGAGCTCTGCATCGAGGAAGATATCGGCGTCATCACCTATTTCAGCCTCGCCGCCGGCTTCCTCACCGGCAAATACCGCAGCAAGGCCGATACCCAGGGGCGCGCCCGCGAGGGCCGGGTCTCGCAATATCTCGACGCCAAGGGGCTGCGCATCCTTGCAGCACTCGACAAGGTTTCCGCCGAAACCGGCGCCAAGCCCGCGGAAATTTCGCTCGCCTGGCTCTTGCGCAAACCGGGCGTGACGGCGCCGATTGCCAGCGCGACCAGCCTTTCGCAGCTTGAAAGCCTGGCGAAATCGGCGACACTTGCCCTTTCCGACGAGGCGATGGCGCTGCTCGACGAAGCCGGGAACTGAAAGAGGGAGAGCCGATGACCGTGACGATCCGCGATGCCCGCCCCGAGGATGAAACCCGCTGGCGCGAACTCTGGGCTGATTATCTCACCTTTTACGAGGTCACGGTCGATGCCGATATCACCGATTCCACCTGGCGCCGGGTTTTCGATCCGGCGTCGGCGATCGCCATGCGGGTCGCCGAGGGCGACGGCAGGATCATGGGCTTTGCGCTCTATCTCACCCATGAGGGCAGCTGGATCCGCGGCAGGGACTGCTATCTCGAAGACCTGTTCGTCGATCCCGAGGCACGCGGCAAAGGCGTCGGGCGAGCGCTGATGGACGATCTCGTCGAACTCGGCAAGGCGCAAGGCTGGTCGCGGCTCTATTGGCATACGAGCGAGCAGAACAAGACGGCCCGGGCGCTCTACGACAGCTATGTCGAGAGCGACGGTCATATCCGCTATCGCATCAGCTTCTGAGGGCAGGAAAACCTTCGTACCATTCGCAATGCTTCCCCTCCCAATTCGCCATGCCCGGCTTGGTGAGGATGCCGCGCGGGCTGACGTAACTCTGAATCACCCGTTTCGGCCGCTCGTGCCACTGGATATTGAAGGCCCAGAGCTTGGGGAAGAAGCAGAGCGAGGCATAAGGCAGGTGATCGTGGATCCACCAGGCGAGCCGCTGCCAGTCGCTTTCGTCGCTGTAGCGGTCGATCATCCATGGCACGGCAATGCAGACCGCAGCGCCCATGCAGCCGTCGAAGTCCCGCATGTCCCAGATGTGATGGGCTGCGGTGGCGGCATTGGTCGAGCAGTTCAGATTGTTGTCGTTGCCAAATCTGTTGACATCGGGCGAGCGATAGCCGGAGCGGATATGCAGGCGCCCGAAGGTCGCTTCCAGCGGCTCCAGCAATTCCTGGCAAAGCCTCCTGCCCGCCTCGATCGCCAGATCGGGGTCCTCGGGAATATTGGGAATTCGGTGGAAATCGGCAATTTCGGAGTGCAGGAAATCGCGGAAGAAGAAGTTCTGCGACAGCCTTATCCGGCCAAGATCCTCCAGACCCTTCATCGAACCCGGCTTGCGCATGACGTTCTCTTCCTTCCACATCGACGGCGGGAATCATCGCCCGGAGCAGATTTCCAGTCCACCCGAAATCGATCGGGAACAATTTGCGCAATCCTTGCTTCTTAATGTGTCGCCGCATTCGCGGCCTTCCCCAGAACAAGGATCGAGAAAATGGCCAAGGAAAAGACGTTGGAAGATCTCTTCTACGACACGCTGAAGGATATCTATTTTGCCGAACGGCAGATCCTGCGCGCCCTGCCGAAGATGGCGCGCGCCGCCCAGTCCGCCGAACTGAAGGCGGGGTTCCAGAAGCATCTGGAGCAGACCGAAGGCCAGGTCGAGCGGCTGCAGCAGGTTTTCGAGAAGATCGGCAAACGCGCCCAGGGCAAAACCTGCGAGGCGATCCAGGGCATTATCGCCGAGGGCGAGGAAATTATGGAGGAATTCAAGGGCACGCCGGCGCTGGATGCCGGGCTGATTTCCGCGGCCCAGGCCGTCGAGCATTATGAAATCGCCCGTTACGGCACGCTGAAGACCTGGGCTGCGACGCTTGGCCTCAAGGATGTCGTCAGCCTGCTCGACCAGACGCTGCAGGAGGAAACAGCGACCGACAAGACCCTCTCGCAGCTCGCCACCACGGCGGCGAACCAGAAGGCAAAGGCTGCCTGACCCAGTGAAGAGAACGGGCGGCTGGTCTTACCGGCCGCCCGGATCTTCCTAGACATATTTGAAGAAATCGATGAAGGCCCGCAGTGCCGGGCGCATCTGCCGCCGGCTCGGGTAATAGAGAAACGCCCCGGAATAGGGCGCGCACCAATCCTCCAGCACCCGCACCAGCTTGCCGCTCGCCAGTTCGGCATCGACCCGCATATCGAAGAGATAGGCAAGGCCGGCGCCGTTCAGCGCCGCAAGCAGGGCCAGCCGATCCTCGCTGACAACAAGCGGCCCCTCGACTGCGACGACCAACTCCTGCCCGTCCTTTTCGAATTCCCAGCGATAGATGGAGCCGTTGGTAAAGCGCCGCTTGATGCAGCGGTGATGGACGAGATCGCGCGGGTGTTCAGGCTTCGGATAGCGCTCGAAATAGTCGGGCGAGGCGGCGATGACGGTCGTCAGATCGGGCGAAACCTTGACCGCGATCATATCGGCCTCCAGGCTCTCCTCCAGCCGTATGCCGGCATCGAAACCCTCCTTGACGATATCGGTGAAACCGTCCTCATTGGCGATCTCCAGGGTGATATCGGGATAGAGGTTGAGAAAATCGCCAAGGCGCGGGGCGAGCAGGAGATCGGAGGCGAAGCGCGGCGCAGTGATGCGCAGATTGCCGGCCGGCCTGGCGCGTGTATCGCGGACCGCCTCCAGGGCAATATCTATCTCTTCAAGCGCCGGACGCAGCCTGTCGAGAAGCAGGCGCCCCTCCTCCGTCGGCGCGACGCTGCGGGTGGTGCGCGCCAGAAGCCTGACACCCAGGCTTTCCTCCAGGCTCGATATGGCATGGCTGATCGCTGACGGCGCGACGAGGAGTTCCTTGGCTGCGGCGCGGAAGCTGCGATGCTCCGAAACGGCGGCGAGAACGGCGAGTTGCGAGAGCTGGGTTCTGTTCATTGATCGAAATGATAGAACAAGCCGTTATGATTTGCATATATTTTCTGACCGATGTGGCAAGGATATGGTCTGCCCGTACCGCAACGACCTCTTTGAGAGCATGAGGTTGTCCGAAAGCCGCTCAGACTTTTCGGTATCATGCTCCAGCGGTCCCAGCTCAGAAAAGGAGCGCATCATGAAAACCCGGAAACTCGGAAACGATCTGACCGTCTCAGCCGTCGGCCTCGGCTGCATGGGCATGAGCTTTGCCTATGGCGCCAGCGACGAAGCGGAATCGGTGAGGACGCTCCATCGCGCCGTCGATCTCGGCGTCACCTTTTTCGACACCGCCGAAGTCTATGGTCCCTTTACCAACGAGATCCTTCTCGGCAAGGCGCTGAAACCACTCCGCGATCGGGTGGTGATCGCCACCAAATTCGGTTTCAAGATCGATGCCAGCCAGGCGGGCGCCGCCGCCATCACCGGCGTCAACAGCCGCCCCGAGCATGTCAGAGCGGTCGCCGAGGCCTCGCTGAAGCGCCTGGGGATCGAGACCATCGACCTGTTCTACCAGCACCGGGTCGATCCTGATGTGCCGATCGAGGAGACGGTCGGCGTGATGGCCGAGCTGGTGAGGGAAGGCAAGGTCCGCGCTCTCGGCCTCTCGGAAGCCGGCAGCGCCACCATCCGCCGCGCCCATGCGGTGCATCCGATCGCCGCACTGCAGAGCGAATATTCGCTGTGGACGCGCGATCCCGAGGCGGAGGTGCTCGCCACCTGCCGCGAACTCGGCATCGGTTTCGTGCCCTACAGCCCGCTCGGCCGCGGTTTCCTCACCGGCGCGATCCGCAAGGTCGAAGATCTCGCCGAGGACGATTTCCGCCGGCAGGTGCCGCGCTTCCAGGCGGAGAATTTCGACGCCAATGCCGCCCTCGTCGCAACGCTCGAACAGCTTGCCGCCGAGAAGGGCGTGACGGCCGCGCAGCTGGCGCTCGCCTGGGTGCTGAGCCAGGGCGACGACATCGTGCCGATCCCCGGCGCGCGCAAGCTTCACCATCTCGAACAGAACGCCGCCGCCGCCGATATCGGGCTCAGCGCAGCGGAGCTCCAGCAGCTCGACGAGGCGATCCCGGCCGCGCAGGTGGCGGGAAAACGCTATTCGGATACCTCGCTTGCAATGACGAACCTGTAAGCGACAAAAGCCCGGCCTGATGCAACCGGCCGGGCTTGCCTTCGCGGCCGGCGAAACTATCTAACGCCATCTCGGAGAACGGGATGAAAACATGTCGGACAGGCAGGCAGTCGAACAGACGGTTCATCTCTATGTCGAAGGCATGGCCTTCGGCAATGAGGCGGCCTTGAAAAAGGCCTTTCACCCGAAAAGCTCGATCATCGGCTATTACCAGAATGCCGTCGAATGGCTGACGCGGGACGAATTCATCGCCGCCATCCTGGCGGAGGAGCCGGCGCCGCCCGGCACGCAGCCCTACATGGATATCCAGAACGTCGATGTCGAGGGCGATGCGGCGAGCGTCAAGGTCACCGACGATTTCGCCGGGATGCGTTTCACCGACTATCTCTCATTGCTGAAAATCGATGGCCGGTGGACGATCGTCAGCAAGCTCTACCATCTTCACACGTGAAAGACCGGCCGCCTTGGCAGCCGGTCCGTTGTTTCTGGTGAAGGTCGACCGGATCAGCTTCTGAGAACGCCGCCGGTAAATTTTGTCACGCTGGCGACGATCTTCTGCGTCAGCGCCTCGAAATCCTCATCCGTCAGCGTGCGCTCGGCCGGCTGGATCTGAACCTCGATCGCCACCGACTTCTTGCCTTCGCCGACGGAAGCGCCTTCGAAGATGTCGAAGACATTGACGCCGGTGACCAGCTTGCGGTCGGCGCTTGTCGCGGCCTTGATGATGGCGCCCGCTTCCACCGTCTTGTCGACGACGAAGGCGAAGTCGCGCTTGACCGCCTGGAAGGGCGAAAGATCGAGCGCCGGCTTGGTGCGGGTCGCCTTCTTCTTCGGCTCGGCCATGGCATCGAGATAGACCTCGAAACCGCAGAGCGCGCCGGAGACATCGAGCGCCTCAAGCGTCAGCGGATGGAACTCACCGAAATAGCCGAGTATGACCTTCGGCCCCATCTTGATCGTGCCGGAGCGGCCGGGATGATACCATTCCGGCCCGCCCTGCTCGATCTGGATATTGCCCATCGGCAGGCCGCAGGCTTCGATGACGGCGAGCGCATCGGCCTTGGCGTCGAAGACGTCGACCGGCTTGCCGCCGCCCTTGGCGGCGTTCGACCAGGCGCGGCCAGCGCCGGCAAGCGAGGCCGTGCCGCGGCGAATGCCGCCGGCAACGCGGCGCTGGCCGTCCGGCCGGTCGTTCTCATAGGTGCCGGAGACCTCGAAGAGGGCGACGTCGGCATAACCCTTGTCGGCATTGCGCTGGGCAGCCGTCAGCAGGCCCGGCAGCAGCGAGGGGCGCATATCCGACATCTCGGCGGCGATCGGATTGGCAAGCTTGAGGGCGGGCGAACCGCCGCCGAAAAGCTTGGCCTGATCCTCCGCAATGAAGGACCAGGTGACGGCTTCGAGCATGCCGCGCGAAGCGAGCGCCCGCTTGGCGAGGCGGGTGCGGATCTGCAGCGTCGTCAGGATCTTGCCGTTGACGACGGCATGGCTTTCGAGCGGCGCCGGCTTGATATTGTCGACGCCATGGATGCGCATGACCTCCTCGACGAGATCGGCCTTGCCGTCGACATCCGGACGCCAGGAAGGAACGGCGACGGAGACACGCTCGCCCGAACCGGAGACGGTGAAGCCGAGGCGGGTCAGGATGACGTTGCTTTCCTCATCCGAGACCTCGAGCCCCGTCAGGCGCTTGACCTCGGAATAGGGGAAATCGACGATCTTCGGTTCGTAACCCTTGTAGCCGACGACCTCGGCCCGGGCGGCCGTGCCGCCGCAGAGTTCCAGCACCAGTTCCGTCGTGCGTTCGAGACCGGGCACCATATAGTCCGGATCGACGCCGCGCTCGAAGCGGTAGCGGGCATCGGTGATGATGCCGAGGCTGCGGCCTGATTTGGCGATGTTCATCGGGTCCCAGAGGGCCGATTCGATCAGTACGTCGACGGTGTTCTCGTCGCAGCCGGAATGTTCGCCGCCCATGATGCCGCCGATCGATTCGATGCCGTCCTCATCGGAGATGACGACGTTGTTGGGGCCGAGCTTATATTCACGCTGATCGAGCGCCAGCACGGTCTCGCCCTCAGTGGCGCGCCGGACGGTGAGGTTGCCGTTGATCTTGGCGGCATCGAAGACGTGGATCGGCCGGCCCTGGTCGAAGGTCATGTAATTGGTGACATCGACCAGCGCGTTGATCGGGCGCAGGCCGATGGCGATCAGCCGCTGCTGCATCCAGCGCGGGCTCGGGCCGTTCTTGACGCCGCGCACCAGGCGCAGCGCAAAACCCGGGCAGAGCTTGGCATCGTCGAGATCGAGCGTCAGCTTCACCGGCGTCTCGCCTTCGACGGCGAAAGACGGTGCCGGCCGGGTCTTCAGCGTACCGAGGCCGGAAGCGGCGAGATCGCGGGCGATACCGTGGATCGAGGTGCAGTCCGGCCGGTTCGGCGTCAGGTTGATCTCGATGACCGGGTCGTCGAGATGAGCGTAGGTCGCGTAGCTCGTGCCGACAGGCGCATCGTCGGGCAGATCGATGATGCCGTCGTGGCTGTCGGAGATCTGCAGCTCCTTTTCGGAGCACATCATGCCACGGCTTTCGACGCCGCGAATATTGCCGACGGCAAGCGTCACATCGATGCCGGGAACATAGGTTCCGGGTGCCGCGAAGGCGCCGACGAGGCCGGCGCGCGCATTCGGCGCGCCGCAGACGACCTGGACCGGCGCGCCGGCGCCGGTGTCGACCATCAGCACCTTCAGGCGGTCGGCCTGCGGATGTTTGTCCGCCGAGACAACTTTGGCGATGACGAAGGGCTTGAACGCCGCCTTGTCGTCGACATCCTCGACCTCCAGACCGATCTCAGTGAGGCGCGTGCAGATTTCATCGAGGCCGGCATCCGTTTCCAGATGCTCTTTCAGCCAGGAGAGCGTGAATTTCATCGTCCCAATTCTCCGTTCAAGCGCTGAGGCCGCCGAACAGCGTCGGCATGTCGAGCGGGCGGAAGCCGTAATGCGTCATCCAGCGGACGTCGGCGTTGAAGAAGTCGCGCAGGTCGGGCATGCCGTATTTCAGCATGGCGATGCGGTCGAGGCCCATGCCCCAGGCAAAACCCTGATATTCATCCGGATCGAGGCCGCCGTAGCGCAGCACATTCGGGTGGACCATGCCGCAGCCGAGGATCTCCATCCAGTCGGTGCCTTCGCCGAACTTGACGATCGGACCGGAGCGGTCGCACTGGATATCGACCTCGAAAGAGGGTTCGGTGAAGGGGAAGAAGGACGGGCGAAAGCGCATCGTCACGCTGTCGACCTCGAAGAAGGTCTTGCAGAATTCCTCGAGCACCCAGCGGATATTGGCGACATTGGCCTTCTTGTCGATGACCAGGCCCTCGACCTGATGGAACATCGGCGAATGCGTGGCGTCCGAGTCCTGGCGGTAGGTCTTGCCGGGAATGATGATGCGGATCGGCGGCTTCTGCGCTTCCATGGTGCGCACCTGCACCGGCGAGGTATGGGTGCGCAGCACCTTGCGCTCGCCATTCTCGTCCGGATGGAAGAAGAAGGTGTCGTGCATCTCGCGGGCCGGGTGGCCCTCGGGGAAATTCAGCGCGGTGAAATTGTAATAATCCGTCTCGATATCAGGACCTTCGGCGATCGAGAAGCCCATGTCGGCGAAGATCGCGGTGATCTCGTCGACGATCTGGCTGATCGGATGGATACGGCCACGCTCGGCGGGCGAAGAGCGCACCGGCAGGCTGACGTCGACCGTCTCGGCCTTCAGCCGCGCATTGATTGCCTCTTGGCGGAGCGTCGCCTTGCGGGCGGCGAGCGCCTCGGTCACGGCATTCTTCAGAACGTTGATTGCAGCGCCCCTGGTCTGGCGTTCGTCCGGCGTCATCGCGCCGAGCGTCTTCAACAGTTCGGAGACGGAGCCCTTCTTGCCGAGGGCGGAAACGCGTACGGCTTCCAGGGCCGCCTCGTCGTTGGCGGCGACGATTTCGGCGAGCAGCGATGCGTTGAGCTGGTCGATATCTGACATTGTCACTTCTTTCCGTCCAGTATCAGGCGGGCGATCGGGAGGCAGGAGGCGCCGGCCGGCGCAAGGAATATAAAGAAAGAAAAACCCGCGCTAGCCCAAACCAGCGCGGGTTTCCCAAAATCATAAATTCAAAGCTTGGGAAGCGCTGGTTACTTGACCGCGCCTTCAAACTCGTTGGCCGTACCGGCTTCCTTGAGGTACTCAAGAGCCTTCTTGGCAGCATTGACGAGCGCGCCGAATGCTTCCGGCTCGTGGATCGCCATGTCGGAGAGAACCTTGCGGTCGACTTCGATGCCGGCCTTGTTCAGGCCATCGATGAAGCGGCCGTAGGTCAGGCCGAATTCGCGGACAGCGGCGTTGATGCGCTGGATCCAGAGCGCACGGAAGTTGCGCTTGTTGACCTTGCGGTCGCGGTAAGCGTACTGCTTCGAACGATCGACCGCAGCCTTGGCGGTGCGGATGGTGTTCTTGCGGCGGCCGTAAAAGCCCTTGGCGGCCTTCAGAACCTTCTTATGCTTGGCGTGGGCGGTGACGCCTCTTTTTACACGTGCCATATCATGATCTCCTTAAATCTAGCGTTCGCGGACGAGTCTCAGAGACCGTTCGGCAGGTAATTCTTGATAACCTTGCGGCCATCCGGTTCTGCGAGAACCATGGTGCCACGTGCATCGCGAATGAACTTGTTGGTACGCTTGATCATGCCATGGCGTTTGCCGGCGGCGGCAGCCTTGACCTTGCCGGTCGCGGTGATCTTGAACCGCTTCTTGGCAGAGGACTTCGTCTTCATCTTGGGCATTTTGCTACTCCTTCTGTCCTCCCTGCGCGCTTCATCAAAAGCCCTTCTCGCGAAGTCCGGTTCTCCGGCCGTCGCAACAAGGTGCGGGAGCGTTTGTTGTTGAACTGCGGCTTCAGTGACGAACCGTTCCGCAAGCATTCGAAACTGCCACGGCATGCCCTGCCGGTCAGTTCGGACGCGCGCTTATAACCGCAGCGTCCTGAAAGTGCAACGGGGCCACGGAGGAATCTTCGCACCCTTCAAATACAGGGCCGAAAGTCCCGGGGCCGGAAGCACAAAAGCCGCCCTTGCGGACGGCCTTGGGGCGAAAAAGTGCCTGGCGCTTACTTCGGCGCCAGCACCATCATCATCTGGCGGCCTTCGAGCTTGGGCTCGGCTTCGACCTTGGCGAACTCGGTCGTATCGGCCTTGACCTGCTGCAGCAGCTTCATGCCGAGTTCCTGGTGGGCCATTTCACGGCCGCGGAACTTCAGCGTCACCTTGACCTTGTCGCCCTCGTCGAAGAAGCGACCCATCGCCTTCATCTTCACCTCATAATCATGGGTGTCGATATTAGGGCGCATCTTGATTTCTTTGACTTCGACGATCTTTTGCTTCTTGCGCGCCTCGGCAGCCTTCTTCTGGTTGGCATATTTCAGCTTGCCCAGATCGAGAATCTTGCACACAGGCGGTTCGACATTCGGGGAAATTTCGACGAGATCGAGGCCGGCTTCCTCAGCCATTCTCAAGGCCTGGTCGGTAGGCACGACGCCCATATTCTCGCCGTCAGCCCCGATCAGCTGAACTTTGGGAATGCGGATTTCACGGTTCGAGCGCGGTCCGTCCTTCACGGGCGCGTCGGTTTTAAAAGGTCTGCGAATGGTCGTATTCTCCTCGCGTTGTTTCGGAATGTTGCAGCCTCGCGCTCCCATATCGGGGTGCACAAACGTATCGCGTCATCGCTGCAACGGAGTCAATATCATCCTTTAGCGGAAAAATCACCCGCTGTCAGCCTGCCAAGAATCTGTTTTATAGGCCAAAATAACAGGAGTTTCGCCGATGTTCGATCACATGCCCAATGCTCAGCCGCAGTTCCTGAGTGTCGGCGAAGGTGAGGCTGCGCGTGATATCGCTATCATCGTCCGCCCGGCGCAAGCCGGCAGCGACGCACCGGCACTCGTCTGGTTATCCGGCTATCGCTCCGATATGAGCGGCACCAAGGCCGTGGAACTCGACGGCCTGGCGGCGCAACTCGGGCTTGCCTGCATTCGTCTCGACTATTCCGGCCACGGACTTTCCGGCGGCAGCTTCAGCGACGGCACGATCTCACGCTGGCTCGAGGAGGCGCTTGCCGTCATCCGTCATGTCGCCCCAGAACGGATGATCCTTGTCGGCTCCTCGATGGGCGGCTGGATCGCGCTCAGGCTGGCGCAGGAGCTTGCGCGGCAGGGCGGCCCGAAGCTTGAAGGGCCAAAACTCGAAGGAATGGTGCTGATCGCGCCGGCCCCCGATTTCACCTCCGAGCTGATCGAGCCGAACCTGAAGGCGAAGGAGCGCAAGTCGCTTGCCGAGCGCGGCTATTTCGAAGAACGGTCGCAATATAGTCCCGAGCCGAACATCTATACCAGGGCGCTGATCGAGGACGGCCGCGACAACCGGGTGCTCGACGGCATCATCGAAACGGGCTGCCCGGTGCATATCCTTCAGGGCATGAAAGACGCCGACGTGCCGCATGCGCATGCGATGAAACTTATGGAGCATCTTCCCGCCGACGACGTGGTGCTGACCTTCATCCGCGACGGCGACCACCGCCTTTCCCGCCCAGGCGATATCGCGCTTCTCCTCAGCGCCGTCAAAGGCATCATCGGTTCATCGACGAGCAGGCAGATGCCCGTTTGAACGGCACCGGCCAGGAAATTCCGCTGAAGCAGGTGCTCAACCCGTTGCATTTTAACCATGTCGGCGAGTCGCAAGGCGCTCCCAAGAAGTAACGATTGACTCTTCTCGGCCCTCTCCATTAACACTTTGTTAATAAATAAGGGGCGATGCGAGGAAGATCGGGCGTGCGGATGAAGGGTATTTTTGTGGCCATGATGGCCATGTTTGCGATGGCGACGGCCGCCATACCGGCCCCCAGCAGAAATGCTTCCATGGTAACGGGCAATGCCACATCCCAGCCGATCGGCCACTATGATTTCTGTCAGATCCACCGCAGCGAATGCGGGGCGAACCGCAATTCCGGCCCGGTCGAGATGACGCCGGCAAAGTGGTCGCTGGTGCGTTCGGTCAACGCCACGGTCAACCGCACCATCACGCCGATGACCGACAAGGAAATCTACGGCAAGGATGAGGTCTGGGCCTATCCGACCACTGCCGGCGACTGCGAGGATTTCGCACTGCTGAAGCGCCGCATGCTGATCCAGCGCGGCTTTTCGGCAGCCGATCTGCTGATGACCGTCGTGCGCAAGCCGGATGGCGAAGGCCATGCCGTGCTGACGCTGCGCACCGCCGAAGGCGATTTCGTGCTCGACAACCTCGCTTCCGATGTCAAGCCGTGGTACGGAACGCCCTATTCCTTCGTCAAGCGCCAGTCGAGCTACAATTCCGGCCGCTGGGTCACCATCGAGAACGGCCGCGACGTTCTGGTCGGCGCACTGCGATAAGGATTTCCGGGGGATGTGGGGAAAAAGGCCGGCGAAAGCCGGCCTTTTGCTTTTTGGGTGGAACGCATCCACTGCTACCTTTCGCTTCCGCTCAAGGTGTTCGTCGCTGACGCTCCTAACCCCCCTCATCTGCCCTGACGGGCATCCTCTCCCCGCTGGGGAGAAGGGGGAGCGCACAGCACGATCATCACTCCTGCATCAAAGATCTCAAGAGGAGTGAGACGCCGCCACGAGTCCCTTCTCCCCATCGGGGAGAAGATGCCGGCAGGCAGATGAGGGGGGAGCGGCAAAGCCGCGAATGCGCTGAGCGTAAGCGAAGGGCAAAGAGACCGGCACGCCCTCTCTCCAGCCTCATCCAGAGGTGCGTAGCCCGCAGGGCGAAGCCTCGAAGGACGGGGCTGGCCACCGGCCTCGGCAGATGTACATGCCGTGGGGCGGCATTCCCCCAACCGCCCTCGTGGTTCGAGACGGCCCTGCGGGCCTCCTCACCATGAGGGCTAATCGTTGTGCGCGTCCGAGATCAGCCTTCCTCGCCGAAACATTCGACGCGACCGGCAAAGCTGATCGTTGGGCGGAGCGCCCGAAATAAAGGCTTCGGCATGCTCCACTGCTGCCCGGCCCTCCGCATGGCTCCGGGCGTTCGCTGCTGCAATCGATTCACCGGATCGATTGCTCGGGCTACGCCCGACCGCAGCTCACCCATTCCCAATCAAAATTCCGGCGCCGAGCACAAGGCCGCCGCCGAGGACCACCTGGAAGGCGGCGCGCAGGAAGGGGGTTTCCATGTAACGGTTCTGGATGAAGGCGATTGCCCAAAGTTCGAAGAAGACGATGATCGCAGCGGTGATCGTCGCCGTCCAGAAGTGCGGGATCAGATAAGGCAGTGCGTGGCCGAGGCCGCCGAGTGCCGTCATGATGCCGCAGGCAAGGCCGCGTTTGACGGGCGAGCCCCTGCCGGAGATCTTGCCGTCGTCATGGGCGGCTTCGGTGAAGCCCATCGAGATGCCGGCGCCGACGGAGGCGGACAGGCCGACAAGGAAGGTCTGCCACGTATCCTGCGTGGCGAAGGCGGCGGCGAAGATCGGCGCCAGCGTCGAGACCGAGCCGTCCATCAGCCCGGCAAGACCCGGCTGTACATAGGTCAGCACGAATTGCCGATGCACCGTCGCGTTCTCGTCGCGCTTGACATCTTCCGGCGTATGTTTGTCGCCCAGCATGCGGGCGATATCCTCATGCCCTTGTTCGGCAAGTGCCAGATCGCCGAGAAGCTCGCGCGTCGAGGCGTCCGAGGTGCGTTTTGCCGCCTCGACATAGAAACGATAGGCCTGCTCCTCCATCGCCTCGGTTTCCCGCCGCATCGCATCCAGGGTAAGATTTGCCCTGAGCCAGTCGGGCTTGCGCTCGTAGAAGCCCTCGACATGCTCGCGCCGGATCAGCGGAATGCGCTCGCCGAAACGCTGGCGATGGATCTCGAACAGCGACTTGCGATGGGTGTCCTCGACCTCGGCCATATCTTCGAAGACTTTGGCGGAGGCCGGAAATTCGCGGCGCAGCCTGTCGGCATAGGCGAGATAGATGCGGGCATCGTCTTCCTCGGAAGCGATCGCCAGGGCGAGGATCTCCTGCTCGGACAGCGATTCGAAAGATCGTTTCGAGGATCTGAAAAACCGCGCCAGCATGACTTTCTCCAAATTTAGAATTATTCTAAATCTAAAGAAGGCGGCGATGACGGTCAAGGGCGTGGGGAGTGATTGAAGCGCCTGGGCTGACAGATTGCCGCAAGCGGGCACGGATGACTTTGGCTCGCTGTGTTAAACACCTATATGAGAGGGCGCCGCATCACGCGGCGCCGGGGTTTTGCAATGGACAATGAGATTCAGGGGCGCCCTGCCCATATCGCGGCGATCCGCGAAAGGGCGGAGGCCGAGATGCGGGAAATGGGCGTCGACGAGGCCTTTATCTGCAGGCTGGTCGAGACCTTCTACGCCCGCGTGCTTGCGGATCCCGATCTCGGCCCGGTGTTCGACGCCAGGCTCTCCGGCCGCTGGCCGGCGCATATGGCGAAGATGAAGAGCTTCTGGTCGGCGGTCGCCTTCCGCAGCGGCGCCTATGGCGGCAAGCCGGTGCAGGCGCATACCGGTGTGCAGAGCCTGACGCCCGATCTCTTTCCGAAGTGGCTGTCGCTGTTTGCCGCAACACTCGACGATATCGCGCCAACGCCGGAGGCAAAGGCCTGGTTCATGGCGACGGCGGAGCGGATCGCCAAGAGCCTGGTGCTCTCGCTGTTCTACAATCCCGCCCTCGACGATCCCAAGCGCAAACCCGCCTGATCTCAGGCCCTTTCCGCGGAGGCGGTGGCGCCGGCGCTGGCCGCCACCACGAGCGCCGTACCCAGCATCTGCAACGCGGTCATCGGCTGGGCGAGGATCAGAAAGCCGGCGAGCGCGCCGAGCGCCGGTTCGAGGCTCATCAGGATGCCGAAGGATGCCGCCGGCATGCGCCGCAGCGCCACCATCTCCAGCGCATAGGGCAAGAGCGGCACGAGGATGGCAAGGCCGAGAACCTCGACCAGTCCCTTCAGCGTGAAGGCGCCCCCTGTCTCGGCAAGGCCGAAGGGTGTCGCGACCAGGCCGGCGACGATCAGCGACATCGAGAGACCTTCCAGCCCCTTGAAGGCAGCGCCGACCTTCTTCGTTAGCAGGATATAGACCGCCCATCCCACGGCAGAGCCGAGGGCAAAGAGGACGCCCGGGAGATTACCGACCCAGCCTTCGCCGTCATGGGCGAGGAAGAGAATGCCGGCCGCAGCGATCAGCGGCCAGGCGAGCCGCCAGGTCAGGCCATAGCCGAAGACGGCGACCGAGAGCGGCCCGAGGAAATCGATGGCGATCGCCAGGCCGAGCGGCAGCCGCTGGATCGCAGCGAAGAAGCAGAGTGTCATGGCGGCCGTCGTCGTACCGAGCAGCAATGTCGCCCGCCATTGGGCACCGCTATAACGCAGCAGAGAAGGTCTGACGACGACGGCAAGGATGATCGCCGCGAAAGCAAGCCGCAGCCAGGTGGCGCCGGCAACGCCATAGGTCGCAATGGCTGACGAAGACAGTGCCGCGCCGAACTGGATCGAAGACATCGACATCAGGCACATCACGACACCGGCCGCCAAGCCGCCAGAAGTCGGCGATACGCCCGGCTGCGCAATCAAGGCTGCGCCGTCTGTCCCGGTCTCGATGTTCTTGATGTCCATGTGGCCCCCGATCCTGGCGCGGTTCTAGGCCGAAGACGGGTGAGAACCAAATTCAAACTTTTCATGCCGGGATCAAGAGCGCTGATGCTGAGGCGCCAAAGATCGGCGGCGAGCCCCTCATCCGCCTGCCGGCACCTTCTCCCCGCAGGCGGGGCGAAGGGGGATTGCCGCAACCTCTCCGTTCCTCTCCCGCCTCTCGCAGGGCACGTCCCCTCTCCCCGTTTTTTACGGGGAGAGGGTTAGGGTGAGGGGCAGCCATCGGCGCGAACCGGCCAAGCAAAAGCTCGTATGCGATATCAGCGACGGCCAGCAAGGATGACCTGTTCGGCGTCTTCGAAGCTCATGTCGAAGACCTTCCTGCCGATGTCGAAGCTGAAGCCGTTGCGGGCGAAGGCCGAAAGCTCTTTCGCCTTTCGCTTTTCGTCGAGCTCGACCCGGCGGAAGGGGCCGAAGGCGCGTTTGCGGGCGAAAACCGCTGCAGCATAGAGATCGTCAGCCTCCTCAAGTGCCACCTCGACCTTGTCGCTGGAGACGCCCTTGGCGGCAAGTTTCTGGGCGATCGCGCGCTTCGATTTACCGCCGCGCACCGCCGAGCGGGTGCTGGCCTCCGCATAGGCGTGATCGTCGAGCACCTTGTTGTCATAGGCAAATTTGACCGCAAAATCGGCAACGGCCTTGAGTTGCGCCGCGCTGATATCCTCGAATTTCTCCTTCGCCTTGCGGGTGATGGCGTCAAAGAGCTGCTTTTCCGTCATCATCCGCCGCTCGAGGCGATAGACGGTGGAGTTGCGCGCCCAGCTCAGCATGCGTGATGTCGGAATGTCGGATGGAACGGTCTCGTCGGTCATCGGCAGGGATCAGGCTTCCAGGCCCTTGAGGACATTGGCGACGTTCAAGCCGATCTCCGGCACACCGTAGCCGCCCTCCATGCAGGCGAGCACCGGCAGGCCGGCGGAAGCGATCATCGCGCCCATGCGGGTGAAATCGTCGGAGGTGAGGCTGAAGAAGGAGATCGGGTCGCGCTCGAAGGTATCGACGCCGAGCGCCACGACGATCGCCTCGGCGCCGAAGGTCTTGATGCGGGCAAGCGCATCGGCAAGGGCCGACGACCAGACCTCCCAGGGCGTGCCCGGCGGCATCGGATAGTTGCGGTTGGCGCCCGCCCCCGCCCCCTCGCCCTCCTCGTCGGCATGGCCGAGGAAATAGGGAAAGGCCTGCATCGGATCGCCATGCAGCGAGGCGGTGAAGACATCGCCTCTGTGATAGAAGAGATCCTGGGTGCCGTTGCCATGGTGGAAATCGACATCGAGCACGGCGACCTTTTTCGCACCGCGATCAAGCAGCCGCTGCGCCGCCACACCCGAATTGTTGATGAAGCAATAACCGCCGAAAAGATCGATGCCGGCATGGTGGCCGGGCGGGCGGCAGAGCGCGAAGGCGAAACGATTGCCCTCCCCCAGCCAGTCGGCGCCCGTCACCGCGCAGCGCATCGAGGCGATCGCCGCCTCATAGGAGCCTTTGGTGATCGAGGTGTCGGCGGCATTGGCATAATGGCCGATCGCGCCGACGATATTGTCGGGCACGCGCTGGCTGGTGCGGCGCACCGGAAAGGAATTGGCGATCGCCTCACCTGTAAAACCGGCCGCCACCCAGCGATCCCAGACGGTGGCGAGGAAATCCAGATAGGCCGGATCATGCACCTTTTTAGCCGTTTCCAGCCCGTGGAAATCGGGCGCCACGACATCGGCAAAGCCCGCCTCCTTGACCGCCGTCAGGATCCATTCGGCCCGGAACGGCGCTTCGAAAGGCGTCACCAGTTGGCCGGCATAGAGCTCGGTCCTGGCGTCACGCAGCTTGTGGTCTTCGGAATAGATGACGCGCATTTCAGATCCTGCCTTTGATTGAAGATCGAGATTTACACGGGGTTGCCGCGACAAAAAAGCGGTGTGGCGAGCTCTTGATCATCCAGAGCAACAACGCCACCTTCGCCGCTGTCTTGAGAACGAGGAATTTCCGCATGAAAGTGCTGATGGTCGATGTCGACGGCGTGCTCATTCATGGCCGGCCGGCCGACGGCCTGCCGCATTTCACTTTTCTCGAGCGCGATCTCGGGCTGCGACCCGAGCTGCTGCAGCAGGAATTCTTCCAGACCTGCTGGGGCGATATCATTGTCGGCCGCGCGGCGTTGGAGCCCAGCCTTGCCGAAGTGCTGGCAACGATCGCGCCCCATCTCAGCGCCGCGACGCTGATCGATTACTGGTTCGAAAACGATTCCCGCCTTGATCTCACCCTGCTGGAAGAGCTCGCCGCCCTCAGGCAAAGCGGTGTCACGCTGTTCCTGGCGACCAACCAGGAGCACAGGCGGGCGCGCTATCTGATGGAACAGGCCGGCCTTGGCGCGCATGTCGACGGTATCTTCTATTCCGCCGCACTCGGACACAGCAAACCTTCGCCCGACTTTTTCCGGCTGGCGACCGAGCGGGCCAGCGCCCTGCCCGGCGAAATCGCCTTCATCGACGATATGGTGGTGAATGTCGAAGCGGCGCGACAGTTCGGCTGGCATGCTGCGCAATGGACCGCGGGCGCGAGGCTGCACGAGACGCTTTCCGCCTTCGGCCGTCCGAAATGAGCCCAGCCGGCGCAATCAGGCAAGCCGCTTGTAGAACAGCGTGGTGTCGCAGAAGCCGCCTTGCGGCCACAGCGCATAATCCGGGATGACGCCGACGCGCTGCCAGCCCAGGCGCGGATAGATCGCCTCCGCATCGCTGCCGGTCGCCGTGTCGAGCACCAGCAGGGTCTTGCCCCGCCGTGCCGCCTCGCGTTCGGCGGCCTCCATCAGCAACCGGGCGAGGCCGCGCCCGCGGGCGGAGCGATGCACCAGGAGCTTCTTCAGATCGCCGCGGTGCGGCTGATTCGGCATCTGCGCGGCGCCCACCTGCACCGTGCCGACAATGCTGCCCTCTAGTTCGGCGACCAGCAGCAGATTGCCGCCGGTGGCGACGGCATCGGCGACATCGCGCCAATAGAGCTCGGCCTCTTCAGGCCCATAGGGCTGCATGAAGCCGACGGAGGCGCCGCCGGCTACGCAATCGGCAAGCACTTGCGCAAGCCCCGGAATGGCGGCGCGCGCCTCCTCGGCGGAAAGGATACGGATATCGGGCATGGTCTTCTCCTGAACTGAAGCTGTTAGCGGCCGCCGCGATCGAGCACGACGCAATAGCGCGCCGGCGCGTTGCCGGGATTGTGGAAGACATGGCCTTCGCCGACCGGCATGAAGAGGCAATCGCCGGGGCGCAGCCGGTAGACCACCTCGCCCGCCGTCATCTCCAGCTCGCCGTCGAACAGCCAGATATGCTGCGTCATGCCATGCGATGCCGCATGCGGGGGAAAGCTGACGCGGGCGCCGGAGGGGAATTCGACCTCGACGATATCGACATCGGAAGCGGTACCGGGCGCCGAGACCGCACGCCTGAGATAACCGGTCTCCGGATCACGCCAGACCTGCTGCTCCTGCCGGCGGGCAAGCGGCGAGGCCTGCTCTCCCTCCTCCGCGAAGAAGGCCGAGAGAGACAGCCCGAGCGCAGCACAGATTCTTGCCAGCAGCGAGGCGGTGGGGCTCGCCTCCGCCCGCTCGATGCGCGAGATCATCGCCCGGCTGACGCCGGAGGCCGTGGCGAGATCGTCGAGCGTCAATCCTTTATCCAGCCGCAGCTTGCGGATACGGATGCCGATTGCCTGTTCCAGTTGCTCTTCCATATTCCAATCCATGATTCCACTATAAGAGAAATACATGATCCGATGATGGAATCAAGCCTCAGCAAAGAGGGACAGACCAATCTTGCTTTCGCCTCGGCGGCACCGATATATGGCAGCGCAATTCAGATGGGAGAGATTGATGGACGCCAGCACGCAGAGCACGCAACTGCCGGAAAGCTTCACCGCCGCCGCCTGGGACAGGATCGCGCCCATCATGGCCGAGATCGAGGTCTTGCCGCTGCTCACGCGCCTTTCGGACGGCACGCTGCCGCCTGAGGTTTTCCGGCACTACATTCTGCAGGATGCGCTTTACCTCAAGCATTATGCGCGCTGCCTGGCAATCGTCGCGGCCAAGGCGCCTGACAATGCGCAGGTGCTGCGTTTCCTCGGTTCGGCGCAGAAGGCGATCACCGTCGAGCAGGGCCTGCATGCCGGCTTCCTCACCCAGTTCGGCATCACGTCTGTTGATGTGACGGCGGCCGAACCCTCGCCTGCCTGTTTCGCCTATACGAATTTTCTGCTCGCCACCGCCTATCACCGCTCCTACGCGGTGGCGCTTTCTTCCATCCTGCCCTGCTTCTGGATCTACTGGCATGTCGGCGAGGCGATCAAGAGCCGGCCTGTTATCGAGGGCAATGCCCTCCAGGCCTGGATCAATACCTATGGCGATCCGCAATTTGCCGCCGGCGCCCGCGAAGTGATCGCCCTGACCGATATCGCCGCCCGCGCCGCATCGCCGGCGGAGCGTGCTCAGATGATGGATGTGTTCGTGCGCGCCTCGCAATATGAATGGATGTTCTGGGACTCGGCCTGGCGGCTGGAGACCTGGCCGGTCTGAGACGCGCCCGACCGGCTCGCAAAATAGCGTAAACAGCGGGATAATTACCGCTTTGCGGCAGGGGACGGCGCTGCTATATGGCGCGCATGAGCACCAATTCGACCACTCCGCTATCCCATATCCGCAACTTTTCGATCGTGGCCCACATCGACCACGGCAAATCGACGCTGGCCGACCGCCTGATCCAGACGACAGGCGGCCTCGCCGAGCGCGAAATGTCGGAGCAGGTGCTCGACAATATGGATATCGAGCGCGAGCGCGGCATCACCATCAAGGCCCAGACGGTGCGCCTGCACTACCAGGCCAACAATGGCGAGAAATACATTCTCAACCTGATCGACACGCCCGGCCACGTCGACTTCGCCTATGAAGTCTCGCGGTCGCTGTCGGCCTGCGAGGGCTCGCTGCTCGTCGTCGACGCTTCGCAGGGTGTGGAAGCGCAGACGCTCGCCAATGTCTATCAGGCGATCGACAACAATCACGAGCTCGTCACCGTGCTCAACAAGATCGACCTGCCGGCCGCCGAACCCGATCGCATCAAGGAACAGATCGAGGAAGTGATCGGAATCGACGCTTCGGAGGCCGTGCTGATTTCGGCCAAGACTGGCCTCGGCATTCCCGATGTGCTCGAGGCGATCGTCCACAAGCTGCCGGCGCCGAAGAGCCCCGGCGGCGAGAAGGCGCCGCTGAAGGCGCTGCTGGTCGACAGCTGGTACGACACCTATCTCGGCGTCATGGTTCTCGTGCGCATCATCGACGGCGTGCTGACCAAGGGTCAGACGATCCGCATGATGGGCACGGATGCGAAATACCAGGTGGAGCGTGTCGGCGTGCTGACGCCGAAGATGGTCAATGTCGAAAGCCTCGGCCCGGGCGAGATCGGCTTCATCACCGCCTCGATCAAGGAAGTGGCCGATACCCGCGTCGGCGATACGATCACCGAGGACAAGCGGCCGACGGCCCAGGCGCTGCCGGGCTTCAAGCCGGCGCAGCCGGTGGTGTTCTGCGGCCTCTTCCCGGTCGATGCCGCCGATTTCGAAGATCTGCGTGCCGCCATGGGCAAGCTTCGCCTCAACGACGCCTCCTTCTCCTTCGAAATGGAATCGTCGGCGGCGCTCGGCTTCGGCTTCCGCTGCGGCTTCCTCGGCCTCCTGCATCTCGAAATCATCCAGGAACGGCTGGAGCGTGAGTTCGACCTCGACCTGATCGCCACCGCCCCCTCCGTCGTCTACAAGATGTACATGACCGATGGCTCCGAGCGCGAGCTGCACAACCCGGCCGACATGCCTGATGTCGTCAAGATCTCCGAAATCCACGAGCCGTGGATCCGTGCGACGATCCTCACACCGGACGATTATCTCGGCGGCATTCTGAAACTTTGCCAGGACCGCCGCGGCATCCAGATCGAGCTCACCTATGTCGGCACGCGCGCGATGCTGACCTACGACCTGCCGCTCAACGAAGTCGTGTTCGATTTTTACGACCGGCTGAAGTCGATCTCGAAGGGCTATGCCTCCTTCGATTATACGCTGACCGACCACCGCGAGGGCAACCTCGTGAAGATGTCGATCCTCGTCAACGGCGAGCCGGTCGACGCGCTGTCGATGATGGTGCACCGCACCGCCGCCGAAAAGCGCGGTCGCGACATGTGCGAAAAGCTCAAGGAGTTGATCCCGAAGCACATGTTCAAGATCCCGATCCAGGCGGCGATCGGCGGCAACGTCATCGCCCGCGAGACGATCTCGGCCCTGCGCAAGGACGTAACCGCGAAATGCTACGGCGGCGACGCCACCCGCAAGCGCAAGCTGCTCGACAAGCAGAAGGCCGGCAAAAAGCGCATGCGCCAGTTCGGCAAGGTGGAGATTCCGCAGGAGGCCTTCATCGCAGCGCTGAAGATGGGCGACGAATAACGCTTCTCAATGGCACCTTATGCGCATATGATCTGCGCATAGGAGATCGTTATGGCACAGCAGGCAAGGAAAGCGGCAAACCTCTCTCTCGATGAGGGACTCGTATCGCAGGCGCGTGAGCTGAAGATCAACATATCCCGGGCGGCGGAAGATGGGATCGCGAAGGCCATAAAGGCGGAACGCGAACGGCTGTGGCGTATCGAGAACGCGGAGGCAATTGCCGCTTCCAATGCCTATGTCGAAAAGCACGGCCTGCCGTTTCAGAAATATCGACAGTTCTGATGGCTCGGTTTCATGTCTACAATTTGATCCATACGAATGCGCTTGCGCTTGATCTGCAGTCAGACCTGCATGGCGACCTCACGACGCGGATCATGGCGCCAATGCTTCCGCTGGAAGCTCTTCCCAAAATCATGCGTCAGCTCAACCCGCAATTCGTGATCAACGGCGTGCCATACGTTATGGCGACCCAATTTATCGGTGCGATTTCCGTTAAAGAGATAGGCGTCGCAGCCGCCGATCTCACGGCCGACAGCGATCGTATCATCAGCGCCCTGGACTTCCTCTTCCAAGGCTTCTGAGATCAACCTCGCGCCATATACTCCTTCACCAACCCCTCATAGGCCGCCATTTCCGGCAGCGCCGCGTAGCTGTGCACCGCACCGGTCTCGGCAAAGGCCAGCTTCTCGCTCGTCCATGTCTCGATGAACGGCGTGAACCAGCTGGGGTCATCGAGCATGGTGACGCGCAGATTGACGAACCAGTCCATGCCTTCCGGGCGGGTGAACATCCAGCTCATGCAATGCGGACAGAAATAATGTTTCGTCGTGCCGTGCAGGCCGCCGATGACGGCCTCGCCTTTCGTCACCTCGAAGCCTTCGCTGGGGATGGCGGCACTCAGCGAATAGGCGCTCGCAGTCATCCTCTGGCAGCCCGTGCAGTGGCAGGCCATTGTCAGCAGCGGCGGCGCGCTGATCTTCAACCGCACCCGGCCGCAACGGCAGCCGCCTTCCATCGGTAAGTTCTGTGCCGTCATGATATCCTCCCCTTCCGCCACGTGATTTAGCGGAGCCGGCGACGTTGTCGAGAGAGCCCGCCGGCGTAAATCTCAGAGACGGTTCATCGGGCGGGCCGGATTGCCGACCACGGTGGTCCCCGCCGGCACGTCCCTGGTCACGACGGCGCCGGCGCCGACGATCGCGCCATCGCCGATGGTGACGCCACCAAGGATGACGGCAGCGCCGCCAATCCAGACATCGCTGCCGATCGAAACCGGCCGGGCGATCTCGATACCCTGGCTGCGAAGTGCGGGATCCTTGTGATGTTCGGCACAATAGATCTGCACGCCCGGTCCGAACATGGTGCGGTCGCCGACCGTCACGCGACCGGAATCGAGGATGGTGCAGCCGGCATTGAAATAGATGCGCTCGCCGAGAACAATATTGATGCCGTAGGAGCAGTGAAACGGCGCTTCGATGAAGATATCGGGCGTCGCATCGGCAAAGAGCGCTCTGAGCGCCGAGGCGACGGCCCCGCGCTCATCCGGCGGCAGCGTGTTATGGGCGTGAACGGCACGGCGCGCCCGCCGACGCAGGCGATCCAGTTCGTCGTCGAGGCAGCAATACCACTCACCCGCCGCCATCTTTTCATATTCGCTCGGCGGCATCGCTCCGCCTCTCAAGCCGAGGCCTCCGACAATATTCCGATCTCTGCCGGCTCGATCAGGCTGACCCAGGCACGCGCGATGGCAAGGCCGGCGGCATCGGCGGCGGCGCCATGCCGCGTCGCCAGTTCGGCATGGTTCTCCAGCCAACCGGGGGCGATGCGGGCGATCGTATCAGGGAATTCCGCCTTCCATTGCTCAACGACCGCCCGATCGGCCTCGAAATGGAACTGGGTGCCATAGACGGCGCGGCCGATGCGGAAGGCCTGGTTCTCGGCGACCGGGCTCGTCGCCAGACGCACCGCACCTTCGGGCAGGGAAAACGTGTCGGCATGCCATTCGAAAATGGTGAATTCGCCGCCAAGCGCCGACAGCAGCGGATCGGCCCGGCCCTTGGCCGTGACGTCGATCCTGTGCCAGCCGAATTCGCGAGCCGTCCCTAAGAGATTGTCGGCGCCATAGGCGCGGGCGAGGATCTGGCTGCCGAGGCAGATGCCGAGCACGGCCTTGCCGGCATCACCGAAGCGGCGCGTCAGCTGTACGAGGTCCGGCAGGTAAGGATGCGTCTCGTCATCCAGCGCGCTCTGCTCGCCGCCGAGAACGACAAGTGCATCATGGCCGGCTATATCCGGCGGCAGGATGCCGTCCCGCCACACGCGGAACCACTCGATATGAGCTCCCGCCTCGTCGAGCGCTCTGGCAAGCGCGCCGAGACCGGTATTGCGCATATTTTCGACGACTGCGACTCGCATGGGTTCTCCCCGGTGTGACCGACGATGGAAGAGACCATGCCGGCGAACGACGCGCAAGATGTGTGCGCGCCATTGCGTGAGCACGCCGCAAGGGCTTAAATCCACGCGAACGAAAGGAAACACAATGACCGACAAAGCCCGCGTCTCGATCCTCTACTGCACCCAGTGCAACTGGCTGCTGCGCGCCGCCTGGATGGCGCAGGAGCTGCTGCACACCTTTTCCGACAGCCTTGGCGAGGTGGCGCTGATCCCCGGCACCGGCGGCAATTTCGAGATCCGCGTCAACGGCGACCTCATCTGGGAGCGCAAGCGCGACGGCGGCTTTCCCGGGCCGAAGGAACTGAAGCAGCGCGTCCGCGACATCGTCGAGCCCGGCCGCGATCTCGGCCATGTCGACCGCGCCTCGCTGGAAAGCTGACCTCAGCGATAGGGCGAGCGGCAGACCCTGTAGACACCCTCATAGGTGAGGAAGTGATCCGTCCTGGGATTGTAGGAGCGGTATTCATTGGTGCACCAGGCGATATGCTTGTTCGGAGCGTTCGGCTGCACCCGGCGCACCGGCGGCGGATCATAGGTCAGCTGCGGCCGCCCGGCGGCACCCGGTAGGTAATAGGTCGGCCCCGCGCCGCGCGGCCGGTAATTCGGCTGGACATAAGCGGGGCGATGCCATTGCTGCGGCCCGAAACCGAAGCAGCCGCGAAAATCGCAGAGCGTCGATCCGGTGTTGAGCGGGCCGACCCCCGGCTTGCCCAGCTTCAGCGAATCAGCGCCTGCCATGGCTGGCGCGAGAACGGCGAGAAGACCGGCAAACAGAAGCGTGCGGGCGACGGGCATGGGGCATTCCTTTCGATATTTCCTCTATATAGGGCGTACCAAGCGAAACGCTATGCCTGCCCTCCGGCCACTCCCTCGCATGTGACCGACTGTTTTTCGCCAACTGTCAGAAAAACTTCAAAAACCCGGTTGACAGTCAGGAGCCGCCCCCTTACATCGCTCTCCGTCGCCCAGATGGCGGAATTGGTAGACGCGCCAGCTTCAGGTGCTGGTACCCGAAAGGGTGTGGAGGTTCGAGTCCTCTTCTGGGCACCATTCCCGTTTCAGGCCGCCCCAAGCGGTCCGGAAACAACGCAAAGAAGCCCGGTTTTCCCGGGTTTTTTTATTGCCTGATGTCCACCGCGCCGCCAGCCTTTGCGGATCGCTCAACATCATGGCATCCGCAATTTCAACGCGACTGCCGGCGGCGAAACCGGACGAATTTCCCAGAGTGGACTCGTGTCCTTGTTTCCATCGTACGATCTTCAGCCGAAGCCGATGTCGGCGACCTCGGTGTAACTGACCCGTCGCGTCGGCAGCATCACGTCCGATCTCCAAAACATCAGGCAGCCCTCATGCCGACGATGCGTCGAAGACGAATATCGCTGAGATGATCGACTTTTGGGCGAAATCAGTGCTGTAACCCCGTTCGGATCGGAAAAACTTCGTTGCATTGCCGTCGTCCGTTCAATAGTTAGTACACCGATTTCGCAAACCCCTGATCAATTGAATCCAGCGGTCTGCTGTCAAATAAGTGCATCGCCGGTTGGGTTTCGGACTACAGGAAATAAAGGGATATCACCCATGAATTGTCGTATGTGCGGCAGCACCAAGTTGCATAAATTTCTCGACTTGGGTTTTACACCTCCAGCCGACCAATTCCGGCGCAAGGATCAATCGCGCGAGCCGGACGTTCATTATCCCTTGCAGGTTATGATGTGTGACGACTGCGGTTTGGCTCAGTTGAGTCATGTCGTGTCTCCAGAAGTTCTGTATCGGAACGACTACCCCTACGAATCGTCCACCACCCGCACCGGCCAAGCCCACTGGTCCGAGTTCGCCGCCAGTGTGGTTGCACGCCTGAAATTGGGACCAAAAGACTTGGCGGTGGATATCGGCAGCAATGTGGGTGTGCTGCTGGGAGCTTTCCAAAGCCAAGGTTTGCGAGTGCAGGGAGTCGATCCTGCGGCAAACATCGTCATGATCGCGCAGGCCAACGGCATCGACACGATCTGCGATTTTTTCAATGAAGATACCGCTCGCACGATCGTTGCTGACAAGGGTCATGCCTCGGTGGTGACGGCGACCAACGTATTTGCTCATGTGGATGACCTTGATCGCTTCATATCGAGCGTCAAGGAATTGCTCAGCGAACGCGGCGTGTTCATTTTCGAAGCGCCGTATTTCGTCAATCTGCTCAAGCACAACGAATACGACACTATCTACCACGAGCATCTCTCGTACCTGTCGGTCAAACCTTTGCTGGCCTTTTTCCGCAAACACGGCCTGGAGATATTTCATATCGAGGAGCGCGATATTCATGGCGGCTCTTTCCGTGTGCATGTCGGCAGGATCGGCATGTGGCCTGCCTCGTCGGACGCCGAACGGATGGCGCAGGAAGAAGTGGACATGGGCATCTACAGCCATGACAAACTGGCCGAGTTTGCCGCGGCTGTGCGGCGCAACAAGGACGAACTGACCTGGCTGCTTCATTCGCTCAAGCACGAAGGCAAACGAATCGCAGCCGTCAGCGCTCCCGCCAAGGGCATGACGTTGCTCAATTATTGCGGGCTTGACGCCGACATACTTGATTTCGTCACTGAGAAATCAAAGCTGAAAATTGGTCGCTATACCCCGGGGGCGCACATTCCCGTGGTATCTGACGAAGAACTGCTCAACCATCAGCCTGACTATGCTCTGCTCCTGGCTTGGAATTTCGCCGACGAAATCATCGGGAACCTGCACGAATTTCGGCGCCGGGGAGGCAAATTCATTATCCCGATTCCCTTCCCCAAAATCGTCGACTGATTACGCTTAAGGAGCACGCAATGGAGAAAATCTCGCTGGTCCCCGCATTCAAGGATGCTCGTGGCGAAATTACCGATCTTCTCGAAAACGAAAATATCAACGCGATTACCCGCATCACCTTTTCCAAAGGCGCTGTACGCGGCAACCACTACCACAAGGAAACCACCCAGTGGAATTATGTGATATCGGGCCGCATCAAGCTGGTCAGTCAGATACCCGGCGAGCCAGTGGTCGAGACGGTGATGAATCCGGGCGATTTCACCGTTACGAAGCCGCATGTGCGCCATGCTCTTGTCGGCTTGGATGAGGCAGATCTGCTGGTCTTTACCAGTGGGCCGCGTGGCGGCAAGGAATACGAAAGCGATACGTTCCGTCTCGACGTTCCTTTGGCAGCCGGTGTTTAAATCATGTCGATAGACCCTTTACGTCAGGATTCATCCGTGTCCACACGTCGCGTGCCGGTCTCGCAGCCATTGCTGGGGGCAGAAGAAACTCATCACGTCAACAATGCCTTGGCTCAAGGCGCTATCTCGGGTTTCTTTGGCGACTACCTGCCGATGTTCGAGCAGGAATTCGCGGCTTATTGCGATTGTGCCCATGGCGTATCGGTGTCCAGCGGAACCACTGCCCTTCACCTGGCACTGGCGACCCTGTCGATCGGTCCCGGCGATGAGGTGCTGGTGGCCTCGCTGACCAATATGGCGACGTTTTTCGCTGTGCTGTACCAGGGCGCACATCCTGTGCCGATCGACTCCGAAGCTGATACTCTGAATCTTGATCCAACGCTGTTGCGGGCAAAGATCACGCCCAGGACCAAAGCGATCCTGGTGGTGCACCTGTTTGGTCACCCGGTCGACATGGATCCTGTGATGGAGATTGCCCGCGAGCACAATCTTTACGTCATCGAAGACTGTGCCGAGGCGCATGGCGCTCTGTATAAAGGCCGCAAGGTCGGCGGCATCGGCGACATCGGCTGCTTCAGTTTCTACGCCAATAAGGTTATCACAACAGGTGAAGGCGGGATGCTGACACTGAACAACGCCGAGTGGGCTGCTCGCGCACGCAATCTCAAGGGATTGGCGTTCGGCGACAAGAACAAGTTCATGCATAAGGACATCGGATATAATTTCCGGATGACAAATCTGCAGGCGGCGATCGGGCATGCCCAGTTCGGCAAGATCGAACAGATCATCGACGCCAAACGGACCATCGCGAACGCGTACACGCAACGGCTGGGCGGGCGCGACGACCTGCAGTTGCCGGTGGAAAAGCCGTATGCCCGCAACGTTCACTGGATGTACATGGTGCTCGTCAGCGGACGTAACGCCGGTCGGCGCGCAGAGGTGATGCATGCGCTGGCGCAAAAGGGCATCGAAAGCCGCGAGAATTTCCTGCCTTACAACATGCAGGAGATTTTTATCAATCGCGGCTGGACCAGTGCCGATGAATGCCCGGTTGCGAACGACCTTGGCCTGCGCGGCTTCTACCTGCCGAGTGGTCCTGCGATCTCTGATGATGACATTGATTACGTCTGTCAGAGCCTGATCGAAGCGTTGGACCAATGAGTGCTGGTGCGCCCGTGACAGGTAAAGAGCAGGAACTGATTCCGTTCGGCGAATACTCCGCGATCTATGACCTGATATACCGCGACAAGGACTATGCCGGCGAGGCCGGTTTTGTCGCGGCTCTGATAGAGCAGCATGCGCCGCGTCGAAACGATGCGCCGATTCGGGTTCTGGATCTGGCCTGTGGGACCGGGCGCCACGCCATGGAGTTGGCGGCCAGGGGATATGTCGTCGAAGGCAGTGACATCTCAACGGGGATGGTGGCGGTGGCGCGCAGTAGCGCGGCAGAACGCGGGCTGGATGTGCGATTTCATGAGTGCTCGTTTCAGACGGCCGACGCAATCCAGGGTTCTTTCGACGTCGTGCTGGCCATGTTCGCGGCGCTCGGCTACCTCGCGAATTTTGCCGATTTTGAACTGACCTTGAAGAATGTCGCGGAGAAAATGGCGCCGGGCGGCATTTTCATTTTCGATGTGTGGAACGGCACGGCAGTGCTGCCGCAGTATTCACCCCACAAGGTGAGGCATGAAGCGGACGACAAACGCAAAGTCGAGCGCGTTTCCCGTACGAGCCTGGATGCGGTCGCACAGCAAGCCGTCGTCAATTTCGAATTCAAGGTCGAGTATGCCGACGGGGCGGTGAAGCATTTCAGCGAGAACCATCATGTGCGTTTTTATTTCCCGCAGGAAATGAGCGACTTGCTGACGGCGCTCGGTTTTGAGGTTCTTCTGCGTTGCCCGTTTTTGCAGCCGGAAAAGGCCTTGTCCAGCGACGACTGGAACATGACCTACGTCGTGCGGAAAATGCCGGGCAGGCCTACGGCTCTTGATCAGGGCCAGCAACGGAGCGCAGTTTGAAGGTCGGTTTTTTCTTCAATGACCCTTCTCCGCACTCTGGCGGCGTGTTTACCTATCAGCAGGATATATTCAGGTCCTTTCTGGAACTGGCAGCGAAGTCGCATCACGAATTCCACGTGATTTGCGAACACCACAAGCAAGAGGATTTTTCCGCCCTTCCAGGTCGTCCCGCCAACGTCCATATTTCTGCCATGGATGCTCCCGAGCCGCCGCTGACCCCACGCCGGCGCGTCAAGCTTTTCCTCCGGCGCTTGTTGGGAAAGAGCAACAGGGCGCTCGAAAAGGGACCCAAAATCAGTCGGCCCGCTGCGGTGTTGGTTCGCAATGAAATCGAATTCACCTGGTCGATCGGGCATTATGAGCATGAAGCTTTCGACGTGCCCTACATCACGACGGTGTTTGACCTCCAGCACAGGCTGCAGCCCTGGTTTCCCGAAGTCAGCCTGGGCAGCCTGTGGAATGTCCGCGAAGAGTTCTTCAGCCGTTATGTCAGACGTGCTGCCTATGTGATCACAGGCACCGAAGAGGGCCGTCGCGAAATCGAAAACTTCTATCGCGTTCCCGCAAAGCGTATCCGTGTCCTTCCCTTGCCGACCCCGAGCTTTTGCTTCAACCCACCTGCGGCCGACAATGCATCGCGGCTCCAGGCGCTGGGAATTACCGGCCGATATCTGTACTATCCGGCACAGTTTTGGGCGCACAAAAACCACGCTAATTTGCTGCATGCGCTACGCCTGATCAATGACGGAGAGACTGAGCCGTTCCAGCTTGCCCTGGTCGGGTCCGATCACGGCAATCTCGACCACTTGCGCTCGCTGGCGCGCACCCTTGGTGTAGAGCAGCAGGTGCTGTTCCTCGGTTTTGTGACCCGGGAAGACCTGACTGCGCTTTATCAGGGAGCGTTCGCGCTGACTTATCCAAGCCTGTTCGGGCCGGATAATTTGCCGCCTCTGGAAGCCTTTGCCCTTGGCTGCCCGGTGATTGCATCGAACTATGACGGTGCCCAGGAACAATTGGAGAATGCGGCCTTATACGTCGACGCATTGGCGCCGGAATCAATCGCCGCTGCGGTTCGGCAATTGCTGGTAAATCCCGAGCTGCGCCAGCAAATGATCGAACTGGGTCATATACGTGCTCGCAAATGGACCGCCACGGATTACGTGCAAGAGATTTTCTCCATACTTGACGAATTCGAAGCGGTACGTCGCTGCTGGCATTAAACTGAAATAGTGCGCCGCCTTCCTTATATTTCCCCTGGTTTCTGAATCGCCAGCCTGAGATCGCCGAACCGGAAGGCACCCCACTTCAGCTTGATCCAGATGCCTGGGCGTCGATCGGCTAGGTTGACGACCTTCATGCGGCCATATGGGTCTTCCCGCTGCCAGGAATAACGGTCAGAACCCCCATACCGGCTTCTCTGGCGGCGCTCAGAAGCAATTCCCTGAGTTCGTTCATCCCAGCCTGTCCCATGACGGCGTCGGCGCAAGCCTTCACGGCCGCGACATATTCCTCTCCATCTTCAAACGGCCAGTCCACCATCAGAACTTCAGCTGCGTCCCGGAGCGTCCTGACGATCCTGCGCCGGTGCCGGGCTCCGACAAAGAGAACAAGAGGCGCAAAATCCGCCGATGTGTTCCATTGCATGTCACTTTCTCCCCAAAAGTTAGAATATTAGTAACAATGCAATAAGCGTGCCGGGGAAGGCAGGAGGCGACCCGCCGAAGCGCGGCCGCCTGGTCCTGCAGCCCCCGCAAGCCTCGCACAAGAACGAAATCGGATACCGGGATCAGGACGACCATACGGCCGTCCCGCCTGTGAGCGCCCCCGCATGCCGGGCGGCCTCGCCGGGCACCGGCCGAAAACCATAACTGCTTCCAAAGACTCTGGAGTTCGCTTGGGATGAAAGTCGTAATTCTCGCCGGTGGTCTCGGATCGCGCCTTGCCGAGGAGACCAGCGTGCGGCCTAAGCCCCTGGTCGAAATCGGCGGCATGCCGATCCTCTGGCACATCATGAACATCTATGCCCATCACGGGCTCAATGATTTCATCATCTGCGCCGGCTACAAGGGCTATATGATCAAGGAATATTTCGTAAACCTTGTTCTCCACCACAGCGACATCACCGTCGATCTCGGCGCCAACAGCATCAACTATCACGGCGGCAAACGACCGAACTGGCGTGTGACCGTGGTCGATACCGGCATGCATTCGATGACCGGCGGCCGTCTCGGGCGCATTCGCGACCACCTGACACCAGGCGAACCCTTCTGCATGACTTATGGCGACGGCGTCGGCGACATCGACATTGCCGCCGAAGTCGCCTTCCATCGCGATCACGGCCTGAAGGCGACGATGTGCGCGGTAACCCCGCCCGGACGGTACGGCGCCACGAATATCGAAGGCCAGTACATCACCTCCTTCGTGGAGAAACCGAGAGGCGACGGCCAGCGTATCAATGGCGGCTTCTTCGTGCTCGACCCTTCCGTGGTCGATCTCATCCCAAGCGACGACACGATTTGGGAAGCCGGGCCGCTGGAGTGGCTTGCCGCCAACAACCAGCTTGCCGCCTTCAAGCATGACGGCTTCTGGCAGCCGATGGATACGTTGCGCGAGCGCACCCATCTGGAAGAACTCTGGAATTCCGGAAAGGCACCGTGGAAACTATGGGCCTGAAGGATTTCTGGAAAGGGCGGCAGGTTTTCCTGACAGGGCACACCGGCTTCAAAGGTTCCTGGCTTTCCCTGTGGCTGGAGCGGCTCGGCGCAGAGGTCACCGCGGTGTCGCTGGCGCCGGAGACCCAACCGTCGCTCTACCGGAAGCTTGCTCCCTGGGATGATCGCGGCCATCACATCGTCGATATCCGCGATGCCGAGGCGCTTCTTGCTCTCTCCAAGCGTTTCGAGCCGGAGATCGTCATCCATATGGCGGCACAGGCGCTGGTGCGGCGCTCCTATGAAAACCCGGCGGAGACCTTCTCGACCAACGTCCTCGGAACGGCCAATGTCCTCGACGCAGTCAGGCAGACGCCCTCCGTCAAGACGGTGCTGGTCATCACCTCGGACAAGGTCTACGCCAACAACGGCAGCGGCATCCCCTTCGTCGAGACCGATACACTCGGCGGCAAGGATCCCTACAGCAATTCCAAAGCCTGCACCGAACTCGTCTGCCAGAGCTACCGCGACAGTTTCTTCAAGGGGCGCGAGCTCAGGCTCGCCACGGTGCGCGCCGGCAATGTCATCGGCGGCGGCGACTGGTCCAGGGATCGGCTGATCCCGGATTTCATCCGCGCCTTCGAAGGCGGCGAGCCGATCATGCTGCGCTATCCCGAGGCGATCCGCCCCTGGCAGCATGTGCTGGAGCCGCTTGGCGGCTATCTCCGCTTCGCCCAAGTGCTGACCGAGGAGCGTGGCAGGGATCTGCCGGATGCCTTGAATTTCGGTCCGCACCCCGAGAGCTTCGCCACCGTTTGCGAACTTGCCGAGGCGCTCGGACGCGCGCACGGCGTCGAAGACGTGTGGCGGCCGGCGCCGGGCGAACATCTGCCGGAAGCGCCGGCGCTGACGCTGAGTTCGGCCTTGGCACTCGACACGATCGGCTGGCGTCCGCGCCTCAGCCTGCAGCAGACTATCGACTGGACAGCCGCCTGGTACAGGGCCAACCGCGAGGGAGCCGACATGCGCGCCTTCTCGCTCGGCCAGATCGCGGCCTATGAGGAAACAGTATCATGACAGCGCATAATTGCCGGTTCTGCAACACTCCGCTGACGCACCGTTTTGTCGACCTTGGCTCGACGCCGCTCGCCAATGCCTATCTGACTGAAGAGCAGCTCAAGCAGCCGGAACCATCCTATCCGCTGCGCGCTTTCGTCTGCTCGCAATGCTGGCTGGTGCAGGCCGACGCCTTCGTTCCACCGGAGGATATCTTCAGCCACTACGCCTATTTCTCCTCCTACAGCGACAGCTGGGTGGAACATGCGCGCCAGTTCACCGTCACGGCCCGCGAGCGTTTCGGCCTCGGCCCGACATCGCAGGTCATCGAGGTGGCAAGCAATGACGGCTATCTGCTGAAGCATTTCGTCGAGGCCGGCGTGCCGGTGCTGGGCATCGAGCCGGCTGAGAATGTCGCTGAGGTGGCGCGGCAGATCGGCGTTCCCACGGAAGCGCGCTTCTTCGGCAAGGAAACGGCTGCCGACCTCGTCTCGCGCGGCCTTGCCGCCGACATCGTCATCGGCAACAACGTGCTGGCGCATGTGCCCGATATCAACGACTTCGTCGGTGGGCTCTCTGCCGTTCTGAAGCCGGATGGCGTCGTCAGCGTCGAATTCCCGCATCTGCTGCGGCTGATGGAAAACATCCAGTTCGACACTGTCTATCACGAGCATTTCTACTATCTCTCGCTGCTCGCCGTCGAAAAGGTCTTCGCAGCGCACGGTCTCACGGTATTCGACGTGGAAGAACTGCCGACCCATGGCGGCAGTCTGCGCGTGCTTGCCTGCCGCTCAACATCCACAGCGCACCCAACCAGCCACGGCCTTGCCAAAGTGCGCGCCGATGAGACCTCCGCCGGCTTCGACAGGACAGAGACCTACGAGGCCTTCCAGAGCCGTGTGGCGCCGATCAAGGACGGGCTGCTTGCCTTCCTCAACGAAGCCAAGCAGAACGGCAAGAGTGTCGCTGCCTATGGCGCTGCTGCCAAGGGCAACACGCTGCTGAACTTCTGCGGCGTCGGCACCGAACTCATCGACTATGTCGTCGACCGCAACCCGCACAAGCAGGGCCATTACCTGCCGGGCAGCAAGCTGCCGATCTACGCGCCGGAGAAGATGGACGAGACGCAGCCGGATTACGTGCTCATCCTGCCCTGGAACATCAAGAACGAAGTCGTCGCGGCCAATGGCAGGGTCGGTGCCTGGGGCGGACGCTTCGCCGTGGCCGTGCCGGAACTGACGGTGCTCGGATGAAATTTCTTCCGACCGCGGTTTCGGGCGCCTTTATCGTGGAAGTCGACGCGCGCACCGACGACCGGGGAATGTTCGCACGAACTTTCGACGCGCAGACCTTTGCGGGCAGCGGTCTCGTGCCGGTCTACCCACAGTGCAACGTCTCGCAGAACCACAGGCGCGGGACGCTGCGCGGCATGCATTACCAAGCTCAGCCGCGGCCGGAGATCAAGCTGGTGCGAGCCACGCGCGGCAGAGTCTTCGACGTGGCGCTCGATCTGAGGCCGGATTCGCCGAGTTATCTCCAATGGGCTTCCGTCGAGCTCGATGCTGCCAGTTGCAACGCTTTCTACATACCTGCCGGATGCGCGCACGGCTTCCTGACGCTCGAGGACGACTGCGAACTCTTCTACCAGATGTCGGAAGCCTACGTGCCGGAACTTGCCCGTGGCGTCCGCTGGGACGATCCCGCCTTTTCCATCACTTGGCCGTTCACGCCGAGCGTCATCAGCGAGCGCGACGCCGCGCTTGAAAGCTATAGCCAGGAAACAAGCGTTTGAACGGCATCAAACTCAGCATCTGCATCCCGACCTACAATCGTGAAGCCTATCTCAGAAACTCGCTGACCTATTGCGAGAACGACTACAAGTTCGACTTTCCCTTCGAAGTGGTCATCTGCGACAATGCCTCCACGGACGGCACGCAACAGGTGGTCGAGGAATTCATCGGCCGCGGGCTGCCGATCCGCTACTACAAGCGTGAAACCAACGCCGGCGCCGCGGCGAACGTCACGAGCGCTCTGCGCCTCGGCAAGGGCGAATATCTCATCTACCTGGCCGACGACGATATCCTGATTGCCGATGCGGTGGCCGACACGATCAGGTATCTCGACAACAATCGCGAGGTGACCTGCGCCCATGCGCCGTGGTTCCTTTACGACGAAGTCGCTAAAACCGACATCATGAAGTTCTACAATGTCGAGGAAGATCGGAAGTTTCCACACGGCAGCTTCGGCGACGTTTTCCAATTTATCTGCCAACGACACATCTTTCCGGAAATCGCGATCTACCGCTCATCAACCCTGCGGTCGGCCTGGGTCCCGCGGGATTTCTGCTTCTACCCGTTCCCGTTCCTTGCGCATTTTCTCGATCAGGGCGCGATTGCTTTCCTGCAACGGCCGTTCTACCGCTCGATCGCCAATTCGGCGATCGCCCGCGATCGCCCGCAGGAAGGCACCAATGACGTCATGACGAGCTGGGATCGCTATCGTGGCGGGCTTGAATATTTCCTCTATACCGGCGTCAAGCGGGGGGCGCTGACCCTCACACCCGAGACGCATCTCAAATATGAGGGGATGTGCAAGATCTTCACGCTCAATCGCATGGCGGTCGCCTTCCGCTTCTGGGCAGAGCGCAAGAATTTCATCAAGGCCTATGAGCTCTATACCCGTATCATGTGGGGCGGGATGCTCGACCACCCGGAAATCCGCCCCTTCCGTGAAAGGCTGCCCCTCATGGTCGTCTTCCAGACGCTGGTGAGCGAAGTGAATTCGGCAATCGGCATCGATACGCTGCTTCTCGGCGGCTTCTCGGAAATCGCGGCGCTCGAAGGCCTGATGCGCGAACTCGGCCTCAGCGAAAAGGTGAGGGTGACGACAGAACTCAGCGACAGTGCACTCGACAGCACTGCCGTCTTCGTCAGCGTCAACAGCGACCGCGAATATTTCGTAGCCCTCGGCTACCTGCCCAATCTGGTGTTCCACGAGCACGATCTTGCCCGGCACATCATCATGTGAGCCTCGCGCCAGTTTCAAAAACTAGCGTCGTGGCGGGCGCCTGCGTCTTGATTTCAATTCAACAGAAATTAGCGGCATGACAAACAGGATCTTCTACACCAAGCCTTCCATCACCCAGCTTGAAACCGATTATGCCACGGATGCGGCAGCGACCGGCTGGGGTGCACGCTGCTACGACTACATCAACCGCTTCGAACGCGACTTCAAGACCTATCTCGGCAGCGACTTCGCCATCGCGACATCGAGCTGCACCGGCGCCATGCACATGGGCCTGGCCGCGCTCGGCGTCGGCGAAGGCGACGAAGTCATCCTAGCCGACACCAACTGGGTCGCCACCGTTTCGCCGATCGTCCATCTCGGCGCCAATCCGGTCTTCGTCGATGTGCTGCCGGATTCCTGGTGCATCGATCCTGAAGAGGTCGAGCGGCACATCACTCCGAAGACCAGGGCGATCATCGCGACTCACATCTACGGCAATCTTTGCGACATGGATGCGCTGCTCAAGATCGGCAAGCGCACGGGCATCCCGGTGATCGAGGACGCGGCGGAAGCGGTCGGCTCCGTCTGGAACGGCCGCCGGGCCGGCTCGATGGGCGCCTTCGGCACCTTCTCTTTCCACGGCACGAAGACGTTGACGACAGGCGAAGGCGGTATGTTCGTCACCAGCGACGCCGCGCTTTACGAGCGGGTGCTGACGCTCAGCAACCACGGTCGGGCTCGCGGCCAGACCAAGCAATTCTGGCCCGACGCAATCGGCTTCAAATACAAGATGTCCAACATCCAGGCGGCCATCGGTTGCGCACAGCTCGAACGCATCGAAGAGCTCGTCGCCCGCAAGCGGGAGATCCTCGCCGCCTACATGGTCCGGCTTTCCGCCCTGCCCGGCATCTCGATGAACCCGGAATACAGCGGCACGATCAACGGCGCTTGGATGCCGACCGCGGTCTTTCACCCGTCGACGGGTACTACCCGCGAGATGATGCAGCAGGCCTTCGAGATCGCCAATATCGACGCGCGCGTCTTCTTCTATCCCCTGTCCAGCCTCGACATGTTCGAGGATCGGCCACAGAACGTGAACGCCTGGAGCATTCCGGGCCGCGCGATCAACCTGCCCAGCTATCACGACATGAGCGAAGCCGATATCGATCGGGTGTCAGCAACGTTGCTCGATGTCGCGGCCGGACGGATTTACCACAACAGCACGGCATTGCGGCAGTCGGTCTAAGACAGCCTACAGCGAAGGACAAAGAACAGTCATGACCACAAAGGACGATCGTCTCGAATTCGAAGCCCACAAGCGGGAAATGTCACTTGCGCTCGGCAAGGACGAGGCAAGTTTCCAACAATCGCTGAACACGCTGATCGGGCTCGACAAATTCGACTACTTCTATCTGTGGTCGTGGATGGGGGTGCCGATCATCCAGCTTCCGGTTGATATCCTGGCGACTCAGGAGGTCATCTGGGCGACCAAGCCCGATGTCATCATCGAGACCGGCATCGCGCGCGGCGGCTCGCTGATCTTCATGGCGTCGATCCTCGCCGCCATGGGCAACGACGCGGCCAAAGTTGTCGGCGTCGACATCGACATCCGCGCCCATAATCGCGAGTCGATCGAATCCCATCCGATGTCGAGCCGGATCAAGATGATCCAGGGCGGTTCCGTCGACGACGAGGTGCTTGCTGCCGTCAAGGCCGAGATTCCGCCGGGCGCCCGGGTGATGGTGGTGCTCGACAGCGACCATTCCTACGAGCACGTTCTGGCCGAATGCCGTGCCTACGGTCCTCTGGTAACGGAAGGCTGCTACCTCGTCGTCGCCGACACGCTCATCGGCCACCTGACCGAGGAACAAGCCTTCACAAAGCGCTCCAAGGTCTGGCTGCGCGGCAATGAGCCGTTGAAGGCCGTCACCGACTATCTGGCGGAAACCGACCGTTTCGAAGTCGATCCCGTTCTGAACGGCAAGCTCGTGCTGTCTTCCTCGCCGGGTGGCTACTGCGTCTGCCGCAAGGCGTGAGCGGACAATCAGGGATCGTCGTTCATGGCGCAGGTCGATATCGTCAGCCTCAAGGACAATGCGGATCCGGCCAGACGGCTCCGACTGCCGATCAGGGACAATAGCGGCAGGCATCTGGGCGACCTGCAATGCATCGACAGGTCGATGCTCGACGCGCCCGGCCTGATCGACGACCTGACGCAGTGGCGCAACCAGTCGATGCCGTTTTTCCTCACCCAGTTCAGCGGCACCGAGGAACGCACGCGGCGCTGGCTCGAAACCATCTCGCTGCCCGCCGCCGACCGAATCCTATTCGTCATTTGCGATCCCGGCGGAAACCGACTCGGCAATTTCGGCCTCTGCAACATCCGGCCCGGCGCCGCCGAATTCGACAACGTCATCCGCGGCCGGGCGAGCGGTATCGGCAACCTGATGTTCCATTGCGGCATGACAATGCTGGAGTGGATGTTCTCAGGACTTAGGGCCGAAACCGCCGAGTTGCACGTCTTCTCCCACAATGAAAAAGCAATCGGCCTCTATAAGCGGCTGGGTTTTGCGACTGCCGAAAGCCTGCCGCTGCGGCGCGCCGAAGAAGAGGGCATGGTCAAATATTCGGTCGTCGGTCGACCGGACGCCAATGCCGGCTTCGACTATCTGAGGATGGAGCTTCCGAGAGCATATTTCCGGCAGGCGCATCCGGCGGCTTTGCCGACCGGCTGAGGAACCTACCGCACCGGCTGATAGTGGCCGCGCAGCGGGACCTTGTCGTCCATCGAAATGAAACCGTCGCGTTCGCAGACATACATCAGCGTCGGCATGCCGCCCGAGCGGAAGATCTCGTCATAACGGCGGCGGATCTGGACGGTTTCGGTGCGGCAATTATAGGATTCCTCCTCCTTCTTGTCCGGCTGCGCCTTGACGCCGGGCAGACCCTTGTAGGGGTAGAGGGGCTGAACGCCGGAATCGAGTGACTTCGTCCAGTCGACGGCAAAGGCGGATGCGGGCGCAAGGCTGGACATGGCGACGAGCGATATCAGAAGCATCATCATAGGCCGCATGGGAATTCTCCGCCGGCGACAAACCGCCTTCCCGGATGTAGGAAACCCGACGACCGCCATCAAGCGGCCGCAGCCGGCGATTTCCTGAAATAGCTTCTGACGACGGGGTGGCCGAAGAGGCTGGCGAGGATCGCAAAACCGGCGCCGACGACAAAACCGGCGAGAAGACCGCCGATGATGCCGGCGACCAGCAGGATCTTCTTTCCCGGGCCGTCGGCCTTCACAGGCGGCTCGGCCGGCGAGATGACGCGAATGTTGCTCTGGTTGAGGTTCTGCTCCTCGCTCGTCTGGCTGGAGCGCTTCAGCACCGTCTCGTAGATATCGCGCGCCGCCGTCGCCTTGCGCTGCAATTCGTTCAATTCCACCTGCTTGTCCGAGGTACTCGCCTGCAGCGCCTTCTGGACGGCAAGTTCCTTGGCGATACTGTCCTCGGCGGCCTTGGCCTGCTCGTATTCGCCTCTTGCCGACGTCGCGAGCCGCTGCAACTCGCCCTTGATTTCGCCTGATATGCTCTGCAGCGAGGAGCGGGCCGCCTGCAGGCGGGGGTGGCGCGTGCCCATCTGGCTTTCTAGGCTGCCGACGGCAGCGGCCTGGGTGGCATATTGCTGGCGCAGGCTGACGAGCGGCGAGGTGACGCCGCCTTCCGCCTGATTGCCGGCGACGATGTCCTCGACGCGCAGATTGGCGACGGCGTCGGCGCGGGCCTTGGCCTGGATGGTCTTTTCCTGGGCCGTCACCAGCATCGTGTTCAGCGAGACGAGCCGCTGATCGGAAATCAGATTGCCTTCGGTGGCGGCCATGTCGTTGTCGGCGCGGAAGGTTTCGACCGCCTGCTCGGCCTCCAGCACCTTCTGGCGCAGATCGTCGAGGCGTCCGTCGAGCGTCGAGGAGGTATTTTCATAGATGCCGTTCGAGGCGCTGTTCTCTTCCTCGGTGAAGGAGGTGACGACCTGATTGGCAAGCCTTGCGGATTTCTCGGGATCGTTGGTCGTCGCGGCAAGCGAAACGACATAGGTGCTGGCCTGGCGGGTAATGACCAATGCCTTCTGCAGGGTGCCGATTACGGCGGCGCCGTCGGTGCGGCCGCCGGTGAATTCCGGATCCTGATCGAGCTTCATGGTCTCGACGACGCGGCGCAGCACATTGCCCGAGGTCAGGATCTGCACCTGGCTGTCGATCAGCGTCGAGATCATTTCCGGCGAAGGCCCCGAAGATTGCCCGCCCGCATCGGCAAGGCCGATCTGGCGCGGATCGAAATAGAGGCTGCTGACGGCGGTGAATTTCTGCCCGATCGTGGGCGCCACCACCCCGCCGGCAACGGCGCCGATGAGCGCCAGACCCAGCACGACCAAGCGCCGGCTCCAGATCGCGGCGACGCTGGAGCGGAGGTCGAGAAGCGGTGCGGCAGGCACGGAGGCTACGGTCGGCGGCGCCTCGACGACAGGCTGTTTCATGGGCGCAGCCGGGGGCGCAATCGCGGGCGGAGGCGCCGGGCGCTCGGATCGGCGGGTTTGCGCAACACTTGCCGGCGGCGGCACAAAGGCGGGAGGGGCGGGGGCAGGAGGGGCGGGCTCGGGCGCCGGAGGGACGAAATCGTCCGGACGGACCACAGGACTGCGCGTACGCACACCTTCCGGCGCAGTCTGAGGCGACTCATAACTGCGCCAGCCAGGGAGCCGGCTTACCCTGTTCCTGTCATACTGGTTCATACGCGCACTCATGTCCCGCCCAGCATCAAAGACTGAAGCCGAGGTGCTGAGACTTTAGAAATTCTTAGCTAACGGACCGTTAAAATAATTCGAGCGACGCCGATGTCGCGATTTGCCGGGATTACGAGGGTAGCGATGAGGACGAGACGACATCTGACGGCGCTGCTGCTTGCGGCCGCTCTCGTCCCCTCGCCGACCCTTGCGGCCGACGCGCCCTGTTATCGCGGCGTCAATCTTTCCGGCGGCGAATATGGCGATCGCGACGGCATCTACGGCACGAACTATACCTATCCCAGTGAAGACACGATCGGCTATTTTGCCAAAAAGGGCATGTCGATCATCCGGCTGCCCTTCCGCTGGGAGCGGCTGCAGCCGGCACTCGGCGGACGGCTCGACGAGGACGAACTCAAACGGATCAACGATACGGTCGGCCTGATCCGCAAGCACGGCATGGCCGTGCTGCTCGACCCGCATAATTTCGGCTATTACGACAAGACGCAGGTCGGCACGGCGCCGGCGACGGACGCCGCCTTCGGTGATTTCTGGGCAAGGCTTGCGGTCGAATTCGCCAATCAGGACGGCGTTCTCTTCGGCCTGATGAACGAGCCGCACGATATCAAGGCGACGGACTGGCTCGATGCCGCCAATGCGGCGATCCGCAGCATCCGCGCCGTCGGCGCCCGCAACCTCATCCTGGTGCCGGGCACCGCCTGGAGCGGCGCTCACAGCTGGGAGAAGGATGTGATCGGCGGCGCCAACGGCACGGTGATGCTCGGCGTGCGCGATCCGCTCGACTTCTACGCCTATGAGGTCCACCAGTATCTCGACATCGATTCTTCCGGAACCCATCCGACCTGCGAGGGTGCCCCCGCCGCTGCCGAAGCGATCGCCGGCGTCACCGCCTGGCTGAAGAAGAACCACAAGCGCGGCTTTCTCGGCGAATTCGGCGCCGCTGCCGACAAGGACTGCATGAGCGGACTGACCGAGATCTATGCCACCATGTCCGATAATGGCGACGCCTGGCTCGGCTGGTCCTATTGGGCCGCGGGCGAATGGTGGCCCGCCGACGAGCCGTTCAACGTCCAGCCGCAAAAGGGCACTGAGCGGCCGCAGATGCGGCTCCTCGCCAGTTCGGCAAAAGCCAGAGCCGGCGCCTGCGCCAGCGTCAAGCCGGCGGGGAAGTGACGGTGGCGGCCGTCGACCAGAAGGCAGCTTTCTCTGTAGCCGGCAGTGCAGCCGGCGCAGGGTCGCGGACCGATTATCCCCTGCTCTGGCTCGGCCTGCTGTCGGTGCTCTACAACGGCATTCTCGCCTTCATCAACCACAACATCATGCCGCTCTCGATGACGCATGTCGCCGCCAGCGAAGGGCTGATCATGGCGAGCGCCCTCATCTACATCCTGCACAAGGGGATCTACGAGACCGATCTGCCGGCTTTCCTGTTCCTGCTGTTCACGCTTGTGGTGACCATCTATGTCAGCGCGCTCAACCGCATGCTGTTCGTCGATCATTTCCGCAACGTGCTGATCATCTTCTGCTTTACCGGCCTCGGCGGCTGGAGCAACGAGAAAACGATGAAGCTCGCCTTCCGCTGGGCGAGCCTTGCCGTGATGATCTTCCTGATCTTCGAGATCGTCAGCGTGCCGTTTTTTGTCAGCATCGTGCATCCGTCCGATTATTTCGCCAATACGCGCGGGCTGCTGCCGCTGAGCTACAACACGACGGGCCTGTTCCAGAACGCGCTCGGTTTTCCCGAGCGTTTCTCCTTCGGCATCATCGACCACCGATCATCCTCGATCTTCCTCGAGCAGGTGTCGCTCGCCAATTTCTGCGGCGTGATCGCGATCTATCTGATTTCCATGTGGGAAAGAATAGGCCGCTGGGACCGGCTGCTGTTCGTCGGCACGGCGGTGCTGATCCTGGTGACGAACGATACGCGCACGATGCTGATCTTCTGCTTTGCCTGCATCGTCGGCTATTTCGTCTTTCCGAAGATCCCGAGGAATTTCAATCTGGCGCTGATGCCGCTGATCGTCGCTGCCGGCTTCCTCGTCTACACCCTGAAGCCCAATGCGACCGGCGACAATTTCACCGGCCGTATCAACCTGACGATGAAGAAGATCATGGAGCTTGATCCGCTCGCCGTCCTCGGGCTTTCGGTCGACCGGGTCGCCGAATTCGCCGACAGCGGCTATGTCTACCTGATCTACGCGGCGACGATCTTCGGCGTCATCGCCCTCTGGCTGTTCGTCTGCCTCTTTCCCGCCGGGCGCACGGCGGCGCAGCGGCGTTGCGCCCATTCACTTTCTCTTTTCATTTTTCTGAATATGATGATCGGGGGAACCGCCGTTTTCTCGATGAAGATCGCCGGGCTCCTGTGGTTCGTCGTCGGATATATGCGCTTCCACGACAGCCCGCGCCTCCGGCAGGATCGTGCGGCGGATGTAGAGAGTTGACCGCAGCGGCACGGCGCCCGCGCGACCCGAGGAGCAAGACGCCAGATGCTTGTCCAGCTTCAATATCTGCGCGCTATCGCGGCGCTGATGGTCGTCTATTTCCACGCGATCCTGCAGCTTGCCAAGGTCAATCCGGCGGTCGACGCCACTGCCTTCGTCTACGGTGAGACCGGTGTCGACATCTTCTTCGTGCTCAGCGGTCTCGTCATGTGGCTGACGACGAGCGGACGGGCGGTGAGCCCCATCGATTTCGCCCGCCGGCGCATCAAACGCATCGTCCCACTCTATTGGCTGGCAACGCTGTTTTCGGCTGTCGTGGCGCTGGTGGCCCCTTCACTGCTGAAATCGACAGTGTTCGACCTGCCGCATGCGATCGCCTCGCTGTTCTTTCTGCCATGGGCCAATGCCGCCGATCCGAGCACGATCACCCCCGTCGTCGTGCCGGGCTGGACGCTGAACTACGAGATGTTTTTCTATCTTGTCTTCGCGCTGCTGCTGCCGCTCTCGGAAGCCCGCCGCATCCCGGCCATGTTTGCCGTCTTCGCCGCCATCCTGATCGCCTGCCGGCTGCTGCCGGAAACGACGGCCACCCGGTTCTACGGCGAGCCGATCATCCTGGAATTCCTTGCCGGCGCCGTGCTCGGCTGGCTCTACCGGCAGAAGGTGCTTCTGCCGAACCGCTGGGCATGGGCCGCACTGGCCATCGGCTTTGCGTTCCTCCTCATCAACGAGGCGCTGATGCCGCCGGCAAGCCGGTTCTACGCCTGGGGGATCCCGGCGATCTTCATCGTCTATGGCGCGGTCTCCATCGATTTTTCCAGGCTGCCGGTCCTCACATGGCTGAACTATCTCGGCGACTGCTCCTACAGCATCTATATCACCCACGCCTTCACGCTTGCATTCCTGAGGGTCGCCGCCGACCGCCTGCCGATCGGTATCCTGCAGCAGCCGGTGCTGTTCGTGATCCTGTCGCTGGTGCTCTCGTCGATCGGCGGCGCCATCATCCACGAAATCACCACGCCCCGCCGTAAGGTCGCGATGGCGGGCCGCCCGCCGGCCTAAAATCGACAGCTGAGGCGAGAATACGCATCCCGGCGGCGCTGGCGGCACAGTTTTCCGCGTAACTTCTCCTAAGCTAGGCCCAGCGTGAGAGAATTTGCAGAAGCATGATGGTTTGCCTTGCAATTTGTCGCATGAATGAAAGCGCACCGGCCTGTTCGCGGCCCGGGCTTTGATCTAAGCACGGCGGCGGCCTTGAAGAGGGAAGAGGGAGAGACATGAGAAGCTATGTATTGACGGTATCCTGTACATCGACGCGCGGCATCGTTGCGGCGATTTCGAGCTATCTGGCGCAGAAGGGCTGCAACATCATCGACAGCTCGCAGTTCGACGATCTCGATACCGGCAAGTTCTTCATGCGCGTCTCCTTCATTTCGGAAGAGGGACTTTCCGGCACGGAGATCGGCGCCGATTTTGCCGCCGTCGCCGCACCATTCGAGATGGACTACGAATTTCACGACAGCGAGAAGCGCATGAAGGTGCTGCTGATGGTGTCGCGCTTCGGCCATTGTCTCAACGACCTGCTCTACCGCTGGAAGATCGGCGCCCTGCCGATCGACATCGTCGGCGTCGTCTCCAACCATTTCGACTACCAGAAGGTCGTCGTCAACCACGACATCCCCTTCCACCATATTCCGGTCACCAAGGCCAACAAGGTGCAGGCCGAAGCCCATATCATGGAGGTGGCCGAGCAGACCGGCACCGAGCTGATCGTGCTTGCCCGCTACATGCAGATCCTGTCGGACGAGATGTGCCAGAAGATGTCGGGCAAGATCATCAACATCCACCATTCCTTCCTGCCGAGCTTCAAGGGCGCCAATCCCTACAAGCAGGCCTATGGCCGCGGCGTCAAGCTGATCGGGGCCACCGCCCATTACGTCACCGCCGATCTCGACGAAGGCCCGATCATCGAGCAGGACACGGCCCGCATCACCCATGCGCAGTCGCCCGACGACTACGTCTCGATCGGCCGCGACGTCGAAAGCCAGGTGCTGGCCCGCGCCATCCACGCCCATATCCACCATCGCACCTTCATCAACGGCAACCGCACCGTCGTCTTCCCGGCAAGCCCGGGCAGCTACGCTTCCGAACGCATGGGTTGAACGCGGTCGAGACCCACATCTGTTTTGCTGGCAAACGACAATCTCCCGTTGCCTGCCAGCAGCAAGTATTTGATTATCGCCTTCAATAGGTAATCGAATCATGCTGCGGGAGGGGTGTCATGACCGACGAGGCGCTTGTTGATCGCATGTCGCTGCCGCGTCCCAACGTGACCGTTGCCGACGCGGAAGAGATCCTTCTTGCCCATTACAGCCTGTCAGGCACCATCACCGAACTCGGCAGTCAGCAGGATCGGAACTACCGCGTCGATAGCGATCGCGGCCGCTACGTCCTGAAGATCTGCCATGCCGCTTACGAGACCCGCGAACTCGAAGCGCAGAATGCAGCGATCCATCACCTCAAGGGCAAGCAGGATGCGCCACGCGTTCCCAATGTGATTGCCAGCAATGAGGGGCGGGAGATCGTCGTGCTGACGGTGCGCGGGCAGGGCTACCAAGTCCGGCTGCTGGAATATCTGGAAGGCCAGGGGCTGACGGAACTGACCTACCTGGCGCCGGCTTCCGTTGCGGCGCTCGGCGCGCTCTGCGCCAAGCTGGCGCAGGCGCTTGCCGATTTCAACCATCCCGGCCTCGACCGCAGCCTGCAATGGGATCTGAGGCGGGCCGGGCCGGTCGCGGTGCAACTGCTTTCCGCCATCACCGACAGTGCCGCGCGCGACCGGATCGCCAAGACCATGGTGATGGCCGTTCGCCGCATCCAGCCCTTGGCGCCGTCGCTTCGGCTGCAGGCGGTGCATCACGACGTCACCGGCGATAATGTCGTCGGTCATCGCAGTGCCCATGGCCAAATCATTCCCGACGGAGTGATCGATTTCGGCGACATCATCCGCGGCTGGCTGGTCGGCGACCTCGCCGTCACCTGCGCCTCGCTGCTGCATCATGCCGAGGGCGACCCTTTTCATATCCTGCCTGCCGTCACCGCCTATCAAGCGATCTATCCGCTGACCGAGGAGGAATTGAAGGCGCTCTGGCCATTGATCGTCGCCCGCGCGGTCATTCTCGTCGCCAGCAGCGAGCAGCAGATTTCGGTCGATCCCGACAACGACTATGTCCGCGGCAATCTCGATCGCGAGCGGGCGATCTTCGATACGGCGATGTCGGTTCCCTTCGAATTGATGGAAGCAGCAATCCTCCAGGCCGCCGGCGGCGATGTCGCCGCCCCGGAAACATCGGAATGGCTGCCGCTGCTGCCCGACATCGATCCCGCCGGGATCGCCTATGTCGATCTCGGGGTGCGGAGCCCGCATTTTTCCGCCGGCAACTGGCTGAATGCCGATATGGACTGGCGGCTGCTTGCCCGGGCTGCGACCGAAAACGGCACGGCGGCGACGCGCTACGGCGAATATCGGCTGTCCCGGGCGGGAACCGCCGGCAGACAGGCGACCTGCGCCCTGCATATCGATATATGCCTTGCCGCCGGCAGCGCGGTTGCCGCGCCCTTTGCCGGCCGCATCGGCTGGAAGGACCAGCATCTGACACTGACCGGCGACGGAACGACCCTGCACCTCGACGGGCTCGACCCCTCGGTCGAGGATGGCGCCGAGCTTGCCGGCGGCGACCCGCTCGGCACGGTCGTCGGCGAGGCTTCGTCGCTCGGCGGACTGCGCGTCCAGCTTTGCAGCCTCGCGGGGCTGGAGCCGCCGCTCTTTGCCACGCCGCGCGAGACGGCGGCCTGGTCGATGCTCTGCCCTTCGCCCTCGCCGCTTCTCGGCCCTGGAGCCGATGCACCGAAACCTGAAACCGCTGCGCTGCTCGCCAGGCGGCAGGCGCATCTGGCAGGGGCGCAGAAGAATTATTACGCGGCGCCGCCGCAGATCGAGCGCGGCTGGAAGGAGCATCTGTTCGATGTCGAGGGCCGCGCCTATCTCGATATGGTCAACAATGTCTCCATTCTCGGCCATGGCCATCCCAAGCTTGCGGCGGCGATCAATGCCCAATGGCTGCGGCTCAACACCAACTCACGCTTCCACTATGCCGCGATCACGGAATTTTCCGAACGGCTCGCAGCACTTTTACCGGACGGGCTCGACGCGGTCTTCCTGGTCAACAGCGGCTCGGAGGCGAACGATCTGGCGATCCGGCTGGCGCAGGCTCACAGCGGCGCGCGCAACATGCTCTGCCTGCTCGAAGCCTATCATGGCTGGTCGTCGGTAAGCGACGCCGTTTCCACCTCGATCGCCGACAATCCTGAGGCGCTGACCACCCGGCCGGACTGGGTGCATGCGGTCGTGTCGCCGAATACCTATCGCGGCGCATTCCGCGGCCCCGATACGGCCGCCGGCTATCTCGGCGCGATAACGCCGGTGCTGGAGGCGATCGACGCCGGCGGCGAGGGCCTTGCCGGCTTCATCTGCGAATCGGTCTACGGCAATGCCGGCGGCATCCCGCTGCCGGACGGGTATCTCACCCAGGTCTATGCTGAGGTGCGCGCCCGCGGCGGCCTCTGCATCGCCGATGAGGTGCAGGTCGGTTATTCCAGGCTTGGGCATTATTTCTGGGGCTTCGAGCAGCAAGGGGTCGTGCCCGACATCGTCACCGTCGCCAAGGGCATGGGCAACGGCCATCCGCTCGGCGCCGTCATCACCACCCGGGAAATCGCTCGGTCGCTGGAGAAGGAGGGCACGTTCTTTTCCTCCACCGGCGGCAGCCCGGTCAGCTGCGTCGCCGGCATGACGGTTCTCGACATCATGGCCGAGGAGAAACTGCAGGAAAATGCGCGAGAGGTCGGCGATCATCTGAAGGCGCGGCTTGCCGCACTGATCGACCGCCACCCGATCGCCGGCGCCGTGCACGGCATGGGCCTCTATCTCGGCCTCGAATTCGTCCGCGACAGAACGACGCTGGAGCCGGCGACCGAAGAGACGGCGGCCATCTGCGACCGGCTGCTGAGCCTCGGTGTCATCATGCAGCCGACCGGCGATCACCAAAATGTGCTGAAGATCAAACCGCCGCTCTGCCTCAGCATCGACAGCGCGGATTTCTTTGCGGACATGCTGGAAAAGGTGCTCGACGAAGGCTGGTGACAAGGGCTTGCGGTCTTAACCAAATCGGTCATTTCGAGGCATTCCGATTTTTAATGAAACGGCCCATTGCCTGAATCAGCCGGGCTTCCTATCTCTGCTGCGGCGATCGAAAGAGTTTCGATTCTGTCATGCGAATTTTACGAAGAGCTGATATGTTTCTTTCCGTAAACTTCGGCTGGGATGGAATGAATTTTTTCCGATCGTCGATATTTTGACACGTTTCGGAATATGTTTCTGACAGGCTACAGGTTAATCTCTACCAAGTTAGTAGATTATCAATGGCAGCCATCGCCGGCCCCGGGCTCTTCCGGGACCTCTCAAGTGCAACGCCAACGCAAGGAACGAGCATGATAGACATCGATATTCTCGCCGACCTTGGGCGATCTGTGCTTGGCAATGACCGTCCGGGCGCCCTCTCCCGCCCGAACTGTCGAATGTGACGTTCGTCCTCCTTTCAACGGTACCAGACAAGTCAATTCGCCATGGCTGCGCATGTCGCGCGGCAGGAGTTCTATCTATGAAGAAGCAAGTTATCGAATATGCAGGCGTTCCCGTCGGGATCGTCATTCCCGATGAAGACCGGCTGAAATTCATCGCCGTGAAGTTTCATGTCCACGACCTCGACGAGCAGCGTTTCGGCTCGCCTGACGAGGTGCGGCTGGCCATCCACGATCTGATGACCCGCCGTCATCCGAAGCCGCTTCATGCCTGAGGGCATGAGGCCGGCATCGCATTCACGGCTTTTCCCGATGTCCGACCGGTCCCGCCATTTGGGGCCGGTCTTGTTTTTTGAGGACAATTGCAGTCCTATCGGCGGCCTATCCGCATAAGGATCCGCCCTTGCCCGATCTTCTCAACCTCATCACCGATATCGACGGCGTTTCCGTCGGCCATGCGACCGACCTTGCGCTCGGTTCCGGTGTCACGGTCATCGTCTTCGATGCGCCGGCCGTCGCCTCCGGCACGGTGCTCGGCGGCGCGCCGGGCGGGCGCGACACCGGCCTGCTCGATCCGTCGATGACCGTCAACGCCGTCGATGCCTTCGTGCTCTCCGGCGGCTCCGCTTTCGGGCTGGATGCCGCTGGCGGCGTGCAGGCCGGATTGCGCGAACTCGGCCGCGGCTTCGCGGTCGGGCCGGTGCGCATACCGATCGTGCCGCAGGCGATCCTGATGGACCTGCTGAATGGCGGGAATAAGGATTGGGGGCTGCACTCACCCTATCGCGACATGGGCTATGCGGCACTGAAAGCCGCCGCCAAGGGCGCCTTCGCGCTCGGCACCGCGGGCGCCGGGACAGGGGCGACGACGGCCACCGTCAAGGGCGGGCTCGGCTCGGCGAGCGCCGTCAGCAGCGCCGGGCATCGCGTCGCGGCAATCGTCGCCGTCAATGCGCTCGGCTCGGCAACGATCGGCGACGGGCCGCATTTCTGGGCAGCCCCCTTCGAGAAAGACGCAGAATTCGGCGGGCTCGGCATGCCTGCGGTGGCCGATCACAGGATGCGGCTCAAGGGGATGAATACGCCGGCAACGACGATCGGCGCAGTGGTGACCGACGCACAGCTGACCAAGGCCGAGGCGCACCGGCTTTCGGTGGCCGGCCACGACGGTCTTGCCCGGGCGCTGCTGCCGGCGCACCTGCCGCTCGACGGCGATACGATTTTTGCCGCTTCGACGGCCAGATATCGCCGAGACGACATGGCGAGCCTGATGGAGCTTTGCCATCTTGCCACCATCGTCATGGCGCGGGCGATCGCCCGCGGCGTCTACGCGGCCACCGCGCTGCCGGCCGGGGGCGCGCAAAAGGCATGGCGCGACCGCTATGCCGACGGTCAATGATTGAATAGGGTCCGACCCGGACAGAATGGCGGAGAGACGTGAATGCAGATCCGGGCGCTGATGTATTTCGACGAGCTGGTCAGGACCAATTCGATGCGCCAGGCGGCCGAAAATCTCAATGTGGCGCCGACGGCGATCAGCCGGCAGATCGAAAACCTCGAATCTCATTTCGGCGCGCCGCTGGTCGAGCGCAGCTCCCGCGGTGTCAAGCTGACGGCTGCCGGCGAACTGCTTGCCGCCCGCGCCGGCCGGACGCTGCGCGAACTCGATCACGTGCAGCAGCTGATCGAAGACTTGAAGGGTCTGCAACACGGCCATGTCAGCATCTATGCCAATGGCGCCACACTCACCAGCCTGCTGGCGCCGGTGCTTGCGGAATTCAGCCTGAAATATCCAAAGCTGCGCTTTACGGTGACGATCAGCAGTGCACGGCAGGCCGTCGACGCCGTCAGCAGCGCTGCGGCGGATATCGCCGTGACGCTGTTTGCGCCGGTCATGTCAGGCACCAAGGTCCGGCTGCGTTCCGAGATCGCCTATGATCTTATCGTCGCGCCGCAGCATCCGGCTGCGGCGCTGCCCGATATCCCCTTGAAGAGACTTGCCGACTACCCGCTGGCGCTGCCGGAGCATTCCTTTGGCTTCCGTCAGGCCTTCGACGCGCTGATCGAAAAGGAGGGAGTGGATCTCGATCCCGTTTTCGTCACGAGTTCGATCGAGATGCTGAAGGAGCTGGTCCTCAGCGGGGCTGCCGCCACGTTACTGCCGGCGCTTGCCGTTCGCCGCGAGATCGAAACCAACCAGCTGCGCGCCATCCCGCTTGCCGGCAAGACCGGCATTCGCACCCATGTCGACCTCTGCGTCGCGCCGGACCGGCAGCTGTCTTTTGCGGCGGCGACCCTGGTCGACTTCATAGAAAACTTCATGCGCCAACGCATGGACGTCAAAGACTGACGCTTGCATTTGCAGCGGATTTATTGTGTAGCTGTTTTGGCTACACCGGCCATCAGAAATCATCATAATGTGTGCGCTGGGTAGGCTACAGCCTATTGGTGAAAGGCTTCGCCTCGAGCGCAGCCAGACAGGGACATGATGATCAAGGTTTTCTTCGCGCCTTCGGCGCGCTTCGCTCGGCAGATCTCCCTCAGGGCTGCGCTCACGGCCGGACTGGTGATGGCGGCGATGGCGCCGGCCGAGGCGGCCAAGACCACCCTCACCCTCGGCATGAGCGTCGAGCCGACCGGCCTCGACCCGACGATCGCGGCGCCGGTGGCGATCGGCCAGGTGACCTGGCAGAATGTGTTCGAGGGACTGGTGACGATCGACCAGGCCGGCAAGATCCGGCCGCAGCTGGCGAAAAACTGGGAGATTTCGCCCGATGGCCTGACCTATACGCTCAAGCTGCAGAGCGGCGTCAGATTCCATGACGGCGAGGCCTTCGATGCGGCGAGCGCCAAATTTTCGCTCGACCGCGCCCGCGGCGCGGATTCGGTCAATCCGCAGAAGCGCTTCTTCGCCTCGATCGCCTCGATCGATACGCCCGATGCCGAAACGCTGGTGCTGCATCTCTCGACGCCGACCGGCAGCCTGATCTACTGGCTCGGCTGGCCGGCTTCGGTGATGGTCGCGCCGAAGACGGCCGCCGGCGACAAGGTGACGCCGGTCGGCACCGGCCCCTTCAAATTCGTCGGCTGGGCGAAGGGCGACAAGGTCGAGTTGGAAAAGAATGCCGATTACTGGAACAAGGCTGCGGCCGCCAAGCTCGACAAGGTGACCTTCCGTTTCATCGCCGATCCGCAGGCGCAGGCGGCTGCGCTGAAATCCGGCGATCTCGATGCCTTTCCGGAATTTGCAGCACCCGAGCTGATGAGCTCCTTCGACGGTGATACCAGGCTCGTCACCCGGATCGGCAATACCGAGCTCAAGGTCGTCGCCGGCATGAACAATGCCAGGAAGCCGTTCGACGACAAGCGCGTGCGCCAGGCGCTGATGATGGCGATCGACCGCAAGACGGTGATCGACGGTGCATGGTCCGGCCTCGGCACGCCGATCGGCAGCCATTACACGCCGAACGATCCCGGCTATCAGGATATGACCGGCGTGCTTCCCTATGACGTCGAGAAGGCGAAAGCGCTGCTTGCCGAAGCCGGCTATCCCAACGGCTTCACCTTCACGATCAAATCGCCGCAGATGGCCTATGCGCCGCGCAGCGCCGAGGTGATGCAGGCGATGTTTGCCGAGATCGGCGTGACGATGAATATCGAGCCGACCGAATTTCCGGCGAAATGGGTCCAGGACATCATGAAGGACCGCAACTTCGACATGACCATCGTCGCCCATGCCGAGCCGCTCGACATCGACATCTACGGGCGCGATCCCTATTATTTCAATTACAAAAACCCAGTCTTCAACGCGCTGATGAAGAAGGTCCAGGAGACGACCGATCCCGCCGCGCAGAATGCGATCTATGGCGAGGCGCAGAAGATTCTCGCCGAAGACGTGCCGGCGCTCTACCTCTTCGTCATGCCGAAACTCGGGGTCTGGGATAGGAAGCTGAAGGGGCTGTGGGAGAACGAGCCGATCCCGTCCAATGTGTTGTCCGGGGTTTCGTGGGAGGAGTGAGGCGGCCCTGATGGGGATGCAGAAGACCTTGGAGAGATCCGGCATGTATTTGGCCGATATAGGGCACAGCCTTTCCCCTATCTCGCAAAGTCAGTTCAACCTGCGTTGGCATTGTTTGATTTCGCAGGCGGATGGCGCTCCTAGTACCGGCGCCTCGGAGAGCTCCTTCCGCCCGCCCCACCCTCCGTCATGCTCGGCCTTGAGCCGAGCATCCACACGGCACCCACGAGCAGCCGCGGCATGGATCCTCGGCTCAAGGCCGAGGAGGACGGAGAGTGGGGTTGGCCTTCTCGCCAAACCCACCGCCAGCGCATCGGAGAGCCGCAGCGCCATCCCGCCAGCGTGGCCCGCATGATCGCACTCCTCGCCCGCCGCTTCGCCGGCCTCCTCGTCACGCTCGTCATCGTCTCACTGCTGATCTTCGCCGTCATGGATCTCCTGCCCGGCGATCCCGCCTCGATCATGCTCGGCACCTCGGCAAGCCCGGAGACCTTGGCGGCGCTGCGGCATGATCTCGGGCTCGATCAGCCGCTCATCCTGCGTTACGGGCGATGGCTGGCCGGCCTATTCTCCGGCGATATCGGCAATTCCTACACCTATGGCGTTCCGGTCGCCGGGCTGATTGTCGAGAGGCTGGCGGTGACGCTGCCGCTGGCGCTAATGGCGGTCGTGCTTTCGGTGGCGATTGCCCTGCCGCTCGGGGCGCTGGCTGCGTCGCGTCGCGGCGGTCTCTTCGGCATCATCGCAACGCTGTTTTCGCAGGTCAGCATTGCCGTGCCCGCCTTCTGGGGGGCGCTGCTGCTGATCATCCTGTTTTCGACGATGCTCGGGCTGATGCCGGCCGGCGGCTTTCCGGGCTGGAGTGCCGGCCTTCTGCCGGCGTTGCAGGCGCTTGTCATGCCGGCCGTCGCGCTGGCGATGCCGCAGGCCGGCGTGTTGACGCGGGTGGCGCGCTCGGCAGTGCTCGAGACGCTGCATGAGGATTTTGCCCGCACAGCCGTCGCCAAGGGGCTTTCGCGCGGTGCCGTGCTGTGGCGGCATATCGTGCCGAACGCGCTGATCCCGATCCTCACCATGATCGGGCTGCAATTCACCTTTCTCGTCGCCGGCGCGGTGCTGGTGGAAAACGTCTTCAACCTGCCCGGCCTCGGGCGGTTGGCGCTGCAGGCGCTCTCCCAGCGCGACATCATCGTCATGCAGGACGTCGTGCTGTTCTTCGCCGCCCTCGTCATCCTGGTGAATTTCATCGTCGATCTCTCTTACCTCACGATCGATCCCAGGATGAGAAAGGCGGTTTGAGACATGGCTCCCGTCGTTTCCACCGCCGTTGCCGGCCGCCGCGACCTTAAACTTAGCCGGAGAATGAACCTGGTTTCCGGAGCCGTGATTATCGGCCTGCTGTTTGCCGTTGCGCTTCTATCGCTCGTCTGGACGCCGCTACCGCCGGCGAAAATGCAGATCATCCATAAGCTGCAGCCGCCGCTTGCCTTCGGCCTGCTCGGCACCGATCAGTTCGGCCGCGACGTGCTGTCGATGCTGATGGCGGGATGCTGGAATTCGCTGTCGATCACCGTCACGGCGGTTGCGGTCGGCGGGACGCTCGGCTCGATCGCCGGCATTTCCGCGGCGGCAATTCGCGGCCCTTTCGAAGCGCTGCTGACGCGCATCTGCGACGTCATCTTCGCACTGCCGCCGATCCTGTCGGCCATGGTGCTCGGCGCCTTTCTCGGGCCCGGGCGTTTCACGGCAATCACCGCGATCGCCGTCTTCATGATCCCGGTCTTTGCACGGGTGACACTGGCAACCTCGCTGCAGGCGTGGAGCCGCGACTATGTTATGGCGGCGCGCGCACTCGGCAATACGCGCCTGACCATTTCGCTGCGCCACGTGCTGCCGAACATCATCAGCCAGATTATCGTGCACGGCGCCATCCAGCTGGGGCTGGCGATCCTGACCGAAGCCGGTCTCAGTTTCCTCGGGCTCGGCATGGCGCCGCCGGCGCCGAGCTGGGGACGGATGCTGGCCGAGGCGCAAACCTATCTGGCGCTCGCGCCCTGGCTGGCGATCCTGCCCGGTCTTGCCATCGCGCTCGCAGTCTTCGGTTTCAACATGCTTGGCGACGGCTTGCGCGACCTTCTCGACCCGCGCGAGACGCGACCCTGATCAGCCGATCGGACGGCGGTAACCGGTCGGCTGCTCGTAAAGCCAGCCGATGCGCTTGACGGCAGCCTCGAAATTCTCGCGCGCCACCGTCATGCTGTGGCCGTTGGCGTGGAGGATGGTTTCCGGATCCTCGAAGACGGCGACATGGCCCTTCCAGAACACCAGGTCGCCGCGGCGGATTTCGGAACGGTCGATCGGCCGGCCGAGGCCGGCTGCCTGCATGTCGGTATCGCGCGGCGCGTCTCTGCCCGTCATCAGCATCGCCAGCTGGACGAGACCGGAGCAATCGATGCCAAGGCCGGAGCGTCCGCCCCAGAGATAGGGCGTCTCCAGGAAACGGGCTGCAATCTCGACGTAATCGGCGGCATCGAGCGCGCCGATCGGCTGGACGTGCCTGGCGAAGATCGCGGTTCCATCCTCGAGCACGACATAGCGATTGCCGCGCGCTTCGGCCTCGCCGGCGACATGGACGCGGCTTCCCATCGACAGGATGGCCTGGTGGGGTTTGCGCAGCTCCGGTTCCGGATAGAGGAAGGTGCGCTGGACGGTGACGATATGGGTCGGCACCGGACGGCCTTGCGACAGCGCCTCTGCAGGGAGATATCCGACGTAGCCGTCCGAAGCGGCTTTCACCCAGCACCAGCCGGCGGCGCGATCGAAAACCGTCACATCCTCGCCGAGAAGCAGCTCGGTATCGATGCCACGCGCAAGATCGGGTTCGGGGCGCAAGGCCGCGACCGGAATGGCGACGCGGGCCGGGGCGCCTTCGACGAAGCGCGACGCCTCCACCTTGCCTTCGAGCCGCGCTTCGGCGAGATCGGGCCGATAGGCATGCAGGCGGCGGTCGAGCATCGTCATTGAGTTTCCTTTCAGATGGCCTTTCAAATGGCCTCTCAGAGCGGCAGCCGGCGGGCCTGATCACGGACGAGGTCGCCGAGCTTTTCCAGGTATAGCGCGCCGCCGACGGTGCGCTTGATGATCACGCTGCGCCGGTCGGCATCGTCGCGCACACGATCGACCAGGCCCATCTCACCCATCGTGTCCAAGGCGCGGGTAATGACCGGCTTGGTGACCTCGAGTGTCGCGGCAAGCCCGCGCACCGTATGCGGCGGCGGCACCAGATAAATATGCAGCAGGATCGCCATCTGGCGCAACGTCAAATCGCGGTCATCGTGGCGGACCTGATCGAGCGCCACGCCATGCCAGAGCCCCAGCGCCTGCGAGGCGGTCAGTTCGATCGGCACGGCCCCTCCGGAAAATCGTTACGCTAACGTTTCATTTTCCGGCAGTTGCCATGGACATGCAAGAGGCGGCAGGAATTGCCGCCCGGCAGGGTGAATAAAATTTTAACGATCGGCAGCGCGGGCAATATGCGACCGCCCCTCAGCCCTCGTTTGCACCGTCAGCGGAGGCTCTCGCGGATATGATGGAAGAGCGCGCGGATTGCCTGTGCTTCGCCGCCGCCCGGCGAATGCGGCCGCTCGGACTGCGCCCAGCCGTAAATGTCGAAATGCGCCCAGCTCTTCGCCTTGCCGACGAAACGCTTGAGGAAAAGTGCGGCGGTGATCGCCCCCGCCATGCCGCCGGCCGGCGCGTTGGTGAGATCGGCGAATTTGGCGCGGATATCCTTTTCGTAGCCGGCATAGAGCGGCAGCCGCCAGATCGGATCGTCGGTTTCCAGGCTCGCTTCGGTCAGGTCGTGCGCCAGATTGGCGTCATCGGTGAAGAAGGGCGGGAGATCCGGACCCAGCGCAACGCGGGCAGCGCCCGTCAGCGTCGCCATGTCGATCAGGAGATCGGGCTCTTCCTCGTCGGCATAGGCAAGCGCATCGGCAAGGATCAGACGGCCTTCGGCGTCGGTATTGTCGATCTGGACGGTCAGGCCCTTGCGGCTCTTATAGATGTCGCCGGGGCGGAAGGCATTGGAGGAGATGGCGTTTTCGACGACGGGGACGATGACGCGCAGGTCGACCCTCAGCTTGGCGTCCATGATCATCAGAGCAAGCCCCATGACATTGGCGGCACCACCCATGTCCTTCTTCATCAGCAGCATGGAGGCGGCGGGCTTGATATCGAGGCCGCCGGTATCGAAGCAGACGCCCTTGCCGACGAGCGTCACCTTGCGATGACCCTTCTTGCCCCAGCGCAGTTCGAGAAGGCGTGGCGCATCGGCGCTGGCGCGGCCGACGGTATGAACCAGCGGGAAATTCTGCTCGAGCAGCTCGTCGCCCGTGATAACCGATACCTCTGCCTTGTAATGTGCAGCCAAACCACGGAACACGGTTTCGAGCTGGTTCGGCCCCATGTCATTGGTCGGCGTATTGATGAGGTCGCGGGCGAGAAAGACGCCGGCGAGCTGGCGCTTGATGTCGGCACTGTCGGCATCGCGGGGGATCATCAGTGTCGCCGCCGGCGATTTTTCGGATTTGTAGCGGTCGAAACGATAGCTGCCGAGACCAAAGCCGAGCGCCAGGCGATTTGCCGTCAACGGTGCGGTTTCGATGTGCCAGTCGCCGGCGGGCAGCGCCCGGGCGAGCCTGCCGGTGATGTAAGGCTGCTCGGACGGATTGGTGCCGACGCCAAAAAGCGCGCCGCCGAGATGGCCTTCGGCCGTCGGGATCAGCAGCAGCGACCCGCTTTCGGCTTTGTAGCCCGCCTTCTGCGCCCAATCGAGCGCGATCGGATCGATCGTGCCGGTCTCGATATGGGCAGGGGTGACGGCAAAGATCGGCAGCGTCGAACCGCCCTTCGTGTTGAAAGGGGTCGGTCTCTCGATGAACTGATAGGGGGCCATGATTGTCCTTCGGCGGTCGTAAGGAATCACTCCTTAACGGTCTGTTAGGGTTAACAGACTATTGCTGGAGCGAAGATTGCGTCAAACCTTTCCCTGTTCCGCGTTCGAGGTCAGGCGCCGATTTCGGAATCCAGGGAACGCGTCATGCCGGCCTCGCTCACCACCACATTAACCCATCGTATCCTGAGGCGCGCTGCCGCATCGCTGATCGTCCTGGCACTTGCCGGCTGCTCGACGACCAAGGATCGGATGACGACCGGCTCGGTGCCGAAGCTCACCAAGCCGGTTGAAGAGATGGACGCGACCGAGCTGCGCTCGGCAACCGACCGGCTCGGCCAGGCCTACGAAAAGAACCCGCGCGATCCGGTCACCGGCGTCAACTATGCCAATCTGCTGCGCATGAACGGCCGTGACGCGCAGGCGCTCGCCGTCATGCAGCAGGTGGCGATCAGCAATCCCGCCGACCGCAACGTGCTCGCCGCCTACGGCAAGGCGCAGGCGGCGGCCGGCCAGTTCCAGCAGGCGCTCGACACGATCGGCCGCGCCCAGACACCGGATCGTCCGGACTGGAAGCTGATCTCGGCCGAAGGCGCGATCCTCGATCAGATGGGTCGGGCAAGCGATGCCCGGCAGCGCTACCGCGACGCGCTCGACATCCAGCCGAACGAGCCCTCGATCCTTTCCAACCTCGGCATGTCCTATGTGCTGACCGGCGATCTGCGCACCGCCGAAACCTATCTGCGCTCCGCCGCCAGTCAGCCCACCGCCGACAGCCGCGTCAGACAGAACCTTGCCCTCGTCGTCGGCCTGCAGGGACGTTTCCCGGAGGCCGAGCAGATCGCCCGGCGCGAACTTTCGCCACAGCAGGCCGATGCCAATGTCGCCTATCTCCGCGGCATGCTCTCGCAGCAGAATTCCTGGCAGAAGCTTGCCGCCAAGGACAAGACGCCGGGTGCCGCGGACGCCAGCAACACCAACTGACGATGGTTTAGCGGACACTCAGGCCCGACAGAATGAGACGAAGTCCGAGGCCGCCCATGACGGCACCGGCGGCCCGGTCGATCCAGCTCTTCGCCGCGAAATAGAGCCGCCGCGGATGGCGGGCCGAAAAGGCCAGCGCCACGATCGAATACCACCCCGCTTCCACCGCAAAGACGCCGAGCGGCAGCGCAATCATCAGATCGAGCGGCACCGTCCTTGGCAGAAGTGCTGCAAAGAGGCTGGCATAGACGATGATGGTCTTCGGGTTGCTGAGCTGGGTCAGCAGCGCGGTCGTGAAGCTCAGCCTCGGCGCGCGGCGGTCATCGCCGGCGTCGGAAACCTCCAGCGGCTGCGCAGCACCTCTCCAGATATTGACGGCGATATAGATGAGATAGGCGCCGCCTGCGACCTTGAGCAAGATATAGAGCCATTCGAACTGCGACAGCAGCGCGGTCAGACCGGCGAGCGCCAATACGGCAAAAACCACCCCGCCGGCGCCCATGCCGAGTGCGGCGGCGAGACCGTCCAGCCGGGACCGCGAAATGGCAATCCTGGAGACGACGACGAAGCTCGGGCCGGGGCTCATCGCGCCGACCGCCAGCGCTGCCATGATGCTGATGAAAACGCCTGCAGAAGACATTCGAAAACCCTCGTTCGAGATCGAAGGCTACTGCATTCTTCCTCAAATCGGAACCGGTTTGGACGGCGGCGAGCTCAGAACTTGTCCGACACCTGGATGCCGGCCGGACCGAGAATGACGGCGATCAGCACCGGCAGGAAGAACAGGATCATCGGCACCGTCAGTTTCGGCGGCAGGGCGGCCGCCTTCTTTTCCGCTTCGTTCATGCGCTCGTCGCGTCCTTCCTGGGCGAGGACGCGCAACGCCTGCGCCACCGGCGTGCCGTAGCGGTCGGCCTGGATCAGCGCTTGAGTGACCGAGCGCACCAGCTCGATCTGGGTGCGCGTGGCAAGATTGTCGAGCGCCACGCGGCGATCCGGCAGGAAGGAGAGTTCGGCCGTGGTCAACACCATCTCCTCGGCGAGCGGCGGCGACTGCTCGCCGAGTTCTTCCGACACGCGACGCATCGCCGCCTCGATCGAGATTCCGGATTCGACGCAGATCAGCATCAGGTCGAGCGCATCCGGCCAGGCGCGTTTGATCGAGTGCTGACGCTTGCCCATACGGTTCGAGATATAGATGTTCGGCGCGTAGAAGCCGAGATAGCCGATGCCGATGACGGCAAACAGGCGGATGGGCGTGCCCCTGTCAGCGAGATTGCCGAGGCCGAAGACCCAGAAGGCGGCAAGCGCCAGGAAGAGGAAGGGCAGCAGGAAACGCGCCACAAGGAAAGTATTCAGCGCATTCTCCGAGCGAAACCCGGCAGCACGCAGCTTGTTGACCGTATTCTCATCGACGAGCGCCTTGCGCAGGTTGAAGCGCTCGACGATCTGGCGGACCGAGCGATTGTTCTGGCTCCTGAGCGATGCCTTGCCGGCGCCGGTTTCGGTGTTCATGCGGGCGCGTTCGCGCGCGCGGATCTGCTCGCGCTCGGTCGAAACGGCTTTCATACGCTTGTTGAGATCGCCCCGTTCGAAGAAGGGGACGGCGATCGTATAAAACGTGGCGAAGACCGCGATCGCCACGAGGAGCGCGATCAGCATGCTTGGATTGGTCAGGGTTGCGGCAAGGTCCTGCGACATGGTGCGTCCTTCCGGCTAAATGTCAAAATTGACCATGTTCCGCATGACGAAGATGCCGATCGACATCCAGATCGCCGAGATACCCATGATGAGGTGTCCGCGCGGATCGGTGAAAAGGATCATCATGTAGCTTGGCGACGTCAGATAGACGAGGGTCGCGACGATGAAGGGCAGCGCACCGATGATGACCGCCGACGCCTTGGCTTCCATCGAAAGCGCCGAGACCTTGGCCTTCATCTTCCGGCGCTCGCGCAGCACCTTGGAGAGGTTGCCGATCGCTTCCGACAAATTGCCGCCGGCCTGTGACTGGATGGCGATGACGATAGCGAAGAAGTTGACCTCCTGGAGCGGCATATGGAGCGTCATGCGGGCGCAGGCGTCGGGAATGCTGAGGCCGACCTGCTGTGCCTCGATCACCCGCCGGAACTCGCTCTTGACCGGCTCTGTGCCTTCGGTGGCGATTAGGCGGATCGCATCGTTGAGCGGCAGACCCGATTTGATCGAGCGGGTGATGACGTCAAGCGCATTGGGGAGCTCGTTGAGGAACTTGTTCTGGCGGCGCTTGATCAGGAAACCGACGATCCAGCGCGGCAGGCCGAGACCGGCGACGACGGCAATACCGATCATCACCATCGGCGACATGCCGATGATGAAGGCCATGAGCAGCAGCACGCAGGCGAAGACGGCACTGATCAGATAGAATCTCCCGACCGTGACCGCCAGACCGGCCTGCTCCAGCCGGGATTTCATCGACAGGGTCTTCTTGGTCTTTTCGTGCTGGCGCTTTTCCAGATCCTTGAGATTGTCCTGCACCGATTTCCGGCGCTTCGACATTTCCTGCACCCGGTCTCGGGCAGCCTTGACCTTCACCCGGTCGCTTTCGGCCGATTTGACGCGGTCGATGCGGCTTGCCGATTTCTTGTCGGCCTCGATCCGGGAATACATCAGCGCATAGGCGACCGCCGCCGCGGCGACGGCGGCGAGGACGACAATTGCCAGCACTATCGGATCGAACCCGAACATCTCGCTAATCCTTCGTTTTCGCTTCCATCGCGTCGAGGGCGGCGGCCAGACGCTTTTCCTCGTTGAAGTAGCGGGCGCGATCCCAGAAATGCGGCTTGCCGACGCCGGTCGACATATGCCGGCCGATCAGGCGGCCGCCGGCATCCTCGCCTTCGATCTCGTAACGCATCAGGTCCTGGGTGATGATGACGTCGCCTTCCATGCCGATCACCTCGGTGATCTGAGTGATGCGGCGCGAACCGTCGCGAAGGCGCGCCGCCTGGACGATCACATCAACCGAGCTGGAGATGATCTCGCGCACCGTCTTTGCCGGCAGGGTGAAGCCGCCCATGGCAATCATCGATTCGATACGGCTCAGGCATTCGCGCGGCGTGTTGGCGTGGATGGTGCCCATCGAGCCGTCGTGACCGGTATTCATCGCCTGCAGCAGGTCGAAAACTTCAGGTCCGCGCACTTCGCCGACGATGATGCGCTCGGGGCGCATACGCAGGCAGTTCTTGACGAGATCGCGCATGGTAATCTCGCCCTCGCCTTCGATATTCGGCGGGCGTGTTTCCAAGCGTACGACATGCGGCTGCTGCAGCTGCAGTTCTGCCGTATCCTCGCAGGTGATGACGCGTTCGTCCCTGTCGATATAGTTTGTGAGGCAGTTCAGCAGCGTCGTCTTGCCCGAGCCGGTGCCGCCCGAAATGACGACATTGCAGCGCACGCGGCCGATGATCTGCAGCACGGTCGCACCTTCAGCCGTGATCGCGCCGAAACGGACGAGCTGATCAAGCGTCAGCTTGTCCTTCTTGAATTTGCGGATGGTGAGTGCCGGCCCGTCGATCGACAGCGGCGGCGCGATGACGTTGACGCGGGAGCCATCGGGCAGGCGGGCGTCGCAGATCGGGCTCGATTCGTCGACGCGGCGGCCGACCTGGCTGACGATGCGCTGGCAGATCGAGAGAAGCTGCGCATTGTCGCGGAACCGGATCTCCGATTCGATCGTCTTACCGCCGACTTCGATGAACGTCTGGCCGGCGCCGTTGACCATGATGTCGGCGATATCGTCGCGCGCCAGCAACGGCTCCAGCGGACCGTAGCCGAGCACATCGTTGCAGATATCCTCGAGCAGCTCTTCCTGCTCGGAGATCGACATCGCAAAGTTCTTGATGGTGATGATGTCGTTGACGATGTCGCGGATTTCCTCGCGCGCGCTTTCGCCGTCTAGCTTGGAAAGCTGGGAGAGATCGATCGTATCGATCAGTGCGGAAAAGACCTGCGCCTTGGTGTCGTAATATTCGTCGGTGCGAACAGGGCGCTTGCGCTGCGGCGTCTGCATCGGCGGTGGCGTCACCTGCTGGCGTGCGGGCTCACGCGAGGGTTCGACCAGAATGGAGGGAGCAGCGGCCGCAGGGGCGGCAGCCGGAGCCGGCGGCGGGGGAGCAATTGCCCCTCCGACCTTTCCGGAACCTTCATTTCCGCGTTTTCCAAACATGCCGCTTAATCCAATCTGCTTGTTCTGCTTGCTACTTGCGCTTCAGGAGGCCCAGCAGGCCGCCCTTCTTCGCCTTCCTTATCGCGACACGGCCGGTGACGACGTGCGATATCTGCGAAAAGGTCTCCGCCGTCGGCGATTTCGGGTCGACCTCAGAGATCATCCGGCCGCTGTTGGCAGCGTTGCCGAAAAGATTGATGTCGAAGGGGATGATCGCGATCGGATCGATCTCCAGAGGCTCACAGAAATCCGACGGTGAAATCTCCGGGCGTTTCGGCATGCCGACCTGGTTGAGGACGAGATGCGGCGGCTTGTCGTTCGGCCGCATCTTGCGCAACGCATCCAGCATGTTCTTGGCATTGCGCAGGTTGGCGAGATCGGGAACCGCGGTGATGACCACTTCGTCGACGCTCGACAGCACCGAGCGTGTCCATTCCGACCATGCATGCGGAACGTCGAGCACGGTGACGGGCGCGCTGCGCTGCAGGACATCGAGCACCGGCTGGAAAGCCTGGCCGTCGAAATCATAGGCGCGGTCGAGCAGCGAGGGTGCCGCCAGCAGGGAGAGATGCGCGGAGCATTTCGTCAGCAGACGGTCGAGGAAGACCTCGTCGAGACGATCGGGCGCGAAGACCGCTTCGGCGATGCCGAGCGCCGGATCCTGATCGAAGTCGATGTTCGCCGTGCCATAGGGCAGGTCGAGATCGGCCAGGATCGTCTCGGTGGAGAAGAGATTGGAAATGCCGAAGGCGCAATTATGCGCGATGGTCGAAGCGCCGGTGCCGCCTTTCGAGCCGATAAAGGCGATACTGCGGCCGAGCGGCTCGGCTTCGGGATCGACGAAGATCGAAGCCATCGACGCCAGAATATCGGGCATCGCGACGGGCTGGACCATATATTCGGAAATACCGTTGCGGATGAGTTCGCGATAGAGCCCGATATCATTGTAATAGCCGACGATCACCACCTTGGTTGTCGGATCGCAGACGGCGGCGAGCGGCGCCAGTTCGCCGAGCAGGCTCCCGGAATTCGCCTTGGTCTCCAGGATGATCAGGTTCGGCGTCGGGGCGCCTGAGAACATGTTGGCGGCAGCGGCGATGCCGCCGCTGGTGATGCGCATGCTGACCTTGGCCATGCGCCGGTCATTGGCGCAGCGTTCCATGACCTGCTGCAGCGCTTCGCTCTCGCAAAAGGCATGCACGGAAATACGCGGCAGCGGCCGCATGTTTTCCAGATCCGCCATGCGCACCGCCTCTTCGGCGTGGCGAAGCTCGCTCGGATTTTTGATTTCGTATTCGATCGCGCTCATCGTGCGGTTCCGTCTCAGAAGCTGCTGTCGCTGCCGGCGACATCCTCGATCGTCGATGTCGTCGTGCGGTATTCCTGGATCGCATTGTTGCGCCGTTGCGCGTCGATCGGGGTCATGCCGCGCGGCGCCACCAGATCCTCAGGATTGGCGATCTGGGCCGCGAGGTTGTTCTGCGAGGCGCAGCCGAAATTATAGTAATTCTGATTGGTGAAATCGTTCGAGATGTCCTTCGGCCACTGGCCGCACTGCGTGGTCACCGCAGTGGTGCCGGTAAAGCTCAGCCGAATCGGCGCCGCGTCGCCGGGGCCGACCGCGGCATAGGAGGTGTTGACGATTTTCGAGCTTGCAATTCCCCTCCTCGCCAGCTCGGCCCGGACCTGATTGCGCAGCTGATAGGCGGCGGCCGAATTCGGCGAACCCTGCGGCGACAGCACGTAAACCGGACCCGAGGCGCGGGCGATGTAGTTTGCGGCAAAACCGCGGATGAGATCACGCTGGGCAATGGTCAGGCGGCGATCGGTGGAGGCGACGGGTATATCGACCGTCTGCTCCGCTTCGGTCACGATGATCGGGTGGCGGGCGCGATAGTCGTCGGGAATGCCGCCTGTTGTCAGCTGGTCGTGCGGACCGGCGCATCCGGAAAGGATCACCGCCGAAACGCCGGCTGCGGCCAGCAGCGCCTTCGAGATTCCGAGGCGGGGTGTCGTCGAATTGATATGGGTCATCGCCTGATCTCTGTTCTCTTCCATTGCTGCCGACCGTGCCCCGCTCATTTGTAGATGAACCCGATCGAGCCGTGGAACTGCGCATCGGCCACGGGCGCCTCGCGGCGGCCATAGACCTTGTTGACACGGTTGAGGAAGAAGGTCGCACCGTCGTTTTCAGGGCTGAAATTATCGTCCGGCCGGTTGAGCTGATTGCGCGCCACCGGACGCACCAGATAGGGCGTCGCGATGATAACGAGCTCGGTTTCCTGACGCTCGAAACCCTTCTGGCGGAAGAGCGTGCCGAGCAGCGGTATTTTCGAAACACCGGGTGTGCCGCCCATCGTCTGCGAGACGTTGTCGCGGATCAGGCCGGCCAGCGCGATCGAGCCGCCCGAGGGCAGTTCCACCGAGGTTTCCGCCGAGCGGCGCTGATAGGTGGCGTTGCCGCTGCCGGCGACCGGTTCGGAGACATTCGTCTTGATCTCAAGGCTGATGCGTCCCGATGAGAGCACGACCGGCTTGAAGGCGAGGTTGATACCGTAGTTGAACGGCACGACGGTGACGTTGCCGTCGTTGTCGGTCGTCGAATACAGCTGTTGCCCGCCGGAATTGAAGGTCGCCGCCTGGCCCGATATCGCCGTCAGCGTCGGCTCGGCAAGCGTCTTGACGACCTTGGCCTGCTCCAGCGCGTTGAGGTAGGTCGAAATGTCGTATTTGCCGATCGAGCTCTTGAAAAGCGCCGCCAGCCCGCCGCCAACCGTCGAAGCGGCGCTGTCGGCGCTGGGGGTCCCGAGTTGGGCAACCGTCATGCCGGAAGAATTGGAAACCAGATTGTCGAAGCCGAGCTGTTTCAGCACTTCTCGACGGACTTCGGCGATCGTCACCTTGAGGGTAACCTGGTCCTCGCCCTCGATCTGCAGCAGGTTGACGACCTGCGAGGCTTGACGGCCTTCGGCAAAGAGCGCCACCGAACTGTCGCCCCCGGTACCGGATGCCGTCTCGGTTCTGGTCGTCGCTTCGCCGCCCTTCAGGAAGACCTGCGCCAGATCGGCCGCCTGTGTGGCATCCTGCGGCGTGCGCACGGTGCCAGTCAGCACGATGTTGTCGGAGACGATTTCGACGTTGATGTTGGAGTCTGGAATGAAGCGGCGGAGATTGACTTCGAGGCCGGACACGTCACGCTCGATCTCGATATCGAGATTGACGATCTCCTGTCCGCCGGCGCCGAAAACGAAGATATTCGTCTGGCCGACCTTCTTGCCGAACAGGTAGATGCGCCGCGAGGTGCGGGTGACGGCGTCGGCCATGGTCGGATCGGAGACGAGGATATCATGCGCATCCTCGGGCAGATCGACGACGACGGCCTTGTTCAGCCCGAGCTTCAGCCGGCGGTGGGCATCGCGGCCAGTCTGCGAGATGCGGACCAGGTTTTCGGATTCGGCACGCGCCTCGCCTGAGCCTAGAAGCGGCGCGAAAGAGGCCGGCGCAATACCGGAGACGCCGACTGCCAGCGAGAGGCAACCTTTCAGGAGAAGCCTGGCGCGCCGCTTTGAATTGCCCATTTGCACGTCCTCTTACTCCGCCTTCGGCGCTGCGCCGGCATCGGTAACGATGGCGCCCGATTTGATAACCTGGATGATCGCACTGCCGTTGTCGCCGCTCAGCAGATAGTCGGCGGCGCTGGTATCCTGCTCCTGCGCATCGGCGACCGAACGCAGCGCCAACGACAGCCGGTCCGCCATCTGCTGGGCGACGGCGAGAACCTTCGTCTGATCCGGCGTGAGCTCAAGCGTGGCGGTGGTGCCGACCACTGATTTCGAGCCGTCGTCTTTTTCCTGGATCTGCTGGTCGATGGCGAGGACGCGGACATTGCTCAGTACGGTTTCGGTGATGAGCTTGTTGGCCTCGGCGCCCTTGCGGACCATGATGACGTCGACGCGGTCGTTCGGCAGGATGAAACCACCGGCGCCCGTCGCCACCGATATTTCGGTCGCGACGGCGCGCTTGCCGGCCGGCAGCAGCGAGGAAAGGATGCGGCTATTGGAATCGGCGACCTTTTCCGGCCGGATCGGCTCACCTTCGAAGATCGGCAGGCGCACGACGGCACCCTGCAGATCCTTGATGGCGTCCGGCTTCTCGGCTTCCGTGATGAGGCCCGGGACGACGCCGCCCTGCGGCCAGGGCATCCAATGAACCGTCTGGTCGCTCAACCTTTCGCCGACCGCCAGATTGGCGCTCGAGACGAGGATGTTGACGGTCGGTTCCTTCTCGATGACCGACTGAACCTGGGTGACCACACCGCCACTGCCCGCCATTTGCATCGCCAGGAAGCCGGCGAGGCCGGCTGCCACCAGGGCGACAGCTAGGATTATAAGGCGGGCCGGTTTCATCGATCATTCCTCAGGGCACGATATGTTCGCCCCGTAGAATGCTCAGCAATTGGTATAATTATGGTTAATGGAACGCTTACATTTTAAGTTAACGGTCATTTAAAATGCCGTTATTTCAGGCTTTCCAGCGTGGTGAGGAAGAGCGGCGAGGACGGGAAGGCCATGAAGCCGCCGATCGCGATGGCGATGCCGTAGGGGATCTTCTTGGCGAACAGGACCGAATTCGGCACCGGCAGGCCGATGGCGAGGATCGTGTTCGATTGCGCTCTGACCAGCAGAATCAGCAAGGTGATGAAGCCGCCGATGATGGCAACATCGGTCATCAGGAAAAGAAGGGATTCGTTCAAGCCAAACCAGAGCGCCGTGGCGCTCAACAGCTTGGCGTCGCCGCCGCCCATCACATTGAAGGCAAAAAGAGCGAAACAGGCGGAAAAGACGATGGCGGCTGCGGCGATATGCATGCCGATCGCTTGCAAGCCAAGGCCGGAAAGGGGCGCGAGAACGAAGAAGGAGGCGATGAGGATCAAGGAAACGCGATTCGGGATCGTCATTGTGAACAGATCCGAGAAGGCCGCCATGGCCAGGCAGAGTGGCAGTATCACGAAGACTGCAGCTGCGATCATGCGTATACCCGATCCTGACTTGATGCGAAAAGGCTCACGGCCGTTCAGCCTGTGAGCCCGCTCGATAGTTCGGCCGAAGCAAATTCGGCCGGTATTAGGCAGATGCCGCGTCGGCAGCGCTTATCTTAGTTGGCCGCCGAAGTGGCGCCGTCCATCTTGGTGCTCAAGCCGTTGAACGTGTTGCCGATCTTGCCACCGAGGGCCGTTGCGCCGGTGATGAGCGCTACGGAAATGAGAGCGGCGATCAGGCCGTATTCGATTGCGGTCGCGCCGGATTCGTCCTTCAGAAAACGGCTAAAAAGCTTGGTCATGGTAACTCCTAACTCCAGTTGATGTTCAGCACGTCCGCCAACTGTTGCCGTTGATCGGATGACTGCAACCTAGCGAATGGGCGTTTCTATCGACTTAAGGAAAAGAGTTAACGAGATTTGAACGAGACAACATGCCTTTGTAGAGTAAGTATTTTCTTACGGGCTTACCTCTATATTTAACAATATTCCCGCTATACCACCTGCATTCATCCGAAAATAGCACATAGCACGATGTCCAACCGCCGCGTGCGCCTCAGAGGCCGTGCCATATCGGATCATCGCGCCTCATTCCGGAACAAGGCTGCTGGCTTAAGGCTTCGTTCACCATTTTTTTCCATTCTATGTCGATATTGCGCTGTGATCGTGAAAGAGGACCAAATGTCATCGAGCGGCAAAACCATTTTCTTTGCCGGCATGATCGCCGCTTTCGGTGTTTCGCGAGTTTCCGCGGCCGCAGACGATGACATGCTGCGTGTCTATATGGATCACGCGCGCGTATTGAAGCTCGATCGCCCTGTCAGCAAGGTCATCGTCGGCAATGCGAAGGTCGCCGATGCGACCGTCGCCGACGCCAAGACCATCGTGCTGACAGGACGCAGCTTCGGCACCACCAATCTGGTGCTGCTTGATGCCGACGGCAATGCCATCCTCGACGAGCGCATTCTGGTGTCGATCGATGAGGGCAATACGGTGCGCGTTTACCGGCAGACCGAACGCTCCGTGCTGTCCTGCACGCCGAACTGCGAGCAGCACGCCCAGCAGGCGGCGACCGGCACCACCTCCCCCTGATCGGCTTTCCCTCACTTCTTCGGCCATTCGTTAAAATCGTCGCGTCAGACTGAAACGGAAAATCAACGAACGGACCCTAGTGTGGCGGACAGAGAATGTCGCTCGGGTCCAGGCAATGACGGCAATTGATCAGAAGACGGATAAGGCGCACTCCCCAGCGCCGTTCCGATTCTTGCGGTTTCGCGCTCTCGCCCGCTCGCGCGAGGGGGCTGCGGCGATCGAATTCGCCTTGCTCGCCATTCCCTATTTCCTGGTGATCTTCGCCATCCTCGAAACCTTTGTCGCCTTTGCTGCCGAGGAACTCGTCTCCAACGCCGTCGATACGATGAGCCGCAAGATGCGAACCGGGCAGATCACCTATAATCTCGGCCGCACGACCGATATGAACCAGACGCAGTTCCGTCAGGCTTTCTGCGATGAGATTTCGATCCTGATCCGCTGCTCGACGAGCGAAGCGGCTACGCCGAGCAAGCTCTACGTGGATGTGCAGACGTTCAGCACCTTCTCGGCCATTCCGACGACAATTCCCAAGCTCTCCACCGCCAAATATGCCGACATCAACACGGCGGCCTTCAAATATACGCCGGGCGGCGCCGGCACGATCAACATGGTCCGCGCCTACTACCGCTGGGAAATCATCACGGATCTGGTCCGGCCTTATATCACGACGATACGGCCCTCCGACGGTTCGATGCCGAATTATTATCTGATCGTCGCCACTGCGGCCTTCCAGAACGAGCAGTATCCATAATGGCGCTGCGCAACCCGTTCACCAGGCTGGTATTGACGGCGCGGCGGCTGGCCCGAGACCGCAAGGGCGCCGGAGCGATCGAATTCGCGATCCTCTTTCCCGTGCTCGTCATGCTCTATATCGGCGCTTTCGAGATCACCATCGGCCTCAGCGTCAGCAAGCGGGCGACACGCGCGGCAGGCACGGTGGCCGACCTCGTCACCCAGCAGCAATCCGTCACCAAGAGCGCGCTCGCGCAGATGCCGTCGGTCGCAAACTCGATCTTCGTGCCCTACAACACGACGTCGCTGACGCTGAAGATCACCGGGATCACCGTCGACGCCGGCGCCAATGCGAAGGTGCTCTGGTCCTGGGCGCAGGACGGGACGGTGCCCTATGCCAAGAACACCGCCGTGTCCAACGTGCCGTCCGATATGAAGACGGCGAACAGCTTCCTGGTTCGCACCGAGCTCAGCATCCCCTATACGATGTTCCTGTTTGCGCCGAACTTCATGCCGGACGGCATGCGCACGATCACCATCAGCCGCAGCTATTTCTACCGCCAGCGGCAAGGCGACTCGATCCCCTGCGGCGACTGCTGACGCCGCTTTTGCCTCGTCCCGAATTTGCCAAGCCGGCCGCAGCATTATATGCGTGAGGCTCTGCCGCCTCTGACATTTCCAGAGGCTGGCGATCGGCTCTCTCGGGTGTAAAATGGCACGTGCCTTTCTTTTCGTTCTGGATTCCTTCGGCGTCGGCGGCGCGCCGGATGCGGCGGCCTATGGCGACGAGGGCGCCGATACGCTCGGCCATATCGCCGAGTTCTGCGCGGCGGGTGCCGGAGACCGCGCCGGATTGCGCAGCGGGCCGCTTTCCCTGCCCAATATGTCCGAACTCGGGCTGATGCAGATCGCCCGCTCCGCCTCCGGCCGGTTTCCAGCCGGCATGCCGATCCCGGAGAAGGTCTACGGCATTTACGGCGCCGCCAGCGAAATCTCCCGCGGCAAGGATACGCCGTCAGGCCATTGGGAAATCGCAGGAACACCCGTCAGTTTCGATTGGGGTTATTTCCCGACAGAGGGCGACGCCTTTCCCGAGGAGCTCATCGAGGCGCTCTGTAGGGAGACAGGCGTGCCGGGCATTCTCGGCAACTGCCATGCCTCCGGAACCGAGATCATTGCCCGGCTCGGCGAAGAGCATATCCGCACCGGCAAGCCGATCTGCTACACCTCCTCGGATTCGGTCTTCCAGGTGGCGGCGCATGAGCTGCATTTCGGCCTCGATCGGCTGCTCGCCTTCTGCGGCACAGCGCGCGGACTGCTCGATCGCTATAATATCGGCCGCGTCATCGCCCGGCCCTTTGTCGGTCATTCCAGCTCTACCTTTCAGCGCACCGGAAACCGGCGCGACTTCTCGGTGCTGCCGCCGGAGCCGACGCTGCTCGACCGGCTGATCGAACACAACAGGCACGTGCACGCTGTGGGAAAGATCGGCGACATCTTCGCGCATCAAGGGGTTTCCAGGGTCATCAAGGCGAACGGCAACGAAGCGCTGATGGATGCCTCGCTCTCCACCATCGACGAGGCCCAAGACGGCGATCTCGTATTCACCAATTTTGTCGATTTCGACATGATTTACGGCCATCGCCGCGATGTCCCGGGTTATGCCGCGGCGCTCGAAGCCTTCGACGCGCGCCTGGCCGACGTCCATAAGAAATTGAAGCCGGGCGATCTCGTCGTGCTCACCGCCGACCACGGCTGCGACCCGACCTGGCGCGGCACGGACCATACGCGCGAGCGCGTGCCCGTCATTGCCTACGGCCCCGGCATCCGATCGCGTTCGATCGGCGTGCGCCGCAGCTATGCCGATATCGGCGAGAGCATCGCCCGCCATCTCGGCATTCCGGCCGGACCGCATGGAAGGAGCTTTCTGTGACATCGCATTTGAAGAAGGTCGAGCTGCATTGCCATCTGGAGGGTGCGGCACCTCCTGAACTGACCGAGGCGCAGGCACGTAAATACGGCGTCGATATCAGCAGCGAGCTTCGCGGCGGCGCCTATGTCTGGCATGATTTCGCGAGCTTCCTCGAATGTTACGACAAGGTTTCCGAGGTCTACAGGACCGAGGAGGACTATGCGCTTCTGACCGAGACCTATCTCGACGAACTCGCCGGCATCAATACGATCTACAGCGAACTGATCGTTTCGCCCGACCATGGCAAACGCATCGGGCTCGGCGCCGACGCCTATATCGCGGGTGTCTGCGAAGGCATCCGGCGGGCCAGGGAAAAGAGCGGCATCGAGGCGCGGCTGATCGTCACCGGCGAGCGGCATTTCGGTCCGGAGAGTGTGATTGGTGCTGCCGAATACGCGGCAAAGGCCGGCAACCCTTTGATAACAGGCTTCAACCTTGCCGGCGAGGAGCGGATGGGGCGCGTCGCCGACTATATCAGGGCCTTCGACATCGCCCGCGATGCCGGACTGGGGCTCACCATCCATGCCGGCGAGGTCTGCGGCGCCTTCAGCGTCGCCGACGCGCTCGATGCGGTGCGCCCCGCGCGCATCGGCCATGGCGTGCGCGCCATCGAGGATCTCGATCTGGTGAAGCGGCTTGCCGATCTCGGTACCGTGCTCGAGATCTGCCCAGGCTCCAATATCGCGCTCGGGGTCTTTTCCGATTTCACGTCCCATCCGCTGCGCCAGCTGAAGGAAGCCGGCGTGCGGGTGACGATCAGCTCGGACGATCCGCCTTTCTTTCATACCTCGCTTGCGCGGGAATACGAACTGGCCGCCGAGGCTTTCGGATTCAGCGACGCCGAGATCGATGCCATGACGCGAACGGCGATCGAAGCCGCCTTCGTCGACGGAGACACACGCAAGGTCCTGCTCGCCCGGCTTTGAGAGCCAAATGTTGAGCGAGGCTGGGGAAGATCGGTGCAAATTTGCCGCCACTCTTGCGGTCGGGCCGATTTCCGTGAAAGAAACATTCGACAGAAAGAATGAAAGGCTTCCCCATGGACGGCGTCACGGTCATCGATCATCCGCTGGTGCAGCACAAGCTCACCATCATGCGGCGCAAGGAAACATCGACGGGCAGTTTCCGCCGGTTGCTGCGCGAAATCTCGACACTCCTCTGTTACGAAGTGACCCGCGATCTCGAACTGACGATGGCAACGATCGAGACGCCGCTGCAGACGATGGAATCGCCGATCCTCGAAGGCAAGAAGCTGGTCTTCGCCTCGATCCTGCGCGCCGGCAACGGGCTGCTCGAAGGCATGCTCGATCTCGTCCCGTCCGCCCGCGTCTCGCATATCGGCGTCTACCGCGACCATGAGACGCTGCAGCCGGTCGAATATTACTTCAAGGCGCCTGAAGATGTGGCCGAGCGCCTGATCATCGTCGTCGACCCGATGCTGGCGACCGGCAATTCCTCGATCGCGGCGATCGACAAGCTCAAGGAACGCGGCGCCCACAACATCCGCTTCCTCTGCCTGCTCGCCGCCCCTGAGGGCATACAGAACTTCCGCGCCGCCCATCCCGATGTTCCGGTTTTCACCGCCTCGATCGACAGTCATCTCAACGAGAAGGGCTATATCATGCCCGGCCTCGGCGATGCCGGCGACCGTATGTACGGCACCAAATAACTTCAGCCTTCTTTTACCAAATCGAAAGACTTTATGGCCCGGACGGTTCGTTCCGGGCCTTTTCCTTGTCGATATTAGCAACTTGTCAGCACTTGAGGTTTAGCAATCTCGAAGCATGGAGCCCCGCATGAAGCGGGGTTTATACAGGAAGGATTTCTGTTTCATGCTCGTGCGTACCGTCATATTCGCCAGCATCGCCGCGGTGCTGGCCACACAGGCACCTTCCTTCTTCGGAAGCACCGGCCAGCAGCCTGCCGACGCTCTTTCCGCCAATTACATCTCGACCGAAAGCGACAAGCCCGCCGCACCCGCGCCGGTGTCCGCCGGCAATGCTATCCGCCTGCAGGCGGATGCGCAGGGCCATTATACCGGCAGCTTCAAGATCAACGGCAAGCCGGTGCAGGGCCTGATCGATACCGGCGCCACCTATGTCGCGCTTAACGAGACGCTCGCCCGCCGCCTCGGTTACACGGCCAACCAGCTCGATTTCCGCTACGGCGTCAACACCGCAAACGGCCAGACCAAGGCGGCGCATGTGATGCTCGACCGGGTCGAAATCGGCGGTATTCGCGTGCGTGAGGTCGAAGCCTTCGTGCTCAAGGACAACGCGCTGACGACGACGCTGGTCGGCATGAGCTTTCTGCAGAAACTCGCCTCCTATTCCGTCGCCGACGGTTCGCTCAGCCTGAAGCAGTAAACCGCGTCAGATCCGGGTCGAAATCACCGGCGACAGCTCCGGCTGTTCCTCGGTGATGCGGTAGTGCGCGGCAAGTGCGGCGGCTGCCCTTTGCGCGGCAGCATCGTCGGCGGCATGAACCAGTGCGATCGGTTCGCCCGCGCTGACGCGGGTGCCGAGCGGCAGGAGTTCGGAGAAGCCGACGCGATGGTCGATCCGGTCGGCCGGATGGCGTCTTCCGCCGCCGAGATCGATGACGCTGACGCCGATACCGCGCGCATCGCAGCCAGCAAGCCAGCCGGACCGGGCGGCCGGGACAGGTTTTTCCACCGGCGCCCTGGCGAGGTACCTGTCTGGGTTTTCGATGAGATCGGCCGGGCCGCCGAGCATGGATACCATGCGCGCGAAAACCTCGGCCGCCCTCCCCGATGACAGCGCCCGACGCGCCATCCCCTCGCCTTCCTCAGAGGAAGGGGCAATGCCCGATGTCACCAGCATCTCGGCGGCGAAGGCCAGAACGACGGTTTCGAGCCGCGTGTCCGCCTTCCCACCGGCCAGGAAATCCAAACAATTGCGCATTTCAACGGCATTGCCGGCGGCATCGGCGAGCGGTTGGTTCATGTCGGTGATCAGCGCCGATGTCGTGACACCCGCACCATTGGCCACCTCGACCAGCGACTGCGCCAGGATCTCCGCCTGGGCGCGGTCGGCCATGAAGGCGCCATTGCCGACCTTGACGTCGAGCACCAGGGTCTGAAGCCCGGCCGCCAGTTTCTTCGACAGGATGGAGGCGGTGATAAGGGGAATGGAATCGACGGTCGCGGTCACGTCGCGCACGGCATAGAGCCTGCCATCGGCCGGCGCCAGGGCGCCGGTCTGGCCGATGATGGCACATCCCGCCTGCTTCACGACTTTGTGGAACAGGCGGGCATCCGGGGTGATCATATAGCCGGGAATGGACTCGAGCTTATCGAGCGTGCCGCCGGTATGGCCGAGGCCACGCCCTGATATCATCGGAACGGCGAGACCGCAGGCGGCCGCAATCGGCGCCAGCATCAGCGAAACATTGTCGCCGACGCCGCCGGTCGAATGTTTGTCGGCGATCGGGCGGTCGATATCCGCCCATTGCAGCCGATCGCCGGAATCGGCCATCGCCAGCGTCAAGGCAACGATTTCCTCGCGCGACATGCCCTTGAACCAGACGGCCATGGCGAAGGCGCCGATCTGGCCTTCCGACAGGTGACCGGCCGCGAGGGCCGCGATGAAGGACCGGATATCGGCGGGGTCGAGCTCGTCGCCGTCGCGTTTGCGCCGGATGATCTCCTGCGGGATCATTTCAATAGCTCGATGCCGCAGCAGGTGCAGACTGTGTTCCGCTCAGAACCGCCAGGATATCGTCGAGCAGGCCGGAGGCGCCGAAGCGGAAGGTCGACGGCATCGCCCAGTCGGGCGCCATGATGGTTTCGGCCAGGCTCAGATAGAGCGCGGCATCCGCCACCGAGCCGATGCCGCCGGCCGGCTTGAAGCCGACCTTGCGGCCGCTCTCGCGAATGGCGCGGATCATGATGTCGGCGGCTTCGAGCGTCGCGTTGACGGCGACCTTGCCGGTGGAGGTCTTGATGAAATCGGCGCCGGCTTCGATGGCGAGCTCGGAGGCGCGGCGGATCAATGCCGCATCCTTCAGCTCGCCGGTCTCGATGATGACTTTCAGCAGGACGGGACCGGTGCATTCGGCGCGCACCGCCTTGACCATGTCGGTCACCGCCTTCTCATTGCCTGATATGAGCTTGCGGTAGGGGATGACCAGATCGATCTCGTCGGCGCCGTCGGCAATCGCCTCACGGGTTTCGGCGGCGACATCGGCGACTTCCATATCGCCGGAGGGGAAATTGACGACGGTGGCGATCCGCACGGCGTGGCCAGTGCCGAGGATATTGCGGGCCTGGGCGACAAAGCGCGGCCAGATGCAGATCGCGGCGCTGTTGCCGTAGGGCGTCTGCGCGCGCGTGCAGAGCGCATCGATCTGCGCCTCGGTGCAATCGTCCTTGAGATTGGTCAGATCGAGAAGGGAAAGGGCGACCGCCGCCGTTTCCCGGATGGAGTGGCTATTCATCTTTACTTCCTCTAGAGCATGATGCCGAAAAGTGTGAGCGGTTTTCTCATGACATCATGCTCTCGCTATTTAATGTAGAACAGGATTCAGACTTTAGGCCGACCCGGCCTAAAATCATCCTGTTCTGGCCGCAATCATCTCTTTCAGTATGGCGGCGAGACGGGCGCCGCCGATGGGCGCCATGTCCTTGGTTTCTTCATGGCTGAGCTCATTGCCGGTCATGCCTGCCCCATAGTTGGTGATAACCGAAGCGGCGGCAACCCTGAGGCCGAGCATTCTTGCGATGATGACCTCAGGCACCGTCGACATACCGACCGCATCGGCGCCGAGGATGCGCGCCATGCGGATTTCGGCCGGCGTTTCGAAGCTCGGGCCGGAGAACCACATGTACACACCTTGCGCCAGCTCGATCTTGAGCTTTGCCGCTGCCTTCTGCATCGCCGCAGCGAGGCCGGCATCGTAAGCGTTGGTCATGCCGACGAAACGATGATCGCTTTCCTCACCGATCAGCGGGTTCATGCCGGAATAGTTGATATGGTCGGTGATCTGCATCACCGAGCCCGGCGGCATGTCGTCGCGCAGCGATCCGGCCGAATTGGTGAGGATCAGCGCTTCGACGCCGAGCGCCTTCAGCACCTCGATCGGCAGGCGCATGGCATTGGCATCGCCCTTCTCGTAATAATGGACGCGGCCGGAGAGCATGACGACGGGCTCGCCGCCAAGACGGCCGGCGACGATCTCGCCCGCATGACCGGAGACGGCGCTGACGGGAAAGCCCGGCAGGTCGCGATAGGGAATGCGGACGGCGCCTTCCAGCTGCCCAACCAGGGAGCCGAGACCGGAGCCGAGCACGATGCCGTGGCGCGGCTTGATGGCGCCGAGCAATGCGGCGAGCAGATCGACCGTCGCCTTCATCCGAGTTCGGTCTCGAAGCTGAAGGGAAGAAGCTCTTCCATCGTCATGGTCTTCCGCACGCCCGCCTCATCGCACAGATAGATCTTCGTATCCTTGGAGGCGAATTCGGAGATCTTCTGGCGGCAGCCGCCGCAGGGCGGGCAGAGCGGCAGCTTCTCGGCAATCACAGCCATTTCGACGATCTTCCTGGCGCCGCCCATGATCATGGCGCCGATCGCCGTCGGCTCGGCGCACCATCCTTGCGGAAAGGAGAGGTTTTCGATGTTGGCGCCGGTATAGACCTTGCCGTCCTCAGCGCGGATCGCCGCGCCGACCGGGAATTTCGAATAGGGCGCATGGGCAAAGGCCATGGCGCCGCGGGCGGCTTCGAACAGATCGTGGGACATGATCAACGTTCCTTCGTATAGGGCACCCCGCCGGCCTTCGGCGGGATCGCTACGCCGATGAAGCCGGCAAGCAGGACGCAGGTGAGGATATAGGGCAGCGCCTGGAAGACCTGAACCGGCACCTCGCCGATCAACGGCACCTGCTTGCCCTGCATGAAATTGGCCAGTGCGTCGAGGAAGCCGAAGAGCAGGCAGGCAAACATCACGGGCACCGGCTTCCACTTGGCGAAGACGAGGGCGGCGAGCGCGATATAGCCCTTGCCGGCCGACATGTCCTTGATGAAGGCGGCGGACTGGGCAATCGCCAGATAAGTGCCGGAAAAGCCGCAGAGGATGCCGGCGCACATGACCGCGCGATAGCGCAGCCAGGCGACCGAGATGCCTGCCGTATCGACCGCACCCGGATTTTCGCCGACGGCGCGCATCCTGAGGCCGAAGCGCGTGCGGTAAAGCACCCACCAGGAGAAGGGCACGGCGAGGAAGGCAAGATAGGTCAGGATATTGTTGCCGGAGATGACGTTGGCGTAGAGCGGGCCGAGGACCGGTATGTCGCGGGCGGCATCGGCACCCGGCAGGATGATCGGCGCGAAACGCGACTCTGGCGACAGCTGCGGCGTGCGCCCGCCCTGGCCGAACCAGGCCTGGCCGAGCACGATGGTGATGCCGGCGATGAAGAAGTTGATCGCCACACCCGAGACGATCTGGTTGCCGCGATTGGTGATCGACGCAAAGCCGTGCACCAGGCTGAGCGCCACGGAGCAGACGATGCCGGCGCCGAGACCCAGCCAGGCGGAATCGGTGAGATAGGCGATACAGGCGGCGGCGAAGGCCGAGCCCAGCATCTTGCCCTCCAGGCCGATATCGAAGATGCCGGCGCGCTCCGAAAACAGACCGGCGAGAGCGGTAAAAATCAGCGGGATCGACAGGCGGATCGTCGAGCTCAGAACGCTGATGAAGATGTCGTAATAATCCATCGTCCGCTCCTCAGGCCCGCTTGAATTGTTGATAGAGGTGCACCATCGCCGGCCGGAACATATATTCCAGCGCGCCGGCGAACAGGATCACCAGACCCTGGATGACCAGGATCATCTCGCGGGTGATGTTCGGCATTTCGAAGGAGATCCAGTCGCCGCCCTGGTAAAGGATGCCGAAGAGGATCGCGGCGAAGATGATGCCGAGCGGATGATTGCGGCCCATCAGCGAGACCGCGATGCCGACGAAGCCGGCGCCGCCGACGAATTCCACCTGCAGGCGGGCGGAAGAGCCCATGACCGGATTGAGCGCCATCATGCCGGCGAGTGCGCCGGAGATGAGCATGGCGATGATGACGATACGCGCGTAGGGAATGCCGGCATAGTCGGCCGCCGTCGGGCTGACGCCGAGCGTGCGCATTTCAAAGCCAAGCTTGGTACGCCAGATGAGTATCCAGACAAACCAGGCGGCGAGCAGGGCGATGATGAAGGAGATGTTGAAGGGAGCGGCGCCGAGTTTGGCGCCGAACAGCTGCATGATCCAGCCGAGCTTCGGCAATTGCCCGCCTTCAAGGAAAGTGCGGGTTTCCGGCGCCATCTTGCCGGGCACGATCAGCACGTGCACCAGCAGGTACACCATCAGCGCCGCGCCGATATAGTTGAACATGATCGTCGTAATGACGATATGGCTGCCGCGTTTTGCCTGCAGGAAGGCCGGAATGAAGGCCCAGGCTGCGCCGAAGATACCGGCGCCGACGATCGCCACCGGCATCGTCACATACCATGGCACGTAACGATCGAGCGAAAGCGCCACCAGGGCGCAGCCGAGACCGCCGAGATAGGCCTGACCCTCCGAGCCGATGTTGAAGAGACCGGCATGGATCGCCACGGCGACCGAAAGGCCGGTGAAGATGAAGCTCGTCGCGTAGTACAGCGTGAAGCCGATGCCTTCGCCATTGCCGAGCGCGCCTTCAAGCAGCAGCGACAGAGCAGCAAGCGGGCTCTCGCCGATCAGCCAGACGACGAAGCCGGAGATCAGGAAAGCGACGAGGAGGTTCAAAAGCGGGATCAGGCCGTAACTGATCCAGTTTGGCAGCGGAACTGATGCAGTGCTCATATAGGCCTCACGCGGCAATGCCGGCCATCATCAGGCCGAGGGTCTGTTCACCGGCATCGGGCGTCTTTTCGCCGACCACGTGGCCGGCAAACATGACAAGGATACGGTCTGAAAGGGCGCGGATTTCATCGAGCTCGACGGAAACGAGCAGGATCGCCTTGCCCGCATCGCGCATTTCGATGATCCGGCGGTGGATGAATTCGATGGCGCCGATATCGACGCCGCGTGTCGGCTGGCCGATGATCAGCATCTTCGGATCACGCTCGATTTCGCGGGCGACGACGATCTTCTGCTGGTTGCCGCCGGAGAAGTTCGCCGTCTTCAGCCGCGGGTTCGGCGGGCGGATGTCGTATTTTTCGATCTTTTCCATCGCGTCCTTGCGGATCGCGTCGAGATCGAGCAGCGGGCCTTTGCTGTAGCCCGGGCGGCGGTGATAGCCGAGCACGGAATTCTCATACTCCTCGAATTTCAGCACCAGGCCCATGTGATGGCGGTCCTCGGGAATATGAGCGAGGCCGAGCTCACGCAGACGGGCGGGATCGGCCTTGTCGATCGTCTGGCCGTCGAGAAGGATTTCCCCGGAGGCCGGTTTGCGGATGCCGGCAATCGCCTCCAGCAATTCGGACTGGCCATTGCCGGCAACCCCGGCTATGCCGACGATCTCGCCGGCGCGCACGTCGAAGGAGACATTGTCGACCATGGTGACGCCGCGATTGTCCTTGACCGTCAGGTTGCGGACGGAGAGCACGGCAGCCCCGGGATTTGCCTCGCCCTTCTGCACGCGCAGCAGCACGCGGCGGCCGACCATCAGCTCGGCAAGCTCCTCCACCGTGGTTTCCGCCGTCTTGCGGGTCGCGACCATCTCGCCGCGGCGCATGACCGAGACCGTGTCGGTGATCGCCATGATCTCGCGCAGCTTGTGGGTGATGAGGATGATCGTCTTGCCCTGATCGCGCAGCACCTTCAGGATGCGGAAAAGGTGATCGGCTTCTGCCGGCGTCAACACGCCCGTCGGCTCGTCGAGGATCAGGATCTCGGCGCCGCGATACATGGCTTTCAGAATTTCGACGCGCTGCTGCAGGCCGACCGGCAGCTCTTCGATCAAGGCGTCCGGATCGACCTCGAGGCCGTATTCCGTTTCCAGCCGCTTGAGCTCGGCGCGGGCCGATGCGACGCCTCTCGCCAGCAGCATGCCGCCTTCGGCGCCGAGCATGATATTCTCGAGCACCGTGAAATTGTCGACCAGCATGAAATGCTGGTGCACCATGCCGATGCCGGTGGCGATCGCCGCCTGGCTGTCCCGGATGGTGACGGGATTGCCGTTGACGCGGATCTCGCCGCTGTCGGCATGGTAAAAACCGTAGATGATCGACATCAGCGTCGATTTGCCGGCGCCGTTTTCACCGATGATGCCGTGGATCGTCCCCTTGGCAACGGTGAGGTTGATGTCCTTGTTGGCATGGACGGCACCGAATTTCTTGTCGATGCCGACAAGCTCGATAGCGGGCTTATCTGTCACTGCAGGCTCCAAATAAGAAAAGGGCGCATGGCGAAAATCCCCTCCGCCATACGCCCGATCTCAATCGTCGATTACATCAGGGCGCGGATCACTTCGGGCAAGCGTTGTCCGAGGTATAGTCGTGAACCTTGATGGTGCCTGCGATGATATCGGCCTTGGCCTTGTCGACGGCCGCCTGCATTTCCGGCGTGATCAGCGATTTGTTGTTGTCGTCGATCGCGGCGCCAACACCGTCTTCCTTGACGCCGAGCGCCTGTACGCCACCGGTGAACTTGTCGTTCTTGGTGTCGGTATAGGCGTTGTAGACGGCGAGGTCGACCCGCTTGACCATCGAGGTCAGGACGGAGCCCGGATGCAGATGGTTCTGGTTGGAATCGACGCCGATCGACAACTTCTTGTTGTCGGCGGCGGTCTGCAGAACGCCGAGACCGGTGGCACCGGCTGCGGCGTAGATCACGTCGGCGCCCTGATCGATCTGGTTCTTGGTGAGTTCGCCGCCGCGAACCGGGTCGTTCCAGGCCGCACCCGTGGTGCCGGTCATGTTCTGGAAAACTTCGACATCGGCCTTGGCGGCACGTGCGCCCTGCTCATAGCCGCATTCGAACTTGCGGATCAGCGGGATGTCCATACCGCCGACGAAACCGACCTTGCCGGTCTTGGAGGCCATGCCGGCGAGAATGCCGACGAGATAGGAGCCTTCCTCTTCCTTGTAGACGACCGAACGGACGTTCGGCTTGTCGACGACGGAGTCGACGATGATGAACTTGGTGTCGGGGAATTCGGCTGCGACCTTCTCGATGGCCGAAGTCCAGGCGAAGGAAACGGCAACCACCGGATTGAATCCGCGGCTTGCGAAGTTGCGGATGGCCTGCTCGCCCTGGGTGTCGCCGGTCGGTTCGAAGTCGCGATAGGCAATGCCGGTCTCGGCCTTGAACTTCTCGGCACCGTTGTAGGCCGCCTCATTGAAGGACTTATCGAACTTCCCGCCGGTGCCGTAAACCAGGGCCGGCTTGACATCGGCGGCAAGCGCCGTCGTCGACATGGCAGCCACGGCAAGGAGAGTGAGAAGGGATTTTTTCATTGTGCAGCCCTGTTGTTGCTATTCGTTAGGGGTCCTCCCGCAAGTCCTTTCCGGACATGTCTGCGGAACCACCGACCTCCCCCCGGAGGCCTGGCTGGGCGCATCCTTGCATGGCTCACGGAAAAATTCACCAGAAATTTTTCAGGCGGTAAAGATTTGCAGCAATTGCCGAAAATCCGTTCCCAGGGGCTGTTTTTTAGACATTTCCGCCGCCGGGATGCGAAATTTCCAGCCAATCCGACAGCCCTGCCGGGCTGAGGGAAACATTGCGGCCGATCGGAGTCCCGACCGGCCGTTGTGCCAAAACGGCTTGCCTATGCGGTGAAGCGACCGGCCACCGGCGGCTTCTTATAGCCGATCATCCAGAGAAGCAGCGCGATCACCAGGAAAACGGCAAAAGCCGGCTGCAGCATCAGCCATTGGAAAATGAAAGCGTAGAAGCGCGGGTGGATATAATAGGAAAGGGAGGATTGCAGCGATGTGAGAGTTGCCGGGCTGACATCCTGCCAGGCATCGGAGATCGGCGTCACCACCACTGAGGACGCCGCAACCGACTGGATCGAATCGATGGTCCCGGCAATAACGGCCGCCGCAAGCGCGACAAGGCTGGCCAGACGCAACAGGAAACGCATCAATTCCTCCGACGCTCGTTATGCCGGACAATCCCGGCCGGCCGCGCCATTCTCCACCTTGAGAATTACATAGTCGTCGATGGGGTGAAGCACAATGGACGGGCGCAGGCGAGTTTTATCTGAAGAAGTCAAAAAACTGTTAGATTTCGGTTGATCGACAAAAATTCATCGGTATATATCGCGCCGTTCCGACGATTTGCTCCTATCCAGGCGCGAACGCCCAAGAAGGACAGGTGGCCGAGTGGTTTAAGGCGCACGCCTGGAACGCGTGTGTACGTGAAAGCGTACCGTGGGTTCGAATCCCACCCTGTCCGCCATGGTGCATTTCCGCATCCTATGTCTCCCACTGCCTGACGTCGTTTGACAAAGACCAGTTCGCATCGAAATGCGAGGATCAATTTCAGCATCCAGGCGTTGCGACGAGAGAAGCTCCGATCGCCCAGCTTGATCGAGAGATCTTCGCACTGCGCCTCGCGAACGATTTTCTTCCAGCCCGCCTATTCTCAAGGACGCTGCAGCAGGGCGCGTCCGATCGGCTTCGGAGTCTCGCTGCGCAACACCAGAGATGTCGTCACGGGGCCAAAACGGGCGATCGTGTCCACGATCGTTTCCAATTCTCCCGGCGACGGAACCAGCACCTTCAAGAGGAAACAATCCTCTCCGGTGAGGCGCAGGACTTCCATGACTTGCGGCATTTCGGCAAACTGCTTCAGACAGGCTTTGATATGTTCGTGCGTCGTGCGCAGGCGGAGCACCGCCGTCATCCCGATGCCCAAAGCGGTGTGATCGATGCGAGCGGAGTAACCGACAATGATGCCGCGATCTTCCAGCCGCTTGACCCGCTCGGATGCCGCCGGCTGAGAGAGACCGACCCGCCGACCGAGTTCGGAAATCGCAATGCGGCCATTTTCCTGCATCGCTTCGATGATAGCGAGATCGGTCGGATCGAGCATGACACGATTGTTTTCCTGAAAAGCCACGGGACCACCTTTAAATCATCGGACAGCAACGCTGTTTTCCGATGATCATCCATTCCGACGCAAATGAAAATGCATCATTTTCACATGCGTGGGCATCAGAGGAAAACACATGAAGGATATCATTATATTGCCGGGGATTGGCGGTTCAGGCGAAGCTCATTGGCAAACCCGATGGGAATCAACGAACCCGGAAATGCGGCGTTTTCAACCCGCCGATTGGGATAGGCCCGACTTGGCGAACTGGATTTCAGCCCTGGACCGCACCGTCGCCGCATCGGCGACCCCGCCCCTGCTGGTCGCCCATAGCCTTGCCTGCCTGTTGGTCGCTCATTGGCAGCAGGTTTCGTCACTCGCCGTCGCCGGAGCTTTTCTCGTGGCGGTCCCGGATCCGCAATCTGCTGCATTCCCTGAGGAAGCCGCTGGATTCGCAGATCCGCCATTGCAAGAGATGCGCTTCCCCACTCTGATTATCGCAAGCGCCGACGACCCTTTCGGCACGCTCGACTATGTCCGGGCGCGAGCCGTTCTATGGGGCAGCGGTCTTGTCGAGATCGGTCCATTCGGCCATATCAACGGGCAAAGCGGTCTTGAGAACTGGGGTCAGGGGAAGGCCTTGCTGACGGCCTTCTCCGCCGGATTGGCAAGATCGCACGGGGGCTTGAACTGGTTCGCAAGCGCGGGTTCGAGGCTCTCGAACCCGTTGCTCCGATAGCGCTGCGAGTATCGCCTGCGGCGCTATAGGCTCTATTCGAAAATTTCCGAGACGCTCGTCGCTGCGCCCGCATTCCCTTGACGTCCTCCGATAGGAGACCGCGGAGCCTCGGAACTCAGCAGTTTGCGAGCCAGGACGATCGAAACGTAGCACAGGCCGACTATCGACACCCATTGGCCAATCACCAGTATTGCCAAAGCGATGAGGTTCAGTTTTCCGTCCGAAAAGATGCTATCGGCTTCGTATGACATCGATGTTGCTGCCGTCATCAATATCATAGCACAGATTAAGGGCAGAAAAAGTCCGGCAAACAGCCGTAAAAAGGTGGGAAGCAAACCACATTTCCCCCTGTTGAAAGCAGCTGAAAGCCCGCTTTTGGAGCCCGCAATTCCGGCAATAGGCCAGGTTCCGACAAGGGCAAGGAGCAGCGGAAGGATAATTGCGATCACCGCAAGACATAAGAGTAGAAATACATTCCTTGATAGAGAAGCGGCGCCGAATGCGACAGGGCCACCAATCCCGATTCCAAACACGACGAGCACGATAAGCAAGTTCTTCCAGATGTAGCCACCAAACCCACGCATGCCGCCGGTCAGGTTTGAAACTTTCCCGTCTCCATTCAATATTGCATTCTGAATGAAGAATGCAAAAGACAAGGAAACGAAAAATTGCGCTGAATTGCTTTTGTTTCCGCCGCTGTAATCATCAAAAGCGACCAGTGCGCAATTGGCTGCAACAACAACACACACAAAAGACAGATTACGTCTTATAAAGGAAATCGCTTCACCTAGCATTGCACCCCTGCCATCCTTCGCCTTCGGATGGAAGATATCGTCATTAAATTATGGCGCTGTCAAACGTCGATCTTTCTTCTCTGCAAGTGCCTGTACCGCGACGCCGCAGAAGCCAGCAATCGGTAGTATCGAGGTGTGGCGACGGTACCCGATTGACGTCCTGACAGGCTGGGCAAGATTCCTGATTTTTTACCATGCGGCTTCACCGCGTCTTTGCACGTTTGGGTTTATCTTCCGCCAAACTAAAAAAACGGAGATTAAACAGGTGGAAGAACTTTTGGTAAAGTCGAAGATCATCAAATCCGTCTATTTCAGCCAGGAAGACGGGCGGCTCAGGATTTGTTTCAAGAATGGCGAAGAGCGGCTGTTCGAAGGCGTTCCGTCCTCGGAAGCGCATGCAATGACGGTGGCGCCGTCTCCCGGCCATTATTACCTCGACCGGATCAGACCCCGGTTTCGGCGACTGGCTGCCTGACAAGCCGAGGAAGGCTGCCGGCCTACGGCCGGGATTGCGTGGGATCGGGACAGATCCGGTGGATATTAACCGCCCTTTAACCCTTCCCATCATCTCGGTTGGATCGCATCGGCCGGAAGGCGGCAACGTGTCGGTGCTGCCGGCTTGTTCAAGGCCGGCTAGCCGGGAGGCTCGGCGGCGGACCCCAGCCAGGAAGCCGGGCCTCCCCGTTACGCTATTTTGGTTGAATGGGATCGCATGATCGCGAGCCGTTCCGGTCTTCACTATCCTCTGAAATAGCGATTTGGGGCTAATCCTGTGAAAAACCCCAATTGTCGAATTCGGACTCGACAATGCTTTATTAGGATGATTGCATAAACAATCGGATAAAGACCGGGGGATGACGATGTTCGAGACTCTGCTTGAGATGCAGGAGCGTGGCGTACGGGACCGTGCGCGTGGCCGCAGCCTCGCCGACAATCCGATGTCGAAGCCGGATATCCTGCCGATCACCGATTTCCAGGAATGGTACTCGATGTTCGACGCCTGGCGTTTCGGCTGGTCGATCGAGGATGCGATGGCCGGGCATAACAATGCGCCGCGGGATGGCGGCGCGATCCCCCTTGCCTACACCAGAACGGTCTGATCGATCCTGTCCTCGGCGCCGAAGAATTTCAGGTAGCGCTCGACTTCTACAGGATCGCCCGTCGCCTTCTGCGGATTGTCGGAGAGCTTTACCGCCGGACGGCCGTTGGCGTCGCTGACCTTGCAGACGACCGAGATCGGGTTGAGGCCGGAGATTTCGGTCGGCGCGCAGCCGGAAAAATCGTTCGTCAGGTTGGTGCCCCAGCCGAAGCTCATGCGCACACGGCCTTCGAAATGCCGGTAGGTATCGATGATGGCGTCGACATCGAGACCGTCGGAGAAGATCAAGAGCTTCTGGCGCGGATCGCGGCCCATCTTCTTCCACCAGTCGATGATCTTCTCGCCGCCTTCGATCGGCGGGGCGCTGTCCGGGCGGAAGCCTGTCCAGTCGGCCACCCATTCCGGCGCGTCGCGCAGGAATGCCGCGGTGCCGAAAGCATCCGGCAGGACGATCAGAAGGTTGCCGCCATAGAGCTTGTTCCAGTCGCGCAGGATCTTATAGGGCGCGTTGCGCAACTGCTCGTCGGTTTGCGCCAGGGCGGCAGCCACCATCGGCAATTCGTGGGCATTGGTGCCGACGGCTTCGAGATCGGAATCCATCGCCAGCAAGACGTTGCTGGTGCCGGTAAAGGCCGGGCCGATGCCTTCCTTCAGCGCCTCGACGCACCAGCGCTGCCAAAGGAAACTGTGGCGGCGGCGGGTGCCGAAATCGGAGATGCGCAGGCCCGGCAATTCCTTCAGCCGTTCGACCTTCGACCACATCTTCGCCTTGGCGCGGGCATAGAGCACATCGAGGGTGAAGGGGCCGAGCGCCTTCATCGCCGAGCGCGACCGCAGCTCGTTGACGATGGCAAGCGCCGGGATTTCCCACATGGTGGTTTCCTTCCAGGCCCCATGAAAATCCAGGACATATTGCCCGTCCTTCTTCGACAGCTCGTATTCGGGGAGCTGGAAGTTGGAAAGCCAGGCGAGGAATTCCGGCTCGAAGATCTGGGCGCGGCCGTAGAAGCTGTTACCCGCCAGCCAGATCATTTCCTTCTTGGAGAGTTTCAGCGTGCGGGCATGGTCGAGCTGTTCGCGCAATTCGCCTTCGTCGATCTCATCGGCGAGCCGCACGCGCTTGGTGCGGTTGATGAGCGTAAAGGACGCGTTCACGTCGGGGTAGAGCTTCCAGATCATCTGCAGCATCAGCAGCTTGTAGAAGTCGGTATCGATCAGGCTGCGGACGATCGGATCGAGCTTCCAAGCGTGATTGTAGACGCGTCTTGCGATATCGGTCCTGGCCATGAAATTCCTGCCCCTGTCCACTCCGGTCAGGTGCTGCCAAGTTCCCGAGTGCTGCCAAGTGCGGGGTTGGCGCACGAAACCGGCTCGTGCGCCTTCTTATCGAAAAATCGGCAGAGAAAGTCCAGACAAAACAACAAGCATCCCGCAGCGTGCATGGCGGCGGGATGCAAGGGGCGATCTGCGCTTACTGGGCCGGCGCCGCCGGTTGGGCCGGTACTGCGGGCGCAACACCCGGGGCTGCCGGCGCCGTGTTCGGCGTCTCGGTCGGAACGGCAGCGCCGTTTTGCAGCGTGGGCGCAGGTGCCGTGCCGGGCTGCTGCGACTGCAACTGCTGGCCGGGCTGCTGCGGCGCCACCTCGTTTGCTTCGCGCTTGCCCCAGATCTCGACGGGGATCCAGACCACGAAGGCGAGCACCAGCGCGGCGAGCAGCACCAGCAGAATGCGATAACCCATGCGCCCCTGACGTGCCTTCACCGGCGGGATCTGCTCTTCCCTATGAAGCTTGCCGTCAGACTTTTCCCAGCGTGTTTCCGTCTGATGCGCCATCATCGTCTCCTTCCGCTGTCTTGACGGGCCGATCCGGCCCGAAGAACTTCCGCAGAGAAAACGGGTGGCCGTATGGAAGGTTCCCGACGCCTAATAACCGACGGCGCGGTCGACCACGAATTGCAGCGGCTCGCCGCGTTCGAACCGGGCGATCTGCGTCTCGACATGACGGAACAGCGCGTTTTCTTCCGAAACCGCCGCGTCGTGCGGCGTGATGAAGACGTTTTCCAGGTCCCATAACGGGTTGTCCGGGCCAAGCGGCTCCACGGCGAAGACATCGAGCGAAGCGCCGCCGAGGGTGCCGTCGCCGATTGAAGAAACGATATCGGCTTCGACCTGGCTCCTGCCGCGGCCGGCATTGATGAAGACCGGGCGCCCGAGCGCGCCGTTGCGGCGCAGCCTTTTAAATAGCCCGCTATCATAGAACCCTGTCGTCTCAGGGGTCAGCGGCAACAGACCGACGAGGATGTCGGTCTTTCCGAGGAACCCGTCCAATTCGCGCGCGTCGAAGGTCTCGACGCCGTCGATCTCCTTGCGGGAGCGCGACCAGCCGATGACGTTAAAACCAATCACCTTCAGCTTGGCGACCGCATCCAGCCCGAGAATGCCGAGGCCCATGACGCCGACCGTGACCTCCGCCGCTTCTGGCGCGATCAGCTTGGCCCATTGGCGCTGCCGCTGGCTGATATCATGGGCATATTGCCCCCGCAGATGCATCAGGCATTGCATGACCACCCATTCGCTCATGCGGGTCGTCAGGCTGCGATCGACGAAACGCACGATCGGGATCTCGGGCAGGCCGTCCATGCCGATGATATGGTCGACGCCGGCGCCGCCCGAAAAGATCACCTTGAGGTTCGGCGCGCGAGCAAAAAGGTCGGCATCCGGCTTCCAGAGCAGCGCATATTCGGCCTCGCGGAGATCACGCGCCCGATCGGCCGGATCGGCGAGATTGATGCTGCCGCGATCGGCAAAGGCCGTCTCCAGCACCCTGGCGACGCCTTCGGGATTGAACTTGATATCAACGAGAATGGGAGGACGTGCGGACATGATCTTCTTTACTGCTGGACGGCTGATGTCGGCACCGCCTCGATGTTGAAGGCGGCGGCCATCAGCGCCTTGGTGTAATCGTCCTTCGGCGCGCGGAAGATTTCCGATGACGGCCCCTGCTCCACCACCTTGCCGAAACGCATGACGATGACGTCGTTGGCGAGCGCCTTCACCACCTTCAGGTCGTGGCTGATGAAGAGATAGGCGAGATCGTGTTTCTTCTGCAGATCGCGCAGAAGATCGACCACCTGGGCCTGTACGCTCATGTCGAGCGCGGAGGTCGGCTCATCGAGCATGACGAAGCGCGGCTTCAGCACCATGGCGCGGGCAATGGCGATGCGCTGGCGCTGGCCACCGGAGAATTCGTGCGGATAACGCCAGCGGGTCAGGGGATCGAGACCGACTTCCTCCAGTGCCCAGCAGACGCGCTGGTCACGCTCTTCCGATGTCAACGAGCGCTCATGCACCTTCAGCCCTTCGGCGACGATATCGCCGACCGACATGCGGGGGCTGAGCGACCCGTAAGGATCCTGGAAAACCACCTGCAGCTGGTTGCGCAGCGGCCGCATCTCGCTGAACGAATAGCCGGCTATATCCTTGCCGACAAAGGCGATCCGCCCTTCCGAGGAAATCAGCCGGGTGAGCGCCAGGCCGAGCGTGGTCTTGCCGGAACCGGACTCGCCGACGACGCCGAGCGTCTGCCCGGCGCGCAGCGCAAGATCGATGCCGTCGACCGCCTTCACGTGATCGACGACGCGGCGCATCAGCCCCGCCTTGATCGGGAACCAGACGCGAATGTCGGAACCTTCCATCACCATCGGCTTTGCTGGGTCGGCAAGCGGCGGCTCGCCGCGCGGTTCGGAGGCAAGCAGATGGCGGGTATAGTCGTGTTTCGGATCGGCGAAGACCTCCTCGACCGTTCCGGTTTCGACGATCCTGCCCTTGGTCATGACGCAGACCCGATCGGCGAATTTCCGCACGATGCCGAGATCATGGGTGATGAACAGCATCGACATGCCGTGTTCGGCCTTCAGCTGCCGCAACAGCTCGAGGATCTGCGCCTGCACGGTGACGTCGAGGGCGGTGGTCGGCTCGTCGGCGATCAGCAGTTCCGGCCGGTTGGCGAGCGCCATGGCGATCATGACGCGCTGGCGCTGGCCGCCTGACAGTTCGTGCGGATAGGCCTTCAATCGCTTTTCCGGCTCGCGGATACCGACCTGGTTCAACAATTCGAGGATGCGCTGGCGCGCCGGCTGACCGGTGAGGCCCTGGTGCAGCGCCAGGATCTCGGCAATCTGCTTCTCGATCGTATGCAGCGGATTGAGCGAGGTCATCGGCTCCTGGAAGATCATGGTGATGTCGTTGCCGCGCACCTCGCGCAGCGCCCGCTCCGACGCCTTCAGAAGGTCCTTGCCCTTGAACAGGATTTCGCCGGAGGGATGGCTTGCCGAGGGATAAGGCAGAAGCCGCAGGATCGAGTTGGCCGAGACCGACTTGCCGGAGCCGGATTCGCCGACGAGCGCCACGACCTCACCCTTGGCGATATCGAAGGAGATGTGGTCGACGGCAAGCGAAGTCTGGCCGCCCTGGTGAAAGGCAACCGAGAGATCGCGGACGGAAAGCAGCGGTTCTGTCATCTCACTCATTGAAACGTCTTCCTCGGATCGAAGGCATCGCGCACGGCTTCACCGATGAAGATCAGCAGTGACAGCATGATCGACATGGCGAAGAAGGCCGTGAGCCCGAGCCACGGCGCCTGCAGGTTGCTCTTGCCCTGGGCGATCATCTCGCCGAGCGAGGGGGAGCCAGGCGGCATGCCGAAGCCGAGGAAATCGAGCGAGGTCAGCGTCGTGATCGAGCCGGAGAGGATGAAGGGCAGGAAGGTCAGCGTCGCCACCATGGCGTTCGGCAGCAGGTGGCGCCACATGATGGTGCGGTTGTTGACGCCGAGCGCGCGGGCGGCGCGGACATATTCGAAATTGCGGGCGCGCAGGAATTCGGCGCGCACGATGCCGACGAAGCCGACCCAGGAAAAGAGCAGCATGATGCCGAGCAGCACGAAGAAGCCGGGCGGCAGGATGGCGGCGATGATCAGCAGGATGTAAAGCACCGGCATCGACGACCAGATCTCGATGAAGCGCTGCAGCAGGAGATCCGTCCAGCCGCCGAAATAGCCCTGCACGGCGCCTGCCGTCACGCCGATGATCGCCGAGCAGATGGTCAGCGCCAGGCCGAAGAGCACGGATATGCGGAAACCGTAGATGACCCGCGCCAGCACGTCGCGGGCCTGGTCGTCGGTGCCGAGCCAGTTGAGATTGCCGAGCGTGCAGGCGGGATCGTTCACCCCTTCAGGATAACCGGAGCAGCGCTCCTCCTTGCTCATCAGCCAGAAGGGGGCGGTCGGCGCCGAATGCGGAATGTTCGAGTTGACCGAACGGTAGGAATAGCGGATCGGCGGCCAGACCATCCAGCCATTGGCATTGATCTCGTCCGATATCACCGCGGAACGGTAATCGGTCTCAGCGAGGAAGCCGCCGAACTTCTCCTCCGGATAGTCGATCAGCACGGGAAACAGGATCTCGCCTTTGTAGGAGGCGACGATCGGCCGGTCGTTGGCGAGGAATTCGGCAAACAGGCTGAGGATGAACAGCAGCAGGAACAGCCACAGCGACCAATAACCGCGGCCGTTCGCCCGGAAATTCTGCCAGCGGCGAATGTTGGTCGGTGACAGCAGGCCCTTGCGCGGCGGCTTGACGGGTGTGGCGACAGCAGGATTTGCGGCGGCGTCCATCAGACATCCCTCCGCTCGAAATCGATGCGCGGATCGATCCAGGTGTAGATCAGGTCGGAAACCAGGCTGACGACGAGGCCGAGCAGCGAGAAGATGTAGAGCGTGGCGAAGACGATCGGATAGTCCCGATTGACCACCGAGAGGTAGCCGAGGCGGCCGAGGCCATCCAGCGAGAAGATGTTTTCGATCAGCAGCGAACCGGTGAAGAAGGCGGAGATGAAGGCGCCGGGAAAACCGGCGATGATGATCAGCATGGCATTGCGGAACACATGGCCATAAAGCACCTGCCGCTCGTTCAGGCCTTTGGCGCGGGCGGTGACCACATACTGCTTCTTGATCTCCTCGATGAAGGAGTTCTTCGTCAAGAGCGTCGTCGTGGCGAAGGCGGCCAGCGACAGCGAGATCAGCGGCAAAGTGAGGTGCCAGAAATAATCGAGCGGCTTCTGCCACCAGGCAAGCTGGTCGAAATTGTCGGAGACGAGGCCGCGCAGTGGGAACCAGTCGTAGAAGGAACCGCCGGCGAAAAGCACGATCAGGAGAATGCCGAAGAGGAAGCTCGGCACGGCGTAACCGACGACGATGATACCCGATGTCCAGACGTCGAAGGTCGATCCATCCTTGATCGCCTTGCGGATGCCGAGCGGGATGGAGATGGCGTAGGAGAAGATCAGGATCCAGATGCCGAGCGAGATCGACACCGGCAGCTTCTCCTTGATGAGATCGAGCACGGAAGTATTGCGGAAGAAGCTCTCGCCGAAATCGAAGCGGATGTAGTTCCACATCATCTCGCCGAAACGCGTCAGCGGCGGCTTGTCGAAGCCGAACTGCTTTTCGAGCTTGGCGATCAGCTCCGGATCGAGGCCCTGGGCGCCGCGATATTTGGAACCTTCGTCGCTGCCGCCGCCGCCGAGAAGATCGCCGCCGCCGGACAGGCGCTGGTCGGCACTATCGGCCTGACCGGTCAATTGGGCGATCACCTGCTCGACCGGGCCGCCGGGGGCGAACTGAATGACGATGAAGGAAATCGCCATGATGCCGACGATGGTCGGGATCATCAAAAGCAGGCGGCGAATGACATAGGCGCCCATCAGCCTTCAGCCTCCGGGAATGTTTTTCTTGTCTGCCCGCCGTCCAGTCCAATGCCGCTCAATCCGCCAGCCTTCCCTTGCCGGCCCTGCCGGCGTGTCGTGATTCGTTCGTGCCATTTGGAGCCGAGGGCCCCTGCATTGCAAGCCCGCTCATTTTGCCGAGCCTGACCACCAGGCTTCCGGGAAGCCGAGGCTATAGGCCGGAAATTCGGCTGGATGGGTGATGGTGTTCCAGTAGGCGAGGTTATAGGTGCCGCGATAAAACAGCGGAATGACGTAGTGGTTTGCCAGCAGGACCCGGTCCATCGCCTTGATCGCCGCAACCTGTTCATCGCGGTTCGGCGCGAAGATGATCATGTGGATGAGTTCGTCGACCGCCGGATTGGCGATGCCGGCATAATTCTGGGAGCCCTGCTGGTCGACCGAACCCGATCCCCAATAATCTGCTTGCTCGTTGCCCGGGTTCATCGTCTCCGCCCAGACATTCCAGATCATGTCGTAGTCGAAGCTGCGTTCGCGATTGACAGCTTGCGAGGCGTCGACTGTCCGCACGCGCGCGTCTATGCCGATTTTCTTCAGGTTGTTGGTATAGGGCACCGCCCAGCGCTCCAGTGCGGGGCTCGACAACAGGATCTCAAAACTCATCGGCTGGCCGGTCTTGGTATTGACCATGCGATTGTTCTTGATCTCCCACCCGGCTTCTTTCAGCAGCGCAATCGCCTTGCGGAGGTTGTCGCGGCTTTTCTGCGGATCGCCGCCGACAGGATTGGCATAGGGCGTCGTGAAGACCTCGGGCGGAACCTTGTCTTTAAGGCCCTGCAATATTTCCAGTTCACGCCCCTGCGGCAGGCCGGAGGAGGCGAGTTCGGTGTTCCAGAAGTAGCTGTCGATACGCTTGTAGCTGTTGAAGGCGACCGTGCGGTTCAACTCCTCGAAGTCGAAACCATAGTTCAGTGCCTCGCGGACCCTGACGTCCTTGAAAAGGTCACGCCGCATATTGGGCACCAGAGCCTGCAGGATGCCGGTGGAGCGCAGCGGATTTGCAACCTCCTGCTTCTTGACGCGCCCTTCCTTCACCGCGGGAAAATCATATCCCGTCGCCCAGCGGGAAGCCGTCGTCTCCTGCCAATAATCGCTGTTACCGGCGCGAAAGGCTTCGAACTCGACATCCCGATCGCCGAAATAGGTGTAGATGACGTTGCGGAAGTTGTTCTGGCCGACATTCACATTGAGGTCCTTGCCCCAATAGTCGTCACGCAGCTCATAACGAATCGTCGAACCGGGCGAGAAGGATGCGATCTTATACGGTCCGGACCCCATCACCGGCTCGAGCGTCGTCTTCGAAATATCGCGGGGCTTGCCGTCCGGGCCCTGCCCTTCCCACCAGTGTTTCGGCACGACCACCAGCTGGCCGAGAATATTGGGGAGCTCGCGATTGTTCTTCTCGTCGAAGGTGAAGGTGACGTCGCGATCACCGGTTTTTTCGGCCTTCACCACGTGGCGGTAATAGTTCGCGGTGACAGGACTGAGTTCCTTGGCCTTATCAAGGCTGAAGATGACGTCCTCGGGCGTCACCGGCTGGCCATCCGCCCATTTTGCCTCCTTGCGCAGGCGAAAGGTCGCGCTCGAGACGTCAGCGGGAAAGGACAGCCCTTCGGCAAGCAGGCCGTAGGAGACGAGGAGCTCGTCATCGGCCGACTTCATCAACGTGTCGTAGACGAGCGTCAGACCCACCGCCGTCTGGCCTTTGGCAAGCAGCGGATTGAAGGTGTCGAAGGCGCCGCTGGCGGAAAGGCGCAGATCCCCGCCCTTCGGGGCATCGGGATTGACGTAGTCGAAATGCGCAAAGCCCGGCTTGTACTTCATCTCGCTGATGACGGAGCTGCCGATCTGGAAGGGCTGGTCCTGACCCGTTGCCGTCATGGGCACCAGCGCACCCGTCAGCGATACAAACAAACCGATCTTCGACCACAAAGCCGCCATTCACGCTTTCCCCTCATTATTGGTGGGTTCGACAATACGAAAAATACGGGCGAAAAACAGGTGAGAGTTTGGTTTTTGCCGGACTCGCGAAAAATTGAGCCGTTGGCGTCACCACCCTCGCGCTCCTTCTATCCCCGCCCGCCAAAACATCGATTCACCAAAATCACTTTTCACGATAGATTCGAACGCAAATCACTTCTCAAGGAAACAGCATGGCTTTCGGCTTCGCTCAGGCTTTCAGGACATTCGGCAAACTGGCGCTTGCCGGCGCAATCGGCGCAAGCCTTGCCGCCGGCGATGTCGGGGCGGAGCAGAAGGCGCCGAGCCCGGGCAGCGCCAAGGGCCAATTCGGCGCCGTCAGCCTGCCGACGCAGGGCCCGGCGCAGCCGATCGGCTTTTACGCCAAGGGCTGTATGACGGGTGCGGTGGCGCTTCCCACAGACGGGCCGACCTGGCAGGCGATGCGGCTTTCGCGCAACCGCCGCTGGGGCAATCCGGCGATGATCGCGCTTCTGGAGCGGTTTTCGCAGGACGCGGTTGGATATGCCGGCTGGCCGGGCATCCTCGTCGGCGACATTGCGCAACCGCGCGGCGGGCCAATGCTCAACGGCCATTCCTCGCACCAGATCGGCCTCGATGCCGATATCTGGTTCACGCCGATGCCGGCACGCCACATGACGGCCAAGGAGCGTGAGGACCTGCCGTTCACGACGATGCTGCAGAAGGACAAGTTCCTCACCGTCGACCCCAAGGTCTGGACGCAATCGCGGGCGCGGCTCTTGATGCTGGCGGCAAGCTATCCCGAGGTGGAGCGCATCTTCGTCAACCCGGCGATCAAGAAGAAGATGTGCGACACCTGGACGGGCGACCGCACCAACCTCGGCAAGCTTCGGCCGATATACGGCCACGACTCGCATTTCCACATCCGCATCAAGTGCCCGCCGGGTGCTGCGGGATGTACGCCGCAGGCGCCTGTTGCCGCCGGCGACGGCTGCGACAAGTCGCTCGCCTATTGGTTCACGCCGGCCCCCTGGGCGCCGCCGAAACCGCCGAAGCCCGGCGCCAAGCCGCCGAAGCCGCCGCGCGAAATGATGGTTTCCGACCTGCCGAAGGCCTGTGCCGCCGTGCTCGACGCCGCCTCCGTCGCCTCGATGCAGGCCGCCACCTACGGCGGATCTTCCGCCGCGGGCGGATCTTCCGCCGCAAGCGCGCTCACCGCCGCTCCGGCAGCAGCGCCGGCCGCCGATGACGAAGGAGACTTGCCCGATGTCGGCCCGGTTCCGAACGACAAGCCGGCGATCCAATGAGGAGTGCCGGCGCCTTGTCTTTCAAATCGCAAACTCTTGGTATAGAAGCGGTCAAATCGATTGAATTGCTTGGGCGGAGATTGGGTTCATGGCCGGCGGCAAATGCCTTGCATTGATTGCGCATGACCAGAAGAAAGACGACATGGCGGCGTTCGCCCGCGCCAACAGGGATATTCTCTCCGGCTGGAAGATCGTCGCCACCGGCACGACCGGCGGGCGGGTGCTCGACGCCGCCCCGGATCTCGACGTCACCAGATTGAAAAGCGGACCGCTCGGCGGCGACCAGCAGATCGGCGCGCTGATTTCGACCGGCGAGGTCGACGCCCTGATCTTCTTCGTCGACCCCTTGACGCCGATGCCGCACGATGTCGACGTCAAGGCGCTGATGCGGCTTGCCATCGTTTACGATATTCCGATGGCGCTCAACCACGCGACCGCTATAAAACTTCTTCCCACACTCGAAGCCTGATCAGCACGGAACCGGCCATGCCCAAACCCAACCACAGCACCGCTCCGCTGCCTTTCCCGATCCTGATCGGCGATATCGGCGGCACCAATGCCCGTTTTTCCATCCTGACCGACGCCTATGCCGAGCCGAAGCAGTTTCCGAACGTGCGCACGGCGGATTTCGCCACGATCGACGAAGCGATCCAGAAGGGCGTGCTCGACAAAACAGCGGTGCAGCCGCGTTCGGCGATCCTTGCCGTCGCCGGCCCGATCAACGACGACGAGATCCCGCTGACCAATTGCGACTGGGTGGTGCGGCCAAAGACGATGATCGAGGGCCTCGGCATCGAGGACGTGCTCGTCGTCAACGATTTCGAGGCGCAGGCGCTGGCAGTCGCCGCCCTTTCGGATGAGAACCGCGAACGCATCGGCGACGCCACCGGCGACATGATCGCGTCCCGCGTCGTGCTCGGACCCGGCACCGGGCTCGGCGTCGGCGGCCTGGTGCATGCGCAGCACAGCTGGATCCCGGTTCCCGGCGAAGGCGGCCATATCGATCTCGGACCGCGCAGCAAACGCGACTATCAACTCTTCCCGCATATCGAGACGATCGAAGGCCGCGTCTCGGCCGAGCAGATCCTCTGCGGACGCGGCCTCGTCAATCTCTACAACGCCATCTGCGTGGTCGACGGCATCCAGCCGACGATGAAGGATCCGGCCGACATCACCTCGCATGCGCTTGCCGGCAGCGACAAGGCGGCGATCGAGACCGTGTCGCTGTTTGCCACCTATCTCGGCCGCGTGGCGGGCGACATGGCGATGGTGTTCATGGCGCGCGGCGGCGTCTATCTCTCCGGCGGCATTTCGCAGAAGATCCTCCCGGCGCTGAAAAGACCGGAATTCCGATTGGCCTTCGAGGACAAGGCGCCGCATTCGGCGCTGCTTCGCACCATCCCGACTTACGTGGTGACGCATCCGCTGGCAGCGCTTGCCGGGCTTTCTTCCTATGCGCGCATGCCGGCGAATTTCGGCGTCTCGACGGAAGGCCGCCGCTGGCGGCGCTGACCCTGGCGTGCGCCACCCGGGCGCGGCGCTCTAGCCAAACCAATCCCAACTCTTTATAGAGCCGGCAAAAGCACGCGTCGCCCCTGCGCCGCGTTCGGCGCGAGACAGGAAACCCGATTTTTGGAAGCGGCGGAAAGCAGAACGCAGAGCGTCAGCAGCGATACCGTAACCGGCATCCTGAAGCGCATCATCGCTGAAAACGGCCGCGACCATCTCTGGGGCTATGTCTTTGCGATCGTCTGTCTCATCGTGGTGGCGCTTTCGACGGCGTTTACCGCCTGGATCATGCGGGCGATCATCGACGAGGCCTTCGCCAACCGCCGTGCCGACGTCGTCTGGATCATCTGTCTTTCGATCTTCATTGCCTTCGTGCTGCGCGGTTTTGCGAGCTACGGCCAGGCGGTGGCGCTTTCGAAAGTCGGCAACAATATCGTCGCGCGTTACCAGCGCCGGCTCTATTCGCATCTGATGACGCTTTCGGTCGGCTTCTTCAGCGAGGCGCGCTCGGCCCATATCGCCGCACAGGTGAGCCAGAACGTCAGCGGCATCCGCGACGTGCTCAACCTGACGATCACCTCGACAGTGCGTGATCTCCTGACCTTTATCTCGCTGATCGGCGTGATGGTTCTCCAGGACCCGCTGCTCAGCCTCGCCGTGTTCATCATGGCGCCGCCGCTGCTTTATGCGCTGCGCTATGTTTCCAAGCGGCTGCGCTCGGCGACCCGCGAGGCGGTGCATTTGAACAGCCATGTCCTCGGCGCCATGCAGGAGACGATCCAGGGTATTGCCATCGTCAAAGCCTTCACGATGGAAGACGAACTGGAGCGCAAGGTCAACAAACTCATCACCGGCGCCGAAAGCCGCGCGAACCGGATTGCCCGGCTTTCCGAACGCACCTCGCCGCTGACCGAGAGTTTCGCAGGCTTTGCCGTCGCCAGCGTGCTCGCCTATGCCGCCTACCGCTCGATCTATTACAATGTGCCGCCGGGCGCCTTCTTCTCCTTCGTCACGGCGCTGCTGCTTGCCTATGACCCGGCCCGCCGGCTTGCCCGCCTGCAGGTGCAGATGGAGCGTGCCGTCGTCAATGCGCGGATGATCTACGAACTGCTCGACATGGAACCGCGCCAGCGCGACCTGCCGGACGCAAAGCCGCTGGCGGTGACGCAGGCGAGGATCGAATTCCGCAATGTTTCCTTCGGCTACGGCAATGACAGCGTGCTCAGCGGCGTCAGCTTCATCGCCGAGGGCGGCGCGACCACGGCGCTGGTCGGTCCCTCGGGCGCCGGTAAATCGACGGTCATCAACCTCATTCCGCGCTTTTACGATCCGCGCGAGGGCGAGATTCTTATCGACGGACAGGACATCGCCCACATCACCAAGAAGTCGCTGCGCCATCAGCTCGCCTATGTCTCGCAGCAGCCTTACCTGTTCGAGGGCACAATCCGCGACAATATCCGCTACGGCCGGCCGGAAGCAACGGATGCCGAAGTGGAAGACGCAGCCCGGCTTGCCTATGCGCATGACTTCATCTCGGCGCAGCCGCAAGGATACGACACGCCGGTCGGCGAAAACGGCGTGACGCTGTCGGGCGGCCAGCGCCAGCGGCTGTCGATTGCGCGTGCACTGGTACGCAATGCGCCGATCCTGCTGCTCGACGAGGCGACCTCGGCGCTGGACACCGAATCCGAAGCGGCCGTGCAGAAGGCGCTCGACGAGGCGATGACCGGACGCACCGTCGTCGTCATCGCCCACCGGCTTTCGACCGTGGTGCGCGCCGACAAGATCGTCGTCATGCAGCAGGGCCGGGTCGTCGAGGAAGGCAATCACGAGACGCTTGCGAAGGTCAGCGACGGTCTTTACGCTCGCCTCAACAATCTGCAGAGGCCTTCGGCCTCCGATTCAAACTGACCTGGTGAGACTGACATGAGCGATGCTGCGATGAAACTGGTGGTGGTTGGCGCGGCAGGGCGCATGGGCCAGACACTGATCCGGCTCATCCATTCCATCGAGGGCGCCACGCTGCATGCGGCGGTCGAGCGTAGCGGTTCGCCCTTTATCGGCAAGGATGCCGGCGAGATCGCCGGCCTCGGCCCGAGCGGCGTCATCATTGGCGACGACCCGCTCCAGGCCTTCCTGCATGCCGAGGGCGTGCTCGACTTCACCTCGCCGGCCGCGACAGTGGAATTCTCGGGGCTCGCCGCGCAGGCCCGCATCGTCCATGTCATCGGCACCACAGGCTGCTCGGACGACGACAATGCCAGGATCGCGGCGGCGGCCCGCCATGCCCGCATCGTCAAATCAGGCAATATGAGCCTCGGGGTCAATCTGCTCAGCGTGCTCGCCGAACAGGCTGCACGGGCGCTCGAGCCTGAGGATTGGGACATCGAAATCCTGGAAATGCACCACAAGCACAAGGTGGATGCGCCTTCCGGCACCGCCCTTCTTCTCGGCGAGGCAGCGGCCAAGGGGCGCGGCATCGATCTCGCCGCCCAGTCGGTCCGGGTGCGCGACGGCCATACCGGGGCTCGGCAAGCCGGCACCATCGGCTTTGCGACGCTGCGCGGCGGCTCCGTCATCGGCGAGCATTCGGTGCTTTTCGCCGGCGAAGGCGAGATCGTCACCCTGTCGCACAGTGCCGCCGACCGGTCGATCTTTGCGCGCGGCGCCATCAAGGCGGCGCTCTGGGCGCGCGACAAGAAGCCGGGTCTCTATTCCATGCTCGACGTGCTCGGGCTTTCTTCCCAATAACGACATATCGGAGGCATATTCATGAGCGGTACCCTCGTCCTCGTTCGCCACGGCCAGAGTGACTGGAACCTGAAGAATCTCTTCACCGGCTGGAAGGATCCCGATCTGACAGCGCTCGGCATCGAGGAAGCCAATGCCGGCGGCAAGGCACTGGCAGAATACGGGATCAAATTCGACGTCGCCTATACCTCGGTGCTGGTGCGCGCGCAGCACACGCTGAAGCTCATCCTCGACAAGGTCGGCCAGCCCGATCTGCCGACGATCCGCGACCAGGCGCTGAACGAGCGCGACTACGGCGATCTCTCCGGCCTCAACAAGGACGATGCGCGCGCCAAATGGGGCGAGGAGCAGGTGCATATCTGGCGCCGCTCCTACGACGTGCCGCCGCCCGGCGGCGAAAGCCTGCGCGACACCGGCGCCCGCGTCTGGCCCTATTACCTGACCGAAATCCTGCCGCGCGTGCTCAGGGGCGAGAAGGTGCTGGTTGCCGCGCACGGCAATTCGCTGCGCTCGCTGGTGATGGTGCTCGACAAGCTGACCAAGGAAGGCGTGCTCGCCCTTAACCTCGCGACAGGCGTCCCGATGGTCTACACGCTGAAGGCGGATTCGACCGTCGCTTCGAAGGAAGTGCTCGGCGACATGTCCGGCGCACACTGATACCAGTGGCCTTCCCTGTTCCGGCAGGGAAGGCTGACCTCAATTCTCGATCGTGAACTGCACCCGGTCGGCCGCGAAGCGGCTGATCGAATATTGCACCGGCACGCCGTCGAGATCGGTATTCATCGCCTTGGCGATCAGAAGAATCGCACCGGGGGTGAGTTCGAGATCGGCCAGATCAGCCGTGTCGGCATGCGCCGCAGTCACCTCGGTCGTTGCGCGGACATAGTCCGGCAGGCCAAGCTCGGCGAAAGCCTTGGTGATCGATTCGTGCTTGCGATAGGCCTCGCCGATGCCGGCGAAACGCTCGGCGGGAAACCAGCTCGTCGCTTTTGACACCGGCCGCTTGTCGGCCTGACGCAATGTTTCCAGCCGGATCACCTGCTCTCCCTGCTTCAGACCCAGCCAGCGGGCGACCTCGGCGCTCGCCGCCTCCTGCACCTCATCAAGCAGCAGACTGCGCATCTCGCGCGCCTGGTCGCCGATGCCTGAAGTGAAGCGGGTGCGTCGGGTGATCGGGAAATTCAGCCGCTCCTTGCGCTCGATCAGTGTGCCGCGACCTTGCACCGCCCGGACGATGCCTTCCTGCGCCAAGGCCGCCAAGGCGCTGCGCACCGTGTGGCGGTTGACGCCGAATTGCAGCGCCAGCACGGTTTCGGGCGGCACCATTCCGGTCTCGTCATAGGCGCCGTTGCCGATCGCCTCGCGAATCCGATCGGCGATCTGGCGCCAGAGCGCCACGCCGGTCTGCCTTTGCACCTGCTTCAATCCCGCCATTCCGTCCCCATTTCCCGCGCCCGATGTCACACGCTTGTCACGACATCGATTTAAGCGTAGGTTTATCTTGTATAGTTGTCTATATCAATAGACATTTTAAGGGAAGCGGCGATGATATCAGCGGACAGGACAGACGCTGCGTCACAGACGGCATCCGGGCGCAAGCGCGCCGCCGATCTGCTGGCGCGCGCAGAACGCAGCGAACTCACGGCGGCCTGGAATGCCTTGCCGGAAAAGCCTGCGGCGCATCCGGTGCGCGGGCCGGAGACCGGACTGGTGATGGTCCGCGGCCGCATCGGCGGCGGCGGCGCGCCCTTCAATCTCGGCGAAGTGACGATGACGCGGGCCACGGTCCGGCTCGACTCCGGCTCGGTCGGTCATGCCCAGGCGCTCGGCACTGATCGTGAGAAGGCGCGGCTCGCGGCGATTTTCGACGCGCTCTGGCAGGAGGAGGCGACCAAGGATTTCGTCGAACAGGCGCTGCTTTTGCCGATCACTGAGCGGATCGCCGCTGCCGAGTGCCGCAAGGCGGAGGAGACGGCGGCCACCCGTGTCGACTTCTTCACCATGGTCAGGGGAGACAACTGATGAGCCTGAAGACGGAAGCCCTGACCGGCGGCTTTGCCGAGCCGGTCTTCCATGCCCAGAGCGTCTTCAAGATGCTGATGGACGGCATGGCCCGACCCGGCACAATCCAGACCGTTCAGCCCGATGTCGCGCCGCCTGTGCCGCTCGGCATTGCCGCCGGCGCGATCGCTCTCACACTTTGTGACCACGACACGCCGGTCTGGCTGCCCCAAGGGCTGGCGAAATCCGCCGTGTCGGAGTGGCTCGGCTTCCACACCGGCGCACCGCTGACGACGGAGAAGGCCGAGGCGCGCTTCGCTTTCACCGAGGCCGGCACCGCGCTTTGCCCCTTCAGCCTCTTCGCCTCGGGCACGCAGGAATATCCCGACCGCTCGACGACGCTCATTATTCAGCTCCCCGAACTCGAGGGTGGGCGCAGGCTGGCGCTGATGGGTCCCGGCATCCAGAGTGTGACGGAGGTCGCGCCTGTCGGCCTGCCGGAGACCTTCCTGCGGCTCTGGACCGAGAACCGCGCGCTCTTTCCACGCGGAATCGACATCGTGCTGACATCGGCGACACGCTTCCTCTGCCTGCCGCGCACCACCAAGATCACCGCAACGGAGATTTGAGCTCATGTATGTTGCCGTCAAGGGTGGCGAGGCCGCCATCGCCAATGCCCATCGCCTGCTGGCCGACCGCCGCCGCGGCGACCGTTCGCTGCCTGCAATCGGCATCGACCAGATCGTCGCGCAGCTGGCGCTCGCCGTCGACCGGGTCATGGCCGAAGCCTCGCTTTTCGACCGCACCCTCGCCGCCCTTGCCGTGCGCCAGTCGCGCGGCGACATGATCGAGGCGATCTTCCTGCTGCGCGCCTACCGCACGACGCTGCCGCGCTTCGGTTATTCCAGGCCGCTCGACACGGCTGATATGACGATCGAACGCCGGATTTCGGCGACCTACAAGGATCTGCCGGGCGGCCAGCTTCTCGGGCCCACTTTCGATTATACCCACCGCCTGCTCGATCCCTCGCTGCTTGAGGACGAAACGGTCGAGGCGCCTGCCCAGCGCGCCGCCGAAACCGGCCGCGTCATGCGGGTCTCCGAGATCCTCGACGAGGAAGGCCTGATCGAGGCCGACGGCGACATGCCCGAAGATCACGAGATCGGCGACCTGACCCGCGAGCCGATGGAATTCCCGATGACCCGCGACCTGCGCCTGCAGGCACTGGCCCGCGGCGACGAAGGTTTCCTGCTGGCGCTCGGTTATTCCACCCAGCGCGGCTATGGCCGCAATCACCCCTTCACCGGGGAAATTCGCATCGGCGAGGTCGAGGTGGAATTCGACGTGCCGGAACTCGGCTTCGCCGTCTCGCTCGGCGTGATCCAGGTCACCGAATGCCAGATGGTCAACCAGTTCAAGGGCTCCGCCAAGGCGCCGCCGCAGTTTACCCGCGGCTACGGCCTGGTCTTCGGCCAGAGCGAGCGCAAGGCGATGGCGATGTCGCTGGTCGATCGCGCGCTTCGCGCCGAAGAGCTCGGCGAGGATATCACCGCGCCGGCGCAGGACGAGGAATTCGTCATCTCCCATTCCGACAACGTCCAGGCGACCGGCTTCGTCGAGCACCTGAAGCTTCCGCATTATGTGGACTTCCAGGCCGAACTCGATCTCGTTCGCCGCATGCGCCGCGAATTCGAAGCCGCCCGCGATGCCGGCGAAGACATGAAGGAAGCCGCCGAATGAGCGATCTGGCCAGCTACAACTTCGCCTATCTCGACGAACAGACCAAGCGGATGATCCGCCGCGCCATCCTGAAGGCGATCACCATTCCGGGCTATCAGGTTCCTTTCGCCTCGCGTGAAATGCCCATGCCCTATGGCTGGGGCACCGGCGGCGTGCAGGTGACGGCCTCGATCATCGGGCCCGACGACGTGCTGAAGGTCATCGACCAGGGCGCCGACGACACGACCAACGCCGTTTCGATCCGCGCCTTCTTCCAGAAAGTCGCCAATGTCGCGGTGACGACGCATACCGGCGAGGCTACGATCATCCAGACGCGCCACCGCATTCCCGAGGAAAAGCTCAAGGCCGGCCAGGTGCTCGTCTACCAGGTGCCGATCCCCGAGCCGCTGCGCTTCCTCGAGCCGCGCGAGACCGAGACGCGCAAAATGCATGCGCTGGAAGAATACGGCCTCATGCATGTGAAGCTCTACGAGGATATCGCCCATAACGGCCGGATCTCCAGGACCTACGCCTATCCGGTGAAGGTGCACGGCCGCTACGTGATGGACCCGTCGCCGACGCCGAAATTCGACAATCCGAAGATGCACATGTCGGAGGCGCTGCAGCTCTTCGGCGCCGGACGCGAGAAGCGCATCTATGCGGTTCCGCCCTATACCGATGTCGTCAGCCTGGATTTCGAGGACTATCCCTTCGATATCCAGCGCTTCGACAAGCCCTGCGCCCTCTGCAGCGCTGAGGATGTCTATCTCGACGAAGTCATCCTCGACGACAAAGGCGGGCGAATGTTCGTCTGCTCCGACACCGATCATTGCGAAGACCGCCGCGCCCACGGGCATGCCGGCGAGATGCTGGCCCGGGAGGCTGCAGAATGAGCGATATCCCGCTTCTCAAAGTCCATGACCTCTCGAAGTTCTACGGCAACCGCATCGGCTGCCGCGACGTCTCCTTCGATCTCTGGCCGGGCGAAGTGCTTGCCATCGTCGGCGAGTCCGGCTCCGGCAAGACGACGCTGCTGAACTGCCTCTCCACCCGTCTGCTGCCGAGCACCGGCAGCGTCGAGTATCACATGCGCGACGGCAGCTACCGCGATCTCTACCGCATGAACGAGGCCGAGCGGCGTTTCCTGATGCGCACCGACTGGGGCTTCGTGCATCAAAACCCGGCCGACGGCCTGCGCATGGCGGTGTCGGCGGGCGCCAACGTCGGCGAACGGCTGATGGCGATCGGCGACCGGCACTACGGCAAGATCCGCGCCTCGGCGATCGACTGGCTGGAACGTGTCGAGATCGATGCCGACCGCATCGACGACCAGCCGCGCGCCTTTTCCGGCGGCATGCGCCAGCGCCTGCAGATCGCCCGCAATCTCGTCACCGGCCCGCGCCTCGTCTTCATGGACGAACCCACCGGCGGCCTCGACGTCTCGGTGCAAGCGCGCCTGCTCGATCTGGTGCGCGGCCTCGTCAACGATCTCGGGCTCTCGGCGATCGTCGTCACCCACGATCTCGCCGTCGCCCGGCTTCTGTCGCACCGGATGATGGTGATGAAGGACGGCTACGTCATCGAACACGGGCTCACCGACCGGGTGCTCGACGACCCGCGCGAGCCCTACACGCAGCTGCTGGTCTCCTCGATCCTGCAGGTCTGAGCAGTTCAAAGTTCGACAGTGTCCTTTGCGCGTCTTTCCAGACGCGCGGCGCCGTCGGTCCGAAACCAGGAAAGAAGACATCATGCCAACGCCCCTCGTCGTTTCCGAAGTCTCGAAAAGCTTCACCATGCACCTGCGCGACGGCATCCGGCTGCCCGTCGTCTCCAATGTCGCCTTCTCGGTCGCCTCAGGCGAATGCGTCGTGCTCGGCGGCCCATCGGGCGTCGGCAAGAGCTCGCTGCTGAAGATGATCTACGGCAATTACGCCGTCGACACCGGTCAGATCCTCATCCGCCACGATGAGCGCATCGTCGATCTCGCCGCCGCCGACCCGCGTACCGTGCTCCACGTCCGGCGCCATACGCTCGGTTACGTCAGCCAGTTCCTGCGCACCGTGCCGCGCGTGGCGGCAATCGACGTGGTCGCCGAACCGCTCGTTGCGCGCGGCGAAGACGCCGGCGCGGCACGGGAGAAAGCAAGCGCCCTGCTTGCCAGGCTCAACCTGCCGGAAGCGCTCTGGCAGCTTCCGCCCGCCACCTTCTCCGGCGGCGAGCAGCAGCGCGTCAACATCGCCCGCGGCTTCATCACCGAGCACACGATCCTGCTTCTCGACGAACCCACCGCCTCGCTCGACGCCCGCAACCGCGCCGTCGTCGTCGGCATGATCGAGGAGAAGAAGCGGGCGGGTGTCGCGCTTCTCGGCATCTTCCACGACGAGGAAGTGCGCGAAGCCGTCGCCGACCGCATCCTCGACGTCCAGCTCTTCTCTCCCGGAAAGATCGCCGCATGAGCCGCAGGCTGGGTATCGAGCCCTATGTCCATGAGACGGCCTCCGTCAGCGATTCCAGCTTCGGGCGCTATACGGAGGTTTCCGAGCGCTGCCGCATCAGCGAAGCGACCTTCGGCGACTATTCCTACATCATGCAGGACGGCTCCGTCTGGTGCGCGACGATCGGCAAGTTCGTCAATATCGCCGCCGCCGTGCGCATCAACGCCACCAACCATCCGACCTGGCGGGCGACGCTGCACCATTTCACCTATCGCGCCGCCGACTACTGGCCGGACGGCGACATGGAGGAGGACTTCTTCGCTTGGCGGCGTGCAAACCGCGTGATGATCGGCAACGACGTCTGGATCGGCCATGGAGCAACGATCCTGCCGGGCGTCAGCGTCGGCAACGGCGCGGTAATCGGCGCCGGTGCCGTCGTGTCAAAGGACGTCGCGGCTTACTCGATCGTCGGCGGCGTGCCGGCCAAACTCATCCGCGAGCGGTTTTCGAAAACGGTCGGCGAACGTATGGACCGGCTCGCCTGGTGGGACTGGGAGCACGACCGGCTGCGCCTGGCGCTGCAGGATTTTCGCAACCTGAGCGCGGAAGATTTCCTGGTCCGCTACGACGGTTAAACCTCCGATATAAGCGCGGCGATTTGTGACACGAACTACACAAATATGACATTTGAGGTTCATCAAGCGGGACTAATGCGATGCTGACCGAGGCCTGGAGCGCAAGGGAAAAGCATGATGTTCGAGCTGAAGGATGTCACCCGCCGTTTCGGAAATAAACTCGCCGTCGATACCGTCACGCTCGCCATTCCCCAGGGCCAGATGGTCGGCATCATCGGCCGCTCCGGCGCCGGCAAGTCGACGCTGCTGCGGATGATCAACCGTTTGCAGGAGCCGAGCTCCGGCTCCATTCATTTCGCCGGCGTCGAGGTCTCCGGGCTGCGCGGCCGGGCGTTGCGCAACTGGCAGCGCGACTGCGCGATGATCTTCCAGCAGTTCAACCTGGTGCCGCGCCTCGATGTTCTCACCAATGTCATGCTCGGCCGCCTCAATCACCGCTCGACGTTTCTGAGCCTGCTCAACATCTTCACCCGCGAGGAACGCGTGCACGCGATCGCAGCGCTCGAGCGCCTCGGCATCGAGCAGACGGCGCTGCAGGCGGCCGGCACGCTTTCCGGCGGCCAGCAGCAGCGCGTGGCGATCGCCCGCGCACTGATGCAGAACCCGAAGATGGTTCTCGCCGACGAGCCGATCGCCTCGCTCGATCCGCTCAATGCCAAGATCGTCATGGATGCGCTGCGCGATATCAACGAGCGCGAGGGCATCACCGTCATCACCAACCTCCACACGCTCGATACCGCCCGCAACTATTGTGAGCGCATCGTCGGCATGGCCGGCGGCCGCGTCGTCTTCGACGGCAAGCCTTCGGAGCTGACCGCGGAAGTGGTGAGGGCAATCTACGGGACAGGCAAGGATGGCGCCGGCATCGACGAAACGATGACCTCCACATCGATCAATCCAGCTCCCGAGCGGGCAGGCAATCAATCCGCCGGCACCCAGCCGCTGGCGCTGGCCGGTCTCTGAGCGAGGCGGCCGCGATCGACGCCCGCGTCAAGGGCACACTTCTTCGTAACGGAAGGCCGGGGACACCGGTCGATAGGAGAGAACGCATGTTGAAGAAAGCACTCTTTGCGGCAACGGCGCTGTTTGCGCTCGCCGGCGCCGCCAATGCCGCAGACCTCAAGGAATTCCGCATCGGCATTCTCGGCGGCGAAAACGAAACCGACCGCCTGCGCAACTATGCCTGCCTCGCCGACCATCTGAAGCAGGAATTCGGCTTCGAGAAGGTGTCGCTGTTCCCGGCCGCAGATTATGACGGCGTCATCCAGGGCCTGCTCGGCGGCACGCTCGACTTCGCCGAACTCGGCGCTTCCGGCTACGCAGCCGTCCACATCAAGGATCCAAAGGCGGTTACGCCGATCCTGACGACGCAGCAGAAGGACGGCTCGACCGGCTACTACTCGATCGGCCTGGCGCTGAAATCATCAGGCATCAAGTCCATCAAGGACGCTAAGGGCAAGAAGCTCGGCTACGCCGACCCGGATTCCACCTCGGGCTATCTCGTGCCGCTGACGCAGATCCCGAAGGATACGGGCATGCCGAACGAAAAGTTCTTCGCCTCGACGCAGTTCAACGGCGGCCACGAGAACAACCTTCTCGCCGCTTACGACGGCAAGGTCGACGTTGCCGTCGACGACAGCTCGGGCATCGGCGATTTCAAGGACGGCTACACCTCCGGCACCTTCCGCAAGGAAGTCGACAAGGGCGCCGTCGACCCGAACAAGCTGGTCGAAGTCTGGCGTTCGCCGCTGATCCCGAACGGCCCGCTCGTCGTTCGCAACGCTCTCGGCCAGGAGTGGCAGAAGAAGCTCGCAGCTTTCTTCGCGGCCCTGCCTGAGAAGGATCACAAGTGCTTCGCCGCTATCGAAGGCGGCGACTACAAGGGCTACTCCCCCGTCAAGCACGACTTCTACAACGCCGTCGTCGAAGTCCGCAAAGCTGCCATCGGCGGCTGATCGGCTTTCTTGAATGCGGGGCGGCTGGAAACGGCCGCCCTTTCTTTGTAACCGGGCGAGGCGTCCATGACTGTTGCCGAGATACAGCCGCACATGCAGAGTACGCAGGAGATCCGCACAGCCTGGGAGCGGATGGTCGCCAGGCGCCGTTTCTACACCGTGCTCGGCCTGGTGATCCTGATTGCGGCCTTCGTCAGTTCCGTCCGCTTCGCCGACGAGAGCAATGCCGGCCATTTCTTCGACCGCCTGCCGCATCTCTTCGACTTTTTGAGCTGGCTCATCCCCAAGGACTGGAACGATGTCTGGCGCGCGCTGTTCGACATTGCGAGCGTCAACGACAGGGGCGGCGAGGAATTCAATTTCGACAAGGGCCGCGTCTATATCTCGGGCGCCTTCTACATTCCCGAATATTTCGAGCTGATGATCGTCACGATCAACGTGGCGCTGCTTTCGACGCTCATCGCCTTCGTGTTTGCCGTTCCCTTGAGCTTCTTTGCCGCCCGCAACCTGACGGCTTCGTGGCCGCTGCGCGTCTTCACCAAGCGCCTGATGGAATTCCTGCGCGCCTTTCCCGAGATCGTCATTGCCGGCCTGTTTTCGGCGATCCTGTCGATCGGACCCGTCGCCGCCATCATCGCCATCACCCTGCATACGATCGGCGCGCTCGGTAAACTTTTCTACGAAGTGGCCGAGAATATCGACATGAAGCCGCATGAGGGCATGAAGGCCGTCGGTGCCAACTGGTGGGAGCGCGTGCGTTTCGCCGCCCTGCCGCAGGTGCTGCCGAATTTCACCTCCTATGCGCTGCTGCGGCTCGAGATCAACGTGCGCGCCTCGACCATTATCGGCGCCGTCGGCGGCGGCGGCATCGGCGAGGAACTGAAGCTTTCGATCTCGCGCGGCTTCGGCGCCAAGACGATGGCGCTCGTTCTGCTGCTGTTCGTGACGATCGTCGCCGTCGACCAGTTCTCCGCATGGCTGCGCCGCCGCCTCGTCGGCGAGCATGCCTTCCTCCTGCAACATTGAGGCTGCCATGACGGTGATCGATGCAAACCGCATGAACGAAATCGAAGCGCGCTATCCGGAATATTTCCACCGGTCGTTCCGCCAGCGTTTCGGCGGGCTGATGATCCTGATCGCGACGCTGCTCTACAGCCTCTATGCCGTCTGGTTCTTCGACCTGCCCAAGCTATTCGCCGAAGCCCATTGGGAGCGCGTCGGCATCTATCTCAGCCAATGGGTGAGCTACGACGTTCAGCCGGACTTCCGCATCCAGGACGACGGCTCGATCGAGGTGCGGTATCCGCGTTTCTCGCCGCTCGGCGACAATCCGCATCCGGACTGGCTGGTCGACAATCCCGACGGCAGCATCACCGTTTCGATCAGCGGCGCCAGCCGCTCCGTCACCGTCTCGAAGAGCCGGACGATCGTCACCGCGCATGGCATCAGCGTCCCCGTCGACGTCACGAGCGGTGCGCCGAAGGTGGTCGGGCCGGTGCCCGGCTGGATGACCGTCTATGACGACAATGTGCTTGCCGATCTCGGCTTTGCCGGCAATGTCAGCATCTCCGTCGACCGGGTGAAAATCCGCAAGCGTTTCATCGGCTGGGCGAATTTCATCTTCGACACGCAGTCCTCCTTCTTCGACAAGCCGGTTGGCGAGGTCGTCAGCCTCATCGTCTCCAGGCCGCGCATCAAGCCCGACCAGTCCAACCTGTCGCTCGCCTTCGACGACATCTGGAACAACAGCGAATGGCAGCACGGCGATGTCTGGACCAAGCTTTTCCAGACGATCGTCATGGCATTCCTCGGAACGCTGCTGGGGTCGCTTGCCGCTTTCCCGCTCGCCTTCCTGGCGGCGCGCAACATCACACCGAACCGGCTGCTCAATCAGATCCTCAAGCGCTTCTTCGATTTCCTGCGCTCGGTCGACATGCTGATATGGGCGCTGTTCCTGACGCGCGCCTTCGGTCCCGGCCCGCTTGCCGGTTCCGGCGCAATCTTCCTCACCGAGACCGGCACGCTCGGCAAGCTCTATTCCGAAGGGCTGGAGAATATCGACAACAAGCCGCGGGAAGGCATCCAATCGACCGGCGCCCAGACCGTGCTCGTCCATCGTTACGGCATTATGCCGCAGATCGTCCCTGTTATCGTCAGCCAGACCCTCTACCAGTGGGAATCGAACGTGCGTGGCGCCACCATCATCGGCGCCGTCGGCGCGGGCGGCATCGGCCTGAAACTCTGGGAGGCGATGCGCACCAACGCCAACTGGGAAAACGTCGCCTATATGGTCATCCTGATCCTGATCGTCGTCTTCATTTTCGACGCCGCTTCGAACGCGCTGCGCCACCGACTGATGGGCACGAAAACCCACTGATCCATCCGCTGGAAAGGTCGCGGCGGCGGTCGCCATCATCATTTTGTCACGGAAATCTTTTAGCCGGGAACCTGCTTGCGGTTCGCCGCCAAATCACTGCACATTGCGCTCCCCGTTTCGACGATCCCCAGGATAAAAGCCTTGCGCTACGCTCTCTATTTCTCGCCGCCGAAGGATGATCCCCTGACCGGCGCGGCCTCGCTCTGGCTCGGCCGCGATGCCTTTGCCGGCGAGACCTATGCTGCACCTGACGATGCGCAGCTCGGTGCGGCAGAGCAGTTCGAGCTGACCGCCGACCCGCGCCGCTACGGCTTTCACGCGACGATCAAGGCGCCGTTTTCGCTTGCCGCCTCGGTCACCGAGAAGGATCTCATGGCTGTCGTCGAGGAGTTTGCCGCGCGCACTGAAGCCTTCGAGGTTCCCGAGCTCGTGCTCGGTCAGCTCGGCCGTTTTTTTGCCCTCGTTCCCGGTTCTCTTCATCAACCTCTTCAGGATTTCGCCTCGAAGGTGGTAAAGTCCTTCGAACCGTTCCGCGCAGCGCTTACCGAGGCCGATATGGCGCGGCGCAACCCGGAGAAGCTCAGCGACAGCCAGCGCGCCAATCTGCAGCGCTGGGGTTATCCTTACGTGATGGAGGATTTCGGCTTCCACATGACGCTCACCGGCCAGGTGCCCGAGACACGCGCCGCAGTGATGAAAGCCATTCTGACCGAGCGTTTTGCCGATTTCATCGGCCGGCCGCTGTCGATTTCCGGCCTTGCCGTCTTCACCGAGGAGACGCGCGGCGCCCCGTTCAAAGTTCATTCCTGGCTGCCGCTTTCCGGCGCCAAAAGCTGAAAGACCCGACGAGATGAGCAGAGAGACCGTGTTTTCCAACGCCCGCATCGTTCTCGAGGATGATATCCTCGCTGGCTCGATTGTCATTCGCGACGGCAAGATCGCCGATATTTCCGAAGGCAACTCGGTAGCCGGCGAAGATTTCGAAGGCGACTATGTCATTCCCGGCCTCGTCGAGCTACATACCGATCACCTCGAAGGCCATTATCAGCCGCGGCCCGGCATCCGCTGGAACAAGACAGCCGCGGTCCAGGCGCATGACGCCCAGATCGTCACATCGGGCATTACCACGGTGTTCGACTGCCTGCGCATGGGCGCGGACGAGGACGGCGGCTTCGAACATGGCGAGATGCGCGAGATGGCCGACGCCATCCAGTCGGCGGAGAAGGAAGGCAGGCTGCGCGCCGAGCATCTCCTCCACCTGCGCTGCGAGGTTTCGGCCGACAATGTGCTCGAACATTTCGCCGATTTCGAAAAGGACCGGCATGTGCGCCTGGTCTCGCTGATGGATCATGCGCCCGGCCAGCGGCAGTTCCAGACGATGGATCAATATATCTTCTACTATCAGAAGAAGCGCGGCCTGAGCGACGAGGCCTTCGCCCGTTTCGTCGCCAAGCGCCAGGCGGAATCGGCGCGCAACTCGACGCCGCATCGCAACGCCATCGCCAAGGTCTGCGCCGAGCGCGGCATCACAGTCGCAAGCCATGACGATGCGACACTCTCGCATGTCGACGAGGCGATCGACAACGGCGTGCGGCTTGCCGAATTCCCGACCAGCTTCGATGCCGCCCGCGCCTCGCACGACCATGGCATGAGCGTGCTGATGGGCGCGCCGAACATCGTGCGCGGCAAGTCCCATTCCGGCAATATCGCCGCCCGCGACCTTGCCGAGATGGGCGTGCTCGACGTGCTGTCCTCCGATTACGTGCCGCTCAGCCTGCTGCATGCGCCCTTCATCCTGGCCGATGAAGTCGAGAGCATCACCCTGCCGAAGGCGATCGCCATGGTGACCTCGACGCCGGCGCGCACCGTCAGCCTCGACGATCGCGGCCGGATCGCCACCGGGCTGCGCGCCGATCTCGTCCGCGTCCACCGTTCGCATGGCGTGCCGGTGACACGCTCCGTCTGGCGCCAAGGACGCCGTGTCGCATGAGCCCGTACGAACCCCATCCAGGAGCCGGAGCCGAGCGCGGCATTATGGTCGTCGTCGTCGGGCCGAGCGGCGCCGGCAAGGACACGCTGATGAACCTTGCCGCGCGGCATTTCGCCGGCCGCGCCGACGTTCATTTCACCCGCCGCGTCATCACCCGCCACCGCGACGCCGGCGGCGAAGACCATCTTTCCGTCTCCCTCCAAGGGTTTGCCGCCATGGAGCAGTCGGGCTCCTTCGCCGTCTGGTGGGAGGCGCACGGCTTGAAATACGGTATTCCGGCCGAGGTCTCGGTGGCATTGTCGCGCGGCCATGTCGTCGTCGCCAACGGTTCCCGCTCGGCGCTTCACCGTTTCCAGGCGGCTTTCCCGCGGCTCAAGGTGATCAACGTCACCGCTCGCCCGGAAGTGCTCGCCAGCCGGCTGGAGGCGCGCGGGCGTGAGACGCATGAGGATATCATGGCCAGGCTTGCCCGCGGGCCGCTGACCGTGCGCGGCGACTACGACGTCGCGGAGCTCGACAATAGCGGCTCGCTCGAAGAGGCCAAGCAGAAGATGGTCACGATCCTCGACGGGCTGCTCGCCGAAGTCCATTGACCGCAATTGAGAGGAAGGGCATGCGCGCCATCAAAGTGGTCGATTACGATCCATCCTGGCCGCGGCTCTTTGCTGAAATCAGCGCCGAGATCTCCATCCTGCTCGGCAATCTCGTGCTGTCCGTCGACCATATCGGCAGTACTTCGGTGCCTGGCCTGCCGGCCAAGCCGAAGATCGACCTCGATGTCGTGACGATCTCCGACGACGTTCTGCCGATGGCGATCGAAATGGTGCGCGCTGCCGATTTTGTCTTTCACGGCGATAGGGGAGAGAAACGCTGGGCCTTCACCCGCGATCATGAAGCCTATGGCTTCAAGCTCTATCTTTGCGGCCGCGGTAATCGCGCCCATCGGGAGCGCATCCTGTTTCGCGACTATCTCCGGCATCACTCCGAAAGGGCCACGGCCTATGCCGATCTGAAACGCCGGCTGGCTGCGGAAGCAGGCGGCGATTGGGATTTCTACACCGGCGGCAAGACCGCGTTCGTCGGCGAGACGCTGCGATTGGCAAGCCTGAAGACGTGAGATCGGAGCACACGCTTATCGACTCGGATGACCGTTTTCATAAGAGGCGTGACCTCCGGTGGTTTCAGCGATCGACTGCTGCACCCATGCTCGGAAACGGGCCGATGTCACCTCATTCCAGCGCTCCCGCGGCCCGACCAAATAATAGCCGCCGAGCCGGACGTCGGTTTCCAGCAATTCGACGAGCCGCCCGGCGCGCAAATCATCTGCGGCGATCAGGCGGGTGGCCAGCGCTATTCCTTGCCCTGCCACCGCCGCGTCGACGGTCAGATTGGCTGACCACAGCCGCGGACCGTTCAACGTCACTTCATGCTCGAAGCCAGCCTTGCGAAACCATTGCCGCCACTGATCGCGGCTTTCCTCGTGGATCAGCGGCTGACGCACCAGATCGTCAAGGGTCCGTATCGGAGCGTTTCGGCTGATCCATTCGGGGCTGGTGACCGGGAACATGCGCGGCCTTTCCAGCAGGATCCAGCGGACATTCCCCCTTGGCTCCTCGGAATAGCGGATGTCGATATCGGCCTCATAGCGGGTGAAATCCGGCTCGAGATCGGTCGCGCGCATCACGAAATCGATGCCGGGCAAGGCAAGCTGGAGCTGGTTGAAGCGCGGCGTCAGCCACCGTGTCGCGAAACCGGGCACGCACCAGATGCGCAAGACCGTGCGGTTGACCGCCGGACGCAGCTCCGCCGTCGATTGGGCAATGAGGTCGAAAGCCGCCCCCACCGTCTCGGCAAAAACTCTGCCTTCCGCCGTCAGCCTGATGCCGCGCGGGCCGGCATCGACAAGCCGCGTGCCAAACCAGGCTTCAAGATTGCGGACGTGACGGGATATGACGGTATGACTGAGATTGAGATCGTCCGCGGCTCTGCGCATCGATCCCAGACGGCTGACCGCCTCGAAGGCACGCACCATGGAAAGCGGCGGTAAACGTCCGCGTTTCGGAACGCCTTCCTGTTCATCTGGCGATGATTTCCCTCTGCGCAATCCTGTCTCCCAGAACGGAAATTGGTTCCGCCGAACCAAGATCGGAATGCCGTATTCCCTTCATATGCCATGGAATTGGCGATTTCGGCGTAACGAAGAGTGGTGCACGGTGGTGCATAAGATGCACCACTTGCCTACCAGCTGACAATTGCGGTTTTCGCCTTTCGCAAGCGAAACCATCAAATTTGCGGGGCGGCGCGACCACTTGCCCGAGAAGACTGGTCGGCAGCGGTGCATGCAGGTGTCCACCGCGGTCAACAAAAAGCGCCTTCCCGCCCTACCGGACATCCGCCAGCATTGCCCGCAACACGCCGCTCCGCCTCGGAGACGACACCAAGTAAAGTCTGCAGACGCCGGCTTTGCCCATCCTTTGCGAGCGGCCGCGATTGCCAACGATCTCAAGGATCGTGGCTGTCACCGGCGTCAGACGGACGCTCAACAAACAGGGGAACGCGAATGAAATTCAAGAACACTTCGACGATGACGGCTCTCGGCCTGCTATCGCTGGCGCTCACCACGGTGCCGGGCGCGACCCGGGATCTTACCATCGCGTCCTGGGGCGGGAATTTTCAGGATGCGCAGCGGGAGATCTATTTCAAGCCATTCTCCAAGGTGACCGGCAAGCCTCTGCTCGACGAAGGCTGGGACGGCGGTATCGGCGTCCTTCAGGCAAAGGTCAAGGCGGGGAATCCCGCCTGGGATGCCGTCGAGGTCGAAGCCGACGAACTCTCGCTCGGCTGCGCCGACGGACTTTTCGAGAAGGTGGACTGGAGCAAGCTTGGCGGCAAGGATGCATTTCTGCCTTCCGCGGTGAGCGATTGCGGCGTCGGCGCCATCGTCTGGTCGACCGCCATCGCCTATGATGGTGCGAGGATTGCCGATGGCCCCAAGTCCTGGGCCGATTTTTGGGACGTGAAGAAATTCCTCGGCAAGCGCGCCCTGCGCAAGGGACCGAAATACACGCTCGAATTCGCGCTGATGGCCGACGGCGTGCCGGCGGACAAAGTTTATGACGTCCTGGCGACGCCTGAGGGCATCGACCGCGCCTTCGCCAAGCTTGACGCGTTGAAACCGCACCTTGTCTGGTGGACCTCTGGCGCCCAGCCGCTGCAACTGCTGGCTTCCGGCGAAGTGGCCATGACCAGTGCCTATAATGGCCGCATCACCGGCATCAACCGCTCCGAAGGCCGTCAGTTCAAAGTTGTCTGGCCGGGCAGCATCTATGCCGTGGATAGTTGGGTCGTTCTGAAGGGCGCCGAAAACAAGGATGCGGCCTTCGACTTCATCGCCTTCGCCAGCAAAGCGGAAAACCAGGCGAAACTGCCGCAATATATCGCCTACGGCCTGCCGAACAAGGAAGCCGGCAAGAGCGTGCCGCCGGACCAGCTGGCCGACTTGCCCACCACCCAGGCCAACATGCAGGAATCAGTCAGCCTTGATACGGACTTCTGGATCGACAATTCGGAAGCGCTGACCAAGAGATTCGACGCCTGGCTGGCACAATAACGGACGGAATATCGCCCCCGCGGATCGCTTCTGCCGATCGACCCGTGGGGGCTTCCGCACATCTTCGTCACTTCGTCTGCCCAAGAGCCGACTATCCGAACGGAGGGCCGCCATGGCTGCGCCGCGCATACGCTTTGAAAGAATCTCCAAATCCTTTGGCCTGCATCAGGTCGTCAAAGACCTGTCGCTCGACATCGAGAGGGGCGAATTCGTCAGCCTTCTGGGACCTTCGGGTTCAGGCAAGACGACTTTGCTGATGATGCTGGCGGGATTCGAAAACCCGACCGCCGGCGGCATTTTTCTCGACGGCCGCCGCATCGATCATCTGCCTCCGCATCGGCGTGAAATGGGTGTCGTCTTCCAGAACTATGCGCTCTTTCCGCATATGTCGATCGCCGACAACATCGCCTTTCCTCTCAGGATGCGCGGTGTCGGTCGCAGCGAGATCGAAGAACGCGTGAAACGCGCCCTTGAGATGGTGCAGCTGTCGGCCATGAGTGGCCGCAAGCCCGCCCAGCTTTCCGGCGGACAGCAGCAGCGCGTGGCGCTTGCCCGGTCCCTGGTGTTCGAGCCGACGGTGGTGCTGATGGACGAGCCGCTTGGGGCACTCGACAAACAATTGCGCGAACAGATGCAACTCGACATCCGCGCCCTTCACAAGCGCCTGGAACTGACCGTGGTATTCGTGACCCATGATCAATCCGAGGCGCTGACCATGTCGGACCGGATTGCGGTCTTCAACCGCGGCAATATCGAGCAGATCGGTACGCCGCGCGACATCTACGACCGCCCGCAGACACGCGCCGTCGCCGAATTCATCGGCGAAACCAATCTGATAGAAGGAACGGTCAAGGCAACGGGCACGACCGGCACCTCGGTCGAGATCGCCGATGGACGGCATGTGATCGTGCCTGGCAGTAATTCGCTGGCCGTCGGCAGCCGCGTCCATATTTCCGTTCGCCCAGAGCGCATTTCCTTGGCGGCTCGCGGCATCGGCGCGGCGGCAAACGCCCTGCCGGCAAAAATACTCGATAGCGTCTATCAGGGCGACCATTTGCGGGTGCAGCTCGATGAGGATGCCTTCCGCTTCGTGGTGCGGACCGACATGCGATCGGCGGAATGGCCGGTCGGAGCCGATGTGGTGGCGCACTTCACGCCTGAAGACTGCTGGGTGATTGCAGCATGAATGCTTTCCGTCGACACACCGGCACCTTTGCCCTCGTCTTTCCGCTGACCTTGTTCCTGGGTGTCTTCTTCATCTGGCCGCTTCTGACCGTCCTGCAACAGGCGGTGTCCGATCCGGTCGTCAGCAAAAACCTGCCGCGGACGACAGCTGCGGTCTCGGCCTGGAACATTACCTCCGAACCCTCGGACGAAATGCGGACAGCTCTTGTCGACGACCTGAAATCGCTCGACGACGACCAGAAACTCGGAGAGGTGGTTCGAAGACTGAACAGCGCCCAGCCGGGCTTCCGCACACTGATGCGAAAGACCGTCGCGGCCGTGAGAGACAGCACCGGGCCGATAAGCCTCGCAGAGATCGACGCCCGATGGAACGACGTTGCCTTCTGGCGGGCAATCGCCGAAGCCACCGAGCCTTACACCGATCGCAACCTGCTTGCCGCCGTCGATCTTCAGCATGACGCGTCGGGGGCGATCGTGGCGATGCCGGCCGGAGAGTCCGCCAATCAGGCGATTCTGCTGAGAACATTCGCCGTGGCCGCCGTCGTGACCCTGGCGACCTGTCTCATCGGCCTGCCCTACGCGATGCTGGCCGCCGCCGCGAGCGGCTGGCGGCGACAGCTCCTCCTTGCCGCGGTGCTGCTGCCCCTGTGGACATCGCTGCTGGTGCGCACCGCGGCATGGTACATCCTCCTTCAGGACAAGGGGCTCATCAACTCCCTCCTCGTGTCGCTCGGCCTTCTCGATAGCCCCTTGCCGCTTCTTTTCAACCGGACGGGTGTCGTCATCGCCATGACGCATGTGTTGCTGCCGTTCATGGTTCTGCCGATCTACAGCGTCCTCATCGCAATCCCGCGAAATCTGATGCCGGCGGCAGCCTCTCTCGGCGCGAGGCCGATCCGGGCCTTTCTGCATATCCTGCTGCCCCTGGCGCTCCGCGGCATCGCCTCCGGCGGACTGCTCGTCTTCATGGCAGCGCTCGGTTACTACATCACACCGGCGCTCATCGGCGGGCCGAAGGACCAGATGATCAGTTCGGTGATTGCCTTCTACGCCACCGGCTCCGCCAATTGGGGCATGGCCGGTGCGCTCGGTATGGTGCTGCTCGCCGTGACGATCGTGCTCTACGGCCTTTATGGCCGGCTATCCATGAAGACGACGGGGGCGTGACATGACAATTCGATTGCTAAAATTTCTGTTCGGTGCGGCAACGGTCATTTTTCTGCTGGCTCCGCTTTTGGCGATCCTTCCGATCGCATTTACCTCCAGCAGCTTCCTGGCCTATCCCATTCCTTCTTTTTCGGATCGCTGGTTTGCGGAACTGGCAACCGAGGACGCCTGGCGACGGTCGATCGTCAACAGCTTGCTGATCGGAGCGGGGACGACCTTGCTTTCCACCGTGCTCGGCATTCTGGCCGCACTGGCATTGCGCAGGCGCGTTGTTTTTGCCGCGGCGCTGAGGACGATATTCCTCCTGCCGATGGTCGTTCCAGCTGTCGTGCTCGGCGTCGGGCTGCAGATCCTGTTTGCCGGCCTCGGATTTCCAAACACATTTGCGGCGGTCATCGTGGCGCATACGGTTGTCGCCGTGCCTTTTGTGCTGGTCAGCATCACCGCCTCGCTTGAGGGCATCGACTATCGGACCGAGCGTGCGGCCGCGAGCCTCGGGGCTTCTCCAGCAAAAGTCTTCTGGAAAGTCACGCTGCCGCTTGCCATGCCCGGCGTCCTTTCCGGCGCGGTGCTTGCCTTTGCGACATCGCTGGATGAAGTCGTGCTGACGCTGTTTGTCGCCGGGCCAAACCAGTTGACGCTGGCGCGCCAGATGTTCTCGTCGATTCGCGAAAACATCAGCCCGGCCATCGTGGCGGCAGCATTTCTGTTTATCGTCGGGACGATCTTTCTCGGAGGCCTGCTCGCGGTGGTGCACAAACGCGCCGCCCGGTCTGCGGCCCCGGCCTGAGGCCAGGGCCGTTCGTCCTTCGGGGAACCGACGGCTCCCGTTACTCGCTGTCACCCCGACCGGACACGATCTCGCGCTTGCCGACATGGTTGGCCGGCCCGACCAGGCCTTCCTTTTCCATGCGCTCGACCAATGAGGCGGCTCTGTTGTAGCCGATGCCGAGGCGGCGCTGGATGTAGGAGGTCGAGCACTTCTTGTCGCGCATGACGACTTTCACCGCCTGCTCGTAGAGCTCGTTGCCATCCTCGGAGGCCATGGCGCTCTTGTCGAAGACGGCGCCGGCCTCTTCCTCTTCGGGCTCTTCCTCTTCGTCAGCGGTGACGGTGTCGAGATATTCGGGGCGGCCCTGGGTCTTCAGATGGGCAACGACCTTTTCGACCTCGGCATCCGAGACGAAGGGACCGTGGACGCGGGAAATCCGCCCGCCGCCCTGCATATGCAGCATATCGCCCTGGCCGAGCAGCTGCTCGGCGCCCTGCTCACCGAGGATGGTGCGGCTATCGATCTTCGAGGTCACCTGGAAGGAGATGCGGGTCGGGAAGTTCGCCTTGATCGTGCCGGTGATGACGTCGACCGACGGACGCTGCGTCGCCATGATCAGATGGATGCCGGCGGCACGCGCCATCTGCGCCAGACGCTGGATCGCGCCTTCGATCTCCTTGCCGGCGACCATCATCAGGTCGGCCATTTCGTCGACGATGACGACGATATAGGGCATCGGCGTCAGGTCGAGCGCCTGGTTTTCCTCGATCGGGGCGCCGGTGCCCTTGTCGAAGCCGACCTGGACCATGACATGAATGGTCTCGCCCTTGTCGCGGGCCTGCGCCACGCGGTCGTTGTAACCGTCGATATTGCGCACGCCGAGGCGCGACATCTTGCGGTAACGCTCCTCCATCTCGCGCACCGCCCATTTCAGCGCCATCACCGCCTTCTTCGGATCGGTGACGACGGGCGTCAGGAGATGCGGGATGCCGTCATAGACGGAGAGCTCGAGCATCTTCGGATCGACCATGATCAGTCGGCACTGTTCCGGCGTCATGCGGTAGAGCAGCGACAGGATCATCGTGTTGATGGCCACCGACTTGCCGGAGCCGGTGGTGCCGGCGACGAGCAGATGCGGCATCTTGGCGAGCTCGGCAATAACCGGCTCGCCGCCAATGGTCTTGCCGAGGCCGAGCGCCAGCTTATAGCCGCTCTTCTCGAAATCCTGGCTCTCGATCATCTCACGGAAATAGACGGTTTCACGGGTGACGTTCGGCAGTTCGATGCCGATGACGTTGCGGCCGGGCACGACGGCGACACGGGCCGACAGCGCCGACATCGAGCGGGCGATATCGTCGGCCAGGCCGATGACGCGCGACGATTTCACGCCCGGCGCCGGCTCGAATTCATAAAGGGTGACGACCGGGCCGGGGCGGACATGGATGATCTCGCCCTTGATGCCGAAATCCTCGAGCACACTTTCCAGAAGCCCGGCATTCTGCTCCAGCGTCTCCTGCGACATGATCTCGCCGAGCCGTTCCGGCGGCTCCTGCAGCAGGGCACGCGGCGGGAATTCATAACCGGAGGCGTCGATCCTTTCCGGCCTTGCCGCCAGGCGCGGCGACGGCAGAACCGCGGCGACAGGCGGCGTGCGCTGGGGCACCGGGGCGGCCTGAGGGGCTGGGGCGACATGAAGAGCGGGCGTCACGTGAAGAGCAGGCGCCGCCTGAGGCGCGGGCGCAATCGGCGAGGTCGGTACAGGCGGAGGGGCCGGCACAACAGGGATCTCGACGGGCAGGCGCCTCGGCCGTTCCAGGGATATGGCGGCCGGAGGGCGCGGGGCGGGCTTTGCGGGGGTCGCAGCGGCCGGCGGAACCGGGCGGGAGGCGATGGGAACGGGAGGCCGGCCGGGGCGCCATTCCATGATGCGGAACAGCGACGTGATCGATTCGGGCGCAGTCTCGGCCTTGGGGAACGAGATCACGGCAGGCGCGCGAACCGGTTCGGCCTCTTCGAAGGCCATGACTTCCCAGAAGGCGAAATCGGAAATGGAGGAAAGCTCGGCGGTGGCGCGGAAAGCAGGCGCGGCCGGCTCGTCGGGAACGGGTGACGGCTGCAGTTCGATCCTGTCAGGTGCTGCGGGAAGTTCGTCCGGCTCCGGCAGATAGATATCGAAGGGCACATCGACGGCGACCGGCTCGATCCGTATCGCCTGCTGTTCAATCTGCGAATCATCGCGGACGGGTTCTTCCGGCGCGCGGCGCCTGCTGATCAGCGTTTCCGGCGTGCGGGTGAAACGGACGTTCGGCGCGAGGGAAAAATTGCTCTGCCAGATCGGCGCCGCCGGCTTTTCTCCCGGCTCTACCGCCGGAAGTTCCGTTTCAATCCCGCTGGAAAAGTCCCCGGCGTCCGTCAAATTGGTTCTGGGAAAACGCATGCGTCCGCTACTCACTCATGCCTAACAAATTACGACCCTACCGGGATAGAAAAGGAAGGTTAATAAGTTCCTTCCCGCCGTATCGTTCCGATACGGCTCCCTCCGCTAAACCGCTGCGATTTCAGTGAGTTGAATTAAACGGAAAAATCTTTGCCGATTTTGTGGAGACGGGGCTAATGCGCCTCGTCCCAATTGCTGGCAGCGCGCGCATCGACCCTCAGCGGCACGCGCATTTCGAGCGCCGGCATGGTGGCGTTTTCCATGACCGAGACGATGATGGGCATCGCCTTTTCGACGTCCTCGTTCTCGACCTCGAAAATGAGCTCGTCATGCACCTGCAGCAGCATGCGGACGCGCTCGGCAAGGCCGGCTTCGGCGAGCGCCGGCTCCATCCTGATCATCGCCCGGCGGATGACGTCGGCGGCCGACCCCTGGATCGGCGCGTTGATCGCGGCGCGCTCGTTGAAGGCGCGCACCGACGGGTTGGAAGAGCGGATTTCGGGGTAGTTGATTCGCCGGCCAAAGATGGTTTCGACATAGCCCTTGTCGCGCGCCATGGCCTTGCGGCTTTCCATATAGTCGCGGATTCCGGGGAAACGCTCGAAATACTTCTTGATGTAGTCGCCGGCTTCCGAACGCTCGATCGACAGCTGGTTGGCAAGGCCGAAGGCCGAGATGCCGTAGATGATGCCGAAATTGATCGCCTTGGCGCGGCGGCGCACCTCGCCCGGCATGCCTTCGACGGGCACGCCGAACATTTCCGACGCGGTCATGGCATGGATGTCGACGCCATCCTCGAAGGCCTTGGTCAGCTGCGGGATCTCGGCCACATGGGCAAGCACGCGCAGTTCGATCTGGCTGTAGTCGGCGGAGATCAGCTTGTGGCCCGGCGTCGAGATGAAGGCGGTGCGGATCTTGCGGCCTTCGGCGGTGCGCACCGGAATGTTCTGCAGGTTCGGCTCGGAGGAGGACAGGCGTCCGGTCGTCGTCGATGCCAGCGAATAGGAAGTATGGACCCGCTTGGTCTCCGCGTGCACATAGCCGGGGAGCGCGTCGGTGTAGGTCGATTTCAGCTTGGTGAGCTGGCGCCAGTCGACGATCTTGCGCGGCAGCTCGAACCCGGCGGCGGCGAGATCCTCGAGTACCTGCGCGGAGGTGGACCATTGGCCGGTCTTCGTCTTGCTGCCGCCGGCAAGGCCCATCTTGCCGAACAGGATATCGCCGAGCTGCTTCGGCGAGCCGATATTGAACCGCTCGCCGGCCAGCACATAGATCTCGTCTTCCAGGCGCGCGGCACCCTGGGCCAGCTCACCGGACAGGCGCGACAGGATCTGCCGGTCGACGGTGATCCCCCGCGCTTCCATGCGCGCCAGCACCGGCAGCAGCGGCCGCTCCAGCCGTTCATAGACGCTGGTCAGCCCTGCCGCCGCCAGCCGCGGCTTCAGCACCAGCCAGAGCCGCAGCGTCACGTCGGCATCTTCGGCGGCATAATGGGTGGCGCGGTCGATATCGACGAGATCGAAGGTGACGTTCGCCTTGCCGCTGCCCGCCACATCCTTGTAGGGGATCGGCGTATGGCCAAGAAATTTTTCCGAGAGCGGGTCCATGCCATGGGCGCCGGTGCCGGCGTCGAGCACGTAGGAGATCAGCATCGTGTCGTCGAAACTCCTGGTCTCGATGCCGTAGCGCTGCATCAGCAGGTAGTCGTATTTGAGGTTCTGCGCGACCTTGAGAACCGCGCCGTCCTCCAGCAGGGCCTTCAGCCGCGGCAAGGCATCGCGCATGGGGATCTGGTTGTCGGCAAGGCCGCCGCCGAGCAGATCGCCGACGCCGTTCTTGTGGGCGAGCGGTATATAGGCGGCGCGGATCTTCGTGCCGGTGGGATCGGCCGTATTGTCGGCGATCGCCAGCGAGAAGCCGACAAGCTCGGCCTGCATCGCATCCAGCGACGTCGTCTCTGTGTCGAAAGCAACGAGGCCGGTATCGCGTGCATCGGCGATCCACCGGTCGAGCGTGGCGAGATCCCGGATCGTCACATAGGCCGAATGATCGAAGGGCAGCGTCGCAAAGGCTTCGGCCCGCGCCTTGGCCAGATCGGCGGGCGAAAAGGCGCCTTCGACTGAAGCCTTGGCCTTCGCGCGCGGCGGCACCGGCACCGATTCGCCCGAGACCTCGGGGATGCCGCCGGCAACAGGGGCCGGTTCGGCCGCGTCGAGATCGGGGCCATGGGCAGCCTTGCCCCATTCGATGTTGACGATCGCCGGTTCGATGGCGTTGGCATCGCAATCGCAGACTTCGGCGACGCGACGCGTCAGCGTCGTGAATTCCATCGTCTTCAGGAAGCCGATCAGCTTCGGGCCGTTCTGCGGCTCCAGCACCAGCGCGTCGAGATCGAGGTCGAGCGGCACATCGGTGCGCAGCCGCACGAGGTCGCGCGAGAGCCTGGCCATATCGATATTGGCAAGGATCGTCTCGCGACGCTTGACCTGCTTGATCTCGGTGGCGCGGTCGAGCAGCGTGTCGAGATCGCCGTATTCCTCGAGCAGCTGGGCGGCGGTCTTCGGGCCGATGCCGGGAATGCCGGGAACATTGTCGACGGAATCGCCGGTCATCGCCTGCAGGTCGATCATCTTTTCCGGCGGCACGCCCCATTTCTCGATGACATCGGGAATGCCGATCTGCTTGTCCTTCATGCTGTCATACATATGGACATTCGGGCTGACGAGCTGCATCAGGTCCTTGTCCGATGAGACGATGGTGACATCGGCGCCCGATGCCTCGGCCAGGCGGGCATAGGTGGCGATGATATCGTCGGCCTCGAAACCTTCGGTCTCGATGCAGGGCAGGTTGAAGGCGCGGGTCGCCTCGCGGATCAGGCCGAACTGGGGAACGAGCTCTTCCGGCGGGGCGGAGCGGTTCGCCTTATAGGCGTCGTAGAGATCCTTGCGGAATGTCTTGGCGGAATAATCGAAGATGACGGCAAGATGTGTCGGGGTCACGCCGACATCGGTGTTGCGCGCATCCCTCAACAGCTTCCACAGCATGTTGCAGAAACCGGAAACGGCGCCGATCGGCAGGCCGTCGGTCTTGCGGGTCAGCGGTGGCAGTGCATGAAACGCCCGGAAGATGAAACCGGAACCGTCGACTAGGAAGAGGTGATCGCCTTTTTTCATGGGTGCATGGATAGCGCGGGCACGGGACGAGGTCCATATAAAGTTCGGCGGGCGGCGCGGAAGATTCTGCTCACCAAACTGTTACCGATTTGTAACGATCGCCCTCCCTTGAAAAACCACATTCTCAGGCACAAATCCATGTCACCGGCGCTTGATCGCGCCGCGGGTCTGATCACCGGCTTGTCCCCCGCCGCGTCAGGCTTGGACAAAGGCCTTATCCCCCTCTCCGGGCCTTTGTCCCCACTTTAAGGTCGCCATGGCCAACCTCCAGGCCATGGCGACTTTTGTTTTTCCAGGCCCTCGAAATTATCGTCGCCCCTCGCATATTTTGAAGTATCGCATGCGATTTGCTGCATTGTCTCCGGGATGGTTTTGAGCCTAACTTGCAATCATGGGATTTAACCGCATGGATTCGGGAGCTTACCTTGCCAGCCAGCTGGCGAAGGGTTTTGCCCGCTCGCTGCACCAGCGCGCGGTCGGGCTCGGTTTTTCTCCGGGCCAGTTTCCCATTCTGCTGGAATTATGGGCCGAGGACGGGCTGACCCAGAAACAGCTTCTCGAGCGGGTCGATATCGAACAGGCGACCATGGCCAACACGCTGTCGCGCATGGTCCGCGACGGGCTGATCGAGCGCCGGCCGCATCCATCCGACAAGCGCGCGCAACTGCTCTTCCTGACACCGAAGGCCCGCGCCATGGAGGCCGAGGCGATCGAAACCGCCCGCGAGGCCGACCTTGCGCTGTTTAAAGGTTTTCGGGTTTTCGAGCGCGAGTTGACGCTCGAATATATCCGCCGGCTTCTGGAAAACGCCAAGGCGCTCTGAGCGGGATCATTCGCCCAAGATTATTCGCTGACGAGGCGTGTGCGCTGTCGCGGCGGCATGCCGGTTCCGGCCTGCTCCGGCAGGATGCTTGTGCGAACGGCCGGCTTCATGCTCGGCTCGATATCCGGCTTGCCGAGCAACAGGCCCTGCACCTGCGCGCAGCCTTCCTCGACGACGATCCGGCGCTGCATTTCCGTTTCCACGCCCTCGGTGACGACGGGCATGCCGAGGCTGTGGCCGAGACCGATGATAGCGCGCACGATCGATCGCGCCGCCGCATCATGCTCCAGCACGCCGGTGAAGCTGCGGTCGACCTTGATTTTGTCGAAGGGAAACGAGCGCAGATTCGACAGCGAGGAGTAGCCGGTGCCGAAATCGTCCATGACGATGTGCACCCCCAACTTACGCAGGCGCTGCAGCGTTGCAATCACCCGGTCGCGGTCGCGGATCAGGGCTGTCTCGGTGATCTCAAGCTCCAGCCGATCGGCTGCGAGCCCCGTCTCGGCGAGAATAGCCTCGACCCGTTCGCACAGGTTGGGCAGCATGAACTGCACCGGCGAGACATTGACCGCAATCCTCAGCGGCTGCGGCCAGCGCGCGGCCTCCCTGCAGGCCTGCTGCAATATCCATTCGCCGAGCTGGACGATCGATCCGCTTTCCTCGGCGATCGGGATAAAAATGTCGGGCTCGGTCATGCCGTGGCCCGGCCGGTGCCAGCGCATCAAGGCCTCGTAGCCGCCGATCTCGCCGTTCTGCGCGTTGAGGATCGGCTGATAACTGACATGGAGTTGGTTGCGGATGATCGCGTGGCGCAGGTCGCTTTCGATCTGGCGGCGGTTGCGCGCCGCTTCGTCCATTTCCGCATCGAAGAAACAGGCCCTGCCGCGGCCATCATGCTTGACGCGGTAGAGCGCGGTATCGGCGTTGTTGCAGAGTTCTTCGGCCGTGCGCCCGTCCCTTGGATAGAGCGCGATGCCGAGGCTGACGCCGACGGCCGTGGGGTCACGGGCCGTGTCCATTTCGGCCGCGAATTCGTCGATGATATCATCCGCAAGCTTTTGCGCCGATGCCGGCTGCTGCCCGGCGGACTGGATGATGGCGAATTCGTCGCCGCCGAGCCGGGCGATCGTATCGCTCTCACCGGCCACCCGGCGCAGGATAGCGGCAACCTTGCGGAGAATGCGGTCGCCTTCGGCGTGGCCGAAAATATCATTGACGGCCTTGAACCGGTCGAGGTCGAGACAGAACAGCGCAACCTCGGTGTTCTTGCGTTCCGCCACCTGCAGCGCCTGCCGGATGCGTGTGTCGAACAGCGACCTGTTCGGCAGATCGGTGAGCACGTCGTGATGGGCGAGATGCTCGATCATCTCCTCGGCCTGCTTGCGCTCGGTGAGATCGCGCACCGCCAGCACCTCGCAATTGCGGCCGCGATAAACGATCCTGCTGGAGTTTGCTTCCACGGCAATCTCTCTGCCGGCGCGGGTGTTCAGCAGCGTCTCGCCCGGCCTGTTCTCCCGGGATCCCTGAACGACCGTCAGCACATCCGAGGGCGCCTTGCCCGAGAGATCGGCAAGCTTCCAGCCCGACAAGGCCTGGAACCGCTCGTTGACATCGATGATCCGGCCCTCGCGCAGGATCAGCAGCCCCTCCTGCGAGGCATTGGCAAGTCCGCGCAGATCGGTCAGATGGCTTTGGACGAAGACCACGGCAAGGACGACCAGGATAAGAGCCGTTGCCGCCACCACGACGATCGCGGCGAGCACCCTGGTGTCGAGCACCAATGTGGGAACCTCCTTGCCGGGGTCCGGCACGAGGGTAATGCTGCCCATCGAGATGAAGTGAAGGGTGCAGATGGCGAGGACGAAGACCAGCGATGAGCTGAAGAGACGCCTCATGCCTTTCAGATTGAAAAAGATATGGAAGGCGGCGCTCGACAGAAGCATTCCGGCGACGACCGCCGTCAGTGTCATGACGGGATCGTAGAGGATGACCGCCTGTGTTTCGATCGCCTGCATGCCGGTCAGGTGCATGGAGGCGATGCCGAGCGCCATCAGGACTCCGCCGCGGATACGGGAAAACCGTCCGTCACGTTGCGAGGCGGCGAAGATCGCCACCCATGAGCCCGCGACCGACAGCAAAAAGGAAAGCAGCGTCAGGTCGAGCGCGTAGCTGATCGGCGTGCCGCCATCATAAGCAAGCATGGCGATGAAATGCGTTGCCCATACGCCGGTGCCGAAAGCAAAGCCCGACGCGCCGATCCAGAGCTTGCGCTGCCCGGCGTCGCACTCCTGGGCCCGGGAAAGCAGCAGCATCGCCGCCATGGCGCCAACCAGGCAGACCGCGGCCGCTACAATGACCAGGCGCCAGTCGTGATTGTCGCGAATACATGCAATGACCGAAAACATCTGCGCGCGCCCCCCGAACAGCTGATTTTCGGCCGATGCTATTTAGGTTGTGCTAATTAACTGTAAATTGAATTAGATTTTTCTTTATTATCATGAGGCGCCCCTCCACGAGACTCCATCCATGTCGTTTCCGCCGCTTTGCACCCTGCTGATTTTTGCTTTTTCCGCCTCGCCTGCTTTCCTGGATTGGTCTATCGTCCCGCCAAATTTCGAAAAGGAGTCGAAAATGGCCGACATACAACCGGTTCTTTCGCGTGCGGACCAGAATCTTTCATCGAGCCTCGAAAAGCTGTTCGAACTGCTGCGCATCCAGTCGATTTCCACCGATCCCGCCTACAAAGCCGAATGCCGCAAGGCTGCCGAATGGCTCGTCAGCTATCTCGAAACGCTCGGCTTCGAAGCCTCCGTTCGCGACACGCCCGGCCATCCGATGGTCGTCGCCCATCATGCCGGCGCGTCCACCGGCGCGCCGCACGTTCTGTTCTACGGCCATTACGACGTTCAGCCGGTCGACCCGATCGAGCTTTGGGAAAACGATCCCTTCGAGCCGACGATCAAGGATGTCGGCGACGGCCGCAAGATCCTGACCGGTCGCGGCACCTCCGACGACAAGGGCCAGTTGATGACTTTCCTCGAGGCCTGCCGCGCCTATAAGGAGATCAACGGCGCGCTTCCCTGCCGCGTCACCATCCTCTTCGAAGGCGAGGAAGAATCCGGCTCGCCGTCGCTGAAGCCCTTCCTCGAAGCCAATGCCGCCGAGCTCAAGGCTGATTATGCGCTGGTCTGCGATACCGGCATGTGGGACCGCGACACGCCGGCGATCGCCGCCGCGCTGCGCGGCCTTGTCGGGGAGGAAGTCACCGTGACGGCCGCCGACCGCGACCTGCATTCCGGTCTCTTCGGGGGCGCTGCGGCCAATCCGATCCACATCCTCGTCGAGGCTCTCGCCGGCCTGCATGACGAGACGGGCCGCATCACGCTCGACGGCTTCTACAATGGCGTCGAGGAAACCCCTGAGAACATCAAGGCCTCATGGGAGACGCTCGGGAAGACCGCCGAGACGTTCCTCGGCGAAGTCGGCCTTTCCATTCCCTCAGGCGAAAAGGGCCGCTCGGTGCTGGAACTCACCTGGGCGCGGCCGACCGCCGAAATCAACGGCATCTGGGGCGGATATACCGGTGAAGGCTTCAAGACGGTGATCGCCGCCAAGGCTTCGGCGAAGATCTCGTTCCGGCTTGTCGGCACGCAGGATCCGGCCGCCATCCGCGAGGTCTTCCGCGCCTATATGCGTTCGAAGATTCCGGCCGACTGCTCGGTCGAGTTCCATCCGCATGGCGGCTCGCCGGCGATCCACCTCTCCTATGATTCACCGGTTCTGACCAAGGCGAAGGGTGCGCTCTCCGACGAGTGGCCGAAACCCGCCATCGTCATCGGCATGGGCGGGTCGATCCCGATCGTCGGGGATTTCCAGAAAATGCTCGGCATGGAATCGCTGCTCGTCGGCTTCGGCCTCAGCGATGACCGCATCCATTCGCCGAACGAGAAATACGAGCTTGTCTCCTACCACAAGGGTATCCGCTCCTGGGTGCGGATTCTTCAGGCTCTTGCCGCCTGAACGAAACGGCGTGCCAGATCGTAGTAACAAAAAGGCCGGTTGAAACCGGCCTTTCGTCATCCGCTCGCTCAATGCCAGTTCATCCGTGGTCAAGGAGAAGCGGGTATTGCAATGAGACTGCCTCCGAAAGGTTAACGGATCGTTAACGGCGCGCGGGATCGCCGGGTTATCGGAAGCATTGCACGGCCTCAAGGTATTGCCAGCCATTTCCGCGTTCAAGCTGCGTTCATCGCGGGTCGCATATAAGTCATTGAAAGACAAGGTGAATGATAACGCTCTCGCAAGTGCGGGCGGTCGCTCGACCTTTTCGTTTTCAGACTGAAGATGCCAGGCAAGTGCAGCCGGGCGCTGCCCAAATGCGCCTACGAGGAGTGAGAAAACGTGAAAAAACTGTTTGCTAAAATCGCCGTGGCCGGCCTGTTCATGCTGACACCTGTGATCGCGCAGGCTGCCGAAGGCTATTCGACGGCGAACGTCAACATGCGCGCGGGTCCGAGCACCCGCTATCCCGCCGTCGCGGTCATACCCGCCGGCTCTTCCGTCGAGATCCGTGGCTGCCTTTCCGATCTCAACTGGTGCGACGTGGAGTTCTATGGCGGCCGCGGCTGGGTTTCCGGCCAATATGTGCAGGCGCTCTATCAGCAGCGCCGCATCTATGTCGGTCCGCAATATTACCGTCCGCTCGGCATTCCGGTCATCCGCTTCAGCGTCGACAACTACTGGGATCGTTACTACCGCAACCGCGATTTCTATCGTGAGCGCGACCGCTGGAGCCGCGGCCCGGACTACTATTATCGCGACCGCGACAATCGGGATCGTGACAGAAATCGCGATAATGATCGGGATGGGCGGGATCGCGATCGGAACTGGCGCGACGGGGATCGCAACCGCGACGGCGACCGAGATTGGCGCGATCGGGATCGCGACAGAGACTGGCGCAACCGAAATGGCGACCAGGACGGCCGCGACGGCAATCGACGCGGCGACCGGAGAGAGGGGGATCGCAGACCCGATCGCAGGAATTTCGATTGCCGGCCCGGCGACCCCTCCTGCGACCAATGAGATAGGAAGGGGCGGCGGCGGCGCCGTCCCTTTCGGCTTGCCCGGCCACCGGCGGGCAGTCAAGAAAAAGCCCGGCGCTCCCATGAGGGGATGCACCGGGCCTGATGTTGATCGGCGCGTGTTGAGGGGAGACGGCCGATCCGGGCGCGGGACGTGAGGGGCTGTCCCGCTTCATCCTAAACCAACGCGGAGCCTATTGGTTCCACCGACCGACAGAAGATGTGCGGCGGGGTGCCGACAGCGGCTCGCGCATGTCGGCGCAACGCATCTTCAGCCAGCCTCCTCGCCTCTCCCGGAGATCCCCGACAATTTGATGTGAAGGCATCGTGATGCCCTTGTGCTGCGGGATGCTTTGTTGCACTTTCGAGACGTTGCGGATCGATTTTGACCCGTTCGAGGCTGGACCCTGATGACGCAAGACTACCTGGCTTTCCCAAGGCTTTTCGGCGCTCGGGCAGCCGCCATGGATGTTACCGTCTGGCACAAACACAACCCACTCCTTCCTGTGCGACTGATCGATGGAGCAAGCCTCAACCCTTCCGGCCAGATCTGGCGCCGCTTTCATCTGGGCGCATGGGAATATAAGCAGGACCCGGAAACGCTCGAGGATTACGAGGCCCGCCAGTTCTGAGCGCACCCGACGTGCCTCCTTTCCATCATTAACACCCCGTTAAATCGCCGCATTTACAGTTCAGTCGGGTGACGGCGCCTGCAAAGTGCCGTTGTGCGAAGTTGCGCTTCGCGATCGAACATGGGGTGTGACCGGTCGGCGATGGCAGGCAGAGGCAGATCAAGCGACAGAATAGAACCGTCCTTCAGCGGCCGTACGGCACGCGACGATGACGAATTTTCGCTCGATGCCGATGACCGCGTCGTCGGGAGCCGATCCGCGCGGCGCGGCGGCTCCAAGCCGCCGGAGCGCCGCGCCCCGCGGCGGCGGCGCGAGCCGCGGGAGCGCGAAGGCGGCGGGCTTTTCGGCTTCCTGCGCCGGGTGATCTACTGGTGCGTCGTGCTGTTCATCTGGGCCGGCATCGGCATTGCCGGGCTTGTCGTCTATTATGGCTCGCGCATGCCGAGCGCCAGCACATGGGCGATCCCGGAACGGCCGCCGAACGTCAAGATCACCGCCGTCGACGGCAGCGTCATCGCCAATCGCGGCGCCACCGGCGGCGAGGCGCTGTCGCTCGAAAACATGTCGCCCTACATTCCGGAAGCCGTCATCGCCATCGAGGATCGGCGTTTCTATTCGCATTTCGGCGTCGACCCGCTCGGCCTCGGCCGGGCGATCGTGACCAACTTCACGGCCGGCCACATGGTGCAGGGCGGTTCGACGTTGACGCAGCAGCTCGCCAAGAACCTCTTCCTGTCGCCCGAAAGGACGCTGGAACGCAAGGTGCAGGAGGTGCTGCTCTCGCTCTGGCTGGAGCAGAAATACACCAAGGACCAGATCCTTGCCATGTATCTCAACCGGGTGTTCTTCGGATCGAACGCCTATGGCGTCGAGGCGGCGTCGCGCCGCTATTTCAACAAATCGGCGCGCGACGTGAACCTCGGCGAGGCCGCGGTGCTGGCCGGCCTGCTCAAGGCGCCGTCGCGGCTTTCGCCGGCCCGCGACCCCGATGCCGCCAATGCGCGCGCCCAGCTCGTGCTTGCGGCAATGCGCGAACAGGGTTTCATCACCGATTCCGAAGTCAAGACCGCGATGTCGCAGACCCCGGCTTCGGCCAAGAGCTATTGGTCGGGCGCCGGGCACTATGTCGCCGACATGGTGATGGACGAGCTGCCGGGCCTGATCGGCGACGTCAAGGAAGACGTCATCGTCGATACGACCATCGACAAGTCGCTGGAAAAGAAGGCCGAGCAATCGCTGGTCGACGTGCTCGACAAGGAGGGCGGAAAGCTCGACGCCTCGCAGGCGGCGCTCGTCTCGATCGACGGCACCGGGGCAATCCGGGCGCTCGTCGGCGGCAGGGATTATGCGACGAGCCAGTTCAACCGCGCCGTCAAGGCCAAACGCCAGCCGGGCTCCTCGTTCAAGCCCTTCGTCTATGCCGCCGCACTCGAAAAGGGACTGACGCCCTTTTCGGTGTTCAACGACGCGCCGATCCGCATCGGCGACTGGACGCCTGAAAATTACGAGAAGAAATACAATGGCGAGGTGACGCTGGCGACCGCACTCGCCAAGTCGCTGAACACGGTGGCCGCCCAGCTGGTGATGTATGACGGGCCGGATCAGGTGATCAAGCTTGCCCACCGGCTCGGCATCGAAAGCGAACTGCAGCCGAACGCCTCGATCGCGCTCGGCACCTCAGAGGTGTCGCTGATGGAACTCACCGCCTCCTATGCCGCCTTCATGAATGGCGGCTACAAGGCGACCCCGCACGTCATCCGCCGGGTAACGACAGCCGAGGGCAAGGTTCTCTACGAAAATACCTATGACAGCCCGCCGCGCGTGCTGTCCGAGCAGATCGCTGCCCAGATGGACACGATGATGATGGGCGTCATTGAGAACGGCACCGGCAAGAGCGCCAAGATCCCCGGCTGGCAGGCAGCGGGAAAGACCGGCACGACGCAGAATTCGCGCGACGCGCTTTTCGTCGGCTTCACCAGCAACCTCACCACCGGCGTCTGGTTCGGCAATGACGACGGCAAGCCGATGAAGAAGGTGACCGGCGGCGGTCTTCCGGCCAAAGCCTGGAAGGAATTCATGATCGCCGCCCATAAGGGTCTTTCGCCGGCGCCACTGTTCGGCAACGGCCAGTTGATCGCCGATCCGAACAATGGCCAGCCGATGGCGCAGGCAGCACCCGGCGATGGGCAGCCGGCCAACGGGCAACCGATGACGGCCGAGGCGCCGCCTTCGACGATCGGCGGCATTATTTCCGGCGTCTTCGGCGGCGACGACAATGCAAACCGCTATCCGCAGGCGCCTGTCCGGCAACCGAGCGCGACCTCGGGCAACGGGCCGGTTCCTCCAGGCGACATTGCCGAAGGCGGCGGTTCCGGCTACGACGGCATGGTGCCGCCCGGCGATGTCGGAGGGCCGCAGTCGACCTCTTCCGTCCAGCCGCGGCGCACCACCCTGCTCGATCTGATCATGGGCCAGTGAGATCTTTTGCTGCATGGCCTGCGCAAGCCGGATGCGCTAGAAATCTTCCGCTCTCAGGACGGCGGGCGAGCTCGTTCGCGGCTGCTGTAAAAATTGAATGCAACACATTCGTTTTGCTGGATTCCGGGCCATTTCCCGCCTTGCAGTCCAGAAAACCGCTCCTTATATACGCCGCATCACCGCAATCACGATTGCGTAATCTTAAGTAGACCCATCCCGTAAGGGGCTGTCAGGGAATGCCTTCTCGGGGTTCAGACAGCTTGCTTCAAGGAGAGAATGACATGGCAAAAGTAATTGGTATCGACCTTGGAACGACGAATTCCTGCGTCGCAGTCATGGACGGCAAGGACGCGAAGGTCATCGAGAATGCGGAAGGTGCGCGCACGACCCCTTCCATGGTGGCCTTTTCCGAGGATGGCGAACGCCTCGTCGGCCAGCCGGCCAAGCGCCAGGCGGTCACCAACCCGACGAACACGCTCTTTGCAGTCAAGCGCCTGATCGGCCGCCGCTATGAAGACCCGACCGTCGAGAAGGACAAGCACCTCGTTCCCTTCACCATCGTCAAGGGCGACAATGGCGACGCCTGGGTCGAAGCCAATGGCAAGGGCTACTCGCCCGCGCAGATTTCCGCGATGATCCTTCAGAAAATGAAGGAAACCGCCGAATCCTATCTCGGCGAAAAGGTCGAGAAGGCCGTCATCACCGTTCCCGCCTATTTCAACGACGCGCAGCGCCAGGCAACCAAGGATGCCGGCCGCATCGCCGGTCTTGAAGTTCTGCGCATCATCAACGAGCCGACCGCTGCCGCGCTCGCCTACGGCCTCGACAAAAAAGAAGGCAAGACGATTGCCGTCTACGACCTTGGCGGCGGCACCTTCGATATTTCGATCCTCGAGATCGGCGACGGCGTCTTCGAAGTGAAGTCCACCAACGGCGATACGTTCCTCGGCGGTGAAGACTTCGACATGCGTCTCGTCGAATATCTCGTCGGCGAATTCAAGCGGGACAACGGTATCGATCTGAAGAACGACAAGCTGGCCCTGCAGCGCCTCAAGGAAGCTGCCGAAAAGGCCAAGATCGAGCTTTCCTCGTCGCAGCAGACCGAAATCAACCTGCCGTTCATCACCGCCGATGCCTCCGGCCCGAAGCACCTGACGCTGAAGCTGACCCGCGCCAAGCTCGAAAGCCTGGTCGACGATCTCGTTCAGCGCACGATCGCACCGTGCAAGGCTGCCCTCAAGGATGCCGGCGTCACGGCGGCCGAAATCGACGAAGTGGTTCTCGTCGGCGGCATGAGCCGCATGCCGAAGGTCCAGGAAGTCGTCAAGCAGCTGTTCGGCAAGGAGCCGCACAAGGGCGTCAACCCGGATGAAGTCGTCGCACTCGGCGCCGCCATCCAGGCCGGCGTTCTGCAGGGCGACGTCAAGGACGTGCTGCTGCTCGACGTCACGCCGCTGTCGCTCGGCATCGAGACGCTTGGCGGTGTCTTCACCCGTCTGATCGAACGCAACACGACGATCCCGACGAAGAAGAGCCAGACCTTCTCGACCGCCGAAGACAACCAGCAGGCCGTGACCATCCGCGTTTCGCAGGGCGAGCGTGAAATGGCTGCCGACAACAAGCTGCTCGGCCAGTTCGACCTCGTCGGCCTGCCGCCGTCGCCGCGCGGCATGCCGCAGATCGAAGTCACCTTCGACATCGACGCCAACGGCATCGTGCAGGTTTCGGCCAAGGACAAGGGCACCGGCAAGGAACAGCAGATCCGCATCCAGGCTTCCGGCGGTCTTTCCGACGCCGACATCGAAAAGATGGTGAAGGATGCCGAAGCCCATGCCACCGAGGACAAGAAGCGCCGCGAGGCCGTCGAAGCCCGGAACCAGGCCGAAAGCCTGATCCACTCCACGGAAAAGTCGCTGAAGGATTACGGCGACAAGGTTTCCGAGGCCGACCGCACCGCGATCTCGGATGCGATCGCCGCGCTGAAGACGGCTTCGGAAGCGACCGAGCCGGATGCCGACGACATCAAGGCCAAGACCCAGACGCTGATGGAAGTGTCGATGAAGCTCGGCCAGGCGATCTATGAAGCGCAGCAGGCCGAAGGCGGCGCAGCCGGCGATGCCTCCGCGGAAGGCGGCGACAATGTCGTCGATGCCGACTACGAGGAAATCAAGGACGACGACCGCAAAAAGTCCGCGTAATCCGCGACGGCGTGGTTATGCTTCAACACCTGATCCGGCTGCTCACCATGGCAGCCGGAAATCCATTTCCGGGGTTTAATCCTTAATGGCAAAAGCGGACTTTTACGAAACTCTGGGTGTAGCCAAGACGGCGGACGAGAAAGAGCTGAAGAGCGCCTTCCGCAAGCTGGCGATGAAATTCCATCCGGATAAAAACCCGGATGACAAGGACGCCGAACGCAAGTTCAAGGAAATCAACGAAGCCTACGAGATGCTCAAGGACCCGCAGAAGCGGGCGGCCTATGATCGCTACGGCCATGCGGCTTTCGAGCATGGCGGCATGGGCGGCGGTGGCGGCGGCGGATTTGCCGGCGGCGGCTTCTCCGACATCTTCGAGGATATCTTCGGCGAGATGATGGGCGGCGGACGGGCGCGCCAACGCTCGTCGGGCGGCCGCGAACGCGGCGCCGACCTTCGCTACAATATGGAAATCACGCTGGAAGAGGCTTTCTCCGGCAAGACGGCGCAGATCCGCGTTCCCACCTCGATCACCTGCGACGTCTGTTCGGGGTCGGGCGCCAAGCCCGGCACGCAGCCGAAGAATTGCGGCACCTGCCAGGGAAGCGGGCGCGTGCGCGCCGCACAGGGCTTCTTCTCGATCGAGCGGACCTGCCCGACCTGCCACGGCCGCGGCCAGATCATTCCCGATCCCTGCCCGAAATGCCACGGCCAGGGCCGGGTGACGGAGGAGCGTTCGCTCTCGGTCAACATTCCCGCCGGCATCGAGGACGGCACACGCATCCGCCTGCAGGGCGAGGGCGAAGCCGGCGCCCGCGGCGGACCGGCAGGCGACCTCTATATCTTCCTGTCGGTGAAGCCGCATGAATTCTATCAGCGCGATGGCGCCGATCTCTATTGCGCCGTTCCGATCTCGATGACGACGGCCGCTCTCGGCGGCACCTTCGACGTGGCGACGCTCGACGGCACCAAGTCGCGCGTCAGCGTGCCGGAGGGCACGCAGGCCGGCAAACAGTTCCGCCTGAAGAGCAAGGGCATGCCGGTGCTGCGTTCGGCACAGACAGGCGATCTCTACATCCAGATCCAGATCGAGACACCGCAAAAGCTGACCAAGCGCCAGCGCGAGCTGCTGCAGGAATTCGAACAGCTTTCCTCCAAGGAGAACAATCCCGAATCGACGGGCTTCTTCGCCCGGATGAAGGAATTCTTCGAAGGCTGAGCCGCGATCGATAGATCCATCTCGAAAGCCGGGGACGGAAACGTCTCCGGCTTTTTCGGTTCCAACAGTCCCCTTTCGGCACACCCACCATTCACATCGAGGAATCTGTCCCGGATCGGCACGACGGCGGAGCGGAACATGACTTGCATTAACGCAGCCCAATGATGCCGCTTGCAAGTTTTCCAAATGAATTCAGTCTCTGCCGTCAGCGCATAACCCCGAAGATCGGAATCGATATCCGGAAAGGATTATGCGGGCAATCAAAGTGATAAAGCGTCCTGAGACGCGCGGGAACAACCAAACCAAGGGTATCTGCCATGGCGCCAGCCTTTACCTCCCAGTCCGAAGACGTCGACGTTCTCGCCGGCGCCATCTACACATGGTGCGCCGAGCGCAACATCAAGCTTCGCAGCCAGCAGGGGCTTTCCATCGCCAGTATCGCGATCGATCTTTATCATGCCGGCCACCAGACGCAGGACGACCTGCTGATGGCGCTGCACGAATGCGAGATTCACTAAGACGCGTCGCGATCTTTCAGATTCGCTGCTTGCGCTTCAGCTCTTTATTTTCTCGCATGTCGTTGCGGCAAAAGCGCTTCGCGCTTTGCCTGGGAAAACCGCTGCAGACTTTGTGCGACATGCTCTAAAGGGCAGCGCCGACCGTGAACATGCTGCGGAGCTTGAACAGGCGCCTATCCGGCTCCGGCGAGATCAGGCGGCACTTTCGGCCGTTTCGCCACTCATGATCGTCAGGATGGTCTTGACCGCTTCCTTGCCTGCCGTCGAGTTCAGTCTGTCGTAGGTCAGTGCAAGCGCGTAGGCGTCGGGGCTGAGTTCGATACGGCTGCCGAATTGCGATATGCCGGTTCCCTCGAAAAGAGCGGCGATGTCGACGTCGAGAAACATCGCGATCTGGTGCAGCTTGCTGGCGGAAACGCGGTTCGTCCCTTTTTCGTATTTCTGGATCTGCTGGAAAGTCAGTCCGAGTGCTTCGCCAAGCTCGAGCTGGGACACACGGCGAAGGGCGCGAAACTGTCTTACGTTGCGACCAACGATAATATCAACCGGATCTGGCACTTCATCACTCTCTGATACCTAAACACTTCGTTTACCATATCGTTTTTGCAGGATAACTCAACCCTACAGTTGCAAAATTCAACCGGCTTTTTTGGAGCTTTACGTAACGTCAGTCACCCGGGACAATTGTGGCAAAACCTAGATATGCGGGGCTCGCAGGCACTGGAAAAGGCCGCCGGCCACAGCGCCCCTGAAACATTGGAGCATCCGTCTCCAGGTTGTATTTTTATCGAGAATTCAGTCCCCCGCGGTATCGTGCCTGGAGCTGATCCCGACCGGCCGGCGGCACCAGCGATCACGGCGGCAAAGCTGCGAGCCTTGCCATCAACGCCGCTTAGGCTTAGCTGTCACGCTTCACGATTCCGGACATTCGATGCCGCACAAGGTTTCTCTTTCCCGTCTGAAGCTGACAGACTTCCGCAATTATGCGGCGGCGGCCCTTGCCCTTGACGGCCGGCATGCCGTGCTGACGGGAGACAACGGCGCCGGCAAGACCAATCTGATGGAGGCGGTCTCGCTGCTGTCGCCGGGCCGCGGCTTACGCCGGGCCGCCTATGGCGACATTACCCGCGTCGGCGCGGCCGGCGGTTTTTCGATCTTTGCCGCGCTCGACGGCATGGAAGGCGAAGTCGAAATCGGCACCGGCGTCGAAACCGGCGAGGAGGCCACCGCCCGCAGGCTGCGGATCAACGGCACTGCGGCCAAGACCGCCGACGAGCTGACCGACCATCTGCGGCTTCTCTGGCTGACACCGGCGATGGACGGCCTCTTTACCGGCGCCTCCTCCGACCGGCGCCGCTTTCTCGACCGGCTGGTGCTGTCGCTCGATCCCGCCCATGGCCGCCGCGCCAGCGATTTCGAGCGCGCCATGCGCAGCCGCAACAAATTGCTGGATGAGGGCCGTTTCGACCCCTCCTGGCTTGCCGGCATCGAGGAACAGATGGCCAGCCTCGGCATCGCTATGGCGCTCGCCCGGCAGGAAATGCTCGGCCTGCTGACCCGGCTGATCGAGGAGACGCGCGAAAGCTCGCCCTTCCCTTCGGCATCGCTGCAGCTCTCGGGCTTCATGGATGGCCAGTTTTCGCGCCCCTCGGTCGATCTCGAAGACGACTACGCGGCCATGCTTTCCGAGAGCCGCTACCGCGACGCCGGCGCAGGGCGGACGCTGGAGGGGCCGCACCGGGCCGATCTCATCGTGCACCACCAGGAAAAGGCGATGGAGGCGGAACGCTGCTCCACCGGCGAGCAGAAAGCGCTGCTTGTCGGCATGGTGCTTGCGCATGCGCGCCTCGTCGGCAATCTCACCGGCCATGCGCCGATCCTGCTGCTCGACGAGATCGCCGCCCATCTCGACGAGGGCCGCCGCGCCGCGCTGTTCGACCTGATCGACGGGCTCGGCGGCCAGGCCTTCATGACCGGAACCGATCGCGCGATGTTTTCGGCGTTGGGCGATAGGGCGCAGTTCTTCACGGTGGCCGAGGGAAGGGTGTTCGAATGAGCGAGGCGGCTTTTCCCGGCGCCGGGCGCCATGATAATGTCGGCGCCATGGAACCGCTCAGCCCCGATGAAATCGCCCGCTATCACCGCCACATCCTGCTTCCCGAGATCGGCGGCGCCGGCCAGCAGAGACTGAAAGCCGCCCGTGTGCTGGTGATCGGTGCAGGCGGTCTCGGCGCGCCCATCCTGCAATATCTGGCCGCGGCCGGGATCGGCACGCTCGGTATCGTCGACGACGACCGGGTGTCGCTGTCGAACCTGCAGCGCCAGGTGATCCATGATTCCGGCACGATCGGCGAATTGAAGACGGAAAGTGCCGCCGTCGCCATCGCCAGGCTCAATCCGCATGTCCGGCTGATCCGCTTCGAGGAACGCTTTTCCGCGGAGACCGCCTCCCGGCAACTGTCCGGCTTCGATCTGCTGATCGACGGCTCCGACAATTTCGACACGCGCTATGCCGCCGCCGATGCGGCCGAGGAAGCACGTATTCCGCTCGTCAGCGGCGCCGTCGGGCGTTTCGATGGCTCGCTGACGGTTCTCAAGCCCTATGAGAGCGCCGAGGACGGGACGCCCAACCCGAGATATCGCGACCTGTTTCCGGAGGCGCCGCCGGCAGGGCTTATTCCGGCCTGCGCCGAGGCCGGAATCATCGGCGCGCTGACCGGCGTCATCGGCACGATGATGGCGATGGAGGCGATCAAGCTCGTCACCGGCAGCGGCGAACCGCTGATCGGGCGGCTGCTGCTCTATGACGCGCTCAAGGCCCGGTTCGACACAGTCCGCTACAAAAGACGCCGCACGACACAAAGGCAGGCCGGATGACGATTATACCTCTTGATCGGAGTTTCACGCGCTGGGACGAGCTGCTCGCGCTCATCCTCGCCTCCTTCGCTTCGATGAACGGCAGGATCGATCCGCCGTCCTCGGCGCTCACGCTGACGGCGGAGTCACTGGCCGAAAAGGCCAGGGCTGAGATCGGCCATGTCGCCATCGACGGCGAAAAGCTGATCGGCTGCCTGTTCCTGCGACCGGAGGCCGACTGTCTCTATGTCGGCAAGCTAGCCGTTCTGCCCGGGCTGCAGGGCAAGGGCCTCGGCAAGCGGCTATTGGCGATTGCCGAGCAGACGGCCGCAAGGCTCGGTCTGCCCGCTTTGCGGCTGGAAACGCGCATCGAGCTTACCGACAATCACGCCGTCTTTGCCGCCTGGGGATTTTTGAGAACCGCCGAAAAGGCGCATCCCGGCTTTGCCAGAACGACCTTCGTCGAGATGCGCAAGATCCTTGCGCCTCGCATCCAGGCCGTCTGACTCCAGCTCGGCTTCATCGGCCGGGCAGCACCCGATTCGGCGGCCTGTGGCCGTCGATAAAGGTGCGGATGTTGATGATCACCTTGTCGCCCATGTCGATGCGGCCTTCGATCGTCGCCGAGCTCATATGCGGCAGCAGCACGACCTTGCCCTCATTGGCGAGCTTGACGAGCTTCGGATTGACGGCGGGCTCGTTTTCGAAGACGTCGAGTCCGGCGCCGGCGATCCGGCCCTCCCTCAGAGATTTGATCAGCGCAGCTTCATCGACCACGTCGCCGCGCGCGGTGTTGACGAGATAGGCGGTCGGCTGCAGCAGCGCCAGCCGGCGCGCCGAGATCAGGTGGAAGGTCGCCGGCGTCGACGGACAATTGACCGAGACGATGTCGACGCGGGCGAGCATCTGGTCGAGGCTTTCCCAATAGGTCGCCTCCAGCTCGTCCTCGACGGCCGGATTGACGCGCTTGCGGTTGTGGTAGTGGATCGACAGGCCGAACGCCTTGGCGCGGCGGGCGACCGCCGTGCCGATGCGGCCCATGCCGACGATGCCGATGCGCTTGCCGTGAATGCGCCGGCCGAGCATCCAGGTCGGAGACCAGCCGGCCCATTCGCCCGGCTTGTCGGTCAGCACGCGCGCGCCTTCGCCGAGCCTTCTCGGAACCGCGAGAATGAGCGCCATGGTCATATCGGCGGTATCCTCGGTGAGGACATTCGGCGTGTTGGTGACGGTGATGCCCTTGCGCGCGGCCGCCTCGACGTCGATATGGTCGGTACCGTTGGAGAAGCTCGCAATCAGCTTCATCTGCGGTCCGGCCTCTTCGATCAGCGCCGCGTCGATGCGATCGGTGACGGTCGGCACCAGCACGTCGGCGGTCCTGACCGCGGCGACGAGCTCGGGAACGGAACGCGGCGCGTCGTCGATGTTCAGCTCGGCGTCGAAGAGCTCGCGCATGCGGGTTTCAACGGCATCGGGCAGCTTGCGGGTGATGTAGACCTTCGGTTTTTTCTTCGCTGTCATGGCTGGCTGTGGTGCCTTGTTCAGAGGTCTTTAACCAAGAGGGGTGATAATTTTCCCATCCGGGCATTTTCTACCAGACCCGCACGCGAAGACAAACAAAACTCGCGGTGCAGCCGTGGGAATGTCAGAGCCCGGACCGCAAGCAGGCCGTGCCTGCCTGCGAATTCGAGCAAACGGAAACTTCCATGCGCAGCAAAGTCCTGAAGTCCTGCCTTGCCCTTGCCATCGCTCTGGCCGCATCCATGGGAACCGTCGAACTGGCCCATGCGCAGGCCGCCAAGGGGCCAAGCGGGCTGCCATTGCCGCGTTTCGTCACGCTGAAATCCAAGCGCGTCAACCTGCGCATCGGCCCGGGAACGGATTATGCCGTTTCGTGGATGTACCTGAAATCCGGCCTGCCGGTGGAGATCATCCAGGAATACGACAACTGGCGGCGCATCCGCGATGCCGACGGCACCGAAGGCTGGGTCAACCAATCACTGCTGTCGGGCCAGCGCGCGGCGATCGCCGCCCCGTGGATGAAGACGAAGGCCAAGGGCGTCTTCGTCAATCTGCGCCGCGAGGCGCAGCCCTCCGCATCGATCGTTGCCAAGCTGGAACCCGGCGTGATGCTGACGATCGGCGAGTGCAACGGCGACTGGTGCCGCGCCGAAACCGACGGCGCCTCCGGCTGGGTGGCGCAGTCGGAAATCTGGGGCGCCTATCCCGGCGAAGCCTTTAAATAAGCCCCGCCTGCCTGGCAGCGTCGGACAGCGAGGTCATCGGGCGCGGGCCGATCTGCTGGATGACGATGCCGGCGGCGAGGCAGCCGAGCTTGCCGCAATCCTCCAGAGAGCGTCCCTGCGTGTAGCCGTAGAGGAAGCCGGAAGCGAAGAGATCGCCGGCACCCGTCGTGTCCACGACTTCCCTGATCCTGATCGCATCGACGTAATAACGCTCGCGGCCCTTCAGGATAACGGCGCCATCCTCGCTCATCGTCACCGCGGCGATCTTGCAATCGGCGGCGATCCTGTTCAGCGCCTCTTCGAAATCGTCGGTTTCGTAAAGCGACAGTGCCTCCTGGCGATTGGCGAAGACGATATCGATCTTGCCGGAGCGCATCAGATCGAGAAATTCACCGCGATAACGGCCGACGCAGAAGCTGTCGGACAGCGTCATCGACACTTCCCGGCCGTTGTCATGGGCGATGCGGGCACAATCGAGGATCGCTTCCTTGGCGCGCGGCGGATCCCAGAGATAACCTTCGAAATAAGTGACCTTGGCGTCGGCCACGACATCGGCCTCGACGTCCTCGGGCCCGAGCTCGACGCAGGCGCCGAGATAGGTGTTCATCGAGCGCTCGCCGTCCTCGGTGACGAAGATCATCGAACGCGCCGTCGGCGGGAAGGTGCCCTTGGGCTTCGTCTGGTAGTGGACGCCCTGGGCGCGAATGTCGTGGGTGAAGATGTCGCCGAGCTGATCGGCGGCGACATTGCCGAAATAGGCGGCCTTGCCGCCGAGGTTCGCAACGCCGGCCGCCGTATTGCCGGCGCTGCCGCCGGAGGCTTCGAGCGCCGGCCCCATGCGTGAATACAAGAGTTCGGCGCGCTCGGCATCGATGAGGTTCATCGCCGCCTTGGTGATCTGGTTGTCAATGAGGAACTGGTCGTTGCAACGGGCAATAATATCCACGATTGCGTTGCCGACTGTCAGAACATCGAATCTTGTCATGAAATGGGGAGTCCCGGATTTGTGATAGCCGGGGTTCGGTCTTAGCGAAATTTCCGCGGTTTGGAAGGATAAATGGTGGATGGCACGGCTATTTCTTCGCAAAACTGCCGCCTATTCGTCATGCCCCTGTCATTTTCCAAATCTAGAAATAGTCGCAAGAAGACCGGCATGAGCACCTTTCAGTTGCGGCCGGACGCACGAGGGATGATCCCCTCGATCTTACCGGCGCGATGCTGACCACGGATGAACTGGCAGCTTTGCGATCGGATATCCGGCAAGGCCGGAGCGGAAAAGCGGGCTGTGCCCGCTTTTTTTGTTTCCCGAATGCCGCCGGATCGGTGGGGATTGCCTTTTCAATCCAAGCCGTTTGCTGCTACTGCATAAGGAATTCAAAGTGCTGCTGCGTCCTTACGCGTCTCACGAGAGGCGCGGCGCCGTAGTCGTCTATTCCCCCGCGCAAAGCAGCCTCCCCATGTCAGCCATCATTCTCGACGTTCTTCCCATCTTCATCCTGATCCTCATCGGCTGGGTGATCGTCCGCAGCGGCTTGATGGCAGCGAATGTCGGCGAAGCGCTCAGCGAATTCGTCTTCAAGATCGCCGTGCCGCTCTTACTCTTCCGCACCATCGCCGAGGCGGATTTTCACGGCGCCTCGCCTTTCCGGCTGTGGATCGTCTATTTCTCAGGCGTTGCCATCACCTGGGCGACCGGCCATATCGCCGCCACACGCCTCTTCGGCCGCGATGAGCGGATCGGCGTGCTGGCCGGCGTTTCCTCGGCTTTCGCCAATAATATCTTTATCGGGCTGCCACTCGTCGAGCGCACCGTCGGCGACGAAGGGCTGGTGGCGCTGTCGATCCTGCTTGCCGTGCATCTGCCGGTGATGATGGTCGCCGGCACGGTTCTGATGGAGCATGCCGAGCGCAAGATCGCCGGCAAAAGCGATCGCAGCATGGTGCTGGTGCTTCGCCAGATCGCCGTCAATCTCGTGCGCAATCCGCTGGTCATCGGGCTTGCGGCCGGCATGGCCATGCATCTTTCCGGTCTCGCCATGCCGGTAACGCTGGAAACTGTCGTCAAGCAGATCGCCGGCATTGCCGGTCCGGCGGCGCTGATCTCGCTCGGCATGGCACTGGAGAAATACGGCATCTCAGGCAATCTCGGCATCGCCAGCGTCACATCGAGCTTGAAGCTGCTGCTGCTGCCCGGCTGCGTGTGGGCGGCGAGCCATCTCCTCGGCCTCAGCCCCGAATGGACGGCGGCGATCGTGCTGACCTCCTCAGTGCCCACAGGCGTCAACGCCTGGCTGATCGCCAACCGATTCGGCGTCGGCCACAGCATTGCTGCCTCGACGATCACCGTGACCACGGCGCTCGGCGCCATCACGGTCTCGCTCTGGGCCTATTTCCTCGGGGCCTGAACGCTCTCCGCACAGCAAAAGCCCGGCTTCGCGGGCCGGGCTCTTTATGAGGTACGATTGTTCCGTCGGCGTTACTGCGTCGCGGTCTTCGGGTCCGGCAGCGGCACCGGCGAATCGGCCAGCGTGTGCAGGTAGAGAATGACGTTGGCGCGGTCCTGATCCTTCGCCAGACCGGCAAAGCCCATGGCGGTGCCGGGAACGTCCTTCTTCGGCGCCAGCAGGAACTTGTTGAGGAATTCGAAGGTCCACTTCTCGCTGCCGCCCTTGGAGAAATCCTTCATGGGGGCGGAATAGGCAAAGCCTTCATGCGAGGCGATCGGGCGATCTACGACACCAAAGAGGTTGGGACCGACCTTGTTCGGTCCCCCTTTGGTGCCGTCATGACAGGCCTGACACTTCTTGAAGACCGTTTCACCGGCCTTGGCATCGGCAGAAGCGAGCAATTGCGCGATCGGAACGGCAGCAGCGGCAGGCGCAGCTTCGCCACCAGCGGCGGGCGCCTCTTCGGCAACGATCGCGAAACCTTCCTTTTCCGGCGCTTCGGAATGGAAGATTCCTTCGGACGCGATGGAGACCGACATCAGAACGAAAATCGTTCCGAGCAGCGCCCCCACGGCCGTATTGACGTATGAATTCATCTGCAATGCTCCCCTTGCAGCCGGCAGACCATAACCGGACCATCTTGAAATCGCGCGGAACCTATGTCTTTTGGCTGATCGTTGCAACTGTCTAAATGGTCTTGTGCGTGAGACTTTTTGACACTTTTCAGCCCGGAATAGAAGGCCCGACCAATGAGTGATTCAAATTTAGACGGCGTGCTCGTATTGATCCCGGCGCGGATGGCCTCCACCCGGCTTCCGGGCAAGCCGCTCGCCGATATTTGCGGGCTGCCGATGATCGTTCAGGTGGCGCTGCGCGCCAAGGAAGCAGCCATCGGCCGCGTCGTCGTCGCCGTCGACGACAGCAGGGTGTTCGATGCAGTTTCTGCCGCCGGCTTCGAAGTCGTCATGACCAGCAGCGATCATCAATCGGGTTCCGACCGGATCTTCGAGGCGCTGCAGAAAGTCGATCCTGCCGGCAAGGCGAAATTCATCGTCAACGTCCAGGGCGATCTGCCGACGATCGATCCGGAAACCGTGCGCGCGGCCTTGCGCCCTCTCGAGAACGAGGCGGTCGATATCGGCACGCTGACGACCGAAATCGACAATGAAGCGGATAAAACCGCGCCGCACATCGTCAAGGTCGTCGGTTCGCCGGTTTCCGACACCCGGCTGCGCGGGCTCTATTTCACGCGGGCGACCGCACCTTACGGCAAGGGTCCGCTCTACCACCATATCGGCCTTTACGCCTATCGGCGCGCAGCCCTGGAACGCTTCGTCTCGCTCGGGCCCTCGACACTCGAAAGGCGCGAATCGCTGGAGCAGCTGCGGGCGCTGGAGGCCGGCATGCGCATCGACGCCGAGATCGTTGACACGGTTCCGCTCGGTGTCGATACTCCCGCCGACCTTGAAAAAGCGCGGCGCATCCTCTCCGCCAGAACAGGATGATTTTAGGCTCGGTTGGCCTAAAATCTGAATCCTGTTCTCAATTAAAGAGTTAGAGCATGATGTCATCCGAAAACCGCTCACACTTTTCGGCATCATGCTCTAAGTCGAACTGACGGAACTATCATGAATATCAAGACCAACAGGATCGCCTTCCAGGGCGAATTCGGCGCCAATTCCGACATGGCCAGCCGCGACATGTTTCCGACCATGGAGCCGCTGCCCTGCCAGACTTTCGAGGACGCGTTCACGGCGGTCGACAATGGCGACGCCGATATCGGCATGATCCCGATCGAGAATACGATCGCCGGGCGCGTCGCCGACATCCACCATCTGCTGCCCGAATCGCGCCTGCACATCATCGGCGAGTATTTCATGCCGATCCGCTTCCAGCTGATGGTGCTGCCGGGGGTGACCAAGGACGAGATCCGCACGGTGCACAGCCATATCCACGCGCTTGGCCAGTGCCGCAAGATCGTTCGCGCCAATGGCTGGAAGCCCGTCATCGCCGGCGATACGGCCGGTGCGGCAAAGCTCGTGAAGGAAACCGGCGATCGTTCGATGGCAGCGCTCGCGCCACGCCTTGCCGCCGATCTCTACGGGCTCGAGATCATCGCCGAAAATGTCGAGGATACGGAAAACAACGTCACCCGTTTCGTCGTGCTGTCGCGCGACGAGGAATGGGCGCAACGGACTTCGGCTGAGGAAAAGGTCGTCACCACCTTCGTCTTCAACGTCCGCAACATTCCGGCCGCGCTCTACAAGGCGCTTGGCGGGTTCGCCACCAACAATATCAACATGACGAAGCTGGAAAGCTATCAGCTCGGCGGAAAATTCGTGGCGACGCAATTCTACGCCGATATCGAAGGCCATCCGAACGATCCGAACGTGCGCCGGGCTTTGGAGGAATTGCGGTTCTTCTCCGAGAAGGTGCGCATCCTCGGCGTCTACAAGGGACATCCGATGCGAGGCCTGCTTTAAGCAGACCTCGTCATTCAGCTATTATTTATCCGGCTCACAGACACGCAGCCGATGCCCGTCCGGATCGAGCACGACGAAAGTCGGGCCGAAATCCAGTTCGGTCAGTTCCTGGGCGATCGGCAGGCCGCGGCCGCGCCAATCGTCATAATGCCGGGCGACGGCATTTTCCCCCGCCACCATGAAGGCCACTTCGCCGCGGTTGCCGATGGCGGAGGGCTGCGGCTCGACCTTGCTGCGCCGCCAGAGGCCGAGGGTGAAGCCGCCGTCGAGCGGAAAGGCAACGAAATTCGGCGCCTCGACGGCCGGTTCGCGGTTCAGGAGGTTGCGATAGAAGCCGGCGCTTTCGCCCGGGTCCTTGACGTAGAGGATAATCAGATTGGGGCTGGTCATTTCGGTTCTTCCGTTTATGTGAAATGGTGAGGGCGAGGCCGCCCCTACTGCCACTGAATGGCAGCAGGACGTGGGAGGCTCGGCGACTGCGGCGCCTCGTTTCCGTCGGGCCGAAGATCAATGGTGATGACGTAATTCAGAGCGGAAAACGATCCTCGCGGCGTGGGCCGCGCCCGTCCATGAAGCCGAGATCACGCTTCCAGGAGTCCGGTGTCGATTCAAGATCAAGTTTCGAACGGCTTCCCCTGGGATTCCCGAGAAAGCCCATGACCAAACGCAGCAAGCCGGAGCGCGCCGATTGGCGGACGTCGGCAAAAGTTTCGGCCGAAATCACATCGGCGAAGGTCTCATTAGTCAAACGGTCGTTGGCGAAATGGATGGCGGGAGGCGTTGCCATGATCAGTACTCCTTCCTGGTGGATTGGTCCTGATCATAGTCCTGGCTGCTGACAGTTTATGGCAGCAGCGTTTCAGTTTTCGAGCGGCACGTCCTGCTCGCGCCATTCCTTGAGAAGAACCGTGCGGCGGCGCGGATAACGCACCTCATGCAGCGTCATGTCGATGATGCGGTCGGTGCGGAAATGGCGGAAGTCCTGGCGCAACTCGCACCAGGCCATGAGGACGCGGACATGCTCGAAATAGCCGAGGGCGAAAGGCCAGACCTTGCGGCGCGAAATCCGGCCCTGCTCGTCGCCATAATGCAGTTCGAGAATACGCTCCAGACGGATCGCCCGGCGGATGGCCGAAACGTCGGCCTTGTCCTCGTCCCGGCGTTTCGGGCCGACGAAAAGGGCGGCCGAATCGATCATCTCCCGCATATCGGCCGGCAGCACGGCGGCAATCTTGGCCAGCGCATCGGCGCCGGCGCCGGCCAGGCGCGGCTCGGCGGCGCGGGCGACCCAGCGCGAGCCGAGAACCAGCGCCTCCAGCTCCTCTTCGGAAAACATCATCGGCGGCAGCATGAAGCCGGGCTTCAGCACGTAGCCGATCCCGGCTTCGCCTTCGATCATCGCCCCCTGGGCCTGCAGGCTGGCGATATCGCGATAGAGCGTGCGCAGGCTGACGCCGGTCTCCTCGGCAAGCACAGTACCGGTCACCGGCCGCCGGTAACGCCGAAGCGTCTGGAGCAGCGTCAGCAGCCGTTCCGAGCGCGCCACCGGCATGGCGTTACCGCTTCCACTCCACCCAGTCGCGCATCAGGCGGTGGGCGATCGCGCCTTTCGGCGGCGAGGCCTTGCCTGTCGCGCTCGGGCGTTCCAGCATCTCGATCGTTTCCTCGCGGGTGAACCAGCGGCAATCTTCCAGCTCCGTCTCGTCGCGGGTGATTTCGGTGGATTTGGCCTCGGCGTAACAGCCGATCATCAGCGAATGCGGCATCGGCCAGGGCTGCGAGGCGTGGTAGCGGATGCGACCGGTGCGGATGCCCGATTCCTCCAGCGTTTCGCGGCGCACGGCGTTTTCGATGGTCTCGCCGGGTTCGAGGAAGCCGGCAAGACAGGAATACATGCCGGGGGCAAAATGCGGACTGCGGCCGAGCAGGCAGAGGTCGCGGCTCTCGTCGATGGTCAGCATGATGACGACGGGGTCTGTACGGGGGAAAATCATGTGCTCGCAGGCGGCGCAGACCCGCTTGTAGCCGCCGATGTGGATCTCCATCGCCGAGCCGCAGCGGCCGCAGAAGCGGTTGTCGCCATTCCAGCGGATGAGGCTTGCGGCCTGGGCGAATTCGCCAAGCAGCACCTCGTCGATCAGCATTTCGCGAAACAAAGTGCGGCCGTCGGCAGGCTTGTAATGGCTGGCGAGATCGTCGACGTCGATGCCGACGGGGACGGCAAGCCGCGGCTCGCCCGATTTGCGGTAGCCGAGAAGCACGGTCTCGTCCCAATCCGGCTGCAATTCCTGCAACTCGTAGCGGGCAAAGAGCGGATCGAGCACCTGGCCGTCATGCTTCAGCACCAGCCTGTCTCTGGCGAAGGCGAAGATATGGGTGCCGTCCCTTGCCAGCGCCTTTTCGACGGAGCGTTCGTCGCGATGCTCGGAATCGCGATTGAGGTCATTGGCGGCAAAAGCCGTGAGATTGCTGGGTTCGGGATGCGGCACATCCGAATCGAAAAGCGAATGACTCATGATGAAAGGGCTTCCCGCAGCTTCGCTATGAATTCGTCTCTCTTTCCGTCTTCGTAGGGCTCCGCGCGCCCGAATCCCCAGACGGGACCCGGCCAATTGGCGTCGCCTTCGAAGCGGGCAATGACATGAACATGAAGCTGGCGGACGATATTGCCAAGAGCCCCGACATTGATTTTTGCAGCACCGGTAATCTCTTTGAGCGCTTTGGCGACGAGGTCCGTCTCGAAGGCGAGCAGCACCTGGTCGAGCGGCGTCAGCTCGAAGATTTCGGTGATGTCGGCCCGGCGCGGCACCAGAATGAGCCAGGGCCAGCGGGCATCCCTCGACAATCTGAGATCACAGAGGCCGGTGATCATGACGCTGGTGCTGTCGTTGTCCAGCCGGGGGTCGAGCATGAAACCGTCCAAAGGGCATTCCTCCCATGTTTTCCAACGACTAGCAGTTTTTTCGCATGTTGGCTTGCTTTTGATGACGATATTGCCGATATGTGCATCCGGGAGGTTGGTGGTGGACGAGCCACTCGCCAACCGGGTCAGGTCCGGAAGGAAGCAGCCCTAACGAGCCCGGCACGGGTCATCGTGCCAGCCTCCCACCTTCTCTCCACGAAGTGCCCGACGATCCGGGCGACAAGCAGGGCGATGAGCGACACCGAGCGACAATCAAAAGATGCCGCCTCGACGGGCACCGGATACCGGGTGCTGGCTCGCAAATACCGCCCCAAGGATTTCACGGACCTGATGGTCGGCCAGGAGCCGATGGTCCGCACGCTCACCAACGCCTTCGAGACAGGCCGCATCGCGCAGGCCTATATGCTGACCGGCGTGCGCGGCGTCGGCAAGACGACGACGGCGCGGATCCTGGCGCGGGCGCTGAACTACAAGACGCCGGATATCGACAAGCCGACGATCGACCTTCGCATTCCCGGCGAACATTGCCAGGCCATCATGGAAGGCCGGCATGTCGACGTGATCGAGATGGATGCCGCCTCCCATACCGGTATCGACGATATAAGAGAGATCATCGAGCAGGTGCGCTACCGGCCGGTTTCGGCGCGCTACAAGGTCTATATCATCGACGAAGTGCACATGCTGTCGACGCAGGCCTTCAACGGGTTGTTGAAGACGCTGGAAGAGCCGCCGGAGCATGTGAAGTTCATCTTCGCCACCACCGAAATCCGCAAGGTGCCGATCACCGTGCTGTCGCGCTGCCAGCGTTTCGACCTGCGCCGCATCAGCGCGTCGGATCTCGTCGGACTGTTTTCGACGATCGCCGCCAAGGAAGGCATCGAGGCGGAACCGGATGCGCTGGCGATGATCGCACGTGCCGCCGAAGGCTCGGCGCGCGACGGCCTATCGCTGCTCGACCAGGCAATCGCCCATGGTGCCGGCGCCGTCCAGGCGGAAGCCGTGCGCGGGATGCTCGGCCTTGCCGACCGCGCCCGGATCGTCGATCTCTTCCAGCATGTCGTCAAGGGCGACGTCGCCGCAGCCCTCGGCGAATTCCAGAGCCAGTACGAGGCCGGCGCCAATCCTGTGGTGGTGCTGACCGATCTTGCCGATTTCACCCATCTGGTGACGCGGCTGAAATATGTGCCGGATGCGGCGAACGACCCGTCGCTCAGCGAAGTCGAGCGCACCAAGGCGGCGGAATTCGCCAAGGGCGTCGCGGTCACGACGCTGTCGCGCATCTGGCAGATGCTGCTGAAGGGCATTCCGGAAACGGAAGGCTCGTCGCGGACGGCGGGTGCGGCCGAAATGGTGCTGATCCGACTCGCCCATGCCGCGCATCTGCCGGCACCGGAGGATGCGGCGCGGCGGCTTGCCGAATTTTCCGGTGACAATGCCGGCCCGCGGCCCGCCTCCCCGCCATCAGGCAATGGCGGCGGCAGCGGCACGCGCGTTCCCTATCAAAGCAGTGTCGCGGCACGTGCGCCGGAAATCGCACCCGGCAAGCCGCAAGCGTCCGCGCCGGTGGCGATGCTGCGCGCCGTGCCGAGCAGCCAGCCGGAGACGATGCCTGTCGGGCGGATCGAGACGAAATCGGTCGAGACACCGAAGCCGCTCGTCCTGGTCAATTCGGTCAGCGATATCGTCGACCTCGCCGCCGAGAAGCGGGACGTCAAGCTGAAGGCACTGGTGCGCAACTTCGTGCGGCCCGTCCGCATCGAACCCGGCCGGCTGGATGTGAACCTCACCGAGGGCGCACCGGGCACGCTGCTGAACGAGCTTGCCGTCAAGCTCAAGGAATGGACGGGCATCCACTGGATCGTCAGCACCAGCCGCGAAGAGGGCGGACCGACGATGGTGGAAGCGGAGGCCAGGGCGCAACAACAGCGCGTCAGCGATGCCCGCCAGGACCCCGATGTCGCGGCGATCCTGGCGCAGTTTCCGGGCGCCAAGATCATCGACGTGCGCGTAAGGGCGCCGACGCCGGAGGAAGAAGCGGAAGAGGCGACACCGCCTGCCGCCGCCGAATCGGAAGACGGTGATATCCTGCCCGGCGACGACATAGAATTCTGATTTCAAGAAGGAGCGAGACGATGCGCGACATCATGGGCATGATGGGCAAAGTCAAGGAAATGCAGGCCAAGATGGAGCAGATGCAGGCGGAGATCGCCGAGCTCGCGGCCGAGGGCAAGGCCGGCGGCGGCCTCGTCACCGTCGTCATCTCGGGCAAGGGCGAGTTGAAGAGCCTGAAGATCGACCCGTCGCTGTTCAAGGAAGACGATGTCGAGATCCTCGAGGACCTGATCGTCGCCGCCCACAAGGACGCCAAGGACAAGGCCGAGGCGCTCGCCGCCGAAAAGACCAAGGCACTGACCGCCGGCCTGCCGATCCCGCCCGGCTTCAAGCTGCCGTTCTGAGAGCAGGCAATTCGGTCTTTAGTATTTTTCAGCGAGGCTTAGCGCTGAGCTCCCAACGTCGCTCGCAGTTTGTAGTGAATAGGGGCGGCGAGATATCGCGCCCGGTCCACCTCCGAAAGCCGCCGGCCGAAGGTTTCCATTAGCTCCGGCATCGTCACCCTTTCTCCGGAAAAAGGCTGATATTCCACCGGCGTCCCGGCTTCGGTCACGCCACCCGTAACAACCCGGCAATAGATGCCGGGGCGGGCAGCATCGATATAACGCTTGACGAATTTCGGATCGTTCATCCTGGCGGCGAAGGTGGCGCAGGGGATACGGCAGGCGCTGACTTCGAGGACGAGATCGCCCGATAGGAACCGGTCGCCAACGGCAACGTCGCGATTGTCGAGGCCTGAGATCACCATGTTTTCGCCGAAGGTGCCGGGCTCATAGGGCCGGCCGAGTTGCTGCGCCCACCAGTCGAGCGTCAGCGATCCCTCGATATAGACGGCCTGGTCGACGCCGCCATGGTGTTTGCGGTTGCAGATGGCATCGCCGACCAGCCCTTCGGCATCGATCATCACCGCGCCGTTGACGGCATGTTTGAAGATGCCGGTCTTGTAGCTCTTGCCCGGCAGCCTTTCCGGATTGCCGATGCACAGCGCCAGGATTTTCATGGGACGGCCGATCCTTCCGCGATTCCGTTTCCGCTGCATATCAGTTAAGAACGGCGTATGGCAAAACGAGTCACCGGCCCCGAAATCGAAAAACTCATCCAGCTTCTGGCGAAGGTGCCGGGCCTCGGGCCGCGCTCGGCGCGCCGGGCGGCACTGCATCTGATCAAGAAGAAGGACCAGCTGCTGGGGCCTCTGTCGAATGCGATGGGCGAGGCTTACGACAAGGTGAAGATCTGCTCGCGCTGCGGCAATGTCGATACGGTCGATCCCTGCACCGTCTGCACCGACACGCAGCGCGATCAATCCATCATCATCGTCGTCGAGGACGTCTCCGACCTCTGGGCGCTGGAGCGGGCAGGCGCGATGAACGCCGCCTATCATGTGCTCGGCGGCACGCTGTCGCCGCTCGACGGGATCGGCCCCGACGATCTCAATATTCGCGGGCTGATCGACCGGATCGGCGAAGGCGGCATCCGCGAACTGATCATCGCCGTCAACGCCACCGTCGAGGGGCAGACGACAGCGCATTACATCACCGACCAGCTGCAGGGGCTTAACGTGAAGATCACCCGGCTGGCGCATGGCGTGCCGGTCGGCGGCGAACTCGATTATCTCGACGAGGGTACGCTAGCGGCGGCTCTTCGGGCACGGACGGTGATATGAAGGGCTTGCGTATGCCGAAAGATACCCCCCTCTGCCCTGCCGGGCCCGGGGTCGAGCCGCGGGTCTCGACCCGTCCTTCGGACCCCCACAAGGGGGGAGATCGGCAAGTTTCACCGGCGTCGCGAAATCTTGACCGTGTGCCAGGCGGCGGCGATCTGCAGCGTTTGGTTCGGACGAGAGTGTGCCCCCAGCCGATCTCCCCCCTTGTGGGGGAGATGTCCGGCAGGACAGAGGGGGGTGTTCCACGACGGCTGCGGATACTCGCGTTGGCGATAATGACCGCCCTCCTCCCTCTCCCCTCATATGCAGCCCCTTCGAAAGCCGACGTCGAGGCACAATTCGAGACCTGGGTGCAGAAGGATCTCTGGCCCGAGGCGAAGGCGAACGGCATTTCAGAGAAGACTTTCAAGGCCGCCTTCTCTGGCGTCGCGCTAAATTGGAACCTGCCGGATCTCGCGCCGCCCGGTTTTCCGCCGCCGAAGGAGCAGAAGCAGACGCAGGCGGAGTTTTCCTCGCCCGCCCCCTATTTCAACGAGGACCATCTGAAGAGGCTTGCCGCAACCGGGCGCGGCTTTGCCGCGCAATATGGCTCGACGCTGAAGCGGATCGAGAAGACCTATGGCGTGCCGGGCTCGATCGTGCTGGCCATCTGGGGCCGGGAGACCGGCTTCGGCGCGGCGAAGATCCCGAATTCGGCGGTCGAGGTGCTGGCGACCAAGGCCTTCATGTCGACGCGCAAGGAGATGTTCCGCACCGAACTGATGGCGGCGCTGCATATTCTCGACGGCGGCGACGTGACGCCCGCCGAGTTCAAGGGTTCGTGGGCCGGGGCGCTCGGCCAGCCGCAGTTCATGCCGACGAGCTATCTGAAATATGCCGTCGATTTCGACGGCGACGGTCACCGCAACATCTGGACCTCGGTGCCGGATACGCTTGCCTCGATCGCCAACTATCTGGTCAAGAAGGGCTGGCAGCGCGATCGTGATTGGGGCTTCGAGGTCTCGATCCCGGAGGCAGTCTCCTGCGCGCAGGAGGGTCCCGACCTCGCAAAGCCGCTGTCGCACTGGGCTTCGCTCGGCATCGACCGCATCTCCGGCAAAGGCTTTCCCCAGGGCGAGATGAAAGCGCAAGGCATGATGCTGGTCCCGGCCGGCCGGGACGGGCCTGAGTTCATCGTCACGCCGAATTTCTACGTCATCAAGGAATACAACAACTCCGATCTCTACGCGCTCTATATCGGCAATCTCGCCGACCGGATCGCCTATAATGCCGGTGCCTTCCAGGGTCGATGGGGCGATGTCGGCAAGATGCTGCGTTCCGATGTCGCCGCCATGCAGAAGGCGCTGGAGCGGCAGGGCTACGATGTCGGCGGCTCCGACGGCCTGCCTGGTTACAAGACCCGGCGTTCGATCGGCCAGTGGCAGGCGAAGAACGGCATGACGCCGACCTGCTTTCCCGAAGCGACGATGAAGGGCAAGCTGAAGTAGCCGTTCAGAGACTGCGCTTCAGCCCTTCATGGCTCGCGACGAAATCGAGCTGCTCGTAGAAGCGGATCGAATCCGCCCGCGTCTTGTCCGATGTCAGCTGCACGAGGCCGCAGCCGCGCGCGGCGCATTGGCCGATCGCCCATTCGATGAAGGCTGAGCCGAGGCCCGAACCGCGAATATCGCTTGCGACACGCACGCTTTCGATCTGGCCGCGCCACATGCCCATTCTCGACAGGCCGGGAAGAAAACTCAGCTGCAGGCAGCCGACGACCTTATCGGAAGCGTCGATTGCGACGGCCAGCAACTGATTGGCATCCGCCTCGATCGCGGCAAAGGCCGAGAGATAAGCCGCATCGACGGGATCGGAGACGACCTCCCTGGTAGCGCCGAGATCGTCATCGGCGAGAAGCCGGACGATGGCGGCGAGATCGGACTGACGGGCGAGCCTGAATTGATACATGGCTGCTCTCAATGATGCAGATCGATCGGCGCCTTGTGGAAGACGTCGTCGCCAGGCGGAATGGCCTGGCGTTCGATCATGCGGTGGACATGCGGCAGAGTTTCGCCGCGGTGAAGGGCGCGAAGCCTGTCGATGTTTTCGGCGTCGGCATGCGTGCGCCGCTGGTTGTGTCTTATATATTCGACCCAGGTCGGCGTGTGGTAGGTTTCCGTCCAGAGCCCGGGATTTTCGAGATCGCGCATCAGCGCCCAGTTGCGGGCGCCGTCGCGGATGCGGATACGGCGGCGTTCTCCCATCAGCTGCATGAATTCGGCAAGGTCGTCATCTCCGATCTCGTAATCGACCTGGATGACGATCGGGCCGCTGCGCGGGGTAATGTCGAGACTGAGCGCCGGCTCGGTGAAGCGGTTCAGCGGATCGAGGTTGAGCGAGGCGAAGGCCGGCATGGAAAACCGCAGGCCGGTCACGATGCCGAGCAGCATGACGGCCGACGACATAAGCAGCGCATCGGCGACACCGTAGCGATCGGCGGCCACGCCCCAGAGCCAGCTGCCGCCGGCGATGCCGCCGAAGGTGACGGTCTGGTAGAGCGACAGCGCACGCCCGACCACCCAGCGCGGCGTCGACAGCTGGACGATGGTGTTGAAGAGCGAGAGCGCGGAGACCCAGCAGGCGCCGGAGACGAGCAGCCCGGCCGAGGTGAGCACGGCGCTTGGGCTGAAGGCGGCGATGACGGCGCTGAGCGCAAAGCCTGTAAAGGCCAGGCGGATGATCATCTCGCTCGACAGCATCTGGCGCAGCCGCGCATTCAGCACCGCGCCGCCGATCGCGCCGATGCCGAAGGCGCCGAGCATGAAACCATAGGTCAGCGGGCCGCCGCCGACGAGATCGAGGGCCACGACCGGCAGCAGCGCCAGGATCGAGCTGGCGCCGATGCCGAAGAGCAGCCCCCGGAGGAGCACCTTTTCGAGATTGGGCGACATCGAGACATAACGCAGGCCGGCGAAGATGGCGCTGCCGAGCGCCTCGCGCGGCAGGGTCGAGACCGGCGTGCTCGGGCGCCAGCGCAGCAGGGCATAGATCAAAGCGAGGTAGCTCACGGTGTTCACCGCGAAGGCTGCGGCCGCGCCGGCTGCCGCGACGATGACGCCGCCGATCGCCGGGCCGACGCTGCGGGTGATGTTGAAGCCCATGCTGTTCAGCGTGACGGCGCCCGGCAGATCGGCGCGCGGCACCATGTCGCCGACCGAGGCCTGCCAGGAAGGATTGTTGAGCGCGGTGCCGCAGCCGATCAGGAAGGTGAAAAAGAGCAGCAGCCAGGGGGTGATCCAGCCGAGAAGGGCCGAGATCGTCAGCAGCGCCGAGACCACCAGCATCATGCACTGCGCCGTCAGCATCACCCGGCGGCGATCGTAATTGTCGGCGAGCGCGCCCGAAATCAGCGAAAACAGCATGATCGGCAGCGCCGTCGAGGTCTGCACCAGCGCGACCATGTCCTCCGAGGCGGTGATCGTCGTCATCATCCAGGCGGCACCCACCGCCTGGATCAGGCCGCCGAAATTCGAGGACAGGCTGGCGAACCAGATGGTGCGGTAGGTCTCGTGCCGCAAAGGCGCCAATGTCGACGAAGTGTAGGCCACGATTTCTCCGCTTTTGTTGTTGCGCCCCACGGCAATATATGCGCAAGACCGGCGCTGGCCATAGGGTCTCGTCACCTCGCCGGAAGCGAATTGGCCGAATCGGTCGCAGACCTTGCAATTTCGGAAAAACCCGACTATATGGCTCTCAAATTCTTGATCGCTTGATGAAGAGTGGGCCGCAAGGACCCGCTCTTTTTTATTAGCGCGATCCCTAAACAGCATGAAATTGCGAGGAGCGCACCGCTTGTCGGACATGACAAACGCAGACAACGAACTTGAGCCGCGGCTGATTACCGAAACCGGGCTTGACCAGCGTCTTGCCGATATCATCGAACCCGTCCTCGTCGGCCTGGGCTTTCGGCTGATCCGCGTCCGTATGCTGAACCAGAACGGCGCGACGATGCAGGTCATGGCCGAGCGTAACGACGGGACGATGACGGTTCAGGACTGCGAAGAAATCTCGATGGCGATTTCTCCGGTCCTCGATGTGGAAGATCCGATCGATAAAGAGTATCATCTCGAGGTGTCTTCGCCCGGCATCGACCGTCCGATGGTTCGGAAATCCGATTTCGTCCGCTGGCAGGGCCACCTTGTGAAATGCGAGACGTCGATCCTGATCGACAATCGCAAGCGCTTCCGCGGCAAGATCGTCGAAGCAGGCGTAGATGGTTTCACGCTCGAGCGTGACCAGGTCGCTTACGGGGAAGAGCAAAAGGTCACCATTCCCTTCACGGCGCTTAGCGATGCGAAGCTCATTCTGACCGACGACCTGATCCGCGACGCGTTGCGCGCCGACAAGCTGGCAAAAGCCCAGGCCGCCAACCAGAACGAAGCGGACGACCAGGAATAACCGATCAACAGACCGCTCCAGGGACGGGAACCCGGGGTTAAGACGGAGAAACAAGACAATGGCAGTCAGTGCGAACCGGCTCGAACTTCTGCAGATCGCAGATGCAGTGGCGCGCGAAAAGGTCATCGACCGCGAGATCGTGCTGGCCGCAATGGCCGATGCCATCCAGAAGGCGGCACGCTCCCGTTACGGCACCGAGTCCAACATCCGGGCCGATATCAATCCGAAGACCGGCGAAATCCGTCTGCAGCGCCTGCTCGAAGTCGTCGACAAGGCCGAGGATTATTCGACGCAGATCCCGCTGGAGCTTGCCCGCGACCGCAACCCGGACGCCGCCCTCGGCGATTTCATCGCCGACCCGCTGCCGCCGATGGATTTCGGCCGCATCGCCGCACAGTCCGCCAAGCAGGTGATCGTGCAGAAGGTGCGTGAAGCCGAGCGCGACCGCCAGTTCGACGAATTCAAGGATCGCACCGGCGAAATCGTCAACGGCACCGTCAAGCGCGTCGAATACGGCAATGTCATCGTCGATCTCGGCCGTGGCGAAGGCATCATCCGCCGCGACGAAATGATCCCGCGCGAGAACGTGCGCTATGGCGATCGCGTCCGTGCCTATGTCTATGATGTCCGTCGCGAACAGCGCGGCCCGCAGATCTTCCTGTCGCGCACCCATCCGCAGTTCATGGTGAAGCTGTTCACCATGGAAGTGCCCGAAATCTACGACGGCATCATCCAGGTGAAGTCGGTCGCCCGCGATCCGGGTTCGCGCGCCAAGATCGCCGTGATCTCGAACGACAGTTCGATCGATCCGGTCGGTGCCTGCGTCGGTATGCGCGGTTCGCGCGTCCAGGCCGTCGTCGGCGAACTCCAGGGCGAAAAGATCGACATCATTCCCTGGAGCCAGGACCCGGCGACCTTCGTCGTCAACGCTCTGCAGCCGGCCGAAGTCGCCAAGGTGGTTCTCGACGAGGATGCCGAGCGCATCGAAGTCGTCGTTCCCGACGAGCAGCTGTCGCTTGCGATCGGCCGCCGCGGCCAGAACGTCCGCCTGGCGTCGCAGCTGACCGGCTGGGATATCGACATCATGACGGAGGCCGAGGAATCGGAACGCCGCCAGAAGGAATTCAACGAACGCACCAACCTGTTCATGGATTCGCTCGACGTCGACGAAATGGTCGGCCAGGTTCTGGCCTCCGAAGGCTTTGCCGCCGTCGAGGAACTGGCCTATGTCGATCTCGACGAAATCTCCTCGATCGACGGTTTCGACGAAGAGACGGCGCAGGAAATCCAGCAGCGCGCCCGCGAATTCCTCGAGCGTCTCGAAGCCGAGATGGACGAGAAGCGCAAGGCGCTCGGCGTTCAGGACGAGCTGCGCGAAATCGACGGCATGACCGCCCAGATGATGGTGGCGCTCGGCGAAGACGGCATCAAGACGATCGAGGATTTTGCCGGTTGCGCCGCTGACGATCTCGTCGGCTGGACGGAACGCAAGAACGGCGAAACGAAGAAGTTCGAAGGCCTGTTCTCGAAGTTCGACGTCTCGCGCGTCGAAGCCGAGCAGATGATCGTCCAGGCCCGCCTGTCGGCCGGCTGGATCACGCAAGAGGATCTGGCGAAGGGGACCGAAGAAGAGGTCACCGAAGCCGAAGCCGAACAAGAAGCATGATGACCGCGCATGAGCCGGACGCTCTCCCTGACGAGGACGACGATCTTGCGGGTTATGACGTGAACGGACGCATGTGCATCGTGACGCGCGAAAGCGGATCGCCGGAAGAGCTGATCCGCTTCGTCGCCGCTCCCGATGGAACTGTTGTCGCCGACCTGAAGCGCGAGCTTCCGGGACGCGGATGCTGGGTGAAGATCGACCGCTCGCTGGTCGACAGGGCGGTGGCGAAGAAACTCTTCGCCCGCGCGCTGAAAATGGATGTGAAGGCGGCAGACGATCTCGGCGCAAGCGTCGACCGGCTGCTCGCGGCGCAATTGATGCAGATGATGAACATGGCGCGGAAAGCCGGCCAGTTCGTCAGCGGTTCCTCGAAAGTGGATGCCGCGGTCAGAAGCGGGGCAGCCCTTGCGGTGTTCCATGCGACCGATGCAGCCGATGACGGTGTCCGGAAAATCGACCAGGCCCGCAAGGCCTGGCACCTCGGAATGGAGACCGAGGAGGAGATACCTTCCTTCCGTCTCTTCTCGGAGAGCGAAATGGAAGGCCTGATGGGCCAGAATGCTTTTATCCATGCCGCAGTGCTTGCAGGGCAGGCGGGTGAGGGTGTAGTGAAGCGCGCAAAGATGCTCGAACAGTACCGTATTGGCGGTCAGTCCCGGGCAGCGGGCGGCGCTGGCCGGCAAAAACAATGAGGCGGTCACCGGCATCGGCCGGTCGCATTCTCATTGATCGACAGTATTGAACGACAGGGTCTGATCTAGTCATCGCTCCCTGTCCGAAGGAACGGGAACGAATGACCGATAGTAACGACGACAAGACAATCAGCGTGACGGGCAAAAAGACGCTTACCCTGAAACCATCGGGGATGAGCCAGGGCACCGTTCGCCAGGATATGGGTCGGGGCCGCACCAAGGCGGTCGTCGTCGAGACCCGTAAGCGGCGCCCGATGCGCCCGGAAGACGAAAAGCCGATCACACCTGTGGCTCCGGCGGCTCCCGTCCGTGCCGCCGAACCGGCGCCAGCACCCGTGCAGGCGCGTCCGCAGCAGGCCGCACCGGCACCGCGGATCCAGCAGGGTAACAACAACCAGACGAACCAGCGTCCGCAGCAGTCCCACCAGGCGCCGCGCCAGAACGATCGTCCGCGGCCCGTGGTGCTGAACCATCTGTCGCCCGAGGAAATGGACGCCCGTCGCCGGGCGCTTGCCGACGCCCAGGCGCGTGACGCCCAGGATGCGATCCGCCGCGCCGAGGAAGAAAAGCGCCGCGCCGCCGAAGAGATTATCCGCAAGGCAGCCGAAGCCGAAGAAGCTGCCCGCAGGGCCGCTGAAGAGGCCATCCGCCAGGCTGAGGCGCCCGCTCCAGTTGCTGAACCGGCAGCCGCAGCACCGGCTCCGGCCGAAGCACGCGCCGATGCCCCGCGGCCGCAGCAGCCGGCATCGTCGGCGCCTGCCGCGCGCCGGCCCGATGCGGCCGGAGCAGCAACTGCTGCCCGTCCGGCAGCAGGCGCTGCCGCCCCCGGCGCCGTTCGCGGCCGCCGCGACGAAAAGGAAGACGACGATCGTGGTGCTGCGCGCGGCGGCCCGGTCCGTGGCCGCGTCGTTCGCCCGGAACCGGCAAAGCCGGTCACGACACGCCCGAAGACGGATGAAGAGCGCCGTCGCGGCAAGCTGACGATCTCCACCGCCAACGTCGACGGCGAAGACAATGCCCGCGGCCGTTCGCTCTCGGCCATGCGCCGCCGGCAGGAGAAATTCCGCCGCGGTCAGATGCAGGAAACCCGCGAGAAGATCTCCCGCGAGGTGGTTCTGCCGGAGACCATCACCATTCAGGAACTGTCGCAGCGCATGTCCGAACGCGCCGTCGACGTCATCAAGTACCTGATGAAGGAAGGCCAGATGATGAAGCCGGGCGACGTCATCGACGCCGACCTCGCCGAACTCATCGCCGGCGAATTCGGCCATACGGTCCGGCGCGTGTCGGAATCCGACGTTGAACTCGGCATCTTCAACGTCTCCGACGAGGACGGCGAACTGGTTTCGCGCCCGCCCGTCGTCACCATCATGGGCCATGTCGACCACGGCAAGACCTCGCTGCTCGACGCCATCCGCCATGCCAACGTGGTCTCCGGCGAAGCCGGCGGTATCACGCAGCATATCGGCGCCTATCAGGTGGAGCAGAGCGGCCAGAAGATCACCTTCATCGACACCCCCGGCCACGCCGCCTTCACGGCGATGCGTGCCCGCGGTGCGCAGGCGACCGACATCGCGATCCTGGTCGTCGCAGCCGACGACAGCGTGATGCCGCAGACGATCGAATCGATCAACCACGCCAAGGCGGCCGGTGTTCCGATCATCGTTGCGATCAACAAGGTCGACAAGCACGAGGCCGATCCGCAGAAGGTCCGCAACCAGCTGCTGCAGCATGAAGTCTTCGTGGAATCCATGGGCGGTGAAGTGCTCGACGTCGAGGTTTCGGCCAAAACCGGCAAGAACCTCGACAAGCTGCTCGAGGCGATCCTGCTGCAGGCGGAAATTCTCGATCTCAAGGCCAACCCGAACCGGACTGCCGAAGGTACCGTCATCGAAGCCCAGCTCGATCGTGGCCGCGGTTCGGTCGCCACCGTGCTCGTCCAGAAGGGTACGCTGCGTCCGGGCCAGATCATCGTCGCCGGCGACGTCTGGGGCCGCGTGCGCGCGCTCGTCACCGACAAGGGCGACCATGTGAAGGAAGCCGGTCCCGCGACCCCGGTCGAGGTTCTCGGTCTTTCCGGCACGCCGCAGGCGGGCGACAAGTTCGCCGTCGTCGAAAGCGAAAGCCGCGCCCGCGAAATCTCCGAATATCGTCAGCGTCTTGCCCGCGACAAGGCGGCTGCCCGCCAGTCGGGACAGCGCGGTTCGCTGGAACAGATGATGATGCAGCGCCAGAACGCCGGCATCAAGGAGTTTCCGCTTGTTATCAAGGGTGACGTGCAGGGCTCGATCGAAGCGATCGCCGGCGCCCTTGAGAAGCTCGGCACCGACGAGGTCCGCGCCCGTATCGTCCATTCGGGCGCCGGCGGCATCACCGAGTCGGATATCTCGCTCGCCGAAGCGTCGAACGCGGCCATCATCGGCTTCAACGTTCGTGCCAATACGCAGGCACGCCAGTTCGCCGAGCGCGAAGGCATCGAAATCCGCTACTACAACATCATCTACGACCTGGTGGATGACGTGAAGGCGGCGATGTCGGGCCTGCTGTCTCCGGAACGGCGCGAGACCTTCATCGGCAATGCCGAAATCCTCGAGGTGTTCAACATCACCAAGGTCGGCAAGGTCGCAGGCTGCCGTGTCGTCGAAGGCAAGGTCGAGCGCGGTGCGGGCGTCCGCCTCATCCGCAACGACGTCGTCGTTCACGAAGGCAAGCTCAAGACCCTCAAGCGCTTCAAGGACGAAGTCTCCGAGGTACCGATGGGCCAGGAATGCGGCATGGCCTTCGAAAATTACGAGGATATGCGCGCCGGCGACGTCATCGAGTGCTTCCGCGTCGAGCATATCACGCGCACGCTCTAAACCGCCGCGCGCTTTAAGCGCAGCATCAGCTTTCCGAAAGCCATTCGCCAGCCCGGCGGATGGCTTTCGGGCATCCAGCGACTTGACCTTTTCGGCCAAAAGAGTCATGGACGCTCTCCTTTGACGGGTTCGATTCCCAGCCGCATCGGCAAATAGAGATAACAATGACCAGAGCAACTTCTTCCGCGCCTTCGCAGCGCATGCTGCGCGTTGGCGAACAGGTCCGCGCCGCGATCACCCAGGTACTGCAGCGCGGCGAAGTGCGCGACGACGTCATCGAAGCGACCGTGATCTCGATCTCGGAAGTGCGCATGTCGCCCGACCTCAAGATCGCCACCGCCTATGTGACGCCGCTCGGCGTTTCCGACCACAGCATCGTCATCGGGGCGTTGAACCGTCATGCGAAATATATTCGCGGCCGGCTCGGGCAGCAGCTTCGGCAGATGAAATACATGCCGGAGGTGCGCTTTCGCGACGATACCAGCTTCGACAACTACAAGAAAATCGACGAGCTGCTGCGCTCGCCCGAGGTGAGCCGCGATCTCGACGGCGATAATGACGAACAATAAACAGAAGAGACGCATGTCCAAACCACGCAAACCCAAAGGCCGGCCGATTTCCGGCTGGCTGATCCTCGACAAGCCGGTGGATTTCGGCTCGACGGAAGCCGTTTCCAAGATCAAGTGGCTCTACAAGGCGCAGAAGGCCGGTCATGCCGGCACGCTCGATCCGCTCGCCTCCGGCATGCTGCCGATCGCGCTCGGCGATGCGACGAAGACCGTTCCCTATGTGATGGACGGCCGCAAGATCTATGAATTCACGGTCAGCTGGGGCGAAGAGCGGGCGACCGACGATCTCGAAGGCGAAGTGACCGTAAGCTCGGACAAGCGTCCGAGCGAACAGCAGATCCGCGATATCCTGCCTGGCTATATCGGCACCATCAGCCAGGTGCCGCCGCAGTTTTCGGCCATCAAGATATCGGGTGAACGCGCCTATGATCTGGCGCGCGAAGGCGAAACCGTCGAAATCCCCTCGCGCGAAGTCGATATCTTCCGGCTGACATTGCTCGCCTGCCCGGATGCCAATACCGCGCATTTCGAAGTCGAATGCGGCAAGGGCACATATGTCAGGGCGCTCGCCCGCGATTTCGGCCGGGAGCTCGGCTGCTACGGCCACGTGTCCGGGCTGCGGCGCACCTTCGTCGCGCCCTTCGCGGAAGAGGCCATGGTGCCGCTTGCCAACCTCGTGGCGCTTGAGGCGATCGAAGATATGGACGAGCGGCTTGCAGCCCTCGACGCGCTGCTGATCGACACCTGCGAGGCGCTGTCGGCGCTGCCCCATCTCGTCATCAACGACGACCAGGCGCACCGGCTGAAGATGGGCAACCCGATCCTCGTGCGCGGCCGCGATGCGCCGGTTGCCGAAAGCGAAGCCTATGCGACGGCCCGCGGCAGGCTGATTGCGATCGGCGAGATCGGCCAGGGCGAGTTTCGCCCGAAGCGGGTTTTCGGCTGAGTCCGTACAGCTGACGATTGTCAGGCATCAGCGATGCGATATCTTCCTTTCGGGCGATAACCGCCCGAGGGGCCGTGGCGGCCCGACAACGGGGATGATGATGCGCGTGATCGCTATCGGCATACTGACGTTCTTTTCCATGTTCCTGACCATTGCCGGCGCCCAATCCGCCGAGCGCTGGGCCGAGCTCCCGGCCTTTCCTGACATGCCCGTGCCGAAGACCAGCGGCATGGCCGATGTGAACGACATCAAGATGTATTATGCCGAATATGGTGAAGGCGAGCCGATGCTCTTCATCCATGGCGGGCTTGGCAATGCCGAGGTCTGGGGTCACCAGGTCGCCGAATTCGCCAAAGACCACCTGGTCATCGTCGCCGACAGCCGCGGGCATGGGCGCTCGACGCGCAGCCGGCAGCCCTTCGGCTACGATCTGATGACATCGGATTATGCCGCCCTTCTCGACCATTTGAAGATCGGCAAGGTGACGCTGGTGGGATGGTCGGACGGCGGCATCATCGGCATCGACATGGCGATGAGATATCCGGAAAAGCTGACCCGCGTCATTGCCCAGGCCGCCAATGTCACCACCGACGGCGTCAAGCCTGACGTCCTGAGCAACAAGACCTTCAACGACTATATCAACGTTGCCGGCGAACAGTACCGCAAGCTGTCGCCGACGCCGAACGAGTACGACGCCTTCGTCACCCAGATCTCCGAGATGTGGGTGACGCAGCCGGCCTGGACGGCGGCGGATCTCGGAAAGATCACGGTGCCTGTCACGCTCGCCATCGGCGATCACGATGAAGCCGTGAAGCTCGACCATACTCAGATGATGGCGAAAGAGATTCCGGGCGCAAAGCTCGTCATCCTGAAAGAGGCCAGCCATTTCGCCATGCTGCAGGATCCCGAGGGCTACGATGCGATGATCCGGGACGCCATGGCGGGCCGCTGAAAACCGCTGCGGGAGCTCCCCTCTTTCCATCGCTGCTTATTTGGTTTATAGGCAGCGCCAGCGTCAGGTTCGCCTGCTCGCATTCACGGCCAAAGCTGGACGGCATCCCGGCTTTTGGCGACCTTTATCTCCTCTCTTAGAAAGGATCACCCGATGTCGATCACTGCTGAGCGCAAGTCTGCGCTGATCAAGGAATACGCAACCGCCGAAGGCGACACCGGTTCTCCTGAGGTTCAGGTCGCGATCCTGACCGAACGCATCAACAACCTGACCGAACACTTCAAGGACCACAAGAAGGATAACCATTCCCGCCGTGGCCTGTTGACGATGGTTTCGAGCCGCCGCTCGCTTCTTGATTATCTCAAGAAGAAGGATGAAGGCCGCTATTCCAAGCTGATTTCCAGCCTGGGTATCCGCCGCTAAGATTGTCCGGCGGGCGCTTTTCGAGCGCCCGCCGGATCCTATTTCGGGACATGGTTCCCGATGAAATGTTCCAGCCGCGCCCTATCTTCAAGCGGTGGAACGACCGGCGGACCCGGATGGGCCGGTTCTGCCAAACCAACCGTTGACCTGTCATGGGGCAGGATTGCCGGATGCTTTCGGCCAAGGCTTGTCAGAGCTTTGGCCCAGTTTCCCGGGAACTAGGTTCCCTGGGGAAGCTGAGATAAAAGCCTCTCGTTGTCTTGCCCGTGATACGTCACATTGTTTGCGGTCGACTGTGCGCTGCGCCTTGATATCGGCGATGGCGCGTGCTCCCGCATTGAAGGACAAGTCATGTTTGATACACACACAGTCGAAATCGAGTGGGCCGGCCGCCCGCTGAAGCTCGAAACCGGCAAGATCGCCCGTCAGGCCGACGGCGCCGTTCTCGCCACCTACGGCGAAACCGTCGTTCTCGCCACCGTCGTTTCGGCCAAGGCGCCGAAGCCCGGCCAGGACTTCTTCCCGCTCACCGTCAACTACCAGGAAAAGACCTACGCAGCCGGCAAGATCCCCGGCGGCTATTTCAAGCGCGAGGGACGCCCGAGCGAGAACGAGACGCTCGTTTCCCGCCTGATCGACCGTCCGATCCGCCCGCTTTTCCCTGAGGGCTACAAGAACGACACGCAGGTCGTCGTCACCGTCATCCAGCACGACCTCGAAAACAATCCCGACATCCTGTCCATGGTCGCGACCTCGGCAGCGCTGACGCTCTCCGGCGTTCCCTTCATGGGCCCGGTCGGCGGTGCGCGCGTCGGCTACATCAACGGCGAATACGTTCTCAACCCGCATCTCGACGAGATGGACGAATCGAGCCTCGACCTCGTCGTCGCCGGCACCTACGACGCCGTGCTGATGGTTGAATCCGAAGCCAAGGAACTCAACGAAGAAGTCATGCTCGGCGCCGTCATGTTCGGCCACAAGGGCTTCCAGCCCGTTCTCGACGCGATCATCAAGCTCGCCGAAGTCGCCGCCAAGGAGCCGCGCGACTTCCAGCCGGAAGACTATTCCGCTCTCGAAACCGAGATGCTCGGCCTTGCCGAAGGCGAACTTCGTCAAGCCTACAAGATCACCCAGAAGGCTGATCGCTACGCCGCCGTCGACGCCGTCAAGGCGAAGGTGAAGGCTCACTTCCTCCCCGAGGAAGGCGAAGCCCGCTACACCGCCGAGGAAGTCGGCGCGATCTTCAAGCACCTGCAGGCGAAAATCGTCCGCTGGAACATCCTCGACACCAAGAGCCGCATCGATGGCCGCGACCTCGAAACCGTTCGTCCGATCGTTTCGGAAGTCGGCCTCCTGCCGCGCACCCATGGTTCGGCGCTGTTCACCCGCGGTGAAACCCAGGCGATCGTCGTTGCCACGCTCGGCACCGGCGAAGACGAGCAGTATGTCGACAGCCTGACGGGCATGTACAAGGAGCGCTTCCTGCTCCACTACAACTTCCCTCCCTACTCGGTTGGCGAAACCGGCCGCATGGGCTCCCCGGGCCGTCGTGAAATCGGTCACGGCAAGCTCGCATGGCGCGCGATCCGTCCGATGCTGCCGACACCTGAGCAGTTCCCCTACACGCTGCGCGTCGTCTCCGAGATCACCGAGTCGAACGGCTCGTCCTCGATGGCCACCGTCTGCGGCACTTCGCTCGCACTGATGGATGCCGGCGTTCCGCTCGCCAAGCCGGTTGCCGGTATCGCCATGGGTCTGATCCTGGAAGGCGATCGCTTCGCCGTTCTCTCCGACATTCTCGGTGACGAAGACCACCTCGGCGACATGGACTTCAAGGTTGCAGGGACCGCCGACGGCATCACCTCGCTGCAGATGGACATCAAGATCGCCGGTATCACCGAAGAGATCATGAAGGTCGCCCTTGGCCAGGCTCAGGGCGGTCGCGCCCACATTCTCGGCGAAATGGCGAAAGCCATCACCGAAAGCCGCGGCCAGCTCGGCGAATTCGCTCCGCGCATCGAAGTCATGAACATCCCGGTCGACAAGATCCGTGAAGTCATCGGCTCCGGCGGCAAGGTCATCCGCGAAATCGTCGAAAAGACCGGCGCGAAGATCAACATCGAAGACGACGGCACCGTCAAGATCGCCTCCTCCTCCGGCAAGGAAATCGAAGCGGCCCGCAAGTGGATCCACTCGATCGTCGCCGAGCCTGAAATCGGCCAGATCTACGAAGGCACGGTTGTCAAGACCGCCGACTTCGGCGCCTTCGTCAACTTCTTCGGCGCCCGCGACGGCCTCGTCCACATCTCGCAGCTCGCCTCCGAGCGCGTTGCCAAGACGCAGGACGTCGTCAAGGAAGGCGACAAGGTCTGGGTCAAGCTGCTCGGCTTCGACGAACGCGGCAAGGTTCGCCTGTCGATGAAGGTCGTCGACCAGGCCACCGGCCAGGAGATCGCGAACGAGAAGAAGAAGGAAGAAGCGGCCGAATAAGCCGCGTCTCCCTGATTGAAATCCGGGCGCGGGAATCTTCCGCGCCCTTTTTGTATCCTGGTTTTGCGCATGTCGTGGCCGCACAACCGCTCAACACTTTGCGCGACATGCTTTTAACGAGACGAGATCCATGAGCCGCGAGACGCTGAAGACCCTGTTCCATCCCTTTGCCAGCGACACAGTCCAGGCGCCCGGCGAGGGCGAGCGCGTGCTCTTCCTCGGCGCCGAGGCAGGCTTTGCGCTGCCGGAAGGTTTCGCCGCCTCGCTCAGCGCCGTCCAGGGCTTCCGGCCGCTCTACCGGCAGCTGCTGGCCCAGCGGATCGACGCCAAACCCGAGATCGACGGCGAGGACTACGATGCCGCCCTGGTGCTCTGCACCAAGCACAAGGGCGAGAACGAGGCCAATCTCGCCGCGGCCATCGCCCGCACGCGTATGGGCGGCCTGATCGTCGTTGCCGGCGCCAAGGAAGACGGCATTCAGCCGCTGCGCAAGCGCCTGGAAGGCTTCGGTCTCGCCATCGACCATATGCCGAAATATCACGGCGTCGCCTTCTGGTTCGGCCGCCCTGCCGATGCCGGCGAGATCGTCTCCAGGCTGGCAAAGGCGCCGGTGCGCGTCGACGGCCGATTCAATGCCACCGCCGGCATGTTCTCGCATGACCGGATCGATGCCGGGTCGGAACTGCTCGCCTCGCGCCTGCCGCAGGATTTTACCGGCGACGTTGCCGATTTCGGCGCCGGATGGGGTTATCTCTCCGTCGAGCTGGCACAGAGGTCGCGCGGACTGACCCGTCTCGACCTCTACGAGGCCGACCACGCGGCTCTCGAGGCTGCGAGGGATAATCTGGCGGAGAACTGCCCGAACGCGCCCGCGCGCTTCTTCTGGCACGATCTGGCGGGCGAACCGGTCAAGGACAAATACGACCTCGTCATCATGAACCCGCCCTTCCACGAAGGGCACGCCGCTGAGCCGGCGCTCGGCCAGGCGATGATCAAGACTGCCGCATCCGCGCTTCGCGGCGGCGGCCGCCTGATGCTGGTCGCCAATCGCGGCCTGCCCTACGAGCCGGTTCTGGCGGCAAACTTCAGGGAAAGCGGCGAAACCTGCCGCAACGCCCGCTTCAAGGTTCTCTGGGCGAAGAAGTAAGCCTTATGCAGCCTCGATTTCCTTGCGGGCCGCACTCGCAAGGAAAGCCGTACGGGTGAGGCCGCGCTCTTTCGCAACCTTGTCGATTGCCTCAAGCATGCCTTTGTCGAAAGTGACATTGCAGCGCCGCGCGTCTGAAAAGACGCGCAAAGGACGCTGTAACACTTTGAGTTGCTGCATAATTTTGTCCTTAAATCGTTTCCGATTTAAGGAATTATGCAGTAGCTCGAACGGTGCGCGTTGCGTCTTCGATAAAAGGAACGCGCGTCAGAAAAGCACCCTCGGCCAGCTGCGCGCGGATATCCTGCCGGGAGCTGATCTCGTCATATGAAGAAGGCAGCGGCAGAGTTTCGTCTTCCGCCCAAAGGCGAAGGGCTTCTATGGCGTTCGCAGTAAGGTCTTCTTCCTCGTCAGCAGCGGAGAATACCGAGGGCAGATCCGGAAAGCTGATCCCGAAAGCGCTGTCGCTGTCCTTATGCACGAGAGCAATGAAATATTTCATGACTAGTCACTCACACTCCATTCTGCGCGTTCCGCGGATCGAGGCCATTCCTCCTCCAAGATAACTCTTCCAGACAAAACAACAAAGGCCATGCGCATTATGATGCGCATGGCCTTTTAGAAGCTTCTGAATAAGGGCTCTCTACTCGACGTCGGCCCTGCGCAGCGTGTCCAGGGTCGGCATGGAGGTGACGTTGAAACCGGCGTCGACGAAGTGGATTTCGCCGGTGACGCCGGCGGAAAGGTCGGAGAGCAGGTAGAGAGCCGAATTGCCGACCTGATCGATGGTGACTGTCTTGCGCAGCGGCGCGTTGCGCTGGTTCCAGGAGAGGATCGCGCGCGCATCGGAGATACCGGCGCCGGCGAGCGTGCGGATCGGGCCGGCCGATATGGCGTTGACGCGGATGCCGCGCGGGCCGTAATCGGCGGCGAGATAGCGCACCGAAGCCTCGAGCGCTGCCTTGGCGACACCCATGACGTTGTAATTCGGGATGACGCGCGTCGAGCCGTTATAGGTCAAGGTCAGCATCGCACCGCCATCTTCCATCAGCGGCGCGCAGCGCCTGGCGATCTCGGTGAAGGAGAAACAGGAAATGACCATGGTGCGGCTGAAATTCTCGCGCGTCGTATCGGCGTAGAGACCCTTCAGCTCGTTCTTGTCGGAAAAACCGATGGCGTGGACGATGAAATCCAGCTTGCCCCAGCGCCCTTCGATCGCGTCGACCAAGGCATCGACCGAAGCGATGTCCTCGACGTCGCAGGGCAGCACGAAATCCGAGCCGACTTCGGCCGCAAGCGGCTTGACGCGCTTGCCGAGCGCATCGCCCTGATAGGTGAAGGCGAGGTCCGCACCCTGTGCGGCGAGAGCCTTCGAAATTCCCCAGGCGATCGAGTGGTTGTTGGCGACGCCCATGATGAGGCCGCGCTTACCCTGCATGATTCCAGTCATATTATTATCCGTTATGGCGCTGGAAGACGAGCGTGGCGTTCGTCCCGCCGAAGCCGAAGGAGTTGGAGAGGGCGATATCGATCTTCGCATTGTCGATACGCTTGCGCACGATCGGCACGCCTTCGAATTCGGGATCGAGCTCGCTGATATGGGCGCTTTCGCCGATGAAGCCATTCTGCATCATCAGCAGGGAATAGATCGATTCCTGCACGCCGGCCGCACCCAGCGAATGGCCGGTCAGCGACTTGGTCGACTGGATATGCGGGATCTTGGCGCCGAATACCTCGCGGATGGCGCCGATTTCCTTGCTGTCGCCGACCGGCGTCGAAGTGCCGTGGGTGTTGACGTAGTCGACGTCGCCTTTGACGGTAGAAAGCGCCTGGCGCATGCAGCGGATGGCGCCCTCGCCCGAGGGGGCGACCATGTCGTAACCGTCCGACGTTGCGCCGTAGCCGACGATTTCGGCGTAGATCTTGGCGCCGCGGGCCTTGGCGCGCTCCAGCTCTTCGAGCACCAGCACGCCGGCGCCGCCGGCGATGACGAAGCCGTCGCGGTTGACGTCATAGGCGCGCGAGGCGCTGTCCGGCGTCTCGTTGTACTTGGAGGACATGGCGCCCATGGCGTCGAACAGATTGGACATGGTCCAGTCGAGATCTTCGTGGCCGCCGGCGAACATCACGTCCTGCTTGCCCCACTGGATCATTTCGGCGGCATTGCCGATGCAATGCGCCGATGTCGAGCAGGCCGACGAGATCGAGTAATTGACGCCGTGGATCTTGAACCAGGTGGCGAGTGTGGCCGATGCGGTCGAGGACATTGCCTTCGGCACGGCAAAGGGGCCGATGCGCTTCGGGCTGTTGTTCTTGACGGTGATGTCGGCCGCCTCGATGAGGGTGCGGGTGGACGGGCCGCCCGAGCCCATGATGATGCCGGTGCGCTCGTTCTGAGCGTAGTCCTTCTCTTCCAGCCCGGAATCGGCAAGTGCCTGCTTCATGGCGACATGGTTCCAGGCGCCGCCCTGCGACAGGAAGCGCATGGCGCGGCGATCGACCAGTTCGGCGAGCTCCGCGGCGCCGAGCTTGGGGCTGCCCCAAACCTGGCATTTGAAGCCGTGCTCTGCGAAATCGCTGGAGAAAGAGATACCCGACTTTGCCTGCCGCAAGGATTCGGTGACTTCGGCGGCGTCGTTTCCGATCGAGGACACGATACCCAGACCCGTGACAACTACCCGTCTCATCTGATCAAACCTTTTTTGTTTCGTGAACCGCTTAATATGATGCGGTTCAGGCCGTCTTGTCCTTCGAGAGACCGACGCGAAGATCGGCCGCCTGGTATATGGTCTCGCCGTCCGCCTTCAGCCAGCCGTCGGCCGTGCCGAGGACCAGACGGCCGCGCATGACACGCTTGAAGTCGATGCCATATTCGATCAGCTTCGTATGCGGGCGGACCATGCCCTTGAATTTCACTTCGCCCGTCGACAGCGCCATGCCGCGGCCTTCCTCGCCGAGCCAGCCCAGGAAGAAGCCGGTCAGCTGCCACATGCCGTCAAGGCCGAGGCAGCCCGGCATGATCGGATTGCCTTCGAAATGGCAGGGGAAATACCAGTCGTCGGGACGTACGTCGTATGCGGCTCGGAGATAACCCTTGTCGAAGGCCCCGCCGGTTTCGGAAATTTCGGTGATGCGGTGAACCATCAGCATGGGCGGCAGAGGAAGCTGCGCATTGCCGGGCCCGAACAGCTCGCCATGTGCGCAGGCGATGAGTTCGTCGTACGAGAAGCTGGACTGTCTGGTCGTCATAAAGTTTCTTTTTCCCCCCGCGTGAGCCCGTGGATGTGAACATGTAGTCCAAGTTCTTCAGAAAATGAAGCACGAGCAAGGCAGCTTCATTCATGGTCCCGGACCAAGCTTGCGCTATTATTTGGTGGTCGCATACAGGAAGGCCAGGGCTGCGACCAGACCTATTTGCGTTAAAAGCCGGTTTTGGCCGCGTTTATCAGGCTCTTGTCCCCATTGAACTATTGAAAGGCTCCTGTGCAAAAGTTATACCGCTTGAAGAAACATGATTGATTTATGCAGGAATAACCGGAGTTGGTTTTGATGACGGGTGCACTCCCGATCGCCATAGAGGTCAGGCTGCGCGGTGCGGGCCTGCGTCCCACCCGCCAGCGTGTCGCGCTCGGCGACCTCCTGTTTGCCAAGGGCGACCGGCATTTGACCGTCGAGGAACTGCATGAGGAGGCGGTTGCCGCCGGCGTGCCGGTGTCGCTGGCAACCGTCTACAACACGCTGCACCAGTTCACCGAAGCCGGTCTTATCCGCGTTCTCGCCGTCGAGAGCGCCAAGACCTATTTCGACACCAATGTTTCCGACCACCATCATTTCTTCGTCGAAGGCGACAACGAGGTGCTCGACATTCCCGTCAGCAACCTGACGATCGCCAATCTGCCGGAGCCGCCTGAGGGCATGGAAATCTCCCATGTCGACGTGGTGATCCGCCTGCGGGCAAAGCAAGGTTGACGACACGGCGGCGTCACATGACATCGTCGGGATGCCGTCCGGGCTTGTGCTTGTAAATCGGAAAAGTCCAGCCGAACCACAGGGCGCCGCCGCGCACCGCAAAGGCCGCGACGACGCCGCAGGCAGACGCCAGATAAAGCGGCATTCCGAGCGCATTGGCAAACGTGAACACGCCGGCGCCGACGAGGGCCGCGGTCACGTAGATTTCCGGCCTGAGCAGCACCGAAGGCTCGTTTGCCATCAGATCGCGCAGAATGCCGCCGAAGGTGGCGGTCAGCGTGCCGGTGACGATCGCGATGGTCGGCGAGCCGGTGGCCGCCAGCCCCTTGGCAGCACCCAGCACGCAATAGGCGGCAAGGCCGATCGCATCCAGCCAGATCAGCAGCCGATAGCGCGATTCCAAGAGATGGGCGGTGAAGAAGACGATGACGCCCATGATGCAGCAGATAAGGATATAGGCGGGGTTCAACACCCAGAAGACCGGCACACGGCCGAGCACGATATCGCGCACGGTGCCGCCGCCCGTTCCCGTCACCATGGCGAAAAACAGAAAGCCGATCAGATCCAGCTGCTTGCGCGAGGCGGCGAGCGCGCCCGTGGCGGCAAACAGCGCAATGCCGGCATAATCGAGATAGACGAGCAGAGACATGCGAGCCCCGGAACCGCGGAATATCTCACCAAAAACCACGGCGGCAAGGGCGGCGCAAGGCGGTGCGGCCATAAAGGTAGAGTCTTTATTTGATGCATGTCGTTGACCCAAAACCGCTGCACACTTTGTGGGCGACATGCATCGGGCTGCAGAGCCTTATCCAAAAGAGGAAAGCCGTGAAAACGCTGGTGCTCGCCGTTCTGAACATTCTCCTGCTGGTGATCATGCCGGTCGTGGCCTTCGGCCAGCAATCGCTGATCTCCGATCCGGAGATCTACGAGAAGAAACATTTCCAGGAGCAGTGCAAGGCGGCCGAATTCGCCGATGGCTTCGTTACCCGGCAGGACATCAACAATGACGGCCTGATCGATGCGGTGGTCAACGAGGGCGAACTCACCTGCGACGGGCAGAAGGGTCCGCAATGCAACGACGACGGCTGCACCTATAATTTCTATCTGCAGGTGGCCGAAGGCGGTTATTTCATGATCGCGACGGCGCAGATCTACGGCTATGACTTCGTCCAGCGCTTCGGCAACATGGTGCTGGCGATGAAGATGCACCCGCGTTTCTGCGACCGAACCGAGGGTGACCCCTGCATCGTGACGGCCCGCGTGCGCGGCACGAAATTCGTCACCATTTCAAAAAAGTAACTCAGCCCGGATAGAGCTCCGACGTCCGGCCGGCGAGATAATAGCCGACCAGGCCATACCATTCGCGGATCGCCGTCGCCATGTTCTGCGCATTGAGGTTCGGCTGGGTGAAATCCAGCCCCGGCCTGACCTGCCCATCGGTGCGATAATCGGTCGGCCAGGGCACGACCTCGATACCGAGCTTGCGGAAGATGCCGACGGAGCGCGGCATATGGAAACCCGAGGTGATCAGCAGGCAATGGGAAAGCCCCTGGCTTGCCAGAAATTCCTTGGTGTTGACGGCATTTTCGAATGTGGTGCGCGACTGCGTCTCCTCGATCAGGCGATCCCTGCCGACGCCGAAGAGCGGGAAGAAGCGCTCGGATGCCGCCGCATCGCCTTCATAGATGCCCGAAAGCGAGCCGTCACCGCCCGACACCAGAATGCGCGACTGCGGAAATTTCTGCGCAAGCCGCAGGGCTTCGACGAAGCGGTCGGCCGCGGCGTTGAATTCGATGCCGTGGCGCGCCGTGTTCACCTCGTTTTCGAAGGCGCCGCCGAGCACGATCATGCATTGCAGGTTCTCCGGATCGGCGGCAGGCTTGGCGAAGCGCTGCTCGAGCCCCTGCATCATGAGGTTGCCGGCCGTGGTGTAGAGCGTGACGAAGAGGATCGAGGCCGAACCGGCCGCGCCGAGGATACTCAAGGTGCGCCAGCGCAGCAGGCCGGCAATGAGGGCAAGGAAGACCAGGAAGAATGCCAGCGACAGCGGCTGCGCGAAAATCCAGACAAGCTTCGAAATCAGGAACAAGACGCTACTCCTTGAGGACGGACGGCGATCCTTCCTATCCGATTCGGGGGTAACAGGAATGCGATGGTTCTATTTGCGGGACGCAACGGCCGAGTGATGCGGCGCAAGCTTCTGGTTGAAGCGCCGCTGAAGCGGCCGGGGAATGAACATGGCGGCAAGCGCCAGCGCCATGGCGAAGATGGCGACCAGCCACAAGGCATGGGCCCCGGTCAGCCGCGTCAGAATGGCGCCGGCGATCGCGCCGAGCACCATGCCGCCCCAGGGCACGATCTGGATCGTCCATTCGATCCGACGGTCGCCGATGATCCAGCGGCCGATGCCGCGGCCGAAGCGCGACAAGGCGCCGGTCACATAAGTCAGCCCGATCGGCAGGCCTTCGATGTGTTCGACGGCGGCATTCACCATGCCCATGGAAAAAACGATCATGTAAAAGCGCGCGAGCAGCAGCCCCGGTACCGTCGTCGCCGAGGCGAGCGCCAGGACGAGACCGACGCAGCCAAGCACCACGAAAATCCGACGCTCGGAGATATGGGCGATGACGATCCCTGCCGCATTGCCGAGCACGAAAACGAGAATGGCGGAGATCAGCACCGCCGCGTGGTAGAGATTGCCCTCGCTCAGGGCGAGGGCTGCCCGCGTCGTATTGCCGGTCATGAAGGAAACGAAATCGCCGGTCAGCAGCAGGCCGGTCGCATCGGTCAGGCCGGCCAGAAACGAGATCGCGCCGACAAGGGCAACCCCCGTCAGGGTGCGTCGGGTACGGATAAGACGGCGGCGTCTTGCTCTGGTCATGGCGTGTCCTGAAGCCGAATCGCTGAGATTGCCACAGCAAAGATACATCCTCTTCATTGAGGAATTGGCAAAGAGGAGCGGAAGGGATTTCACCGAGGCCGGAGCGGCTCGCTCGGGCGGGATCGGACCTCGATGACCGACCATCCCGATCGCTTGAAGCCACAGATATTACGTGATGCTACAGGCGCCGCTATAGCCCGGCTGCTAGTATCCAGCCTCGGAAAGCTCCTCCTGAGCGATTGCTGGATGCGTGCATGGCAAGACGTAGCGTGGCTCTTTTTCTTCTTCTGGCAAGTTGCGGGCATCCGGGCGGGGTAATGACGCCGGTTTCGACTTCAGCGCCGATACCGCCGACCTCAAGGATCGACATGCTGGTTGCGACCACGCGCGCGCCTTCCGGGAGCCCGGCGACGCTCTTCAACGGCGAGCGCAGCTCCAAGCCGCATCTGACGCAGATCTCGATTTCGATTCCGGCAAAGCGCGAAGCCGGCACCGTGCAGTGGCCGAAGCGCCTTCCGCCCGATCCGGCCACCGACTTTGCCGTGACCCATGTCCAGCAGATCGACACGGTGGCAGAGGGCCGCGTCTGGTTCCGGCAGCATGTGCACGGCGGGCATGCGCTCGTCTTCATTCACGGCTTCAACAACACCTATGAGGATTCCGTCTTCCGGCTGGCGCAGATCGTGCACGACAGCAAGATGCAGGCGACGCCGGTCCTGTTCACCTGGCCGTCGCGAGCGGAGATCACCGCCTATCAATACGACAAGGAAAGCACGAACTATTCGCGCACGGCGCTGGAGCAGGCGCTGCGCACGCTGGCAGCTGACCCTAACGTCAAGGACATCACCATCATGGCCCACTCGATGGGAACCTGGCTTGCCATGGAATCGCTGCGGCAAATGGGGATACGCGACGGCCACGTCAATTCGAAGATCCACAATGTCATCCTGGCCTCGCCCGACATCGATATCCAGGTCTTCGCCAAACAATATGTGGAGATGGGCGAGCCGCATCCGAAATTCACGATTTTCGTCTCCCAGGACGACAAGGCTCTTGCGGTCTCCAGTTTCATCACCGGGCGCGTCTCCCGTCTCGGCGCGATCAATCCGGCCGAAGAGCCTTATCGTTCGAAACTGGAAAAAGCCGGCATCACCGCCATCGACCTGACGAAGGTGAAGACCAATGACAGGCTCAACCATGGCAAATTCGCCGAAAGCCCGGAGATCGTCCAACTCATCGGCCAGCGCCTGATGACCGGCCAGACGCTCACCGATTCCAAGGTCACGCTGGGCCAGGGCATTACCGCCGTCGTCGGCGGAACGGTGACGAATATCGGCACCGTTGCAGCTACCGCCGTGGCGGCACCGGTTGCGATCATCGAGCAGCCCGTCACCCGCACGAGGCCGCCACGACCCGCCGAGGCGACGCTCGAGGGCGACCTGAAGAAACAGACGCTGACGCAGTGAGGAGTTCCAGTTTGAAATGGCTTCTTTCCTTCACCGCCGTTTTTTTCTTCGCGTTGAGCGCTTCGGCGCAAACCCCGCCGGCCGCCCCGCAGCAGAAGATCGACGAACTCGTGCGCCTGCTGCAGGATCCAGAGGTGAAGGCCTGGCTCGATAGCCGCAAGCAGGAGAGCGGGGCCGCGACGCCCGCCTCGCCGGCGGGCAATTCGACCTTAGCCAACTGGGAGACGGGCGCACGGGCGCGCGTGCACGCAATTCTGGCGGCGATCCCGGCAATTCCGACTGAGGTGACGGCAGCGGCGACAAGAGCCAGGCGTGAAGCCGCCAGCAGAGGTTATGCGCCTGTTTTCCTGATATTCGGCGGCCTCGTCGCTTTCGGTCTCGCCGCCGAGGCGGTGTATCGCCGGTTTGCCGCGCGCCGCGAGTCGTTGCTCGGCCGGCTTATCCCGGTCGGCATTTTCGCAGGTGCAATGGGCATCGTCTTTTTCGCTGTGGAATGGCCGCCGCTCGCGCGCGTGACGCTGCTTGCCTATCTCTCGGCATTCATCTTGTTTCGATTGGCGGCAGGATTCCTGTCCGCGGCGGCGATGGGGTCATCCCTGCGGCGGAGGCTATTGATCCTGTTCGGCGTCGTTTGTTTTGCCGTCGCCACCGCGGCCCTGGGCGAGCCGCTTGGCGTTTCCCCCGAGGTCCGCAAGGCCATCAGCTACTGCTTCTCCATGGCCGGGCTGCTGCTTGCCATCGAGGCGGTGTGGTCGGTCTGGGAGGGAAGCCGCGCCAGGAAAGCGGCGGTCACGGCCTTCCTCGTCGCCCTGTGGTTCGTCTGGTGCCTCAATATGCGGGGCTTGTTCTGGATCGGCATCTATGCGCTGGTGCTGCCTGGGATCCTGAATGCCGTCGGCCGGATGGCGCTGTCCCTCACCAGCGATCCCGGCAGCCTGCGCGGTATCCTCATCGCCCGAGGCGCACGCGCCGCGGTTATCGCGCTTGCTGTGGGATGGCTGGCGCTCGTCTGGCGCCTCAATCCCGATACGCTCGGTCAGCGCGACCCGATGATCGCTGCCTTGTTCTATGGCGGCCTGAAGAGCGTCCTGATCCTCGTGGTTGCCGACCTTCTCTGGCAGGTGGCGCGCGGCTGGATCGACCGAACCTTGCGCATATCGACCAGCACGACATCGCTTGTGCCGGCCGACGCCGCCCGCCGCGCCCGGTTCCGCACGCTTCTGCCGATCTTTCGCAATGCGCTCGCCGTCGTTGTCGCCGTGATGGCAGGGCTGATCGTGCTGGCGCAGCTCGGCGTGCAGATCGGCCCGCTGATCGCGGGAGCCGGCATTTTCGGCGTGGCGATCGGTTTCGGCTCGCAGACCCTGGTCAAGGACGTCATCAACGGGGTGTTCTACATGCTCGACGATGCCTTCCGCGTCGGCGAATACATCCAGGCCAAGGACTACAAGGGAACGGTGGAGAGCTTCAGCCTGCGCTCGGTGCGCCTGCGCCATCATCGCGGCCCGGTGTTCACGGTGCCGTTCAGCGAGCTTGGCGCCGTCGAGAACATGAGCCGGGACTGGGTAATCGACAAATTCAGGATCACCGTCGGCTTCGATACCGACATCGACAAGGCGCGCAAGCTGACCAAGAAGATCGGGGCCGAGCTGATGGAGGATCCCGAACTCGGCCAGCACTTCCTCGAACCGCTGAAAATGAAGGGGGTGGAGCAGTTCGGCGACTACGGCATCGTGCTCAGCTTCGCCATGACCACGGTTCCGGGCATGCAGACCTACATCCGCCGCAAGGCCTATGCCAGGATTCGCGAGGTGTTCCTGGCCAACGGCATCGCATTCGCGCAGCCAACGGTGCAGGTCGGAGGCGACGACAAGAGCGGCGGCGCGGCGGCGGCCGCTCAGGCGATCCGCGCGCAACAGGCAAATGCGGCAACGCCGGCAAAGTGACCTTACCGGCAAAGACAGATCAAGGGCGTTACGGTTTCAAATCATAAGCCTGCTGCGATGCGCGAAGCTCCACCAGAGTCTTGCCGACACAGCTGCCGCCGCCTGCACCGCCGATCGCCTTTGCCTGTCCATCGAGCGTGATCGTGCCGGCGATCCGATCGGATGCCACATAGGTCGCGACACCGTCCTGCGAGACACGCGATATGTAAAAGGCATGATAGGTTTCGTTGTACTTGCAATGGATGACCAACGGAAACTGGGAGAAGGGATCGTCCTGCGCATCGGCGGCGGCGAGTGGAAAAACTGCCAGCAGAGCCTGAGCGCCGACCAGGCCGGCAAAAACTCTTTTGGTCAATCCGATCGATCTTCGGCGGGACACATGGGCCATGATTCAATCCCTCTAATGACAAAAGCGTGTCGCGATCTTTCAGATTCGCTTGTCATGCTTTAAGCCTTTGTTTGTGCATGTCTTTATCATAAAACCGCTACACACTTTTGCGAGACATGCTCTAAACCGTCAGGGCGACGAGCGCGTCGCGATCGAGAAGCCGGACAATTCGCTGCGATTTTCCGGCAAGACGAAGGATGCGTTTTTCCCGGAGCTTCGTGAAAGAGCGGGCAACCGTTTCGACCGTCAGCCCAAGATAATCGGCGATATCGCTGCGAGACATCACCATATCGAATTCCGGATCCTCGGGATGGCGGTCGGCCATCTCCTGAACGAAGGCCGCAAGACGCTTCAAGGCGCTCTGCTCGCTGATGATGAGTTGTTTGCATTGCGCCTTTGCCAGGTTCGTCAGGGCAATGTGCAAAAGATCGATCGAAATGACGGCGTCCTGATTGGCGCGAACCGGCCTTACGCGGGTCTCGCAGATGGCTTCCGCAAAATCGGTCCGCACATCGCCGTTTTCGAGCCCGAACCACTCGCCCTTGCCGCAGAAGGACAAGATGTGCCGCTGGCCGTTCGATGTCAGGCGGTAGATCCGCACGGCGCCATCTTCGACCTGATAGATCGCAAAAGCGTGTTCACCTTCGCTATAGATCGTTTCGTCGGCGCTGAGTTTGATCGATTGATCCCTTGATGTCGCCGAAGCCGTTCCATGGTGGCGGCCGGGAACCGTGGCGTATTTTCCGATCGCTTGATCCTGAAACATGTGCGTCGCCCCCATCCACCTCCAGCATAAGCAATCGTCGCACGGCTCGGTATTCGAAAAACCCCTTACGTATTGCTACGGAAGCACGCGATTACCGGCAGGTGTATAAAGCTACCACCCCTTGAGGGCGATATGGCGGTATCGCGGGAGGTCGAGATGGTACCGGAAGAGGGAGGGATCAACCCGCCACGTCAAGAACCCGAAAACGTGCGGGCGCAGCTTGATCGTATCCTCGCAAGCCCGGAATTTCTTGCTCCTGAACGCGGGCGCCGCTTTCTGCAATATATCGTCGAAGAGGCGCTTGAGGGCCATGGCGACCAACTCAAGGCCTTTACGATTGCACAAGCGGTCTTCGGACGCGATGCCTCCTTCGATGCACAGAACGATCCGGTTGTCCGTATCGAAGCGGGGCGTATCCGCCGTGCCCTCGAACGATATTATCTCGTATGCGGAAGCAGCGATCCGATAGAGATAACCATTCCCAAAGGGGGCTATGCGCCGCATTTTTCGAGCGGTGAAGGCGGCTCGAACGCCGGGGCCGCTGCTGCGCCAAATCGCCAGGCCAAGCCGGGCCAGCCGGGGCATGAGCTGCGTCGGCCCGGGCATGAGCGTCAGCCCGGGCATGAGCGGCCGATGCGCTATCGCGATCTCCTGCTGCCGATCGGCATTCCCGCCCTGTTCGGCACAATGGCGGTGCTCGCCCTCATCCGTCCGCTCGAATCCTACCTCTCGCCATCGAAACCGCCGCCGGCTCCTGCCGCCTCGACATCGAAGAGCACGACCAGGATCGTCGTCGAACCCTTCGCTGCCCTCGGCGGCACCGCGCGAGGCTCGGATTTTGCCAAGGGACTGGCCGATCAGCTGATCGCCAAACTGATGAAAGTGGACAGCATCGTCGTGCTTGCGCCCGGCCGTTTCGACATGAAGACGATCGGCTCGCTGCTCACCCTACAGGGAAGCACCCTTGTCGAGGGCACGGTCCTGCACCTGCAGGTCCGCCTGATCAACAGCGCCGACGGCGCGGTCGTCTGGGCAAATCAATATGATCGCGATCTCAGCGATCAAACCATCCTCGACGTCGAGGACGAAATCGCCGCCAAGATCACCATGGAAATTTCAAACAGCCGCAAACTGAGCGGCGCAGGCCCAGCTCCATAGCCGCACGACCAGTGGCCGCGCTTCCGATCGCCCGCCCATCCGGCTCGTTCGTTCCATCATCCCCCCGGGGGCAGCTCAACGGCAACACCTGCGGCGCGCAGGCCGTCGAAGAATTTTTCCTGATCCTCCTGGCGCTGCAGGCGCAGGGAAATCTCCTGGCGGATGTTCGTCATCAATGCCGGGGCGTGGGTATGGAGCCAATCCCGCTCCAGCTTGGCCTCGTCCATCTTGCCGGCGGCTCCGAGAATCGACAGCAAGGCAAGATGGCGCATAGGGTTACCGTCGAGATCGGATATTCGCGACCATTGTTCCGCCGCTTCGGTATCGCCCCTCATCAATGCGCACATCGCCATGCCGCCCTCGTAATAGCCTGTGGGACCGGCATTTTTGTCAAGCGCGATCGATATCAGCTCGCAACCCGATTGCCATTTTCCAGACATCGCCAATCGCAGGCCATATTCGCCCGCAACTTCCACATCGCCGGGATTTGCGGCATAGGCTGCCGTCCCGGCCGCAAGTGCCTTGTCGATATCTCCCTGGAAGAAACTCACCAGCATAACGGCGCGAAGCACGCGGGGATTGTCCGGCGCCAGCGATGCGGCCCGCTGCGCCGAAGCGGCGGCCAATGAAAGCGCCTCGGTTGAAGACGGCGTGCCGAGCCTGTAGCGAAATCTCACTTCGTCAAGATAGACCAGAGACAAGAGCGCCCAGGACGTCGCGTTGTCGGGGATATGCCGGGTTGCCTGTTGCAGGCACTCGCGCACTGCGCTGTGGCTTTGCGCGGTCATCGTCTGGAGATAGCCGTAATAGGCAAGGGTACAAGCCTGGATATCCTGGCCCGGGTTCTGCGCCGGCTGCGCAATCACAGCCGTTTCTGTTTGAAAGATGGCGCCATGGGGTTGCGCGATCGCGCCGGCGATTTGCCGGGCCACGCCCGTTTGAATCTCGAGCTTGTTCTGAGCGCGAAGGTCGGCGTCGAAACTATTGGCCCAGATCACGGCGCCGTCGGTCTGGCGCACCAGCATGGCAACGGAGCGCCACCTGTTTCCGTCCGTCTGGATATTGCCCTGAAGCGCATAGTCGGCAGCAGCGCCATTATCACGTGTCGATGGATCGGCGACCACGACGATGTCATCGAACTGGGCAAGCTGACCGATAACGTCGTCCCTCAGGCCGCGGGCGATATCCGCGCTGGAATCGACGGAGCTGCTCTGTGCAAACAGCTCAACCGCGACCGTGGGCGCGGAGACTGCTGACGGCGGCGGCGGGCTCGGGACACCTCGCGCAACAAAAATTGCCGAGACAAGGGCGACGAGAGGAAGAATGAGGACGGCCAGCAGGCCGGCTGCACGGCCGCGAGCGGTCGGCAGCGCCGGGCGGTGTGTTTCCCGAGGCGAATGGCTTTGATGCGCAAGTTCCGGGATTTCAGCGTTTTCGGGGTCGGATTGAGGCGGCGGCGCCTCGCAGAGATATTCGAAATGCGGTACGTATCCGCCTTTCGGCACCGTAATAACGACCTCGTCCGCCTGGCCTGCGACGAGATAATAACGTTCCAGCGCCTTTCGTATACGGCCGGCCTCGATCCGGACGACCGGATCATTCTGCGGATCGAATGACGCTTCCCGACCAAAAACCACGTTTGCGATGGTAAAGGCCTTCAGGAAACCTGATCGACCGGCGAGCGTCTCGTTGACGACAAATTCCAAAAAATTTCGGCCGCGCTGCGGCGCGTGAAATTCTTCGCTTGCGAGAATCCGCTCGACTTGCTGGCAGATTTCCTCAGCCGTCGGTCCAAGACTGCTGAATAGATTGACCTGTGTTGCGTTTCTCATGATCGCCCCTACGACTAGATTACGCAATTATGTAAGCATATTCTAAATTATCATATCGCACGAGCCTGAAGTTGCAAGCATCCCTCTTCGAATTATCGGGCGCAGGCTGGCCAGGCGTCGGCCGATGAGATCCGCCAGGGTTCGGTTGACTGCTCAACTGCGTCGATGGCGATGGCCATACGCATGAGCTCTGCTAGATTGCGCGCTCCCATCTTGACCATCACATTGGCGCGATGGACCTCCACCGTACGCGAGCTGATGCCGAGATGATAAGCGATCATCTTGTTCTGCAAACCATCGAGAACGCCGATCAGAACCTGATGTTCGCGGTCTGTGAGCTGACGAACGCGGGCTGCGACGCTTTCAGAGTCCGCAATTGCGCGGCCTGGCCGCCTTTGCCCCATGGCCAGATTGATCGCCGCGATCAATGCTTCCTCCCTGAGGGGCTTTTCCAGAAAGTCCGACGCCCCCGCCTTCATCGCCTGAACGGCTGCGGCGACATCGCCCTGGCCGGTGATGACGATCGCCGGAACGTCCACGCTGAACCGTCGCAGACGGTGGAGCAATTCGATGCCGTCGACGTCAGGCATGCGCAGATCCGTCACCAGGCAGCTTCGGCCCGAAAGGGGCAGAAGATCCAGAAATGCTTTTGCGCAGCTATGCGCTCGCACGGCAAAACCGGCCGACACCAGCAGAAATGTCAAAGATCGTCTCAACGCCTCCTCGTCATCGACGAGATGGATGGTCAGGTCGTTCGTCATTGATTTCGGTCTCCACCAGCGGAAGCGAGAACGAGAAGACTGAGCCGCTCTCTGTTCTCTTACGCGCGCTTATGCGGCCTCCATGCGCCTCGACGATGCGCTTGGACAATGCCAAGCCCATGCCAAGGCCGTGCGGCTTGCCGGTCACGAAGGGACGAAACAACGACTCTTCGATCTCGGCAGCAATCCCGCAGCCGTTGTCGGACACGTCGACAACGAGATACGAGGAATTGTCTACCATTGTGCGGATGGCAATCGACGGCTGCTCGACGCACTCGGTCGCCTCCAAGGCGTTGCGAACGAGGTTCGTCAGCACCTGCACGATCTGAACGCGATTTCCAAGAACGGTGTCCCGCACTGCTTCCAGCCTAAAGTCGGTATGAAGGTCTTTTCGCCGCGACCCGATGAGCGCGAGCCGTGTCGCCCGATGGATCAACTCGTGCATCGCCTCCGGCTTCCTCTCGGAAGCGCCGCGTTCTGCGAATTCTCTGACGTTCTGGACGATACTTCCTGCCCATAGCGCGTGCTGCGTAATTTCCGACAGCGCTTCGCGAAGCTCTTCGCCGCGCTGCGGGCGGTTGCTCGTGACAAGACGCCCGCACCCTTCGGAATAGGCTGCGATAGACGACAGCGGCTGAGAAAGTTCATGGGCAAGAATGGATGCCATTTCTCCCAGTTCCGTCATTCTTGCAAGGCGGGCAATCTCGTGCTGCAACTCCTGAACTTGCTGCAAAGTCTCGCGCTCGGCACGAAAGTCCTCGAAAACCGCCGCAGTGAAAACGCCGTCTGTGTCATGCTTGCGGATAATGGTGAGGACCGTCGGAAATTGAACGCCGCTCTTGGTGATCGCCAGGCCGGCACGCACCGCCCCTTGGTCTGCCCAGCGTCCATTCAATCGGACATTCGGTGTCGGGCGCCAGACAAAGCCGATCTTTCGGCCAATCAACTCACGCTCCTCATAACCGAACAAGGCGACGGCGGCCTTGTTGCAGGCTGAGATTCTATGGCGGTCGCTGATAAAAAACACCGCGTCCGGCATGTGTTCGTGGAGTTGCCGGATCCACTCCATCCGCGGCCCGCCGTTTCCTTCGCGCAAGGCGCGCGCAGGCGCGCGCTGCGGTGTTTGCGATGTCATAGGGGGGACTTGTCCTGCCACGGCGGGGCCGGCTTCGGCGACGGCATCCGGCGCCTCCATCTTGATGGACATGATGGTCTCCTCCGCCCCTTGAGAAGTATGGCCCAGGGACCGTCTTTCCTCCACAACGACGCCACGATACCACCTCCGGGCGGGTAATCCGTGTAGTATCGCGTAGCCTCTATTGTTCTCGTCTCGCGAACTTTGGGCGCAAAGCCCGCCACCGGCGTCCCACTTCGTCGCCATTGATCCGGCTCAATGCCGCCGCCTCATCGTTCCGCTATCGTGAGGGGCCATTTGAGGGAGTTGGAAGATAGGGATGCCCTTGCCATCACAATCGCAACCGCCGCGGCGATGATGACGCCCGTCGGCGGCGAGCCGCGAGGAAATCGGCGCATGAGCGACCCATCGGATCTATTTCCGCAGACAAGACCCGCAACGCAATTTTCAGGCCGGAACATGCCGGTCGGGTGATTGGCGTGCCGGAACAACAACCCCGTGTCCGGTTGACGCTGACGGATCGTCGGGAGGGTTCGGTAATGTGGCGGTTGCCCGTCGAAGCTCCGTTCGAACAGGATATAGAGCTCGCCGTCATCGACGACGAAGGCGTCCATGCCCTGGTTTTCCCTTGTCAGCGTCTGGTTGACGGCTGGATCAATGCGGTGACCGGCGAGGTGCTCGACATTCACCCTACCCATTGGCGCCCGTGGCAAATCGATCGATGCGACATTTCGGGTCTCCAATGACCTCCCGGCTGCAGCCGGCGAAAAGGGCCGCACATACCATGCGGCGGATTGTCTGCGATCAATGACACGACCGAGCAGGCCGAAATAATCTGGTTATTGAAGAAGGGGCGGCGCGGCCGCGATCCGAATGCGAAGGAGGACCACATGCGTGGTTTCGGGGTTCACTCGGAGGTCGGGAAATTAAGAACCGTCATGGTTTGCAAACCGTCTCTGGCGCATCAGCGCCTGACGCCTGCGAATTGCCATGACCTGCTTTTCGACGATGTCCTATGGGTTCACGAGGCCCAGAAGGATCATTTTGATTTTGTGCTGAAGATGCAGGAACGGGGCGTCGAAGTTCTCGAGCTTCACGACCTGCTCGCTCAGACCCTTGCCAACAAGGAGGCGCGTGATTTCGTCTTGGACCGGCGCATTACCCCGAATGTGCTCGGCTCGCAAATCGCCGAGGCGATGCGGCCGTGGCTCGACGAAATGCCCCCGGCGCAGCTCGCCGCATTCATGATCGGCGGCATCGCAATCTCCGACCTGCCCGAAGTCAAGGCGAAGTCGCTGATGCTCAGCGCCTTGCCGGAGACGGATTTCGTCATCCCGCCGATCCCGAACACCTTGTTTCAGCGCGATCCCTCCTGCTGGATCTACGGTGGCGTGACCTGCAACCCGATGTTCTGGCCGGCAAGACGCGCCGAGACGCTGATTCAGCGGGCGATCTACAAGTTTCATCCAATTTTTCTTGGCGGCGATTTCCAGATCTGGTGGGGCGATTCGGACCAGCCGTTCGCCAATGCCTCGATGGAGGGCGGCGACGTCATGCCGATCGGCAACGGCACCGTGCTGATCGGCATGGGCGAGCGTACGACCTACCAGGCCGTCGGCCAAGTGGCACAGGCCCTGTTCAGGAGCAACGCCGCAAAGCGGGTGATCGGCTGCCTGATGCCGAAGAGCCGTGCGGCCATGCACCTCGACACCGTTTTCAGCTTTTGCGATCGCGATGTCGTCACGCTGTTTGCCGAGGTCGTCGACCAGGTCCGCTGCTACAGCATGCACCCGAAGGACGACGACGGCACATTCGAGATTCATCCCGAAAACCGGCCGATGCTCGATGTCGTCGCCGAGGCGCTCGACCTGCCGCAATTGCGCACCGTCGAGACCGGCGGCAATTCCTACCAGGCCGAGCGCGAACAATGGGACGACGGCAACAACGTCGTGGCACTCGAGCCCGGCGTCGTCGTCGCCTACGACCGCAACACCTACACGAATACGCTTCTGCGCAAGGCGGGGATCGAGGTCATCACCATTCGCGGCTCCGAACTCGGCCGCGGCCGCGGCGGCGGGCATTGCATGACATGCCCCATCTGGCGCGACCCTGCTTACTGACGTTTCACACCCACGAACCAGACCGACGGAGCAAGATCATGAGCTTCAATCTGCGCAATCGCTCGCTACTGACCGTGCAGGATTATACCCCGCGGGAATTCCGCTATCTCCTCGATCTCGCCCGCGATCTGAAGCGGGCGAAATATGCCCGCACAGAGCAGGAGCACCTGAAAGGCAAGGAAATCTGCCTGATCTTCGAAAAGACCTCGACGAGGACGAGATGCGCCTTCGAAGTCGCCTGCTCGGACCAGGGCGCCAATGTGACCTATCTCGATCCCTCCGGCTCGCAGATCGGGCACAAGGAGTCCTTCAAGGACACGGCGCGGGTGCTGGGGCGCATGTATGATGCGATCGAATATCGCGGCTCCGCGCAGAAAGGCGTGGAGACGCTGGCAAAATATGCCGGGGTGCCCGTCTATAACGGCCTGACGGACGAATATCATCCGACGCAGATGATCGCCGACGTCATGACCATGCGCGAACATAGCGACAAACCCATCGCAGAGATCAAATATGCCTATGTCGGCGACACGCGCTCCAACATGGGGCATTCGCTGCTGATCGTCGGCTGCCTGCTCGGCATGGATGTGCGTATCTGCGGGCCGAGATCGCTTTGGCCCGCCGAGGAATATATGGTGATCGCAAGGGATCTTCAGCGAAACTCCGGCGCACGCCTGCTGGTCACCGATGATCCCAGGGAGGCCGTCAAGGATGTCGATTTCATTCACACCGACGTCTGGGTCTCGATGGGTGAACCGAAAGATGTCTGGCGAGAACGCATCAAGCTGCTCACCCCCTATCAGGTCAATCGGGACCTGATGAAGGCGACCGGCAAGCCGCAGACCAAGTTCATGCATTGCCTGCCGGCGTTCCACGACACCGAAACGACGCTCGGCAAGCAGATCGCCGAAGATTACGGCATGGAGAACGGCCTCGAAGTGACCAATGAGGTTTTCGAATCCGAGGCCAATGTCGCCTTCGAGCAGGCGGAGAACCGCCTGCACACGATCAAGGCCCTGCTTGTCGCGACGCTGGGAGATTGACATGCGTGTGGTCATTGCGCTTGGCGGCAATGCGCTTCTCCGGCGCGGGGAAGCCATGACGGCCGATACCCAGAGACGGAATGCGCGCGTCGCAGCTCAGGCGATCGCGCCCTTGGCAGCCGAACATGAGATCGTCGTCACGCACGGAAACGGGCCGCAAGTGGGCCTGCTTGCGCTGCAAGGGGCGGCCTACAAGCCCGAGGAAGCCTATCCGCTCGACGTTCTCGGCGCCGAGACCGAGGGCATGATCGGCTACATGCTGGAACAGGAGCTCGGCAATCTCCTGCCGTTCGAGCAGCCTTTGGCCACGCTGCTGACCATGGTCGAAGTCGATGCCGCCGATCCGGGCTTCCAGAACCCCACAAAATTCGTCGGCCCCGTCTATGAGCAGGCCGAGGCGGAGCGGATCCGCACGGAAAAAGGCTGGGTCTTCAAGCAGGACGGCGAACAATGGCGGCGCGTCGTCGCCTCGCCAGCGCCCAAACGCATCTTCGAGATCCGTCCGGTCCGCTGGCTCCTGGAACAGCGCACCATCGTCATCTGCGCCGGCGGCGGCGGCATTCCGACGATGTACGAAAAGGGCGCCGACCGGAAGCTGATCGGCGTCGAAGCCGTGATCGACAAGGATCTGTGCTCGGAGCTTCTGGCGCGCGAGCTTTACGCCGATCTGCTGATCATGGCGACGGATGCCGAGGCCGTCTGCACCGACTGGGGCAAGCCGTCGCAGAAGGCGATCCATCGGGCCCGTCCCGATGATTTCAAGCAGTTTTCCTTCCCGGCCGGATCGATGGGGCCAAAAGTCGATGCCGCCTGCCATTTTGCCCGCGCTGGCGGCAGGACCGCAGCGATCGGAGCGCTCGCCGACATTGCGGGAATGGTGCGCGGCGAGCGCGGAACCATCATCAGCGAAAGCTTTGCCGGGCTGAGCTGGCACGCCTGAACCCCGCCCGGCCCCTTCCAACCGGCTTATTATCCCGACACGGCCGGGTGCCGTGTCGCACCCCCTGCCGTTTCCTGGCGTTCGATCGCCGGCGCGGCGTTGCGCCTTTGCCAGACATAGACGGGGATCCCGAGCATCAGCAGCACCAGCCCATAGAGCACCGGCTCCGCGCCCGAGCCATAGAGCGTGAAGATCGCAAAAACGAAGGCGATCAGTTCGATGGCGCTTACGCGCGGCATTCGCCCGAGCGTCACGCCCGCGACAAGGGTGCCGGCCAGCGAACAGAAGGCGTAGGGAACGACGGCGGCCATCGTGCTCAACCCGACCATCAGCCGATAGGCTGCGGCGAATCCTTCGGCCCCGACAGCCTGAGCAAGAACCAGCAGGGTCGCGAACAAGGCCGAGACGATCATGCCCAGAGCCGGTACGCCGCGGGAAGAGAGCCGCGCGAAAAGCGGAGGAAACAGCCCATCCCGGGCAGCGGCCATCGGCACTTGTCCCATCAGCAGGGTCCAGCCGTTCAAAGCGCCGATCGAAGAGACCAGGACGGCGAGCGAGATCGCCAGTTCGCCGCCGCGTCCCCACATGATGCCCGCGGCCTGCGAAAACGGTGCGACCGAGTGGACCAGCTGTTCGCGCGGCACGAGGCCCATCACCACGATGGTGCCGAGCACGTAAAGTGCCGCAGCGATCGAGATTCCAAGGACCGTCGAGCGCGGGATGGTCCGTTCTGCGTTCTCGACATCGCCTGCGGGCACGGTTGCCGATTCCAGCCCGAGATAGGCAAACATCGTCAGCGGCGCCAGCGTTGCTATCGACTGCAGCAGCGGCTGGCCGCTCGGATTGAATTCGGAGAAATGGGACGTGTCGATGAAGAAGAGGCCGATGATGGCGACGGCGCCGAAGGGAAGCAGCTTGGCATAGGTGGTGACCTGCGCAAAGAGGCCCGCCGCGTGAACGCCGCGAAGATTGACGAGGACGATCGCCCAGATCACGCCGAGCGTCAGCACGGTCGCGGCGAAGCGATTGCCGAGGGCGGGGAAGAGATCGACCATCACGCCGGCAAAGGCAATGGCGATGACCGGAAGCGATGTCCAGATGGAAATCCAGTAGCCCCAGGCGATCAGGAAGCCGGCGAAGTCGCCATAGGCGAGCCTCGTATAGGCGTAAGGACCGCCGACGGCAGGCACCAGGCGCGCCAGCCGCGCAAAGGTGAGGCCGAGGCAGATCGCGCCCGCCCCCATGAGGATCCAGACGAGGATCGCGAGATTGCCATAGGGCGCCACCGCGGCCGGGGAAAGATAAAAGCCCGACCCCACCATGTTTCCGACGACGATGGCGGTGCAGGCGGCAAGTCCAAGACTCTTGCCATTTGGCGACGTTGTCATGGCTCCCTCCCGAGAGACGCCTTTTCCGATGCCGATGCCGATATCGGCTCGGACCTCCGTTCCCGGACGCAATTTTCCTCCCAAAGAATGGACGCCGCAATCCGGTTCAATGCGTAGTGGCGACCGTCTTTTCGGCATTATGCAGTAGCTCGTGCGAGCAGGCGGGAGACGCCGCTCTTGTTCCGAACGCCATTGATCGTGCTCAATGCCCGGCGCCGGTGCATGAGCTATCCTCCACAGCCGAACATCATTTTGTTCTGGGGAGTTAGTGCGATGAAGATGGCCATGATCATTGGACTTGCCGTAATCACTGCCGCCGCCGGAATTGTCCCGGTCGACGCTCAGCAGACGAGACGCGAATATCGGAGAATGAACTGGAGCGAGAACCTGCCTGAGGCGGTGCGAACCTATCACGACAGACGATTCACGATCGTCAGCTATAGGACGGCGGATTTTTCGGAGACCGGCTCACACCCGACACAGGGAAGCGAGGAGCACGTCAAAGCCATCAGGGATGCGATCCGCGCAAACAAATGGCTTACGGGTCAACTCAGGACCAAGAAGCTTACCGCCAACGATATCGAATGGGTCTCGCGGGCGCGCAACGGCAATATGACCTTCTACACAAAATGACCGGCATCTGTGCCGGGCAGATTTCAGGCTGAGCCGCACGCGGCCCCTTCCCTGGATCATCGCCGGCTGCCGCAGGACGGCTGCGACCGGCAGGAGAAAAAAGCAGACCCATCTCGTCTCGCCTTCACGATCAGCATAAAACGATTGGAATGAAGGGTGTCGGAGGTGGGGCAATGATGCTGAGCGAGCAGGGATTTCTCAGGATCTCGATCGCTGCAACGGTCGTGGTTGCGACGCTCGGCGTGGTTTTCGGCATTCTTTCCGGATCGTTCTCCATCGCTTTCGACGGCGTTTATTCGCTGGCCGATGCGGCGATGACCGGGCTGGCGCTCTGGGTTTCCAGCCTGATCATAAAATCCACGCAGAGCGACGCGCGGTCGGGCAGGATCCGAAACCGCTTTACCATGGGCTTCTGGCATCTGGAGCCCATCGTGCTGATGCTCAATGGCTGCCTGCTGATAACCGTCGCCATCTATGCGCTGATCAGCGCGATCATCAGCATCCTGAGTGGCGGCCACGAATTGCAGTTCGGCATGGCGGTCGCCTATTCCGCGGCGACCCTGCTTGTCTGCGCCGCCATGACTTTCCTTGGCATCCGGCTGAACGCCCGGATCAAATCCGATTTCGTCTCGCTCGACACCAAGGCCTGGATCATGTCCGGCGGCATCGCCTTCGCCCTGCTGATCGCATTTCTGATCGGCATGGCCGCGCAGGCGACGTCGGCCGCATGGATTGCCCGCTATATGGACCCCGCGGTTCTGGCGCTGGTCTGCCTGGTCATGATTCCGCTTCCGATCGGCACCGTCTGGAAGGCCCTGAGCGAAATCCTGCTGATTGCGCCCGTCGACCTCCAGCAACACGTCGACCGCGTTGCCGCAGAGACGGTTCACCGCCTCGGTTTCCTCTCGCATCGCGCCTATGTCGCCCGGGTCGGCCGGGCAATGCAGATCGAACTCTATTTCATCGTGCCTGAAGGCCTTCCTCCGAAGACCGTGGAGGAATGGGACGCGCTCAGGGACGAGATAGGCGATGCGATCGGCGATGAAAGCGTCAATCGCTGGCTGACGATCGCCTTCACAGCCGATGCGGAATGGGCCGAATAGGCCAGCGTCGGCGCTCTTCTCTTGATGTCGAAATGCTTTGCCTCACGTTGATTGCAATCAACGACGGTGCACCACCCGTCATGTACCATCCTTCCAGCTGAGATGCGCACCGCTGTAGAGCGGCCACGGCCTTTGACCCTCGGTTTCTGGAGGAAGGCATGGAATTCCAGATGGCATTTCCGATAGCCGTTATCGACGAGGATTTTGATGGCAAAAGCGCTGCCGGCCGCGGCATGCGCGATCTGGCCGCTGCAATCGAGAAGGAAGGCTTCCGGATTGTCTCCGGCGTTTCCTACGAGGATGCGCGGCGCCTCGTGCATATCTTCAACACCGAATCCTGCTGGCTGGTATCCGTCGATGGAGCCGAGGACAAGGTCACGCGCTGGCAGGTGCTCGGAGAGGTTCTGGCCGCAAAGCGCCAGAGGAACGACCGCCTGCCGATTTTCCTTTTCGGCGACGACACGACCGCGGAAGACGTCCCGGCTGCGGTGCTGCGCCACGCCAATGCCTTCTTCCGGCTGTTCGAGGATACGGCGGAATTCATGGCGCGCGCCATAGCGCAGGCCGCCCGCAACTATCTCGACCGGCTGCCCCCGCCGATGTTCAAGGCGCTGATGGACTACACGCTCGAGGGCGCCTATTCCTGGCACACGCCCGGCCACGGCGGCGGTACCGCCTTCCGCAAGAGCCCGGTCGGCCAGCTCTTCTATACGTTCTTCGGCGAAAACACGCTGCGGTCCGACATCTCCGTATCGGTCGGCAGCGTCGGCTCGCTGCTCGATCATGTCGGGCCGATCGCCGAGGGCGAACGCAACGCGGCCCGCATCTTCGGCACCGACGAGACGCTGTTCGTCGTCGGCGGCACGTCGACGGCCAACAAGATCGTCTGGCACGGCATGGTCGGACGCGGCGATCTCGTGCTCTGCGATCGCAACTGCCACAAGTCCATCCTGCACTCGCTGATCATGACGGGCGCCACCCCGATCTATCTCATCCCCTCGCGCAACGGGCTCGGCATTATCGGTCCGATCTCGAAGGATCAGTTCACGCCCGAATCGATTGCCCGCAAGATTGCCGCCAGCCCCTTTGCCGGGCAGACCAGTGGCAAAGTCCGACTGATGGTCATCACCAATTCGACCTATGACGGGCTTTGCTACAATGTCGATGCGATCAAGGCGTCGCTCGGCGACGCCGTCGAGGTGCTGCATTTCGACGAAGCCTGGTATGCCTACGCCAACTTCCACGAATTTTATGATGGCTTCCACGGCATCTCGTCGAACCAGCCCGCACGATCGCAAAACGCCATCACCTTTGCCACGCACTCGACGCACAAGCTGCTTGCCGCCCTTTCGCAGGCATCGATGATCCACATCCAGCATGCCGAGACCAAGCGGCTCGACATCACACGCTTCAACGAAGCCTTCATGATGCACACCTCGACCTCGCCGCAATACGGCATCATCGCCTCCTGCGATGTCGCGGCTGCCATGATGGAGCAGCCGGCCGGGCGGGCGCTGGTGCAGGAGACGATCGACGAGGCGATCAGCTTCCGCCGGGCGATGAACAGCGTGCGAAAACAGACCGAGGGCAGTTGGTGGTTCGACGTCTGGGAGCCGACGGTTGCCGAGCAGACGCCGAGCGACACCCATGCCGACTGGGTGCTGAAGCCTGGCGATGCCTGGCATGGTTTTGCCGGGCTTGCCGAAAATCATGTCATGGTCGACCCGATCAAGGTCACCGTTCTTTCACCCGGCCTTTCGGCCAGCGGAGCGATGGACGAGAACGGGATACCGGCGGCGGTCATCACCAAATTCCTCTCCTCCCGGCGCATCGAGATCGAAAAGACCGGGCTCTATTCCTTCCTTGTTCTCTTCTCGATGGGCATTACCCGCGGCAAGTGGAGCACGCTCGTCACCGAGCTCATCAATTTCAAGGATCTTTACGACGCCAATGCGCCATTGACGCGGGCGCTGCCGGCGCTCGCCGCAGCCCATCCGGAAGCCTATGCGAGCGTGGGATTGAGAGATCTCTGCGAAAAGATCCATGCGATCTACCGCAGGGACGACGTGCCGAAGGCGCAGCGCGAGATGTACACCGTCCTGCCCGAAATGGCGCTGCGTCCCGCCGATGCCTATGACCGGCTGGTCAAGGGCAAGATCGAGAGCATCGAGATCGACGATCTGATGAACCGCATCCTCGCCGTGATGATCGTTCCCTATCCGCCGGGTATCCCGCTGATCATGCCGGGCGAGCGGATCACGCAATCGACGAAGTCCATCCAGGACTACCTGCTTTACGCCCGTGACTTCGACAGCAAATTCCCCGGTTTCGAAACGGATATTCACGGCCTTCGCTTCGCGCCCGGTGATGGCGGACGCCGCTACCTCGTCGATTGCATTGCAGGGGAGGAGCAGGAATGATCCCGCGTGATGTGAAGTCTCCGACGGTCGCCATACCCTTCCACAAGATGCTGAAGATCGTGGCAATCATCGACCGCGACAACTCTCAGGCTCAGGCACTGGTGTCACAGATCGTCGACCAGGGCTTCGAGGTGGAACTGCGCGGCGATTATTCTGCCGATGTCTCCGAGGATGCCGATGTCGGCGCCTATATCGGCTCGGTCGAAGGCGGCCAGCTGTCGGCGGCTCGCAGCTTCCTTCGCTCGGTCAGGGATATCGGCTTCCGTACACCGATCTGGGCAATGGCCGATACGCTGACCATCAAGGATATGGACGTCGTCGAAATGGCCGGCGAGGTCGACGGCTTCGTTTACCTCGGCCAGCAGACGCCGACCTTCTACGCCAAGCAGATCGTCTCCAGCGCGGTCAATTACGGTAAGTCACTGCTGCCGCCGTTCTTCGGCGGCATGATGGCCTATGACGGCGAGGCGAATATCGCCTTCGACTGCCCCGGCCATCAGGGCGGCCAGTTCTATCGGAAGTCGCCGGCCGGCCAGCTGTTCTTCAAATATTTCGGCGAGAGCATTTTCCGCAACGACCTCTGCAATGCGGATGTCGATCTCGGCGACCTCCTGATCCACGAAGGTCCAGCCGTCGAAGCCCAGAAACAGGCGGCGCGCATCTTCGGCGCGGACCGCACCTATTTCATTCTCAACGGAACAAGCACCTCCAACAAGGTGGTTGCCAATGCGGTGCTGCACAGCGGCGATCTCGTGCTCTTCGACCGCAACAATCATAAATCCCTGCATCAGGGCGCTCTTGTTCAGGCAGGCGCCATCCCGATCTATCTACCGACGGCCCGCAATTCTTTCGGCATGATCGGCGCGGTGGACTGGGCGGCGTGGGATGAAAGCTGGCTGCGGCGAAGGATCGAGGAACATCCGCTCGTCGCCGACAAGAGCCGTGCGAAGGCAGACCGGCCCTTCCGTCTCGCCTGCATCCAGCTCGCGACCTATGACGGCACGATCTACAATGTCAGCCAGGTTATGGAGAAGATCGGCCATCTCTGCGACTACGTCCTCTGGGACGAGGCCTGGATCGGCTACAATGCCTTCCACCCGCTCTTCGAAGGCCGCAGCCCGATGCGTCTCAAGGACCTGCGGGCCGACATGCCGGGCCTGTTTTCAACCCAGTCGGTGCACAAGCAGGGTGCCGGCTTTTCCCAGGCGTCGCAGATCCACAAGCGCGACGAACATATCAGCGGTCAGCGCCGGTTCGTCGAACACAAGCGCTTCAATGAATCGCTGCTGATGCATGTTTCGACCTCTCCGTTCTATCCGCTGTTCGCCTCGCTCGATGTCAATGCTAAGGTGCATGAGGGCAAGGCTGGCGAGATGCTCTGGGACCGCTGCATCGAGCTCGGGATCGAGGTGCGCAAGAAGTTGCGCGGTTTCGTGGATCATTACGAGACCAAAGCCGCAAGCCCGGAGGAACAATGGTTTTTCGATCCCTTCGTGCCGGACAAGGTCACCGTTTCGGGCTCCAAACATACCAACGACCTCGAAGGCATGCGGTGGGAGGAAATTCCGACGGATGTGCTCAAACGCGAGCAGCAATGCTGGCAGTTCGATCCGCAGGCAAAGTGGCACGGCTATGCCGGGTATGCACCAGGTTACACCATGGTCGACCCCAACAAACTGGCCATACTGACACCCGGCATCGACCGCAAAACCGGCGGCTATCGCGAGTTCGGCATCCCGGCGACTGTCGTCGCCAACTATCTGCGCGAGCAGCGGGTGGTGGCGGAAAAATGCGACTTGAACAGTCTCCTGTTCCTGCTGACCCCGGCCGAGGACGAGAGCAAGCTGAATACGCTCGTCGCCAAGCTGGTCAAATTCAAAAATCTCTGGGACCGCGATGCGCCGCTGCAGGAAGTGTTGCCAACGGTGTATGCGGCCAATCGCGAGCGCTATGCCGGTTATACGGTCCGTCAGGTCTGCCATGAGATGCACTCCTTCTATCGCGATGCCGGCGTAAAGGAACTGCAGCGCCTCTGCTTCCGCTCCGAGAGCTTCCCGGAACCGGCCATTGCTCCCAAGCAGGCCTACGAAGCGCTGGTCGCCAACAATGTCGACTATGTGCCGCTGACACAGGCTGCCGGCCGCATTTCGGCAACGCTGGCGCTGATCTATCCGCCGGGCATCGGCGTGATCGTGCCGGGAGAGCGCTGGGACGAGAGAGCACGCCCGATGCGGGATTATTTCCTGGCCTTCGAAGAGTCGTTCAACCGGTTTCCGGGCTTCAACTATGAGGTCCAGGGCGTGTTCCAGGAAAAGGTCGAGGGGCGGATCAAATTCCACACATATGTCGTGCGCGAGTAGACGCAGGGAGGGTTTCGTCATGACCGACAACACGATGCATCTCGCGGCCGAGGCCACGGCCAAGAAAAAGATGAACCTGGTGCAGCTCACCTTCATCGTCGCCGTCAACATGATGGGGTCTGGTATCATCATGCTGCCCGCCAATATGGCTCAGGTCGGTGCGATCTCGCTGCTCTCCTGGCTCGTGACGGCCATCGGTTCGATGGCGATCGCTTATGGCTTCGCCCAGGCCGGGCTGTTCAATCAGCGTCCTGGCGGCATGTCCGCCTATGCGGAGGATGCCTACGGCAAAGACGGCTACTTCATGGTGTTCTTCCTGTATTTCCTTTCGCTTGCCGTCGGCAATGTCGCGATCGGCATCTCCGCGGTCGGCTATCTCGCGGGATTTTTTCCGGTGCTGACATCCACGCCCATCATGACCTGCCTGGCGCTGATCATCCTCCTGTGGCTGACCACGGCCGCCAATTTCGGCGGCCCGCGCATCACCGGACGCATCGGTTCGGTCACGGTCTGGGGCGTCATCCTTCCTGTCGGCCTGCTGTCGATCATCGGCTGGCTCTGGTTCAGCTCAAGCACTTTCGGCGATGCCTGGAATCCGAAAGGACTGTCGCTCGCGCAGGGCATGGGATCGAGCATTTCGCTGACGCTCTGGGCCTTCCTCGGCATGGAGTCGGCGGCACAGAATTCGGATGCCGTCGAAAACCCCAAGCGTGACGTGCCGCTCGCCTGCATGTTCGGCACGCTCGGGGCAGCCGTCATCTACATCCTGTCGACGACGGTCATTCAGGGCATCGTGCCGAATGCCGACCTCGCCACCTCCACGGGGCCTTTCGCCTTGGCCTATGCCACGATGTTCAATCCGACCATCGGTTCGATCGTTATGGCGCTGGCGGTGCTGGCCTGCCTCGGCTCGTTGCTGGGCTGGCAGTTCACGATCGCCCAGACGGCGCGGACCGCGGCGGAAGAGCGAATGTTCCCATCCATATTTTCCCGGGTGAATGAGATGGGCGCGCCGGTCAGCGGCATGATCATCCTCGGCATCGTGCAGACGGGGCTTGCCCTGATGACCATATCGCCGACCTTGAGCGAGCAGTTTTCTGCTCTCGTCAATCTCGCTGTGGTGACGAACGTGCTGCCCTATATCATCGCGCTCTCTTCGCTGTTCGTCATGATGAAGGCTGCGCGCGTGCCCCAGGCGAAATACCGGCTGAACGCCACCATTGCCATGGTCGGCATGGCCTACAGCGTTTTCGCCATCTACGCCTCCGGCAAGGATGCGGTGCTCGGCGGCATGATCGTCACAGGGATCGGTTTCATCATTTACGGGCTCATCGCCCCGCGTTTCGCCAACGGCGTGAACCGGGCGCCAGCCGAGTAACACAGGGAGGACAAGATATGTCAGAGAGAAATGGTCGCCGGGCGGCAATCGCCGCCTCTGTCCTCGCCGCAGCGGCCGTCTGCGCCGCCGCGTTGCCCGCGCAGGCACAGACGCTCGACCGCGTCAGCACGAGCAGCGCGCTGAAATTCGGCTACGATCCGGAAGCAAGGCCGTTTTCGTTCGATGCCCAAGGCAAGCCCGACGGCTATGCAGTGGCGCTCTGCAACAGGATCGCCGATAGCCTGAGAGCGCAGTTGAACCTGCCGAAGCTCGATGTGGAATGGGTTCCCCTTTCGGGTGATGCCAAGCTGCGTGCCATACAGGACGGCATGGCGGACCTTGTCTGCGCCGCGGAGCCGGTGACGCTCGGCCGCCGGCAGCAGGTCTCGTTCTCCCTGCCGATCTTCCCGAGCGGTACCGGGGCGCTGCTCAGCGCGAGCGCCCCCTTGGCACTGCGCGAGGTTCTGCAACATGGCGAACCATCGAGCCGGCCCGTCTGGCGCGGCGCACCGGCCCGCACGATCCTCGAACACAAGACATTCTCGTCGATAGCAGGCACGACAAGCGAAGGCTGGCTGTCCGACAGGATCAAGACCTTCCAGCTCGCGGCGACGGCAACGCCCGTCGCCAGCTACCAGCAGGGGATCGAGCATGTCCTGGACGGCAGTTCGGCGGTGCTTTTCGGCGATATGCCGCTGCTGATGGACGCTGCCGCCCGCAGCGACAGCTCCGGCAATCTCATCGTCCTTGAGCGCCATTTCACCTATGAGCCGCTTGGCCTTGCGCTGGCGCGCGGGGACGAGGATTTTCGCCTGGCGGTCGATCGCGCCCTGAGCCAGGCCTATGCAGCGCAGGACTTCCGAGCCTTCTTTACAACCTGGTTTGGCCCGCCTGACGATGCAGTCGTGACCTTCTTCCGGCAGACGGCGCTTCCGGAGTGAGGCCGCGCTCAGAATAAGGAATACGAGCAACTCATGGGGGAGTGAAGGTTGAGCCTCCTTTTCAAAGAGATTCGCGGCAGTCCGATATTATGGCTGCTGGCCGCCGTGCCGGTAGTGTTCTTAGCTGCGGCACTCTTTCCCGAAGCGCACACGGCGCTTTTCGTCCTGTCGGTCTTGGCCATTGTGCCGTTGGCCGGTCTGCTCAGCCATGCGACCGAATCCGTTGCCGCCAAGACGGGTGATGCCGCAGGCGGGCTACTGAATGCGACCCTCGGCAACCTGACCGAACTGGTGATCGCGCTAGCTGCCCTGCAGGCCGGCGAATATACGCTGGTCAAGGCATCCATCGCCGGCGCGATCGTCACCAATACGCTGTTCATGCTCGGCGCTTCCTTTCTGCTTGGCGGGCTCAAATATCACATTCAGGAATTCAACCGCGCCAGCGCACGTATTCAAGCCGGCCTGCTTTTCCTGGCCACGGTCGCCCTGCTGATGCCTTCGGCACTTGGCGGATTGGACACGGCATCGGTCGCACCCGTCACTCAAACCCTCAGCCTCAGCCTGGCCGTTCTGCTTGTCATCGGATATGGGCTGGGACTGTTGTTCACGCTTAGAACACATCGGGAATTTTTCTCTTCACCGGATCATGCCGAGGCCGGCGAGGCGCCGTGGCCGATCGGCCTCGCCCTCGGCACGCTTGCCGGCGTCACCCTCCTTGTGGCCTTGGTGAGCGAGATTTTCGTCGAATCCGTGCAGGAAGCGGCCGTCGCCTTCGGGATGACCCCCGCCTTTGTCGGTTTCATCGTCGTCGCATTGGTCGGCGGCGCCGCCGAAATGGCCTCCGCATTTTCCGGGGCGCGCAAGAACCGGCTCGATCTCAGCGTCGGCATCGCACTCGGGAGCGCGTCGCAGATCGCCTTGTTCGTCGCGCCTGTTCTCGTCCTGATGAGTTATGTGATCGGCCCGTCGCCGATGGATCTGCAATTCTGGCCAGGTGCGGTGACGATGATGTTTCTTGCGACGGTGACCGCGATGTTCGTCACCAACAGCGGGCGATCGGCATGGTTCATCGGCGTACTGGTGCTGATGGTCTACATGATTTTCGCCATCACGCTCTACGTCTTGCCGCCGGCCTTGCGATGAGGGTCCGCCTTGCCAAACAGGGGCGACCAGACGGCGGATCGCACACCCGGCAGATGAGACGGCTGTTCTTCATCGCACTCGCAAAGCAGCTCCGCGTCATCTGGCCGATCCTTTCCGGCATCGTGTCCATCATGGTGATATCCGGCCTGGCAATCTGGCGCATCGAGGATTGGCGGATCGACGAAGCGCTTTATTTCACCTTCGTGACGGGCCTTACCATCGGCTACGGCGACTTCACGCCCAAACATGTTTCGGCGCGAATACTGGCTTTGCTCATCGGTTTTGCGGGGATCGTGCTGACCGGCGTCATTGCGGCCATCACAGTAAAAGCCCTGAACGCAACGGATCGAGACGGCGGCAGCTAGAGCCTTTCCTGGTCAGATTGCGGACGCCGTGCCCTTCTGGTTTCCAAAAAATCGTACATTTATTCGTGATCTCCGGGAACGACCCGATGGGGTTGTGACTTCGTATCGATTGCAGGGGTGCCTTGAATGCGGAGCTGATCCATGAGCCAAGAACGCGGCCGCAGAAAACTGATGTTGCGACTTCCCGATATCCGGCATCTGCTGGCGAGCATGACCAGTGAGGCGCTCGCGGAGATGTTCGAATCCTATGATATTGCCGTCGATGCGCTGGAGCGGTTTCGAAACAAGAGCCCGAGGGAAGAGGGGCTGATCAGTGAATATGAACAGCTCTGCCATGAAATCGAGCAGGAGGTTGTCGTCTACTGCAGGAACCGGTGAGCCCTCCCGGCGGCGCCAGCGGCGATCTCTCCCAGGAGGGGATTCTCGCCCGGCTCGACAGAACCGTCATTGCGTCTGTTCGATGCGTTCCGGTTGAGCATCGAAACCCGCGGGGCGGCTATTTTCCGATGCGGTCGAGCCCGAAGGCCATGCCCAGGCTCTCAGCAACTCGTAGAAGACGCTGAGAACGACCGGCCCCAGAAACAGGCCCAGCAGGCCTTGCGATAGGGTGCCGCCGATCACGCCGATCAGGATCACCAGCATCGGCGTGGAGAGGCCGCGCGCCATCAAGATCGGTTTCAGTATGTTGTCGATGATCATGATCGGGATCGCGACGACGGTGAAAACCAATGCAATCGACGTGGGCCAGGAGAACCACGCCCAGAGAATGACAGGCAAGAGCACAAGCGCCGGCCCGAGCTGCATCAGGCAGAGGACAAACACGATAAACGTCAAAGGCCCGCCGGCCGGAATGTCAAAAAGGGCAAAACACAATCCGCATAGCAGCGCCTGCAGAAAGGCGACGCCGATGACGCCGCGCGATACGTTTCGCACCGTGGTGCCCGCCAGCCGGGCAAAGCCGACACCTTTTTCACCGGCGATCCGGCTTGCCAGTATCTGTATGGCTGCAGCCAGGGGTGCCGACCGGGTGAGAAATATGCCCGAAAGCACGATCGAAACGACAAAACTCAAGACACCGACGCCGATCGAGGCAAGTTTCGCGACGATAACGGCCGTAACCTCACGAATGGGCGCCTGAAACTTGATGATGGTGGCGGCCAGATCGCTTGCGATCTGATTCCAGGCGCCGTGGATCCGCTCGCCGACGACAGGCCACTCCCGGATGGCAGCCGGCGCGGCGGGCAGGGTAAAATTCCCCTCCCGCAACGTGCCGATCAGCGCCTGCGCGGCGTCGGCAAAATTGACCGCGACAAGGGCGAGCGGCGCAATGATCAGGACGAGAGAAAAGACGACGATGACGACGGCTGCGATGACGGGCCTGTTGCCGATCAATCTGGAAAGCGCCTCGAATATCGGGAAAAGCGCGACCGCCAGAATGGCGGACCAGACGACGATCAGGGCAAAGGGAGCAACGAGGACCAGGGTCCAATAGGCGAAAAGCCCGATAATGCCCAAGCGGACCAGATCGCTTATTCTCGCCTCTATGGAAATCTGCCCTGGCCCGGCTCCCTGTGCCGCCGTATCGCCTGCGTTCTCCATCGTTGCATCCCGTCCGCCGCGTTTATGACGCCGTGTCCGGCACAACATGGCGGACGCTGCGGTCCTCCAGGAAATCCGCCGGCCGCTTCTGACGTTTGCCGAGATCGGGCGCGTCGAACTTCACCCGTTCATAGGGAATGGATTGCAGAATGTGCGAGATGCAGTTGACCCGGGCGCGCTTCTTGTCATCCGAGGGCACCACCCACCACGGTGCATGGTTGCTGTCGGTCATCCGCAGCATTTCGTCATAGGCGCGTGTGTAGTCCCACCAGCGCTGATAGGATTCGACGTCCATGGGGCTGAGCTTCCACTGTCGCCGCGGATCGTCGATCCGGCGTCTGAAGCGACGTTCCTGCTCTTCCTCGCTGACCGTCAGGAAGTATTTGAGCAGAATGACGCCGCTTTCGACGATTGCAGCCTCGAAGCGGGGCGCCAGTTCAAGAAAGCGCTGCGCTTTCTTTTCGCTGGTGAATCCCATGACACGATCGACGCCGGCGCGGTTGTACCAGCTGCGGTCGAATATGACGATTTCGCCGGCCGCCGGCAGATGCGCGATATAGCGCTGCATGTAGATCTGGGATTTTTCGCGGTCGGTCGGTGCCGGCAGCGCCACAACGCGAAAGACCCGCGGGCTGACCTTTTCCGTTATGCGCTTGATCATGCCGCCTTTGCCGGCGGCGTCCCGTCCCTCGAAGATGATGACCACCCTCGCGCCGGCCTTCTTGATCCAGGCTTGCAAATGAGCCAATTCCACCTGCAGCCGCCCGATTTCCTTGTCGTAATCCCATGATTTCTTTTTCTTCTTATTGTCCTTTGCGGCGCGGCCAGCCCCTCCATCCGTCTGTGCGGGCTCGTAATTCTCGTCCATTTCTCTCCCTCCCTTTCGGCTAAGATAGTTTGCCTGCCGGCATGGAAGCGCCGGTCTCGCCGACACTTCCGATCAGCGCTCTCAGCGCTTCCTCTCGACCGTTGAAAAGATTTTGGACGCCGATCGCCTTGATGACGCCCGCGCGGTCGAGGATGCCGCGGCTTTCTTCGCTGACGTCGGCCATGGCAAAGACGATATCGCGCTTTGCCAGGAGCTCGGCCACGGCGTCGAGCGCAGCTGCGCCGGTGCTGTCGATATGCGTGACGGCGCTGGCATCGAGCACCAGGCATCTGGTTTCGGCAGGAAGTCCCTTCGCGACCGAGGTCAGCCGCATTCGGACATAATCGGCGTTGTAAAACAGAATGCTGCCCTGGATGGCGAAGACGGCCGCGCCCTCGACGGGGCGAGCTTCCGGAAAGCGGGCGAGATCGAAAAAGCCGTGCCGTCCCTCGATACGGCCAAGCAGGCCGTCCCGGGGAAACATCGTCTGACGCAGGAGATAGACGAGCGTTGCCGCAACGGCGACGATGACGCCGTTGAGAACGCCGAAGCTGATGGCGCCCCACATGGCGATCAGCGCAAAAATGAATTCCATGCGGCTGATGCGCCAGATCTTTTTCAATTCGTGGATATCAATGAGGCTGATCGCCGCCGTTGCAAGAATTGCGGCGAGTGCCGGGATGGGCAGGATCCGCAGCGCGCTGTGAAGGAAGACTAGCGCGGCAATCAGGGTCGCAGCCGATACCAGCCCGGCGAGCTGCGAGACGCCGCCGGTCGACAGGTTGATCGCGGTTCGCGAATCCGAGACGCTGACCGGAAACGAGCCGAACAGGCCGGGCGCCAGATTGGCGGCGCCAAGTCCGATCAATTCCTGATTGGCGTCGACCTCCTCTCCGGTGCGCGATCCGAAGCTCCTTGCCGCGACGATGCCGGCGCCGAAGCTGACCAGAAAGATCGCGGCCGAACCGAGCACGATCTTGTCGAGGGGCATCTGATGCAAGGCAGGCAGGGACAGGCTCGGCAGTCCGCTCGGGATATCGCCGACAACTGCGATGCCGCGGCCCTGGAAATCGAAGATCGCCGACAGGACGACCGAGAGGACGACCACCAGAACGGGGCCCGGCACTTTGAACCGGAAGGCCCGGACGATCCATAACAAGGCGAACATGGCGAGGCCGAGGAGGAGCGACGGCCAGTGGATCAGGCTGCTCTTGGCGAGCATTTCGACCAGCGGCGGGATCAATCCTTCCGATTGGATCTTCACCCCTGTGAAGCGGCCGATCTGCCCGACAAGGATCGAGAGCGAAACGCCGGCGAAGAACCCCACCAGTATGGGGCGGGAGAGAAAACTTGCCAGAACGCCGAGCCTCAGCAATTTCGCCGCGATGCAGAAGACGCCGACGCCAAGCGCAAGCGCCGAGGCGATGGCGATCCGGTCGGCGCCTGCGGTGGCGGGCTCGGCGGCGATGATGGCACCCATGGCGGCGGCCAACACCGTCATCGTCGCGGCATCCGGCCCGACCACCAAAATGCGGGATGGACCGAAGATCGCATAGGCGATCGGCGCGACGATGCTGGCATAGATGCCGGTCTCCGGCGGCAGGCCGGCGATGGCGGGATAGGCGATGGCGCTCGGCAAGCCGACCGCGGCGATCGACAGCCCGGCCGGAATGTCACTGCGGAGCCAGTCTCTGTTGAAGCCGGCCAAGCCCCGCAACATCGGAAGACTTCCTATCACCGCGGGCTCCTTAATCTTTGCCGCAGGCCCTTGCCTTCCCGTCCTCGGATCACATCGGCGATGGCTCAAGGAACAGCGGCATCCGTTTAGTGTTCGAGGAACACGTAGTTCATCCAGCTGCTCATGCGCAGCAGCACCTTGCGTAAAATGGCGACGTGGTGCCAATGGTGCGTGTAGACCGCGACGTCCGCGACCACGCCGCCCGGCAGTTGATAGTCCTTGGTGCTTTCGAGCAGCTCGATGCGCGCCAGCGTTTGTCCGGGCGAGACGCGCTCGGGTGATTGCGGGTCGATCAGCGCGCCGCTCGGCTGCAGCTGGCCCTGGGCCATCACATCGATCACCTCTCCCACCCGCGCCTTGAATATCTTGCCGGGCACGGCTTTGAAGGAGACCTCTGCCTCATCGCCGACGCGGACGCGCTGCAGCGAGTTCTGGATGAAGGCGGCCGCCAGCATGCGGTCCTGGCTGTCGATGAAGACCATGACCGGCCGCAGCGGCAGCGGATTGGCCATCATTCCGGGACGGAGGAAGACCTGGGTGACGTAGCCGTCGGTCGGCGCCCGAACGACGGTCTGATCCAGCTCGTACTCCGCATTGTTCAACTCGGCCTGCAGCCTTGCAACCGTCGGGTTCGTTCCGTTGATCTCGGACTCATAGGCGAGCTTTGCCTGCACCGCTTGCGCGCGGGCCGTATCGACCGTAGCCTCCGAGGTCAGGTAGATGCCGCGCCGGTTTTCAACCTCGAGTTCAGAAAAGACCGCACCCCTGCCGCTCGACTTTGCATTCTCGTTCGACTGCTGGAACTTTTCGAAGGCCTGCAAGGACCTGTCCCTGGAGGCTTCGGCGCCCACGACCGCCGCATTGGCAGCGTCCACCGCCGCTTTCAACTGCAGCACGGTCTGCTCGGCTTCGGCGAGCGCAGCCTTCTTCTGATCGACCGAAAACTGGTAGGGCCGGGGATCGATGCGAAAGAGGATATCGCCTTTCTTCAAGGGCGCATTCGGCGTCACCGGCACCTCGACGACCTGGCCTCCGACAACGGGAATGACGGGAGCCGAGGTGAAATAGATGCGCCCGTCGCTCGAATAGGGATGATTGTAGCTCATCAGCAGCAGCAGGGCGGAGATGAGGAATATCCCGCCGAGCACGGCGGTCGCGAGCGTCCATTGGTTCACCGGAATCCTGAATATCTTGAAAATCGTCCAGCAGATCGCGGCATAGGTCAGTATCAGGAGCAGATCCATCAGGCGGTCTCCTTCTCCGGCGTTTGCGCCTCGAGCTCGGCGATCCGGGCATGCAGACGCGCAATTTCAGCATTCGCTTCAACTTCCGCCGACAGCTTTCCGTCCTGCCGGATGCCCCAGCCGCGGTCTTCGCGGTAAAGCGTTGCCCAGATGAACAGGAACGGCCAGATCGCATGAAGCGTGAAGAGGCTGACCCACCCCGCAACATGGATGGCATCCTGATGAGGATGGTTGCGGGCCTTGGCGATCAGATGCGGAATGTCGTGAATGGCAATCACGGCATAGAAAAGCGTGACCACGACGAAGACCAATACGCCCAAGGCAAAATAGTCGAGAAACACGACCCCTCCCTTCCGGCTTGGGTCTGACCCGAGCCGCTGATCGCAAGCGAAGATGGAATAGTAGGCCCGTTTCGACGCAAAGGCCCGTAGCATCGCGTAATCTCTATCGAGGCGTTTTGCAGATGATCCAACGGATCAGATCGCCTGTGCGGCAAACAGAGATGCGCGATCAGCGAGTCGCATCGTAAGATCGCGTATTTTACGTCTCCAGCCGGCTCGCCTGTTATATAATTTCTCTCATCTGCTAAGCGCAGTTCGGCGGCGGGGGCGGAGATGGCGTCGGGAGAAAGTGGTTCGACATATCGGTCCGCCCTTGAAACGGCAGAGGCTTATTTTCCCGACCAGGCGAGGCTGGTGCAGCGGCTTTTCCATGTCAATGAGGCCTTTCACAGCATGTGCGAGGATCTCGCTGCCGCGGCGGAGGCTTTGGCGAATGCCGAACAGCTGCCCGAGGCGACCAAGGAGCTGCGGCGGCTGGAATATGCAGGTCTGGTCGATGCCTTGTTGAAAGAGATGCGCGAGGCGATCTCGCAATCGAAAATCGTGATGCTCCGGCGGTCAACCGTCACCGGTCCGAAATCTCCGTAAACGCGTCCGTCATTTAAACGCTTCAAGGCAAACGCTTCAAGGCAACCGCTTCAAGGGAGGTCCATGTGCGATGAAAGCAATTTCCCGCAAACTGCTTGGTGGATTGTCGGCTCTGGCGATCATTGTGCTGCAGCCGGCCTTCCCCGTGCGAGCACAGGCTCCGGCGCCCGCTGCCGCCCCTGCCCCTGCCCCGACGGGCGCCGAGCAGCCCGCCGCTGCCCTTCTCTCCGAAGACGAGCTTGAGGTGCTGGTGGCGCGGATCGCGCTCTATCCGGACGAACTGGTCGCGGCGATTTCGGCCGCCTCGCTCTTTCCCCTGCAGATCATCGAAGCGCAGCGTTTTCTGGAAGCGAAAAAGAAAAATGCCGACCTCAAGCCCAAAAGCGATTGGGACGGCAGCGTCGTTTCGCTGCTGAACTACCCCGATATCGTCAAGATGATGAGCGAGGATCTCGATTGGACCCAATCGCTCGCCGATGCGCTCGCCAATCAGCAGAAGGACGTGCTGATCGCCATTCAGCAGCTTCGCGACGAGGCGGTGGCAAAGAACATCATCAAGACGGACGACAAGGTGACGGTCGTCACCGAAAACGACAACATCATTATCCGGCCGACCGATCCCGAGAAGATCTATATCCCGCAGTATCCGCCGGAAATGCTCTATGAGCCGGGCTATGCGACGGAACCGATCTCCTATTATCCCGACTACTACGACAGCTATTATTATCCCGGCGCCGCCTTCTTCGCCGGCGCCGTCACCGGGCTTGCCTGGGCCGCCATCGTCAACTGGGACGACTGGGGGGTATGGGGCGGCCGCTGGGACGGCGATATCGACATCGATTGCAACAATTGCCTGAACAATCGCAACTTCAACGGCAAAATGAAGTTGAATGACGTCGACTGGGCGAATGTCGACCGCAGCAAGCTGAGCATCGGCAAGGATCAGCTTGGCAAGCTGGACCGGTCGGCGATCCAGTCGGGGTTGCAGGCCGACAATCGCAATCAACTGCGCAACAAGGCCGCGGACAGGCAGGCAAGCCAGGGGCCGGGCAATCGCGGCACGGCGGCGCGCGCGGACGATATCCGGAAAAGCACGGCGCAAGGGCTGAAGGCCAAACCGCAGGCAAACAGGCCGGCGGCCGGTGATCGTCAGACTGCGTCCCGGCCGGAGAACCGTCCCAAACAATCGGCCAATCGCCCTTCGGCGAAACCCGCGCAGAAATCCGTCAAGAAACCCAGCAAACCGCAGATGGCTGCGAGGCCCGACAATCGCGGACGCCAGTCGAGCGCACTCGGCAATGTCCAGTCCGGCCGCCAGCAGGCCGTCGCCTCGAAACGAGGTGCACAAAGCATGGGCGCTCACCGCCCGGCAGCCCGTCCCGTTCAGCACTCGCGCCCAATGCCGTCGCGCGGCGGCGGCGGCCGCGGTGGCGGTGGTGGCGGCAGAGGAGGAGGACGGCGATGAGACCCCTTCCAAGCCCATGGAGCTACATCATGAGACGTCAAGCGATCGTAATCCCGCTCATGCTTGCGACAGCGCTTTGCGCGATACCGGCGACACCGGCGCTTTCGCAGGGCCAGACGGATCTCACCGAATACAAGGCGGCAAAGGCTTCACCGAAATTCGACAGCCCGGATCTTGCCCTCGATCGGCTGAAATCGGTGCTCGGCTCCAATAATATCGGCGATCTTGCCGATCTGCTCGGCCTGAACGCGGACAGACTGCGCGCCAGCAACGAGGCGATGATCGCTTATGGATTGATCCGGGAGGGCGCCGAGCGACAGATGATCCTGAAAGACGCCGATGGTGCGAAGATCGTTGCGATCGGCGATCGGCTCTGGCCTCTGCCGTTCCCGCTCACCGAGGACAAGGATGGGAAATGGTCCTTCGACACACAACGCGGCTTTGAGGAGATCGTCAACCGGCGCATCGGCGAGAACGAACTGGCGACGATCGACACGATGCACGAATATGTGGCGGCGCAGTATCAATATGCATCCGACGATCGCGACGGTGACGGTATTTACGAATTCGCCAAGAAACTGATCAGCAGTCCAGGCAAGCTGGACGGTCTCTACTGGGACCCGAAGGTCTATCCGGAAGAAAGCCCGGCAAGCGCGCTTGTGGAGACGGCCGCCTTCGGCGCCGCCAAACGCGGCGAAGGTTATTTCGGATACCGCTATCGCATCCTGACCGCCCAGGGCGACAATGTGCTCGGCGGCAAACAAAGCTACGTCATCAATGGATATATGACCGGCGGCTTCGCACTCATCGCTTGGCCGGTCACCTATCGGGTGACCGGCGTGCAGACATTTATCGTCAACGGGAGGAGCGCCATCTACCAACGCGATCTCGGACCGCAGACGGAACAGCGCGCCGCCGCAATCAAGGAATTCAATCCGGATGCCAACTGGACCGTTGTCAGCGATTAGGTTCGGGCAGCGTCCCGCGCCCCGTTTCAGAGGTGCGACGCCGCTGCCCCTGTCCGCCCCGACGCAATCAGGGGGGGCTTGTACGAGGCAGCGGCCATGGCGCGATTGGAATAGCGTTTGTTGCCCGTGACTTCCCGCCCGAGCCATTGCGGCAGCGCCGGCAGATCTTCTTCGCTCGCTATTTCGATCTCGGCGAGCGTCAATCCCTCATACGCTCCGGCAAAGACGTCCACCTCCCAGTTTCGGCCCTCGTGAAGGACCCGGTAGCGGGTCTTTTCAATAACGTGGCCAGTCGCATGGAGAAGCAGGTCTCGCGCCTCTTCGACGGGAATCTCATACTCATATTCGTCTTTCGCAAGCCCCATCGTATGGAATTTGATTGTCAGGCAGGCGGAACGACCGTCAATCAGACGGACACGCACCGGGTTCTCGCCGCGAGACAGATACCCCTGCTGCAGGACATGTGAAATGCTGGCCCGCGCGCGCCAGCTATCGTTACGCACGAGGAATTTGCGCTCGATCTCGGTCGCTTTCACGTTGATTTCTCCCGAAGGATTTCCGGTTTTCTCCGAATCCCGGAAATGCTCCACTCCTTGTTCTCACATAATTCCCGAAGCAAAAGGGCTAGGCGCTTTTGCTGGAACTGCTCTCGCTTTTCCTGCCGGTCACTCGACAGGCGGCTCCCAGGTGAGGAAGAAGCCGACGTCTCCGGGCATGCCGTCCGGGAAGTTGATGATCATGGCCTTCAGCCCGTATCCCTGCGGCTTGGCAACCTCTTCGAAAAGTTCGAGAAGTTCCTTTGCCTTTCCCTGCAGCGTCTTCTGCCATCCCGACAGGTTATTGTTGATGGCCCGGCCGCTGTCGGAGCAGAAGGTCGATGGAAAGCTGTAGATCAGCGCCTCGTATTTGCCGTCTGCGGCCGCTTTCATGACCAGCCGCTTGATGGTGGCGCGCTCGGCCTCGCCGAGCTGTTTGCGGAAAAAATCTTCGACGAATTCCGCGTGTTTCTTTGCTTCACGCGCCTTGATCTTTTCGCTGCGCTCCATCTCGACAAGCTGAAGCTCCAGAGCACGTTTGCGCAGTTCCTCTGCACTCGTCATCGGATGGGATGTAGAGGTCTCAGGTGATGTCATCGCAGCCTCCTCCAGAATACCCGGCGATGATAGGGCGAGCTTGGAGACTAAGGCAGTAAAATACATGACCGGGCCGGTAGAATACGGTATCCTACGCCGGCCTTTCGCAAATCGTGACTACGTCCATTCTTTGGCCAGTCATCGGATTCTTTTGGCGTTGGGTGGGGTATTCAGCTGGGCAGCATTGCCGTTACGGCTGGCGGGGCGTGCTGCAGATTGTTCGCAATCGGAGTCTGGGGGAACCGATGACGAGTGCAGGCATAAACAGGGTCGCCGCCTCGCAGGAGGAGGTGCAGCAGCAACTCGAGCGAATTCTTTCCAGCCGGGAGTTCCGCCTTCCCGAACGGACGAGGAAGTTCCTTGAATTCGTCGTCACGGAAACGCTTGCGGGCCGTCGCGACTATCTGAAGGCCTTTACCATCGCGCAGGCCGTTTTTGGCCGGGACGCGAACTTCGATGCCCAGCAGGATCCCTGCGTTCGTATCGAAGCCGGCCGGCTGAGACGGGAACTCGAACATTATTACCTGACCGCCGGCGGCGCCGACCGGATCATCATCACCATCCCGAAGGGCGGCTACGCGCCGGTCTTCGATGTCATCGAGAGCGCTGGACCCGCGGAGTTGGTGCCGCCCGAACAGCCCGATCGGCCTGGCCTGTCGGGCGATGATAGCGGGCAGATCGATACGGCTGCGGATACGATCAGCCGGGAGCAACCGGACCGGCGTCTATCGCTGCCCCTATATTGGCTCCTTGCAGCGGGCGCCGTGCTCATCCTGGCCGCGACAGTAGCGCTCCTTCAGCAGTTGGGATCGCCGAATGCGGAGCGCGAGACGGTAGCGGGAACCGACAATCGCCCCACCATCATCGTCGAGCGTTTTGAAAGCGCCCCCGACGGGAGCCTTGCCTCCGATATCTCCCGCGGCATGACCGACGATATCATCGAGAAGCTGGTCCGCTTCAACGACATCGTCGTCGTCACCGCCATGCCGCGGAAAACCGGCGAAGCTTCGCCAGGGCCGCTCTATGCCCTGCAGGGAAGTGTGCGGCTTGAGGGCAGCAACTTGCGCTCGACAGCCAGACTCGTGCGACGGGCCGATGCTGCTGTCATCTGGGCAAGCGACTACGATGCCGACTTGAAGATGCAAGGCATCCCGAAAACACAAACGATCCTTGCCGGGGATATTGCCGCGGCGGTCGCGCGGCCGTTCGGCGTCATGTTCCAAACCGATACCGCGGCCATTGCCGGCAATGCGGACGCTTTTTCTTGCGTTCTCTCCTATTACAGCTACCGCAGCGAAATGACGGTCCAGGCTCATGAAGCGGCGAAATCCTGCCTGCAACAGGCCGTGGAAAAAACCCCGGCCGATTCCAATGTCGCGGCCCTTCTTTCGTTAATATATCTCGACGAGTTCCGCTTTTCATACCAGCTTCACACGCAATCGACGGCCGCCACGCTCGGCATCGCCAAAGAACTTGCCGAGCATGCCGTGCAGCTCGACTCGAAGAATGCCCGCGCCCTTCAGGCACTGATGCTGGCCAACTTTTTCGGTCATGATCCGGCTGCCGCTCTCAGCGCCGGCGCCGCCGCCTATGCCAGCAATCCGAACGATACCGAAGTGGCCGGTGAATACGGCCTGCGCCTGTCGATGTCGGGGGAATGGGATAGAGGCTGCACACTGATTTCGGAGGCCGTCGGCAAAAATGCCGGCCCACGCGGATATTACGAAGTCGGAATGGCCCTCTGCGCCTTCATGCGCGGCGACACGCAGGCTGCCGAACTCTGGTCGCGCATGTCTGATCTCAATTACAACCCGATGCATCGCCTCGTATTGCTCTCCATTCTCGGCGCGCTTGGAAAAAAGCAGGAGGCCGACGAACAGCTCGACTGGATCAGGCGCGAATCACCTGCACTGATACCGAACATCCGACGCGAAGTCGTCAGCCGGCTGGCGCGAACCGAGGATCAGCAGCGGTTCTTTGCGGGAATAGAGGCTGCGGGGCTGTCGGTGCAATCGCCGAGAGATTGAGGTCGTGGGAGCGGAATGCCAGCGCCTCTGTGAGAGGCACGGCTTTCGCATGCACCGGTGCTTATTGCCGGCAAAAGCCCTGCCGGAATGCGATTTCAGGTATGTTTCGAATTCAAGCGCCTTGTGCTTGTCAGCAAAGGCGCAATACCAGAGCAAATTCCATGGTGCGAATTTGGCGGTATGGGTGGATTTTCCGGCATTGTGCGCCGACAGACGCTGTTTCAGATCTGCGGTCGAGCCGATGTATTCCTGTTCGGGAAAATCGACGCTGCGGAGAATATAAACGTACCACATCAGCGTTTCAGCCCGTCGTCGCCCTTCGGGCTATGCCGGGCACTGCTTCGGCCTAACGGTTTCTCGCGGCTGCGCCATGCGAAGCCCGTAAGGGCGAAGCGTGGTGGAGCTAAGCGGGATCGAACCGCTGACCTCTTGCATGCCATGCAAGCGCTCTCCCAGCTGAGCTATAGCCCCATCAAGGTGGTCCGGCTGAGGGCCGGTCCTGGGATGCTTCGCAGGGCGTGCCCTGCGGAGTGGCGGCTTATTACTTCCGGTTTTCGGAGATAGCAAGCCTAAAAAATTCGGCCCGGAGAATTTTTTCCTCGCCGGGCCGAAATGCAGCCGTCAGACTTCGTCTTCGTCGCCGGTCACGCCGATGATGTCGCTCATGTCGTCGTCGTCATCGTCTTCGTCGGGTGTGAGGAAGGTGTCGTCGTCGTCATCGCCTTCGATTTCGACGTCGTCATCGCCCATATCCGGGATGTCGTCGCCGGAGGCGGCGTCATCGGCGTCCTCAAGCGAAACCAGTTCGACTTCGGTGTTTTCGGTATCGACTTCCGCAACCTCGTCCTCTTCGGCAACATCGGCGATTGCCGACGTTTCCTCAAAGAAGGACAGGGGGTAGGACTTGCCGGTATAAGGAGAAACGATCGGATCTCGGTTCAGATCATAAAACTTCTTGCCGGTTTCCGGATCGGTACGCTTGGTTCCAAGTTCCGCTTTCGCCACTATAAGCCTCGTGAGAATGGCCGAATCCGAGATTCGGCAAATGCCGTTCAAGCCGGCGTTCCATCGGAATTTATAAGCCGGTCCCCTTAATCGCTGTGGCTTCCCATGTCAAAGCCAAACTTTACGATCGGAGCGCAAGCTATTTCCGGCGCCAATGGATGACCGGCCGGCGGGTTTATGGTAACGAGCCGCGGCAGCCGCAGAGCTGAGCGAAGATCGTCGTCGGAAGGGGTGGCCTTGCGAAGAAAATGCTGCGCCTTTACAAGGGATTACGCCGTGCATGGCACCGCGCCGCCGCCTTTGAGCCAGTTGCCCCAGGATTGACAGATGAGCACCAAGACTTTCACCATCGCCATCGATGGCCCGGCGGCGGCCGGCAAGGGCACGCTTTCGCGCCGCATCGCCAAGCAATACGGCTTTCATCATCTCGATACCGGCCTGACCTATCGCGCCACGGCCAAGGCGCTGCTCGACGCCGGCCTGCCGCTCGATGACGAGGCGGTGGCCGAAAAGATCGCGCGGGAGGTTGAACTCGCCGGATTGGATCGCGATATACTTTCCAAACATGAGATCGGCGAAGCCGCCTCGACAATAGCCGTCATGCCGGCGGTGCGCCGGGCGCTTGTGGAGGCACAGCGGCGATTTGCGACGAAGGCGCCGGGAACCGTGCTCGACGGGCGCGATATCGGCACGGTCGTCTGCCCGGATGCGCCGGTCAAGCTCTATGTGACGGCAACGCCGGAGGTGCGCGCCAGACGCCGTTACGACGAGATCCTCGGCAAGGGGGCGACGGCCGATTTCGATGCGATTTTCGAGGACGTCAAGCGGCGCGACGAACGCGACATGGGACGGGCCGACAGCCCTTTGAAACCAGCAGTCGATGCGCACTTGCTTGATACGTCGGAAATGAGTATAGAGGCCGCGTTTCAAGCCGCTCAATCGGTCATCGATGCGGTCTTGAACCGAAATGCCTAAATTCAAGCGATTTTGCATGCTCAGACGCATGGATCGCTTTTAATACAGCAGCCTGAAATTCCGTCCAAGCGCCGGATTGCCTTCGTGAAAGAGGGCGGACTGGGTTCAGGCCCGTTCAACGCAAACCAACCGGCGCATACGTGTCCGCTTCCCTATCCAGGACACGCAGGAGATTTTATGTCAGTAGCAACTCCCTCTCGCGAGGATTTCGCGGCCCTTCTCGAAGAGTCCTTTGCCAAGAACGATCTGGCCGAAGGCTATGTCACCAAGGGCATCGTCACGGGCATCGAAAAGGATGTCGCCGTTGTTGACGTCGGCCTGAAGGTCGAAGGCCGCATCGCGCTCAAGGAATTCGGCGCCCGCGCCAAGGATGGCCAGCTCAAGGTTGGCGATGAAGTCGAAGTTTACGTTGAGCGCATCGAAAACGCGCTCGGCGAAGCCGTTCTGTCGCGCGAGAAGGCTCGCCGCGAAGAAAGCTGGGTCAAGCTCGAAGCCAAGTTCGAAGCCGGCGAGCGCGTCGAAGGCGTGATCTTCAACCAGGTCAAGGGCGGCTTCACGGTCGACCTCGACGGTGCGATCGCCTTCCTGCCGCGTTCTCAGGTCGACATCCGCCCGATCCGCGACGTCACGCCGCTGATGCACAACCCGCAGCCCTTCGAAATCCTCAAGATGGACAAGCGCCGCGGCAACATCGTGGTTTCGCGCCGTACGGTCCTGGAAGAATCCCGCGCCGAGCAGCGTTCTGAAATCGTTCAGAACCTCGAAGAAGGCCAGGTTGTCGACGGCGTCGTCAAGAACATCACCGATTACGGTGCGTTCGTCGACCTCGGCGGCATCGACGGCCTGCTGCACGTCACCGACATGGCATGGCGCCGTGTGAACCATCCGTCGGAAATCCTGAACATCGGCCAGCAGGTCAAGGTTCAGATCATCCGCATCAACCAGGAAACCCACCGCATCTCGCTCGGCATGAAGCAGCTCGAGAGCGATCCGTGGGATGGCATCCAGGCCAAGTATCCGGAAGGCAAGAAGATCTCCGGTACCGTCACCAACATCACCGACTACGGTGCGTTCGTCGAGCTGGAGCCGGGCATCGAAGGCCTGATCCATATCTCGGAAATGTCCTGGACCAAGAAGAACGTTCACCCCGGCAAGATCCTGTCCACCAGCCAGGAAGTCGAAGTCGTCGTTCTCGAAGTCGATCCGTCCAAGCGCCGTATCTCGCTCGGCCTCAAGCAGACGCTGGAAAACCCGTGGGCAGCATTCGCCCGCAGCCATCCGGCCGGCACTGAAGTCGAAGGCGAAGTCAAGAACAAGACCGAATTCGGCCTGTTCATCGGCCTCGACGGCGATGTCGACGGCATGGTGCACCTCTCCGACCTCGACTGGAACCGTCCGGGCGAACAGGTCATCGAGGAGTTCAACAAGGGTGACGTCGTCAAGGCCGTCGTTCTCGACGTCGATGTCGAGAAGGAACGCATCTCGCTCGGCATCAAGCAGCTCGGCAAGGATGCGGTCGGCGACGCCGCTGCATCGGGCGACCTGCGCAAGAATGCAGTCGTTTCCTGCGAAGTCATCGCAGTCAACGACGGCGGCGTCGAAGTGAAGCTCGTCAACCACGAGGACATCACTTCCTTCATCCGTCGCGCCGACCTCGCCCGCGACCGCGACGAACAGCGCCCCGAGCGCTTCTCGGTCGGCCAGGTGTTCGATGCCCGCGTCACCAACTTCTCCAAGAAGGACCGCAAGATCATGCTGTCCATCAAGGCTCTGGAGATTGCGGAAGAGAAGGAAGCTGTTGCCCAGTTCGGTTCGTCCGACAGCGGCGCTTCGCTCGGCGACATCCTGGGCGCAGCGCTCAAGAACCGCGGCGGCGAATAAGCCTCGCATCCGCCTTTGAATTGAAGAACCCGCCGGAGCGATCCGGCGGGTTCTTCATTTTCAGGCGATAAAAAGTTACTCCCAGCCGACCATGCGCTGATAGAGCGCATAAACAGGGTCGGCGCCCGCGCCCGACTGATAAGGCGTCGGCTCGGCATCGATCATTCTCGGCGTCCTGCGCTGAGGCGCAGCATTCGCCGCTTCAGCATCGGCCGCGGCATCCCCGTCGCCGGACTGCGCCTGCTGCTGATCCCCTTGCTGCTGATCCGGCGGCGCCCCATCGTGGTGGTGCTGATGCTGGTGGCTGGTTTCACCAGCGTTCTCGTTCGACGGGACATCCTTGGCGAACTGATAAGGCAGCTGCGTATAGGCAAGTCCCTCCGGCATCCTTGCCGCGAGCGGGATATAGGCAGCCTCGACCGTCTCGGAAATCGGCATCATCGGCGGTGGCGCATCGGTCTCTTTCGGCTGGCGGGCAGCCGCGGCCACGATCTCCGTTTCCGCCGGCGACGGGCGCGGCGCTGCAGGCGGGCGCGCATCGGCTGCTGCGAGGTCCGCCGGCTGCCTGGTCAAGGTTTCGGTCGCATCGCTGATGACGGCTTCGTCGAGGATCGCATCGATCTCCACGGCCGCTTCGACACGGCCATCCTCCGGCACGGCCTCGACGTCCTGCTCGCGGATGATGGTGACGATCATCTCGGAGACCTCTTCGGTCATAGAGGCGACAATTCCCGTCCAATTCCTGGGAATGACGGGATCGCCTTTTCCCGACATGGCGCGAGGCTGGATCGCAGGCGCCTCCGGCATTTCCCGCGCGTCCTCGGCCGCTGCGGCTTGGGCCGGCAAGGCTGGCGCGGCGTCGATCTCCCGCGGCTCGGATTCTTCCGGCGCGGCCGCGCTTGCCGCTGCCGATTGAGCCCGGTTTTCGGGCCGCGGCGCTTCCGGATCGGCAGCGTCCACGGCCTCGGCGATTATCGCTTCCTCGGCGGTCGCCGAAGCCGCGGTCTCTATCAGCGAACTCGCCGGCGCGGACGGCTTGTCTGCCGGCTGGCGCATGGCGGCAGACGCATGATCCTCGTGCAGCTGGATTTCCGGCCGGGCCTCAGTGCGTATCGGCGAAGCGTCGTTCTGGCCATAGGAGCGCACGACGGCACGGGCGGCGAGATCGCGATCCTTGTAGCGGACAATTTCCAGATAGGCGACGATGCGGGCTGCTTCCGGACCTGCGGGATTCTTCAGGGCTGCGGCGATCATCCGAAGCGGCAGGCTGTGGCCTTGCTCCGTGAGTTGGCGCTCGACCTCGTCGATCCTGGCAGCCGGCAGCCGCTGGATGGCATCGGCAAGCCGGGCGGCGAAGGCGAGATTGGTCTCGTCCTCGCCGCGATCCAGCGAGATCGCGCGGCCGGCCGCATCGATCGCGTCGAAAAGGGCTTCGACCATGCGCTCGCGGGCGGCAAGAAGCAGGATATTGAGTTTGCCGGCAATGGCGGAATTCAGGTCGGCGGCTTCGACGGGGTTGACGGGCGCTGGCGCAATCACAGAACGGCCGAGGCCGCCGGCGACGATCGCCGCAGTCTGGCCTTGGGACGAAAAGCTTGCATTGGACGCTGCACGAACGGGAGTCAACATGGCATGCTCCTTTCGCAAAGTGACGATGAAAGCAGGCTCCATAAAAGGACCGCGCTCATCCGGCCCCCTTGCATCCCAGCAGATCCTCCTGTCCGCATGACGCAATACCGGCGTCATCGAAATGCATAAATATTAACGGGAATTTTAGGAAAGAGGCGTTAACGAATCGCTAACGCCGCGGACACGCCGATCCACGATCTTTGTTTTCATGCGTGCCGCAGGCGATTTACTCAGCTATGGGCGAAGATATCGGCCTCTTCCCAGCCGAGCAGGTCGAGCTTGGCGCGGGTCGGCAGGAATGCGAAGCAGGCCGTCGCATGGTCGAACCGGCCGTCGCGAAGCAGGCGTTCCGTCAGCTTGTCACGCAGCGCGTGGAGATAAAGCACATCGGAAGCGGCATATTCGAGCTGGGCCGGAGACAGCGTCTCAGCCGCCCAGTCGGACGATTGCTGCGCCTTGGAGATATCGACGTCGAGCATCTCCTTGAGATTGTCCTTGAGGCCGTGCCGATCCGTATAGGTGCGGATCAGGCGCGAGGCGATCTTGGTGCAGAACACCGGCGTCGTCGTGACGCCGAAGGTGTGGAAGAGCACGGCGATATCGAAGCGGCCGTAATGGAAGATCTTCTGATGGGTGGGATCTTCGAGCAGGGCGACGAGATTGGGGGCCTCTTTCTGGCCGGCGGCGATGCGGATGACGTCGGCGGTGCCGTCACCCGGCGAAAGCTGGACGACGCAGAGCCGGTCCCGGCGCGGCACCAGGCCGAGCGTTTCGGTGTCGATGGCGACCGCGCCGGTGTAGCGGGCGGCATCGGCCGCTGATATGTCGCCTTCGTGATAACGTATGGTGGCGGCCATGAGACTGTCTTTCCCTAAGATGTCAGGCTGAACCGGCCTGAGATCGTGTTTTAGCGCTATAGCGCAAAGCCGCAAAATGCGAAACCGCTTCCTCTGGCGGTGGTTCAGAATGTCGGCGGCGTGTTGATCCAGAGCAGGACGGTTTCGCCGTCATGGCGGTTGCGCCAGGAATGGTAGCGGCGGCTTTCGAAATAGAGCGAATCGCCCGGGCCGAGATCGAAGAACTGATCGCTGTCGAGCACCAGTTCGAGCCGGCCGGACAGGACATGCATGAATTCCTCGCCCTCGTGGCGATAGGCGCCCTCGCTGGCAGCACCCGGCGCCAGCACGAAACGATGGCAATCCATCATCCTTGGGCCTTCGGCAAGAAGCTGCACGGCGACCCCAGGTGTCGTTTCCGGCCAGCTGCGCCATTCCCCGGCACGCACCATGACCGGCACCTCGCCGCTTTCTTCGCCGGAGAGGCGGGAGACGGTGGTGCCGTAATACTCGGCGAGATCGTGCAGCGTCTTGAAACCGACGCCCTGCGAGGTGCGCTCCAGCGTCGAGAGCGTCGAAGCGGTGATGCCGATATCGCCGGCCACCTGTTCCAGCGTCTTGCCGCTCGCGTGGCGCAGGCTGCGCAGCTTGCGGCCGAGGCCGGTGGCCTGGTTTGCCTCGGCGCCGTCGGCGGACGGTTCCTCGCCCTCCAACGCCTCGCGGATGGCCGCGGGATTGAGGCCGCGCTCGACCCGATACCAGGAGATGCGCTTCAGGCGCGCCACGTCGTCGGCGCTGTACTGGCGATGACCGGTTTGCGAACGGCCGGGAACCACCAGACCCTGGCTTTCCCACAGACGCAGCGTCGAGGCCGAAACGCCCGCCAGCCGTGCGGCCTCCGCCACCTTGTAGCGTACCGGCCCGTTATCGTTCATCCGCCAACATCCCCGATTCCAATCGCTCCCGAGCATTTATCAAAAAGCGTGATGTTTGAAGCAAAAAATCCCACTTGTTTTCTTGCAGGAAAAATGTAGGAGTTTTATAAATATCTTGCAGAACTTATACAAGATAATTTCAACCCCTTCAGATAGGAGCGCATCAATGACCGCGACGAGCCTTACGGACCGGAAGAACGCCGCCATTTCACGCGGCGTCGGCATGACCACCCAGATCTATGCCGATCGTGCGGAGAATGCCGAGATCTGGGACAAGGAAGGCCGCCGCTACATCGATTTCGCCGCCGGCATCGCCGTTCTCAACACCGGCCACCGCCATCCCCGGGTGATTGCGGCGGTCAGGGATCAGCTCGACCGCTTTACCCATACCTGCCATCAGGTGGTGCCCTATGAAAACTACGTCAGTCTTGCCGAACGGCTGAACGCGCTGGTGCCGGGTGACTTCGAGAAGAAGACGATCTTCGTCACAACAGGCGCCGAAGCGGTCGAAAACGCCGTCAAGATCGCCCGTGCGGCCACCGGCCGCTCGGCCGTCATCGCCTTTGGTGGTGGCTTCCACGGCCGAACCTTCATGGGCATGGCGCTGACCGGCAAGGTCGTGCCCTATAAGGTTGGCTTCGGCGCCATGCCGGGCGATGTCTTCCATATCCCCTTCCCGGTCGAGCTGCACGGCGTCACCGCCGATCAGTCAATGGCGGCGCTGAAGAAGCTTTTTGCCGCCGATGTCGATCCGCAGCGGGTGGCGGCCATCATCATCGAGCCGGTGCAGGGTGAAGGCGGTTTCTACGCCGCACCCGCCGCCTTCATGAAGGCGCTGCGTGAACTCTGCGACCAGCACGGCATGCTCTTGATCGCCGACGAGGTGCAGACCGGCTTTGCCCGCACCGGCAGGATGTTCGCCATGGATCATCACGAGGTGGCGGCGGATCTCACGACGATGGCGAAGAGCCTTGCCGGCGGCTTTCCGCTCGCCGCCGTCACCGGCCGCGCCGAGATCATGGACGCGCCCGGACCGGGCGGGCTCGGCGGCACATATGGCGGCAACCCGATCGGCATCGCCGCCGCCCACGCCGTGCTTGACGTCATCGCCGACGAGGATCTCTGCAACCGCGCCAACCAGCTCGGCGGGCGGCTGAAACAGCGGCTGGAATCGCTGCGCGAGACGGTGCCCGAGATCGCCGATATCCGCGGGCCGGGCTTCATGAATGCCGTCGAATTCAACGACCCGAAGACAGGATTGCCGAGTGCCGACTTCGCCAACCGGGTGCGGCTAATCGCGCTCGACAAGGGGCTGATCCTGCTCACCTGCGGTGTCCACGGCAACGTTATCCGCTTCCTCGCACCGATCACCATCCAAGACGAGGTGCTCGGCGAGGCGCTCGACATTCTCGAAGCTTCAATGCTGGAAGCGACTGCGGGCAAGTGACCGCACCGGAACCCGCATTCCACGGCTGCCCGCGCCGGCAGCCGCGTTCCCAATAAGGATATGACATGGCTTTCACCACCGCACTGACGAAACACGTTCCCTTCTCTTCTCCCTTGCTGCGCGACGCCGGCTACATCAACGGCGCCTGGACCTCAGGCAATGCCACTGGGACTTTCGACGTGCTCAACCCGGCAACGGGAGAACTGCTCGCTTCGCTGCCCGATATGGGGGCTGCCGAGACGCGGGCGGCGATCGATGCGGCCTATGCCGCCCAGCCGGCCTGGGCTGCCCGCCCGGCCAAGGAGCGCAGCGCGATCCTGCGCAAATGGTTCGACCTGATGGTCGCCAATGCCGACGAACTCGCCGCAATCCTGACCGCCGAAATGGGCAAGCCGTTCGCCGAAGCGCGCGGCGAAATCCTCTATGCGGCGTCCTATGTCGAATGGTACGCCGAAGAAGCCAAGCGCATCTATGGCGAGACGATCCCGGCACCTTCCGATGACAAGCGCATGATCGTCATCAGGCAGCCGGTCGGCGTCGTCGGCACGATCACGCCGTGGAATTTCCCGGCGGCGATGATTGCCCGCAAGATTGCACCGGCGCTGGCCGTCGGCTGCACTGTGGTGTCGAAGCCGGCCGAGCAGACGCCGCTGACGGCAATCGCCCTTGCCGTGCTCGCCGAACAGGCCGGCATTCCCTCAGGCGTCTTCAACCTCATCGTCGGCGTCGACGGCCCGGCGATCGGCCGTGAGCTGTGCGGCAACGACAAGGTGCGCAAGATCAGCTTCACCGGCTCGACGGAGGTCGGCCGCATCCTGATGCGGCAATGCGCCGACCAGATCAAGAAGGTGAGCCTGGAGCTCGGCGGCAACGCGCCGTTCATCGTCTTCGACGATGCCGATCTCGACGCCGCGGTCGAGGGCGCGATCGCCTCCAAATACCGCAATGCCGGCCAGACCTGCGTTTGTGCCAACCGTCTCTACATCCAGTCGAGCGTCTATGACGCCTTCGCGGCCAAGCTTGCCGCCAGGGTCGCCGCAATGTCGGTCGGCGACGGCTTTCAGGCCGGCGTCGAGATCGGGCCGCTGATCGATGAGCAGGGCCTTGCCAAGGTGGAAGACCATGTCGGCGACGCGCTGGCCAAGGGCGCCAAGGTGCTGACCGGCGGCAAACGCATCGACGGCGCCGGCACCTTCTTTGCCCCGACGGTGCTGACCGGTGTTGTTCGCGGCATGAAGGTGGCGCGCGAGGAAACCTTCGGGCCGGTGGCGCCGCTCTTCCGTTTCGAGACGGCCGAGGATGTCATCGCTCAAGCCAATGATACGGAATTCGGCCTTGCCGCCTATTTCTATGCCGGCGACCTGAAGAAGGTCTGGCGGGTGGCCGAAGCGCTGGAATATGGCATGATCGGCATCAACACCGGCATCATGTCCTCCGAGACCGCGCCCTTCGGCGGCATCAAGCAATCCGGCCTCGGCCGCGAGGGCTCACGCCACGGCGCCGACGACTATCTGGAAATGAAATATCTCTGCATCGGCGGCGTCTGATCCGTCAGCCGGGAAAACCGGGCACGCGGTATCCCCCGCGTGCCGTCAATAATGCGGCGGGCGGGTGATACCCGGCGCTTCCAGCGACTGCTCCTCGAGCGACAGGAAGCGTTCGGTGAGCCGGTCGAGCTTGGTGCGCATCTGCTCGACGATCTTCCATTGTTCGGCAAGCTGATCGGAAAGCTCCTCGATCGTCTTTGCCTGATAGGCCAGCATTTCCTCCAGACGGGTGATGCGGTTCGTCTCGTCGGACATCGATCCTCCTTTGCCGAAACCGGCAGTACAGATGCTTCTCCCAAAGCGGAAATAGGCCGCTTCGTCAATGCTTTCGAGGGCCGGCGCAGCGGTGCGCAAAAACCGAACCATCTGGTTACTAAAAGACCTTGCCGCGCCTGATGTTGTGGGGTAGGCCCTTATCCATCAGGGAGGAATACTGATGGATGCAGGAAACAGCTTTCTTCATCCGGACCGGCTCTTTCCGGCCGACCCGGCAACACGGACCATTGCGCGCGACCTCTACGAGACGGTGCGCAATCTGCCGATCGTCAGCCCGCACGGGCATACCGAACCCGCCTGGTTCGCCGACGACAAGCCCTTCGAAGATGCGGCCTCGCTGCTGGTCATCCCCGATCACTATCTCTTCCGGATGCTGCACAGCGTCGGCGTTCCCTTGGACGAGCTCGGCGTTCCCAGGCTCGACGGCAAGCCGGTGGCTGCGGGGCGGACGATCTGGCGAACCTTTGCCAAGCATTATCATCTCTTCCGCGGAACGCCGTCGAGCCTCTGGGTCGACCACGCCATGTCGGCCGTGCTCGGCTGCACCGAGCCGCTGACATCAGACAATGCCGATGCGCTCTACGACCATATCAATGCTCAGCTTGCCCTTCCCGAATTCCGCCCGCGGGCGCTGCATCAGCGATTCGGCATCGAAACGATCGCGACGACGGAGGGCGCGCTTGACCCGCTGACGCATCATCAGAAGATGGCCGCCGACGGCTGGATCGGCAAGGTGCGCACCACCTACCGGCCGGACAGCGTCACCGATCCGGATGCGGTCGGCTTCCGCGATAATCTCATCAAGTTCGGCGAGATCACCGGCGCTGACGTGACGCGCTGGGAGGGCCTGATCGAGGCGCACCGGCGCCGGCGCGCCTATTTCCGCCAGTTCGGCGCCACCGCGACCGATCACGGCGTGCCCACAGCCTTCACCGCCGATCTGCCGCTTGCGGAAAAGCAGGCGCTGCTCGACAAGGCGCTGAGGGGGCCGCTGTCGGCTGCGGAGGCGGAACTCTTCCGCGGCCAGATGATGACCGAGATGGCCGGGCTTTCGGCCGAGGACGGCATGGTCATGCAGATCCATGCGGGGTCGCGGCGCAACACCGACAGCGGGCTGTTTGCGACGCGCGGCCCGAATATGGGCGCCGATATTCCGACCCGCACCGACTGGGTCGGCGGCCTCAATGCGCTGCTTTCCAGATACGGCCATGCGCCGGGGCTGCGGGTGCTGCTCTTCACCCTCGACGAGACGACCTATGCGCGCGAAATGGCGCCGATGGTCGGCCATTGGCCCTGCCTGATGATCGGCCCGCCCTGGTGGTTCCACGACAGCCCGCTCGGCATCCGCCGCTATCTCGACCAGGTGGTGGAAACGGCAGGCTTCGCCAATATGGCCGGTTTCAATGACGATACGCGGGCGCTGCTTTCGATCCCGGCGCGGCATGATGTCTGGCGCCGCGAAGTCTGCCGCTTCCTCGCCGGCCTTGCCGCCGAGCACCGGATTTCCGAGAGCGATGCCGCGATCGTGGCGGGCGAACTTTCCTATGGCAATGCGAAGAAGGCCTACAAGCTGTGAGCGAACGACTGCAGACCCTTTCCGGCCTCGCCCCGACGGCGAAGCTTCCCGCCTATGACCGCAGCCGGCTGAAAAGCGGCATCCTGCATCTGGGTCCCGGCGCCTTTTTTCGCGCGCATTTCGCGCCGTTTACGGATGGCGCGCTCGCAGCCGACGGCGGCGACTGGGGTATCGAGGTGGCAAGCCTGCGCACCGCCGATGTCGCCGACAATCTGAGTGCCCAGAACGGGCTTTATACGACGTTGATCCGTGACACCTCGGGAACGACGGGCGAGGTGATCGGCTCGATCCTGAAGGCGCATGTGGCGCCGCGCGATCCGGCCGGCCTGCTGGCGCGGCTCGAAGATCCCGATATCCGCATCGTCAGCATGACGGTGACGGAAAAGGCCTATGGTTTCGATCCCGCAACCGGCGGCCTCGACCTCAAACATCCCGATATCGTCGCCGACCTCGCCAACCGGCATGCGCCGCGCGGCGTCATCGGCTATCTCGTCGAAGGCCTTGCGCGCCGGCGGCAGAAGGGCATCGCACCCTTTACGCCGCTCAGCTGCGACAACCTGCCGAGCAACGGCGCTGTTTTGAAACGCCTGGTGCTCGAATTCACCTCCCGTATCGATGCCGATCTGCACCGCTGGATCGAAGCGAATGTGCCCTTCCCTTCGACGATGGTCGATCGCATCACGCCGGCCAGCACCGACGCGACCTACGCCGATGCCGAGCGGCTGACCGGCCGCACGGATATGGCGGCGATCGAGACCGAGCCCTTTACGCAATGGGTCATCGAAGACCATTTCGCCAATGGCCGGCCGGCCTGGGAAAAGGTGCGCGGCGCGCTGATGGTCGAAGACGTCTCGGCCTATGAGAAGATGAAGCTCCGGATGCTGAACGGCGCCCATTCGCTGCTCGCCTATCTCGGTTATATCGGCGGCTATGAATTCATCCGCGACGTGATGGACGATGCTGCCTTGGCAGCGCTTGCCTACCGCCATATGCATGCAGCGGCGAGAACGCTTGATCCCGTTCCCGGCATCGATCTCGACGACTATGCCAATGAATTGATAGCACGCTTTGCAAATAAGGCGATCGCCCATCGCACCTATCAGATCGCCATGGACGGCACCCAGAAACTGCCGCAGCGGCTGCTGGAACCGGCCTGCGAGGCGCTGGCGCATGGCGACCGGGCGGAGACCTATGCGATCGCCGTGGCGGCCTGGATGCGCTATGCGATCGGCGAACACGGCAATGGCGAGCGCTTCGAGCTGCGCGATCCCCGGGCCGCGGAAATCGCGGCGCTGATCGCCGATGTCCCGCGCACCGGCCCGGCGATTTCGGCGGCTCTCTTCACCCTGCCCGGATTGTTCCCGGCGGCTTTGACCGGACACCGCGCCTGGGCGCAGGATGTCTCGGACAAGCTGGAGATTTTGATTCAGGACGACCGGCTGCCGTTGTTTTGAGATTTTCTGACCTAGGAAAGGGCGTGCCGTAGCCGTCCCCCTCTGCCCTGCCGGGCATCTCCCCCACAGGTGGGGAGATTGGCTGGGCTCGCTGGCTTCCCCAAACAACTGGCGTCACAGCCCGGTGAAACGACAGACGGATGCAAAGGTTTGGCCACTTGTAATCTCCCCACCCGTGGGGGAGATGCCCGGCAGGGCAGAGGGGGCGGCCACGGCGTGCCCTCTCATCGGTACCCTCGGAGTGCTCGAGCACACAAAGAAATTCGACCCATCACGTCTTCACCCGCGCCATATCGGGATCGTAGAGCGGTGCCAGCGACACCTTGCAGGGGATGCGTTCCCTGGCGACGTCGAGCTCATAAGTGCCGGAGAGGACGAAATCCTCCGTGACGCCATCGGCATTGCGGACATAACCGTAGCCGATCGGTTTGCCCAGCGTGTAGCCGAAGCCGCCACTCGACAGCCAGCCGACGCGTTTGCCGTCGCGATAGATGGTTTCGCGGCCGAGCAGCACGATATCGGGATCGTCGGGAACGAAGCAGGCGAGGCGCTTCTTCACTCCCTCTTTAAGCTGGCGCTCGATCGCCTCGCGGCCGCGGAAGGGAATGTTCTTTTTGATCTTCACCGCCCAGCCGAGGCCGGCTTCAACAGGCGTGTGGTCGGGGCCGATATCGGAGCCCCAGGCGCGATAGCCTTTCTCCAGCCGGCAGCTCTCGATGGCGCGGTAGCCGGCATTGACGAGGCCGAATTCGCCGCCTGATGCCATCAACACGTCATAGACCGTGGTCGCGTATTCGATGGGAATATGCAGTTCGTAGCCAAGCTCGCCGACATAGGTGATCCGCAACGCCCGCACCGGGCAGCCCGATATGCCGATGGTTCTGACCTGGCCGAAGGGGAAAGCGGCGTTCGACACGTCGCTGCCGGTCACCTTTTCCAGCACCGCGCGTGCATTCGGTCCCATCAGCGACAACACGGAGTAGGCTGAGGTGACGTCGACCAGCTCGGCATGCATCTCCGCCGGAATATTGCGGGCGATCCAGTTGAAATCATGGGTGGCGAAACCGGTGCCGGTGACGATGTAATATTCGTTCTCGGCGACGCGGGCGACGGTCAGATCGCATTCGATGCCGCCCTTGTCGTTCAGCATCTGCGTGTAGATGAGCGATCCCACGGGTCTTGCGACATCGTTGGCGGCGATCCAGGAGAGGGCCGCCTCGGCATCCCTGCCCTTCAGCACGAATTTGGCGAAGGAGGTCTGATCGAAGATGACGGCCGCCTCGCGCACCGCCCTGTGCTCGCGGCCGACGGCCTCGAACCAGTTCTGCCTGGAATAGCTGTAGATATCCCTAGGCTCCTCGTTAGCGAAGAGATCGGCAAACCAGTTCGGCCGCTCCCAGCCGAGCTTTTCGCCGAAACAGGCGCCCTGCGCTTTCAGCCGGTCGTAGAGCGGCGATTTGCGGCAGGGGCGGCCGCTCGCATGCTCCTCGAACGGCCAGGCCATGGTGTAGTGCTTGCCATAGGCTTCGAGCGTACGGGTGCGCACCCAGTCGGTATCGAAGTGGGGGCGGCCGAAACGGCGGATGTCGACCGGCCAGAGATCATAGGGCGGCTCGCCCTTCGTCACCCATTCGGCAAGCGCCATGCCGGCGCCGCCGGCCGAGGCGATGCCGAAGGCGTTGAAGCCGGCGCCGACGAAGAAGTTCTTCAGATCCGGCGCCTCGCCGAGAATGAAGTTACCGTCCGGCGTAAAACTTTCCGGGCCGTTCAACAGCTGCTTGACGCCGACATTCTCAAGCGCCGGAACGCGGCCGAGCGCCTGTTCCATGATCTGCTCGAAATGGTCGAAATTGCTGTCGAGCAGCGTGTAGTGGAAACCTTCGGGGATGCCGTTTTGCGCCCAGGGAATGGGGTTCGGCTCGTAACCGCCCATGACGATGCCGCCGACCTCTTCCTTGTAATAGGTCAGGCGATCGGGATCGCGCAGCGTCGGCAGGTTGGAGGGCACGCCGAAGGATTCGGTGATGATATATTGATGTTCGACGGAGACCAGCGGCACGTTGACGCCGAAGCGCTGGCCAAAGGCGCGCGTCCATTGGCCGGCGCAGACGACGACGCGCTCGCATTCGATACGGCCCTCAGCGGTAACGACGGCGCGGATTCTTCCCTTGTCGATTTCGAGATCGAGAACCTCGGTATCCTCGAAGATCGAAACACCCGACAGGCGGGCGCCCTTCGCCAGCGCCTGGGTGATGTCGGAGGGATTGGCCTGGCCGTCTGTGGGAAGAAAGGCGGCGCCGACGAGATCGTCAGTTGTCATCAGCGGCCAGAGATCGAAGGCTTCCTGCGGCGTCAGCAATTGCATTTCGAGGCCGAAGGACTGCGCCGTGGTCGCCTGGCGCTTGACCTCGGTCCAGCGCTCCTCGTTGCAGGCAAGGCGCAGGCCGCCATTCATCTTCCAGCCGGTGCCGAGGCCGGTTTCCTCTTCCAGCCGCTTGTAGAGATCGACGGAATAGCCGAGCAGCTGGGTGATATTGGCGCTGCTGCGCAGCTGGCCGACGAGGCCGGCGGCATGGAAGGTGGTGCCCGAAGTCAGCTTCTTGCGCTCCAACAGGACGGTATCGGTCCAGCCGAGCTTGCCGAGATGATAGGCTGTCGAGCAGCCGATGATACCGCCGCCGATGACCACGGCTTTCGCCGTCTTCGGTAATTGTCTCGTCATTTATCGATCCTGTTCAAAGGCTTGATAGGCGCGCTCGAAACGCGCGAGATTTTCGGCCGTGTAGGCGGCATAATCGAAGTCGATGGTGGAATGGATTTCCGAAATCATGCTCCAGAGCGTCTCGCGCAGCAGCGAGGCGCATTTCATCGCGCTATAGCGGCGGCTGAGATCCGATGTCAGCGGCCGGTCGAAATAGGCCTCCAGCATCATCCGCTCGGCCGCTTCAGAGAACTCGTTGTTGGAGGCCAGTCCGCCGAGATCGAACAGCGGGGTGTTGAATCCGGCATAATCCCAGTCGATCAGCCAGAGCCGCTTGCCGTCGTCGAGAAAATTGGCGGCCAGCAGGTCGTTGTGGCCGAAGGCGATCTCGAACGGCCCTGCCGCTTGTTCCAGCGTCTCGGCCCCGCCCAGCAGCGCCGGCAGCAGCGGCAGATAGGGGCTGCCCGACTCCTTCAGGCTGGCGGCGTAGTCGCGGATGACGTGGAAGACCCAGAAGATCATCGCCTGGCCGCGGAAATGCCGGGCGATGTCGTGATGGCAGGCGCGGATGAGCGGAACGATCCGGGCGAGCATATCCGGTGTCCTTACGTCCTCCGGCGACAGCGCCCTCGCCTCGATATAATCGAGCACCAGCACGCCGGGCGAATGGTGGATGACAGCAGGCGACAGGCCGGCGGCATGCGCCGCGCGGCTTGCGGCAAGCTCGTTCTGGCGGCTGATGTGATGGATCGGAATATCGGTGCCGAGTCTGACCACGCAGCGCGCGACGGCATCGCTGACCAGATAGTTCCGGTTGGTGATGCCGCCCGAGATCGGCGAGATTTCGATCGGGCCCCGCCAAATGCCGAGCGCATGAATCCTATCTTCAGGCGTCATGCATCATCCCCCGGAGCATGATACCGAAAAGTGTGCGCGGTTTTCGGACGACATCATGCTCTAACTATTTAAGCTAGAACAGGATTCTTCCTGTTCCAGCGGCCCCTTCTCGAAATGATGGGGCAGAGCAGGATCGGCTGTCAAGCAGGGCGGTCAGATCGTCTTTCCAGCGGCGTCGAAGACGTGGCAGCGAGCCGGATCGAAGAAGGTCCTCACATTGGCGCCGCGCTCGACCTTCTGCTGGCCGTCGAGCGCGATCGTCATGAGCTGGCCATCCGGCGTCGTGGTGTAAAGCATGGTGGCGCCGCCGAGATTTTCGACGAGATCGACGTTGACGGTCGAGAGCGTGATGGCGCCTTCCGTGAGGGAAAGATGCTCGGGGCGGATGCCGAAGGTGACGTCCTCACCGGCTTCGCCCTTCAGCCGGCGCGGCAGGCGGACGGAATTGCCGCAGACATGAATGGTGGTTTCCGTCTCGCCGACCTCTTCGATGCGGGCCTTCAGAAAATTCATCTTCGGGCTGCCGATGAAGCCTGCGACAAAGCGATTGGCCGGGTTATTGTAAAGATCGAGCGGCGCGCCGACCTGCTCGATGCGGCCGGAGTTGAGCACCACGATCTTGTCGGCCATCGTCATGGCTTCGACCTGGTCATGGGTGACATAGATCATCGTGTTGCCGAGCTGCCGGTGCAGGCGGGAGATCTCGACGCGCATCTGCACGCGCAATTCGGCATCGAGGTTCGACAGCGGCTCGTCGAACAGGAAGATGCGCGGCTCGCGCACGATGGCCCGGCCGATCGCCACGCGCTGGCGCTGGCCGCCGGAGAGCGCCTTCGGCTTGCGCTCCAGGAGTTTTTCGATCTGCAGGATTTCGGCGGCACGTTTGACCTTCGGCTGGATGTCCGCCTTCTTATAACCCGCCGTCTCCAGGCCGAAGGCGAGGTTCTTGTAGACCGACATATGGGGATAGAGGGCGTAGGACTGGAAGACCATGGCGATGCCGCGCTTGGCGGGCGCCACCTCGTTCATGCGCTCATTGTCGAGCAGCAGCCCGCCGCCCGATATTTCCTCGAGACCGGCGATCATGCGCAGAAGGGTCGACTTTCCGCAGCCGGAGGGGCCGACGAAAACGACGAATTCGCCGGGATCGATCGTCAGGTCGATGCCATGGATCACATCCAGCGAGCCGTAGCGCTTTTCGACCTTCTGAAGAACGACACTGGTTGCCATCGTCTCAAAACCCCTCTCGTTTCATTTACCGGTTACTTCGTTCTTGCGCGCCAATCGGCGTATTTCGGACTGTCCGGGCCGACCGGCAACGGCACTTCGGCGCCGCTGTCGGAGGACTGGTAGATGGCGGTCACGAGTTCCAGTGCCCGGCGGGCATCCACCGTCGTCACCGGCAGCGGCCCCTGGCCGCTAAGGAAGGCGTGGAACTGGCCCATCTGGGTGGTAAACCTGGGGGCGACCGGCTGCCAATCGCTGACCACCCGGTCGATCTTCTCCCTGATGTCGTCATTGGCGGCGATGATCTTCCAGGGGTCCTTGCCCGGCGTATAGGGCTCATGGCTGCTTTCGAAGGTGACATTCTCGAAGTGCAGCCTCAGCCGGCTCAACTGTTCCTGCGATCCCAGCGTGCAGGACAGCGAGACGAAGGCGCCGCTTTCCATCAGCAGGCTGGCGGAGGCGCAATCCTCGACCTCGATATCGTTGACGCGGGTGGCGACGCGGCCGAAGACCCTTGCCGCCGGGCCCATCAGATGCATCATCATGTCGTGAAGATGCAGCGCATGGGTGACGAGCACGCCGCCGAGTTCGGTGGCCCATTTGCCGCGCCAGGGCACGGCGTAATATTCCGGTTTGCGCAGCCAGAAGGTTTCGACCGAGGCCGTATAGGCTTTGCCGGCAATACCGGCGTCGATGATCCGCTTGGCCTTCTGGATGCCGTCGCCGTAGCGATACTGGAAGATCGGCATCAGCACGCCTTTGGCGGCTTTCTCCGCTGCCATGATCGTATCGACGGCGGCAAGCGAGCCGGTCAGCGGCTTTTCGCAAACGACATGCTTGCCGGCGGCGAGCGCTGCGACCACCTGCTCCAGATGGACGCCGGGAGGCGTGCAGATATCGATGATGTCGATCGTGTCGTCGGCGAGCAGCTCCGCAAAGGAGGTGGTGCGCCGTTCGATGCCGAACTCATCGCCGACCGCGGCCAGACGCTCCTCATTCAGGTCGCAGATCGCCACGACCTTGAACTTGTCGGCATGCGGCAGATAGCCCTCGACGATATGCGAACGGCCGATGCCGCAGCCGACGATCGCGACGGTCTTGATGCTCATGTCGCTTTTTCCCATTGCCGCCATCAGCGCTTCATGCCCGTCGTGGCGATGCCCTCTATCAGCAGGCGCTGGAAGAACAGGAAGAAGAAGAACACTGGCACGAGCGTCAGCGTCGACATGGCGAACAAGCCGCCCCAATCCGATGCGCTGGTGGAATCCACGAAGGTGCGCAGGCCGAGCTGGATCGTATAGGTGTTCATATCGTTCAGGTAGATCAGCGGACCGAAGAAATCGTCCCAGGTCCAGATGAAGGAGAAGATGGCGGCCGTCGCCAAGACCGGCAGCGACAGCGGCAGCATGATCTTCCAGTAGATGCGCCAGGCGCTGCAGCCGTCCATCATGGCGGCTTCGTCGAGTTCGCGCGGGATGCCGCGGAAGAACTGCACCATCAGGAAGATGAAGAAGGCGTCGCTTGCCAGGAACTTCGGCACGACGAGCGGCAGGATGGTGTTGACCCAGCCGAGGTTGAGGAAGAGCACATATTGCGGGATCAGCGTCACGTGATAGGGGATCATCAGCGTGCCGAGCATGATCGCGAACCAGAAATTGCGGCCGGCAAAACGCAGCCGGGCAAAGGCGAAGGCCGTCAGCGAACAGGCGATGACATTGCCGGTCACGACAAGCAGCGAAATGACCAGCGAATTCCAGAAGAACCGGCCGAAGCTGACATCGAGGCCGACCCAGCCACGCGCATAGGAGGAGAAATCGATCGACGACGGAATGAGCGAGGTCGATGAGAAGATCTCGGTCTCCGGCCTGACCGATGCCGAAACCATCCACAACAGCGGATAGACCATCAGCAGCGATGCGGCGATCAGCAGGGCGTGGATGATGAGCGACGCCGGCAGGCTCCGTTTGGTGATATCCGATGGCGGCCTGGCCGCGGTGACGGAAGCGGTCATCTCAGTCATCGTAATGCACCCAATAACGCGAGGTCAGGAAGGAGAAAGCGGTGAAGACGGCGATGATCAGCACCAGGATCCAGGCGAGCGCCGAGGCGTAGCCCATGCGGAAATTGCCGAAGGCTTCCTGATAGAGATAGAGCGTGTAGAACAGCGTCGAGTTGATCGGACCGCCCGTGCCGCCGGAGATGATGAAGGCGGGCGTGAAAGCCTTGAAGGCATCAATGGTCTGGACGACGGCGTTGAAGAAGATCACCGGCGTCAGAAGCGGCAGGGTGATCTTGTAGAATTGGCGGAATTTCGAGGCGCCGTCGAGGCTTGCCGCCTCGTACATATCCTGGGGAATCTGGCGCAGGCCGGCGAGGAAAATAATCATCGGCGAGCCGAACTGCCAGACCGACAGAGCCACCAGCGTGTAGATCGAATAGTTCGGATGCGAGATCCAGCTCGGACCTTCGATGCCGAACTGCGAGAGCGCGGCATTGACGAGACCATCGCTGGCGAAAAGCTGGCGCCAGAGCACGGCGATCGCCACGCTGCCGCCCAGCAAGGAAGGGAGGTAGAAGATGGCGCGATAGAAGGTCAGTCCGCGCAGGCCGCGATTCAAAGCCATGGCGACCAGCAAGGCGAAGGTCAGTTTGAACGGCACCGAGAAGACGACATAAGTCAGGGTGACGTGCATGGCGGCCGAGAATTTCGGATCCGCCGTGGCGATGCGCACGTAATTCGCCATTCCCACCCACCGCGGCGACTGCAGCATGTCGAAGTCGGTGAAGGAGAGGTAGAGCGAAATCAGGGCCGGCCCGAGCGTCAGCCCGAAAAAGCCGAGTAGCCATGGCAGGAGGAAGAGATAGCCGGGAGCATTGGCATTCCAGAGACGCCGGAAGCGTCCTTCGGCCACGGCCCCCTGATATCTTTCCACGGATATGGCCCCTGCGGGCGTGCGCATCGCATTGCTCATACGGGATCAGCCTCGTGCGAGAATCTGCGTGATTTCCGTGACCAGCTGTTTGCCGCCATCGGAAGGAGACAGCTGGCCGAAGCCGACCTGTTCGGCGATGTTTCGCAGCATCAGCTCGCCTTCACCGGCGCCGGCCGGCGGCGGCGGCGGCAATTTGCCGGCGAGATCACCGAGACCGCTGACATAGGCCAATGCGACCTTGCCGTTCTCATCGAGCTTCGCCGCGACGACCTCGCGCATGGCGGCCGATTCCGGAATGCCGCGTTCGACATCCAGGAGCAGCACTGCCTCGGGATTCTTGACGAAGAAGTTGATGTAGTCCACGGCCAAGTCGATCGCTTTCGACTGGGCCGAAACAGAGAAGAACATCGAAGGCTTGCGATAGTGGCCGCCCTTCGAATCCGCCTTGATGCGCATATAGTTGGTGAGCGCCAGCTTGTCCTTGTTCATGGCCTGATAGGCAACGAACTGATTGGAATGGGCAAAACCGGCCGCAGATTTGCCGAGCGACACCGTGTTGGTTTCGATATCGTTCTTGTCGAGAGCCTGGATATCGGCTGGAACGCAGGCGCCGGCCTCACGGAACTTCGCCCACATATCGTACCATTCCGATGCGTCGTCCACGCCGAAGCCGATCTTGCCGTCGGCGGTATAGAGCGCCTTGCCGCGCTGGCGCAGCCAGTTTTCGAACAGAGGTTCGCCGCCGCTGCCGTCGGCGAGGCCGAACATGCCTTTGCGCTTGCCGGCCTTGGTGATCTCGGCGCCCATGCGGGCGAACTCGTCCCAGGTGGTCGCCTGCGTCGGCAGATCGACGCCTGCCTCCTTGAAGGCGGTGGTGTTCAGCACCGTCGCGGCCGAGTTCGCGCCCAGGCTGACACCATAGAGATGGCCGTCGACACTGCCGCCTTCGATCTGCGCCTTGTCGAAATCGTCGAGGTTGAGCTTCGCCGGCATGTAGGATTCCAGCGGCGCAAGCGCGCCGCGGCGCGCGTACTGAACGATATAGCGGTAGTCCATCTGGATGACGTCAGGCGCATTGCGGCCGGCGACCTGGGTCGCAAGGCGCGGCCAGTAATCGCCCCAGCCGAGGAATTCGCCGGTAATCGAGGTGCCGGCATTCTTCGTCTGGTAGAGCTGGGACACCTTGTTGGTGCGGTCGGCGCGCGGCTGCGAGCCCCACCACAGGAGGCGCAAGCGCTGTTCCTGTGCAAAAGCGCTGGTTCCCAGCGCCGAGAGCGAAAGAAGCGTGGCCCCTCCCGCAACGAAATTACGTCTGCTTACACGTAGGCTCATTTTTTCCTCCTCCAAAGGGAAGCGCCTCCACACGCTTCCGACCAGTTACCCTTGCATAAATAACTAATTGGTTACAAGCTACGAGCAAAGCGGCAAGCGTGTCAAGCGGGGTGTCGGTTCTTGCCGGCCGCCCTTTTAAATTCGGTTTTTACAATTTCGCACCGAAGGCTTATGAGCGCAACATGCCAGAGGGAGGGGAACGATGAACGACAGCGGGGAAAACGGGGAGAAGAAAAAATCCCGGCGCCCTTCTCAGGAACGCACGGCGCAACGCGATCCGGAGCGGACGCGCGCCGCAATCCTCGAGGCGGCCACCCGGGAATTCGCCGAAAACGGCATGGGCGGCGCCCGCGTCGACGCCATCGCGGAGCGCGCCGGCACCAACAAGCGCATGCTCTATCATTATTTCGGCGACAAGGAGCAACTCTACCTGAAAGTGCTCGAAGAGGCCTATGTCGGCATCCGCACCGCCGAGCGTGCGCTGCATATCGGCGACCGCAGCCCGGAGGAAGGCATCGGCGAACTGGCGCTCTTCACCTGGCGTTACTTTCTCCAGCACCCGGAATTCCTCAGCCTGCTCGGCACGGAAAACCTGCATCGAGCCCGGTGGCTGCGCCAGTCCGTCCGGCTCAAGGAACTGCATTCGCATCTGATCGGCGAACTTTCCCAAGTGCTGGAGCAGGGGAAGAAACAAGGCGTCTTCGTCGAGACGGCCGATCCGCTGCACGTCTATCTGACGATCGCCTCGCTCGGCTATTTCTATCTCTCCAACCAGTACACGCTTTCGACGATTTTCGGCCGCGACCTGATCGAGCCGGCCCATCTCAATGCCTGGGAAAGCCATATCGTCCACGTTACGCTCGCCTCGATCAAGCGCTGAGTTTCGAAAATCGCATTCGACTCTTGACAGGCTCTCCGCTCTTCTGTCATCAAGTAACTGTTTAGTTACTGGCTTGGGAGGGCCGGGCTGACATGCCCGCTCCCGCCGAAAAAGATTGCAGGGAGGAAAACATGGCACGCTTGGGGATCATCTTGCACGGCGTCACCGGCCGCATGGGTTACAACCAGCACCTAGTGCGCTCGATTCTGGCCTTCCGCGACCAGGGCGGCATCACGCTGAAATCGGGCGAGAAACTGGAGATCGACCCGATCATCGTCGGCCGCAACGGCGCCAAGATGGAAGAGCTGGCGAAGAAGCATAACATCAAGCGCTGGTCGACCGATCTCGACGCCGCTCTCGCCAATCCCGACGACACGATCTTCTTCGACGCCGGCACGACGCTGATGCGCGCCGAACTGCTGTCCAGGGCGCTCGATGCCGGCAAGCATGTCTATTGCGAAAAGCCGATCTCCGACGATCTGCAGGTGGCGATCGATCTTGCCCGCAAGGCGCGCCGCTCCGGCCTCAAGCACGGCGTCGTGCAGGACAAGCTGTTCCTGCCCGGCCTGCGCAAGCTGGCGCTGCTCAAGGATTCCGGCTTTTTCGGCAAGATCCTCTCGGTGCGCGGCGAATTCGGCTACTGGGTGTTCGAAGGCGATTGGGGCGTGCCGGCTCAGCGCCCCTCCTGGAACTACCGCAAGGGCGACGGCGGCGGCATCATCCTCGACATGCTCTGCCACTGGCGCTACGTGCTCGACAATCTGTTCGGCGAGGTCAAGGCCGTCTCCTGCCTCGGCGCCACCCATATTCCAAGCCGCATCGACGAGCAGGGCAAGCCTTATGACTGCGACACCGACGATGCGGCCTATGCGACCTTCGAGCTCGAAGGCGGCGTGATCGCGCAGGTCAATTCCTCCTGGGCGGTGCGCGTGCGCCGCGACGACCTCGTCACCTTCCAGGTCGACGGCACCCATGGTTCGGCCGTCGCCGGCCTGACCAAATGCTGGAGCCAGCACCGCGTCAACACGCCGAAGCCGGTCTGGAACCCAGACCAGCCGCAGACGATCGATTTCTACAAGACCTGGGACGAGGTTCCCGATACCCAGGCTTTCGACAACGGTTTCAAGGCACAGTGGGAGATGTTCATCCGCCATGTCGTCGAAGACGCGCCGTGGCCCTACGGGCTCGAAGCCGGCGCCAAGGGTGTGCAGCTCGCCGAACTCGGCCTGAAATCCTGGGCCGAGCGCCGCTGGCTCGACGTTCCCGCACTGGAGTTCTGAGCCGTGACGACGATCAATCTCCCCCTCGACGGCAAGATCGTCCCCTACACGCTGACCGGCACGCCGATCGAACTGAAGAAGCGTGACGCCAAGAGTTTTCCGCGCATCGCCTTTGCGGCGGCGCACGTCGTCGCCGATCCGCTTGCCGACAACGACCCCTGGCTGACGCCGGCAATCGATTGGGAGCGGACGCTCGCCTTCCGCCATCGGCTGTGGGATCTCGGCCTCGGTGTGGCCGAGGCCATGGATACGGCGCAGCGCGGCATGGGCCTCGGCTGGCCGGAGGCGCGCGACCTCATCCGCCGGGCGCTCGGCGAGGCGGCCGGGCGCAGGGATGCGCTGATTGCGTGCGGCGCCGGCACCGACCACCTGGTGCCTGGACCCGACGTGACCATCGACACCATCCTCAAGGCCTATGAGGAGCAGATCGAAACGGTGGAGGCGGCCGGCGGCCGGATCATCCTGATGGCGAGCCGGGCGCTTGCCGTCACGGCCAAGGGACCGGACGATTATATAAGGGTCTATGACCGCATCCTTCGCCAGGTCAAGGAACCCGTCATCATCCACTGGCTGGGCGAAATGTTCGACCCGGCGCTCGAGGGATATTGGGGCAATGGCGACCACCTGAAGGCGATGGAAACCTGCCTTGAGGTGATCGAAGCCAATGCCGCCAAGGTCGACGGCATCAAGATCTCGCTGCTTTCCAAGGAGAAGGAAGTGACCATGCGCCGGCAGCTGCCTAAGGCCGTGCGCATGTATACCGGCGACGACTTCAATTATGCGGAGCTGATTGCCGGCGACGAAGAAGGCCATTCCGACGCGCTGCTCGGCATTTTCGATGCGATCGCGCCGGCGGCGTCGGCTGCGCTCGACGCGCTCGGCCGCAAGAGCAATCACGAATTCTTCGACCTGCTCGAGCCGACCGTGCCGCTGTCGCGCCACATCTTCAAGGCGCCGACCCGCTTCTACAAGACCGGCGTCGTCTTCCTCGCCTATCTCAACGGCCTGCAGGACCATTTCACCATGGTCGGCGGCCAGCAGAGCACCCGTTCGCTGTCGCATCTGGCCGAACTCTTCCGCCTGGCCGACAAGGCGCGGGTTCTGGCCGATCCGGAACTCGCCACAGTGCGCATGAAACAGGTGCTTGCCGTCCACGGCGTCAACTGAAGCTGCGATACGAGAGGGAATGACATGCAGGTCGAAGGACTTTCGATCAATCTGGCGACGATCCGCGAGCAATGCGGATTTGCTGAAGCCGTCGATATCTGCCTGAAAAACGGCATCACCTCGATCGCGCCCTGGCGCGACCAGGTCGCCAAGGCCGGCCTCGACGAAGCGGTCAGGATCGTCAAATCGAACGGCATCAAGCTGACCGGGCTTTGCCGCGGCGGCTTCTTTCCGGCGGCAAACGAGGCCGACTGGCAGAAGAACCTCGACGACAACAGGCGTGCCATCGACGAGGCGGCAGCCTTCGCCGCAGATTGCCTGGTGCTCGTCGTCGGCGGGCTGCCGGGCGCTTCGAGGGATATCGTCGCCGCCCGCCAGATGGTTTTCGACGGCATTGCCGCCGTGCTGCCGCATGCGCAGGCATCAGGCGTGAAGCTTGCCATCGAGCCGCTGCATCCGATGTATGCCGCCGACCGGTCCTGCGTGAACACGCTCGGCCAGGCGCTCGACATGTGCGAACCGCTCGGCGAGGATGTCGGTGTCGCAATCGACGTCTACCATGTCTGGTGGGATCCCGATCTTGCCAACCAGATCGCCCGCGCCGGACGGATGAAACGCATCTTTGCCCATCACATCTGCGACTGGCTGGTGCCGACCAAGGACATGCTGCTCGACCGCGGCATGATGGGCGATGGCGTCATCGACCTCAAAGGCATAAGACGGATGATCGAGGCGGCCGGCTTCTTCGGCGCGCAGGAGGTGGAGATCTTTTCGGCCGAGACCTGGTGGAAACGCCCGGCCGACGAGGTGATCGCCACCTGCGTCGAGCGCTTCAGAAGCTGCTGCCAGATCTAATTTTCAATATTCGTTTCATCACGCATGCAGGAGGATCATTCGATGGAGAAACGCCGTTTTGCCCTGATCGGCACCGGGAACCGCGGCACCACCATGTGGGGCAAGGATCTGCTGGCCGGCTGGCGCGAACATGTCGACCTCACAGCCATCGTCGAGAAGAATTCGCTGCGCGGCGAGCGCGCCCGCAACATGATCGGCAGCAACGCGCCCCTCTATGAAAACATCGATTCCATGCTGGCCGAGCAAAAACCGGATCTGGTCATCGTCTGCACGCCCGACCAGACGCATGACGATATTATCGTGAGGGCGCTGGAGTCCGGCATCGACGTCATCACCGAAAAGCCGATGACCACCTCGGTCGAGAAAATTCGCCGGATTCTTGATGCCGAGAAGCGCACCGGCCGCCGCGTCGACGTCTCCTTCAACTATCGCTACGCGCCAACCGCCGCCAGGATCAAGGAGCTTCTGAACGCCGGCGAGATCGGCCGGGTGACCTCCGTCGATTTTCATTGGTATCTCAACACCAAGCATGGTGCCGACTACTTCCGACGCTGGCATGCCTATACGGAAAATTCCGGCAGCCTGTTCGTCCACAAGGCGACGCATCATTTCGATCTGCTGAACTGGTATCTCGACAGCGATCCCGACGCCGTCACCTCGTTTGCCGACCTGCAGAACTACGGCCGAAAGGGTCCGTTCCGCGGACCGCGCTGCAAGCTCTGTCCGCACGCGCATGAATGCGACTATTATCTCGATCTCGAAAAGGATCCCTTCCTCGATCAGCTCTATGAAGATCCCTCGAAGATCGACGGTTATTTCCGCGACGGCTGCGTTTTCCGCGAAGACATCGATATTCCCGATACGATGATGGTCAGCCTGCGCTACCGCAACAATGTCCATGTGTCCTATTCGCTGAACACCTTCCAGCCGATCGAAGGCCACCACCTCGCCTTCAACGGCACCAAGGGACGCATCGAGATTCGCCAATATGAGGCCCAGCCCTGGGAAGAGCCGAAGCAGGACACGATCCTGCTCATCCGCAATTTCCCGAATGGCAAGGAGGCCGTCGAGCGCATCGTCGTTCCGCATTTCACCGGCGGCCATTACGGCGGCGACGACCGGATGCGCAACATGATCTTCAAGCCCGATATGGAAGACCGGCTCGCCCAGCGCGCCGGCACGCGGGCGGGCGCCATGTCGGTGCTCTGCGGCATTGCCGCGCTGACGAGCTCACGCACCGGCAAGGTGGTCAATATTGCCGACCTGATGCCGGAGCTTGCCAATGACGGCTCAACCAATTCGTTGAGGACATCGCGCTGACGGGTGCCTTTGAACGAGGAATGCCTCAGGCGGTGTTTTCGAGATCCTGCCGGAGGATCTGATAGAGCAGCGGCCGGCCGGTCATGAAACGCTCGATCTCGTCCACCGCCATCTCGCCAAGACGCGCCCGTTCCAGGCCGATGGCGCCGGCAATGTGCGGGGTCAGGAAAACGTTCGGCAGGTCGTAAAAGGCCGAACCGGCCTCCGGAATTTCCGGATCAGTGACGTCGATGACCGCGTCGATGCGGCCGGTCTGGAGCTCCGATAGCAAGGCGGCTTCGTCGATGAGGATGCCGCGCGCGGTGTTGATGAGCGTTGCCCCATCCTTCATCAGCGACAGTTTTTCCGCACCAATCATATGTCGCGTCGACGGCAGCGACGGCGCGTGCAGGGAAACGATATCGGCGCGTCGCATCAATTCGTCGAGATCGACTTTTTCGGCTCCTAGCCGCGCGGCCTCGGCCGCATCGAGCATAGGGTCGAAGAGCAGTAGCCTGTAGTCGAAGGGTTTCAACAGCTCGATCACCCGCCGGCCGATACGCGAGGCGCCGACGACGCCGAGGGTGCGGCCGTAATTTCCGATCGCTTCGCGCTGCATCGGATAGGTGCGATCGCGGTTGCGGTCGGCGACGTAGAGATCGCGGAAACGGAAGGCGCGTTTGCCGGCGAAGAGGATCGCAGCCAGCGTGAATTCGGCAACCGGCACGGCGTTGGCTTCGGCCGCGTGGCTGACCGCTATGCCGGCTTCGAAGATGGAGTCATCAATGATGCCCTTGACCGTGCCCGCGGCATGGACGACGAGGCGCAGCCGCGGCGCGGCAGCGGGAATCTCAGGCCCGACATAGGGCGCACCCCAGCCGGTGATCAGGATCTCCGCTTCCGAAAGCAGACGTCTTGCCCGCGCGTCGTCCAGCCGCTGCAGCGGCTCGGGGTCGAGCAGGCGACCGATCGTATCGAGCCGGCGCAGGATCTCATCGGGCAGGACGTGCTCCGTGCGCGACGGTTCCATAGCAAGGACGATCGCCGGACGGCTCATGGCATCTGACCCGGCGCTTCGATGGCGCTGACGGTCACGCCCTTTTCCCGCACCAGGGCCTCCAACGCCACAATATCAGGCGCTTTCGGCGGCCGCGTCCAGGCCGACGAAACGGCAGTGGGATCGTCGAGTGCCAGCACCGCCGTCACCAGAATGGTTTCGCCGGCCGGAATCTGACCACGCAGCTGCGGCACGATGGTTTTGGCGACGATCACATTGGTGTTGGGCTGCGCCTTCTGCGCCAGCCCCGCGCGCTTGACTGAGGAACCGAGATCCAGAATGCCGGTGAAATCGGTTTGACCGATCGCATAGGCTGCCCCCTCCGAAGCCGACAGCCTATCCTGCTCGAAATCGCGGCGGCCGATGGCAAAGCCGCCTTCGGCAATCCGCAGCGGCCGGCCCGACCTGATCCGGTGGAGGCGGATATGCCAGGGGGCGGCGGGCACGAGCCAGGTTTCGACTTCGGCATCGGGGAAGGGCGACCATTTCGAATGAAGCACATCACCCGCGAGCCGGGCCTCCTCATTCGTTTCACGCACGCGGTAGTGCAGGCCGTCATCGCTGAAAGCCAGCATCGAATCGAAGGCGGCCAGCGCAAAGCCGCGCTCATCCGACTCGACGCTGAAGCCGTAACGGGCCGAATATGCGAATTTTGCGTATTTCTCGGTGCCGAAACGCATCTGCAGGTTTTCCTGGCCGGAGGATAGCGCCACGACATCGCCGCCTGCCCGCATCAGAACCATGCCGGGATGACGCTGGGGAATGACTTCGGGCGCCTGCTCCGGCGCCTTCTCGCTGGCGGTCCAGAAGGGATGATCCTCGGCGATCGCCAGCGGCAGAAAGGCCTTCAAGGCCCAGTAGGGCGAGCCGGCGGAATTGTAGCTCTCCGACATCAAGAGGTTCGGATAACCGAAACCGATCGACAGCACGCCGTCGCGATCGGCGATCGGCTTATCCCTCCACCAGCGCAGATGCTGCAGGCAGAGATGCTTGACCTCGCCCCAGGGCAGCGCCTCGACATCGGCAAAGGCGAGCACCGACCAGAAGCCGGCGCAGGCGAAGCGATAAGTCAGGCTGCGGCCGAAGGGGATCGTTGCGCCATCGGCGGCAAACCAGTGGCGGAAATCCCGGGCGAACAGGATCGCCCGTTCGCGGTAGCGCCTGGCGTAATCGTCGTCGACGAGCTTCGAATAGATCAGCCCGTAAAAATGCATGGCGAAGGGGATGTAGTGGTCGATGCGGCGGACATTGCCGTCACGATACCAGCCGTCGCCGATATAGAAGCCCTCGAGCTCTTCCAGATATTGCCGCGTCAGGCTGCGGTCGAAATCGGCGCCGAGGCGATCGAGGGCGATGTCGACGAAAATCCGGAAGAATTTCCAGTTGTTGTCGGCATAGTCGAACTGCCTGGCATGTTTGAGATAGGCGATGAGATTGCCGCGGGCGCGCTGATCGAGCGGTTCCCAGATTTTTTCCGGCACCAGCGCCAGGGCAAAACCGACAGCAGCAAGCTCGACCATCCGCTGGTCGCGGCCATTGACCGTTCCCCAATATTCGGGATGGGCGGGATCGGTGCCGTTGGCGAGGCCTTCGGCGAACCGATGCCAGTGGGCGAAGTCGCCCTTGCCGGCGCCAAGCGGCGCCAGTCCCCAGAGCGGGCGGGCGAAGCCTTCGAGATCGGCCGCCGCCCGGTCGAAATGGGCGGCGGCACCGCTCAGCCTGACGCGGGCATTGCCTTTCGAAAAACAGGTAAGCAGCGGGTCGAAGAGATCAAGCAGGGCCCGGCTCATATCGGCACGGGTTTCGAGCGGATTGCCGGCGAGCGGGTTGGCGCTGGCGGGATCATAGGTCATCGGATCACTCACGGGTTTCAGCGTTCGGAACGGTCCCTCCCGCAACGGGAACGACAGCCTGGCAGATGTGGCGCGCCGGCGCCGTCCTGTTGCGGAAACGCGACAGCATCAGCGAGACGGCTTCACGCCCGAGCGCGGCGCGGTCGACGCGCATGGTGGAAAGCTGCGGATTGGTCATCAGCGCGCAGGGCAGATCATCGAAGCCGACGATCGCGAAATCCTCCGGCACCCGCAGACCGGCTTCGGTGACGGCCTCCAGCACGCCGACGGCGATGAAATCATTCATGCAGAAGGCGGCGGTGAAACCGGCATTTTCGGCAAGGATCGCGGCCGTGCGTTCATGGGCCTCGCCGCTGGCGCTGCCCTGCAGTGCGAGCGGCACGAAACGGCCCTCGGCACCGGGAACGGCGGCGATGGCCGCCTCGAAACCGCGGATGCGCTCCCGGATCGTATGGCGGTGCGAGCCGCTCAGATGCAGGATGCGGCGATGGCCGGCCTTCATCAATCGGCTGGCCGCCTGATAGGCGCCGAAGAAATTAGCCGGCGAAACGCCGTCGAACTGCATTCTGGGATCGGTGCCGTTGACGAGGACGGCCGGCGTCATGGTCTCCCGCAGCCAGCCGCGCAGCATCTCGTTCGGATCGATGCCGACAAGAAAGAGCCCTTCGGCGCCCGCTGCCTGCATATAGTCGCGCACGGCGTCCGGGGTGGTGCGATCCTCGCGGACCATGCGGATTTCGAAGGGCATGCCCGCTTCGGCGGCTCCGGCGCGCAAGCCGTCGACGATGGCCTCATAAAAGACGCTGAGGCCGCCGGTGACGCCGTCGCTGGCGATCAGCGCCAGCCCGCCGGCAACGGCTTCAGTCGCAGATTTGACCGGATAGCCATGCTCGGCCGCCACCTTCAGGATCTGGCGGCGCACGGTTTCGCTGATGCCGGGTTCGTTGGCAAGCACCCGCGACACCGTGGAGACGGAGACGCCGGCCAATGTGGCGATATCGGCCTGGCGCGGCCGTCTGATCTTTTGTTCGTTCATAACCAAAGCTTATGCAAGTTATGCAAATTTGCAAGATAATCATTATTTCTTGCAATGAATATTTTTTTGCGTACTCTTTATGACGAATTGCTCGCAAACGCCATTGGGAGGATGGCAGCGGGCATATTGGGGCAAGGAGGATATCATGCAGGTCAACCGCCGTTCATTTCTGATGGGTACAGCCGGAGCAGCCGCCGGCCTCGCCTTTGGCGCGGGAAGCGCCGTTCCGGCTTTTGCCGAAGACGTATCGCTGCGCGCCATGTGGTGGGGCTCGAACGACCGCGCCAAGCGCACGCTTGACGTCGCCAAACTCTACCAGTCGAAGACGTCAGGCGTCACGATCGTCGGTGAATCGCTGTCGGGCGACGGCTACTGGACGAAGCTCGCCACCCAGATGGCCGGCCGCGCCATCGCCGATGTCTTCCAGCTCGAGCCGGGAACGATCTCCGATTATTCCAAGCGCGGCGCCTGCATGCCGCTCGACGAATTCGTCCCCTCGACGCTGAAGGTCCAGTCCTTCGGCGCCGACATGCTGAAACTGACCACCATCGACGGCAAACTCTATGGTGTCGGCCTCGGCCTCAACTCCTTCTCGATGTTCTTCGACACCGTCGAATTCGAAAAGGCCGGCATCCCGCTGCCGACACCCGAACTGACCTGGGATGAGTATGCCAAGCTCGCCGTCGAACTCACCAAGTCTTCCGGCAAGAGCGGAGGACCCTATGCGGCCCGCTACGCCTATGTGTTCGACGCCTGGCTGCGCCAGCGCGGCAAGAGCCTTTTTGCCAAGGAAACCGTCGGGCTCGGCTTTACGGCCGACGATGCCACGGAATGGTTCGACTATTGGGAGAAGCTGCGCAAGGCGGGCGGCACCGTTGCCGCCGACGTCCAGACGCTCGATCAGAACACCATCGACACCAATTGCCTTGGTCTCGGCAAATCGGTGATCGGCATGGCCTATTCCAACCAGATGGTCGGCTATCAGCTGATCATCAAGAACAAGCTCGGCATCACCATGCTGCCGCGGGAAAAGAAGGGCGGCCCGTCGGGCCACTACTACCGTCCCGCACTGATCTGGAGTCTCGGCGCCACGACGAAGAACGGCGAAGCGGCCGCGAAATTCATCGATTTCTTCGTCAACGATATCGAGGCCGGCAAGATCCTCGGCGTCGAGCGCGGCGTGCCGATGTCGCCGGCCGTGCGTGAAGCCATTCTGCCTCAGCTCAACCCGACGGAGCAGGAAACGGTCAAATACGTCAATCTTCTCAAGGATCAGGTCGGCGAATATCCGCCGCCGGTGCCGATGGGCGCAACCCAGTTCGACCAGCGCGTCCTGCGCCCGATCTGCGACGAACTCGCCTTCGAACGGATTTCGCCGGCCGATGCGGCGACCCGGCTCGTCGAAGAGGGTAAGGCGACGCTCAAAGGATGAGCGATCGCCCGACATGAAGAGAGGCCCGCGAACCCCGGCGGGCCTCTCTCGTTTTGCGGTATCAGTTGCCTACGCTTTCGACCACGCGCCAGTCCGGCCGGCCGAGATCGAACGGCCAGGCGTGCACATCCCGGTCGTTGAAGTAGACGACCTCCTGCAAGTTCGGAAAGGCGCTCTGCTTCAGCGTCGCGGTTTCGATCCAGGGCCTGACATAGGCGTCGCCGCCTTCATAACCCAGCTCCGCCACCCAGACCGGCTTGCCGTAGCCGGCGACGAGATCGTAACCCTGCTTCAGCGCTTCGGCGAACGTGCGATGCTTGTTGTAGGCAAGCTCGTCGTAGCGTTCCAGGCCAAAGACCGAGAGGCCGACGAGATCGACATAATCGTCGCCGGGGTAGTAGTCCTGCAAGCCGGGCTCACCCTTCGGCGACCACATGATTTCAGTGCCCGGCGCCTCCTGGCGGACGATATCCATCATTCGCTTGTAGGCGGCGATATAATCGCGCGGATTCCACCCGGACCATGAGAACCGTCCCGACTTGTCCTCCATCTCCTGGCCCCAGCGGACGATCACCGGGCTTTTCAGCTGGGATATCATCTGCGCGATCGCCCGCATGTTGACATCGTAATCGCCGCGCAGGACCTTCTGGCGAAGCTCGTTGGAGGTCAGCCGCCAGTCGACGTCCCAGGACCACGGCTCCACTGAGATCAGCATATTGCGGCCCCTGGCCAGCGCGTAGGCATCAGCGACGCGCAGCGTCTCCAGATCGACGTCCTCCCAGGGCAGGAACAGGGCCTCGGTCGAGACATTCGATTGCGCGCCGAAGTCGCCATGCGGATCGTAGGCGCCGAACTTGATGCCGTCGGAATGCAGAACGGGGCGTTTGTCGATGATCGTCTGGACGCCTGCCGCCGGGTTCGGAACAATGCCGGCATATTGCATCTCGCTTCGGCCAGGCATATCAGCGGCACACAGCAGGAGCAGTGCCATCGCTGCGGTCGAGAGGTTTTTTTTCATCAGCTTCTTCACGGCTCACCCTCCTTTTCGGGCTACTTCCTGGCTCAGCAGGACCTGCTTCAGGTCATGCGCCTTGGCGCTGACCGAATCCATGGGAACGAGCTTGCGAAACTCGTCATCAACGCGCACGGACGCATGACGGAAGACGTACCAATTGCCGTCCGGCTGGCGCCGCTGATAGATCGTGTTGCCGATCTTGCGGTGGCCGAAACAGGTGCTGGCGCGGGCCGCACCTTCGGCATTCGTCCAGGTGGCGCGCATGCAGAGCTGACCGAGATCGTCGACCACCCACTTGCCTTCGGCGAAGGATTGCTTGCCCTTGTCGTTCACCCAGGCGACGAACCGCCGGCCGTCATCCGAGAAACGGCCGCCGCCGGTGTTCCAGACCCAGGTCTTGTCGCCGTAGATGCGGTAGAGCTCATAGGCACTGAGCGGCGTCGGCGTCGCCGCCTTCTTGCCGGCTGCCTCGGCGCCATGTGCCGCCAACGGCAGGCATAGGCTGAGAGCAAGCGCTGCTCCATAAAGTTTCGATCCGATACGCATTACATCCTCCTGTTCGGCACTTGCCGGCTCCGCCGGCTCAGACACCCTGTTGGTCCCGTCCCATGTTGCCGAACCCATTCCATTTGAGACGGAATTTCGTGATCTTGGTCTTGCCGCCGCCGAGGCCGGCACCGGCCACGGCAAATTGCGTTTCGGTGAAGCTGACGAATGGCTGGCCGTGGGAAAGGGCTTCGAGGCTGCGGAGACCATGGCTGCCCAGCTGCATGCCGCCGGTAAACCAGATGGCAAGCCCCATGGCGGTCGCGAGCCGCAGCCCGTGCGATTGCGGCAGCAGCGGCAGGCCGTTCTCGATCGCATGGCGAACGACGATCAGCACCGCCACCGACAGATAGATCGAGAGGTTTATCGCCGCGAAAATATAAAAGCCTTGGGCGGCGGCGGCCTCGCTGGCGAGCGCTATGGCGACGGCGCACAGCCCGGCGAGCGCGATATAGGGCGCGACGACGCGCAGCGGCAGAGAATGCTGCTGCTGCTTTCCCTTCGGCGTGATGCGGAAATCGACGAAGGAGCCGGAGATATAATCGCGCATGGCCGCCAGGCTGCCGGCGAGCGACCATGGCCAGCGCAGGAAGATGAAGGCCAGCCCCTCCCAGCCGAACAGTTTCGCATCATGCGGCCTGAAGCTTCCCGTCGCTCGCCAGAAGACGGAAAACAGCGTCAGCACGACCGATATCGGCGCGAAATGCAGCAGAAAATCCGGATAGGTGACGTTGACGAAAACATGGCCCGTCAGCAGGGCGGCAACCGGCAGCAGGAACATCACCGCCATGAAAACGGAAAAGAGCGGATACCACAGCTGCGAGAACACGAACTGAAATTTCAGCCGCCACGGCAGATGCGCGATGTAGCGGCTGGAATGTTGCAGCAGAATGGTGACGAGGCTGCGCGACCACTGGAACTCCTGGACGACGAGATCGGCAAAATTCGCCGGGCCGTCACCATGGGCGATCGCATCGACGGCATGCACGCCGCGCCAGCCGCCGGCATTCATCATCAGCGTCGTCGAATGGTCTTCGGCAAGCTCGGGGCCGAGGCCGCCGATCTGACGCAGCGCCGAGGTGCGAACCGCATAATGCGAGCCGATGCAAAGCGGCGCCCAGCCATTGTTGTAACCGGTCTGCAGCGAACCGTGCAGGCTGGCCTCGGCATAGAGCCTGCCGCGCGCGGCCCAGCTCGCAGCCGCATTCGCATCGCAGATGCTGGGCGCGGAGACATAACCGATTTCGGGGTCGGCGAAGGGACGCAGGACCTCGCGGAGATAGGTCGGCGTCGGCACATGATCGGCATCGAACTGGGCGACGAAATCGTAACGCGCATAGCCGAAATGATCGTAGAAATAGGCGAGGTTGCCTTCCTTGCAGCGCGTCCGGCGCGGCCAGGTCGCACGATGATAGTCCGCCACCCCCTTTCGGGTGGAGATCAGCACGCCGCGCTCGGCGCACCAGCGCCGGGTCTCCTCCGAAGGATCCTCGTCGGCCAGCCAGACATCGAAATCGACGCCGACCTGGTCGAGCATCGCCTGCAGCGTGGCGCGGACGACGGCAAAGGGCTCGGAGGGCGCCTTGGTGACCACCATCGCCACCCGCCCCTCCGGCAGCTCTGCGCGCGGGCTGACCGTCCGCGCATCGAGGAAGATCAGGATGAAATAGGCCGGGACGAGCGTGATCCAGCCCAATACCAGGGTGATGAGCACGAAGGCGGTCCAGGAAATGATGTGAGCCGACTGGCACCACCAGATCCAGAAATAACCGAGCGCCGCCAGCCAGCAGAGGATGCCGAGGCCGTAAGCGGCGCGGTTCCAGCCGCTAAAAACAGGATCGAATGTATCTGCGGCGGCGGCTTTCGCCGTCCTGGCACGGTGGCCGATTTCCGAACCAATGCTCATGCCGTCACCTTCAGGCCGAAAGTGGGACCGGCGGTGCGGATGATCGTATCAATATCGGAGAGAGCGGGCGTGAAGCCGAGTTCCGCCTTCGCTCTTGCCGTGTCGGCAAAGAGGATCGGCGGATCGCCGGCCCGGCGGGGCCGATAACGGACGGGAACTTCAAGGCCGGTCGCCCGATGGATGGCTTCGAGGATCTCGCGCACCGAAGTGCCTCGGCCGGAGCCGAGATTGACACTGAGCGAGCCGCCGTCGGCCATCAGGTGATTGACGGCGGCAAGATGGGCCTGCGCGAGATCGCTGACATGAATATAGTCGCGCACACAGGTTCCGTCTTCGGTCGGATAATCGGTGCCGAAGATATCGAGCCGCTCCAGCCTGCCGGCGGCAGCGAGAAGGGCGCGAGGGATGAGATGGGTCTCGGGCTGGTGGCGCTCGGCAAGCTCACCCTCCGGATCGGCGCCGGCCGCATTGAAATAACGCAGCGCGGCGAAGCGGATCCCGTAGGCAGCCGCAAAATCCTCGAGCGCCATCTCGAAGATCAGTTTGGTGCGGCCGTAGGGATTGACCGGTTGCTGTGGCGTTTCCTCCCGTATCGGCAGGGTGGCGGGGACGCCATACGTGGCGCAGCTGCTCGAAAAGACGATCCGCTCGATATCCTGGTCGAGGCAGGCCTCCAGCAGCGTCAGGCTGCCGACGACGTTGTTGCGGTAATATTTCCTCGGCATCTCGACGGATTCGCCGACATAGGCATTGGCGCCGCAATGGATGACGCAATCGGGCGAAAACTCCGCGAGGGTCCGGCGCAGTGTCGCTGCATCGGCAAGATCCGCCCGGATCAGCGGCCCCCAGCGGACACTGTCGGCATGCCCCGTCGAGAGATTGTCGTAGGTGACCGGGACCATGCCGGCACGCGCCAGCGTTTTGCAGATATGACTGCCTATGAAACCGGCGCCACCGGTAACCAAGATGTAGCGGGGCATCTCATACGGCCTCCGCCTTCTCGGCGCCGGCCTTCTTTGCGCCAGCAAGCAGGCCGTCGAAATAATCGACGGTGCGCGCCAGGCCGGTTTCGAGGCCGATGCAGGGCTGCCAGCCCAGATCGGCGATCGCCCGGGAAATATCCGGCCGCCGCTGGCGGGGGTCATCGGTGACCGCCGGCAGATGAACGATCCGGGAGCGCGAATTGGTCCGGTCGCGGATGATTTCCGCCAGGCGCCGAACGGTGATCTCGGTCGGGTTGCCGAGGTTGATCGGACCATGGCAGGCGCTGCCGGCGGCCGAGAAACGCAGGAAGCCCTCGACGAGATCGTCGACATAGCAGAAAGAGCGGGTCTGCTGGCCATCGCCATAGATCGTCAGGTCTGCATTGCGCAGCGCCTGCACGATGAAATTGGAGACCACCCGGCCGTCATCCAGACGCATGCGCGGCCCATAGGTGTTGAAGATGCGGCCGACCTTGATGTCGACGCCGTAAGTCCTGTGATAATCGAAGAAGAGGGTCTCGGCGCTGCGTTTGCCCTCGTCGTAGCAGGCGCGCGGTCCGATCGGGTTGACGTTGCCGCAATAGGATTCGTGCTGCGGGCTTTGGTTCGGGTCGCCATAGACTTCCGACGTCGACGACTGAACGACGACCGCACCGGTCTTGCGCGCACAATCCAAGGTGTTGACGGCGCCGAGCACATTGGTGAGCAATGTGCCCACCGGATCCCGCTGATAGTCGGGCGGTGAGGCGGGCGAGGCAAAGTTGAAGATGAGCGACGCGTCGATATCGAAGGGCTGGCGAATATCGTGCTCGACGATGTGAAAACGGGCGTTCGAGGCGAGGTGATCGACATTCACGCGGCGGCCGGTCGAAAAATTATCGAGACAGATGACCCGGTGGCCGCGCTGCAGAAGCCTTTCACAGAGATGCGAGCCGAGGAAACCTGCTCCGCCATTCACCAGAGCGGTGCCCATCTCCTTGAGCACCGGCATGCCTGTTACTTCGGAATAACCTTCGTTGGGAACGAAACTACGCATTACAAACTCCTTCCCATGTATTTAGTCTTTTGTTTTAGTTAGGCACTGCACGCCTTCCTTATCTGGCTGGATATTCCTTATGCCGACCATCCAAGCATGAATAACTTTTGAGTTATTCTTCAGATAACTGAATTACTATTAAAATGATAAGGCGATTGCAGCTAAGGTCAACTTTAAAAACTTCGAGTATCCAAAATAATTACGCAACTATTCTTCAATTTAACAAATGATTAATCATTTTCTGTCCATTTTTCCCTCAGAACGAGTGTCCTGACGTCGCTCAAGCTTCACTCAATGAAGTTGATCTAGAAGTAATGGGAGGGTTGGCCGCGCTGAACTGTGCGACCGGTCTTGCATCCGGAAGCGCCATATGCGAGGGGTTTTGGCCATGTTGAAAAAACAAGCTGCAGCGCAGCCGAAAGGCTGGCGTCTATTTCGTTTTGCGATCTTCGCCGGAGGAACGACGCTTCTTGCGATCGGAGCAACGGCGTGCACGATCGTTAACGACGACATAGCCGCCGTCGCCAAAAAGAACGTCGTCGCGGTCGAGGCGCCGCGCGTCGCGAAAGCCTATGCCTATCCGGCCAATCGGCCCGAACGCTCGACTACATCTACGGTTCGCGTCGCCTATCACGGCTCAGCGCCTTATATCTGCTCTCCAAGCGGCTTCGGACAGAAGTCGCGCTGCTTCGCACGTCCGTCGATCTGAAGCAGCAATTCTACCTGCTCCGCGTCCCTGCGCGTCTGAATGGACACGTGGCGGGCGGATCAGTTGCGCCACCGGCCGGACATGTCGTCTTCGCCGGCGGGATGCTCGTTGAAGAAACGGGATGCCGCTTCCGTGCGGTTTCGCACGTTCATCTTCTTATAGATGTTGCGGACGTGAACCTTCACGGTGTTTTCGGAAAGATGCAGCTTGTCGGCGATGATCTTGTTCTGCGTGCCCTTGCATATGAGGTCCAGGATCTGAACCTCGCGCGTGGTCAAAGAGGAGATGCTGTCGCGTCTCAGCTTCAGCGCATTGGTCCGCGCCGCATCGACCGATTTTGTCTGATAGAGCGAAGGCTCCAGCGGGGTGTTCTTGTTGGTGAGGCGATTGAGCAGGGCGGACGGAAAATGCTCGCCGCCCTTCATCAGCAGATCCACCGCGGCCATGAAGACATCGAGCCGCAGGTTGAGCGGCAGGACGCCGTCGATGATCCTTGCCTCCACCAGGCGGCTGACATAGGGTTCGAGCATGTCGATCGCTTCGACGACAAGGCCGACAGAGGTTTCCGGGTGGTTTTCGCGGGCAGCCTGCAGCGCCTCATGAAGCTCCGGCGCAGGTATATGATAGAATAAAACGAGCTTCAGATCGCCGCTATCTTTTTCCAGCATCGGCTTCGTGCTCGTTATGCTTGCGACATCACAGTTCGGAAATTTCTTGGCCAGCGCCTCTACCATGCATTCTGAAAACAGATCCGCCTTGGCGACCACCAGTATAGTATTTCCCGACGAACCTAACTTCCTGCTCTGGTCTGTATTCTCCATTCCTGAGCTTGTCATGAACATATACGCCTCCCCTAGCGTTACACTTTACTCAAACGTGGAGCGATGTCGGGTATTCGATAGTAAGAAATGCCGGCCCCTGATGTCACCGCTTTATTTTTTAGACATTTCTTAATTATGTTAATACGGATTGAGAAGGAAGGAAATGGCCCAAAGTGATTAGTTTTAGTGGGCAAAAAGCGATAAGATACTAAGTTTTGGTTGCATTTTTACTGTCATGGATACTTCAAGGTTATGTTTGCCCTGACTATAGATGAGAGCTGAATGTAATAGTTCAGTACAGATTGTTATATTTTCGACCTGTATGAGATGTCGAATCTGACACAGGCAGCCGCCGCAAGGTGGCCCTCAACCTAGCCGCGAATGCGGGGGATTCCGGATTCCAGAGACACGGCAACGCCACCACACAAAGACGTCCCGACGCTGCAGCGACAGAGGCTAGCCGGACGTGGCAGATCTGCCTTAGCCCGAATTGATATCTATCGGCTCCGCATTTTTTCCAGCAATCTGTGATCGTCGTCCAAGTGGCGACATGGACGATCCAGGTATCGGCGTGTGTTTTTGATACGTGGCATCCATTTCGGGCAATTCAACGACAATAACGCCTGGTTACTCCTTATCCTCTCAGGATGATGAGCTGGATATGTGCGGCCTTGTACTGAGTGCGTACATTCCCAATACCAACGGTTTGATCAACAAATCGCGATGAAGCTGCAGATGACTGGTACCGAATACATCTGCCGATGTTAACCGCATCGGAGCGAGCGCGAGCAAGATCCCATTTGAGATGAGAGGGATTTCGAAAAGCTGCTCCGGTTTTTTTCTGGAGAATCTTTGATGTCCGGCGACTATAATCACGACCCGAAATCATCGGGCGACGAAACCGAAATCACGAAGGTCGGGGCGCTTGCCGACGGCTTTGCCAACAGTGCTGTCAATTCAACCGAAGTCGATGACGGCTCGACCGGTTATGTCGGCGTCGCCAATGGCGACAACCGCGACAATACCGACAACAGCGTCGACGTCGACGTCAAGACCGACATCGACGTGTCTGCCAATAACGGCAACAACCGCGACAACGAATACGACTGGAGCTACAAGTCCGACGACGACACGAGCACCAAGACCACGACGATCACCGACTCCAATAACGACTACGACTGGAGTTATGACAGCAAGTCGTACAGCGACAACGACACCGACACCAAGACGATCACGGACACCGATACGAAAACCGTGACCGACACCGATATCAAGACCATTACCGATACGGACACCAAGACGATCTCCGACAGCAACAACACCGCTGACAGCTTCAACAAGACCGACACCGACTTCGCCGTCATCGAGGACGTCAAGGACTTCGACAACCTCGGCGTTGCCGGCCACGACCTCACCTTCAACCTCGGCGACGACTTCTCCTTCACGCTCGACGTCGACAGCATCCTCAACAATTCGCTGACGGGTGCCGGCAACGACAGCGGCTTCAGCGCCGTCCAGGCGAACCATCTGGCCGACCAGGACAGCGCCTGGAACATCAAGATGGACAACGACGGCGCCCAGAACCACCTGAACGCCAATGCCGGCACCGCCGATAGCGCGGAAGGCATGGAGATGGACGGCAGGGGCTGGGATCTCAAGGCCGGCGACGACGCCAACGGCTCGAGCGCGGCCGATGCTTCGGCGATCCTTGCCAATTCCGGCTTCCACCTCGAGCTCGTTCAGGGCGCGAACCTGCTCAGCAACACGGTGGACTCCAGCGTCATCGGCGGCAATTCCCATGTCTCCGACGTCGGCGAGGATACCGGCACCTGACCCTGACCTCCAAGGACCAAGACGAACTGCACCGGCGCTCGCCGGTGCAGTTCGACTGTTTGAAAACGGTTTGACGACCACTCCATGGCTCCCGGCGGGGCCGCTTCCAAGGCCGATCGTCATTTCGAATGGGAGGGCCGAACCATGCATATCGAGAAGATTTCGGAAATCATCGCGCACTTCATCGGTCTCTTCGAGATGACCACCGAAGAGATGAGGGCGCGCGCCAAATATGCCGAAGGCGCGGGGTCTGGCGAAGATGGACCGGCTCTGCCGGATCAGGACACTTTTACCGCGGCCTTCTCGTCCAATCTGCAGCTCAAGGACTACGATCCCGGTGTCATCTACAACAGCGGCAGCTACGAGATCGAATTCGGTCCGGCGCGCCATTTGGGCCGCGTCTTCGAAGAAAGCCTCGAGAAGCTGGCGGCGATTGCCGCACGCGACATCGCCTTACCGCATTTCGGCGAGGCTACGGATATCGTGCTGTCGGATGAGCCGGAGCTGAATGTCTTTGCCGGGCCTGGGTCGTCGATCAGCCATGTGCTCCAGGTCAACGTCCTTTACGACGACGATTATCTCGACATGTCGGATGGCATCCATGCTCCCCGGGACACGAGTTTCGTGATCGAGCGGCTGGCGGAGTTCAGCACCGCGGCCGAAATCTACACACCTTTTGCAAGCCTCCACCGAACCGATAGCTATGATGGCGCGCTGAAAATCGCCCAGGATATCGAAAACTATATCCAGAATGCCAGGAATAGCGAGGACGGCAAAGGCAGCGAAGATAGCGAAGGCGGCGAGGCAACCTCGCTTGGCGCCGACGCCACGCATGATTTCATCCGCATCGACCCCGAGGTCAACGGCGCCGTCTACATCAACGGCAAGGTCGAGGCCGATATCCCCGTGCTCGATGATTTCCTGCCCGACCGCGGTCTCGCCAAGATCCCGGAAGAGCCCGACGACAGCCATTCATCCGTCGAGCAGACCGACCCGAGCGGCAACAGCCTTGACGTGACGGCCGGTGCGAATGTCGTCATCAACGTCGCCTCGGTGATCAATACCGGCGTCATCGCCTCGGTCACCGCCGTCATGGGCGACTACCACCAGGTCGACGCGGTTTCCCAATCCTTTGTCTACAGCGACGATGATGAGATCGCCTCGGCGCTGCGCTCGTCCGGCTATTCGGCCGAAGAGGCCGGAACAGTCGCCAAGAATATCGCCGTCTTCCAACAAAGCAGCTTCGAAGCATCGAGCCGCGCCGAAACCGACGCGGCCGATCCGACGTTCCCGACCAGCTGGCGCGTCAGTGTCATCGACGGCGACGTCTCCTTCGTACAATGGGTCGAGCAGTATCACTTCATCAGCGACAACGACACGCTGACGGTCACCACCTCGGGATCCGAAACCACAATTCTGACGGGCGGCAATACCTCCATCAACTTCTCCTCCTTTTTCGGCATGGGCATGCAATATGATCTGGTGATCATCGGCGGCAATGTGCTCGACATCAACAGCATCACGCAGATCTCGCTGCTCTACGACAATGACCGGGTGCGGGCGGAAGACGGCGCCGATCCCGGCGCCGACATTGAAACCGGCAACAACCTGATCTGGAATTTCGCCTCGATCCACAATGTCGGGACGGGCAGCTTCGAAGCGATGCCGGACTATATGGTCGAAGCGCAGGAAGCGATCGAAGACCGCGATCCCAATATGCCGGAAGGCCTGTCGTTCGATGTGAACTTCCAGGGATATGCCGGCCTCAACGTGCTCTACATCACCGGCAATCTCTACGACATGACGATTATCAAGCAGGTGAGCATCCTCGGCGATTCCGATGATGTGACCCTGGCGGCATCGGCGCTCCTCGAGAACAATCCCGATGCGACGATTACGATCGACACCGGCAGCAATGCGCTCATCAACATCGCCGAGATCGTCGACTACGACAGTTTCGGCGACACCACCTATCTGGCAGGCCAGCTCTATTCGGACGCCATCCTCATTCAGGGCGGGCTGGTGGAGCACGATACGACACAGCCGCAACCGGCCGGCGACAGGCTTGCCAACGAAGTCATCGCCTTCCTTGATGACGACGATCCCGCGGCCGGCGATTCCGCTGATGGCGTCATCAATGCCGGGCATGATCTTTCATGGTCGTCGGGGCATCCCGACGTCATGCAAGCCATGGTCGCGTGAGTATCGCGGAGGAATCACGATGAACCAGATTTCCAAACAGATATTTGCAGCCGGCAGCGCCCTCGATCTCAAATCGGGCACTATCCCCGCCGCTATTCCTTCGGAAGCGAAGAGGAGCAATCTGTGCCTCTCTGCGATCGATGAGGCGGTCGAGAACCTTCGTCGGCTCAGCGGCAGCGCCGCTTCGTCTCCATCTCCATCTCCGTCCCTCGATCGCGGCAAAGAGCGGGCCGAAGATGCAGCAAGCGAAGCTGCCGAGATGGCGATCGTGCAGGCGCCTCTCCCGCAAAAGATGGTGACGCCGGAAGCCGTAACGAAGGTAGAAACGGCGCCTCCTGCAGCGGTGCTGCAGGGCCCGATGCCAGCAAAACCGGCAGAAGTAAAACCGGTGGAAGCGGCCCAGCCGCCGATCGAAGCGCGGGCGGCGCCCGAAAGGCCGAAAGAGGCGACCGAGCTCAAATCGAGCCCGACGGTGCCCTTCGGCAAAACCATCGATGGCGAGAGCGGTCCGATCAGCGAGAGCGACAGGCGGCTGCGCAGCGGCGGCGGTGGCAACGGCAAGAATTCCGATCCCGGCGGCGACGGGGGCGGGGGCGGAGGAAGTGGCGGCGGATTTCACAAGCGCAGCGAACCTGTGAATTTCGCCGCCAGCCTCTCGCGCGGCATGGCGGCGGTCCGACGCAATATGATGGTCGTCATGATGTTCACGATCGCCATCAACGTGCTCCTGCTGGCGATCCCGCTCTATCTCTTCCAGATATCCGACCGGGTGCTGACCAGCCGCTCGATCGACACGCTCGTCATGCTCTCGATCGCCGTGCTCGGCGCCGTGCTGCTGCAGGCATTCATGGATTCGGTGCGGCGCTTCATCCTGATGCGCACCGCAGTGGAGCTCGAAGTGCAGCTCGGCGCGCCGATCCTCAGCGCTGCGGCGCGGGCATCGCTGCATGGCAGCGGCAAGGACTATCAGACGCTGCAGGACCTGCAGCTGCTGCGCGGCTTCCTGACGTCAGGCACGCTGATCGCGTTTCTCGATGCGCCACTGATGCCGCTCTTCGTCGTCGTCGTCTATTTCGTGCATCCGCATCTCGGCATCATCATCCTGACCTGCTGCGCGGTGCTTTTCCTGATCGCCTATCTGAACCAGAAATTCACCGCCCGCCAGTTTGCCGAATCCAACGGTTATCTCAGCCGGGCGAATTTCCACCTCGATTCCATGTCACGCAATTCGCAGATCATCAATGCGATGGCGATGATCCCCGAGGCCGTGAAGATGTGGGGACGCGAGACGGCGGGCTCGCTGAAATCGCAGGTCGAGGCGCAGGACCGCAACATCATCTTCTCCGGCATATCGAAGGCCTGCCGCATGATCACACAGGTCACGCTGCTCGGCTGGGGCGCGCATCTGTCGCTCTCCGGCGAGCTGACCGGCGGCATGGTGATCGCGTCATCGATCATCTCGGGACGGGCGCTGGCGCCGATCGAAGGCGCGATCGAAGGCTGGCACCAGTTCAACCGATCGGCCGCCGCCTATTCCAGGATCAAGAGCCTGCTCTTGAACTCGCCGTTGAACTTCCCGCGTCTGCGCCTTCCCAACCCCGAAGGCCGGCTCGATGTCGAACGCATTCTCTTCGTGCCGCCGCCGCAGAAGAAGGTCATTCTCAACGGCATCTCCTTCTCGCTCAAGAAAGGGGAATCGCTGGCGATCATCGGCAACTCGGGATCCGGCAAGACCACGCTCGGCAAGATGCTCGTCGGTTCGATCGTGCCGACATCGGGAAATGTGCGCCTCGACCTGATGGATCTGCGCAATTGGGACCAGCGCCAGTTCGGCGAAAGCATCGGCTATCTGCCGCAGGACGTGCAGCTCTTTCCCGGCACCATCAAGGCCAATATCTGCCGCATGCGCGACGACGTCGAGGATCGCCAGATCTACGAGGCCGCGGTGCTGGCCGACGTGCACGAACTCATCGCCGGCTTCCCGCAGGGCTATGAAACCATCGTGGCGGCCGACGGCGCTCCGCTTTCGGGCGGCCAGAAGCAGCGCATCGCGCTTGCCCGCGCCTTCTTCGGCAATCCCAAATTCGTGGTGCTCGACGAGCCGAATTCGAACCTCGATACCCAGGGCGAGGCTGCCCTTGCCAAGGCGCTGATCCACGCCAAGAAGCAGGGCATCACCACCGTGACCATCACCCAGCGCCCGGCGCTGCTCCAATGCGTCGACAAGATCCTGGTGCTCAAGGAAGGCACTGTCGCCATGTTCGGGGAACGGATCGAGGTGCTGCAGGCGCTTTCCAAGAACAACGGCAATAACGGTCAACCAGCACCGCGCATCGAAGGGTGAACGACATGGGACGGAAAAATCAGGAGACGGCCGGCCCGGCGCAGCTCGAATGGTATAGCGACGTGCCGCGCTCGATCCGAATGCACAGCATCGTCGGCCTCACGGTTCTCTTCACCTCGTTCGGAGGCTTCGGCTTCTGGGCCGCGACCGCCCCGCTTGCCTCCGCCGTCATCGCACAGGGGAGCTTCGTTGCAACGGGCAACAACAAGATCATCCAACATCTGGAAGGCGGCATCATCAGGGAGATGCGCGTCAGCGAAGGCGACACGGTGAAGGAAGGCGATGTCCTCTTGACCCTCGACACCACCGCATCCCGTTCGAACGAACGGATGCTGCAGCTTCGCCGGCTGCGCCTGGAAGCCGTCGTCGCAAGGCTCCGCGCCGAGGCACAGGGCCTGCGCGAATTCCACATTCCCGATATTGTGACGAAAGAGGCGGGCGACCCCGACATCGGCGCGATCATCCAGAGCCAGAACGTCGTCTTCCACAGCAAGCAGATCAAACTCGAAGAGCAGCTCAATCTGATCGAGAAGAACATCAAGTCGCTGGAATACCGTTTCGCCGGCTATAAAGGCCAACGAGAATCCTTTGAAAGGCAATTGGCGCTGCTGACCGAGGAACGCGATTCCAAGGCCCGGCTGGTCAAGGTCGGTTATATGCGCAAAACCGATCTCTTGGCGATCGAGCGGGCGATCGCCGATGCGATGGGCGACATATCTCGCCTGAACGGCGAGCTCAACGAGAGCGAGGCGGAGGTTGCCAAGTTCCGCCAGGAAGCCATCATTGCTGTCAATTCCAACAAGCAGGCGGCGCTCGATGCGCTCGAGACCGCCGAATCCGATCTGGACAGTGTTCGCCAGCAGATGCGTGAGGCTGCCGGCGTGCTGGAGCGCACCACCATCCGCTCACCGGTGACGGGTACGGTGGTGCGCTCTTATTTCCACACCGCCGGCGGCGTCATCACCACGGGCAAGCCGATCATGGAGATCCTGCCGGCGCATGTGCCGCTGATCCTGGAAGCGCAGGTGCTGCGCACCTCCATCGACCAGCTGCGCGAGGGAGAAACGGCCTCGATCCGGTTGACGGCGCTCAATCGGCGGACGACGCCGGTCCTGCAGGGCAGGGTCTTCTACGTCTCGGCCGACTCGATCGAGGAAAATTCGGGGGTTTCGGTCAAGGACGTCTACATCGTGCGCGTCCAAATACCGGATTCAGAGATTGCGCGGGTGCATAATTTCCACCCCGTTCCCGGCATGCCGGCCGAAGTGCTGATCCAGACGTCGGAACGCACCTTCTTCGAATATATCAGCAAACCAATCACCGACAGCATGTCCCGGGCTTTCAAGGAACGCTGACCGCGGGGATGCGGCAAACGACGGCGGTCCGCTTAAATGCAGAGGATTTGTCCGTCGTTCTGATATGGTATCGGCATGTATCATCCTCCGGGATGGATCATCCCCATTGGGGGGAAGAAAGGGCGAGCATGGCGGCGATGTCCGATGTCCTCCTGCGGGTCGGGCGCTTGAACTATGTCTGGACGAATACCGAAAGCCTGCTGATCTACATCATCGCCCATTTGCTGCGGGTCGAAAAGGATGCGGCAATCGTCGTCTTCCTGACCCTCAACACGACACGGGCGCGGATCGATCTCGTCGAACGGCTTGCCAAACTCGCCTCGACCTCGGCTGCCGACCGCAAGGCAATCCTTTCAGCCATGTCGCGGCTGAAGAAGGAATCCAAGACCCGCAACAAGTACAATCACTGCATCTATTCCTTCGACGAAAAAGGAGAGATTTCGAGCACGCAGCTGATGCGGCTGGTCGAGGACGACAAGGAGATCCGCTATGGCAAGATCGAGCAGATGGATGCACGCGAGATCGACCTTCTGGAGAAGTCGATCGCCGAAATCGTCGCCATCAGCCGGGCGCTCTGGGCCTTCATCCATGCAAGCCCGCGGATCTCCGGCGAGCTCTGACCTAATCCATACGGGTGCGGCATTCCAGACCGTTGCACACTTTCGGGCGATATGCCTCCAGGCCCAGCATTCCAGGCAACTCGCCTAGCCCTATGTCTTTGAATTATTGGCAGAAGCATATTCCGATTCCGGGTTATTCGCCGGCTCAAAACTAATCCTATTTAAGCCTTGCAAATCATCCGGACGGTTTATTTGAAGATCGATGTTTCCCATTAGAATGAAGGCTCCCGAGTGATGTATGGGGTATTGGGGGGGCGGACATGCGCATAGATATTATCGACACCATTGCCGGGTTCGACGCGGTACGCGACAACTGGGATCAGGTCTTCATGGACGATCCCGATGCGCAGCATTTCCTCTCCTGGATCTGGCTGAAGAATTATCTTTCCCGCCGGCGCCGCTGGTTCATCCTCGCGCTTCGCGAACGCGATCCCGAATCACCCTATGTGGCTTTTTTCCCCTTGCGCCTCATCACGCATCTGAACGAGAAGACCGGGCAGTTCTACGACGAGATCATGATGGCCGGGAATTTTGCGGCCGATTACACCGGCTTCATCGTCAGGCCGGATTACGAGCATCACGCCATTGCCGGCTTCGCCTCGTTTATCAAACATCAGAACTGGACCGACCTGAAGCTCGAATATTTCTGTGGCCCGGCCGGGCGGCGCGAGAAGATGATCGAGGCGCTGAAGGGGCCGGAGGTGATGTTTCGCGACAGCTCGCCGAAAAACAGCGAGAACATCGACAATACGATCTGCCCTATCGTTCCCCTGCCGGCAAGCTTCGACGACTATCTCGACCAGCGCATGAGCAGCCAGACGCGCCAGAAGCTGCGGCGGTTCCTGCGCAAGGTCGAAGGAGACGATATTTACCGGATCACGATGGCGACCCCCGAAACCATCGAGCGCGACCTGGACATCCTCTTCAATCTGTGGCGGACCAAATGGAGCGCCCGCAAAGGCACGGAGCGGACCGAGCGGCTGATCATAACCACGCGCGAAATGCTGATGGACAGCTTCAACAGCGGCAATCTCGACGTGCCGGTCTTCTGGCATGGCGACCAGCCACTCGGGGCGCTGGCGAATCTCGTCGACCGGCAGAAGAAGGCGATTCTGTTCTATATCACCGGCCGCGACGAGACCTGGAAGACGCCGTCTCCCGGTCTCATCCTGCATGGCTACTGCATCCGGCGGGCGATCGAGCAAGGCTTCAAGACCTACGACTTCCTGCGCGGAAACGAGCCCTATAAATATATGTTCGGGGTCGAGGAACGACGGATCAGCTGCACCCTGTTCCGCACCCGCAACGGCCAGAATCTGCATGGCGCGCTCAACCCGCGCAGTGTTCGTTTCGTCTACGAACAGGCGCTTGACATGTACCGGAACGGTGCCCGTGGGAAAGCCGAGATCGCCTTCAATCAGGTCCTGCAATTGGTTCCGGGCCATACCGGCGCGGAATTCGGGATCGCCAATCTGCTGTTTGACCGGGGCAAGCTGACGGAGGCCCTGGCTGCCTATAAGGCGCTCGCCGAGCACGCGCCCGATCCGACGCCGATCCGGATGCGGCTTGGCGACACGCAGCTTGCCCTGCATCAATACGACCAGGCCGCGGAGACGTTCCGCCGGGTCGGCGAGGTCGGGCCGCATCTGATCCAGGCGCATTACAAGCGCGGTATCGCGCTTGCGGCCAGCAAACGGCTGGCCGAGGCGGAAGCCGTTTTCGCCGCGATCCGGGACGTGCATTCGGACGATCCGGCCGCACTCGACTATATCGCCAAGGCAAATGCCGCCCTCGAACGGATCCAGGCAAGTGCCGAGCCCGCGACTCACAAGACCGACCTCGTGCCGGAGACCATCGCCCGCTGGAACCGGCGTGGGCTGCTCGGCGAACGACGCCGGCCGCGGCTGCACTGACGAGATACCTGCCGGCTGCGAACATGCGGTCGGGCGGTTCCTGCAGGCGCAGCCGCCGTGGTCTTTGATTTTGAGCTGCGTTCGTTGCTAAAAGAGGTGCAAGCCTATTTTGCAACTCCTCAGTGGAAACTCATGCAGACCAATGCAGATGGCGCCGAAAGGGAACGGCTTCTGGCTATTCTCGATTTCTGGCACAAGATCGAGTTCTTCATTCCCTACGATCTCTCCAGCCGTATTGTTGCAGGTGAAGGGCGAAGTGTCTTCTGGCTGCATGCAAGGACGCTCGGCGATGACGGTGCCGTGCTCAGCCGTCCAGCAATCCCCGAGGAGAAGAAGATTACGGGTTTTACCCTGTTCCTCGGCGTTTTCGGCAAATCCGAAATTACTTCTGTCCGCCGTCACTTCGCCAGCGTTGCGGCCGCGATCGCCGAATATGAGGATGCCGAACGCGGCGATCTCGATGGCGATACCTGCTTTGCCAGCCTGCAGCTGACGCCCTCGGGACAGCCGCTTTTCGAAACATTTTCCGTTTCGACGCTTCCATGGGCTCTGGGACGCGTGCGCAAATCGGGCCTCTCCTCGCTTAGCCACGAAGCATTTGCCGACGGCAAACGGCAGCTGACGGAATTGCTGCAGAATTTTCGGGCGCAGCGGCAACTGAGATCGTCATCGTTCGACGACGGTGCCGATCAACCGCTCGATGCCGGCGAGATCCTGACGCTGCATGAATTGCTCTGCGATTGGGCGGGCTTTGCCTCGCGTCAGGAGAAGCCCGTCGCCGCCGTTGAAATACGCTACAAGGACAGGGCGGAACGGCCTGACGTCCTCTCGCTGCCGCAGCAGGAGAGCCATGCGCCCGAAGCCGACGATGAGGAGGATGAGAGCGCAAGTGTCGAGGAAGAGATCGGCATCCTGAACAGCTTCTTCATCGAGGATATCGAGCGGGCGATGATGCGCGTCAAACATGGCGATATTCCCGAGCCGCTCAGGCGATATCTCAGCCCACTTGCCCCGGAGAAGCGGATCGACCTCTATTCGGAGGACGGACGGAAGGCGATCGTTCGGGCTCTGCACCCCGGAAATCTCAACCGCGGACGCTGGCTCAGCGAACCTCATCACGCGATGAGCCTCATGCAGCAGTTCGCGATCAATTCGGCCATCGGCGAGCTTTCGGAAACCGGACTTTTCTCGGTCAACGGCCCGCCGGGGACGGGAAAGACGACCCTGCTTCGCGACATGTTCGCGGATAATCTCGTTCGGCGCGCCCGCGTGCTCTCCTCCTTGAAGACGGCGCGCGACGCCTTTGACGGATCGCCGCGCCGCGCCATCTTCGCAGACCGCAACACCGCCTCGATATCGGTGCTGATCCCGGCCCTTACCGGTTTCGAAATGGTCGTCGCCTCCTCCAACAATGCCGCGGTGGAGAATATTTCGCGCGACCTTCCCAAGCGGAGCTCGATCGCCGGGGCATCTTCACTCCAATATCTGCAGACGGTCGCGCACAAGATCGCGTGCCAAAAGGACAATGGCGCCGCCGTCAAGCTCTCCGACGGCGACCGTCCGTGGGGGCTGATCGCCTGTGCGCTCGGCAATGCCAGGAACCGCCGAGCCTTCAAGGAACGCTTCGCCTTCATGGAAATCACCGAAAGGCCGAACCCCGGCTGGTCCGGTGCGGCCAAGCCGCAGACCATCTGGGAATGGCGGGAGGGGTACGAGGGGCCGAGCTTCGCCGAAGCATCGGCGGCCTTTCGTGCCGTCGACGACCGGGTTCGCGACAAGATCGGTCAATATGCACGCTATGCCGATCTCCATGACGACATCGCCCTGGCTTCGCAGGACGTATTCTGCGGCGACGCGCTTGAACGGGTCGGGGCAGCCGCCGCCGAACGTCGGCGCGCGCAGGAGTGCTGCGATAGGGTGGCGGCCGAAATGCTTCGGATCGGGCAAGAATTGTCGGATCTGAAGGAGGAAGAACAGCTGCTCGACCGCAGCGCGCCTGCCTGGTGGGAGCGAGTGCTGCCAAACACCCCGGCCCGGCAGCATCGGCAGGATGTCGGCGCCAATGCGCGCCGGCAGCTGGACTTGCGCAAGGCGCTGGCGGAGTGCGAACATCGTCTTGCGAAAATCCATGAACCGCAGCTGGAACAGGCTTTGCGAGAACATGAGCGGGCCGAACAGGCACTGCGGTCACGGCAGAAAATCTGGGTGAGGAAAAGAGAGGAGTTCGACCGTCTGGGCGAGGTTCTCGGTCATCCCGCCATACCCGAGCGTCTCGCCGATCTCGAGACCGACCGGTTCCAGATCGGCGGCCTCTGGCATCAGGACGAACTGGCAGGCCTGCGGTCGGCATTGCTTGAGGCAGCGTTGACGCTGCATGAAGCATGGCTGGCGGAGGTTGGCAGGAAGGGCGGCGGTTTTGGCGGAAACATCGTCGCCATCAGCAAGCTGTTGTCCAACAACAGTCCCGTCGATGACGCGCATATTGCATTGATCTGGCAGAGCCTTTTCATGATCGTTCCCATCGTCTCGACGACATTCGCCTCCTTCGCCCGGCAGTTCCGTGGGCTGGAAGCCGGTTCGATCGGCTGGGTCTTCATCGACGAAGCCGGTCAGGCGGTGCCGCAAGCAGCCGTCGGGGCCCTGTTGCGAGGGCGCCGGGTCATGGCGATCGGCGATCCCCAGCAGATCGAGCCGGTCTTTATCCTTCCGAGCGCGCTGATCACCGCCGCTTCGGCTCTTTCACCCCATACCGCGGCGGGACAATATTCGCCGAACCGGGCATCGGTGCAGATGCTCGCCGATGCCGCCAACCGCTATGGAACGACTGTTGCCGGCGAGGAAGCAGACGGACTCTGGATCGGCTGCCCTCTCCGAGTACACCGGCGCTGCGTCGATCCGATGTTCGGCCTCGCCAACCGGATCGCCTACCAGAACAAGATGGTGTTCGGGCTGGAAAGTCGCCGCCCGGCCGGCGACGCACCGCCATTTTATGGCGACAGCGCCTGGATCGACGTCAGGGGCAGGGTATCGGGCAAACAGACGGTTGCCGAACAGACGGACTTCATCGTCGACGTTCTCACCGCCAGCTATCGCCGCGATGGCGCATTGCCGGATCTCTATATCATTTCGCCCTTCAAGGAGATCAAAAACAGTCTGAGGCAGTCTCTGGCCCATGCGGCATGGGTCGATCGCCACGGAAATATGCGTTCGCCATCGAAACTGTCGCGGTGGCTGCGGGAACGGATAGGCACGGTGCATACCTTCCAGGGCAAGGAGGAGGACATCGTCTTCATGGTGCTCGGCGCCGATGCCGAGCATAGCGGAGCCGCAGCCTGGGCAGCATCGAAGCCGAACCTCCTGAACGTGGCGCTGACACGCGCCAAACGCCGCTTCTATATCGTCGGCGACCGCGCTCTCTGGCAAAGCTTGCCGTATTTCAGGGAAACGGCGAATGCCCTGGAGACGATGCAGGCAGCGGAATTCCTGGCCCGGAACGGTCTCGACTGAAGCTGCGCACGCCGAGTTCTTTCCCGACTATCAGCCGAAACGCAAAAACCCGCCGAGAGGCGGGTTTTTGCGAGTTGTGTTTATGGAATTTGGTTTCGGGGGCAGGCTTTGTGATTTTTCTGTCCCGCTGCGTCGGCTTTGCCTGCTTGCGGGCCCCTGATTAGGCGTTAAATCCTCGACCCGTTACCAAACAAAAAGCCCGCGCTGAGGCGGGCTATTTGTTTGGTTGCGGGGGCAGGATTTGAACCTGCGGCCTTCAGGTTATGAGCCTGACGAGCTACCGGGCTGCTCCACCCCGCGCCATGGCAAGTCTGATTGACTTGCTGAGTATTATAACACGAAAGGCCGCTTTGTGAGCGGCCTTTTGTTCCGGCGTTTGCCGTTAGTCAGTTTCATTGTGAGAAGATTTAAAGTTGCGTTTTGCAGACCTGGCAGCGACCTACTCTCCCGCGTCTTAAGACGAAGTACCATGGGCGCAGGGGCGTTTCACGGCCGTGTTCGGAAAGGGAACGGGTGCAGCCACCCCGCCATAACCACCAGGTCGGCAAAGCGCAACTTTATGTTTGAGAAGCTGGTGAAGTCCTATGACTTCGTTTTGAACACGTTTTAGAGCTCCAACCGGACGAACACTTCGTGTTCGCCGGGACCGGGCAAAGGCTGGCGCCTTCGCCTTGTCAGGACGACCGCTTTGCGGTCGCCTTGAGATGAGCACAGTCAATGAGAACGATCAAGCCGATCGAGCTATTAGTACCGGTAAGCTTCATGCGTTGCCGCACTTCCACACCCGGCCTATCAACGTGGTCGTCTTCCACGGCTCTGATAGGGAATACTCGTTTTCAGGTGGGTTTCCCGCTTAGATGCCTTCAGCGGTTATCCCGTCCATATATAGCTACCCTGCTATGCCCTTGGCAGGACAACAGGTCCACCAGAGATATGTCCATCCCGGTCCTCTCGTACTAGGGACAGATCCTGTCAATATTCCTACACCCACGGCAGATAGGGACCGAACTGTCTCACGACGTTCTGAACCCAGCTCACGTACCGCTTTAATTGGCGAACAGCCAAACCCTTGGGACCTGCTCCAGCCCCAGGATGCGATGAGCCGACATCGAGGTGCCAAACAACCCCGTCGATATGGACTCTTGGGGGTCATCAGCCTGTTATCCCCGGCGTACCTTTTATCCGTTGAGCGATGGCCCTTCCACGCGGGACCACCGGATCACTATGACCGACTTTCGTCTCTGCTCGACTTGTCAGTCTCGCAGTCAGGCGGGCTTATGCCATTGCACTCGACGACCGATTTCCGACCGGTCTGAGCCCACCATCGCGCGCCTCCGTTACTCTTTCGGAGGCGACCGCCCCAGTCAAACTACCCACCATACACTGTCCCGGACCCGGATGACGGGCCGCGGTTAGACATCCATGACGATAAGGGTGGTATTTCAAGGATGGCTCCACGGAAACTGGCGTCCCCGCTTCAAAGCCTACCACCTATCCTACACATGCCGACACGAATGCCAGTGTAAAGCTATAGTAAAGGTGCACGGGGTCTTTCCGTCTGACCGCAGGAACCCCGCATCTTCACGGGGAATTCAATTTCACTGAGTCTATGTTGGAGACAGCGGGGAAGTCGTTACGCCATTCGTGCAGGTCGGAACTTACCCGACAAGGAATTTCGCTACCTTAGGACCGTTATAGTTACGGCCGCCGTTTACTGGGGCTTCGATTCAAAGCTTGCACCTCTCCTCTTAACCTTCCAGCACCGGGCAGGCGTCAGACCCTATACGTCGTCTTGCGACTTCGCAGAGCCCTGTGTTTTTGATAAACAGTCGCTACCCCCTGGTCTGTGCCACCCCACAATAGTTGCCTACCATGGGGTCACGCTTCTTCCGAAGTTACGCGTGCAATTTGCCGAGTTCCTTCAACATAGTTCTCTCAAGCGCCTTGGTATACTCTACCTGACCACCTGTGTCGGTTTCGGGTACGGTCTATACGGTGGAGCTATTTCCTGGAACCGCTCCGCTGCCCATCCAATCCAATAAGAATGAACAACTTGTGCAATCCGTCACTACCACCAGGCCCACGAATATTAACGTGGTTCCCATCGACTACGCATTTCTGCCTCGCCTTAGGGGCCGGCTAACCCTGCTCAGATTAACTTTAAGCAGGAACCCTTGGTCTTTCGGCGAGAGGGTCTCTCACCCTCTTTATCGTTACTCATGTCAACATTCGCACTTCCGATACCTCCAGGAGCCCTCACGGGTCTCCCTTCATCAGCTTACGGAACGCTCCGCTACCACGTGTATTGCTACACATCCTCAGCTTCGGTGCATGGCTTCAGCCCCGTTACATTTTCGGCGCAAAGACCCTTATTTAGACCAGTGAGCTGTTACGCTTTCTTTAAATGATGGCTGCTTCTAAGCCAACATCCTGGTTGTTTTGGGATCCTCACATCCTTTCCCACTTAGCCATGACTTGGGGACCTTAGCTGGAGGTTAGGGTTGTTGCCCTTTTCACGACGGACGTTAGCACCCGCCGTGTGTCTGCCGAGTAGTACTCCCCGGTATTCGGAGTTTGGTTAGGATCAGTAAGACGGTGAGTCCCCATAGCCCATCCAGTGCTCTACCCCCGGGGGTATTCGCTCGACGCTCTACCTAAATAGATTTCGCGGAGAACCAGCTATTTCCGAGTTTGATTGGCCTTTCACCCCTAGCCACAAGTCATCCCAATCTATTGCAACAGATGCGGGTTCGGTCCTCCAGTTGGTGTTACCCAACCTTCAACCTGCTCATGGCTAGATCACTCGGTTTCGGGTCTAATGCAACGAACTATGACGCCCTATTCAGACTCGCTTTCGCTTCGCCTACACCTACCGGCTTAAGCTTGCTCGTTACACTAAGTCGTTGACCCATTATACAAAAGGTACGCCGTCACCCTTGCGGGCTCCGACTGTTTGTAGGCATCCGGTTTCAGGTTCTATTTCACTCCCCTTGTCGGGGTGCTTTTCACCTTTCCCTCACGGTACTTGTTCGCTATCGGTCATGCACGAGTACTTAGGCTTGGAGAGTGGTCTCCCCATGTTCAGACAGGATTTCTCGTGTCCCGCCCTACTCTAGGACAATCGTGATATCTACGCGTACGGGGCTGTCACCCACTACGGCCGCACTTTCCAGAGCGTTCCACTTTAATCACAATTGCCACTGGCCTGGTCCGCGTTCGCTCGCCACTACTTGCGGAGTCTCGGTTGATGTCCTTTCCTGCAGGTACTTAGATGTTTCAGTTCCCTGCGTTCGCTTCTTACACCCTATGTATTCAGGTGTAGATACCTTATAACAATGCTTGGAAACCCAAGCCGACCGCAGTCAGTTTGGATTTTCCAAGCATTTAAGGTGGGTTGCCCCATTCGGAGATCCATGGATCAAAGCTCATTCGCAGCTCCCCACGGCTTTTCGCAGCGTATCACGTCCTTCATCGCCTGTGCATGCCAAGGCATCCACCAAATGCCCTTACGACACTTAATCGTTCTCATTGCCAATGCTCATCGTCTCGTTGCTCGTTCCGAAGGAACGGCAACAGACCAGGTTACCTTTTACAACCCAGTCAATCCAACAATGCCATTAACGTGTTCGACAGGTCTGCTTTATTGGAGCTACGCCGAGCAGCTCACTTGCAGCCTGTCTTAAGACCAGCTTCTCGAGATTGGATCCGATACCGCGCGGTCAGGCAACGGTAATCAAGCCGTCCGTCAGATGCTCATCCCTGAGGATAAACAAACAACAACGGCCCAGAGCGACAAGCTTCCTTCCTACCTCCGATCCCTCCATCGCGTCCGGCCGGCTAGGCCATCGACGATATCATAAGGATCGGGCTCGGACGCCTTGGGCAGAACCCAAAACACCTGGAAGCCTCCAGATCAATCTTCTCTTCACA